>NZ_JACHGR010000003.1 GCF_014202415.1 Tolumonas osonensis
CACCTGCCGCGCGTGTTGATGAGCCATACCCGCCCTGAGCCGATGCTGGGCGTGCTGCGCCGCATTGACAGCGGCCCCTCGAAGACGCGGGCTTTGGGCTACATCAACCGCGGCGGCACACTCGATGTGGCTGGAATGCTGATCGCCAACCGCTGCACCTGGGCGGACGCCATCTATGCGGCTGCGCAAGTGACCGGCTGGAACAGTTCGCAGGTTGCTGCGGCCGCGACCGACGCGCGAATTTCAAGTGGTTCTGACGCGGTCCGCGGCGACCGCGCCGGTTCCTGATTTCACAACCCACCAACAAGAGAGGAGACAAATACATGCTCTCATTGACCAGCCTGGGTGGTGCCGGCACCGTCACCGGCTCCAAGCACCTTATCACCCATGGCAATACCCGCATCCTGATCGACTGCGGACTGTTCCAGGGATTGAAAAACCTGCGCGAACTTAATTGGCAGCGCCTGGCCGTTGAACCCAAGGACATCGATGCGGTCGTACTGACGCATGCGCACCTGGATCATTGTGGGTATCTGCCCCGATTGGTGCTGGACGGGTTCCGCGGGAAGATTTTCTCGACCTCAGCCACGCGAGATGTCGCCGAACTCATCCTGCTCGACAGTGCCTGGTTGCAAGAGAAGGACGCCGAGTTCGCCAATCGAAAAGGATTTTCCAAACACAAGCCAGCCCTTCCGCTGTATCGGGTTCGGGATGCAGAACGTGCGCTCCTGCAGTTCAAACCGGTGCCGCTGCATCAAGAGACGGAATTGCCGGGCAATGCCCGTCTACTGCTGCGCAGCGCTGGTCACATTCTTGGGGCGGCGACGGTTCAGATCGACATTGGCGGCAAGCGTTTGGTGTTCTCCGGCGACCTGGGGCGCTATGACGATGTGGTCATGCCTGATCCTGAACCCGTCACGGCAGCGGACTACATCATCATCGAGTCCACCTATGGCAATCGTCGTCATGACCGTTCCGATGCCGTCGAAGCGCTGGGCGACATCATCGAGCGCACGACTCGCCGCGGAGGCACCGTAGTGATTCCCGCTTTTGCCGTTGGACGCGCGCAGTCGTTGATCTATGACCTATGGCTGTTGCGACAGCGCGGTCGGCTCCGCACCGTGCCCGTCTATCTGGACAGTCCCATGGCCACCAGCGCAACTGCGCTGCTGCACCGCCATGCCGACGACCACAAGCTCGCACAACACGATTTCGAGGCGGCATTCTCAGAAGTCACATACATGCGCGACGTTGAAGAGTCCAAGGCGCTATCGGCGAATCGCTACCCCAAGGTGATTATTTCCGCCAGCGGCATGGCCACCGGTGGCCGCGTGCTGCATCACATAGAAGCGTTTGGCGGCAGTCATCAGAACACGCTGCTGTTCTCTGGATTCCAGGCAGCAGGTACGCGCGGACGCAAGCTGCTTGAGGGCGCTCGCGAAGTCAAAATTCATGGGCGCTGGATGCCGATCAAGGCGGAGGTCGCCGAGCTTGCGATGTTGTCGGCTCATGCCGACAGCGATGAGCTGATGCGATGGCTGCGCAGCTTTACCAAGGCACCGGAAAGAGTGTTCATTGTTCACGGTGAATCCGATGCCTCCGAGGCGCTGCGCGAACGTATCCAGCGCGAACTCAATTGGCACGCATCGGTGTCCATGCAAAACCAGGAATTCGCCCTGTGAGTGCCCGCATCACCCCCCAGACACCCGCCTTGCAAGCATTGCGCATGCGACTGCATGCCCAGCATCAACCCGTCGTCTTGATGCGTACCGATTGCCATGTCTGCCGTGCCGAAGGGCTGGCACCGCGGTCACAGGTACTGATCATTGCCGGCGACCGCACTGTGCAAGCGCTACTGTACCAAATCGACAGCGATCTGCTCAAAACCGGACAGATCGCTCTGTCCGAGGCCGCCTGGGATGCCCTGGACATTCATGAGGGCGATCTTGTGCAGGTTCGGCATCCTCCGCTGCTCGAATCGTTGTCGGCCGTGCGTGCGCGAATTCACGGCCACCGACTGCAAACGACGGAGTTGCAGGCGATCGTCCGTGATGTGGTCGATGGTCGCTATACCGATGTCGCACTTTCGGCCTTCCTGACCGCAACGGCGGTACTGCCTCTGGATATGCAAGAGACCATCCATCTCACCCGTGCGATGGTCGATGTCGGAGATCACCTGCAATGGCAGGCTCCGATTGTTGTGGACAAGCATTGCGTGGGCGGATTACCGGGAAATCGCACCACGCCGTTGGTGGTTGCCATCGCCGCAGCCAATGGATTGGTGATGCCCAAGACCTCATCACGCGCCATCACCTCTCCCGCTGGCACCGCGGACACCATGGAAACGCTGGCTCCTGTAGACCTGGACCTGGATACGCTCAGAAAGGTCGTGGAGAAAGAGGGTGGATGCGTGGCGTGGGGCGGCGCGATGCACCTCAGCCCCGCGGACGACATCTTCGTGCGTATTGAGCGTGAACTGGATATCGACACGCAAGGACAACTGATTGCCTCGGTGTTATCCAAGAAGATTGCAGCAGGGGCGACCCACATCGTGATCGATATTCCGGTTGGGCCAACCGCAAAAGTCCGCAGCCGGGAAACTGCCGAGCATCTTGCGCATCACCTTTCGGAAGTCGCCGCGTCATTTGGCCTTGTATTGCGTTGCCTGTTTACAGACGGGAATCAGCCTGTCGGCAGAGGTATCGGCCCGGCGTTGGAGGCGCGCGACGTGTTGGCCGTATTGCGCAACGAGGCGGATGCGCCGCAAGACCTATGTGACCGCGTGGCGTTGGTCGCGGGCGCGGTGCTTGAGCTTGGCGGTGTCGCCAAAGAAGGGGACGGACTTCGGTTGGCTCACGAGACGATCAGCAGTGGCCGCGCCTGGGAAAAATTTCAGAGAATCTGCGCGGCTCAGGGGGGATTTCGTGAGCCGCCCCAAGCTCTCTATGTCGAACCGCTTTTGGCAACCACTTCAGGCCGAGCAGTACACATCGACAACCGTAAGCTGTCCCGTTTAGCCAAATTAGCCGGAGCGCCTGAGAGTCCAGCCGCAGGGATTCAATTGCAAGTGCGCTTAGGTGACGAGGTAACACGCGGACAATCATTGATGTTTTTGCATGCGCAAACCTCTGGAGAGATGGCCTATGCACTCGCATACGTGCATGACATTGGTGACATCGTAAAGATTGAACCTTAGCGCCGTAGATAAACAGGGCTCTTGAATGCTCAGTCAAACACAGCCCGGCCTCTCGTTTGGAAAAGTTGAACGCCTACATCTCGTGCTCAAAGAGCATATGCAAAAAACATCGCCTAGAAGTTTTCAACCTGCATAGCGTGGAGCAAATAGAAGGAGGTCGTCAGCGTCTGAATAGGAACATTGCTCATGGAACTGCGACACCTGCGTTGCTTTATCGTTTTGGCCGAAGAGCTTCATTTCACACGGGCCGCCGAGCGCCTGCATATCGAGCAACCCCCTTTATCTCGCGCCATCAAAGAGCTTGAAGACGAACTGGGGGTGGTACTTTTCGACCGAAATCGCCGTGGAACCGTTCTGACCGCAGCAGGTGCTGCCTTCTTGCAGGATATTCGACGCCTGTTCACCGTCCTGGAGCAGGCACGAGAAAACGCCAAGGCTGTCGCCTCAGGCTTGCGAGGCAGCTTGCGCATTGCAGTGTCCGATGGTGCGATCGATCCTCGACTGTCAGCATTTCTGGTCCGCTGCCGCGCAGAGGAACCGGAGATAGAGATACGCCTATCCGAGGTGCCGTTGGCCGAGCAGCTACGCGGCTTGCGGTCAGGCGACTTCACGATCGGATTCGCGCACACGGCCGAAGTCGGTGACGACATTGTTGCCGAACCCATCTGGCGGGATCCGTTGGTGATCGCCGTGCCAGCTCGGCACGCGCTGCTCGTCCACAAGAAGGTCCCACTTCATGAACTCCGGGGGCATCCGCTTGTCTTGTGCGACCCTCACGCATGCGAGGGGTACTGCCGCGAATTGGGGCGGCTCTTGCAGGTGCTGGAGCACAAGCTGAACATCGTCGAGGAAGTGTCTTCGCTGGACATGATGCTCACGCTGGTCGGTGCAGGATATGGCGTCGGCTTCATGACGGCGACCAAGATTCCGGTCTGCCAATGGCCGGATGTGGTGATTCGTCCCTTGGCGATGGATTCCGCGGTGATCACCACCTACTTGCTTCGGCCTGAAAGCAACAGTTTGTCGGCTTCGCTGGAGCGGTTTATCGCTCGGTTACGCGACTCGTCCGACGGTTGACGGAGTCCTGCCGGCGGACATCCTCAAGGATCGGTTTCGGCACGCAGATTGCGTTCGGTCGCCGTCATCAGTTCAGCCGCGCTTATCCTGAGCGCCGTAGAAATTCTCAGTATGAGAGGCAGTGTGGGCACGTGCTCACCGCGCTCGATCTTGCCCATGTGCGAGCGCGAGATGACTGCCCGAGACGCGAACTCGTCTTGCGCGACTCCCTGAGCGACGCGGGCAGCGCGCACGGCCTGTCCGAAGGCCAACGCCGACTCGGATTCATACGTTGATGTGCCAGTAGGGCGGCCTGGCTGGATTGTTGATTTCTGCATTATTAACCCGGCCCTTAAATATATTCACTGCGCAGCATACGCAGCGGCCGGGTGCTGGAAGTAGGACCGGACACGCTCGGGGAGCGAGGCGATGCGGTCCATGATGGCGTGAGCCTTCTTCAAGAGCTGCGAATCATCGCGGCTGGGCGGCTCCAGGCGCAGCGCGGTCTTGAAGTCGTGATTCAGGTATTCGTCCGGATTGGACTCGGGCGCATAGGGTGGCAAGTAGAACAGCTCGATCTGCGCGGCACGCGGCTCGACCCAGGCCCGGACGAGCTTGGCGTGATGCACCCGCAGGTTGTCGACGATCAGGAACACCTTGCTCGCCGCACTGGTGATCAGTCGCTCGAGAAACTCGATGAAACGTTCGGCGTTGATCGTGCCCTCGACGATCTGGAAGGCGATCTCGCCCCGATTGGTGATGGCCGAGATCATCGACAGCTTGGCCCAGCGGGCCGATGCCTCGAGCACGGGCGTGCGGCCGGCCGGCGCAAAGCCTCGAATCCAGTTCGTGTCCTCCTTGACCGCCGTTTCATCGGCCCAGTAGATGACCGCGCCTTCGGCCTTGGCGCGCGCGGCAATGGCCGGGTAGCGCTCGCGCAGCCAAGCCTGGACCAGATCGTTGCGCTGCTCCATCGCCTTCTTGACCGGGCGCTGGGCGGTGTAGCCCCAGCGCTTCAGATACTTGCCCACGAGGCGATCGGACAACTGCAGTCCAAATTGCTGCTCCACCAAGGCCTGGATCGCCCGCCGAGTCCACAGGGCGAAAGGCAAGCTCAGCTGTTCGGGCACCGCAGCCACGATGCGCTGCCGTACCCAAACCTCCTGCGCCATCGTCAGCTTCCGGCAGGCCCCATAGGGACGGCCTCGCGTCTTCTCGACCAACGCCCCGGCACCGTCCCTGCGCGCCTTCCTCAGCCACGCCTGCACCGTGCGCACATGGACGCCGGCGATCTTCGCCAGCTCCACGCCGTTCATTCCAGACTGCGTATTCAGGCGCAGCACCATCTTGCGCAGCGTCTCGCGCCCTTCAGGACCCAGCTTGCGTGCATCGATCTTTTCCATGCACACATTATAGAGAAAACAGCCTATTTAAGGGCCGGGTTAATAGCAGAAGCGTCAAACAATCTTCCAAAATTAACCACGTTATTTTTAACGACGTTAAACTTCACTCTTAACCACGATGTTGGTTCGCCTTCCTGGCCAGATCGCTTCTTGGGGGTCCTCATGCATGCCACCAGCCAGTTTTCTCATTTCAGGCTTGCTATAGCACCCGGGGTGCCGTCCTCATGCCTCTCCACGCTTCTCGCCCTGCAGCGCACGGAAGAGCCGGACACCCCCATCGCCTTCTTTGAAGCCTCGGGTGACGACCTGGTGATCGGCCTTGAAGAAGGCCGCTATGACGCAGGAATATCGCTTCGGCACGTGAGTGCTCCGTTCCTGAGAAGCCAGCCTTTGTGGATCGATAACATGGCTGTCGCCATGCCATTGCGGTCTTCCTTGCTTGGCCGGGCAACGCTCACGACCGCCGAGGTTCTGGACTACCCCGGGTTTCGCTGGCAAGCAGAGACCTGCCCGCTGCTGGATCAGCGGTTGTCCTCCTTCCCGCCGCTGAGCGAGCAGAGCATGCAGCATGTCACTTCGTTTGAGATTTTGGCGCTATGGGTCGCCGCTGGCTATGGCGTCGGGATCTCTGCGCAATCGCGTATTGAGCGCGCCCATGCCTGGGGCATCACCATGCGGCCGCTTTCTGATGCTCCCTACGAGGTCGTGACACATCTGCAGCGGCCCAGGGAGCGAGCCAGCGCCATTTCTGAGCTGTTCGAGCGCAGGGCGATGCAGGTTGCCAAAGATAGCGCGGCCTACTCGAATACCCGATAGCTCACTCGCGCTGCGTGCTCTCCACTCAGATGCCGATGCCAGGCATCCGTAATCGGCGCGGGAATTCACTGCTTCCTGGTAATTGCAACGGCACGCGCTGTCAATGCGCCAGCATCGCGTTTTCATCTCTGGCAACATGACGAATTAAACCGGCCTTATGGAGATGCCAATGGTTGGAAGTAGTTGGGACCGAGTACCCATCGACTCGCAAAGCATCGATGCGCCACTGTCGCGCGCGGCGGTGTTTCTCACATTGACGGTCGCCGAGGGCCGAGAGTCCCTGCAGGCGGTCGCCGGCGTCCTGGACGGCCTGGACGACCTGATCAAGACGGTGGGCTTTCTTCGCGATCTCAACGGCCGGCTGTCGTGCATCACCGCCCTGGGATCGGCGCTGTGGGACCGTTTCCAGGCCGGAAGGCGCCCGAAAGAACTGCGTCCCTTCGCACCCATCAAGGGCGCGAAGCACACCGCGCCGGCCACGCCCGGCTCATATCCGGGCCGAGGGCGAGGACCTCTGCTTTGAATTCGAGCGCCTGCTGTTGGACCAATTGGGCAGCAGCGTGACGGTGGCCGACGAGGTGGCGTGCTTTCGCTATTTCGACTCCCGCGATCTCCTTGGCTTCGTCGATGGCACAGCCAATCCGACCGGGCACGAAATCGGCGCATCCACGCTGGTCGGCAGTGAGGATCAGGAATTCGCCGGCGGGAGCTACGTGGTGGTGCAGATGTATCTGCATCAAATGCAGCCGTGGGCTCGGCTTCCCGAGGACCAGCAAGAGCAGATCATCGGCCGGGAGATCGTCAGCAATATCGAATTGCCCGATGCGACGAGCGGCCAGAAGTCGCACAAGACCCTCGCCACGATCGTGGGTGCTGACGGTACCGAGCACGACATCCTGCGCGACAACATGCCCTTTGGCCGCCCCGGCCAAGGCGAATACGGCACCTACTTCATCGGCTACTCCAGGCATCTGTGCGTCACGCAGAAGATGCTGAAGCGCATGTTCCTCGGCGATCCGCCGGGCATGAACGACCGCCTGCTCGATTTCTCGACGGCGCACACTGGTGCCGTGTTCTTTGCGTCCGCCCCGCGCACGCTGAGCGAACTCGTGCAGGCTGTACAAGCGTAGCGCGGGGGCCGCAAGGCGCCCGCAAGGGCTGGTAGCCCTATGCGCCGTCCAGAACCACGGCGCTGTCCACCATTCGGCGAACGCTCTGCCGCACCTCCTCTGGGATAGGCCGCGGTGGGACTGTCTCTGGCGCATTCGCATGGAACTGGCCGCTTGCGATGACCTGGACCACCATGCCCAGATTGCTTGGCGTCACCAAATCGATGGCCGCGCGATCGCCCAGGTCCGGGTGTGGCCGGGTCAGCATGCGGTAAAGCTCCCACGAATCCGCTTGCGGACACTGGCGCATGAGCACCTGGGCCAGCTTGTGCTTGAGCGGCACCAGTTGCCAATCGGGAACTCGCTGGCCCCGGTTGCCCAAGCTGACGGATAGCAGTTTGCCGGCCTTCAACTCGCGGTTGATCTGGTCTTTGGACTTCCCGGCCAACTTGCCGAACAGGGGGACCGGCAGGCTGCTCGGCGATTCATAGATGGCCAGCATTTCCTCGCGCTCGCGCTGGATGGCAGATACTTCCGGTTCTGGCGCATGCGTCGGAGGCGGCGGCACCTGCGACAGCCGCTGGAACGTGATGCTCCCGTCGTTCGGCGTCACGACGATGGGAGCGGTCACCATCGACGGAACGGGTGCCGCAGAGGACGCTGCAACGATGGCGTCGGGCTTGTCCTCCTCTGCCATGGCCGGCACGCCCTCGATGTGAATGGTGAGGTGCGCGCTGGCCGCCTCCACCTGGCCATGTTCGAGCAGGTCGAGGCGATCCGCCCAGTCCTGCATCATCCGGCGGCGCGGCTCAACGTACTTGGCATGGTTGTAAGCCGAACTCACCTTGTTCGGGTCGGAGTGCGAGAGCTGCGCGTCCACCCAAATCTTGGGGTAGCCGATCTCGTTGAGCGCCGTCGAAATCGTTCCCCGGATGCCGTGGCCGGTCAGTTGGTCCTCGTAGCCCATCCGCTTCAAGGCGGCATTGAGGGTGTTCTCGCTGATGCGCTTCTTGAGTTCGCTGCGGTGCGCCAGCAGGTGGCGCTGGGCCGGCCGTATCACCCCCAGAAGGTAGCTCACGATCTCGATGGCTTGAAGGGACAGCGGTACGATGTAGGGCGGCACATCCTGGGGGCGCTTGCCGGCCTTGCGCATCTCATCCTGAAGCTGCTTGACGATCTGGGGTGGAATGATCCAGAGGCCGCGGTCCAGGTCGAACTGATCCGGGGTCGCCAGCCGCAGCTCGCCGGTTCGCACCCCGGTCAGGAACAGCAGCCGGATGCCGAGCTGGGTCTGCCAGCCACGCGGGTTGTAGAGCCGGAGCTTCTGAAGGAATTCCGGCAGCTCGGGCAAATGCAAGTACGGGTTGTGGTTCACCGGAGGCTTGGGCTCCGCCACCACATCCAGGTCAGAAGCCGGATTGGCCTCCAGCCCCTCGACGATCACGAGGGCATAGCGGAACAACTGGCTCAACCAGGTGCGGACCTTTTCTGCCGTGGTGAAAGCCTTGCGTTCCTCGATTCTTGCCAGGACGCCCAGAAGCTGGGGCCGGCGAATGTCGTAGATCGACATCTTCCCGAGGGCGGGCAGCACGTCCTTGCCGAAAATCCGCAGGATCTGCGAGAGGGTGCTTTGACGGCCTTCCTTGAGTTCCTTGCGCCGATGCTCGACCCAGGCATCGAAGACCGCCTTGAACGTGTAGTCGGCCGCCAGCTTCACGGCATGGCGTTTCTGCTTGCGGTCGGTGTGAGGGTTGATGCCCCTAGCCAAGAGTGCGCGGGCTTCGTCGCGCAAGGTACGCGCTTCACGCAGGCCGATCTCGGGGTAGTTGCCCAGGGAGATGCGCTTTTGCTTGCCGAGCCAGTAGTAGCGCAGGTGCCACGATTTGCCGCCGGTAGGGGCGACCACCAGGCCGAGGCCATCGGTATCGGGGAGGCTGTAGGTTTTGTCAGCGGCCTTGGCTTGCCGCACAGTCAGATCAGAGAGTGCCATCATCGAAGCTCCTAAGTCTTGGACTTAGGCCCGATGCTGCTGGTCATCCCGATCCAACCCCAGCAACAAACCGGAACCGGCACCGCCCGCATTCTTTGGCCTTGTTTTTGGCCTCAAAAACGCTGGCTGTCGGTGGATTCCAGTGGCTTTTGCTGGAATGAAAAAAGGAGCCGAAGCTCCTCTTTTCAACGACTTACAGACCCCAGTGGAAGTCTGTAGATCATAATTTGGAGCGGGAAACGAGACTCGAACTCGCGACCCTAACCTTGGCAAGGTTATGCTCTACCAACTGAGCTATTCCCGCGTCGCATGATGTAGATTCAAGATATTGGAGCGGGAAACGAGACTCGAACTCGCGACCCTAACCTTGGCAAGGTTATGCTCTACCAACTGAGCTATTCCCGCACAATGTCTGAATCATTTTTTGAATTTTGGAGCGGGAAACGAGACTCGAACTCGCGACCCTAACCTTGGCAAGGTTATGCTCTACCAACTGAGCTATTCCCGCGTCGCAAAATGTGTAAGAAGCTGATTTGGAGCGGGAAACGAGACTCGAACTCGCGACCCTAACCTTGGCAAGGTTATGCTCTACCAACTGAGCTATTCCCGCAATCAGTGCTCTTGCACAGGGCCCGCATTATAGGGATGACGACTTCAAATGCAAGAGCTTTTTCAAAAAGAACGATTAACCGCACATTTCGTGATCAGCGCGTTTAAATTGTAAACACACGCTGACGGTAAAACTGCATTTCGGCGATAGACTCACGAATATCGTCTAATGCCTGATGGGTTCCGGTTTTGGTAAACTCATCCAGAATTTCCGGTTTCCAACGGCTCACCAGTTCTTTTACTGTGCTGACATCAACATTGCGGTAATGGAAATAACGTTCCAGCTCAGGCATATACTTCACCATGAAGCGACGATCCTGGCCGATGCTGTTACCGCACATCGGGGTCTTCCGTTCCGGTACCCACTCTTTCATGAATTCCAGGCAAAGTGCCACAGCCTTCGCTTCATCGAACTGGCTGGTGCGGACTCGCTCAACCAGACCAGATTCACCATGGGTGCGGGTATTCCATTCGTCCATTGCAGCCAAAACTTCATCGGATTGATGTATTGCGATGACCGGACCTTCCGCCAGTACATTCAGTTCCTTGTCGGTGACAATCATGGCAATTTCCAGAATACGGTCGATTTCTGGTTCCAGACCGGTCATTTCCATGTCTACCCAGATCAGATTCTGTTCATTTTGGCTCATCGTATGTCCTTGTTATCGGGAAAATCAGTAATCAGGTGTATCATAGCTACTTTCTCTATTATTGCGAAATTGACACTGTGGCGAAAAAACCGAAACTGAGTCACGGCCAGCAACGCCGGGTACATGCCAACCATCAGAAACGACTGAATAAGCCGCAAGCTGATATTGATGACAACCTGTTAGGTCCTGCTCAGGAAGGACTGGTTATCAGCCGCTTCGGCAAACATGCGGACATTGAAGACGAACATGGCGAGATCCATCGCTGTAACCTGCGTCGTACGCTGGAAAGTGTGGTCACCGGTGATCGCGTCGTCTGGCGTGCCGGTAACGATGCGTTGCAAGGTATTAGTGGCGTTGTCGAAGCAGTGCATCCGCGCAAATCGGTGCTCAGCCGGCCCGATTTCTATGACGGGATCAAACCCGTTGCTGCCAACATTGATCAGATCGTTATCGTCTCTTCGGTATTACCCGAGTTTTCGACCAATATTGTCGACCGCTATCTGGTTGCCGCCGAGCATGTCGAAATTCCGCCGCTGCTGGTGCTGAATAAAATTGATTTACTGAATGATGCGCTGCGGGCATTACTGGAAACCCAGCTGGATATTTACCGGAAGCTGAATTACCCCCTGCTCTGTGTCAGCTGTACGACCGGTGAAGGGATTGAGGAGCTGCAGCAACACCTGAAAGACAAGGTCAACGTGTTTGTTGGTCAGTCTGGCGTTGGTAAATCCACACTCATTAATGCGCTCTATCCGCAGGCGAAAGCACTGACCGGTGATATATCAGAGGGTTCCGGTTTAGGTCAGCACACGACCACTGCATCCCGTTTATATCGCTTTCCAAATGGTGGCACGCTGATTGATTCTCCGGGCGTTCGTGAATTTTCGTTATGGCATCTGGAAAATGAACGGGTCACCTGGTGTTTCAAGGAATTCCGGGATTATCTCGGTGGCTGCAAGTTCCGCGATTGCAAACATGGTACGGATCCTGGCTGCCTGATCCGCGATGCGGTAGAAAAAGGCGAAATCGCTCGGGAACGCTTTGATAATTACCACCGGATCCTGGAGTCCATGCAGGATGCGCGTAACATGCGGCATGTCAGTCGCGAATAATTTTCACTCTTTATCCTGAGGTAGCGTAGAATTCGCGCCTTTTATTTATTAATGAATTAGCTTGAGGCTCAACATGAAATTGCTGGATATGCTGAAAATAGCAACCCAATATCTGTTACCAAAACATGCGGTGTCCCGACTGGTTGGTTATCTGGCTGCTGCAGAAGCCGGTTCTCTGACTACCTTTTTGATTAAAGCGTTTATCAAACGTTTCAACATCAATATGAGTGAAGCGGAACAGGAAGATCCGGCGCACTATAAAACCTTCAATGCGTTCTTTACCCGTAAACTGAAAGATGGCTTGCGTCCTGTTGTTGCCGACAGCAATGCGGTTGCATTGCCAGTAGATGGCTGCGTCAGCCAGCTGGGTGACATCAAACATGGCCGGATCATCCAGGCTAAACGCCATGATTTCAGTGCCCGCGAATTACTGGGTGGCGATAAAGATCTTTCGGATCAATTTCAGGATGGCAAATTTGCCACAATTTACCTCTCTCCCCGCGATTATCACCGTATCCACATGCCACTCGATGGCGAACTGCAGAGCATGGTCTATATTCCCGGCGATCTGTTTTCGGTCAACCCGCTGACTGCGCAGAATGTGCCTAACCTGTTTGCCCGCAATGAGCGTGTTGCCTGTGTTTTTAAAACACCTTCCGGCCCGATGGCGCTGGTGCTGGTTGGAGCAACTATCGTTGCCAGTATTGAAACAGTCTGGGCAGGCACGATCACACCACCAGCCGGAAAAATGGTGAAACGCTGGGATTTTCATGGCAACGAGCCAATTACTCTGAAAAAAGGCGAAGAAATGGGTCTGTTCAAGCTGGGAAGTACAGTCGTATGTCTGTTCCCTCCGGCAATGCTTGAATTTGCTGAACATCTGCAACCCGGTACCGAAACCCGCATGGGTGAAATTTTTGCAACGCTGAATTCTGCTGAACCAGCGTAATCTTCCCTGTACAGCAGACCCATCCTCCGGGTCTGCTGTTTTCCGCTCAAATCCCCTTCCCGATCGCTGTATTCACAACGCTTTGATGATAAACAAGATTCTGACGCGTCATTTCTGGCAAAATATCGCGCGTGTCAGGATGACCATCCGGATAAAAGAGAGCTGATTCTCATTTTTACTCGTGTGCTTTGATTACAATTTTTTAACACGTTAAAAATTAAACATTATCTGCATAATTTGCATTCATAAATTCGCAGATGATGAATGAATAGATTGAGTCTATTGTTAATTAGATCATCTAGAAGTCGCATAACGAACGCTTGGATTTATGAGCCAGAGGAGGCCTAAGTGGACATTATCAAGACCGATGTCGCGATTGTCGGAGCAGGAGGCGGCGGATTACGGGCTGCGATCGCAATTGCAGAGAAAAATCCGGAGCTGGAAATAGCCCTGATATCTAAAGTTTATCCGATGCGCAGTCATACTGTAGCAGCCGAGGGTGGCGCTGCTGGTGTGGTTCGTGATGACGATAGTCTCGAAAACCATTTCCACGATACCGTTTCAGGCGGTGACTGGCTGTGTGAACAGGATGTCGTCGAATATTTCGTTGAGAATGCGACCAAAGAATTAGTACAGATGGAACACTGGGGATGCCCATGGAGTCGTAAGCAGGACGGTCACGTTAACGTGCGAGCTTTCGGCGGTATGAAAATCCCCCGCACTTGGTTTGCCGCCGATAAGACCGGCTTCCACATGTTGCACACCCTGTTTCAGACGTCCATTAAATACCCTTCAATAAAGCGTTTTGACGAACATTTTGTTTTAGATCTGCTGGTACATGATGGTCGCGTACAAGGCGTGGTCTGTTTTGATATTCAGAATGGTGTCACCCGTTTGATTCAGGCGAAGTCTGTGATCATTGCAACCGGTGGCGGCAGCCGTGTTTACCGTTTCAATACCAATGGCGGCATTGTAACCGGCGACGGTATGGCACTGGCCTATCGTCATGGCGTACCGCTGCGTGACATGGAATTCGTTCAGTATCACCCGACCGGTTTACCGGGATGTGGCATTCTGATGACCGAAGGTTGCCGCGGTGAAGGCGGAATCATGCTGAACAAAGATGGTTACCGTTATCTGCAGGATTACGGCCTGGGCCCGGAAACACCGATCGGTGAAACCAAGAACAAATATATGGAGCTTGGCCCGCGCGATCGTCTGTCTCAGGCGTTCTGGCAGGAACAGCAGAAAGGCCGCACGATCCCAGGCCCGATGGGCGATGTTGTTCACCTCGACCTGCGTCATTTAGGTGAGAAAAAACTGATGGAGCGTCTGCCGTTCATCTGTGAACTCGCCCGCGCTTATGTCGGTGTGGATCCGGTGAAAGAACCGATCCCGGTTCGTCCAACTGCTCACTACACCATGGGTGGTATCGAAACCAACGCGAAGTGTGAAACCCGTATGCCGGGTCTGTATGCCGTTGGTGAATGTGCCTCTATCGGTCTGCACGGTGCTAACCGTCTGGGTTCTAACTCCCTGTGTGAACTGGTGGTATTCGGCCGTGTAGCCGGTGAGGAAGCCGCCGAGTTTGCCAAGGCACACGACCATATCGACAGTAATATTCTCTACCGTCAGGGAATGGAAGTCGTCGCTAAAGCCATGTCACTGATGGAAAACGGTGGAACCGAAAATCCGGCTGATATCCGTAACGAGCTGGGTGACACCATGGAAAAAGGCGTGGGTATCTACCGTACAGAAGAGTTGATGCAAGGCACGATCGACAAGATCAAAGAGCTGAAAGAACGCTACACACGCGTTCGCGTTGCAGACAAATCCTCTGTTTTCAATACGGACTGGCTGTATGCCATCGAACTGGGTTTCCTGCTCGATGTCGCTGAATCAGTAGCCCACTCTGCAATCAACCGTAAAGAGTCCCGTGGTTCTCACCAGCGTCTTGATGGTTATGAAGAACGCGATGATGTGAATTTCATGAAGCACACACTGTCTTTCTTCAACACTGACGGTGCGCCGACCATTGATTACAGTCCGGTGACTATTACGAAATCTCAGCCAGCGAAACGAGTTTATGGCGCAGAAGCAGACAAGGGGGCCAAATAATGGCTGATATGATTGAAATTGAAGTATTGCGCTATCGCCCGGAAGAAGACAACGAGCCGTGGACTCAACGCTATCAGGTACCGTTTACCCATGAAATGTCCGTGCTGGAAGCACTGACCTATATCAAAGATCACCTGGACTCTACCCTGAGTTACCGCTGGTCCTGCCGTATGGCAATCTGTGGTTCCTGCGGCATGATGGTCAATGGTAAACCTAAACTTGGCTGTAAAACTTTCCTGCGTGATTACAAAGCGGACGGTAAAATGCGGCTGGAACCGCTGGCCAACTTCCCGATCGAACGCGATCTGGTCGTGGATATGTCCGACTTCATGGAAAAACTGGAACGGATCAAGCCATACATTGTGCCAAAAGAAGAACTGGATGTTTGCAATGGTGAAACCCTGCAGACACCGGAACAGCTGGCTAAATACCGTCAGTTCTCCATGTGTATCAACTGCGGTCTGTGCTACGCAGCCTGCCCGCAGTATGCCCTGAAACCAGAGTTCCTGGGGCCTGCGGCACTGGCGCTGCTGTACCGTTACAACGAAGACAGCCGTGACAGCGCCAAAGCAGAACGAATGAAGCTGGTACACCAGGAATCAGGGGTATGGAGCTGTACCTTTGTCGGCGCCTGTTCTGACGTTTGTCCGAAAGGCGTTGATCCTGCGGCGGCTATTCAGCTGTACAAGGCTGAAAGTGCCAAAGATTACGTCATCGCTATGTTCAAGCCGGAGGACTAATCATGGATATGTCACAAAGCAAGCGCAAACCTTATGTGCGTCAGATGAAAAAGAGCTGGTGGTTACGCAATAGCTTCTATACCGGTTACATGCTGCGTGAAGGAACCTGTATCTTCGTTGGTGCTTATGCCGTTATCCTGCTTTGCGGATTGCTACGTCTGACCCAGGGCCCTGAAGCGTTTGCCGGCTGGTTGGAAGGACTGCAAAGCCCATGGGCGATACTGTTCCACCTGGTTGCACTGGCAGCATGCCTGTTTCATGCTAAAACCTGGTTCTCTCTCGCTCCTAAAGCGGTTCGTATCTTTAAAGGTGAAGAACTGCTCCCTGAGAAACCGATTATTATGGCGCAATATATTGGTCTGGCAGCAGTCAGCGTGATTGTATTGCTTGTCGCTCTACTGGCCTGATAAGGAACATCACCATGAAACGTTCTGAAGAACCCATTTACTGGTTGTTATTTGGCGCTGGCGGTGTTGTCGCTGCAGTATTGCTGCCGGTATTGATCCTGATCTCCGGTATTCTGGTACCACTCGGAATTCTGGATACAGATACGCTGAGTTATGAAAAGATGCATGCGCTGGCAACCTCCTGGTGGGGTGCACCGATCCTGCTGGCCGCGATTGCACTGCCTATCTATCACGCTATGCACCGCATGTATCACGGACTGCACGATCTGGGTATTCATCCGGTTAAATTTCTGCATTACCTGTTCTACGGCTTCGCCTTTCTGGTATCTGTTGCAGCGTTAACATTACTGATACAAATCCAGTAAGCAGCTATTGAATATCGCTTTAACCGGCGTATGATGTCCAAAACCGGAGGCCTTAAAAACCTGCCGGTTTTTTTGTGCCCGATTTTCAGTATAACTTGAGGCAAATGACCCATGCGTATCGAAGAAGATCTGAAACTCGGTTTTAAAGATGTCCTGTTCCGCCCGAAACGCTCGACTCTGAGCAGCCGCTCTCAGGTCGAATTACACCGTGAATTCCGCTTCCGCCATACCCAGACAACATGGCGAGGTGTCCCGATCATCGCAGCCAATATGGATACTGTCGGCACTTTTGCGATGGCAAAAGTACTGGCCAGCTTTGATGTCATGACGGCAATCCACAAACACTATACAGAACAGGAATGGCAGACGTTTGTACAAAACAGCAGCGATCCTTTATTGCAGTACTGTATGGTTTCGACCGGTACTTCGAATAATGATTTTCTGAAACTGCAGCGGATTCTGGCGTTGTCACCGGCACTGCGCTTTATCTGTGTGGATGTGGCTAACGGTTATTCAGAACATTTCGCCGACTTTGTGAAAATTGTCAGGGAAACGTTCCCGCAGCATGTCATCTGTGCCGGCAATGTCGTGACAGGCGAAATGGTGGAGGAGTTGATTCTCTCGGGCGCAGACATTGTCAAAGTCGGTATCGGTCCGGGATCTGTTTGTACTACCCGTGTAAAAACTGGCGTCGGTTATCCGCAACTCTCCGCCATCATTGAATGTGCTGATGCAGCCCATGGCCTGGGTGGACAAATCGTCGGAGACGGTGGCTGTACCTGCCCTGGCGATGTCGCCAAAGCGTTTGGTGGCGGCGCTGATTTCGTCATGCTCGGTGGCATGCTGGCCGCTCATGAGGAATCCGGTGGTAACAAATTCGAACGCGACGGAAAAACTTTCATGCGCTTCTACGGTATGAGTTCATCTACCGCCATGGATCAGCATGCCGGTGGCGTTGCCCACTACCGGGCATCAGAAGGGAAAACCGTGGAGCTGCCATTCCGGGGGCCGGTATCTGCAACGATTCAGGATATTCTGGGTGGTGTCCGCTCTACCTGTACCTATGTCGGAGCTGCCAAACTGAAAGAGCTCACCAAGCGTACGACGTTTATCCGGGTCAGTGAACAGGAAAATCAGGTCTACGGACAGGAATAATGACAAACGGGGCATGCGCCCCGTTCATCGTTTTAATTCATCAGAGATATTGCACCAGTGCAATCACCACCGGCATGGTTAACGCGCTCAGCAGCGTCGATAAAAACACTGTTTGTGAGGCAAATTCAGGATCGGAACGGTACTCTATCGCCAGTAACACGGTGTTGACTGCCGATGGCGCAGCGGCACAAATCACCATCACCTGCGCTACGACGCCACTGATTCCCCATATCCAGCAAACTGCGGCAGCCAGTAACGGTCCAACCAGCAAGCGCATGGCGTTAGATACCAGCACCCGGAAATTGCGCAGATAAAGATGGGTGCTGGCTAATTGCGCCCCCAGCGTAATCAATGCCGTAGGCACCAGCCCCTGCGCCATCAGTTCCATCGACGTCCAGAGCGGTTTCGGTACATCAATGCTCAGCCAGCGACAAAGCAATGCAATCAGTACCGCATAGGTCATCGGCATTTTGAAATTTTCCAGTAATGCCCCTTTCCATGAACGATCCGTACTGCTGGCATTCATCACGCCGACGGTATTGGTCAGCAGTTGTTGAATCAGCATCACGATGATTTGTATCGAGAAGGCAAATGCCGTGTGATACATCAGCTGAATTAACGGAATACAGTAGTTACCACTGTTATAAAAACAAACAGAATTGATAAATGCACTGCGTTTCCCCGCATCCAGCTTCAACATACGGGCACAGACAAGACACGCGATCCATAACAGAACAAATAACACCAGATTGGCAAGAATCAGATCCCGTAACAGTGCACTATTCAATTCAGTTTGATAAATGGTGGTGAATAACAGCGCCGGAATGAAAATATAGAACTGTACCTTGGTTAAGGTGGCCACATTCAGAGGAAATTTACGTTGTAATAAATAACCGGCGCCGATAGGAATAAAGATGGGCAAGATAATGTTAAAAAACAGGAAACTGATGGTTTGCATGCCGCCCTCCGGCGATCAGTGATAGGAACAAACATGCACAGTATACCGGTAACATTATCTTTATGCTTTTGACAAAAAACGGTTTTTATTCAATATCCAGATATTTATGCAACTGAACAGAAAGACGCCAGTTACGCTGGATACAGACTTTCATGGCTAATTCAGTCGCTCTGCTCTTCTGGCTGATCGGCTGCAGACAGATCACTTTGTCTGATATATCAATATCAGCCAGCAGCGCATCCAGTTGATAGATATGTTTTTCCGTAGCGACCGGATGTTTGATTTCATTGGCCCGATTCAAAGCTTCGGGTAATACGCTGTATCCGCCAGCCATTTTGATTTTCGGTGAGACGGTCACCCAGCAATGATCATCAGCCCGAATTGGCTGCGTACCACTGGTTTCGATCTGAACACGGTAACCATGGGCAATCAGGGTTTGTGATAAGGCCGTCAGATCATATTCACATGGCTCACCGCCGGTAATCACGACATGCTTAACGGTGTAACCCTGTTCCGCAAAACAGGTCAGGATCTCTTCGGGACTAAACCAGCTCCAGCCTGCCTCAGGTTTTTTCTCAGTAAATAATTGCCGGACAGGGATCAGATTTTCTGCATCCAGTTCCCACGAGTGCTTGGTATCGCACCAGGAACAGCCGACTTTGCATCCTTGCAGACGTACAAAAATTGCAGGAACACCGGAGAAATAGCCTTCCCCCTGAATGCTCTGGAATATTTCATTGATAGGATAATGATGACTCTGCATGTTTACTTACCAGAAATGAAAAGACCAACCCCGAAGGATTGGCCTATTCAACAGATGCCTACCGAATAAAATTATTCAGCAACAACAGCTACTTTAACAGTAGTGTTTACATCAGTGTGCAGGTGAACAACGATGTCGTATTCACCCACGCTGCGCAGAACGCCGTTCGGCATACGAACTTCGCTCTTGGCAACAGGAACACCGGCAGCAGTGATCGCGTCAGCGATATCACGGGTACCAATAGAACCGAACAGTTTACCTTCGTCGCCCGCTTTGGTCGCGATGGTTACGTCGGTCAGTGCAGACAGCTGAGCAGCACGAGCTTCAGCAGCAGCCAGAACGTCAGCCAGTTTGGCTTCCAGTTCAGCGCGGCGAGCTTCGAAAGCAGCCAGGTTGTCTTTAGTAGCCATTACAGCTTTGCCCTGTGGGAACAAGTAGTTACGAGCAAAACCGCTCTTAACAGAAACTTTGTCACCCAGACCGCCCAGATGAGCGATTTTGTCTAACAGAATAACTTCCATTACCTTTCCTCGGTTTAGGTTGAGTTAGGCCAAGTGCCGATTACTTGTTGTGCAGATCGGTGTACGGCAGCAGAGCCAGGTAACGAGCACGTTTGATAGCACGTGCCAGTTGGCGCTGATATTTAGCACGGGTACCAGTGATACGGCTTGGTACGATCTTGCCAGATTCAGTGATGTAGTTTTTCAGGGTAATGGTATCTTTGTAATCGATCTCAGTTACGCCTTCAGCAGTGAAACGGCAGAACTTACGACGACGGAAATAACGTGACATGACGATTATCCTCTATATGACTGGAATTATTCAGCTGCTTCTTCAGCTGCTTCTTCACGCACATCTTCACGACGTGGACGCTCTTCACGTGCTTTCAGCATCGGAGATGCTTCAGTCACAGCGTGTTTGGTGCGCATGATCATGTTGCGGATAACCGCATCGTTGAAACGGAAGTTGGTTTCCAGTTCGTCGATAACGCTCTGCTCAGCTTCTACGTTCATCAGAACATAGTGAGCTTTGTGCAGTTTGTCGATTGGGTAAGCCAGTTGACGACGGCCCCAATCTTCCAGACGATGGATTGTACCACCAGCAGCTTTGATAGCGCCGGTATAACGCTCGATCATGCCTGGAACCTGTTCGCTCTGGTCCGGATGAACCATGAATACGATTTCGTAGTGACGCATGAGTTGCTCCTTACGGGTTATAGCCTTCGTGATGGCTCAGTCAAACCGTCGAAGGCAAGGAACTTAAAAAAAGTGACTGATTTTTGAAGGGCTGTATTCTATGCAGCGTATACTTTAATAGCAATCAGATTTTGCTGTTTCCCGGATGAATTAATGCAGAGGTCAGGCATGTATACACGAATCCGCATGATCACTCCGGCGGAAGCATTGCCGGGCCGGCCAACCCCCATGCAATTTGACCCATCACATTACGTGAACAAGGTCAGCATAGTCCCGCCCTACCCCGCTGGTCTGGAGATTGCCCATTTTGCCATGGGCTGTTTCTGGGGCGCGGAAAGATTGTTCTGGCGGCAACCCGGCGTCTATGCGACCGCCGTCGGTTATCAGGGTGGTTTTACACCGAATCCATCCTATGAAGAGGTCTGCAGCGGCTATACAGGCCACGCTGAAAGCGTCCGTGTTGTGTATGATCCCGGCATGATCAGTTACCGTACGTTGCTGAAAATATTCTGGGAAAATCATGATCCGGCACAGGGGTTCCGTCAGGGGAATGATATCGGTACACAATACCGCTCCGTCATTTTTACCGGCACAGAACAACAACTGCGTCAGGCCACAGAAAGCAGGGAAAGCTATCAGGCAGCCATGGGTAGGTATAACGATAACCGACTGGTTACGACCGAGATTGTTCCTGAAACAACCTTTTATTTTGCCGAACAGTATCATCAGCAATATCTGGCCAAAAATCCGGGCGGCTATTGTGGATTGGGTGGCACAGGCATCTGTCTGCCAGAACAGAATCAGGGCGCCTGATATACGCGCCCTGAAAATGTTTAACGTGACCCGATTTGCACTAACTGACCATCGCCGCTGACAGCAAAGTGTCCTACGGCGGCAGGCACAAAGCAGGATTCGCCGGCTTGTAATGTCAAGACCTGTTCACCACTGCTGATGACGGCATTCCCGGTGATACAAAACAGGATCAAGGCCGTTGAGGTTTCACTCTCCAGCGGCTCCGGCGCCAGATTTACCACGGTAAAGGAAAAATCCGTGACCGGAATCGGATAATCACTCACCGGACCCAGCACCATGGGATGCATCGACAATTCGGTCGCCGGCTTGGCGACAAAATCCACATTAGCCAGCAACGCATCAATATCCATATGCTTCGGCGTCAAACCGGCACGTAATACGTTATCGGAACTGGCCATGGCTTCCAGACCAACACCCTGCAGATAGGCATGTGGGGTCCGGGCATACAGGAACATGGCATCACCCGGCTGCAATGTGATCAGGTTGAGCAACAGCGGTGCAAACAGACCCATATCTTCCGGATAGAACGCCGCCAGACGCAATATCTCAGCAAACGCGTCTTCCTGCTGACGCTTCTGGGCCGTGTCCAGCAACGTGGTCACGGTCTGACGACGGGCTTCCCCCTGCAGGCTCAGTGAAGCACCAAACAGTGCTTGCAGTGTCTCGCCATCCGGATGCTGACAAAATGCGTCAATTTCTGTCTGCAAGGCAGGTAACGTCAGCGATTGAATCAGCGCGACAATTTCACCAAACTCACGGAAGCCATTCATCGCCCGATACGGTGTCAGCGCGAATACCAGTTCCGGTTTATGGTTGGGATCCTTGAAGTTACGATGCGCTGCATTCAGCGGGATACCGGCCGCGTTCTCCGCCGCAAATCCGGCCTCGGAGCTGGCCTTGTCAGGATGCACCTGAATCGACAAGGGCTCTGCAGCCGCCAGTACCTTGAACAGATATGGCAATTCACCAAAATTCGTATACGCATCGCCTAAAACAGCTGCGGTATCTTGAGCAATAAAGGCATCCAGACGCTGGATTTCGCCATTTTCATCAATCAGCGAAGAACACCCATTCGGATGGGCGCCCATCCAGATTTCGGCCTGCGGTTTGCCTTCCGGGTTTGCAACACCATACATGTCATGCAAGGCGTCCTTGCTACCCCAGGCATAGTTCTGGACAGGGTTTTGCATCCGGTAGATGCGGGTGGAGGAAAAACTCATTATGTGTCCCTTCTACTGTGTTTATTAACGACATCACGGGATGACCCGAATGTTATTTCAACCTCAATGTGCCGGTCACATTCCATGAGTGCCCCCCACTACACAGAACTTGACGCAAACGCTTCTTTCATTTGGATCGGCTGAGCAGTTTATTAGAACATAAATACCCAGCCCGTTTTTTGCTATGGATTAATTCTGGCGGTAAACCTTAATGTTGTTAAAGCCCTGTTCTTTCAGATACAGCGCCTGTAATTTGCTCATGACGCCACGCTCGCAATACAGCAGATACGTTTTGCTCTGATCCAGATCGCCATACTGCGTCGACAGTTTATAGAACGGCAAATGAATGACGGTCATGCCTTCCGGCTCGAAAGGTTTGTCTTCATGATCATCCGGTGAACGGATATCAAGGATGATTTCGTTATCCGCCAGTTGCGTTGTCGTTTCAACTTCCTGGACCTGTGCTGCGGTTTCATTGGCAATATCGCGAATGTCGATCACTTTGGCGCTGGTAATCACATTTTCCAGCACATCGAAATTGAATTTGGCTTCATTAGCCAGCACGTCATCATACGGCGCTTTAACATTCGGTTTGTTGGAAATCACACCGCAATATTCCGGCATGGTTTCGGCAAATTCCAGGGTACCGATAGCCCGTGCCTGATCGATGATATCCTGTTTATCACTGACGATCAGCGGACGCAGGATCAGGGTATCAGTGACCCGATCAATGACCGACAGGTTAGTCACGGTCTGGCTGGAAACCTGACCAACACTTTCACCAGTCACCAGCGCTTCGATACCCAGACGCTCCGCCACACGGGAGGCAGCCCGCATCATCATACGTTTCAGCACGACGCCCATCAGACCGTTGTCAATCTTTTCCAGAATTTCACCAACCACCGGCTCGAAAGGCACAGAGACAAATTTAACTCTGTGCGACTGACCATATTTGCTCCACAGGTAATAGGATACCTGTTTCACACCAATTTCATGCGCCGCACCACCCAGGTTGAAGAAGCAGTAATGGACGCGGCTACCACGTTTGATGAACTGATAAGAGGCTACACCAGAGTCAAAACCACCGGAGATCAGGCTCAGCACATCTTCCTGTGTGGACAGCGGATAACCGCCCAGACCTTTATGAATGTCGGTCACCAGATACAGCTGATCGTCTTCAATCTGCAGGTTGACTTGCAGATCCGGATGCGAAAGCTTCACGCCATTTGACGGGAAATTCTGGTTCAGCCCACCACCGACATAACGTTCGATTTCGATGGAAGAGAATTCATGTTTACCCTTGCGCTTTACGCGGACACAAAAGGTTTTACCGACCAGTGTATGGCCGTATACGGCCGCTGTTTGCTCGTAAATGCTATGCAAGTCGGTAAAGGGTTTTTGGGTTACTTCCAGAAATGCCTGGATCCCCGGAATACAGCTCAGACGCTCCACCAGCCGATCACGATTTTCCGGTGCATCATTTTTACTGGACACCACCAGCTTGTCCCAGTCATTACGGACCGTGACGGTTTCATCCACTTTTTGCAGCACATTGCGGATGTTGCCTTGTAAAACCTTCACCATACGCTGGCGAACAGATTTACTTTTAATCGTGATTTCCGGGAACAGTTTGATGATGAACTTCATGATACGCTCGTTTAGCTGGCGAAAAGTGGCGCATTATAATCCACCCGGCCGCAGAAGCTAAGCCTTGCAGCAAGAGATCACAGAGTTTCTACGCCATAAGGTCAGACAGTGGTAATATATGTAAATTATCTACCTATGATGATCAGAACTCGTTATGGCTGCGAAAAAAACCGAATCATTAAGTTTTGATGCTGCGCTCGGCGAGCTGGAGCAGATAGTGCAACAGCTGGAACAGGGCGATTTACCGCTGGAATCAGCGCTGAAACAATTTGAACGCGGTATTCAGCTGGCCCGGGTAAGTAAACAAAAACTAGAACAAGCGGAACAACAGGTGCAGATACTGTTGCAGCAAGGCAGTCAGGAGAAACTGGTTCCCTTTTCTGTAGAACAGACATCAGACCAGGCCGCAGAGGAAGAGTAAGTGTCACTACAGACCTTTTCACAGCATTACCGGCAGCGTATCGACGCGCTATTGTTACAGCATATTGAGGCTTTACCTGAATTGTCTCCCAACCTGAAAGCGGCGATGCGTCATGGTCTGGTATTGGGTGGCAAACGGGTGCGTCCGTTTCTGGTATACGCGACGGGTTCAATGCTGGGCGTGGAAGAAGCGTTACTGGACGGACCGGCTGCCGCCATCGAATGTATTCATGCCTACTCGCTGATCCATGATGATTTGCCGGCTATGGACGATGATGATCTGCGTCGTGGTCACCCGACGGTCCACAAGGCCTTTGATGAAGCGACCGCAGTTCTGGCCGGCGATGCCCTGCAGACTCTGGCGTTTTCCATTCTGGCTGATCATGCATTCCCGGATGCATTGCGTACTCAGCAGGTGAAAATGCTGAGCGTTCTGGCTAAAGCATCCGGTTATGCCGGCATGTGTGGCGGGCAGGCGCTGGATCTGGCCGCAGAAGGTCAGCATGTCGGCCTGCAGGCACTGGAACAAATCCACCGGCATAAAACCGGCGCGCTGATTGAATGCGCAGTAATGCTCGGCGCGCTCTGCAGAGAAAATATAGATACCGCAACCATTGAGGCGCTGAAAAAATACGCGGCGGCAATTGGACTGGCATTCCAGGTGCAGGATGACATTCTGGATGTGACCGGCGATACCGAAACCCTGGGTAAACCACAGGGCTCTGATCAGGCACTGGATAAAAGTACTTATCCTGCGCTGCTGGGATTGGATGCCGCCCGGGCGATGGCGCAGGATCTGCACCAACAGGCGTTAGCTGCGCTAAAATCACTGCCTTATAATACTGAAATATTGTCTGCGTTTGCTGATTACATCATTGAGCGCACATATTAATGTCGGATAATAAAAAACACATGACGATTGATATGACCGAATACCCGACACTGGCATTAATTAATTCACCGGCGGATCTGCGACAAGTCCCGGAAGAGCGGCTGCCCCAGTTATGTCAGGAGTTGCGGACTTTTTTGCTGCACTCAGTGAGCCGCAGCAGCGGCCATCTGGCCTCCGGCCTCGGCGTAGTAGAACTGACGGTAGCCCTGCATTATGTCTATCAGACCCCGCTGGACAAACTGGTCTGGGATGTCGGTCATCAGGCCTATCCGCATAAAATTCTGACCGGTCGGCGAGACCGGATGGACACGATCCGCCAGAAAGATGGCATTCATCCGTTCCCGTGGCGGGAAGAGAGTGAATATGATCCGCTGAGTGTTGGCCATTCCAGCACCTCCATCGGTGCCGCTTTAGGCATGGCTGTTGCCGCCAAACGGCAGGGACTGGACCATAAAGTGGTGGCAGTCATTGGTGATGGCGCACTGACCGCGGGCATGGCATTCGAAGCTATGAATCATGCCGGTGATCTGCATGAAGACATGCTGGTGATTCTGAACGATAACGAAATGTCGATTTCAGAAAATGTCGGCGCACTGAATAATCATCTGGCGAAGTGGCTTTCCGGATCTCTCTACACCACGCTGCGCGAAGGTGGCAAAAAGGTACTGTCTGGCCTGCCGCCGGTCAAAGAGCTCGCCCGCCGGGCTGAAGAACATATTAAAGGTATGGTAATTCCGGGAACCTTGTTTGAGGAACTGGGCTTTAATTACATTGGCCCGATTGATGGCCATGACATCAAAGCGCTGGTCAACACCCTGAAAAATATGCGGCAGTTAAAAGGTCCGCAACTGCTGCATGTGATGACCAAAAAAGGCAAAGGTTATGAACCTGCCGAAAAAGACCCTATCGGTTATCATGGCGTGCCGAAGTTTAATCCGGAAGATGACTGCCTGCCGCAGAAAAAAGGCGGGAAACCGACCTTCTCGAATATCTTCGGCCAGTGGCTATGCGATACCGCCAAAGCGGACAACAAACTGGTGGGGATCACCCCGGCGATGCGCGAAGGTTCCGGCATGGTTGAATTTTCTCAGCAGTACCCGGAACGTTATTTTGATGTCGCCATTGCCGAACAGCATGCCGTGACCTTTGCCGCTGGGCTGGCGATTGAAGGCATGAAACCGGTTGTCGCCATCTACTCCAGTTTCATGCAGCGCGCGTATGATCAAATCATTCATGACGTGGCTATTCAGAATCTGCCGGTGCTGTTTGCGATCGATCGCGCCGGACTGGTGGGGGCTGATGGTCCGACGCATCAGGGGGCTTTTGATATCAGCTTCCTGCGGACCATTCCCAATATGGTCATCATGACGCCGTCAGATGAAAACGAATGCCGGATGATGCTGACCACGGGTTATCAGTTAAATCAGCCGGCCGCAGTCCGTTACCCTCGAGGTTCAGGATGTGGAACCCCTGTCAGTACCGGATTCAACACACTGCCAATCGGTAAAGGGCAGATCGTACGTAAGGGACAAGGCATTGCCCTGCTCTGCTTCGGTACCTTACTGCACCAGGCAAAAGCGGTAGCCGAAAAACTGGATGCCACCCTGGTCGACATGCGTTTTGTCAAACCGCTGGATACCGAATTGCTGAAAGAGATCACTGCTCAGCATGATGTCCTGGTGACTATCGAAGAAAACGCGATACAGGGCGGTGCCGGTTCGGCCGTGAACGAATGGATGATGACGCAACGCGTCTTGAAGCCGGTGTTGAATATCGGTCTGCCGGATCGCTTTATCGAACAGGGTACGCAGGAAGAGATTTATCACGATCTCCGGCTGAACAGTGCTGGTATTGAACAGCAGATCCGCGAGTTTATGGCATAAACCGTAGCGTTTTCGGTATTAGCAGGCAAATTTAAGGCTCCTTTTCAGGAGCCTTAGTTTTTATCAGATCAGACGCTTACCATCCGTATCGACTACCTTTTCACCATCTTCCTTGGTGAACGCGCCCTGCTGCGCGGCAGGCAGAATATCCAGCACTAACTCCGATGGACGGCACAGTTTAGTGCCCAGTTCGGTAACGACGATCGGACGGTTGATGAGGATTGGATGCTGCATCATGAAATCCAGCAACTGTTCATCCGTCCATTTCGGATCATCCAGGCCCAGCTCAACATAAGGATCGCACTTCTGACGCAGGACTTCGCGTACAGAGATCCCCATATCGGCAATCAGTTTTACCAGTGTATCGCGGGTTGGCGGTGTTTCCAGATACAGGATCACATTCGGTTCGATACCGGCATTGCGGATCATTTCCAGCGTATTACGTGAGGTTCCGCATTTTGGATTATGATAAATCGTCACTTCAGACATGGCCATTTCCCTTTCATGATCATTAACGTGGAATACATTGTTCCGGATTGCCGCCACAACACTCTTCAGTCAGATAGGCAATCAGTTCCAGCATCAGCGGAACATTCGCACGATAGCGCTGATAGCGCCCTTCCTGCACTACTGATAACAAGCCCGTGTGCGCCATCGCTTTCAGATGGAAAGACAGGTTATTCGGTGGCAGACCGAGCGTAGTCGCAATCTGTCCGGCGACCATGCCTTCCTGACCACATTTCACCAGCAAACGATAAATATCCTGTCGGATACCGGATGCCAATGATTCAAAGATGAGTGTCGCGGATTCTTTTTTCATAATTCGATACTACAAGAGTAGTTGAAGTAATCAAGCGAAAAAAAGCCAGCATGACGTGCTGGCCGATAAAACTCATCCTGATAGCATGACACACAAGGGGGTCGTCACGGCTGCGATAACAGTAGAGAGTAACAAGCTGGTCGCCATCACGCCTTCCATCGTCTTGAACTGCCGCGCCATCAGATAGACATTGACCCCGGTGGCAATGGAAGCCAGCAATACAATGGCCTGTGTTTCCATGGTTGGCAGGCCGATTAGACGCGCAATTCCCCAGGTTGCCAGCGGATGGCCAACCAGTTTAAGCAGACATACGCTGGTCGATTGCCCCCAGTTACCGCCAATGCCATATTCGGCCAGCCCCATACCTAACGATAACAGCGCCATAGGGGCTGCCGCACCACTGATCATACTAACGGTATTATCAATCATTAATGGCAGCTTCCAGCCGGTCAACCCCCAGGCAGTACCAGTCAGAATGCCAAATACGATTGGGTTTTTCAGTACACTTTTGACTGTTTTGAAAAAGCCGCGAAAGGAAAAACTGCCATGCTTCGCCAGCTCCACAGACATGGTAACCAGCGTCCATAAAACCAATGAGTTAAAAACCAATACCAGTGCAACCGAAGGTAACGCCGCTGTACCCAACATCATTTTTGCCAGTGGCAATCCAAGCATGGAGTTATTAGAAAATATCCCGCCTAACGCAAACACCGACTGGGAAACACCATCCAGCTTAAAGACTTTCCAGGCCAGTAACCGGCCGAGGATAAAGACAATGAAACATCCTCCAAAGAAAGCGATCAATAAACGGGCATCAACCGGCGGCAGTTTTGAGAAATCACTCATCAGATGGAACAGCATCGCAGGCAATGCCAGTGAGAAAACAAAACGGGATAACGACTCTGACATCACTTTAGGCCAGTGCGCCCAACGCATCACACCGTAGCCAATAAATACCAGAATAAACAATGGGGTTGAGAGATAGATTTGATGTAATAACGCAGACATGGCACCACCATCAGACAACGGGAGACAAAGTCTAGCATGACGAACATCACAAATATTGCGCCATGTTAACTTTCAAACGAAATAGGCAAATTCATCATTTAGTGCATTGCCTGATTTCTGATAAACAACCTGATATGCTAGAGAAAACAAAGAAAAACCGATTGAAACACAGGAGTTTCAGGTCATGCATAAATTTCCCTGGTGGCAGGCGCTCTGGCTATCATTCTTTTCCCGAACGTTATATCAGTCTGTTGCGCGCCAGTGGCAAGGGATTGGGTCATTGTACCTGTTGATTGTCTCTGCTTTAGTCGTCATGCCCGTTACCATGCAGATCCGGGAAGGTTATCTTGCATTTACCGAAGATGAACTGCCGCTTTATCTGGACGAATTGCCTGAGTTAACCATTCAGAATGGTCTGGCTTCAACACCGGAAGAGCGCCCCTATATTATCAATGAAAGCGGGACTACCGAGCCGTTTATTGTTGTGGATACCACCGGGCAATATACGGATTTAGACCAGACCTCAGCGGCCATACTGATCACTGCAGATCAGATTTCTATCCGCAAGGATGATGTAAGTTCACAGTCTTATTCTTTTACCGATCTAGGCGATATGACCATTGATCGCTCATCAATAGAAACCTTCCTGACCACGACAGGTAAATTTGTACTGCCACTGGTCTATGTCATTCTGATCGCCGTTGCCTGGTTCTGGCGTTTTAGTCAGGCGATGGTGTATGCCCTACTTGCCGGATGGCTGGCCAGAAGACAAGGCGTGACACTGCGTTATAACTCGTTTGTCCGCCTGTGTGCGGTTGCGCTGACGCCCGCCATGATCATGGATATGCTGATCGGTGTATTGGGATTAACACTGCCTTTTGCCGGACTGTTATTTATTGCGCTGGAAGTGATGTATGTCCGTTTCGCCATTCAGAGTGTCTGCCAGTTGCCGCCGGATCAACGCAATGATGAAGGCTCAATCATCGCATAACGCGTAAACAAAAAAGAGAAATACAGATACGAAAAGGGAAGCCGACTCTGGCTTCCCTTTTTTATTTCTGTCTGATCCTGATAAGACTCAGTCTTTATAAATCTTCGGATTGAACAGATCGCGCAGCCAGTCACCCAGCAGGTTGATAACCAGCACCAGCACCACCAGACAGATCCCTGGGAATGCCGTGATCCACCAGGAGCCGGAGAAGATGTAGTTAAAACCAATGCTGATCAGTGAGCCGAGCGATGGCTTATCTACCGGCATACCCAGACCGAGGAATGATAATGCCGCTTCTGACATGATGGCATTCGCTACCTGCACAGTGGAAATAACCAGAATAGGTGACAGGCAGTTCGGCAGAATATGACGGAACATGATACGCGGCGCCTTAAAGCCCATCACGCGTGCCGCTTCGACATACTCTTTCTTCTTCTCGGAAAGCACAGACGCACGCACGGTACGGGCATACTGCGGCCATTCAGAGATACCGATGATCAGCACCAGCATCAGGATGGCATATTGCGAGTAGAACTCACCGCCCAGCATCGCCTGAAAAATAGCAGAAACGATGATGGCAACCATCATGGTCGAGAATGACAACTGGATATCCGCCATACGCATCAGCAGGTTATCCACCCGACCGCCGGCATAGCCCGCAACCAGACCAATCACCACCCCGAATGCCAGCTGTAACGCGACGGCACACAGACCAATGATCAGCGATACCCGTGAACCGTACAGGATAGTACTTAAAATATCGCGGCCCTGGTTATCGGTACCCAGCAGGAAATTGGCATCCCCCTCTTCCATCCATGACGGTGGCATTTCTGCATCCATAATGTCATAGGTCGATGGATCATACGGGTTATGTGGCGCCAGCCACGGTGCCAGCGTTGCCAGCACCACATACAGCACAAAGATGACAAAGCAGGTCATCGCCACCTTGTCTTTAAGGAAATAGTAAACCAGATCTGACTGACGGAAGCGTTGCCAGCGAGTCATTGTTGCTTGTTGTGACATCTTAGCTCCCCTTGGACGTCAGTTTGACAGTTGGGTTGATCAGACCATACAGCAGATCGACCAGCGTATTGGTCACCACAAACACCAGTCCGACAAAAATGACATAAGCCGTGATCAGCGGTGTATCCACGCGGGTGATGGCTTCCAGAAACAGGAAGCCGGTGCCTGGCCACTGGAACACTGTTTCCGTCAGAATGGTATACGCCACCATTGAGCCGATTTGCACACCACCCACTGTGATCACCGGCAGCATGGTGTTTTTCAGCGCATGTCGGAACCACACTTTGTTTTTATCCAGCCCTTTCGCCCAGGCAAATTTGACATATTCGGCACTCAGTGCCTCCAACATCTCAGCCCGCACCAGACGGATAAACAGCGGCAACATGATGGAAGAGAGCGCAATGGAAGGCAGTAACAGGTGCTTTAAGCCATCAATGGTAAAGAGACCGGATTCCCATCCCAGCAGATTAACCGTCTCGCCCCGTCCATAAGACGGCAGCCAGCCCAGTTCGATCGAGAAGACATACATCAGCAGAATCGCAGTCAGGAAGACCGGTACGGAAATACCGATGGTGCTGACACCCATGATCAGCTTGGTGCCCATACTGCGCGGTTTAATGGCGCAATACACGCCGGCCGGGATCGAGATCGAGATGATCCAAAACGTAGCGGCAAACACCAGCTCCAGTGTCGCCACCAGCTTACCGAGGATAATATCCAGCGCCGGTTTTTTAAAAATAAAGGATGTTCCCCAATCACCATGCAGCGCATTGGCCAGGAAACGGGAATACTTAACCATGAACGGATCATTTAATCCCAGCTGGTTACGCAATACTTCACGCTGCGCTTCAGACACACCTTGTCCGACCATTTCACGCAACGGATCACCCAGATTATCCTGAATAGCGAATGCTACCAGACTAATCACCAACATCACGACAATGGCCTGCACCAGTCGTTTAAACAAAAAAGTCAGCATGCACGAAGATCCTGCATTTTAATAAAAAAGGATTTGGAGCCGGTACTATCGCCGGCTCCGCATCACATTACTCTTTTACTTTCAGATCGCCGTAGTATGGGAAATCCAGACCATTGACGATAGGTTTGATGTCCAGTTTGGATTTCGCCGCCCAGGACAGGTTTTGCCATTCCAGAGGCAGGTAAGCTGCATCCTTCATCAGGATTTTTTCAATCTGCTGCAGCATGGCGGTACGTTTGGCAACGTCCACTTCACCATTGGATTCAGCAATCAGCTTATCCACTTCGGCATTGGAGTAACCACCGCAGTTGTACTGACCTTTACCGGTTTTATCGTTACGGGTCTGTACCAGATATTCGAAATAGTTTCCGGAATCCTGTGTATCTGACTGCCAGCCGATCAGTTGCATACCCGCAGCACACTTATCAAACTCAGGCCAGTATTGTGCTTTAGGCATGGTTTTCAGCGTGACCTTGATGTTGATTTTGGACAACATGTTGGCCACTGCTTCAGCGATCTTAGCATCATTGATATAGCGGTTGTTGGTCGCGATCATGGTGATCTCGAAGCCTTTTTCCTGACCCGCCGCTTGCATCAGCTCTTTGGCTTTCTTCAGATCATACTGGGGCACCAGATCCGGAGTATGGCCCAGATAACCTTCAGGGCTCATCTGGCCTGCCGGAGTTGCGAAGCCTTTCATGATCTTGTCGACAATACCTTTCTGGTTAACCGCCAGATTCACCGCTTCGCGTACGCGCTGATCTTTGAACTGAGGAACCACATTCTGGTTCAGCTCAAACATCACGATACGGTTACTGGTTTCAGTGACCATCTGCAGATTTGAGTCAGACTGAACACGTTTCTGATCGTTCGGCGCCACCGGTGCGATCATGTCCACGTCGCCAGACAACAGTGCTGCTACGCGGGTCGCATCTTCTTTGATTGGCACTACCGTCAGCTTATCAACGTTACCTGGTGACTTTTTATCCCAGTAATCCTTGTTACGTTCCAGGGTCAGTTTCACGCCCTGTTCACGGGAAACCAGCTTGAACGGACCGGTACCGGAAACATGGTTCGCCGCGTAGGTATTGGCCGCTTTGACGATTTCATCCTTGTCTTTACCGTCTTCGGTTTTACCGGTATAGAATTTGGAATCCATGATGAACAGATAAGTCGCGTTCTGCAGTACCAGCGGATATGGCACTTTAGCCACTAAATCAACGGTGTAATCGTCGATTTTCTTCATGCCGTCGTAAACTTCAAACAGACCTTTATAGTCTTCTGACTTCATAATACGGTTATAAGTCCACACCACGTCGTCCGCAGTGAACGCATTGCCAGAGTGGAATTTCACGTCTTTACGCAGATGGAAACGAACAGTTTTGGCATCCACCTGTTCCCATGACTCAGCCAGACGGCCTTCAAATTTCATGTCTTTGGTAAAACGCACCAGCGGATCAAAAGACATGTGAGCGTATTGCAGAATACCGCCGGACAGTTGTTCATAGATATCCAGCGATTCCGGATCAGCATCTAAAGCAACTTTGACATCAGCAGCATACAACGGCATAGAGATGCCGGCAGCCAGTAACAAAGCGGTAATTTTGCTTATTCCTGTTTTCATCTAAAGCTCCCTGTTTTATTAATTTGAAGACTGATTCACGGCTGCCAATTCATCCGCAATCTGCAGACCAGCGCGGCTCATGCCTTTAAATTCCGGCATCAGTGATATCAGCTTACGGCTGTACTCATGCTGTGGTGACAAGAACAGATCTTCTGTTTTCGCCACTTCCAGCAAAGTTCCTTTTTGCATCACACCAATCCGGTCACACATCTGACGGATAACCGGCAAATCGTGACTGATGAACAACATGGTGAGTTTGAGCTCCTGCTGCAGATCTTTCAGCAGGTTGAGGATCTGCGCCTGTACCGATACATCCAGCGCGGAGGTTGGTTCATCACAAATCAGCAAACGAGGACGCGTCGCCAGTGCGCGGGCGATGGAAATACGCTGGCGTTGACCACCAGAGAACTCATGCGGATATTTCACGCCGGCCTTGTGACCCAGCCCGACGTGATCCAGCAGATCGCCGACGATATCCTGGATCTGACGTTCATTTTCCGCCAAGTGATGGAAACGGATAGGCTCGGCAATAATATCCGCCACTTTCATGCGCGGATTCAGCGATGAGTACGGATTCTGAAATACCATCTGCATCGCCCGGCGGAACGGGCGACGCTCTTTTTCCGTTTTTAGCGCCGTGAGATCAATCCCTTCAAAGATGACCTGACCTTCGTGCGGTGGGTACAAACCGGTGATCACGCGGGCAATCGTTGATTTGCCGGAACCGGACTCCCCGACCAGACCGAAGGTTTCACCTTCATTGATTTCAAAACTGACGTGATTATTCGCCTGCACATATTCACGGCGCGACGGGAAAATAGAATCCTTGGTCAGGAAACGCAGGCTGATATCTTTCACCTGCAGCAGAGCACCCTGATATTCCCGGTGTTCCTGCTGTTGTCCCAGCCAGTGATTTTTCAGATCAATCGACACCGGCTGTTCAGCGGATTCGATATAAGAGACCAGCGGGAAACGCACCAGTTTAACATCGGAACGCGGCACTGCAGAAATCAGACTCTGGGTATAAGGATGTTTCGGCGCACCCAGGACCTGTTCGGTGGTACCGATTTCTACCAGATCACCACGATACATCACCGCGACGCGATCAGTGATGTTCGACACCACCCCCATGTCATGGGTGACCAGCATGCAGCCAACCTGACGCTCTTTGCACAGCTTTTTAATCAGTTGCAGGATCTGATCCTGAATGGAGACATCCAGTGCCGTTGTCGGTTCGTCAGCAATGATCAAATCCGGATCACAGCACAGTGCAATCGCAATCACCACACGCTGCCGCATGCCACCGGAGAACTGATGCGGATATTGTTTGATACGCAGTTCCGGTTGCGGAATACCCACCGCCTCCATCAGTTCCAGCGCTTTTTCATACGCTTCGTCCGGTTTCAGTTCGGTATTCGCCAGCATGGTTTCGACCAGCTGTTGTTCCACCGTAAACAGCGGGTTCAGCGACGTCATCGGGTCCTGAAAAATAAAACCGATTCTGGCACCACGGATTTCCCGGATAGCATCCGGCGACAACCCGGAAATTTTTTCACCATTCAGAAAGACGTCACCCCGGGCAATGCGGCCCGGAGGGCTTAACAAATCAATGATGGCATTACCAATGGTTGATTTGCCGGCACCAGACTCGCCGACCACCCCCAGAATTTCGCCTTTCTCAATCGAGAATGACAGATCTTTCACTGCCGCCATCACCCCATGACGGGAGGGATATTCAATTCTTAAATTTCTGACTTCCAGCAGGGACATCCGTCGACCTCTAGTCTAGTAACGAAAACACGGTATTGAGAGACCAGAAGTGCACACTTCAGGCCAGGACAAGAGATTTATCTTATAAGGAAGATATGTTCAGAGAAACAATAAAAAACAGAATTAGATTCCAGAAGACTAGCTATTTCACAAAATTAAATAAAAAAGGCAAAAAATTGCGCACATTCTGAAATAACCAACACAAAATGGCAGTTTGAGTCCGAAATTTGAAAAGGATAATATTGAATCCGCATCAATCTTTACCGTCGATTTTAACCAAAAACACTCAGATTTGTAACAAACTGAAAACAGGGATGCCATTGATAATGTTCTGTTTTAGTGCAGATGACATATGAATGGGCAAACGGAAAGAAAGTACAGAGATGGAAACAGAGAGGGCGGCTATTGCCGCCCTCTTCAAATTTCAAGGTGCAGTTGTAGGACATGTTAAATTTGGATTTGGAATGCCCTGTTTGTAAAAAACCACACATCCACCATTGGTAATACTTTGTGTTGCAGTGGTAGTAATACTTGCAGGGTTAGGCACAAAGTCATAATCAGTTTGGTTAATAGAAAATGATGCTGTGATTGAGGCACCAGGATTAATATCACATTCATACACTTGATATTTATACACACTATCTGTCGAACCTTCTTTAGGCTCGAGATAACAGGTTGAGTCAGGTGTAATTGAGATGACCGGGGAACTTCCACTACAAAGAGTATATTTATTAGAATTTGAGTTATAGCTATCAAAACAATATACCCGTCCACGGACCTTATATTTTGTAGTAGAACCAGTCACTGTAACATTCAATATTCCTTTAATTGATGCTTGAGTAGGATCGGATACACTGACCTCGTCTTTTTTAGGGTTTTGAATATATGCAGAAATAGCTGAATTACCGTAATACGCTTCTGCAGTCACTTGATATGGACCACCAGGAGTCACAGGAGTAAGAACACCTCTTCGATAATAATCTGAATAATAAGAACCAGTTGCCTTATTCTGCGGACCACTCATAGCCTCATTTAAGACTCGAATTTTACTAACGTCATCATCATTATTTGTTGTGTCATTTGGATGCCAACGAGTTAAGAGCGTCATATTAATATCGTAAAAAGGAACTTTACTGATATCAACAGTAGATGCATGATACTCCTCTAACCAGTCAGGTGACAGATTGTCAACAAAGATGCCTCTAGATATTAATTGGATACTATTATCAGTTACGCTTAACGATAACGCCATCTTATCGCCGTTTGCATCTCTATTACTATTTGGATTAGCATCATACCAAGCATCAAAATCCAAAATATTAACATCTGAAAGTGAACCTACAGGCCAACTTGAAGACCAGTTAGATCGCTGCCATTCAACATATTTCATGACAACATAGGAAACATAATTTTGATAATTGGTTAAATTTTCATCTTTTACAGTAAGGAAATCTTTGCTCATAACAACCAACTTCACCAAGTTCCAATCTGGCAGTGGCTTATAGTAACCATCAATCCGCATTAAACGACAAGAATCATAATATTTCCCTGAAGAAGTCGAAGTATATATTGGCGGATATACGCTGCCAGTAATATTATATTTATCTCCACCAACATTTAAACGATTATAAACCTCTTCAAATTTACTTTTATTTCCATCGAAATGGTTTTGACAACAAGTATTGCATAAAGTAGATGTTGTTGATGTACCCCGACTTTTAGTGGATGAAGACTTAGTCCCAAATTTCCAATATAATAAACCATCATCTGTTAATGTTGGTTCTGCAGGGTTAAAAGCTATTGCAGGATCTGTATAAGAGCAATCACAGGATACGGTTGCATAATCATCCAGCACTTGTGTATTACTGTTTTTATATGTGACAGTTTCAAAACTCACATTCATTAAGCCATTATCGCTATTTTTAATCGTCGGCAATGGTTTGGTAGTTTCTTTTTTACTGCCATCGGGAAGTGTAATTGAAACGATATCAGGAGCAATCCCTGGTGTATAAACAACTTGAGGATTATATTCTTTAATAGAGCCAGTACTGATTAGTTTTGCCTCACTGATGCGATCTGCGCGAGCTATGCTACCATATAGACTAACTTCATCATTACCATTATTCCAACTGACTGTTACCTTGATATCTTTGCTTCCATCACCTGCATCAGTGGATGTCCAATGGAGATTATAATTAAAGTTTCCAACAGATACCGCTCCGCTAACTATCGTGCCGCCCTTGTCACTCAGAATATCATCATATGCAGGAACACCCGAGCTCACAGTTAAACTGCCAAATGTTCTCAAATCATCCAGTTTACTTTCAGCCAGATTCAACGCTGTTAAACGAGTGCTGGATGCTATTTCATTTTGCAGATATTTATTATGTAATTGAAATAAAGCAACAACACTGACCATAACAATGACAAATGCAATAAGCACCTCAAGTAAAGCGACACCATTTTGCCTATTAAAACTTTTCATTCAGGCCTCCTATTCCCAATCCCGCCAACTACCAGGCACTATTGCAACGATTCTTTTTGATTTATTACTCAAATTTGTTAACACATCAGGATCATAGACTGCGTTAAAACCACCATTACTAATTTTTAATTTATAATTAGAGACAACCACACCATAAACAGAGGCTGTACCATTAATTTTCATATCATAGGTCGCTGTTGATGGATAATCTGGACTATTAGCTGTATCAAAGGCAAAAACCAATCCATATATAATAGCATTTGCATTTAATGTTAAATCACCATCCACAACTAATAATTCTACTGGATGATCTTTGCTACCAACAGTACCAGAGGGAGCACAGTTTCCATTAATAATATATCGCCCACTGGATGACGCATTCAAACTGCTGCAATCTGCTAACCCAGTTTTATTTACACCGACCCTATCTTCATAATCCGTTGGATTAGATTGGATTGTATCCGAAATTACCTCTTCTACCGTCGAGCTTCCTGCAAAAATATAGGCCAATAAGGATGCACTATCCGGGGGAAAATTAATCTTATCATCTTCAACAATATCTGCTTGCTTACCATTTTTATTAGAACTATATGCTGCGGTTTTACAACCGCTGTTACCTGTATAATCATATTCCTCTCTGCCACAAGATGCAAAAGAAGCGCCGATATCAACCACTTCTCTTGACCAGACTGACAAAGGAACACCAGCTCCCCCGCCATTAGGATTTGCCACAATAGCCAGGTTACCACCAATAGCAGTCCCTGCAGCAACCGTAAGAGGAGCATCAGGAAGTGAGGAAAGAGTGGGTATTTCTATAACCTGCTGACTGACTGCCACTCGTGATTCAGCATCTGTAGAAGTAGCCGAACTGGCCGAATAACCTGCAGTACCAACAGAACGAATAGTCACAGACCTAATGATATTATCACCCAGCGCAATCTCAGAAACGTTGCCAAAAGAAACCTGATAATAGGGAACTGCTGTCTGATGTTTTAAATCAGCCCGATTGTCAAAATCACTCATTAGCTGAGCAATACCTTTATCCAGCCCGGCCTGCGCCGCATTCATGGCTTCATGATAACGAACCTGATTTGATGCCGAACGCTGTTCACCCATCAGCATTTTTCCGGTCATCAATGACAACGCGGTAATCAGCAGAACAATAATTAACACAACCGTTAAGGTTATAAAGCCTGACTCTTTATTCAAATTGGTCATTGCGTAACCTCACTATACGATCAAGCCTCAGCTGAATGTCATTGTTTGTGCTACTTCTACCTGCAATTCGTATCCGGACAAAACGCTGGCCCGTAGTGTTGTAGGCACCACTAGTCGCATATCCACTACTTACCGGATCGAGAACAAAAGTGAGACCTGTAATATCCAGATGACCATCGCCACCAGCTAATACCTGCCATGTATTATCTACAGTGCACGATTGAGAACCTGCTGTGTTAAATTCCCGATATACAACTGAGTTGGCACCAGAAACATAACTGTATGCAATAATTTCCGGTGGATTGGCACCTCCGGTAATTGAACCATCACCGTTTGCATCATATCGCAGCAAAATGCAGTTATTCTGCAAGTCCAGTGTTGAACCATCTGACGCATAAGCAGAAAACATTGCGGTATGAACAGCATTAGAAGCCGCGCTGCTGGTCGGATTGCCTGTACTATCTCTTTCCAGTGCAGCTTCTGCACCGCTGGCATACCCGGTGCGTTGAATATCGCGGGCGATGATATCCAGAGCCGCCTGCATATCCAGATTTAACCGGGATACCTGCACTGTCGTCGAATTAGCACGAATGATGCTGACATACATAGTAGCCACAATCGCCGCCACAAATAAGCCAACCACCATGGCAACCATCAGTTCTATCAATGAAAAACCTTTCATTTTCTTCATTGTCAGGAGGCTCTTTTTTAAGGTGATGATGGACATTTATCCACCCCCGTCAAACCAGCTTTACCGATAGGCGTACACATAAAAACCCGTCCCAGTGATGTTGTTCTCACTTCTATTTCTTTCCCTGTCTCACCATAAGAAAATATGATTCGGTTAGTATTCATGATTGTTCTTTGAGACTGAATCGTAACGCTGGAGGTATTGCTGGTCATGCTGACCCTGGGGTAGCTGCTCCAACTGACACCACGCATTATACCATCATCATGGATATCGCAATCAGTATCTCCGCAACTGCCACAATCCGGATTATCAGAAACCTGATAACACCAGTTGTCACCTGTCTGGAATAAGGAAACGGTTATATCATCCGTGTTGCGTTTAATCGCCTCACTACGGGCAAACTGAATATCTGCGTACAGCGCCTGAGCAGCACCCTGTAGGGTATTATCCTCCTTAAACTGCAGATAACTCGGCACTCCTATACCCAGCAGAATCGTCATCACCAGTATGGTGATGATCAGTTCCATTAGAGTAAAACCGGAAATTTGCGATCTCACGTGCTCTCTCCTTGGCATTGAGGTCTTTTTCAACCAGAATAAAACAAGACCATTCTTATTAGTTTAAATCGTACTCTGAAAGAGGTAGGTAAATATGAAAAATAATTCCAGAGGCTTCACCTTGCTGGAACTTATGATAGTCGTCGCTGTTGTTGCCATTCTGGCTACCATAGCCTACCCGAGTTATCAGAACTTTATATTACGGTCACACCGTGCTGAAGCAATTGAAGGACTTCTGTCTGCCCAGTTACGGCAGGAAGAATGGCGGGTAAAAAACGGTTCATATACCAGCACGATGAGTAATATTGGAAGTCCATCAAGCACTTATTATAATTTTTCAGCTTCTGTTAGCAGCAGTGGTGTACCAACCTATACCTTGACCGCATCAGCTGCAGGCAGCCAAACAGCAGATTCAGACTGTCCGACATTAACCATAACCAATGCCGATGTTAAAGGCCCATCTGCTTCCTGCTGGGAATAAAGTCCCATCATAAAGGATTCGTGCGCATACTTCTTTGGTATGCGCCACATAACTCAAAAGAAATGTGCCAATATCTGCATCACGATCAAACCGAATACCCCTGCCAGCACATCATCGATCATGATACCCAGACCGCCTTTGACATAACGATCCAGCCAGCGGATTGGCCAGGGCTTGATCACATCGAACAGGCGAAACAGCAGAAAACCCGTCAGTAACCAGAGTAAGCCTTTGGGAGCGGCGATCATGGTGATCCAGAAACCCACGAATTCATCCCAGACGATCGAACCATGATCCGACTGGCCGATGGCGTTCGTGGCTGACTGGCAAATCCGGATGCCGGCTATGGCTGCAATAGCGGTGATCGCAATGTAGACCGCTAACGGTAAATCCATCATCAACCAGTAAAACGGGATGGCAGCCAGTGTGCCGAACGTACCGGGCGCCACCGGCGATAATCCGGAACCAAAACCTGTCGCCAGCCAGTGCAGCGGATTACGCCAGTTTAACTTCTCCAACGCATCACGGCTTTTATGATGTTTTTCCAGTTTCACCATGGTGAAAATGCTCCCAGCCATTGATATGTAATTCGACAGGTTTGCCCTGATGATACCAGGTGATATGAGGGGTACCGGCGGTGATAGCACCAATTCGTGTCAACGGTAGTGTCAGTGACGTAGCCAATTCATGGAGTCTGTTTTCATGTTCCGCCGGCACTGTGAAACAAAGCTCGTAGTCATCCCCTCCGCCCAAAGCCAGTTGCAATGCCTGCTCGGGGGTTACGCTCTGCACCACCGCCGGATCCACAGGCAGCGTGCTTAACTCGATTTCGGCCGCCACACCAGAGGCACGCAGAATATGCATCAGATCACCGGAAAGCCCGTCAGATAGATCCAGTGCACTACTCGCGATATCCCGCAAAGCCAGGCCCAGCTCACAGCGAGGCTGCGGATAATCCATTCGCTGTTGGCATGTCTGTAACGCGTCATCAGGGATATGCAGATTATGAATCCGTTGCTGCACGGCCAATGCCGCCGCCCCTAGGCTACCGCTGATATAAACAGCGTCACCGGCTTTCGCACCGCTGCGGCGCAAGGCCTGCCTGGCCGGCACGGTACCTTTTGCGGAAACAGTAACAGAAAGCGGTCCGCGGGTTGTATCTCCGCCGATCAGCGCCACATTATGCTTTGTCGCCAGCGCATGAAATCCACGGGCAAATTCAGCCAGCCAGGACTCGTTGGCTTCAGGCAGTGTAATCGCCAGCGACACCCAGCGCGGGTAAGCCCCCATGGCTGCCAAATCGGAAAGGTTGACCGCCAGGACCTTATGTCCCAGTGCGAAAGGATCAATATCCGCGAAAAAATGAATACCACTGACCAGCGAATCCGTGGTCACGGCCAGACATTCCCCGGCAGGGATATTCAGCAAGGCGCAGTCGTCACCGATGCCAAGTTCCACATCATCACGGACTGAAGCCTGTGAAGCAAAATAATGCTGGATCAGTTCAAACTCACCCATGAATTATTCCTCTGATAACAAAAATCCCCGTCCTTCCAGCAGAAAAAACGGGGATCTTCATGATGTATGTGTTAACGCAAACGCAGACTACTGGCGCAGTCCCATTTGTTTAACCACTTTATCCAGTACACCATTCACGAACTTATGGCTGTCATCCGCTGCAAATGATTTTGCCAGTTCAATTGCTTCATTGATCACAACTTTATACGGCACATCTTTGCAATACATCAGTTCGTAACAGGCCAGACGCAACACACCTTTATCTACCTGATCCAGATCGTCCAGCTTACGAGACAGGAATGGGGAAAAGGTGGCGTCCAGGTTGGATACGTTCGTGGCAACACCGGTCAGCAACAGTTCGAAATATGGCAGATCAACGCCTTTGGTTGGCTGCTCAAGTTTAAACTGTTCTGCGATGTCGGCTACGTTGTCCTGAGTCAGCTGCCACTGATAAACAGCTTGCAGCGCTAACTGGCGCGCCTTACGGCGTTCAGCAGGTTTCAATCTTTCTCTCCTATCATGCGCCCAGGGCGTTCATGACATTAATCATTTCCAAAGTACTGAGTGCAGCTTCAACGCCTTTGTTGCCCGCTTTGGTACCGGCGCGCTCAATAGCCTGTTCAATGTTTTCGGTAGTCAATACACCGAATGCAACCGGAATTTCAGCTTCCAGTGCAACCTGAGCCAGACCTTTGGCGCATTCACCGGATACATACTCAAAATGAGCAGTACCACCGCGGATAACGCAACCCAGTGCAACGATGCCATCAAACTGTTTGCTCTTGGCCAGACGTTTTGCCGCCAGAGGCAGTTCAACGGCACCAGGCACCTTCACCAAAGTGATATTTTCGTCAGCAATCTGACCCTGACGTTTCAACGTATCCAGTGCACCTTCTACCAGACGGTCGTTGATGAAACTGTTAAAGCGAGACACTACGATCGCAATTTTGGCCTGTGGAGCCGGGATGACGCCTTCAATCACTTTCATGGGTAATCCTATAATCTGTTATGTCAGATAAACAAAACCTGATAATTCTATCACATTCAGCGCATGACCAAAACACGCGCCACAAGATCAGTTATTCACTGATGTATTCCACGACTTCCAGGCCAAACCCGGAAAGTACATAGCGTTTCGGTGAGCTAAGCAGACGCATCTGTTTCACGCCCATTGCTTTCAGGATCTGCGAGCCAACGCCAACCCGGCGGGAAGCAATGCCCGGTTTGCAGATTTCACTCGTCTGGCCAGCATCGACGGCAGCGTAATGTTCCAGCCGGCCCAGCAACTCTTCCTGACTGTTTTCATGACCGATGATAACGACGATACCACCTTCTGCATTAATCCGGCTCATCGCCTTATCCAGCGGCCAACTGCGCGGATTACCACGCTGACTATTCAGAACATCATTCAGGTAGTCATGCAGATGTACACGCACCAGTACGGGTTTGGATGGATCTTTCTGGGGCTTGCTCAATGCAAAATGCAGCTGATTATCAATGGTATCACGGAATGTGGTCAGTTCGAATTCACCGTATTCGGTCGGCAGATGACACTGGGATACTTTCTGAATGGTGGTTTCATGCTGATTGCGGTACTCGATCAGATCGGCAATGGTACCCAGCTTGATTCCATGTTCTTCGGCAAAGATCTCCAGATCCGGCCGGCGCGCCATGGTGCCATCTTCATTCAGAACCTCGACAATCACGGCAGCAGGTTCCAGACCAGCCAGACGCGCCAGATCACAGCCAGCTTCAGTGTGCCCATTGCGGGTCAGAACGCCACCATCCTGTGCCATCAGCGGGAAAATATGGCCGGGCTGCACCACATCGCTTGGCTTGGCATCCGGTGCGACAGCGGCCTGTATAGTACGGGCGCGATCCGCTGCGGAAATACCTGTGGTCACCCCTTCCGCCGCTTCGATGGTCACGGTGAATGCCGTGGAAAACTGCGCTTCATTTTTATCGACCATCAACGGCAGATCCAGTTGCTGACAGCGGGCTTTCGACAGTGTCAGACAGATCAGCCCACGGCCATAACGCGCCATAAAGTTGATATCTTCAGGGCGCACCATGGATGCTGCCATCAAGATATCGCCTTCATTTTCCCGATCTTCATCGTCCATCAGAATAACCATCTTACCCTGACGAAAATCTTCAATAATCTCTTCAATCTTACTGATAGCCATGACATCCCCTTAGTCAGTTATCGCAGAAAACCGTTCTTTGCCAGCATTTCCATGGTGATGTTGCTTTGCGTGGATTGTGCGGCTTTGTCACCCAGCAACAAACGTTCCAGGTAACGTGCAATCACATCCACTTCCAGATTAACTTTCACGCCGGTCTGCCATTCATCGACCGTGGTCTCACCGCTGGTATGTGGCACAATGGTCAGCTTGAAACGCGCACCGTCGATCGCATTTACCGTCAGACTGATACCATCAACGGTAATTGAACCTTTTTCTGCAATGTATTTCGCCAGTTCGTCTGGCGCCTTGATCCAGTATTCTTTCGCCCGGCCAAGCTGTTTGACCGCCACGATTTCACCAACACCATCAACATGTCCGGAAACCAGATGTCCGCCCAAGCGGGTATTGGGTGTCAGCGCCCGCTCCAGATTGACCTGTTGTCCGGCCTGATAGAAGGCAAAACTGCTGCGCTGTAGCGTTTCCAGCGATAAATCCGCGATATAGCCATCGCCGGTTAATGCCACAACGGTGAGACACACACCATTGGTAGCGATTGAATCGCCCAGTTTCACATCTGATAAATCCAGCTTACCGCTTTTTACCCGGACAGAAACATCCTCACCTTTCGGTTGTATCGCCGCGAGTGTACCTACCGCTTCAATAATTCCGGTAAACATCGTTATTCCTTATTCGGACGTAAGATTAAGCGCAAGTCATTACCGACTTTACGGACATCCTGCCACTGCCAGCCGGTAACTTCAGACATATGCTGAAACTCAGGCAGATTGACCAGACCCCGCGCAGGATTTCCCATCAGTTTGGGGGCGAGATAAACAATCAGTTCATCGACCAGTCCGGCATGTAATAAAGCGCCACCCAGTGTGGCACCCGCTTCGACCCAGATCTCATTCATGTGACGTTGTGCCAGTATCTGCATCAGCGAAGTCAGATCCAGCTTGCCCGAGTCTGCCAGAGGGACGATCAGTTGCTGCACCTGCTCCGGCCATTGCCCCTGCGCTTCCTGTCGTGCCAGCCAGATCTCGCCGGAAATGGAGAACAGCCTTGCGGATGGTTCAATGCGCTGCTGCGAATCGACAATGACGCGCACCGGCTGACGAATGTTTTCTGCAGGATATGTTTCCTGTAAGGATGAAGGGAATTGCGTCCAGCGGACATTCAGTGAAGGATCATCTGCCAGCACGGTGTCCGCCCCGGTCAGAATGGCACTGCTTTGTGCCCGCCAGCGCTGCACATCGGCTCTGGCAGCCGGCGAGGTGATCCACTGGCTCTGTCCGTTGGCCAATGCGGTGCGGCCATCCAGACTGGCGGCCAGTTTCAGCCGGACATACGGCAAGCCATGACGCATCCGTTTGATAAAGCCGGGATTCAGTGCTTCTGCCTGCGGTTGCAGCAACCCCGACTGAACCTGAATACCAGCCTCGGCCAGCCGGCGCATACCCCGGCCTGAAACCTGCGGATTCGGATCCTCCATTGCCGCGACTACACGGGCAACGCCCGCCTTGACCAGCGCGTCCGCACAGGGGGGCGTCCGGCCAAAATGGGAACAGGGTTCCAGCGTCACGTAGGCTGTTGCACCCCGCGCCTTATCGCCCGCCATCCGCAACGCATGGACTTCCGCATGCGGTTCGCCAGCGCGCAGATGAAAGCCTTCACCGACTATCACCCCGTCAGACACAATCACACAACCCACATTCGGGTTCGGAGAAGTGGTAAAGCACCCCTGCTTTGCCAGTTGCAAAGCGCGGCTCATATACAGATGATCTTCGGCAGAAAACACTTATTTCTCCAGACGTGCGATCTCTTCACCAAATTCACGGATATCTTCAAAACTGCGATAGACAGAGGCAAACCGGATATAAGCGACTTTATCCAGTTGCTTCAGTTCTTCCATGACCAGATTACCGATAATCTTGGACATGATCTCGCGTTCGCCGGTGGCCCGCAGATTTGATTTTATCCGGTTGATACTTTGTTCAATCAGCTCGGTGCTGACCGGCCGTTTTTCCAGTGCCCGCTGAATGCCATTACGCAATTTATCTTCGTTAAAGGGCTCGCGGACACCATTGCTTTTTATTACTCGGGGCATGACCAGTTCGGCCATCTCAAATGTAGTAAAACGCTCATGACAAACCAGGCATTCCCGCCGGCGGCGTACCTGATGCCCGTCCGCTACCAGGCGCGAATCAATAACCTTCGTGTCATCGGCATTACAAAATGGACAATGCATCTGTGCTTAATCCTGAAATCTGTCGGTTTTGCCAGTTTATCAGAGATCCCCGAAACGCCAATAAAAAAACAGCCGGCATAAAGCCGGCTGTTCGTATCACATAATCTGTTACAAATTATGCATATACAGGGAAGCGTTTGCAGATATCCAGTACTTTGGTACGGATAGCAGCAATGACCGCTTCATCAGTGTGATTGTCCAGCACGTCACAGATCCAGCCAGCCAGTTCTTTCGCTTCAGCTTCTTTGAAACCACGGCGAGTGATGGATGGAGAACCGATACGGATACCGGAAGTCACAAATGGTGAACGTGGGTCGTTTGGTACTGAGTTTTTGTTCACAGTGATGTTGGCCAGACCCAGTGCTGCGTCAGCTTCTTTACCAGTCAGTTCACGATCAGTGAAATCAACCAGGAACAGGTGGTTTTCAGTACCGCCGGAAACGATTTTGTAACCGCGGGACAGGAATACTTCGACCATTGCCTTGGCGTTTTTCACAACCTGCTGCTGGTACGCTTTGAATTCAGGTTCCATCGCTTCTTTGAACGCTACCGCTTTACCAGCGATAACATGCATCAGCGGGCCACCCTGAGTACCTGGGAATACTGCAGAGTTCAGCTTCTTATGCAGTTCTTCATCATTGACCGCAGACAGGATCAGACCGCCACGTGGGCCAGCCAGTGTCTTATGGGTAGTAGAAGTCACGACATGAGCATGCGGAACAGGGTTTGGATAAACACCGGCAGCAACCAGACCTGCTACGTGCGCCATATCAACAAACAGGTACGCACCTACTTTGTCAGCGATTTCACGCATTTTTGCCCAGTCAACCACACCTGAGTACGCAGAGAAGCCACCCAGAACCATTTTTGGTTTGTGTTCCAGAGCCAGACGCTCCAGTTCGACGTAGTCAATTTTGCCGCTGGCATCAATACCGTAAGGAACGATGTTATACAGCTTACCGGAAAAGTTAACCGGTGAACCGTGAGTCAGGTGACCACCGTGTGCCAGGTTCATACCCAGAACAGTATCACCTGGTTTCAGCAGAGCCATATAAACGGCAGCGTTTGCCTGAGAACCTGAGTGTGGCTGTACGTTTGCGTAAACAGCACCGAACAGTGCTTTAGCGCGTTCAATGGCCAGAGTTTCAGTTTTATCAACAAACTCACAACCACCGTAATAACGTTTGCCCGGATAACCTTCGGCATATTTGTTGGTTAATTGTGATCCCTGTGCTTGCATTACACGCGGGCTGGTGTAGTTTTCAGAAGCAATCAGTTCGATATGTTCTTCCTGACGCTGTGTTTCCTCCACGATTGAAGCCCACAGCTCCGGATCATAATCGGCGATGTTCATATCACGCTTCAGCATTCTTAAGTGTCTCCTGACTCATGGCGTCATGTTAGGGTATTGTTATATTCTACCCTGACTGACCGTTTGACGCATCAATAAAGCGACTCTTTTTACAAAGAGAGCAAGATCGGTCCGTTGTCCCACACAACAGAGGCGTCACTGGTCATTTTTTGCTATTTTTCCAATGAAAATGCTGACAACGTACAAGAATCTACGGTAATCTTGCCAGTCAGCGTAAAAACAACCATCTTCCGAATAATTTTTAAACAAGAACTGTCCGGAAAATGATTAAAATGAAAGATAGCTGCATGTTTGCAGAGGATAGCGACTCAATGACTGCAAAATTCCGTATTTTGGTGCTTAACGGCCCTAACCTGAATTTGCTGGGAAAACGTGAGCCAGGCATCTATGGTGCCGCAACACTTGACGATATCGTCAGCCGGTTACAACAACAGGCAACCGAGCAAGGTGTTGAGATAACGCATAAACAATCCAATGCGGAATATGAACTGGTCGATACCATTCATCAGGCGATGGGGAAAGTCGATTTCATCCTCATCAACCCGGCAGCCTTCACCCATACCAGCGTCGCCATCCGTGATGCCTTGTTGGGTGTTGCTATTCCATTTATCGAAATTCATTTATCGAATGTCCATGCCCGTGAACCATTCCGTCATCACTCCTATCTGTCTGATGTAGCCAAAGGTGTGATCTGCGGTCTGGGTGCCGATGGGTATGAATTCGCACTCACAGCGGCCGTCCGCCATCTGGAACGGTCATCCCGTAATTAAACAAGCAGAAGAAGTTGAACTGAGAATGCAAATGGATATCCGTAAAATCAAAAAACTGATCGAGCTGGTAGAAGAATCCGGCATTGCTGAACTGGAAATCTCCGAAGGGGAAGAATCTGTTCGCATCAGCCGTGCAATCAGCGGTCAGGTTGCACCTATGGTCAATTTCGCAGTACCTCAGGCGCCAGCGCCACAGGCAGCAGCACCTGTAGCGGCAGCAGCACCGGCAGCTGAAGTGGTCAGCGGCTATACCCTGCGTTCACCAATGGTGGGTACTTTCTACCGTTCTTCCAGCCCGGACGCCAAAGCGTTTGTTGAAGTTGGTCAGACGGTGAAAGTGGGTGACCCGCTGTGCATCGTAGAAGCAATGAAGATGATGAACCAGATCCAGTCAGATAAAGCGGGTGTGGTGAAAAGCATTCTGGTTGAGAACGGTGATACCGTTGAATTTGATCAGCCTCTGTTTATCATCGAATAAGAGAGCTTGTTATGTTGGATAAAGTTGTCATTGCTAACCGTGGTGAGATCGCTTTGCGCATCCTGCGTGCATGCAAAGAACTGGGTATCAAAACGGTAGCTGTGCATTCCACTGCCGACCGGGATCTGAAGCACGTCAAACTGGCCGATGAAACCATCTGCATTGGTAAACCAGCAGCGAAAGAATCTTACCTGAACGTACCGTCTATTATCGCGGCAGCAGAAGTCACCGGTGCAGTAGCTATTCATCCTGGTTACGGCTTTCTGTCTGAAAACGCTGATTTTGCCGAACAGGTAGAAAAATCCGGTTTTATTTTCATCGGTCCGCGTGCTGAAACCATCCGTCTGATGGGTGACAAAGTGTCAGCTATCGATGCCATGAAAAAATCCGGTGTACCGTGTGTTCCTGGTTCAGGCGGTCCGATTGGTGATGATGCCAAGCAGAACGCAGCCATTGCCAAACGCATCGGCTATCCGGTGATCATTAAAGCTGCCGGTGGTGGTGGTGGTCGCGGTATGCGTGTGGTTCGCCAGGAAGAAGATCTGGAGAACTCCATTGCACTGACCAAGTCCGAAGCAGGTCAGTTCTTCGGCAACGACATGGTCTATATGGAAAAGTATCTGGAAAATCCTCGTCATATCGAGATCCAGGTCTTAGCCGATGGCCAGGGTAACGCGATTTATCTGGGTGAACGTGATTGCTCTATGCAGCGCCGTCACCAGAAAGTCGTTGAAGAAGCGCCAGCGCCGGGCATCACTGAAGAGATGCGCCGTTATATCGGTGAGCGTTGTGTTCAGGCCTGTATCGAAATCAACTACCGCGGTGCCGGTACGTTCGAATTCCTGTATGAAAACGGTGAGTTCTACTTCATCGAGATGAACACCCGTATTCAGGTAGAACACCCTGTGACCGAAATGATCACCGGTGTGGATCTGATCAAGGAACAGCTGAAAATCGCAGCCGGTCAGCCACTGTCTATCAAACAGGACGAGATCCGTATTCGTGGTCATGCCATTGAATGCCGTATCAACGCGGAAGATCCGGAAACCTTCCTGCCAGCACCAGGCAAGATCCAGTGGTTCCATGCGCCGGGTGGTTTAGGTGTTCGCTGGGATTCCCATATCTACTCCGGCTATACCGTACCGCCGCATTATGATTCGATGATCGGTAAACTGATTTGCTACGGTGAAAACCGCGATATCGCGATTGCCCGTATGCGTCAGGCGCTGGACGAGATTGTGGTGGAAGGTATCAAAACCAATATTCCGCTGCACAAAGAAATCCTGCGTGACGAAAACTTCCACAATGGTGGTACCAATATCCACTATTTACACAAGAAGTTAGGACTGTAAGTCCGCCTCGTTTCTTCAAGGCCGCACTCACATGCGGCCTTTTTTATGCGATAAAGCTCACAATTTATCCTGATATTTTTCTCGTTATGAGCTAAAATGCCACAACGCTCACAGATTTTTTAAGTGTTATGGTATCCATCCAGTCAGATGACAATCAACAGCGCCTGTTAGTCTTGCCTATTCTGCTGCTGACTTTTGCACATATGCCACAAGTCATCATTGCGAATATTGATTATACCGGACATCTCTGGCTGACCATCTTCCATGGCTTACAACAGGCTGCGCCCTTATTACTGGCAATGGCGGTGGCTATCAGCCGCACCCGTTATCAGTATGATATGCAACCGCTGAATGCCTGTCTGAGCTATGTCTTACTGGCTAAACTGCTGCATACCCTAGGTCCGGAGAGTATTCCAACCGATATTATTGCGGCACTGATCAGTGGCTATGCGGTTGTCTGGGCAACCCCGCATACACAGAAAATCCGTTTACCATCCTGGCTACGGGCTTTCCAGGGTGATGCCGTTGTCCTGTTGTGTAATGGTTTTTTCTGCATGCTGCTGTCGCTGCCGGTAGCAGGTCTGCTCAATCTGTTCAGTCAGTTTTTAATCCAGAACCAGACCACCGAATTGTTACTCTGGCTGGAACCGATGGTGCTGTTGTCCGGCGGCACCATCGCCAAATTGCATCTGACCACCACCGAGTGGCAATCCTTTCTGTCCTCCCCGTATATTTGGCTGGTAGTGCTTTGTATCTCCTGGATTTTCCAGAAAGCGTTGATCAATATTCAGGGAACAAAAATCCAGAAACTGGTGCTCAACGGTATCCTGAGTTTGTTGATGATCGCGTCAGGTCAGGCGCAGCCATTGCTGCTGCTATTACTGCTCTGGGCACCGAAGCATTGTATCTATGCCCTGCTTGTGCTCGGATTTATCAATAACGGCTGCAGCTGGCTGCAGGAAGAACAGTTTGCTTATTCCAGTATCCGGTTGCCGGCAGTCTGGTTTGCCATCCCGATGTCGCTATTCGGTATTCTGCTGTATGAGTTACGCAGTTATATCAGCCAGCATCCGATCCAGTTTGCCAATGCGGCAATGGCAACCCCGGAGGCAGTGATGCGAAGCAGCGAACCGGAGTTGTTGCTGGATGTGGACTATCTGACCATCAGTTATCTGAAAGCCATGGGTGGGTTAGATAATCTGGTTTCTCTGCGGGCCGATCTGACGCGACTGATTGCCGATGTGGAAACGGTGGCGGATCTGGATCGGGATCGCCTGCACCAGCTCGGCGTGATGTCGATCAAGATTGTGTCTACGCAGCGGGCAGAATTGTTAACCGGCCCAATCGCACTCACGCTGGAAAGCCGGATTCATAATCTGGCGAAACGCCAGTCGCTGGATTTGACGCCGAGAGAAGTTCATCCGCTAATGCCATTTCGCATGGACTAATTTCCGTCAGCGGAAAATGATGATTCTATCCGTTCACCGGCGGATGTTAGAATAGCGCACTTTTTTGTATAACCTGATGTACTGCCATGCCCTGGATCCAAATCAAAATCAATGCCACTGCCAAGACCGCGAACAAAGTCAGCAACATGCTGATGGGTCTTGGTGCGCAGGCTGTTACCTATATGGACGCGCAGGATACGCCTGTCTATGAGCCCTTGCCGGGTGAAACCAAATTATGGGGCGATACCCGCTGCATCGGTCTGTTTGACGCGGAGGTGGATCCGGCACCGATTGTCGCCTTCTTCCAGACGCATTTTGGTGAAGATGTGCCTTATCAGGTCGAGTTGCTGGAAGATAAGGACTGGGTGCGCGAATGGATGGAACATTTCCAGCCTATGCAGTTTGGCGAACGTTTGTGGATTTGTCCGAGCTGGCGTGATGTTCCTGACCCGACGGCAGTGAATGTATTGCTGGATCCGGGTCTGGCGTTTGGTACGGGTACCCACCCTACTACCGCGCTTTGTCTGCAATGGCTGGACAGCCTGGATCTGAAAGGCAAAACGCTGGTCGATTTTGGCTGTGGCTCCGGCATTCTGGCGATTGCAGCGCTGAAACTCGGCGCGGAACGCGTCATCGGTATCGATATCGATCCGCAGGCGATTGAAGCCAGCCGTGACAATGCCCAGCGTAACGGGGTCAGTGATCAGCTGGAACTGTATCTGCCGGAAGATCAGCCACAAAATCTGCAGGCGGATATTGTGGTGGCCAACATTCTGGCCGGTCCGCTGCGCGAGTTATCCGGCTTAATCAGTGGTCTGGTTAAACCACATGGCCGCATGGCGATTTCCGGTATTCTGGAAAGTCAGGCACCGGAACTGCTGGAAGTTTACAGCCAGTGGTTTGAGATGAATCCGGCTACCGAACGCGAAGAATGGTGCCGTCTTGATGGCATCAAGAAAGGCTGATGGTTGCCGATCAGACCGGTATTTGTCTGATCTTGTTAGCGAAACGATTTGGCAAGGATTTTCATCAGAAAATACAAGCATTTTTTTCACGTTACGCTCAATTTCTAACCTTTTCAGCGTGGTGAAAAAGCCGTAAGATACGCGCCCTCAAGCTTAGGGGGCGAACGCCATGCAAATCGGACCTTATTCGTTACCAGCCCCGGTGATCGTTGCACCGATGGCCGGTGTGTCAGACCAGCCCTTCCGGCAGTTGTGTCTGCGAATGGGCGCTGGTATGGCGGTCTCTGAGATGATGTCGGCAAACCCGGATACCTGGGATACCGACAAGTCACTTAAGCGAATGTATTTGGCTGATGAGCCAGGCATACGCGCTGTGCAAATTGTAGGTGCTGAACCGGAATGGATGGCTGATGCCGCCCGCCGCTCAGTGACTGAAGGGGCACAGATTGTCGATATCAATATGGGTTGTCCAGCCAAAAAGATTAACCGTCGTTTGGCCGGGTCAGCTCTGCTGCAAGACCCTGCGCTGGTGCGCGAGATCCTGCAAACCGTCGTCGCTGCGGTAGATGTACCTGTGACCCTGAAGATAAGAACCGGATGGGATACAGAACATCGCAATGGTGTAGAAATTGCTGAAATAGCCGAGTCCTGTGGTGTTCAGGCATTGACTGTTCACGGGCGTACCCGTGCGTGTTTATTCAATGGTCAGGCCGAATACGATACGATCCGGGCAATCAAGCAGCATATTTCTATTCCTGTGATAGCGAACGGTGATATTGACACTCCACAGAAAGCGCAGGCTGTACTGGAGTACACCGGTGCCGATGCCATCATGATTGGCCGGGCAGCACAAGGACAACCCTGGTTGTTCCAACGCATCCGCCACTTCCTGATGCACGGTTCGGATCTGCCATCGCCGGCATGGGATGAAGTCAGAACGATAGTGCTGGAACATGTTGCAGCTTTGCATCAGTTCTATGGCGAATACAAAGGAGTGCGTTTTGCCAGAAAACATGTTGCCTGGTATCTGGAGAGATACGAGTCAGCAAAGCATTTCCGCAGAGGTTTCAATGCGCTAACAAGTGCTGAAGAGCAACTTGACGCACTGGAGCTGTTTTTTAGTAACGCAATTGCATAATGAAGAGCAGAAAAAATTATGTTGGATCAAACCCTGACTTCTGAGGCACTGGTAACCACCGTCACTCACGCACAAACTCATCAACCTGTTCAGCGTCCACTGCGTGACTCCGTACAGCAGGCTTTACGTAACTATCTGGCGCAACTGAACGGTCAGGACGTTACTGAACTGTACGATATGGTTCTGAGCGAAGTTGAAGCCCCAATGCTCGACATTATCATGCAGTACACCCGTGGTAACCAGACCCGTGCTGCAATCATGATGGGTATCAACCGCGGTACACTGCGCAAGAAACTGAAAAAATACGGCATGAACTAATAGCTCTTCGCTAGTTCATTGAAATAAAAGGCATTTTCCTTTATTGGTTAGTGCCTTTTTGTTTTCCAGTGATACACCTAGTGATATACGATGAGATCTGTCTGCCATTTTTGCGGAATTTTAGCTCTTGCTCACCTCCACAGATGTGGGGACGACCACTCCACCAGATACGCGAACCCGCCGATGTCGGAAACACCCCCACGGGCGTGGGGACGACGCCCACACCCCGGCATTCGAACCGTTGTTCCAGGAAACACCCCCACGGGCGTGGGGACGACTTCAGTGTCACCCGTTCATCGGTGATCAGCTCAGAAACACCCCCACGGGCGTGGGGACGACCAAGGCATTGTAAGGCGTGATAACGGTTTGTGGGAAACACCCCCACGGGCGTGGGGACGACAGATAGCTTATTTATGCGTAACTTATTAAATTAGAAACACCCCCACGGGCGTGGGGACGACCCGATTGATGATTTCCTGTCTGTTAGTTGGTAAGAAACACCCCCACGGGCGTGGGGACGACCGAATAATATAACATCCAGTATCCCGACATCGAGAAACACCCCCACGGGCGTGGGGACGACTCATCATCTGAGAAATCAGGATCAATTTCATAAGAAACACCCCCACGGGCGTGGGGACGACTCGTTCTGAGGGTTAATATGACGCCCGAAGCTGGAAACACCCCCACGGGCGTGGGGACGACTGGATAGCTCCAATCTCTTCAGATGTCAATCGGGAAACACCCCCACGGGCGTGGGGACGACCCTGCTGGAGAAGGAATACCGCCATGAGTGACAGAAACACCCCCACGGGCGTGGGGACGACCGCACTCAATCAGACAGGCATGACAGATTACGAGAAACACCCCCACGGGCGTGGGGACGACCTAAGATCAAAACGCTCACAGATCCGCGCTATGGAAACACCCCCACGGGCGTGGGGACGACAAATCGATTTTAGCTTTACCCGCTAGGATAGCGGAAACACCCCCACGGGCGTGGGGACGACGTTTCACCAATCTCTTGTTCACCTGTGAATTGAGAAACACCCCCACGGGCGTGGGGACGACCGCGCTGTTCATCCGTGTATTCAATGGTTTGCAGAAACACCCCCACGGGCGTGGGGACGACGCTTACCAGATGGGTGCGGATGGCCTCGCTAAAGAAACACCCCCACGGGCGTGGGGACGACATCCGAATATAACATAATCTGGATGTTATATTAGAAACACCCCCACGGGCGTGGGGACGACCTTGAATATGAAGCGAATTCAAAACGTGACCCAGAAACACCCCCACGGGCGTGGGGACGACGCATACTAACGCCGGTTCCGTCTGCTTGCAATAGAAACACCCCCACGGGCGTGGGGACGACCTAAGATCAAAACGCTCACAGATCCTTTCTATGGAAACACCCCCACGGGCGTGGGGACGACGGCCTTTTACCGTAGGAATGCAAGCATGACTCAGAAACACCCCCACGGGCGTGGGGACGACCAAGATGTGGCTGATCATGGAGCATCATGTGGAGAAACACCCCCACGGGCGTGGGGACGACGGAGGTGGCTATCGAGTAACAAAGAAGGATCGAGAAACACCCCCACGGGCGTGGGGACGACCTGTCGCCTTCTCCTTGGTCTGCCCGCGCGGTAGAAACACCCCCACGGGCGTGGGGACGACTCATAGGGGCACTGATAGCGGGCTACAAAGGGAGAAACACCCCCACGGGCGTGGGGACGACATTGCCGTGGGTACTGGCTCCGCTACCGCGATGGAAACACCCCCACGGGCGTGGGGACGACATATTCTTACATCCCAGTCAGCAAGCGGATCTCGAAACACCCCCACGGGCGTGGGGACGACGTTATTGCTCGTCGCAATCATCTGTGCGTAAGAGAAACACCCCCACGGGCGTGGGGACGACGATAGAAAATCTCGGGCACGTTGGCTTGAAAAAGAAACACCCCCACGGGCGTGGGGACGACTTTGGCTTTCGCATCGGCCCCAAGGATGCGCCAGAAACACCCCCACGGGCGTGGGGACGACCATTTTGCGATGTCCATCCAGCCGCGAGGAAGGGAAACACCCCCACGGGCGTGGGGACGACTTCCGGCTCAAGCGGAAAACAAAAAGCCAGCCAGAAACACCCCCACGGGCGTGGGGACGACCCAAAGCAGAGACAACCACTCAGGCGTCATATAGAAACACCCCCACGGGCGTGGGGACGACGTGCAGACAATACCAATGATGATCGCCCAGTCAGAAACACCCCCACGGGCGTGGGGACGACCCATTGTGCAAGCATCTGCTTGGCTTCTTTTTGGAAACACCCCCACGGGCGTGGGGACGACTCGTTGCGTCGTGTGTCGCGCTTCGATGAGTTAGAAACACCCCCACGGGCGTGGGGACGACGAACGGTGACTTATCCAGAAAGACTTTGCCGTAGAAACACCCCCACGGGCGTGGGGACGACAGGAGAATCTTTTTCATTTTTAATGAACATACAGAATGTAGCGGTCAACTAATACCGGACAGTAAATTAAGTCGGTTTTCTGCTTTCGCAGGTGAAATACCGTTGTTGTGACTATGCGGTCTTTCCCAGTTGTAATAGCCCATTAAGTAAGCACTGATATCTCGGGTTGCTTCTGCTAAAGACGTATAACCTGTCGCTGGGACCCATTCCGTTTTTAGACTTCGGAACAACCTTTCCATTGGCGCGTTATCCCAACAATTTCCTCGACGACTCATGCTTTGCATCATGCGATAGCGCCATAGATGTTGTCGAAATTGGCGACTGCTATATTGGGAGCCTTGGTCTGAGTGAAACATCACGCCTTGAGGTCTGCCTCGTTGCTCATAGGCTATGGATAATGCCTTTGTTACTAATGCTGCATCCGGTTTTTCTGAGATGGCCCAACCGACAACTCGGCGACTAAACAAGTCAATGACAGCAGCAAGATAACACCAGCGTTGCCCTGCCCAAACATAGGTCATATCGCCACACCAAACTTGATTGGGCGCATCAACATCAAATTCACGGTTCAGATGATTTGGTATATCAGGACGCTCAACCGTTGCGTGTTTGTAGTGATGAGAGCCTGGCTGTTTACTGATGAGTTGAGCTTCTTTCATCAAGCGACGGACTTTAAATCGTCCAACCGGATATCCCAATTCACGCAGCATATCGACCAGTGTTCTGCTTCCTGCCGAGTTTCTGCTGAGTGTAAATAATCGGTTCACTTCGCTACGGAGATGCACTCGTTCCACATCAATATGATGTCTACGCTGGCAATATTCGTAATAACTGGACGAAGAAATCTCGAAGACTGCACAGACCATTTCAACAGATTCTTGCTCTCTCAATTGATCGATCAGCGCATACGTTCGAATTCTTCGGACATTAAGAGAGCTGTAGCCTTTTTTAGAATGGCTTTTTCTCTTTCCAGCCGATTGATCCGAGCTTCAAGTTCTTGGATTTTCTGTTGTTCAGGCGTTAATGCTTTGGATGATGGTGTACAGCCATTACGTTCATCTTCAAGCTGCTTGACCCATCGTCTCAGAGCCGTTTCACCGATATTCAAAGAACGACTTGCTTCAGGGAATGAGTAATTTTGATCAAGCACTAGGGATGCCGCTTCAAGTTTAAACTCTGCGGAAAATGAACGACGTTGTTTTGCCATGGAACACCTCTTTCTTTGGTGGAGACTTTACCACCTTAAATGGTGTCCGGGTTCATTAAACCACTACAGAAACACCCCCACGGGCGTGGGGACGACCGAGGTGATGCTATGAAGTGCTACGCCAATCTGGAAACACCCCCACGGGCGTGGGGACGACCTTCTATCCCTGCTACCCTGATCCGCGCCGTTGGAAACACCCCCACGGGCGTGGGGACGACTTGGCAGAGATATTGCATAAGACTTTTATAGGAGAAACACCCCCACGGGCGTGGGGACGACCGTCTCAGGATAACCCTGAGAGCGTTCTTTGAAGAAACACCCCCACGGGCGTGGGGACGACGGTGTGATGACGATCTAGAAAAAGTTGCTTATAGAAACACCCCCACGGGCGTGGGGACGACAAACGAGTACAGCACCAATAAGCATCCCCGTAAGAAACACCCCCACGGGCGTGGGGACGACGAAATGCTCATAAGATGATTTAAGTCCGCCTTGGAAACACCCCCACGGGCGTGGGGACGACTTCACTAACAGATATTCGAGACGGTGTAGCATAGAAACACCCCCACGGGCGTGGGGACGACTCATGAATGGGATTATGTATCCTGCCGATGAAGGAAACACCCCCACGGGCGTGGGGACGACGTGTTGTCGTTGATGACCATCTGGTCATAGACAGAAACACCCCCACGGGCGTGGGGACGACTGATTGGCAACAAAGTTGTCACGGCTAGTCGCGGAAACACCCCCACGGGCGTGGGGACGACAATTTAACTTTGCCAGATCGGAAAGATCTTTCAGAAACACCCCCACGGGCGTGGGGACGACTAAGAATAACCAAAGCAGGAGCTGTAATTGTAAGAAACACCCCCACGGGCGTGGGGACGACTCTTTGTAGCTGCTGCTAAGCTCTTTCTATCGGGAAACACCCCCACGGGCGTGGGGACGACTATATTCTGGGAATAAATACTCCGTCTTATAAAGAAACACCCCCACGGGCGTGGGGACGACTTCCTTTTCCAGCCCACTCACCTGCAATAATGAGAAACACCCCCACGGGCGTGGGGACGACCCCTTATGTAAAGGTCTATTAAACTCTTGCTAAGAAACACCCCCACGGGCGTGGGGACGACCATTTCTTTTCGATGTGTAACTTAATATCTTTAGAAACACCCCCACGGGCGTGGGGACGACAATACAATCGGCGGGAAATTGATGCAGGAAGGGGAAACACCCCCACGGGCGTGGGGACGACTTATGAGCATTTCCAAGAAATCCCGACGTTAGAGAAACACCCCCACGGGCGTGGGGACGACGTCAACCAACGCGAGGTCTGTAACATGAAAGCAGAAACACCCCCACGGGCGTGGGGACGACGCAACAAAGAAACAAGATCGCCCGTGTGGACCAGAAACACCCCCACGGGCGTGGGGACGACAAACGAGCGCAACACCAATAAGCATCTCCGTAGGAAACACCCCCACGGGCGTGGGGACGACCGACGGGCACTGACCCGATCACTAACCTCCCGGGAAACACCCCCACGGGCGTGGGGACGACCTTACTTTAAGAATTTAAGGAGGATAAAATGAAGAAACACCCCCACGGGCGTGGGGACGACGCCCTGATTACCTGTGCTAACTTCTTGCTGTCGGAAACACCCCCACGGGCGTGGGGACGACGTAAAGGTATCGGCCAGATGATGCAGGAGGCCAGAAACACCCCCACGGGCGTGGGGACGACCATCGGAGCCTAATATCTGGTCAGTTCCAGTGGGAAACACCCCCACGGGCGTGGGGACGACCAGAGCGCTATACGCTGGGGAAAGGTCATGTGAGAAACACCCCCACGGGCGTGGGGACGACTCCGTGAAACTAAAGCAGCCAAAGCAGTAAAAGGAAACACCCCCACGGGCGTGGGGACGACGCAAATGATAAATAGTATAAAGTAACTTATCTAGAAACACCCCCACGGGCGTGGGGACGACAACATAGAAGCGATGAAATGTAAAGAAATATAAGAAACACCCCCACGGGCGTGGGGACGACGAAGGTTTTCATTTTCAGCTCACTTTGTTGATGGAAACACCCCCACGGGCGTGGGGACGACCCGTGATGATGACACAATGTCGGTTTCAACCCAGAAACACCCCCACGGGCGTGGGGACGACTCTGTGCTACAAAGAAAGATGCCAAGTGGTTGAGAAACACCCCCACGGGCGTGGGGACGACTTGTTATCGTTGCCTCTGGCCCCGCTCCTGTGAGAAACACCCCCACGGGCGTGGGGACGACCTGATGACTTCTTTGTGATCTTCTGCGCGCAGAGAAACACCCCCACGGGCGTGGGGACGACTAACCAAGCCAAGATCCTGCGCTTGCTGCATCAGAAACACCCCCACGGGCGTGGGGACGACAACTGCACTGGCATTAAACATGGCGCTGGCTGAGAAACACCCCCACGGGCGTGGGGACGACAGAATTTATTAAAAATAACAATCTCATCAACGAGAAACACCCCCACGGGCGTGGGGACGACACAACTAAGCAGCTCTGATCAGCGGCTTTTTTAGAAACACCCCCACGGGCGTGGGGACGACCCAGATGAAGACCACTGGTGGCACGAATACGAAGAAACACCCCCACGGGCGTGGGGACGACCGTATTTTGACTGACCAAAATCAGGCAGATCCAGAAACACCCCCACGGGCGTGGGGACGACCTGTTTTCAAGCCTTCCTGAAGCATTACTTTAAGAAACACCCCCACGGGCGTGGGGACGACATAATCCGGCCATTACACGGTTGATGCCAGTGGGAAACACCCCCACGGGCGTGGGGACGACCGAGAACCACGACAACCACAAAAAAGGCTTCGGGAAACACCCCCACGGGCGTGGGGACGACACTGGCCCATGCCGACATATACGCCAGCACCAAGAAACACCCCCACGGGCGTGGGGACGACGACATGACCATCAAAGCGCGCGGCACCTCAGCGGAAACACCCCCACGGGCGTGGGGACGACATCGACAAACAGCAACGGCACGACATGGCGCAAGAAACACCCCCACGGGCGTGGGGACGACAATTTACTGCTATCAGAACATCTTCTGGCTGAAGAAACACCCCCACGGGCGTGGGGACGACCATATGTTTTTGTAAAGTCTGAAGTTTTTAATGGAAACACCCCCACGGGCGTGGGGACGACTATGCCTAACTGCACTTTGCACTTCTTCCGCCAGAAACACCCCCACGGGCGTGGGGACGACCCATTTTCAACGTACGCAAGGTTGAACCTCATAGAAACACCCCCACGGGCGTGGGGACGACGGAAGTCCCTTTTCCGTCAGAGGATCAAAAAGAGAAACACCCCCACGGGCGTGGGGACGACTGGCACCGCGTTTACTACGTACACATCAGGTGGGAAACACCCCCACGGGCGTGGGGACGACCAAACAAGGTGGCTTAAAATCATCTTATGATCAGAAACACCCCCACGGGCGTGGGGACGACACGACCTTCGCCCAGGCGAAGAAGTCGGGACAAGAAACACCCCCACGGGCGTGGGGACGACTCTTTTTCTGCCTGTGCAGTGGCAGATTTAAGAGAAACACCCCCACGGGCGTGGGGACGACCTGCCCACCAAGCTTATCCACTTCACTGATAAGGAAACACCCCCACGGGCGTGGGGACGACGTCCTGGTAATAACTTTTTAAGTCTTCGATCAGGAAACACCCCCACGGGCGTGGGGACGACCAAGACGGTAGCCAATAGAAAGACCTGTGATAGGAAACACCCCCACGGGCGTGGGGACGACGCACTTCTGGATCTGCGTTGTAGTGCATAGCCAGAAACACCCCCACGGGCGTGGGGACGACTTCAGATCCATCCATACTTCTGGTGTCCTGAAAGAAACACCCCCACGGGCGTGGGGACGACCGATTGCTGTACCGGAGTCATTGATTGCTCAAGGAAACACCCCCACGGGCGTGGGGACGACGAGGGCCGCGAACCTGTCCAACTTCATCAAGAAGAAACACCCCCACGGGCGTGGGGACGACTAATCGCTTACCAGATGGAACAATACGCACCAAGAAACACCCCCACGGGCGTGGGGACGACTGCAGACTGCATCATGTTTAACACATGGATCAAGAAACACCCCCACGGGCGTGGGGACGACCGGGGGAACCAAAAAGAACTAGCAGGCCTACTAGAAACACCCCCACGGGCGTGGGGACGACATAGTAACTCCTTAGCGCGTTTTGCTGACGCAAGAAACACCCCCACGGGCGTGGGGACGACCTTAAAATGCAGCATAAAAACTTCACAGAATCAGAAACACCCCCACGGGCGTGGGGACGACCCGGTTATAGCAATATCAACAAGTGACGCTGAAGAAACACCCCCACGGGCGTGGGGACGACCAACCCAAGCCCATCAACATCAAACGATTTAAAGAAACACCCCCACGGGCGTGGGGACGACTTGCCTTTCTTATCAAATATAAAGAATCATTAGGAAACACCCCCACGGGCGTGGGGACGACACGGGAATTACAGGCTAGCCAATCATATGCTAAGAAACACCCCCACGGGCGTGGGGACGACGTTTTCAGGGTCATAGTTTTCATGATATCACCGGAAACACCCCCACGGGCGTGGGGACGACTAGTCAAAAACCTTACTAACGAAATGTTTTCAAGAAACACCCCCACGGGCGTGGGGACGACTTCGTCGATAGCCTTGCGCATGACATCGCGCAGGAAACACCCCCACGGGCGTGGGGACGACTGAATGGTGAATAAGCTGTCCAGATGTGCCACGGAAACACCCCCACGGGCGTGGGGACGACTGCTACAGATATTGCCAGCAAGTCGTTGGGCGAGAAACACCCCCACGGGCGTGGGGACGACGCGGCCAAGGCATGGTGAATTCATAGTCACTCAGAAACACCCCCACGGGCGTGGGGACGACTCATTGATTAACCTGCTTTTTAATGGTCATATAGAAACACCCCCACGGGCGTGGGGACGACTGGAATGGGAAGCGATAGCCGGTAGACGGGAAGGAAACACCCCCACGGGCGTGGGGACGACCAAGGTGGCACAATTTACCAGGCTCTGCAAGAAGAAACACCCCCACGGGCGTGGGGACGACGGATTATATCATTGTTGATACTAAAACCGGTAGGAAACACCCCCACGGGCGTGGGGACGACTAATCTTCCAATTCGTAATGCATTAATGTTTTAAGAAACACCCCCACGGGCGTGGGGACGACCCCACAATAATGATCAACTTTTGCCCTCAGATAGAAACACCCCCACGGGCGTGGGGACGACACTCTAGTGAAACAAACGCTGGAGAATATACAGGAAACACCCCCACGGGCGTGGGGACGACGAACTTACCTACCTCTCCGCTGTAAAGCAGTAGGAAACACCCCCACGGGCGTGGGGACGACACACTATAAGCAAAGCTTTCTGGCGCCACTGGAGAAACACCCCCACGGGCGTGGGGACGACAGGCCCAGAATGTTTAAAACAGGCTGAAATCTAGAAACACCCCCACGGGCGTGGGGACGACCCAGATACCGCAATCAACCTACCCCGTGATATGGAAACACCCCCACGGGCGTGGGGACGACTCAAGCTGCAGGGCAGTTCTTTGTAGATAAGTAGAAACACCCCCACGGGCGTGGGGACGACCATCCATCACGGCGGAGCGGAATGCAACGCCCAGAAACACCCCCACGGGCGTGGGGACGACAGCGTGGCATGGGAAGCTAAATGCTGGCATGAAGAAACACCCCCACGGGCGTGGGGACGACTATTGCGCGTTGCGTATAAATCATCATGCCAGAGAAACACCCCCACGGGCGTGGGGACGACCCCCGTATGTATCGCTCATGCGGTCTGTATCGGGAAACACCCCCACGGGCGTGGGGACGACAACCAGTGTTCTGCCACCCCAGGCTGCCCGTTAGAAACACCCCCACGGGCGTGGGGACGACAAACAGACGAATACAAAGCTTTACAAGAAGAAAGAAACACCCCCACGGGCGTGGGGACGACAGGCTAATGCAGTGAATATGCAACGCTTGCCAGGAAACACCCCCACGGGCGTGGGGACGACTTAAACGTGCCCAGGCTGCATTCAATGCGTACAGAAACACCCCCACGGGCGTGGGGACGACATACTCTGGCTTTATTTTTTCATCACACTTGAAGAAACACCCCCACGGGCGTGGGGACGACCGTTTCGCTCTGTGATATGCCACTGCGCAAGCAGAAACACCCCCACGGGCGTGGGGACGACACGTGCAGGTAGCATTTGTTATCTTGTTGTTTAGAAACACCCCCACGGGCGTGGGGACGACGAATTGAACTGATATACTCACCGAATCGTTTTAGAAACACCCCCACGGGCGTGGGGACGACTCTTTTTCATTAAAATAAAACAATGACTTACCAGAAACACCCCCACGGGCGTGGGGACGACTGCCAGCATTACGGCTGGTGAAGCAGGGCTTCAGAAACACCCCCACGGGCGTGGGGACGACCTTTTATGTATATGGTCTGAAACGCTTCGGTCAGAAACACCCCCACGGGCGTGGGGACGACCTTCACGCAACCACTCCGCTTTTTCTTCTGGTGGAAACACCCCCACGGGCGTGGGGACGACTCTGCGGCTGCCGTTGAGTTAGCTTTTAGCTTGGAAACACCCCCACGGGCGTGGGGACGACCCAGTGGCTGCGCAGCAGAAACGGTGTAACGGAGAAACACCCCCACGGGCGTGGGGACGACTAAGCCACACCACTGATAGACAATGTTGTTTCGGAAACACCCCCACGGGCGTGGGGACGACGTAGTCATAAACGAAACTAGCCATTATTCTGCGGAAACACCCCCACGGGCGTGGGGACGACCAGAGCAAAAAGACGAGGAAGGGAATGTGGTGGGAAACACCCCCACGGGCGTGGGGACGACTCCCCAGCACAACGCTATGAAATAAGTTCAATGGAAACACCCCCACGGGCGTGGGGACGACAAGAAGGCGCATCAGCGACATCTCGCTATACCAGAAACACCCCCACGGGCGTGGGGACGACACCAATATATTGTGAAAGAGCGATAATTAAAACCCCATATATGATGGTTATAGCTATTTTAGGGTTTCAATAATTAGCTGTAATCCGCTGATATTGATAATCGGCTTTCTTACCTCACCTTTGTAGCGAATTTCGTAACCAGGTGGTTGAGGAATGCTTCTGAACAACATCAGACCAGATTCGGCTGGACAATGCTGCATCAAGTACTCAACAACTGTTTGTGCGACAGAATCGTTAACACCAGATACAAACACATTCGGGCGCGGCTCCACGAACCAGAGTTTCATTCGTCCGCGAACTGCAGGCGGTAAGTCATTGGCGAGTACGACGAGCATGCTTAACCCCCATCAACTCATCAACATCAGCCGTTACCAGATTGAGCAAGTCTATGGCAATAACTCGCTTTCTGAATGCGTCAGATACTTTGTGTTTGTCATATCGGCCAGCCATTTCCCGGGTGAGGGAGAATGCCAAATCAATACAAAGCTGTTCCTTGTAAAGGTCAGCCAAATCGTACACAAACGGTAACGGACTACCAGAATGAATAAAGCCAATATGGGGGGAATATCCCATTGCATGAACAGCCGAACACAATATGCCGTAAAGCGCTGCGTTCGTGGACGTTAGTACTTGATTGGTCAAATCACTCAGTTGAAACTTGCCCGGTGTGAACTGACGCCCTTTCCAGCCGACTCCATACTCTTCAGCTTTTTGCTGATACAAAGCCCGAACCCGATTCCCCTCCATCCCCATCATGCTATTTAGACTCTTACCATCAAGCTCTGTATCGGGAAAACGTTTAGCAAACATTGCCCTGGCGACTTTAAGCGAAGACTCCTCATCGGTAGCCAGCGTAATCTGTAATTTAAGGTTGCGCGTGTCGGCAGTAGGAAGAAAACCAGCCGCATAAAAAAGCAAACTATCCTCTCCTACCCAGCTCACAGAACAGTTAGCTGCCGTAGCAGTTTTAATTGCTTCATGCGTCACTGTAGTGCCGGGGCCTAGTAGTAATGTGTTTATGGTTGCGACAGGGATAGGCACTACATTGCAATCGGAATCAATCCACTTAACGCTACTGTCATCAATTTCCAGACGTCCTCGCTCCAGATATAAAAAAGGATATTTGTCCTTTACCTGAGGCAGTGATTCACGTGTCACTTTGACAAACAGGCGCTCTCCCATAGCTATTTACTCCATCTCCACCAGAGTCACTCGTCGATCCCGATAACGTTTACTTTCACCAAACTGTATAGGAACATCGTTGAGAGTGATGACTTCGCCATCTTGTTCACCTTCAACGACTGAGTAACTGTGAATCCGCTGTTTGTTCTCAGCCAATTGTCCTGCACGATGCCAGGCAGACTCGGTATTATCAAACAGCCCCTGATAAATCAGCTCCGTTGGCACGCAGTTTTTACGCCCTAAGTACAGATCCCAAACCGGATTCTGCAACGCTTTGGCCAGCATGTCAGACTGTTCATTAGGCACCTCCACTACCACGGCAAAAACAGTATCTTGCAGGTAATAGCGATAGGTCATTTTAGTGCCGCCACCGACCGCCTTTTTTCCATCAGACGTTTTAGGTATCAGCAGATTTTGCCAAGGATCACTGTCATCGTATCCACTGCCAACCATCTGAAAATCACACAATGCAGGTTCACGTAGGTGCGGCCGGCCGTTACTATCGGTACGGGCATAAGCCCGTACCTCCATGTTCATGCTATTCATTTGTGACAGCCATTCAACTTCGGGGCCACCAGCACCCCGAGCGCAACAAAGCAGTCCCAGGATGCCTGAACGGGTCGGGAAGTTCAGTGTGTCCCGCACCCCAAACTTTGAGTCGTGCCCCCAGGCTTGCAACGGCCCTTCGAGCCACAGAAGCATATATTGGGTAGATTTGCTCATCTCCATCTCCCTTACAGGTGAGACTGTAAGTCAGCAATCAAGCTGTCAATGCTGTATTCCAGGTTATCGCCCCATTCATAATCCCCCTGCTTACCAAACAGCGAACCAGAGAGTTTCTCTTTTTTGTCGAGCCAGGATTTCAGTTCGTCTTTGCTCGGGTTGAGGAAGCCTTCACCCTTGCTCTTCACTGGCTGCTCAAAAGACGCTTGCAGACGTTGACCTTTACGCACCAGTACGCGGGCGTATTCCCATGGACAAGCACCAGATTGTGTGGTCTGTCGGGCATCAGGTACGGCAACATACAATGCCTTCACGAACGCATCGACCGCAGTTTTCAAGTCAGCACCTTCACCCAAGGTCTGCTCCAGTTGCCCCAGATCAAGGCTCACGTAACGATAGTAAGTAGCTGAGTTGTATTCCAAACTACCCATGTGTGCAGAACCGCTTTCATCTTCCGTTTTGCAATCATCCACTGCCGTGAAAAATTCCACTTCGTTGCTGACTTTATGGGTTGAAATAGCATGTGCGAATGAAGCTGCCGCCTCAACATTCATATCAGGAGCTTTAGCGACCATGCGTCCAAACAACGCGATATCCAGAGCATCAAGAGTTTTGTTAACTACTTTTTTGGAAACTTTCACTAGCTCCTTGTCTTTCAATTTCGACGCCTCAAAGCCATTTTCCTGTGCATAGGCAGCAAAGGCTTTGGCTTCGGTATCACTCAGGAACAACAAGGTATCGTCGGCAAAAAATGCAGCCATAGTCTCGCCACAGCTGGTCGCCTGAGCCTCACTAGCACCCAGTGCCAGACATTCATTAGCCAGCATGGTGGCAATCTTTTTGCTGCGCACACCCAGTCGAATACCAAAATCGGGCATGGCAAGGCGTACTTGGCGTTTCCAACACTGTGACGACACACGTGCGCGTGGCACACCACCGATCATGGCGGACTTGGGCGCACCAACGTCATCACGGTTCAAACAGGTGACAGGGAAAGACTGCAGGATATGGAATTCGATACGGGTGTTTTTAAATGCGTTAGTCATGTTCTTGTCCTTGAAAAAGATTCGGTGAAAATCAGGCAAACGGGTTGTCGATGATGGGCACTATTTGCAACAAGCCGCAGCCAAACGCCCGCCCCTTGCCAATGCCGTTTTTAAAACTGTTGTGAAATTGCTGCAGGTCGGTCACGGTGAGTTGCCCCTGAATATGGGCTTTGCCAAGGGTTACCAGGCGACCGATCTTGTCTTTGAATTGCAGCACTTCAATGGTGTCAACCTGCAAGGTTTGCGGGTCAACCTCAAAGCCCCAGCTCTTGACTGCACGCTGCATAAACCAGCTGGCGGTATCGGCGCGGCCTTTGACCGCCACTCGCTTACCACTCTGTTTATCCTTGCGTACCGGGTTCACCTGCACCTTGAAGCGATAGCGCGGATAGCCCAGAAACGATTCGGCAATTGGCTTACAGATCACCTCACCGTGTTGATCATCGACCTGCGCCAGTGGCTGCCGATCCGAGACGATCAGTACCTTGCGACCATGAAAGTCGCCACCCTGATCGGCATAGACGATGCCACTCTGGATATGACTTTGCTTTTCATGCTCGCTACGCACATCCGGAAACAGGCTGTAGACCACCCGGTGCAGCGAATAGGTATCGGTTATTTTCAGTGCTTTGACAGCCGCACGATCAAGGTGCAGAGCGCTTGCGTATAACTCAGTCATGCACGGCCTCCGTAACGTTCTCATCAGCGTCAGTGGTGCGACGATAGAATTCTTGTGCCCACCGAGCCCGAATCCGTTCCTGACCATTGCCGGAGTACCACAGAAGTTGCTCCAGCAACTGGCTGAAATCCGGTGTCACACCACGACTCGCCATCAGCGTTAGCAATGGCCGCAAAATACGGCAAGCTTCAGTGGTACTGGTACAAGCCAACAAGCGGCGTAAACGAGCTTTAGCCTGATCAGATTGGTTGCCATCGTCAAAGCAGGCTGCAATCGCACTGCCCAAAGGTAACTTGCCATCTGTTACAGGTTTAGCTCGTGCCAGTGCAGCGCCTACAGTGCAAAATGGTAGGCGCTCCCACTCCTTTTCAAGGTCAACACCAAATCCGGCCAATAACTCCCAACTCTGATATTCGGTGGCAGGGTTGTCAGCCCGCTTAAGACGAGCGGCAAAGCCGTTGTCCTTGTTGATACGTTCAATCACATAACCGACAAATCGTTCAGCCCTGGATAACTTGCCAGTGCTTTCGGCAGTGGCGACTGCAGATTGCTGATCCATACAAACTCTCTCCTTAATCGGCTTTCAGATATTTGGAAAAATTGGGGCGCGCCTGGGCCCATGCGTCCATTTGGCGGGCACTGTCGTTGGGGCATATTTGGTCAAATACTTGGGTGGCATAGGCTGCGAAGGTTTTGCGCAATTGTAGGCGTTGTAACTTAGCTTCTTCGGTCGAGTCGCAGGCATCGATCAGTGCCTGTGACTGACGTTCGCAGAGCTGCCAGAATGTTCCGGTCGCTTTTTCAGCCTGGTTGGCCACAAAGGGCTGAGCCTTACCAGAGCCGGATTTATCGATATCGGACAACTGGCGGAAATACCGAACAACTGCCCCCCAGAGAAGTTTCTGCATGGCTTCTAGTTGCGCCATTTCCTGCTTGATCTGCTCCAGAAACAGACTGCCTAGCAGTTCCGATACCAGCCAGATTTCAGACTGCACATAGTCGTCTGTACCTGAGGCGTATTGTTCCCCCGCATTACTACTGACCCGGAGTCCACCCGACCAAATAGCGAATTGATCGGTGCTGCGGCACACTCGCTTCAGGGTGCGTTTCAGTTGCGGAGTTTCCACTCCACCGGTTTTACCTTGCTCGATAAACTGCAATAACGAAGTCAGTTCTCGCCATGGTCGCTTGTCTGGATTAACCCAAAGCGCCTTGGGCTTTTTCTGGGCAAAATCCACCGATGCCGTCGGATCAGCTTTGCCTTCCAGATAACCAGCATGGGCAATCCCATCGGTGTAGTGGATACCGCCATCAGCCAGCAGGCAAAACTTGCCCATGGGCACTAGGCGACCGATCAGAGATTCTTGCAAGGCTCTGGCAATGTCATCGTCTTCACCAGCAGGCATCTGCTCCCAAGGCGCTACCCCCAGTGTCGGATACATCATCAGATCAGCAATATCCTCGTGAGTAAACAGGTTCAGCCAGACGCTGTGGGCAACAGAGTCACCCAGCCAGAATGAATGCAATAAACCCATATGGCCAACAGCAATACCAGCTTTGCCGCTGGCAGGTTTGCCCTTATCGTTTTGTTTACCTTGATAACTTGCGGTCAATATGACCGAGTTATCGGTTTTCTTCCCACTGAGACCAAATCCCATCTGAACGATAACTGTAATAGCCTTATCAGCATCATTGGCTTTCCGCTCTTGTTGGGTTTCAGTCAATACGGTCGTGTTGCCGGTACTGACCTCTGGCGACAATACGCCAAGCGATTTGACTTCAGCAGCCCGAATAGCTGGCATCTGCAAAAAAGGTTTATCACCATACAGATAAAAGCAGTCATGCCATTGATGCAGATAACTCAGGCACTTATCTGCCATGCCTTGCCAGCCCATACGTTTCCAGTCGTCATCGTCTTGCGGCGTAGCAGCTGACTGAGCAATAGCCAATAACAGTTTAGTAAGCGCAATTTTCTGCACCGGATTGCCGCCTAATGCACGTAAATTCGGATTACTGAAAATCTCTTTCAGGCTGACCCGGCCAATATCCGCGACCGGTATCCAGGGTTCATCGATCAGGTTAAAGCGGTTTTCCATAGTTTATTCCTTGTTGGAAATGGCCCGGAAGCCAAGGTCTTCACGGTATTCAAGGGTATATTTATCACCAGCTGAGTGACCGTCCAGAGTTAGCAGTTCCCCCGCCGGGCTGACGATAGCCACACGTAGCAGCGCCTCGTCATCTTCTGGCCGGCCAAGATAAAACACTTCGTGAAGATGTAGTTTTTCCAGTTCATGTTTGGCAATTTTGACCGGGCAATAAGCCGGGCTAACTCGCACCAACTGCTGATGAAGCACCGCAGCTAGTTTGCGCCACTCAGCTTTGGTTAGACGATGGTGACCATGAGGAAGGGTTAATTCTCGGCCATCAAAGAGACGGATTTGTGTAGCGCCATCCTGCGAGCGCAAACTGCGAAGCAATAGCAGGTCGTGAGTATCCTGATCGCTGTAACGGGTTTCGGCCTTGTGCTCAGGCAAGGTCTTACCGCCTTTGGACAAAGTCAGTTTGGCTAGCGCCTGTTGGGCTTGTTCGCCTGTGCGGAAACGGCTGCCATTTTTCAATTCGTGTAACAGGCTGGCCCATTGCTCAGTTTCCGGACGTTCCGCATAGGTCTGATCGATCAAGGGGCGAATGTCCGACGGTAACCGGATTGACCAAAGCTCTTGCCAAGCCTCGAGGCTACGGCACAACACATAGGGCGAATACACCATGGCGCTCAGGCCAAAGGCAGAGTGAGGTGTAGCCAATGCTTGCTCTAGTGTTGGGGCCAGTAACCAACATTCTGCTCTAGCACTGGCATGGCGGGGGGCGTCTGCATGCCGCCATAAGCGACCAAGACGCTGCAATAACATATCAGTGGGGGCAAAGCGACTGACCAGAAAATCAGCATCGATATCGAGCGATTGTTCCAGTACCTGTGTACCCACCAAAATTCGCCCGCATTTCGCACGTTCAGACCAGCCAGTTTTCCCATACAGTGCTACCCAACGCTCCTCGTTAGCAGCTCGATGCTGAGGGGTAAAACGAGAATGCAACAAGCCGGCTTCACACCCGGCCTGAACCGCACGACTGGCGATATCAAGATATCGCTGTTGGGCTTCAGCGACGGTGTTTTCAATCCATAATACTTGCTGCCCCTGAGCTGCTCGCTTAAGAGCTTCTTCCACCGCAGGTTCATCTTTATCACATAATCGTAGACTGACGGGAGCACCATCCTCTGCTGGTACTCCCACTTCATTTAGCCGCGACATCTGCTTACATGCTATTTCGGCGACAGGTATAGCAGTAATCAAGGGGTAAGCCTTGTTGGTTGTTACCTGATCTAATAGGGCCTCTCGTCGCGTTTGATTCAACGTAGCGCTTAGAATAATTACGGTGCAGTCGATCTGACGCAGAAATGCCACCAGCTCATTCAAAATGGTTCCCGTGTAGAGATCATAACTGTGCACTTCATCCAGAATCACGACTTTGCCAGCCAGACCAAAAGCTCTTACAAAACCGTGTTTGACGTTCATTACAGCCATCAAGGCCTGATCAATCGTGCCAACAGCAAAGGGAGCCAATAAACCGCGCTTATTCTGGTTGAACCATGCCCCGCCTGGGCTACCCTCTTCACCCATTTCCGTATCAAGCAACCAGGCACCAGAATGCAGCAGTAAACTCCGTTTGGGCGTTTCTGCGCTGACAATTTGTCCCAGAAAGGCATTAAAGCGATCGTAAATCTTATTAGAAGTCAGCTGCGTTGGCAGCGCAAAGTAAATGCCTGTGGCCTTTTCCTGTTCCAGCATCTGATAAGCGGCATATAAGGCCGCCTCAGTTTTCCCCATACCCATCTGGGCTTCGAGAATATACACACCCGGCCCCGAAACCTGCTCAATAAACAGAGACTGAGGTTCACGTGGTTTCATGATGAGATTCACGGGGTCAAAGACTTCAGTAAAAGATAATCCACTACGAATAACAGGCTTGATAAACCCAGCATCATTCAAGGCCGCTGTGATATTCGGTTCCCAGTCTTCTTCTGGGTTTTCAAAAAACTCACCAGATCCAATCCAGTCGGCTACCGAAGTTAATCCTGCAACCACACGGGCTTGCGCTGCAAACTCAAAATTTGGCCAGTCTGCTTGCAGGCACTCTTTCAAAGCTGCCACCAGCTTTTTGCGTTCCTCGAACCAAGGAACACCACCAAAGGATTCGGCATCTCCGCGTTTGTCATCAACCTGAGGGTTATAGCCATGGTGCTGGCCGAGAATTTCGGCAACATATTTGGGCGTCCCGATATCTTCTGCTGTGGCCTGACTGACCCCAGCATGACCTCCCCATTGTTTCTCAAGATCAGGACTTACCCTGGCCAACTCAGGCATAGTCTTGTAGTTGATACCGCAAGCAGCGAGAATTTTAGCCACGAATGTCGGACTGACCTTGCCGATGTCATGGCCACCTGCAGCCATTTCACTGCCTTGTGGAAACAAGTGGATACGCATCGATTCAGGGAAACGAGACATCAAACAACGAGCGATTTCACCCACTATCTGACAGTGGCTCAGTACCGAACGACCTTGTACTAAGGTTCCATCGTCCCGCCTCCAAGTTTTCGCAGGACAATTTTCGAAACGAATCACTGATGCTGTTATGTCGGTTTGTGATGCTTTATTTGTAAATCGTCGCAATTTTAATCATCCTTGCGTAACCCTGTCATTGGTATGCCAGCGTGCAACTTATCAAAATCGTTCTCAATCCTGTAAATTTGCACAGGTTAACTCAGATTACCTATGGGATGCTACCGGAGCCGTCAACTATTAAAAAGCCACTGCTTGACGTCATCTCTGTTTACCAGCACCAGTTGCTGCGCTTCGGGTTTGCCATCGAGATATTTGATGTTCACCTGCATTTCTCTAAGCAGATAGTCGGCGAGTGCGGCGCGGGTTTTGATGTGGAGCGTGCCATTTTTCATCTGGTAATCATTGGCAAGAACATCACGCTGGGCGGGGCTTAAACGAGGATCGGGCGATAAAATCAGGGTTACACTGGTTTGCCAGGCTTCATCTTTGTCGATGGAGTGAGGTGATGGTCCTTCTATTTCAGCTTCGCCACGAAAACGACTCAGCACCAAATCGCGAAATCCCTGCGATTTCTCACAATATCCCCTGACATGAAAGCGGGTTCCTGCTTTGACCAGGCTGTGCGGGCTGAAAATCCGACCTTCATTTTCGGGATTGGAAAGTGACACATAATTTACTTCTACCCGTGCGTGCTGATGGATGGCTTTCACCAGCGTTGCGATAATCCGGCGGGAAATATTGCGCTCAGGCAATTCAAGCCGGGCTGCACAGGTATTGGGTAAGGGATGAGATAAAGCAAAGTGACCTGTTTCGAGCCAGACGAGAAATTCATCCAGTCCGCCATGGAAGTATTGAGGTTGTCGGTCATCGGCAAAGCCGTAGCAGGCTTTATCCAGTTTGATGAGATGTGCGGGGTGCAATCGCTGGTGAAGGGCAAAATCTTTATATGCCTGCTGACGGGTAATACCAAACTGGGTTTCGAGGTCCTTGTTGCGAACTTCTCCCATCCAAAAAGTGAGCATTTCGAGAAATGCTAATCGCTCATAGGGTAGTTTGGTACTACTCATACACCCTCCATGGAATACTGATATCTCATCCGGATTCACCCACAGCAGGACTCATTTTTACACTAAATTTATATAAACAATCTTGAGGTCTCTCAAATAAATAACCTCTATTATTTTGATCTAATTTGTATTCTGCTGATTTTTTCAAAAACGATTACTGATCATTTATCAATTTATGATCACTCATACAACTGATAGCTATAGCAATCTATTCCAAACTTTATTTAGCAACTATTGAGAGTAATGCCAAGGAAGACACACACTATTGTGTTGAAAAGATAAGACATCCGAAAGTTAAGGTAGATGGTAAGAATGTGAATGATAAGTCCACGATCATCTATAACGGCCGGATTACCATTAAAAATATACCGTCAGATGCTTATCTCTATGTGGTTAATGGCAAACCAGCTATTGATTGGGTAATGGAACGTCAGTATGTCAAAACCGATACAGATAGTGGCATTGAGAGCGATGCCAACGTGTGGGCGACAAAAATAGTAAAGATGGCATCCCAGTTGCTGCTATAGGGAGATAGACTTTGATTTTAGTAAATCAGTCAGAAGTGTTCACTCTCAACCGGAATTGATGTTTAGCCGCTATCAGTCGTGCTTTAGCTTCCAGCAGTTCAGTCTTCGCCTCTCTTCGTTTAGCTTCGATGTCTTTGAGTCTATCTTTCGACTTTTTTCGTGTAGCCTGAATAATTTTGTCAGTAACCCAGCCAGACATGCCATTCAGTCGTAGATATTCTCTCACTTCAGATGGGGTACCTTTGCCCATCTCAGGCAAAGAAAACTGGATTCGCAAAATCGCAGCATTCATTACACGCAATTCTCTTGTGCTGGAACAGTCAACATCTACCTTGGGACGGCAATAATCACCATGCTGAACTGCATTATTATTACCTTTGGGCGCTCCAGCACCTGTTCTACGACCACCCCAACCATTAGCCATACTGCGAATCCTCACTTGATTGAATCAGGCAAAAATGGATTTTAGAGTGTCATTATTGCGATTTCAAACCACCTCAAACCTTCATCACTCTTCGCATGCTTTGTGCCCATTCACGTTAAACAGGCCCTTTTCTAATCAGAAATTAAACCCTGTAGATCTGGTAATATTATAAAGTGCTACGATTGTCGTAGTGTGGGATAGGCCAAAAGCAGCCTTTTTACTACGATAACCGTAGTGATTTTGATTAAAAAAAATCACCAATCCCGCAAAACGAACTCAATTACAACGATTATCGTAGTAAATCATTACGATTATCGTTGTGGGAAAAAATCGAAATTCAGTGTTTTTTTAAAGATCGCTATAAGCAAAAAAGCCCACGCCATAATGGTAGTGGGCCTCTGGTTATTAGATAAGACATTCAGGCTGTTTGGTACTTAAATTCCCCATCATGCGGTTTTGAAAAATCTAATCGGAGTGCTGTTTTAGTTCCTCTTATTTCTGTCATCCACTTCGATCCAAATTTTTTTCCGATCTCATCAACGGCTAACCATGAAAGCGCATACAAGGTGCATAAGCGATGACCATTAACACCTGATATACCAGAACGTGTTTTAACAATCATGCCTCTTTGTAATAACTCCTTAAGTGTCCGAGTTAAAGTGTCTGGACTTTTTATCCCATGTTTTGCCATTTCACTCTGCGTTGCACACAGATCACCATTATTTGCACCATTGTATTGGCTAACTAAAGCCATCAACACACGGACAGATGCATGATTGAGACTGATATAGTCCTCACTCATCAGTACTTGTCTTGGGATCTGACAAATACCTCCGTTATTTTTCCAATCCTTCCACAACTGTCCTTGTGATGCGTTTTTATTCTTTCGTCTTTGAACACTAGGCGAACTCATGCTGTCCCCCTAATGAACCAGCTGATAATCACTGAAGATGTCAAGCAATATTAATTTGGTGACACCTTTGCGATCAGCCGATGAAAGTATAGTAAAGGTTTGATCCATTGCAGGGATTGGACTTTTTTTCTTTACAGTCATAAATCCCCCCTCACATTGTCTACAGACCATCAATCCAAGCTTGAATATCAGATTCACGCCAGCGAATAGAACGGCCTAGTTTGATGTGTTTGGGGAATTTACCTTCCCTCTCCCAACGCCAAATAGTTACACGGCTTAATTGAACCTGTGGCTGTACTTGGTGGAATGTTAAAAGGCGATTTTTTACATCGTTGCTCATAGACAATGCTCCTGAATGCTATTGATTGTTTCAGGAGCATTTTTGCTGATTGGAAAGAGTCACAATCCGAATTAAGGCTTATCTCGGTCCGAGATAAGCTTATCTACCAAAGAAATTATTGTTTGACGTTCTATCCATGTTTTTATTGTATCCCCGGTATTCACTGGGCATCTCATACCATTCCTAGCAAACATTTCTTCAAGTAAATCAAAAAGCTTATATGGGTTGTATAGTAATTCGCGTCCTATCTCAGGATGTAATGCCATTAATCCTATAACCATATCTATTTGTGTGGTTGTAACTCTTGGTCTTGGCTCATTTTGATTTTGAACAGCCAATTTTTCTCTGCTACTTTTCATCTCCGCCAAATTAGTATTATTAAATATATTTTTTAATGGCATTTTACTTACAATGGCCTCATAAAGACGCTCTAAGTCTGGTTTCATAATCCAGAGGTCTTTAGCTTTTATTTCTGCATAGTCATTCGGCGTATCGTTGATAAAGCAACTGATAGCTTTATCAACAGAATGGAGTCTAGCAGAGATTGATATTGTCTCTCCATATGGATAAATGTCGCAGAATGAAGTGATGTCAGTTTCAGGTCCACTATCTTCTGGTATCCAAAGTAAACTCCAGAAACCTGTTAACTGAACAGAAGTAGGCCAAACATCTTCTGCCGGCATATCATTAATTTCATCGATAGATTCATTGTTATATCTTGATTTTTCAGCAGATGTGTATTTAGTGAAACTAACACCTTCATTTATATACACATCTGTAATTAATTTTTTTGTTGCCTTATAGTCGACACCATTCCCATCCTCTCGGAAAACCCTAATTATTCCTTCACCAGGATCTTTCACACAAAGCTCTATCGCCCCTATAGAAAACCAATGAATTATATCTGCAAACTCACACTTAAGGAGTCGAGTCGCCCTATCCAGTTGACAATACTCTATTGGTAATAATGACGATACTTTTTTACCCATAACATAGTCCTTTATGCTTCACTGAGTGGCTTATTGCTTATAGTGCTCTTATAAACGTTGCGGCTATAACATTTTTCTGTGGTTCTGCGAGTAGTTCTAAACGGTCAAGGTAACAGTTTAATACTTGCAATTTTTCAGACAAATACTCTCCTCTGTTATAAATACTGAACACACCGCCCAATTCATGTCCCGCTAATAATTCGACCACATGTGGTGCTGCGCCTAAATCAGCGTTTTTAGTTATGAATGTGTGTCGTAAATTGTGAAGCGTCCAAGGCTCTTTATGCTTCAGACGCTTGCATAATATTCTGCCGTATTGACTCACCGTCGTACCCTCTTTAAATTCACCAAGGATGAAAGGACCATTATTGTGCTGACGCATATCCACCAACCATGGTATAACGCGATCTGGAATAGGTCTGGTAATACGTATTCCGTTTTTGCTGTTATCTTTGGGTACCGTCCAGAGTTTGGCGTCAAAGTCCCATTCATCCCAGGTGGACAAGCGAACTTCTTTTGTTCTGGCACAGAATACGAGCATCAGCTTGATTAAATCACGATAGTACGGCTGTATCCTGTTCGTATTAAGCCATTTCAAGAGATCACTTAATTCCGAATCAGTTAAAACACGATCATCTTTCTCCTGTTTTTTACCCACATCAGGAATTGTTAATCTTTCCAAAGCAGTGCTGGTGGCGTAACCTCTGCGATCACAATAGCGTAGAGCCTGCTTGCACATTTGGAGTACATAACCTGCTGCCACTGGTGAACCTTTACGGCTAATATTCTCTAAAGCATCCAGCCAATGCCTACGCTCAGCCATGCTTAACGGCATGGCGCCAATCTTTGGGTATATATGCGCTATTAACTGGGACCGGTGCTTTTCGTGGTTTTTGCGGTTGTGTACTGCGTAGTTATTCAGCCAATATTCCAAAGCATCTTTTACGGTAACAGGTTTTAATGCCTCCTGAGTGATCCTGTCCAGCATAAAACGGGGATCTTTGTTATCAGCCAACCAATTCCGGCATTTGTCTTTTAGCTTTCTAGCCGCTGCCAGTGGAAGGTCAGGATATTTACCAATAAAAAGTCGTTCCAGCTTACTATTTCTTCCCCCTAGCCTGTATCGAAAGTACCACGAAAGATTACCCCCTCTCTGCATCCGTAAAGCCAACCCCTCACCATCAGCAATCCATGTTTCCTTTTCTGGTAAGTTTTTTAGCAGTGCTTTTAACTTATTGTCATTCAGCTTATTTGTTGCCATACAACGCCTTATAGCAAATTAAAAGTGATACACCCAGTGATACACATAGTATAGTATCTATGCGAATTTGAGGAAAATAACCAGAAACAATAAGAACAAAAAAAGACGGTTTTTCTTTTTAATCAATATGTTATAAATATCATTGAGACACAAAAGAAAACATTGGGAAATATATACTTTGTTAATACGGCATGAACTAACAGCTCTTCGCTAGTTCATTGAAATAAAAGGCACTTTCCTTAATTGGGTAGTGCCTTTTTGTTTTCAGGCAATAACGTCGCCCCACCCATTCAATCAACGAATTCTCTTTTAAAGATTCCATTAACCGGCTTTCAGCGGTAAATTCCTCTCTCCCGTCGCGGTGCAGCCAACTAACCAGTAAAGGCGGGATGCCTTGTTCAGTTTTCACGATAAAGAGATGGAAATTCTAATGCGCAATCTGATTCCTTTACTGACTCTTTCTTTCCTGCTGTCAGCCTGCAGTAGCAACGATGGTAACGCTGACCAGCAGTCTCAGCGTACTTCAGCGCAGAGTAACAGCGGGATGGTTGCATCCCAGCAATACAGCCTGTCAGGTGAAGCCCGAATCACCCATGGTGATTTTAAAGACAACGCAGACGCTCAGCGGTTTATCGACTACATGGCGGCAAAGCACAACTACGATCGCCGTCAACTGGAATACTGGCTCGGTCAGGCTAAACGCCTGGATTCGGTGCTCCGTCTGATGGATCGTCAGGCGCCGAGTTATAGCACCAAACCTTCAGGCCCGACAGGGGCCTGGTTACGTTACCGCAAGCAGTTCATTACGCCGGATAATGTCCGTAATGGGGTGAATTTCTGGCATCAATATGCCGGAACACTGGATCGGGCGTATCAGCAATACGGGGTACCACCGGAAATTATTGTTGGCATCATCGGTGTGGAAACCCGCTGGGGACGTGTCACAGGCAAGACCCGTCTGCTGGATGCGCTGGCTACCTTGTCATTCAACTATCCGCGTCGCGCCGCCTATTTCACGAAAGAACTGGAAACTTTCCTGCTGATGGCACGTGACGAGCATGTTGATGCTCATGAACTGCGCGGCTCTTTTGCCGGTGCCATGGGGTATTGCCAGTTCATGCCCTCTTCCTATAAAAGTTATGCCGTCGATTTCAACCAGGATGGTCATGTCAACCTGTGGGATCCGGAAGATGCAATCGGCAGTGTTGCCCGCTACTTCCAGGCGCATGGCTGGACACCGGGAGACGACATTGCCATTCGTGGCATGGGCCAGGCTCCGGGTCTGAAATATGGCTTTGAAAACCGCTATCCGGTAAAAACGCTGATGTCTGCCGGCCTCAAACCAACCCGGAGTCTTGGTAATCATACGGAAGCCAGTGTGCTGCGTCTGGATGTCGGTACAGGCTATGAATACTGGTATGGTCTGACAAACTTCTACACCATTACACGTTATAACAAGAGCGTTCATTACTCGATGGCCGTCTGGCAACTTGGTGAAGCCGTGAAACAGGAAGCCCGAATTTCAGGCTCTCCGCTCCGGTTAGCAAGCAGCGAATAGCGACGAAAAATACCGCGCTAAATTTCTTTTTTGTGGCGCTGATTCCCTAGTCAAATTACATCTACACTAAATGTAAATGTGTGTTTTCAGGGAAGATAAAATGAGCAAGCGCAAAGCTGAACCTGCAACAGACAAAGACGATGCCATCAAAAACAACAGGGAAGTCCTGTCTGCCGAACAACGTCGGTCAGAGGGCAAAGCTTTGCGTACCCGGGTTCCCCGGGAGTCACATAGTGGCTGGGCTCCACCTGAAGATCGAAGAGATCCTATTGAAATACTGATTGAATCAAACGCCGGCCGCGTGCCGGAATTGATTCCGATCCGGTTTGGTCGGATGCTGCAATCCCCCTTTGCGTTTTATCGTGGTACTGCGGCCCTTATGGCAGCCGATCTGGCAAATACGCCGGTATCTGGCCCCCGCGTACAGGCCTGCGGTGATGCGCATCTGATGAACTTTGGCGGATTTGCCACGCCGGAACGCCAGATTATTTTTGACATTAATGACCTTGATGAAACACTGCCTGCTCCCTGGGAGTGGGATCTTAAACGTTTAACGGCAAGTATCGCCGTTGCAGCCCGACATATTGAGTTATCCGAAAGCGAAGCGGTCAAGGCAGTTAAAGCGACAGCCTGTGCGTATCGGGAACAAATGCTGGACTATTCATCCATGCGGGCACTGGATGTCTGGTATGACATGATAACGCTCGACAAGTTTCTCGCCAGATTGCCTAACGATGAACTCCGGGCGCAGGTATTGAAACGTGTACAAAAAGCCCGATCCGACAGCACCACCGAGGCCATATTCCCGAAACTGGCCGAATACGATGGTGTCAGCCCGCGGATAAAAGATAACCCTCCTCTTATCTTTCATCCGGATAAAGAGCTGACTCCCGGGTACGAAACCCAATACAGAGACGTGATTGCCGCATATCGGGCTTCTTTGCCAGAACATGTCCGGGTGCTGTTTGATCGTTTCCATTTCTGTGATGTGGCCTTCAAGGCCGTGGGGGTTGGCAGCGTTGGCACATACTGTTTCGTGTCCCTGTTTATGGCCGCCGATAATGATCCATTATTCCTGCAGATCAAGGAGGCCCGCCCCTCCGTGCTTGAACCCTATGCAGGAGCAAGCCAGTATACAAATCATGGAGAACGCGTCATTGCAGGTCAGCGGTTGATGCAGGCCGCCAGTGATATATTCCTTGGCTGGACTATCGCTAAAAATGGCAAGCACTTATATTTCCGACAGCTCAGGGACGTGAAAATAAGTGCCATCATTGAGGGATGGGATGTAAAAATGCTGTCTGGCTATGGCCAGCTATGTGCGTGGGCACTCGCCCGAGCGCATGCCCGCTCAGGCGATGCGGCACTCATTGCTGGTTATATGGGGACCAGCAATGTCTTTGACGAGGCTATCTGTGAATTCTCTATCGAATATGCAGATCAGGTTCAAAAGGACTACAAGGCATTTGTCAAAGCCATCCGACAGGGTAAGCTGGAAGCATCGAACGAATCCGTTTAGTGAATAACGCCTTTCTCTTTCATTCCTTTATCTGTAGTGACCAGCCCGGCCACTACAGATATCGACAGAAGATATATTCTGGTTCATTTCTGCTTTATTGCCCACGCAGGGACTCAGCGAGACTGATCAGGTTATCAGGAACAACACGAATAATCCCCCAGCTGGGACTGTCTATATCCATGATGAGTAAAAACGCGATCGACACGATCACTGGCAGAAGAAGAAACAGTCGCCGTTCTGATTCCGGACTTCGCGAAGAATAACCCAGCATGGCATTACCGAACATCGCAATCAGTGTCATCAGCACCGTTGCTGCAATCGGGATCCGGTTTAACCAGGCTGCCTGCGTATGCCTTTGCGAATTCAGCACATCATTCATACCTGACACAGTTAAAGAACCGATAGGTGATGGCTGTGCTTTAGCCGGCTCACGCACCACAGCCCACATATCTGCCTGCAATGCAGCTGTCCGCTTGTTGATCTGCTGTAGTTCCTGTTTATTGCTCGTTGTATAAAACAGAATGCGCAGATCAAGATAATCTTTCAGCATCGCTTTCAACTTCACGGTTTCATTCGCTGGCAACAGTTCAGCCCTGAGATATTCTGTGCCAATCGCATTCGTCTCTTCCTTTTCATAGTTTTTGCGTTGATCGTAACGACCAATCGACATCGAAAAACTAAAACCGATGAGAAGCGCTAATAAACTCAGCGTAGAGGCCTGAACAATGCTGAAATCTTCCCGTGTAACAGTATCCGGCGCCCGCCATTTCCTGAGCACAAATGCGCCGAACAATGCCGAAAACCACAGCAAGAAAAAGGAAATGATAAAGACAATAAACGGGTAATCCTTAAAGAAAATCATCGCCAAACCTCCATATCGCAAAATAAGAAATCTGGATGTTCTGAGATTAACCCGAACGCCAATTTAAGTTGTTAAGCGCCCATGACTTCATTATTTCCTCCATATCATGGGGATCTGTATTGGGAGGAGGCTCATCACCTCCCCCAATCCTTCACTATTGCCGCGCCAATGCCATCTGAATAGCCAACGCCGGATCAACCTGATGGCCTTCTCCCTCGTCTTCCGCTATCGACAGCAATACACCTTTCACTTTACCGTTGAACGAATTGTGTCCCGGTGGATAATCAGGAGAAATTGCCGCACCGCTATCCTCGCCAACATCGCAACCATCGTCTGCGGAGAAAATCATCGCCAGTGTTGCATCGATCCTGCCTTCGCCGACTTTTTGGCCATCAATGAAAAGCGTAGCCATGCCACCTTTACCCATTCCGCCACCATCGTAAGCAAACTCCATACGAACCTGGTGTTCTCCTGCTGGGATCCGATCTGCAGATTCCACCATAAAGAGTTTCAAACCACCCCAGTTGTAGCAGTACTTGAGCTTGCCGTCTTTCGCATACAGAACCCAGCCACCAATATTGGCCCCCTGGGAGATAATCACCCCTTCAGCGCCTTTTTCAGGCACCACAATTTCAGCGGTGACCGAGTGCGACTTATTCTTGAGGTTCAGAACGCAGTTCTCAGATAACCGCCCCATTCCACCGAACAACAGTTGCGTTTTACCCTTGACCAGCACAGGCCGGCCGGCTGTATCCGGATTAATTTTTTCGATCATTCGATCATCAAGCGGTAATACTTTGTATCGTGTTGCTTCAATCAACCAAAGTCGTTGTAACTCGAGCAATTTTTGCGGATTTGTTTTAGCAACGTCGTTTGCCTGGCTCCAGTCACCCGGTTCATAGAGCTCCCAGATATCGTCGTCAAAAGCAGGAACTTCAGCCCCCATTGGAGCCCACGGCGTGCGATGCTTAGTAACTGCAGTCCACCCTTTGTGATAGATACCCCGGTTGCCGAACATTTCGAAATACTGCGTTTCGTGACGGTCCGGTGCCTGCTCTTCGTTAAACGAATAGAGCATGCTGGTACCTTCAATCGGGTCTTGCTGAATACCATCAACAGATACAGGCTGAGGAATGCCAGCCGCTTCCAGAATGGTCGGCGCAACATCGATCACATGCGAGAATTGCATCCGCAGTTCATTTTTAGCTTTGATCCCATTAGGCCAGGATACAATGGTACCGTTACGTGTTCCGCCCCAGTGTGATGCAACCTGTTTAGTCCACTGATAAGGAGTGTTCATCGCCAGCGCCCAGGCCGCCGAGAAGTGGTTATACGATTCCGGCCCGCCAAGCTTATCAAGCCGTTCAGTCAGGTATTCAGGTGTCTCATACAACTGCAGCATGTTGAAATAGCTCATTTCGTTGAAACAGCCATTAACGCCACCTTCTGCGGAAGCACCGTTATCACCGATAATGTAGTAAATGAGCGTGTCTTCATAGACGCCGAGTTTCTTCAGACCATCGATCACGCGGCCAATATGGTAGTCGGTGTATTCCATGAAGCCAGCGTAAACTTCCATCTGGCGGCGCAGTACTGGCTTCATATCTTCAGGTACTGAATCCCATGCAGGCACTTCGCTGTTAGGCGCCGTGAGCTGGCAATCTGGCGAAACAACGCCCAGTCTTTTCTGACGTGCTAGCGTTTCTTCACGTAACTTGTCCCAGCCTTGATCAAACTGGCCTTTATATTTGTCGGCCCACTCTTTCGGTACATGGTGCGGAGCATGTGTTGCACCTGGCGCAAAATAGACAAAAAACGGCTTATCAGACGCTAATGCCTTCTGCTGTGAAATCCAGCCGTTCGCTTTATCAGCCAAGTCTTCCATGAGGTGATAACCCTCTTCCGGGGTTTTCTTCACTTCAATAGGTGTCGTACCCTCGAAAAGGGTTGGGTACCACTGGTTGGCTTCACCACCTATGAACCCGTAAAAGTATTCAAACCCACCGCCACCGGTTGGCCACGCATCAAACGGGCCGGCAGAGCTTGTCTGCCACACAGGCACTTCATGGCACTTACCAAACTGCGCCGTAGAATATCCGTTGAGTTTCAGTGTTTTTGCCAGTGGTGACATAGAGTTAGGAAGAACTGAGCAGTAACCCGGTGCACCGGTTGCAATTTCGGTGATGCCACCCATGCCCGCTGAATGGTGATTACGGCCTGTGAGTAATGCCTGCCGTGTTGGTGAACACAATGCTGTTGTGTGGAATCGGTTGTATTTTAGTCCCTCTTCTGCCAGTTTTTCTGCAGCAGGAGTCTGACATGGCCCACCAAAGGCACTGGAAGAGCCAAACCCGGCATCATCAATCAGGATCAGCAGTACATTAGGTGCGCCTCTAGGTGGCCGCAATTGTTCAATGGGAGGAAATTTACTGTCAGGATCCTTTGCATCGTATGCAATGAATGAAGGCTTCTCTGTATTCGGCATCGGAAGATGGGAACGATGTTTCTTTCCGTCGCTCATGGAATTGCTCCTGTATTACTCCATTGTTGTTTATTTATACTAGATGCCAGATTCATCAGCTGCCATTAGACTTTGGTCCTACTCCTCCCCCCCACCTGTGTTTAATTCGGCAAATGACACTGACCTCACACTTTGATTTGATCAAATTACGAATCAATGACCTCTATAAATGGGACCAAAGTCCAATTCTCCATATCTCTATACGCGCTATAATTTTTAAATACCTTTAACTTAATGTTCACATGGAAATATTTCCCCATGTCTCTGTTTCCACTGATTAGTACATTTGTTTATCCCGGATATCCGGAGATGTAGTGTCGCTTGCGGCAGACATGCCCTTAGTCAAACAAGTCTGAATCAAGCAAGCCTGAAAGGAGTCTGAATATGAATAATCTCAAACGAATTGCCATAGTTGCCGCAACAATGTGCATTGCCTCCACTGCTATGGCACAAAAACCTGTTATCTATCCGGCAAAAGGACAAAGTTCGCAGCAGCAGAGCAAGGACGATGGTGAATGTTATACCTGGGCTAAACAGACTACCGGTATCGATCCGGCTGCAATAGCACAGACGCCACCTCCTCAAACAACAACTACGACAACGACTTCCACAGCAGGAGGTCAGCGCGTTAAAGGTGCATTACGTGGCGCAGCCGGTGGCGCGATCATCGGTGAAATCGCGAATGATGATGCAAGCGAAGGCGCAGCTATCGGCGCAGTTGTGGGTACTATGGCTGGCGGACGTCAGGCTCGCCAGCAGCAACAGCAGCAAGCGCAACAACAGCAGCAGGCACAGCAACAGCAACAACAGGCGCAACAGCAGCAGCAACAGAAAATTGATACGTTCTATGTGTCTTATGGAGCATGCATGGAAGGGAGAGGATATACCGTCAAATAGCAGCACCAATACCCTGACTTGGCATTCCAAAAACGGGATTACTATACTCATCATGAGCCCATAGGCAGACAGCAGAAGGAAAACAAAATAAATGGGAAACAGCCAATCTACAGCATTGCCGGCGCTCTCCTATGAGGGGGGAACAAAAGCCATAACAATGACGCCGATCGTCGGTACACCACAACGGGAGTATGCTGAGACGTTCATCCCGGGCGAGGAAGCTCTTGAAGATGGCGAACTGCGCGTGACGATACTCGGCAGTGGCAATCCCTGGCCTACACGCGCCCAGGCCTCGGCGAGCATCCTCGTCGAAGTCGGCAACCCCGAGCGCGACGTCTTCGTTTTCGATCTGGGGACTGGTTCCCTCTCGAATTATGCAAGCCTGAAGCTGCCGGTGAACAAACTCAATAAGGTATTCCTGACCCATCTGCACGCCGACCACATGGGCGATCTGCTCACACTCAGCGGCAGCTTCTCGAAGATTGGCCGGGCAGACGGCCCTGTTTCTGTGTGGGGTCCCAGCGGATCTGAGCCACGTTTGGGCACTCGTCACTTCGTCGAAGCGATCGAAGAAGCGCTGGCCTGGGATACTGCCGCCGGAAATGGTGCAATCAACCCGGACAGCATGAGGATCGTGGCAAACGAGTCTGACTTCAGCAAGACCCAGGTCGTCTACGAGGCTAATGGCGTGAAGGTGACTTCATTTCCTGTCGTCCACTGCATCGATGGTACCGTCGGCTACCGCCTCGATTTCGCTGGGTTATCATTCGCCTACTCCGGAGATACACGTCCGTGCTGGCCGCTCGTGCGCGCCTGTGAAGGCGTCGACGTCCTCATTCACGAATGCTTCCCTCCGGCAGCTGCACTGGCGGCGGCATCGGGTCTTTCTATCGAACGGGCAACGATCGCACTCACAGCCGCGCATACCTCCCCAGAAGCTGCCGGTAAGGTATTCCAGCTCGTAAAACCTCGCCTGGCTTGCCTCTGGCACACGCTGCTATCGCCTCAGGTGGTGCCAATGATATTTGCGGAGTTGAACGCAGTATATGACGGTCCAACCCTCCAGACTCAGGACTTAACGGTGATCAACATCACCCGGGAAGCTGTTGTCTCCCGTCAGGCCAAGGTATCGAATCAGTTGCCGCCGATTCCGGGCAAGCAGAGCGCAACCTTCAAACCCGTTGCGGTACCGCCGCCTGAATGGTGGGCGGAAGCGCTTATCCATTTCGACTAACAGGTAAACGGTAACAAAGACATGCAAGGCAAAAGGTTCTGATTAGCAGTAGCTATCAGAACCTTTTATACAGCAATTGTAACAAAGGGTTTAATGCTGAATATCCCCGGAGAAGAACTATGAAAACACACGGACTAATTTTAATAGGAATGTTACTTTCAACCTCTGTATTTGCTGACAACTCTCTGCGTTGTGGCGGTTCAATTATCTCTGTTGGCGATACCAAAGCTGAACTACTTATGAAATGTGGAACAGCAGTAAGTGTTGTAGAAAGTAAGTCATCACTCGTTGAAAATACTAATGGCTCTGTATCAATGGTTACCGACAGTGAGACCTTAATGGTAGATATGGGTAAAAATAAAATTATGATGTTAGTGACCATAAGAGATGGCGTGATTAAAGAGATAGAGAACGGCCCTCGCAATGACTAGCGATATAGAAATATAAATGGTCGGGTAAAAATCCCGACCATTTTCTTTCCGGATACATGATATTCCCTTTTTCTATTTAAAAAGGTCTCCCAAGATAGAAGTACAGAGCACTGTTGCCATCTTCTGCATACCCATACCCCAGATACGCGCCGCCAAGAGGGGTATCACTACCAATAAAAATGGCACCGGATTTGAGTACTTCGTCGAAATAGCCGGGTATCAGTGGATCGCCAACCTTTCCAGCCTCAAGTGATACACCACCGTATGCACCATCCAGAAAGGTTCCCTGCATTATTCTGCGATAATACATAACCCGGCCATACCGCAAACTTTCACCAACTAATTGACCTGTGGAATACCCTGATTGCTGGAGGAACCCACCCCATTGAAATTGGTCATATCTTGGTAGTGGATCGTCACCAAATTTGCCACCTGCTTTAGCCGAAAAGTTGAATATATTATCACCAGAGGAGATAACAAACGTGCCGTCAACATCCCATTTTGTATACGGTTGATCTGTACCGAGACTTGCATTGGAGTTAAAGACATTCACACCGCTACGCCATCCTGATCTCGGAAATTGCGCACTATCCAACTGATCGAAGCGTAATTTCAGCGTATAAGCACCCTGCTTGATTTCGGACTCACCTGGCGATAAGGCTTGCGGGCCTGTATCCAGTGTCGGATTGAGTAAACCGCCCACAACCCCCAGCCGTAATTCACCATACCGGTTAAACTGTGAACCCAAGTCCACACCTGCAAGTGTGCTGAGTACGTCATAACTGGCAATACGGTTATTACCTGCATACAGGTTAGTAGATCGTTGTTCAAATTTTGCATGCGGGGCGACAAACAGATAACTTTCTTCATCAAGTGGCTGATAGAACTCTGTTGCTATGCTGCTGGTGCGACCTAATTGAAGATCATTCCGCCACTCAGCGCCCAATGAGTTAAGCCATGTCTGACGATAGCTCACCAGCAAATTGTAGTAAGCGTCACCGCTAAAATCACTTGATAAGCCCAGACCAAACCGCAAATAGTCCGGTCCCCACGATTTTTCCACAGCTTCAACGGCTAATACCCGCTTGTTGGGTTCTTCCAGGAAGCGATAATTCACATGTTCGAAATCGCCGGTGCCATAGATGCGCCGCATGTCACTATCAATGGTTGCCTGATCAACTGGCTTGCCAACTTCTGTCTTCATTGTCGCCTGAACAGATGCCGGATTTACACGTTTTAAGTTATCAAATCGGATCTCATTGACTGGCCGGGTATCTGCAACAGCGACTACTTGCTGCTTCCTGCGCACCGCTGCATATTCTTCAGCAGGCATGGAGAGCGCTGTCAGTTTTCCCGATACTTTAAGTGCTGCAGCTTCGCCAAGAGGGGCAATCTTAGTCAGGTGATCAAAGTCACCGGTCGAATAATCACCAAGCTCCGGGGAAATGAGAATATCGTCAGGCCCCAGCAGGGCAAGCGACTCTTGCACATTCTGCTCTGTCAGGATACTAAGCATCTGACCCGATACACCAAATATCCCGGTTAATTGCTCCCGTTTCAGCAATGGCGTGCCCACATTCACGGCAATGATAATATCCGCGCCCATCTCCCGTGCAGTCTGCACCGGCAAGTTACTGGTCAGCATGCCATCCACCAGCATCATCCCATTAAACTCAGCTGGCGATACCGCACCGGGAACCGACATACTGGCCCGCATCACCAACGCCAAATCGCCTTCACTGAAAACCACTGCCTTACCAGTTACAAGATCGGTTGCAACAGCACGATAAGGTATAGGTAACTCATCAAACTGATAGTAGCCCTTTATCTTGGCCAGACGGCGTAACACGGTTTCCAGTTGCACACCCGAGACCAAACCTTTACCAACCTTAACTTCACCATTAGAAAGGCCCACTTCGGGCGTAAATAAAATCGAGTTATCGTCTTGCTTGCGACGCATAGTCAATTGCTGGCGAGGCGGATCTTCTTTAAACAACAACTCAGTAGAGATAGTTGAAAGAATTTTATCCATTTCCGGCAATGTGGTACCTGTCGCATAGGCTGCCCCGACCAACGAACCCATACTGGTACCAACGATGCAATCGATCGGCACGCGGTATTGTTCCAGCACTTTGAGAACACCAACATGCGCTGCGCCACGAGCACCACCGCCGGACAACACCAGGCATATTTTAGGGCGTTTGTGTGGATCGGTGTTCTGCACAGCATCTTCAGCTCTGACCGAGAACGCTGTAATAGAAAGCACCATGAGCAGTGCCCGTAAAATCCATGTACTCATATACCAACACCTTTTTATAGTTATCTGCATCATGGTCGCCTTAATCACCTGGACAGTATTTCCGTCTTATTTACGGATTAGCTGGGAAAAATCCGCAGCGCTGTCTGCAGCATGGGCCCGAACATTGGCATATGAGCGCTGCTTAAGTTCATCAAAACTCAGTCCATTAGCTTCGAGCCGTCCTTGCTCATAAAGGTACTGAGGCAAATATCCGCTAACCAGAATTTTCCAATCAAGAGGTATGTGTTGCTGATTAACCCGCGTTGACATCCATATGCTAGTAGTACAGTTTGTTAATAACGTGTTGTAAAATTCAGGCTCGGTTGTCAGCGCATTGATGCGACGGACATATTCGAGGAATAAGCGACGCCCGCTTTCGAGCTCTCCTTTTGCCCGATAGATATAAACGTCTTCAGGCGGGTTTTGACGATAGTTTGTGCGCAAGCGGATAACATCACGCTCATCAGCAACCACATAAAATAGTTCGTATTGACGGAAAAAACCCTTAATTGAGGAGTAGTCTTCCCCCTTCTCTTTACGTGTTTCAATCGAAATAGCGATATGGTCGTTGTGGTTAAATTCAAAACTTAAAAATACATGGGCAATGGCCGGCCCCATCCAGTAAACGGCGATCACATCCACACCTGTCAGTTCACGCAAATCGACACGCTTATCGTAATAATGAGGTGTGTAGTCCGTTTCGCTGCGGTACTCGGAGTTGCGGATGTTATGCAGAGTGACCATGTCACCGTCGATAGTCGCCGAAGGAAGTACTGCCACATCAGTTTGCCAGTCGCGCTCATTTGATGGTTCCATACTACCCCACCAGACCAGCACAACAGCAAACAACATGATGTATCCGGTTATGGCATAACTGCGCCAGGAACGGAAAAACATGGCAAGCAGCACGGCTAACAGAACCACAGCAAAACTTGCTGCCAGAATGTTACGCACCATTTCACTGTACGGACCTGCATTAATGAGCGCAAGAATTGCCCAGCAGCCACTTACCGCTATCAGTAATATGAGTATCAGTAGTCCGAAGATTCGCATGATGACTTTCATAGGCCAAACAACCCCTCGAACATATTTATCATCAATTCATAAGAAGAATATTTGAACAGAGCCAGAGGCAATAATGGCAGCAACGCAGCTCCAGTGAAGCTAAGTAGTAACCGTTTGCTCACTGGCACCCACCCCATCTCGCGAATAACATCAACACTGTTACCCAGATCGGCAAGCGACTGCAGATCCGCAGTACCCAGAAGTGGTTCATCGCTAACGCCTTTTGAGTCTATCCATTTTTTCTCGAAGTCTTCGACATAATGTGCCGCAAAATCCATATACTCATTCAGCCCCTGGACTTTACAGTCCCAGAGCTTAGGCGAGAATAAAAATAACGGCCCGATAAACAGAAAGGCATCAATCAGCAATATGACCAGAAACACGCCATAGACAGCCTCAAAGGCCATTTCTCCGCCAATAAAAACTTCTGCGAATGCCGAACATTGCACCGATGAAATAGCTATAACCAGAGGTAAAAAATTAACATGAACTACCTCCAGATAACCCAGACCAGCAAAACCATCAGGATGCGTCGGTATCAGATGCAGAGGCAATCTCGATAAGCGCCAGAGGAAATACACCCATAGACCCAATTGCCACAAACAGCGCAGTACCAGAAAACGGAACAATGACATGCTCACAATCCAATACCAGTCACCTGCCTGCGTGATATGTACGGAAACATTTGGATCATTATTTGTTGAAACCCCAAGCAACGGTGTTGCCAGGTGTAGCAGCGAAAAAATAATAGCACTCAGCAGAAATACGGCTTCAGGTAGCCAGGAGTCTACTCCGCGACGGGTACGGATAATTGCTGCCTCCAACGCCGGAAGCGCACCCTCAGGTATAATCTTCGAACGCACAAGGTAGTTCACGAAATCAGCACAGCGGGGATTCAGCATTGATTCGAACAAAAATAACAGGGGAATAACAACTAATAGACGAACATGATCACCGACTAGTGAGAAGGTAAATAATTGATCAGTAACACCCTGTACCAGGGTCACGGCCACCAAGCCTAACCAGAAAAAGACGCCGATCGCAACGCCCAGTGGAACGGAGTCTGTTCCGCTACGGATGAGTCCTGTATAACAACCAACGCGATACAGAGGACCACCAAGCAACGAAAAGCTGCTGTTTCCATTTTTCTCAAGACGTTCCATCATCTGATCCCCCGTGTACACCAATAATCACTTATAAAATATAGCAATAGGATCAGCCGGCAGCTATTGGACCTTGGGGTAAGACTCCTTAATAATCAAATAAAATTGAGCTCTCCAGCTATTCAGAAATGACTTAATGGATGTATGAACACCCGTTCTTAAAAACTCAAATAGTGCGGCCGCTGTATTACAACGGCCGCCACCTGAATAACAGTTCGGCTAAAGGTTAAAAAGTGATACCTACACCAATGATCGGTCCTTCAAACGATCCATCGAAAGAATTACCGTTCTCATTTTCAATTTTGTAATGAAGTTTCCGGTAACCGAAACGGAATGCGGTATTTTCCCAGGCTTGATACTGGAACTGTGGTTGTAATTCCCAGGTTTCTTCTGAGTCACCACCAGTGCCATAGGATAAGGTTGGATTGAAGCGCCATTTTTCCGAAATCTGGAAGCTTGGCCGAACAATGATGACTGGATCGACAAAATCGCTATCCTTGCTAAATGTACCCACTGAATCAATAGACAGTTCATTTTCAAGCGTCATTGTGCGGACACCGAGCAATACATCGACAGTTTGTCCTTCTTTCCAGCCAGAGAACTGATAACCAAGACCAAAGGTGCCCATGGTCTGTTTAATATCCAGTGCTCCGGTATGTTTATGGCCAGCCAGATCAAAATTAAGATTAATATAATCAAATTGTACCCAGGTTACCCAAGACTTATATTGTGCAGTGCCCAGAAAGGCGGCTGACGCATCCATTTTATCCATCAGATCATTGAAGCTTGCATCCACAGATCCGGAGTGACCTCTGACTTCAACATCAGCCTTCATGCTGGCGGCCCACAAATAAGGCGTGAACTCGAACTTCCAGTCACTTTGCTCTGCAGCACTTGCAGGCATAGCAGATGCTGCCATCAATGACAAACCAAGTATTGAAGCCTTTGTTTTCATGCTGTTTTTCATTTTATTTCCCCTGTCCCTGTTAAATTCGATCACGAGGTCCATTTGATTACATTTATTAAAGTAGATGTTCCTTGAACCAGACCATCATTACTTCAACATTCAAACAATCCAGGTGACCCCACTGCATCTATAAAACATAGAATATTTCTACCATTGTGGTGCGACCTCATTGACGGATGAATCCGGACTGATATCTCCATGGCAAGATTGCAATTCCCGGCCACTACCACAAGGACATGAGTGATGAAGTCCTCGCCGGTTATCCTCAGCCAACGTTATCGCCATTAAATCTGCGGGATAACGGTTTTGCTGCAATAACTTCACCATAGTCCGCATTGCCGGCTGTGTATGAGTAAAGAATAGTTCAAGACCAGCACAAAGATAATTCTGGCCTGGTTCACCATCATGAGATTGTGCAAACCGGTCTTTTGGACAGCCGCCATTGCACAGTGGCCTCGCCGCACAGCTTTTGCATTGTGCCGTCAAGGTATCAAATTTATCCTGCCCGAATTTTTGCTGCTTAGTCGAAACAATCAGGTCAAGCATATGCGTTTCATGGATGTTGCCCAGCTTGTAATCCGGCTCTACAAAGTGATCACAAGAGTATAGATCGCCGTTATATTCCAGTGCCGGGCCATAGCCGCATGTGGGGGCGTGAATGCACAGCAGATGACTACCGAAATAAGCCTCCAGCGTTACATCAAAGAGCTGAACGTATACCTCGCCAATATCATGACGCACCCACTCTTCGAAGATATCAATCATGAAACGACCGTATTGTTTGCTATCGACGGAACGCTCAGTCACCAGATTACCGGTCTGCGTGTAGAGCAGCCGCTGGCGACCAGGTTGATCACTCCAGCCCTGATTCGCAATATCAATGGTCTGTGCCGTGGCACGCTCGACGATGGGAATGAATTGCATCCAGGTTGCCCCCAGCTCGTCACGCAGGAAGCGATAGACCGCTCGCCCATGATGCTGATTGGCGGCGTTAACCGTGCACAGAATGTTGACGTCGACCCCATGCCGTTGCAGGCAGCGCCAGCCTTCCATTACCTTGTCGAAGGTGCCCTTTTTCTGGCGGGTAAGACGGTAAGTGTCATGTAGCTCACGCGGGCCATCAACACTGAGGCCAACCAGGAAATTGTATTCTTTAAAGAAAGCACACCAGTCATCATCAAGTAGAATGCCGTTTGTCTGGAAGGTATGCAGTATCTCCTGCTGTGGACGACGATACTTTTCGACCAGTTCAACCGAATGGCGGAAGAAAGCCAATTTCATCAACGTGGGCTCCCCCCCCTGCCAGGCAACTGTGACCTGAGATGAACGATGAGACTCCAATAGTTGACGGATATAAGTTTCGAGAGTTTGCTCTGACATCCGTTTTTTTTCATTCGGATACAGCGCATCTTTGGATAAGAAAAAGCAGTAGGTGCAGTCAATGTTGCATGTCGAGCCACTCGGTTTAGCCAGTAAGTGAAACCCAGGCGGCGCATTAGAGCGTGATTCTTTACTGAATTCTGGCGACCGATTCAACACTGGGTTTCTCCTGGCAGCAGTAGCTGACAAACAAATGCTAAAACCTTAACAAGCGTATATAGGGGTCGCTATTGGACCTTGGTCTAATACTCATTTAACGGGCGATACGCGTAACCAGTCCACGCAGGATCAGATACGGCAGGATCGCCAGTGCAATCGCTACGATGATTGCCTCCCCCGGATACACGAAATGCAGCACTTTGATCTGGAATATGACATCAAGGACTATCGCCAGAACAAATACCTTGCCAACACCTTTCCAGCCATCTTTTAACATTTCCGCCCGATTGACCGGATCGGTGAAAAGAGACCAGAAATACGGTGCCCGACCTTCTCTGGCATCTTTCAATCCTGCAATAATGGCAAAGATTGCCGCCATTACCGGTTGTAGCAGCAATCTGAAATGCAATGGTCCGCTGATCCTGTCAACCATATTTTCCATAATCCGCAGCCATATATCGTGCATATCCCTAGCCCTCTTATGTCAGAAAAACGACTCACCCTAGCGGTAACAGAATCAACGCATAACACACGCCGCCAGCCACAAATGGCAGAAAACGCCCATCTTTTTCTTTAGGTAATTCCATGATGATACTGTTAATGATGATCCCGCCCGAGATGAATGCAACCATCAGAGCGAGAACCATATGAGGCAGTGCAAATAGTTGTCCCGCGGCCCAGCCAAGCATGCACATGCCAGCAAGAATGAAACGCTCACGCAGTCCGTACAAGACGCCATATTTCTCCGGCAATTCGTGTGATATTGCCAAAAAATGAAATATTGTTGCCATTGCGTATAACACGAGCGAATCTTCCGGATCGAGTCGCTGTACCAGCATATAACCTATCAGCCAGACATAAGCGGCTAAACTTCCGATATGCAGCTGTAATTTCCACCTTTCCTGCTTTGAATATCCAGTTTCCGACACACTATGAGACAGGTTATTGAGACCGTAGAACAGCAGGAAGCCCAGCAGAGCCAGCAGATAAATGACTTTCCCTTCAAACCACAATGGCACAGGCGCGGATGCCACGAAAAGACTGCGTACCGTCTGCAATTCCGGCATGATTTGCATAAAAACATAAGCCACAGCCATTCCAGACCCAAAAGAAACCAGACTTCGGTTATCATGAACTAGCTGTTTAAAAGGATGCACATACTCCCCGGCCAGGAACGTCGCAGTAAGCAGTAGTACAATCACGGCGGTTTCAATCATCTTGATGCCCGATATCAGAACAATCTGGTGACAATGCTGATGAACGTAACAAGACCAATTGTAGCCATCACTATCGCCATCACAATTGTGCTTCGCTTAAATCGCACATTAAACTGATGTAACTCTTTGATTGATATCCAGTACTCAATTGTACCCATCACCATGGCGACAGTACCCATCCCCGTAAGAAATAAACCTATACTCTCGGGGGTATGTGTTTTTGGCAGCATACCACCTGCACTTTCAATGCCCTGAAGAACTTTATAAATTGTAAATCCGAAACTAATCAATGAAAGTGAAGTGCGCAGCCAGGCCATTAATGTACGATCTGCAGCCATCATAGAACGTTTTGCAGCCAATGATGTCCGTATCTGAGCCAGTTCATTGGATGACATTTTTACTTCGTCAGTCATATCAGCTATTCCTCAATCAAAAAAACATCACAGTATCTGTAGCGCGATACACTTACGCTGCTTTCAGCTGTTTTTTACAGATACAACTGATCCAATCGCATCAAATAAAACCCGCTCGTCAATAGGCTTTAGCAGGTAGGCAACCGCGCCATCACCGCGCGCACGAACACCCCACTCAGGCATATCATGGCCTGTCATAATAATTACTGGCAGTAACTTGCCTGCGTTAATCAGCTGAGCCTGAACATCCAGGCCATTTGTCTCCGACATGAGCACATCAAGAATCACACAGTCGATAGACAACGTCAGCCCGGCATCAAGAAACTCAGCGCCTGATTGAAAAGTCTTAACATGCATTCCGGCTGAGCGAATAAGCCGCTCCAGCGCCTTGCGTACAGACTCTTCATCGTCAACAACGGCAATTAAGGGTGATGTTCTATTCATAATAGTAAACTAGTGTGCTCAAGGCGGTCCTGGTATTGGACTTTGGACCAATATTTACTGTAACACACAAATAGAACTGCAGGAATATCGCTAAATGCAGGTGCGTTCACGAAAGCGGAAGAACATAGACTAAAGGCCAATTACCACTTTATTGTGGATCTACTACGATTTGGATAGGAAGCCGACTGACTCTCCCCGACGTTGACTTCAACTCCGGAGGAATAAACTTATGATATTCAGTGATCCCAGTGAAAAAAAAGCGATTAAACATGGAGAATGGCTCACGTCAGGCCAGGCTTTGGCACCAGCATTAGCAGCGCTGATATCCTGCGGTGTGGTACAGCAATCAGTGGCAGCCGATGACAGCGCTGAACTGGCAAAGAAACTGGCAAATCCAATCGCAAACCTGCTCAGTGTGCCTGTGAAACTCGACTGGGATACCGGTATTGGGCCGGAAGATGCGGATCGCTCCACTTACGTTATTCAGCCAGTTATCCCTGTTACCCTGAATCAGAACTGGAATCTGATCTCTCGCACGATCGTCCCATTTATTGACGCAGAATCGCCGGTGGCAGGCGGTAGCAATGAGTCAGGTCTGGGGGACATCACGCAAAGCTTCTTCTTTTCACCTAACGCACCGACCAGTAATGGCTGGATCTGGGGCGGCGGACCAGTGCTGCTCATCCCTTCAGCCACCAATGATATGGTCGGAAGCGAAAAATGGGGAACCGGCCCGACCCTGGTTGCGCTCAGACAGACCAATGGCTGGACATACGGTATTCTTGCCAATCATATCTGGTCGGTCGCAGGCAGCGACCAACGAAGTGATATCAGCACAACCTTCCTTCAGCCTTTCCTGTCGTATACCACCAAAACCTATACGACTATCGGTGTAAATACCGAGTCCACCTACGACTGGAAAAACGAGCAATGGCTTGTACCGATCAACCTGAGCGTAAGTCAATTAGTGAAGTTCGGTAAGCAACCGGTCAGCTTCGCACTCGGTACCCGTTCATATGTTGAAGGTCCGACTGGTGGCCCGGATTGGGGACTGCGGTTCTCGGTTACGCTCCTGTTCCCGAAATAAAAATAACCGCTGGTCAGGCTGGTTCCGGCTACTGCCCGAGAGGCGAGTGACCGGCGACACCAGCCTTTACAGCCAGCATGACCAGTTCCGCAAGCGATCTGACCTGTAGTTTTTCCATGACCCGGGCACGGTGGACTTTGATCGTTTTTTCTACTGTGCCAAGTTCACTGGCTATCTGTTTGTTCAGTTTGCCGGCAACAACATAGCTGAACACCTGTTTCTCCCGGGGCGTAAGCATATCCACGGTTTTTTTAATCCTGTCCAGCTCAGCACGCATTGATCTGTCAAGCTGATCTTTTTCAATAGCGCTGAAGACGGCTTTCAGCAGCTCATCCTCATCTACTGGCTTGGTAAGAAATTCAACCGCGCCATGTTTAAGTGCCTGCACGCTATCGTGGACAGTGGCCTGACCTGAGAGAAAAATGATAGGTGAAACAACACCTTTCGTAGTAAGTACATCCTGCAACTCAAGCCCACCGATCCCCGGCATATTTACATCTAACACCAGACAGCCAGGAACATCCGGATCATATTGTTCAAGATATTCCTGTGCTGATGCACAGACCAATATCTCTAATTCAGCTGTACGCAACAGGCGTGCAATGGCCTTGCGCACAGAACTGTCATCATCAACTATCGCTACCCTTGCTCCATGATTGTTCATTCTTCGATCCCTCATACACAGGTACGGTGAAGAAAAAGGTTGTACCGCCGTTCGCATTACCGGAGGCCCACAAATGGCCGCCATGCGCAATAATTATCCTGCGACAGACAGACAGCCCTAACCCAAGTCCTTGTGGTTTTGTTGTAAAAAATGGCTCGAAAATCCGATCTATTGTTTCAGCCGGGATGCCGTGACCTTGATCACTTACACTAATCCGGATGCCCTGCTGCGGATCCATCTCTGTAGTGATCAAAAGTAAGCGGTTTGATTCCACAATGCCGGCCATAGCATCACAGCCATTCATAATCAGATTAATCAATACTTGCTGAATCTGTGCCCGGGCTGCATTAATTTCAGGCAGATCCAGAGTAAGGTTTACTTTACAAAGAACGCCGGCATTCATCATTTCACTGCGTAGCAAATTGAGAGTATTTCCGACCACCGAGTTCATATCTGTCAGTTCAAACTGCATGCAGCCTTTTTTGTATAACAGACGCATTCCCTGGATCACTTCGCTGGCTCGTTTATTATCGCTGACGATGTCCTGCAAAATTTCACGAACCTCACCAAGATCCGGTGAATCCTGCGCCATAAAACGCAATGCCGCCTGTGCATTACTGAGAATTGCAGCCAACGGCTGGTTCAGTTCATGAGTGAGTGAGCCGGATAATTCACTCAGCATCATCACCCGGGAACGATGAGCCTGTTCCTGTCGCTGCTGAGCCAGATCCAGCTCCATTTCTTTGCGTTCGGTAATATCAATAGCCGTACCAAGCACGAGGCTGACAACTCCATGTGAATCAAATACAGGCAATTTGATCGTTTCCAGCCAACGAGTTTTTCCGTTCGCATCAGTAATTCGTTCTTCCGGAATCACCTGCTTTTGCAAAGAATCTAATACTTCTGTGTCTGATTGATGAAACCATTGCACTTCTTCTGCACTGGTATTGAAGTCAGCATCTGTCTTGCCTATTAAGTCATCAACAGTGGTGCCATAAATATTGGCTACGGCCTGGTTAGCCAGTGTAAATCTGCCCTGCCGATCTTTAGTAAAAATCAGATTCGGGTTGATATCAATTAACTGTTTCAGAAATGCTTTCTCTTGTTTCAGCAAATCGGAACTACGTTTGAGCTCACTGATATCAAAAGAGACACCGCGTATCTTCTTTTTATTATCAGCAGCAATGTCAACAATACCCTGGGCAGCTATCCAGCGTACCTGCCCACCGGGCAACACAACCCGGTACTGGCGTGAGAACTCACCGCCATTTTCCATCAATTGCAGTACACCGGTCCGGACCATGTCTCGATCATCATCATGCACCACACTTAAAATACGGTTAAAACTAATCTGCTCTGCGGGAGCAAAACCATAGAGCGTCCGTATCTGATCCGTAACCCAAATATTATCGGCACCTACAGTCCATTCCCAAACGCCCCACTTTCCGGCTCTGGCTGCCTGAGCCATGCGTTGCTCACTTTGGCGTAATTCCGCTTCTGCCATCCGGAGTTGATGTACAAGCTTCGCAGACCGAATCATGCCCACTGACAACTTAAAACCGATTGCAGCTATTACAACTAGCAGGCAAAAACCAAACACGTAGGCAGCCTGTATTGCACCCCTGTAAATCAGCAGCGCAATAAGCCCCACAGAGGCAATAACAAAGAGATAACTGCCTGAAACAACCAATGCATGGTGAAGTTCAGGGCGGGTACTACGAAGACCGTACATCATGTATCCATCCACGGCGAAATAATATGAGCATTGAAAAACTCAACTTGCCAACCACAGTTAACGCTTTACCAGACAGATTAATCTGATGAAATACAATAACTAACGTCGCTAATACAAACACCATAACCAATATTCAGCGAATCCATCTTCAGAGCCTGGTTAAGTTTAACCAGTACGAGTATACCTTCATCACTGCTCCAAAATCGGGCAATTTCGGGGTTGCAGGTCACAAAGCCACAAGATTTCCAATCGAAGATTCATCAGAGCGGCACAGGACATCCCCCAGCGCGTCAATTATCTATCATATATGTGAGACATGTTTCATATGCAACACATCGTTGCTGCTAGCATCAATTGTGCTGAATTTAATCAAAACGATATGGTGAACATAAATACGGATTTATCTTATAAACCAAGGAGAAACGGCATGAGAATAAGTAAAGCAATGGTTCTGGTTTCGGCAATTTTGCTGGGTGCTTGTGCGTCAACCCCGCAAACAAGCAGTAATACCGCTATGTATTCCGGTTTCCTCGGTAATTATTCCGATATGAAAACGGTAATGGATAGTGAAAAAAATGAAGTACTACGTTGGGTAAAACCAGATCTGGTGAAAGGTAAATACTCCAAATTAATCATCAAGCCAGTAACCTACTATCCATATCCCAAAACCAACGAGCAAATCACCCAGGCAAACCTCGATAAGATTGCCAGTTACCTGACCGAGCGAGTCAAACTTGAGCTTGGAAAAAACTTTGTATTAACCGACAAGCCAGGGAGCGATACGGCTGAAGTTTCAGTTGCCATCACTGGCGTGGAAACCTCCCTTGAGGGGTTGAAAATTTATGAAGTCACACCAGTTACCCTTGTCTATGCAGGTGCTACCGCCGCATTGGGTAAACGGGATAAGGTTGTTGCTGTCTACGTAGAAGGTATCACTAAAGACTCACTATCCGGAGAACCATTGGTCAAAGCGGTTCGTAAGGGAACTGGTGAGAAACTGCCTGACGACAAACAACAACTACAAGTCGAGAATCTCAAAACAGTACTGGATAGCTGGGCCAAGGGAACCGGAACACTTGCAGCTCAATTGAAATAAGTATCATGCATTCCGCTATTTATGCTTATTCAGAAACGCTATGCAGAATAATTCAACTTAATAAACAGTTAGTTGAATCAGAAGGTTACCTGAGTACGATATCGAAAAGGGGATAAAAATGAAGATGACTACAGACATTCCGGCTGGGGTTGCTTCACCGAACACAGTGCAAACGCGGCTGGGCACGCTGAACTTTTTTGATGGTTTTCCGGACCAGGAAACCGTCAATAAAGTTTACGACAACCTCGACTTCCAGCGCGCGGTTCAGGCTTACTTGCTGGCATTGGCACCGGTGAACGTAGCTGGGTTGCGCGAGGGATTGCTGACCGTCGGCCCCGCAAATGTCACGATCCCAACATTTGAAGAAAACCTGAACGCCCGGTCGATCTTTCTAACGCCGAATGCAACAACACCCTACACATGGATCTGGATCGATCTGCATAAAGGTCCTCTGGTCGTCGAAGTGCCCCCTATGACACTGGGCATGATTGATGACTTCTGGTTCAAGTATGTAACCGACATCGGCATCGTCGGCCCGGACAAGGGTAAAGGCGGCAAATACCTGCTGCTGCCTCCGGGGTACGAAGGCGACGCGCCCGAAGGATACATGGTGGTGCGCGTGCCCACGTTCGAGTCCATCCTCGTGTGGCGCAACATGCCAGTGCAAGGAGACATCAAGCCAGCGATCGAAAGGCTGCACAAGAACACGCGCATTTATCCCTTGTCGCAGGTCGCTAATCCGCCAGCCAACACCTTCGTCAACGTGTCTGATCGGGATTTTTCAACGGTAGCACCAGCAGATTACCGCTTTTGGGAACTGCTTAACTACGTCGTTCAGAATGAACCCGTCGAGTCGCTTGACCCGATCACGCTCGGTTTCTTTGCCTCGATCGGCATTGAGAAAGGCAAGCTGTTTGCACCTGACGAGCGCATGAAGAAGATACTGACTGAGGCTGCTGCGGTGGGCGACGCTACCGCTCGCACTCTCACCTATCAGAGCCGCATACCTGAGGCTTTCTACTATCCGAACAGCACCTGGCGCCAGTGGCTCGGCGGATACAAGTTCCAGTCGCAGCCCGGTGTCGCCCATCTCGATGCCGCCGCCTTTTTCTACTTCTATGCCACAGGCGTCACACCAGCCATGGAAGCCAAGATGGTGGGTCAAGGTTCCCAGTATGCCGTCGGACTTCTGGATTCCCAGGGCAATCCGCTGGACGGTGGCAAAACCTATCGGCTGCGTGTATTGCCTAACGCTCCAGTAAAGGATTTCTGGTCAGCAATAGTGTATGACAACCAGACCCGCTCCATGCTCCAGACCGACCAAGACTTTCCTCAAGTGAGCAGTTTGGATCAAGGCTTGGTAGTCAATCAGGATGGGTCAGTAGACGTTTACTTCGGACCAAAAACCCCGTCAGGTATGGAACCAAACTGGATTCAGACCATTCCCGGCAAGGGCTGGAACATGCTGTTCCGGCTGTACGGCCCGTTTGAGCCTTGGTTCGATAAAACCTGGAAACTAAGCGAGATCGAACTGGTTCAGTAGAATCTTTGCCAGCTAACAACCGGTTCAGCGGATGACATTATGCCGCCGCTGAACCGGAGCAATCTGTAATTACGCCAGCAAGTACGAAAAACTGAAAAATGCGCAAAACCGAGAAGGGGGAAATCTATAATTTACTGATTTTATTGGTTATGAAATGGGAAATCGAACCTCGGCCAATTTCAATAACTGAGCAGCATCCATGTCGAAAGTTGGCTTGGTCATGAGTCATCTCTTTAGGTTATAGTTTCATGAAATGAGACAAAATTTTGACCACTACCCTACCCGTAATTTCTACCGGGCATTATCTCCTTTCCCGAGGTATTCATGTTATCCATAAATTCAGCAACATTCTCTTTTGGAACCGATAAAAAGCTAACTATCTCTTCTTTTTATCTGACGGCAGGAAGCTGCTGCGCCATTATCGGTAACAACGGCAGCGGTAAAACCATGATGGCGCGCGCACTAGCGCAGGAACTGGAGGCCGAATCAGGTGAATATGCCTGTAATCTGCGCCCGGAACTGGTCTCTTTTGAAAAGCAGCTCAAACTGTATGACGATGAATGGCAACGGACCAATACCGATATGCTGGGCACGGAAGAAGAAATAGCCGCGACGGCTGCCGCGATTATTCAGCAACACCGGCATGATGATGTTTATTGCCAGGAACTGGCACAGCAATTTGGTATTACTCACCTTCTGGAGCAACCCTTTACCGCTTTATCCAGCGGAGAAGGTCGCAAGGTCCTGCTGGCGCAGGCATTGATGTCAAAACCTCAGTTGCTGATTCTGGATGAACCGTTTGACGGGCTGGATGTATCCGCCCGTACACAACTGATGACTACACTGGCGCAGTTACAGCAACAGGGGATGGCGCTGGTGATCATCGTCAATCGTCCGGATGAACTTCCCGCCTTTGCACAGAAACTGGGCTGGATACTGGATTGCCAGTTCACACAACAGCGCAGCCGGGAGGCATTTTTTGCCGATCCACTGACACAACAGCTGCTGCACTGTGCCTCAGACCACGACATCACCCTCCCGCCACCACTGCAGTCTGGCGGAAATACCGCATTCACCGATCCGTTGATTGATTTGCAGCAGATACAGGTCAGTTACGGAGAGCGCACGATATTGCATGACTTAACCTGGCAAGTGAATAACGGCGAGCACTGGCATATTGCCGGCCCGAACGGCTGCGGCAAAACCACGCTGCTGCACCTTATCACCGGCGATCATCCGCAGTGTTACAGCAACAAAGTCACGCTATTCGGCAAGCGCCGTGGTTCCGGCGAAAGTATCTGGGATATCAAACAGAATATGGGCATTGTCAGCCCGGCGTTTCATATGTCATACCGTGTTGCGGGTACACCGCTGACGGTGATCCTGTCGGGTTTTTATGATTCTATCGGGCTCTATCAGCAACCCGGCGATCAGGAGCTGGCGCTGGCCCGGCAATGGCTGAAACTACTGGGCATGGAAAAGATGGAACAGAGTGCATTTCTGCAACTGTCTTACGGGCAACAACGCTTGCTGTTAATTGCCCGGGCCATGGTGAAACATCCGCCGCTGCTGATTCTGGACGAGCCGTTGCAGGGACTGGACAGTCTGAACCGGCATCTGGTGCTGCAGTATATTGATCGCCTGGTGGCTAACAGCCGCAGTCAGTTGCTGTATGTGTCGCATCACGCCGAAGATGTTCCGCAGTGCATGACTCACCGTCTGCAATTTGTGGCACAACCGGATGGTCACTATCGCTATGAACAGACCCGTCTTTAATTCAGGATTCAGCCGAGCTTTTTCTGCCAGAATAATGCCTGTCCCTGTGCCGGATCGAGTTCGTATCCGGCAAAGCCGCAGCGAAGATAGGTGCGCTGTGCCGTCTGGTTTCCGGATAACACTTCCAGCGTTAACTTGCAGCAATCGCGTTCGCGGGCTATCTGTTCGATACGTTGCAATAGTGCGGTCGCGATCCCCTGCCCCCGGTATTCCGGCGCCACCGCCAGATCATGCACATTAATCAGCGGGCGGGCTGCGAAGGTAGAAACCGTCTGGAAAGCATTCAGTAGCCCTGCCGGCTGACCATCCTGATAGGCCAGCAATGAGATGGCGGCCGGACATTGTTGTAAGGTTTGCGGCAATTGCTGGCGGCATTCGGCAGATAAAGGTTCGGCGCCCCCCATCGGGTCCTGCGCATAGAGATCCAGTAACATCAGCAAATCAGACACCTGCTGCTCATCGTGGTAGTCAACATATTGAATCTTTAACATTACTTATCTCCAGGACAAATTCTGCTGTTGAAGCTGACACAATTTGCCACATATTTCACATAAATTTGTGACGATTTATACTTAGTGTGAACCTGCCAAAAGGCGATTTGGAGAGCTTTTATGAAATACCGTCGGATCATTTCGTTGTTTATGGTTGCTGCGCTGTTGCCTCTGGCTCAAGCCCAGGCCAGACCTCATTTTGACGGTGACGATGATCATCGGTGGGAACATAGAAAACACCATCACCGTGATTACGGACGGGTTTATTACCCAGGTCCGGTACGGGTATATCCGGCTCCTGTGCATGTCCATGCGCCGGCCCGTTACACCATCATGCCACCGGGATATAAGACCGTGATTGCTGCCGGTGTGACTTATTTCGTCCTGAATGAACTCTGGTACCGTATGCATGGCGGTGCTTATGAACAGGTTGCTGCACCCGCCACCAGCAATGTCACCATCATTAATAACGGTGCTACCACCACCACCATCGCCAATACCGGTTCAGTCATGAATGTCGTCGATGTTAACGGTACCCGTTATTATGTGCAGAACGGCCGTTATTACCGGCACACACCTGATGGCCAGTATCTGGAAGTGGCCCCGCCAAACTATTAATTCCCGGCTGAATGTAAAATAAAAACAGCAATGGCGTAACTCGATATGTAGTTACGCCAAGCCTTTATTTTTTCAACCGTTATTCTGCCCAGCGCGGAGAGATGGATTGTCGGATTTGCAGATGATCCAGCACCCGGGCCACCATAAAATTAACCAACTCATCGATACTCGTCGGCTTATGATAGAAACCGGGAGAGGCAGGCAATATTGTTGCTCCCAGCTGAGTGAGTTTCAGCATGTTTTCCAGATGAATGGCGGAATAAGGTGTTTCGCGCGGAACCAGCAGCAAATGTCCCCGCTCTTTCAATACCACATCGGCGGCGCGTTCAATCAGGTTATCTGACATACCGTGGGCAATCGCGGCCAGGGTCCCCATGGAACAGGGGCAAATAACCATCTGTCCGGGCGCGGCAGAGCCGGAAGCGACCGGCGAGAACCAGTCTTCTTTGCCATACACACGCAGTTGTTTTTCATCACAACCATATTGCCGGATCAGATATTGCTGACAGGCCTGCGGATCTGCCGGCCAGGCCAGATCCAGTTCCGTTGCCAGCACGACCTTGGCTGCCGAAGACATCAGCAGATGCACCTGGCAGCCCGCCTGAAGTAATTGTTCCAGCAAACGAACACCATAGATGGCACCGGAGGCGCCGGTCATCGCCAATGTGATCGCCTGTGTCATATTTACTCCTGTGGATGTTGCTTGGTTAATTTATCCAGTAATTTGTTATGGATGCCTTCAAAGCCACCATTACTCATTACCAGGATCTGATCACCCGGTTTGGCTTCTGCCACCAGCATATCCACCAGATGATTAATATCGTGCTGAACCGAGGTCGGGATCGGTGCTTTCTGCGCCAGCTGATGAATGTCCCAGCCTAGTCCGGTCGGCGCAAACATATACGCCTTGTCCGCCTGTACCAGACTCTTGATCAGCTCACCCTGATGCACGCCCATTTTCATGGTGTTCGAGCGGGGTTCCAGTACAGCCAGAATACGGGCGGTGCCGACCTTCGCCCGCAAGCCGGCAATGGTCGTGGCAATGGCGGTCGGATGGTGGGCAAAATCATCATAAACCTTGATGCCGGCCACTTCGCCCCGCAGTTCCATGCGACGTTTCGGCATCACAAACTCATTCAGAGCCGCAATGCCATCCTGAACCCGGACACCGGCATGCCGCGCCGCGGCAATCGCCATCAGGCCATTATGCACGCTGTGACGGCCCAGTCCGCTCCAGTGCACTTCGCCCTGCACTTCCCCATTCAGTACGACTTCAAATGCAGAACCGTCTTCTTTCAGCAGTTTTGCCTGCCAATTGGCACCGTCGCCTTCTACCAGCTCAACTTCGCTCCAGCATCCCATAGTACGCACTTCGGCCAGTGCCGGATCATGCGCCGGCATCAGAATACGACCATTACCCGGTACCGTTCGCACCAGATGATGGAACTGACGCTGAATGGCTGCCAGATCCGGGAAGATATCGGCATGGTCATATTCCAGATTATTCATGATCAGTGTGCGCGGACGGTAATGCACAAATTTGGAACGCTTATCGAAGAAGGCGCAATCATATTCGTCAGCTTCAATAACGAAAAATGGCGCCTTCCCCAGACGCGCGGAAAACGGGAAGTTGCCCGGTACGCCACCAATCAGGAAACCCGGTTCCAGACCGGCATGCTCCAGAATCCACGCCACCATACTGGCTGTCGTCGTTTTGCCGTGCGTACCGGCAACACCCAATACCCAGCGCTGCTGCAGGACATTGTCACGCAGCCATTCCGGACCGGAAGTATATGGCAGATTCCGGTTTAACACATATTCCACACAAGGGTTACCCCGGCTCATGGCATTCCCGATCACCACCATGTCTGGCGCCGGATCCAGCTGGGATGGATCATACCCCTGAATCAGTTCAATCCCCTGCTCCTCTAACTGAGTGCTCATCGGCGGATAAACATTGAGATCTGAGCCTGTTACCTTGTGACCCAACTGTTTTGCCAGCACCGCAATACCGCCCATGAAGGTACCGCAAATGCCCAGAATGTGAATATGCATACAGGACTACCTGAATTTAAGGAAACTAAAACCCTGATTCTAATGAAGCAATGCTTTTTGTGCCATCACTCTGCGGTGCTGGTTGGTAGCGATTTATCGCGGCGTGGTTATAATAGAGCGCTGCAACTTACTATTACTTTTAAAAGGGAAACGCCATGAGCTTGAATTTGGTTCCTGCTGGCAAAGATCTGCCGGAAGATATCTACGTTGTCATCGAAATTCCGCAGAACGCTGATCCAATCAAATATGAAATCGACAAAGCGTCAGGTGCTGTATTTGTAGACCGTTTCATGGCAACTCCGATGTTCTATCCATGCAACTACGGTTACATCAACAACACCCTGTCTCTGGATGGTGATCCGGTTGACGTACTGGTTCCGACTCCGTATCCGCTGGTTCCTGGTTCAGTGATCCGTTGCCGCCCTGTTGGCGTTCTGAAAATGAGCGACGAAGCAGGTCAGGACGCGAAGCTGGTTGCGGTTCCGCACAGCAAGCTGACCAAACTGTACGATCACATCACTGACGTACACGAACTGCCAGAACTGCTGAAAGGCCAGATCAAACACTTCTTCGAGCGTTACAAAGAACTGGAACACGGCAAATGGGTTAAAGTAGAAGGCTGGGGCGACAAAGCTGAAGCCATCGCTGAAATCCAGGCGTCTTTAGTTCGTTACGAAGAAAGCAAATAATTGTTAAAACAAAAAGCCATGCATTGCATGGCTTTTTTGTCTCAGGACCTGAAGATCCTTTAATTATCATGTGTTGTTACAAATACAGATAAACCGCTAACCCGATTACCAGCGCAATGTACACCAGCAGCAAAACGAGTAATTTTGTCTTCGGCATCTTATTGTCATTTTTCATTATGCTACATCCTCGCAGACCTCGCAGCTGGCCTACCGGTTAACAATAGCATAACAATTTTGTTAACTCTATCCGTACAGTTAATATGACTATTGTTAATTGCTGATCTGACTCACAGCCTGGCCAGAACGATTCAGCAACTCATACTGATAACAGTCCACGCGCCTGCAACTGAGTCAACAACTCGGCAACAGCCTCGTCAACAGAGCGGCCATGATTGTGAATATGTACTTCGGGTTGTGCCGGCGCTTCGTAGGGATCATCAATACCGGTAAAGTGCTTGATCTCCCCGGCGCGGGCTTTCTTATACAAGCCTTTCGGGTCGCGTTGCTCGCATTCGGCCAGAGGTGTATCAACAAAGACTTCGACAAATTCACCTTGCGGGAACAAGGCACGGATGGCATCACGATCGGCGCGGTAAGGAGAAACAAACGCCGCCAGGACCACCAACCCCGCATCCACCATCAGTTTGGCCGCTTCACCGACGCGACGCAGATTCTCTTGCCGATCTTCAGTAGAAAAACCCAGCCCTTTGCATAAGCCATGACGGACGTTATCGCCATCGAGCAGATAGGTATGCACCCCGCGGCGGAACAGTTCCTGTTCCAGTGCGCCGGCGATGGTGGATTTGCCGGAGCCGGACAAGCCGGTGAACCACAGCAGAAATGCTTTATGGCCTTTTTGTTCTGCCCGGGCCGCTTTATCAATGGCATGTTCATGCCAGACGATATCTTTGTTCATTCTTTCCGAACCTATTCAATGCAACTGAGGCAAGTTAACCACGTTGAATACGGACAAGGAGATTCATTCTTCCGGCACGCCGTAAACCCATCCATGGGGGCTCCGCCGCGTCATCCATGACGCGGAGGGCCTCCAGAATGATTCCCCTTATCCTCTCTAATTCCAATCATTAAAACTAAAGAGGTAACCAGATTGGCTACCTCTTCGAACATTACAGCTTGCTGATATCCAGCGCCTGCCAGTGCGGGAAGTGTTTCCGCACCAGTGCATTCAGCTCCAGCTCAAATTCGCTGAACTGGGTTTTGGTGGTTTTATCTGCCAGCGCGTCGACCACCATACCGGCACCAATGGTGACGTTACTCAGGCGATCGATGATGATAAAACTGCCGGTATCGTGTACTGCATCATAAGGATCCACGCCGACTGCGTTGGTCAGTGACAATTCCAGCAGCCCGATTTCATTCAGTTTCAGTTCGGTCGCTTCATGATGTTCCAGTGTATTCACATCAATCCGGTGACGAATGGCATCGACATGGCCCCGGGTTTTACGGGTAGCCAGTTTGATGTCGTACTGACGGTGTGGTTGCAACGGCTCTTCGGTCATCCAGACCACATTGGCCAGCACACGCTGTGTAACCTGCGTATCCGCATCCGGTGCCACCAGCAGATCACCACGGCTGATATCGATTTCATCTTCCAACGTGATGGTAACTGCTTCGCCCGGCAGCGCGTAATCGAGATCGCCATCAAAGGTGACAATGCGTTTGACCTTGCTCTCTTTGCCGGACGGCAACACCTTGACCACATCACCGGGTTTCACCACACCGGCCGCAATCGTGCCCATATAACCACGGAAGTCGAGGTTAGGACGCGATACCAGTTGCACTGGCATGCGGAATGGCAGATCAGCATCACGGGTGCCGACTTCGGCGTTTTCCAGCAATGTCAGCAGCGGTTCACCGTCATACCAAGGTGTCTGCTCGCTCTTGCTAACCAGGTTGTCACCATCCAGTGCTGAAATTGGCACGACTTTGATGTCGATTTTCGGCAAACCGGCCGCGAATTCCAGATACTCTGTTTTGATCCGGTTGAATACCGCTTCGTCGAAACCAAGCAGATCCATCTTGTTCACCGCCACGATGAACTGACGGATCCCCAGCAGGCTGGCAATGAAGCTGTGACGACGGGTCTGTTCCAGCACACCGCGGCGCGCATCAATCAGGATGATCGCCAGATCACAGGTCGACGCACCGGTCGCCATGTTACGGGTGTACTGCTCATGGCCCGGCGTGTCGGCAATGATGAACTTGCGTTTTGCCGTGGAGAAATAACGGTACGCCACATCAATGGTGATGCCCTGCTCACGTTCAGCCTGCAGACCATCAACCAGCAACGCGAAATCGAGTTTCTCACCGGTGGTGCCAATCTTCTGGCTCTCTGATTTCAGCGTATTCAGGTGATCTTCATACACCTGACGGGAATCATGCAGCAGACGACCAATCAGCGTACTTTTGCCATCGTCCACACTACCGCAAGTCAGAAAGCGCAGCAGGCTCTTGTGCTGCTGCTTTTTCAGGTAGGTTTCGATACCTTCTTCTTTGATTGCTTCGGCAATAGTTGTATTCATTTTCTGTTCCTTAATCCGTTTCTGTAACCCGCAAACCTTAGAAATAACCCTGACGCTTTTTCAGCTCCATCGAGCCGGCCTGATCGCTGTCGATCAGACGCCCTTGCCGTTCACTGGTCGTGGACACCAGCATCTCTTCGATGATTTCCGGCAGGGTTGAGGCTTCAGATTCGACCGCCCCGGTCAGTGGGTAACAGCCCAGCGTACGGAAACGCACAGACTCCAGTTTGGGTTCTTCGCCCGGATTCAGCGGCATACGATCATCATCCACCATGATCTTCACGCCATCGCGTTCCACCACCGGCCGTTTCGCCGCGAAGTACAGAGGAACAATTTCAATGTTTTCCAGATAGATGTATTGCCAGATATCCAGTTCGGTCCAGTTGGACAACGGGAATACGCGGATGCTCTCCCCTTTGTTCACCTGACCGTTATACAGACGCCACAGTTCAGGACGCTGATTTTTCGGATCCCACGCATGGTTTTTATCGCGGAAGGAGTACACACGCTCTTTCGCACGCGACTTCTCTTCATCACGACGCGCACCACCGAAAGCCGCATCAAAGCCGTATTTATTCAGCGCCTGCTTCAGGCCTTCGGTTTTCCAGATATCGGTGTGTTTCGAGCTGCCGTGTTCAAACGGGTTCAGGTTCATCGCAACCGCATCCGGGTTAATATGCACCAGCAATTCCAGACCGTATTTTTTCACGGTCTCATCACGAAACTTGATCATCTCGCGGAATTTCCAGGTGGTATCCACGTGCAGCAGCGGAAATGGCAAGGTCCCCGGATAGAAGGCCTTACGAGCCAGATGCAGCATGACGGAGGAGTCTTTACCAATGGAGTAGAGCATCACCGGATTCTGAAATTCGGCGGCAACTTCACGGATGATATGGATACTTTCCGCTTCCAACTGCTTTAAATGGGTTAATCGTGCGGTGTCCAGTTGCATATGCTTACTACTCCTGTTTACGCCTTTGCCTGACAGTGCAGACAGTGATCAGGCAAGATTGATCAAATGTTCTTTACCGGAGGCGGTAGCACCACCAAACCAGCTTAATGTGTCAGCCAATGCTGCTACTTCACCAATCACAATCAGTGATGGGCTGTGTGCATCTTTGGCCAGTTCAGGTAATTCCTGCAGCGTACCGCGCAACACGCGTTGTCTGACGGTCGTACCACGTTCAATCAGCGCCACCGGTGTTTCCGGACGACGGCCATGCGCGATCAGTCGTTCTGTGATCGTTGGCGAACCAATCAGGCCCATGTAAATCACCAGAGTCTGATTGCTGGCGGCCAGTGCCGCCCAGTCCGGCTCCTGTCCATCCTGTTTGCAGTGGCCGGTGATAAACACGGCGCTTTGCGCACTGTCACGATGGGTCAGCGGGATACCGGCATACGCCGTTGCCCCTGCCGCTGCGGTAATGCCCGGCACGACGGAGAACGGAATACCTTCTGCTCTCGCAGCCTGCAGCTCTTCCGCACCGCGACCGAACATAAACGGATCACCGCCTTTCAGACGCACCACGCGTTTACCGGCGCGGGCATGGCTTAATAACAATTCGTTGATTTCATGTTGCGGCACACTGTGTGCGCCCGCTTTTTTACCGACGCTGATGCGTTCGGCATCGCGGCGAACCAGATTCATCACTTCCGGCGATACCAGTTGGTCATACAGCACCACTTCGGCCTGCTGGATTTGTTGCAACCCTTTCAGCGTCAGCAGGCCGGCATCGCCCGGACCGGCGCCTACCAGCACAATTTCGCCACCGGCGTAATCTTCCGCATCCAGTTGCTGCGCCATCCACTGTTCTGCCGCTTCGTGCTGTTCGGTTTCCAGTAACGTAGCCAGTTGCGGCGAGGCAAAGGCTTTCTCCCAGAAACGGCGACGGGCCGTGATATGCGATAACGTGGTTTTGATACGGTCGCGCCATTCACCGGACAAAGTAGCCAGTGCACCGAGGTGTTTTGGCAGCAGCGCTTCTAAACGTTCGCGCAGCATGCGCACCAGTACCGGTGCCTTTCCGCCGCTCGATACCGCCACCATGATCGGTGAACGATCGATAATCGACGGGAAAATGAAGCTGGAGCGATCCGGATCGTCCACCACGTTCACCCAGATATTCGCGGTGTCGGCAGCAGCGGCGACATCGGCATTCACCTGTTCATCATCCGTTGCGGCAATAACCAGCATCTGGTTCGTTAAATGTTCTGCATGGAAACGGGATGGAATATAGGTATGTCCAACCAGCAATTCAGTCAGCTCTTCGTGCAGCGAAGGAGCTACCACGGTCAGACGGGCGCCGGCATCCAGCAATAAACGTGCTTTGCGCAGGGCGATATCGCCACCGCCGACCAGCAGTACCGCACGATTATTTAATCTGGCAAATAACGGCAGATAATCCATGATGATTCCCCCTATTTCTGAAATGTGAATATAGACATGTATGTATAAGATGTAAAATACTAAAAAGGCACTTTCTATGGCTAAAAAGTAATATGTATATCTGATTATTAGATATAGAAAATGATGTGATTTTTTGAATGACAAACGGACTCATTTGGTTGTTTCATGCAGGGCTTTTGTCAGACAATCAGGACACAGACAATCGCCGATACTGCCCGCCAGCGGTGCCTGGTTTGGCAGATCCTGACACCAGCATCCACCCTGTTTGCCACCACTGCCACACACAAAATGCTGTCCACACTGTGAACAGGATTTTTCTTTGACCGGTAACGGCAGACTCAGCAGCCGGGCCCATATCCGTTGCTTTTCTTCTTCACCGAACTGCGGCCAGCCGGCAATCTCGTCCAGCGTCCGCTGGCAACTCGTGCAGAATTTTCCGCCAGCATCAAGCTGACAGATGCCACGACAAGGCGACCCCACTGTCATACAACCTTCCTGTTCATATCAATTCGTCCGTCATGCTAATGTTCTATACTTTTGATTGTATGTGAAAAAATATAATCAGAAAGTAACTTCAGGGAGATCGCTATGGATTTAAGTTTATTGCTGCTTTTTGTCTTTATCGTACTGGTATTCGTGACGCTCAGTTCGATCATCAAGGTGGTTCCACAAGGCTATAACTGGACGGTTGAACGTTTTGGCCGCTACACGCGCACGCTGACTCCCGGCTTGAATCTGCTCATCCCGTTTATCGATCGTATTGGCCATAAAATCAATATGATGGAACAGGTGCTCGATATTCCGCCACAGGAGGTCATCTCCCGCGATAACGCGAACGTCACCATTGACGCCGTGAGTTTTGTACAGGTGATCGAGGCACACAAAGCCGCCTATGAAGTCAATGACCTGATGCTGGCGATCCGCAATCTGACCATGACCAATATCCGTACCGTATTAGGCGCGATGGAGCTGGATCATATGCTGTCACAACGTGACACCATCAACGAAAAGCTGCTGATAACCGTCGATGCGGCAACCAACCCGTGGGGGGTCAAAGTCACCCGTATCGAGATCAAGGATGTACGGCCACCGCAGGATCTGATCGCTTCGATGAATGCCCAGATGAAAGCGGAACGGCAAAAACGGGCGGAAATTCTGGAAGCGGAAGGTGTCCGGCAATCCAAGATATTAAAAGCGGAGGGGGAAAAACAGTCACAGATCCTGAAAGCCGAAGGGGAACGTCAGGCCGCGTTTCTGGCCGCAGAAGCCCGGGAACGTCAGGCTGAAGCCGAGGCGAAAGCCACCCAGCTGGTTTCTGATGCCATTGCCAACGGAAATACACAGGCGATCAATTACTTCGTGGCACAAAAATATACCGATGCACTGGCCAGAATTGGCGATGGTCAGAACAGCAAGCTGGTACTGATGCCGTTGGAGGCATCACAACTGATCGGTTCGATCAGCGGTATCAGCCAGCTAGTGAACGAGATCGCCCCGAAAAAAGGACAATGATAGATGATGCATGACTGGATATGGCTGTCTGAATGGAGTTACTGGCACTGGCTGATCCTGGGCTCCATCCTGTTATTGCTGGAATTATTCGGTACCGCCGGTCTGCTGCTGTGGACCGGTATTGCTGCGCTGCTGACAGCGGTGATCGTTTTTCTTGCAGAACCCGGTATCTATACGCAATGGAGCCTGTTTGCCATATTCAGCATTATCACCACCTGGTGCTGGTTCCGGCTTAACAAGCAGGATAAGCCATCCGCCGAAGTGAAAGTGCTGAATCAGCGCATACAGCGTTGTATCGGTGTACAAACCACCTTGCTGGAAGATGTCAGACTGGGAAAAAGCCGGGTACGGATCGAAGATACCGTCTGGGTGGTGCTGACGAATGAAGCGCTACCGGCCGGAGCCGTGGTTAAGGTTGTTGCCGCAGAAGGTACTTATCTGGTTGTGAAATCAATCACTACCGGCAGATAAAAAGGGAGCGGATGCTCCCTTAACCTCTTAATGCTCAGTTATCCCTACCAGCACATCAGAACCTGCATATTTACATTTAATCTGATAGCCCACCGCCATCACCAGCAACCAGATCGGGATCAGCCAGACCGAAATCTGGATACCCGGCGTCATGGCCATCACCAGCAGAATACCCAGCAGGAAGAGCAGACACAGCCCGTTAGTCAGCGGATAACCCAGGCTTTTAAAACGAGTTGTCTGCTGGTGCGCTTGCTTGGCCTGACGGAATTTCAGATGCGTAATGCAGATCATGATCCAGTTAATCACCAGTGCCGACACCACCAGCGACATCAAGAGCTCAAAGGCCTTGCCCGGCATGGCAAAATTGAGCAGAACACAAAGTCCGGTCGCCAGAGCCGAAATACTCAGTGCCTTGAGCGGGATCCCCCGTTTATTCACCCGGCTGAACGTTTGTGGCGCATTACCCTGCTGTGCCAACCCCAGCAACATGCGGCTATTGCAGTAGACACAGCTGTTGTAGACCGAAAGGGCGGCGGATAACACCACCAGATTCAGAATATTGGCCACCCACTCGCTGTCCAGCGCGTGGAAAATCATCACGAACGGACTGCCACCCTCAACCACTTTTGTCCACGGATACAGCGAAAGCAGCACCGCCAGTGCGCCCACATAAAAGATCAGAATACGGACCAGCACCTGATTGGTGGCTCGCGGGATGCTCTTCTCCGGTTCATCGGCTTCTGCGGCCGTAATACCGACCAGTTCCAGCCCTCCAAACGAAAACATGATCACCGCCATCGCCATCACCAGACCGGAGATACCGTGTGGGAAAAAACCGCCGTGCTGCCATAAATTACTGACCGAGGCCTCCGGACCGCCGGTGCCGCTCATCAACAGATAGCTGCCGAACAGGATCATCCCGATGATCGCGGCCACCTTGATAATGGAAAACCAGAACTCCAGCTCACCATACATTTTGACCGTGGTCAGATTCAGGGTATTGATGATGACAAAGAAGACCGCAGCCGAAACCCAGGTCGGAATGGCCGGAAACCAGTACTGAACATAGATACCGACGGCGCTCAGTTCCGCCATACTGACCAGCACATACAGCACCCAGTAATTCCAGCCCGACATGAAACCGGCAAAAGGACTCCAGTATTTATTGGCAAAGTGGCTGAATGAACCCGCGACCGGCTCCTCTACCACCATCTCCCCGAGCTGACGCATGATAAAAAACGCGATCAGACCGGCAATCGCATAACCGAGCAATACCGCCGGGCCAGCCATCTGGATCGTCTGCGCGATCCCCAGGAACAAACCGGTGCCGACAGCACCGCCCAAGGCTATCAGCTGAATATGCCGGTTTTTGAGACCCCGTTTTAATTGTCCGTGCTGCTGGGATGAATCCATCTTGAATCTCCAAAGAATAAAATCCATCCGGATAAAGCAGCAAACAGACCAGTTTTATCACTTTTAAATTAACTCATTGATTTAAGAGAATATATTTTTATTCCGATCCACATCTAAAAACGATAAGTGCCTGCCACGCGCTTATATTGTGCATAAAGATCAATGATGACGCACTAAATGTGCAGTAAAGATCCATAAAAAGGGTGATATGTGAATTGTGATACCCACATAAGCGGTGTTTGATTAGGTCTGACGGAATAAAACTGATAGGCTCACGATAAACCGATGTGACTAAATGTGGATCGTATGTATCAGATTGATGATTATGACTTAAAAATATTAACCCTGTTGCAATCCAACGGGCGGCTGACCAATGCGGAACTCAGCGAGTTGACCGGTCTCTCTTCCTCGCAATGTTCCCGCCGGCGTATTGCGCTGGAGCAGGCACAACTGATTCTGGGTTATCATGCCCGCCTGGCGCCGGATGCGGTGGGTCAGGAAATGATTGGTTTAATTGAAGTTAAACTGATTAACCATACCCCTAACTGTGTGGCAACCTTCCACACTATGCTGGAAAACGTTGATGCCATTATTGATGCCTTCAAGACGACCGGCGATGCCGACTATCTGCTAAAAGTGGCCGTGGCGAATCTGCAAAGCCTGAGCGAGCTGATCAGTCAGATTCTGGCGCAAAACAGCAGCGTGGCGCACCTGAAAACCTCTGTAGTTCTCAATCGGCTAAAGGAAAATGGCATCATGATTCCAGCCCTGCCGACGACTGCAGGAAAAAACTAAGAAACCTCCTGAATGGCGACAATATCGCACGATTCATGCATTGATTTGAGTTTTCATGCATGTATCATGCGTTTCGTTTTCTTTTTCCGGTTGATGAAGAAGAAAGCAGCGCCAGTCAGAACTGAGGGAGTAAGCGTATATGAGTAGTCAGCAGATGGCCGCCGTGCCGTTAACGCACCGGATCTATGAAGATCTTTTTGCCATTGTCATTGGTACATCCATGGTTTCATTCGGTGTGATCCTGCTGAAACAGGCCGGGGCGTTGACCGGTAGTATCGCCGGACTCGCTTTTCTGCTCCATTATCTGACGCATACCGCCTTCGGTGTCTTTTTCTTCCTGCTCAATCTGCCTTTCTATTATCTGGCTATTCGCCGGATGGGCTGGCCGTTCACCATCAAGACCTTCACGGCTGTTGCGAGTGTCTCCGTGTTTTCGGAATGGCATCCCTTATTCATCCATATTGATCTGATTAATCCTTTCTATGCCGCCATCTTCGGCAATGTGCTGATGGGGGTCGGATTTATTGTCTTGTTCCGTCACAAAATGAGTCTGGGTGGTATTAATGTACTGGCACTCTATTTACAGGAAAAAGGTCTGATCAAGGCCGGCAAGCTGCAGATGCTGATTGATACGCTGGTGTTGTTTGCCTCATTCTTTATTGTCGATATGCAGATGCTGATTGCCTCGCTGATCGGGGCTTTTATCATGAACATGATTATTACGATTAATCACCGGCCGGAACGTTATCTGGGGTAAATAGCCTGATCCGTAAAAGCAGAAAGGGAGCCAACGCTCCCTTTGTCTTAATTTAAAGCACCTATTTCTTTTCAGCTTTTCCCGCCTCTGCCGGCTGATCCTGAAACAGCTCCGGTTTCAGAATAAAGTCCTCGCCCATCCGGATTTCGTCACGTAACGTTGGCAGCATCGCCTCCAGCGATGCTTTCTCTGCCTGTGTCAGCGGCCCATACGGCAATACCTTGTACCAGCCTTCTTTGCCCAGACGCATCGGTTGCGAGAAGAACCGGCTGTGCTGACTGCCACCTTCCACATAGGCGCATTCAATCACGTTCTCTTCATCCATCAGCCCACGGACGACGGCATTAATGAAACGGTATCCTGCCGCCGCCATCGCCAGTGTGGCAGATCCATTGCCGGCTTTGGCATCCACCACTTCGGTACCGGCATCCTGAATATGACGGACCAGGGCAGCCGCTTCTTCGTCAGTAAATTCAAATCCCCCCACCTGCGACATAACCGGCAGGATGGTTTGACCACTGTGGCCACCAATCACATTGACCCGAATGGTCCCTGCCGCCCGATCCAGGAATTTCGCCACAAAGGTTTCAGCCCGGATCACATCCAGCATGGTGACGCCAAAAAGTTTCTGCGGATTATAAACCCCGGCTTTTTTCAGCACTTCTGCCGCTACCGGCACCATGCTGTTCACCGGATTGGTAATAATGCAGAAACAGGCATTCGGACAAATCGCGGCACCCGTAGCAATCAGATCCCGAATAACACCGGCGTTGAATTTGAATAAATCACTGCGGTGCATACCTGGTTTGCGGGCAATACCGGCACAGATCACCACCACATTGCTGCCTTCCAATGCCAGAGGCAGATCGTTACCGGTGAAACCTTTGACCGCAACGTCGGTAGGAATATGGCTTAAATCCACCCCGATCCCCGGCGTGACCGGTGCGATGTCATACAAGGCCAGTTTAAAACCCGCCGGCAATTTCATTTTTAATAACAGAGACACCGATTGTCCTATACCACCAGCAGCACCAAGAACAGTTATTTTCATAGCAGGCTCCACAGATTTTGTTGTTGTGATGGTAGTAATCAGATCTTGCTCTTTAATGAAAATAGTAGAAAGTGGCGCCCTCTCCAAACATTGCATTATGAAGTGTGAACTGCGTTTCACTCTTTATTTTCCGGAACTGAATCGTTTAACTGATTTCTTATGTCATTTTTACATGTCGGCAAACGAAAACTGCCGCACACTTCCCGCATTCAGGTATCAATTTTTATGCAACGATCATTGAAATATATGCAGCCAGACTGCAAAATTATCCTTTTATGAACGATTCATCTCGGATTTTAAATGAAGCCCGGCGAAAAACAGGAACAACTCGTTAAAGCGTTCAAAGCCTTGTTGCGGGAAGAACGGTTCGGCTCACAGGCCGAAATCGTCACCGCGCTCAACGAAATCGGTTTTGAAAACATCAACCAGTCTAAAGTCTCCCGCATGCTGAGCCGGTTCGGCGCGGTACGTACCCGTAATGCAAAAATGGAGATGGTGTATTGTCTGCCCGTAGAACTGGGCATTCCGACCATCAACAGTCCACTGAAAAATCTGGTTCTGGATGTGGATCATAACGGCATCATTCTGGTCATTCACACGACGCCCGGTGCGGCGCAACTGATTGCCCGCATGCTGGATTCGCTGGGTAAAGCGGAAGGTATTCTCGGCACTATCGCCGGCGATGACACTATCTTCATCACGCCGACCGCCGAATCCGATATTGATGAGTTATACGACTCTGTGCTTGAGCTGTTCGAACAGACCAGTTAACTGCGTCACACCTTCCCCCTTGTCATGCGGGGGAAGGATCTCTCATTGGCAGTCTCAGCCACGATGCCCGGTTATGATTCAGCCACCTTGCCGGCATAAGGCAGGGTCACGATAAAGCTGGCGCCCCGATCCGGATTATTCCGGCATTCAATCGAACTGTGTTCCAGTTTGGCCAGGCTTTCTTTGACCAGATAAAGCCCGAGCCCCCGCTGCGTCCCTTTGGTGGAAAATCCCCGCTCAAAAATATGGGGGATCACATCCGGTGGAATGCCCTTGCCGTTATCCTTGACCACACAAAACAGCGAACCGTCCTCATAATCCAGTGCCACCGTAATGGTTGGGTCAGGAACCCCTTCCAGCGCATCTATTGCATTTTCCAGCAGATTGCCCAGCATCGTCACCAGGACATGCAATTGCTCCAGCTGGCTGGATTCGGGCAGATAGCTGTCGTCGGTGACGATCACGGTGATCCCCGCCTCCCGCGCCCGGTTGATTTTACCCAGCAGAAATCCGGCAATGACCGGATCTTTTATTTGCCGAATCAATGCACCGACATCACTCTGATACTGCCCGGCGATCCCCATGATGTAATGTTCCAGCTGATCAAAAGCCCGGATATTGACCATGCCCAGAATGACTTGCAGCTTGTTCATAAACTCGTGCGTCTGCATGCGCAGCGCTTCGGCATAATTCGACATGCCGCTCAGGCGCTGAACCAGCTGGCTGACCTCCGTCTTGTCACGAAACGACACCACGGCCCCGGCGATCTGGCCATTCACCCGTACCGGCACGCTGCTGCTCAGCAGAACAAGTCCGTTAAACTTCAGCTCTTCATCATGCCGGGCGGTTCCCGTTTGCAACACTTCCTGCAGATTCAGCAGTTTGGGCCAGCTTTTGCTGCCCTTATCCTGCAACAGTTCATTGAACGAACCACTCAGTCGTAACAGGCGTTTTGCCTCATCATTGATCAGCGTAATTTCGGACTGTGCATTGACCGCAATGACGCCCTCGCGAATCGATTGCAACATCGCACTGCGTTGTTCCAGTAAACTGGCGATTTCGGAAGGCTCCAGGCCAAACATGATTGATTTGATTTTATGCGCCAGATAAAACGCGCCGATAGCGCCAACTACCCCCCCAAACAACAACGCAATATAAGCAAATAAGAGGTTAGCAGAGATAGTGGCCTCTATTTTTTCCGTTGAAAGCCCCGCAGCGATCGCACCAACCTGCTTGCCCTGATAATAGAGCGGGCTGATCACTCGCACCGAATTTCCTAACGAGCCCATGGCTTCGGTTATAGACTCCTCTCCTCGCAGCGCTTTCTTTTCATCGCCGCCCTGAAAACGCTGGCCGATCATTTTCGGATCAGGGTGGGTATGACGGATCGCGTTCATGTCCATCACCGTGATGTAGAGCAATTCATTGTGTTTTCGGACGGATTCTATGTATTTCTGTAAGGCTTGCTGCTGCTCAGGATCATTGATCGCCGCACCCACAAACGGGGTTTCCGTCAGTGTACGTGCGACTGCCCTGGCCTTTTCTTCCAGACTGCTTTTAGTAAGGGCGGTTGATTGTGTAACAAAGATGGCATGCACCACCAGTAACACCAGCGCAATCACAGTACAAACCAGTAGCATGATTCGGGTACGAAGTTTCAAAGGAGAAGACAGTCTGAGCACCAATGCTATTCCTTTCAGAAATACAAACCGGAGGGTTCACTAAAAAAGAGAAAATCAAGATACGGGAAATGAGAGAGAAACTGTGAATGATTTTGCTCAAACGGTAAACATTTCTGAAAACCCGCTGACTATCAGGCTTTCGGAAATGCTCAGTTAAAAAATCCAGTGCCTTGCGGTCACTGGATTTTTATCTGATTTCACGTCAGTTTTCGCTGACTGAATACCAGGTGATTACTTCATCGCACAGCCAGCGCATTTCGCCTGGATCTGCTGGAAGAAATCGTTACCTTTGTCATCCACCAGAATGAATGCCGGGAAGTTTTCAACTTCGATCTTATAGATCGCTTCCATCCCCAGTTCAGGGTAAGCCACACATTCCAGACTCTTGATGCTTTCCTGCGCCAGAATCGCCGCCGGGCCACCGATACTGCCCAGATAGAAACCACCATGTTTATGGCAGGCATCGGTCACTTGCTGACTACGGTTACCTTTCGCCAGCATGATCATGCTCGCGCCATGGGATTGCAGCAGATCAACATAGGAATCCATACGACCAGCAGTCGTCGGGCCCAGTGAACCGGATGCATAACCTTCCGGAGTCTTGGCAGGGCCTGCGTAATAGATCGGGTGATCTTTCACGTATTGTGGCAGTTCCTGACCGTTATCCAGCAGCTCTTTCAGTTTGGCGTGCGCAATGTCACGGGCCACGATGATGGTACCGGACAGAGACAGACGGGTTGAAACCGGATATTGCGACAGCTGACCCAGGATCTCTTTCATCGGACGGTCCAGGTTGATCTGCACCGCTTCGCCTTCACCGGCCTGACGCAGTTCTTCCGGAATATACTGGCCCGGATTGGTTTCCAGTTTCTCGATCCAGATACCATCACGGTTGATCTTCGCTTTGATGTTACGGTCAGCCGAGCAGGAAACACCCATACCAATCGGGCAGGATGCACCGTGACGCGGCAGACGGATCACGCGAATGTCGTGCGCGAAATATTTACCACCAAACTGCGCGCCCAGACCCAGATTCTGTGCTTCTTTCAGCAGTTCCTGTTCCAGTTGAACATCACGGAACGCCTGACCGTGCGCGTTGCCTTCGGTTGGCAGACCGTCATAGTAGCGGGTAGAAGCCAGCTTCACGGTTTTCAGCGTGCTTTCCGCTGAAGTGCCACCGACAACAAAGGCGATATGATATGGCGGGCAAGCTGCGGTACCCAGTGAGCGCATTTTATCTACCAGGAACGTTTTCAGTTTTTCTGGCGTCAGCAGCGCTTTGGTTTCCTGGTACAGGTAGGTTTTGTTGGCAGAGCCACCGCCTTTGGCGATACACAGGAATTTGTATTCGTTACCATCCACGCTGTACAAATCGATTTGTGCAGGCAGGTTGGTACCTGTGTTGGTCTCTTTATACATATCCAGCGCGACGGTCTGTGAGTAGCGCAGGTTGTGTTCGGTGTAGGCATTGTAAACACCACGGGTCAGCGCGGCTTCATCGCCACCGCCGGTCCAGACGCGCTGGCCTTTCTTACCCATGATGATAGCCGTACCGGTATCCTGACAGGTCGGCAGCACACCTTTGGCAGAGATTTCAGAGTTACGCAGGAATTGCAGGGCAACGTATTTATCGTTTTCGCTGGCTTCCGGATCATGCAGGATCGCAGCAACCTGTTGCTTGTGCGAAGTACGCAGCATGAAAGAAGCATCGTAGAACGCTTGCTGCGCCAGTAAGGTCAGCGCTTCAGGCGCTACTTTCAGGACTTCCTGACCTTCAAACTCACTGACAGAAACATGATCTTTGGTCAGCAGATAGTATTCGGTGTCGTCTTTTGCGAGTGGGAACGGATCCTGGTAATAAAATGGTTTATTTGACATTGCTCTACTCTCTCATCATTTTTATGACCACCGCAGCAGAAATCTTTCTCCCTGCTTACGGCGCAGATTCAAATACAAAAACAGCCGTCCCGGTGGGTCGGCTGTTTGTTTATCAGAACATCATTGCCATCCATGGATAGCCAATGATCAGCAGTGCCGCCAGGAAAATGGCACCGAAGATAGTCCCGAGACGCCAGTAGTCTGCAGTCGGCAGATAACCACTACCGTAGTAAATCGGGCTCGGACCTGTGCCGTATGGAGTGATAATGCCCATCACGCCCAGCGAGGTCACCATCATCAGACAGAACACTTCCATATTAACACCCGGAATCGTGGCGGCGATAGTCAGTGCAGCCGGCAGCAGTGCCGTGGTGTGGGCCGTAGCGCTGGCAAACAGGTAATGCAGCAGGTAGAACGCGACCACGATCAGAATAGTAGCCACCGTTGGAGAAAATCCATTCATCAACACCCCACCTTCTTTGCCTAACCAGGCAATGAAACCGGTAGTTGATAAACCGTTCGCCAAGGCAACCAGCGTCGCAAACCAGAAGAAGGTATTCCAGGCTGGTTTGTTACCAGTAATGTCGTTCCAGTTCAGCACGCCGGTCCACAGCATCAGACCGATGATCAGCAACGCCGCCATCGCAGGTTCAATCACGGATGCCGCGAAGATCCACATGATCAGTGCCGCACAAACGAACACCAGCAGCAGCATTTCGTTACGGGACAGACGACCCAGTTTCGCCAGTTCGGCACTCGCCCAACGCGGTACTTCATCGTTAAACTTCACTTCTGGCGGATAGAAGATGTAAGCCAGCAGCGGCATGGTCAGGATCAGCAGGATACCCAGTGGCAGGAACGCCATGAACCAGTTACCCCAGGTAATATTGATACCGACGGTGCTTTTTACCAGCGCCAGGGCCAGCAGGTTCGGTGCCAGTGCCGACAGGAACATCGAGCTGGTGATACAGGTTGCAGTGATCGCCACCCACATCAGATAGGAACCGATTTTACGGGCACTTGGATCATTCGGTTTTGAACCGTACAGCGGCGGCAGGTTGGCAATGATTGGGAAAATCGTGCCGCCACTACGCGCGGTGTTTGACGGCGTGAAAGGTGCCAGCAGCAGATCAGCGAAGGTGATCGCATAACCCAGAGTCAGACTGCGGCGACCCAGATATTTCACCAGAATCAGCGCCAGACGACGACCAAACTGGGTCTTGTCGTAGCCGGCCGCGAACATGAAGGCGCCAAAGATCAGCCATACCGTGGAGTTACCAAAACCACTGACGGCCCATTTGAAGGATTCGGCGGCCAGTTTAAATTTCGGCGCCGCCATATCTTCCGGGCTGAACAACACCCACTGGCTGGCCAGGGCAATCGCGACCACACCGGTCAGGCCAATCACAGCGCCCGGCAGCGGTTCGAAAATCAGACCAACGATAACCCCTACGAAAATGGCAAAGTAATACCATGCATAGGGCTGTAATCCTTCGGGAACTGGCATCAACAACAATAGAGCCGTTACCACGAACGGTGCCAACAAAAAGAAAAGACGGTTTAGCTTACCATCTGATGCTTTACTGGCCACCTTAGTGTCAATTGAAACGCTTGCTTCACTCATAGTGTTTATCTTCAGTAGTTAATAATTCTGTATTCATGACCCATGCATGTCTTTTTCTGGCAAAGATCAAGTTTCCGTTTTGACCAGAAACCTGAATTACGCCCGACAGAGAACATGCCGACATTTATTAAAATCCGTCAGTTTTAATTATTTTAGTTTTATTACTTACATTAGTTTCAAAAGTAATGACAAATTAATTTTTTAATGATTACTGCTTTTATCGAAAATGAATAGCGGCGTCTAAAACCTATATAATCAGTATAATCATTTTTAAAAAAAACCGCAGTTGATCTTGATCATAATTTTAGAATAAGGATTAATCCACCGAGTAACAAAAGAATAAATGGCAACGCTTGTCATTTTATAAACGAGGATCGTCTTCACTGTCCAGACTAGAGTCAATCAGTTAGAAAATAGTGGCTCTATATGATTCCACGATCTATAAGGAAACCTGATTCCGATAATAAAAAACACACAACCAATTGATAATATTACAAATAATATGAATTGTTATTAATGTGTTACCAGATTGATAATTATTTATAAATAAATAAAAGGATATAATAACAAATGTGGAACATTTATTTTTAATAACAACAACAATTAATCAACAGCTATTCTTATAAACGGAAATTAGTTATTTAACTAATGTAAGCGGGTTTTAAGAGAAAAATAGAATACTATATTTCCAGTGAGCTAATTAAATTTAACCGACATTATTCAACTCTGTTTTCTGTATCGTAGAGTTAAACCCAGTTAAAAATTAGTTTTTATTGCAATAAGAATTACCCCTACACCATTCTGAAAAATAAAAAAATAATCAACGGGAACCAGTTTCTTAAATCTACCTATCTGAGTTTTTTAGTTTGGAGCTGATATTATGTACTCTAAAAATGACATTCTGAGTCCATTTACTCTTCCCAATGGCACACAACTGAAAAACCGTCTCCTGATGGCTCCAATGACCACCTGCACCGGATATTTCGACGGCAGTGTCACCAGTGAACTGGTTGACTACTATCGCGAGCGTGCAGGCAGCATCGGTACGGTAATCGTGGAATGTGGCTTTGTGGATGATCTCGGCCTGGCTTTCCCAGGTGCGATTGGTCTCGACACAGACGACAAAATCGAAGGTCTGGCGAAAATCGCCGAAGCCATCAAGTCGAAAGGTTCAAAAGCCGTGATTCAGGTTTATCACGGTGGCCGCATGGTCGAACCCACGCTGATCGGTGGCCGCACCCCGGTGGGTCCGAGCGCGATTGCCGCACCGCGTGACGGCGCAGCAACACCGGTCGAGCTGACGGGCGAAGAAGTGGACGCGATGATCACCAAGTTTGGTGAAGCAGTACGTCGCGCCATCAAAGCCGGTTTCGACGGTGTCGAAATTCACGGCGCCAACACCTACCTGATCCAGCAATTCTTCTCCCCGAACTCCAACCAGCGTGATGACCAATGGGGCGGCAGCCGTGAAAACCGCGCGCGTTTCCCACTGGCCGTGCTGGAAGTTACCCAGAAAATGGTTCGTCAGTACGCCGACCCGTCCTTCATCATCGGCTACCGTTTTTCTCCGGAAGAGCTGGAAGTACCGGGCATCCGTTTTGATGACACCATGTATCTGCTGGAAAAACTGGCAGAGCTGGGTCTGCACTACCTGCACTTCTCCATGGGTTACACCCTGCGTCCATCCATCGTTGATAAACACGATCCAACCCCGCTGATCCAGCGATACACTGCGCTGCGTTCTGAAAAACTGGCGCAGATCCCGATGATTGGCGTAGGTGGCATCGTTAACAAAGCCGATGCGGAAATCGCGATTGAACATGGCTACGATCTGGTTGCCGTGGGTAAAGCATGTATCGCCTACCCTGACTGGACAGATCGCATTGCCCGCGGTGAAACCCTGGAACTGTTCATCGACAGCACCCAGCGTGAAGCCCTGACCATTCCGGAACCGCTGTGGCGCTTCTCGCTGGTTGAGGCGATGATCCGCGATCTGAGCAGCATGCCAACCGGCAAATTCAAAAGCGGCGTCTTCCAGGAAAAAGTGCAGGACGGCGACAATGAACTGCTGATCAACGTCAACCTGGAAACCGATCGCATTGCGGATATCGCGCTGGACACTCAGGCCGATCTGGACGTGACTTTTGTCTCCAGCTTTGAAGAGATCCGGACCCGTATTCTGGATGCCAACACGCCGCACGTGGACGCCGTGTCCGGTGCCACCACACAGAGTGAAGCGGTGAAGAAAGCCGTGACCAAGGCGATGGCCAAATCCTGCAAAGCCATGGCGCTGGAAGAAGGCGGCAATCTGGAACCTGCTTGTTACGACGTGGTAGTCATTGGTAGTGGTGGCGCCGGTCTGGCTGCAGCCATTCAGGCCAGCGACCGTGATGCCAGCGTACTGATCGTCGAGAAGATGTCGACGATTGGCGGTAACACTATCAAGGCCTCTGTTGGTATGAACGCGGCCGGTACCCGTTTCCAGAAACTGAAAGGCATTGATGACTGCAAAGAGAAGTTCTATCAGGAAAGTCTGAAAGGCGGTAAAGGGATGAACAACCCTGAACTGCTGCGCAGTTTCGTTAACAACGCCCCGGAAGCGATTGAATGGCTGGCTGATCGTGGCATTGAGCTGAACGATATCACCATCACCGGCGGTATGAGCATCGATCGTACCCACCGTCCGGCAGACCGTTCTGCCGTCGGCGGTTTCCTGATCAGTGGTCTGCTGCGCAACGTGAACCAGCGCGACATCGATGTGATGCTCGATACTGACGTGACCGAAATTCTGACCGAAAACGGAGCCGTCAGCGGCCTGCGGGTGAAAAACGAAGAGAATGAAATTCTCACTATTCACACCAAGAGCATCGTGATGGCGAGTGGTGGTTTCAGCGCGAATCAGGAGATGGTGGTCAAATACCGCCCTGAACTGAAAGACTTTGTCACCACCAACCACAAAGGCGCAACCGGTTCAGGCATTGCTCTGCTGCAAAGCATCAACGCCGGCACCGTGGATATGGGTGAAATCCAGATCCACCCGACCGTGGAACAGACTACCTCCTATCTGATCTCGGAAGCGATCCGCGGCGGTGGGGCGATTCTGGTCAGCCAGAAGGGTGAACGTTTCTTCAATGAAATGGAAACCCGAGACAAGGTTTCTGCCGCGATCATCGGTTTGCCAGAACACTACGCCTACATCGTGTTCGATGAACAGGTTCGCCTGAACAACAAGGCGGCTGATGAGTATATCGGCAAAGGTTTTGTGGTGAGTGCTGATAGCCCGCGTCAGCTGGCGGACAAACTGGGTATGGACATGCATGCCTTCCTGGCCACGCTGGAACGTTACAACGTCTTTGTGGAAAAACAGCATGACGAAGATTTTGGTCGTCAGACCGCACTGCGTCATCCGATCCACGAAGGACCGTTCTACGCGATCCGCATCGCACCGGGTGTGCATCACACCATGGGCGGGGTCACCGTGAACACCAACACCGAAGTGCTGGATGTGAACAAACAGGTGATTCCGGGTGCCTTCGCTGCCGGTGAAGTCGTCGGTGGTATCCACGGTGGTAACCGTATCGGTGGTAATGCGGTTGCAGATATCATTATCTTCGGTACGATGGCAGGACGTAACGCGGCCTATCACGCACAGCGTTCATAGCCAACCGTCGTTTATACAGTGCGCTCCCGGTGAGCGCACTGATTTATCCACCCTGTCACCGGAGTGATCTCTATGTCATCACCTGAACGGGTTTACTCCTACTCCGCCGTCCTGATGGGTTCCCCCATCCTGCTCAAACTCTTCGAAGACAATCCGCAAGCCGCCAGCGCCGTTTTTCGCCTGATCAAACAGCTGGAAGATCTGCTGACCGTCAACCGTGAACATTCCCAGCTGATGGCCGTCAACCATGCTGCCGGACAGCAGCCGGTGGTAGTCAGTCGCCCGGTGTTCGAGCTGATCCGCAGAGCAAAAACCGTCAGCCTGATGGAAAACAGCTGTTTTAATCTGACGATTGGCCCACTGGTCAAACGCTGGAAAATCGGTTTTCGCGGTGACGCCGTTCCTCCGCAGGCAGAGATTCAGTCGCTGTTGCCCCTGACCCGCCCGGAGCAGGTCATTCTCGATCCACAGACCTGTGCCGTTTTTCTGACTCAGGTCGGTATGGAGATCGATCTCGGCGCAATCGCCAAAGGTTATATTGCTGATCGGGTACGGGATCTGTTGTTACAGATGGATATTCACCATGCGCTGATTAATCTGGGCGGCAATGTCCTGACGTTAGGTGCGCCGCAGCATGGCCATCAGACCGCATGGGGAATTGGCCTGCAAAAACCGTTTGCCGCGCCGGATGCGCTGATTGGCACCATTGAGGTCGCCGGCAAGTCGGTGGTGACCTCCGGCGTTTACGAGCGTTATTTTGAGCGGGATGGCAAGCTTTATCACCACATTCTGGATCCCAAAACCGGCTATCCGCTGGATAACGAGCTGCTCAGTGTCACGGTGATTTCTGACGACTCGATTGATGGCGATATCTACACGACCTTGCTGTATGGCATGGGCGTGGAAAAAAGCCTGCGTTATCTCACTACCGTACCACACATTGAGGCAATTTTTGTCACCAGAACCGGTCAGGTGATCCTCTCATCACAGCGCCAGTTCCGCTTCACGTTACAGGATAACGACTACCATCTGGTGTAATCTGCCAGGCTCCGGCAGCGGTTAGTCCTGCGCATACTGTTTTAACTGAGCATGCTGTTCCGGCTGTAAACGGTAGCGATAAACCGGTCTGCCGGTCACGCCGTAATGGACACTGGTGTGCAGGATCTTGATCTCTTCCAGCCAGACCAGATATTTACGACAGGAGACACGGGAAATCAGCACTGAACTTGCCAGATCTTCGGTTGAAAACTCAGTGTCGGCATGTTCATCAATCCACTGACAAATGGTGCGCAGGGTCTGGACGGTCAGGCCTTTCGGTAACCGTTTGGCTTCACCTTCCGGACGCGGCGCCTGCGCCGGGGTACCGTGGATGATGCGATCCAGTTCCGACTGCTGATAATTCTGCTGATTGTCCATCAGCACCTTTTTCTTTGCCCAGTTGGTTAATGCTTCCTCAAACCGGGCAAACTGGAAAGGCTTGATCAGATAATCGACCACACCATAATGCAGTGATTTCTTGATGGTGTCCGCATCGGACGCGGAAGAAATCATGATCACATCAATCGGACGCTGCACACTGCGCAGCACCGGCAGCAGATCCAGCCCATTATCCTGCTGCATATAGACATCCAGCAGAATCAGATCGATGGGATGCTGAGGGTTCAGTACCAGCGCCTTCGCCTGTTCCAGGGTTGAGGCAACCCCACAACATTGAAATTCCCGGAGCTGGGAGACATAGCGGTGGTTGAGCTCGGCAACCATGGCATCATCATCGACAATTAAAACATTGAACACAGGCTTTTCCTCTCGCGATTCCAAGCCAATTTTACAAAAAAAACGAGGAAAACGCTCGATATCCCTATCCTAGATAGAGCATGCAAGTCACTGTTTCAGAATAAAACCGGTCTTCAGCCCTGTTTCCCCCGGAAGATCACCGGCTGATGCGGTCGTAAGCGTAATGAGACAGCCGAGGTACTGATAGGCATCGAATCCGCGTGCCAGGCGTCCCAGTCCATCCCCTGCCAGTGAATACGGCAATGAGCATGTGTGCCGAGAAAATGCTGTTCGATTAACCGGCCGTCGCCCCCTTCCACAATTTCAAGCCATTGCGGGCGGATAAACATCATCAGATCGGCGTGAGCCGGCACCTGATTCACCGGGATGACGCCCCACGGGGTGAGCACCGATCGATCACTCTGGCGGGTCACGGGGACAAGGTTTCCCCGGCCCAGAAACTCAGCCACATACAGGTTGGCCGGCTGATGATAGACGGCGCTGGCCTCCCCTTGCTGGACGATGTTGCCTTGCTGAAACACCGCCAGCTCATCGGCCAGACTAAACGCCTCTTCCTTATTGTGTGTCACAAAAATCGCGGTGATGTGCTGCGATTTCAGTAATTCGCGGATCTCGCGGATCAACGGGATCCGTAACTGACTGTCGATATTGGAAAACGGCTCATCCAGCAACATCAGTTTCGGCCGACAGACCAGTGACCGCGCTATCGCCACCCGCTGCTGCTGGCCACCGGAGAGCTCATGCGGATAACGTTTGTCCATGCCAGACAGCCCGACAATAGCTAAAGTAGAGGCAATGCGTTCTTCGGCTTCCTGTTTTTTCAACCGCAGTGGCCGTAACCCGAACATCAGGTTGTCATGCACCGTCATGTGCGGAAACAGCGCATAATCCTGAAAGATAAAACCCACACCGCGTTCTTCCGGATCCAGACCACGGTGACCATTCTGCACCTGCTGGCCATGCAGATAGATCTGGCCGTGATCGATCGGGATCAACCCCGAAATCGCTTTCAGCAAGGTGGTTTTGCCACAGCCACTCGGGCCGAGCAGCGCCAGGATTTTCCTTTCTTCCAGAACCAGGGAAACATTCTGCAAAATGGCCTGTTCCTGATACCCGCACTGCAGATTATGAATTTCAATGGCGTTCATGTGATTCCCCGTTCCAGCGAGCGGTTAAAGAAGATCAGTGGTAGCAATCCGACCAGCACAATCATCAGCGCCGGAAACGCGCCCGGCTGTAGCTGCTCGGTTTTGACATATTGATAAACGATGGTCGGCAGAGTTTCGAAGTTAAACGGCCGCAATAACAAGGCGGCGGGTAACTCCTTCATGGATTCAATAAAGATCAGCACCACGCCGGCCATGATACCGCGCCACATCAGCGGCAAATGTACCCGGGCAAACATGCGTGACGGGTAATAACCCAGACTGCGACTCACCATATCCAGACTGAAGGAAATACGGGCCAGCGACCCCTCCTGGCTGCCGATGGCAACAGCGATAAAACGCACCACATAGGCGCACACCAGCGCGAAAATGGTCCCGGTCAGGATCAGGCCCGGCTCTTCCCCGCCCCATGAGGCAATCACGTCATTCAGCAGAAAATCGCCCAGGGTGAACGGGATCAGAATCCCAATCGCCAGTACCGTCCCCGGCATGGCATAGCCAATACCGGCCAGTTGCAGCACCTGAATGACCGGTTTATCCGGCAACAGGCGTCGGGTCAGCACCAGCGGCAAGGCCAGAATGGCGGCCAGCGCAGCCACTGCCAGCGCGATCTTGAGGCTATTAAAACTGTAACGCAGCAGATCCTGCCAATCCTGCTCCGCGACAGCTGAAAAGGCGTAATCCAGCAACACCAGCACCGGCAGGAAAAAGCCCAGCAACACCAGCAGCCAGCAATAGCCCTGTGCCAGCCAAAGTTTTCGTCCGGTCAGTCGCGGGCGGCTGCTTAACGGAACGCCATTTCCTTTCTGAAAGATCTGCTGGCGGCGACGGCTCATCTTTTCCAGCAGGATCAGAAGCACCACCATCGAAATCAGACAAACCGACAGCTGGGCGGCGGAAGGCAGACTGCCATAACCCAGCCAGGCATCGGTGATCGCGGTGGTGAGCGTATTCACGGCAAAATAGGAGACGGTGCCAAAATCGGCCAGCGTTTCCATCGCCACCAGCGTCATGGCACCAATTAAGGCAGGGCGGACCAGTGGCAGACTGATACGGAAAAAACGTTGCCACGGATTGGCGCCGAGCATCCGGCCGGCATCCTGCAGATTGATCGATTGTTCCAGAAATCCGGCTCGGGTCAGCAGATAGACATAGGGATAGAGCACCAGAGCCAGCATGACGGCGGCACCGCCCAGGGTACGCAGCTCCGGGAACCAGTAGTCGGCAGAGGATTGCCAGCTAAACAGGTTGCGCAGCTGGATTTGCAGCCAGCCGGTGTAATCCAGCAGATCGGTATAGATATAGGCCACGACATAGGCTGGCATCGCCAGCGGCAGGATCAGGGCCCATTCCAGATAGCGATGACCAGGTAACTGATAATTCGCCAGCAGCCAGCCACACGGTAACCCCAGCAAGACTGCGAGCAGAACCACCAGCGTGACCAGTGCCAGCGAATTGAAAAGATAGGTGGGTAATACGGTCTGCCAGAGCTGTTGCAGCAAACCGGCATCCGCACTGAAGGCTTCAATCACTAAAGCCATCACAGGTGAAAACAGCAGCAGAGCCAAGGCTCCGCTACCGATTAACCAGCGACGATGGCGTACAACAGCCATTAGATATCCTTACAGATCGAATTTAACCTTATCAATCAATGCGATTGCCTGTTTGCGATAAGAGGCAATCTGAGCCACTGGCAGCGCATCCGGCTTGAACTCACCCCACGATGCGACCAGTTTGGATGGGGCAACGCCCGCTTTCACCGGATATTCCATATTCAGCTCAGCATACATTTGCTGAGCCTTGTCCGCCGAGAGGAATTCCATCAGTTTGACTGCCGCGTCCTTGTTCTTGGCGTATTTGGTCATCACCACGCCACTCACGTTGACATGCGCACCGCGATCTTTCTGGTTCGGGAAGTTGATATACACGGCGTCAGCCCAGGATTTCTGTTCCTCATCCTGCAACATTTTGCCCAGGTAATAGCTGTTACCCAGAGACAGGTCACATACGCCTTCCTTGATGGCTTTGACCTGATCACGGTCATTGCCCTGAGGTTTACGCGCCAGGTTGGCTTTCAGCCCTTCCAGCCATTGTTCCGCTTTCGATTCGCCGTGATGCGCAATCATGGAAGCGACTAACGCAACGTTATAGGCATTCTTACCGCTGCGGGTACAGATCTTGCCCTTGAATTTCTCGTCAGCCAGAGATTCATAGGTAATGTCTTCCGGCTTGCCGATACGGTCTTTGGAGGTGTAAATATTGCGGACCCGGGTGGTCAGCGCAAACCAGCGGTTGTCCGGATCGCGGTATTGGGCGGGAATATTGCTATTCAGCGTCTGGCTGTCAACCGGCTGTACCAGATCCTGTTCGACCAGCTCCATCAGACGGCTGATATCCACGGTCAGCACCAGATCAGCCGGTGTATGTTTACCTTCACGGGCCAGACGTTCCGCCAGTCCATCCTCGGCATACACCATGTTGACCTTGATATCCTGTTCTTTTTCAAACTCTTTAATAATCGGATCAATCAGATAAGCCTGACGGGAAGAATAAACATTAATCTCTTCTGCCGCCTGAACAGAGCCAGCAACCAGTAAAGCCAATAACGCGATCTTTTTCATTACGTATCCATCCAACCAATGAGAATAATTATCATAAAGATATGATAACAAATCTCATTTGTAAATAAATGAAAATAAATCTCGTTATTATTGAATTTATAATTCGGTTTTACTGAGAGAAAAGCCGGGTATTCAGGTGATGGATGAACAGGTGGCAACAAAAAAGGGACCCTTAAGGTCCCAACATGTCTGGACGAACAAACCGAATTCGGATCAGATGGCTTCGCCATCCACTTCGCCGGTACGGATACGCACGACGTGCGCCAGGTCGTACACGAAAATCTTGCCGTCACCAATTTTACCGGTATAAGCGGCTTTGCTGATGGCTTCAATAATGCTTTCAACGTTCTCATCAGAAGTGGCGATATCCAGCTTCACTTTCGGCAGAAAATCGACCTGATATTCGGCACCACGATACAGCTCGGTGTGACCTTTCTGACGGCCAAACCCTTTCACTTCGGACACGGTCATACCGTCCACACCGAGTGCCGCAACGGCTTCACGCACGTCATCCAGTTTGAACGGTTTAATGATTGCACTGATAAGTTTCATAGTTAAACTCCCACTCCCTGGTTAATTGGGCTTGAGTGAAACAATTCAATGTCTGTGCCATCTATTTAATATCGTTATATTTTATATAGTTACGATGCAAATCCGATGACTGATAAACATTAATCTGTTTATTTATGCACCCAGGCTTCGCAATGCAACAAAAACGCCCCAAAAAGGGGCGTCATTGTGGGTCATTTTCCTGCTATTGTTCGCTGATAAATTCCCGCCAGGCCAGCAGCAACTGTTCAAAATCATCCAGCCCGCAGGCAGCGAACAATTCATCGTCGTAATAACTCAATCCAGCTTCGTTATCTTCCATCTGCGTTTCAAATTGCAGCTCCAGCGCGTTGACCGTCGCGGCCTCCTGATCCAGATGCAGACAAAATGCATTTCCCGTTACCGTATGATCATCACCGCCATGCAGTAATCGTGCGGTTATTTTAAGCAGCTCATTACAGCGGGCCACATCCGCGCCCAACTCATCGGTCAGCCAGAAACCGAAGGCTTCATGCCCCATTGAGAGGTTAGCCCGGCAGCGGCCATCAATATCCCGGACAAACTCATGATCCATATCTAATGCTCCTGAACAGCGGCAATACGGGTCACTCCTTTTACCATTCAGCCTGTCAGCAGAGGCTGCGTTTGCCTTATTTAGCTTCTGTATTAACAATAGTTGAAACTTGTTCTTCTTAACCAAAAAAGAAGGGCAAGTCCGTGACTTGCCCTTCAGAACCGCGTAAACCGCAGCTTATGCCGGGATCTGCAGGATCACTTTGTCAGCTTTCTGGGTGTAGCTGGCAATCTGATCGAAGTTCAGATAACGGTAAACATCTGCCGCCATCGCATCCAGCTCTTTCGCGTAAGCCAGATACTCTTCGGTCGTCGGGATACGACCCAGGATCGCCGCCACGGAGGCCAGTTCTGCCGATGCCAGATAGACATTGGCGCCCTGACCCAGACGGTTCGGGAAGTTACGGGTCGAGGTCGAAACCACAGTCGCACCATCTGCCACACGTGCCTGGTTACCCATACACAGTGAACAGCCCGGAATTTCGATACGCGCACCAACGCGACCGAAAATGCCGTAGTAACCTTCTTCGGTCAGCTGGTCTTTATCCATCTTGGTTGGCGGGGCAATCCACAGACGGGTATTTAACTGGCCTTTGAACTGGTTCAGCAGTTTACCGGCAGCACGGAAGTGGCCGATGTTGGTCATGCAGGAACCGATGAACACTTCGTCGATGTTGTCACCCGCAACGGTGGACAGCAGACGCGCATCATCCGGATCGTTCGGCGCACACAGGATCGGCTCTTTGATCGCGTTCATGTCGATCTCGATCACCGCCGCATATTCTGCGTCTGCATCCGCTTCCATCAGTTTCGGATCCGCCAGCCATTCCTGCATACCGGCGATACGGCGCTCGATGGTACGTGGATCGCCGTAACCTTCGGCCAGCATCCATTTCAGCATCACGATGTTGGAGTTCAGGTATTCAGCGATTGGCTCTTTGTCCAGCTTGATGGTACAGCCCGCTGCAGAACGTTCTGCACTCGCATCCGCCAGTTCAAACGCCTGTTCCACTTTCAGCTGTGGCAGACCTTCGATTTCCAGAATACGGCCGGAGAAGATGTTTTTCTTGCCCGCTTTCTCAACGGTCAGCAAGCCCATCTGAATAGCCTGATAAGGGATCGCATGCACCAGATCACGCAGCGTGATACCCGGTTGCAGTTCGCCTTTGAAGCGTACCAGTACGGATTCCGGCATATCCAGCGGCATCACGCCGGTTGCGGCAGCGAACGCCACCAGACCAGAACCAGCCGGGAAGGAAACACCGATTGGGAAACGGGTATGTGAGTCACCACCAGTACCAACAGTATCCGGCAACAGCATACGGTTCAGCCAGCTATGGATAACACCATCGCCCGGACGCAGTGAGACACCGCCACGGTTCATGATGAAATCAGGCAGTGTGTGGTGCGTCTGCACGTCCACTGGTTTTGGATAAGCCGCAGTGTGACAGAAAGACTGCATCACCAGATCCGCCGAGAAGCCCAGACAGGCCAGATCTTTCAGCTCGTCACGGGTCATCGGGCCGGTGGTATCCTGCGAACCCACGGTGGTCATCTTCGGCTCACAGTAAGTGCCAGGACGAATGCCGGCTACGCCGCACGCTTTACCCACCATTTTCTGCGCCAGAGTGTAACCTTTACCGGTATCAGCCACTGGTTTCGGACGATTGAAGACGTCGGAATGACCCAGACCCAGCGCTTCACGCGCCTTGTCCGTCAGACCACGACCCACGATCAGCGGGATACGGCCACCCGCACGGACTTCGTCCAGCAACACATCGGTTTTCAGCTCGAAAGTGGCAATCACTTCGTCGCTGCCATGACGGGTCACTTTGCCTTCGTATGGATACACGTCGATGATATCGCCGGTGTCCATCTTGCTGACATCCAGCTCGATTGGCAGTGCGCCCGCATCTTCCATTGTGTTAAAGAAAATCGGTGCAATTTTGCCGCCCAGCACGAAACCGCCGGCACGTTTGTTTGGTACGTTCGGAATATCGTCGCCCATGAACCACAGCACGGAGTTGGTCGCGGACTTACGGGAAGAACCGGTACCGACGACGTCGCCCACGTATACCAGCGGGAAACCTTTCTGTTTCAGCGCTTCCAGTGCCTTGATCGGGCCAACCACACCTTCCTGATCGGCAGTAATGCCAGGACGGCTGTTTTTCAGCATCGCCAGCGCATGCAGCGGAATATCAGGACGTGACCAGGCATCCTGTGCCGGGGACAGGTCATCGGTATTGGTTTCACCGGTGACTTTGAATACGGTCAGCGTGACTTTGTCCGCCAGCTTCGGACGGTTCAGATACCATTCGGCATTTGCCCAGGACTCCATCACCTGTTTGGCGTAAGCATTGCCGGCTTTGACCTTTTCCTGCACATCGTGGAAAGAATCAAACAGCAGCAGAGTATGAGACAGTGCTTTTGCCGCAATCGGTGCCAGCTTGGCGTCATCCAGCAGATCGATCAGCGGCTGAATGTTGTAACCGCCCTGCATGGTGCCCAGCAGTTCAGTCGCTTTTTCCGCGCTGACCACCGGAGAGGTAACTTCGCCTTTGGCGACCGCAGCCAGGAAACCCGCTTTCACATAAGCGGCTTCATCCACTCCCGGCGGAACGCGATCAGCCAGCAGTTCCAGCAGGAATGCTTCTTCACCTGCCGGTGGGTTTTTCAGTAATTCAACCAGTGCAGCAACCTGTTCGGCTGATAATGGTTTTGGCGCAACACCCTGCGCAGCACGTTCCGCGACGTGTTGACGATAGTTTTCCAGCACAATGCACTCCTCTTTCGAAAATCAGCCCCGCCGCTCTTCCCTGAACAGTTTTCAGTGGCTTAACTCGGCTTTATTAAGCAATACGGGGACCACTATAGTGAATTTATATGCAAATTAGAAACATATCTGCTAATCAGCAGCGACCTTTTTTCGCCTGACCTGGCGGGCAGAATCGGCCACTACCGGCAGGATATGCAGGGGACTGATCACCCAAAATCACACGTGCGCCACCTACATCCACATCAGCCCGGTTAACACGAACCGGATGATAAGGATCGGCACAACCAACCATCACAATTGCTGCAACTGCCAATGCAAAATACGACATGTTTTTCACAGGAGTGTTCCTCTGTAGTTGTTATTGTTACTAACCGGCTAAGCATAATCGTTACCAACCAAAAAAACACCAACCGGTAATTAACGAAGAAAAAATTTCGTGCTCTGATCCTGCCGGACTGTCATACCGATGGCCTTTCACGAAGTAGTCAGCAATTGACGCTAAAGCTATACTTAACGAAATACGAATTTCAGATTCTATTGCGGTCAGGCGAGCTAAAGTAAGCCCTGTCCGGTTTTATATAAGGACAGTGTCATGTTGTATTCGGTTTTGGCGATCAGTATCGGCGCCTCGTTTGGCGCGGTCAGCCGCTGGCTGCTGGGATTAGGGTTTAATGCCTTGTTCCCGACAATTCCGCCCGGCACGCTGCTGGCGAATCTGCTGGGGGGCTATCTGATCGGCATCGCAGTGAGCTTTTTCGCCGCTAATCCGCATCTGCCACCGGAATGGCGTTTGCTGGTGATCACCGGTTTTCTGGGCGGCCTGACCACCTTTTCTACCTTCTCGGCAGAAGTGACCACGCTGTTACAGCAAGGCCGCCTGCTCTGGGCCGGTGGCGCCATCGCCGTCCATGTGACGGGTTCTCTGCTGATGACGCTCCTTGGTATGGCAACCATGAGTTTCTTGCAACGCAGCTGATGACAATATAACGGATGACTGATCATCCGGGAGGTGTTTATGCAAGGCTTCAAACTGACGTTTTTTACCCAGCAGGATCGTACCGTGCATGGTCAGTCACTGGCGTTATGGTTGATCCAGCAAGCGAAGGAAATCGGTATTCGTGGCGCCACCCTCTCTGCCGCTACGGAAGGCTTTGGTCATGATAAAAAACTGCACTCCGCACATTTCTTTGAACTGGCGGAACAACCGTTGCAGGTCACGATGGCTGTTACAGAAGAGGAAGCCGGACAGGTGTTTGCTTTGCTGAAACAAGAAAACATCAACATTTTCTACACACAGGCGGCGATTGAATTCGGTATGTCCGGAGAGCGTTGATAGCCCGGCGCTCTCCGGTGAGCAGATTATTCCAGCTTGTCGATCCCCAGCGACTTCAGTACAACCCGTTCATAAATCGGCTCGGTATCCCCGGTTTGCATCTTGTGCAGGAAATACTTTTCAAAGGCCACTTTGGCCAGATGTACCCATTTTCCTTTTTTGAACCAAGCAACGTTACGCGGCGGGATCTGCGGCATCGCCACAAACGCAGCACCCGTGTCCCCCATGTCGGCCAGACAAATCGCATTCCAGGTGGCCTTGGCGCTGGGTTGTGCGCCTTCCAGTTCGGCTTTGATATTCAGCGTCAGCGCCCGCACCATGGATTCAATCATATAACCAGTTTTGGGTACGCCGGTCGGTACCGGTGTTGCTTTCGGCGGTGCAATCGCGATACAGACCCCGGCCGCATAAATCTGCGGATATTTCGGGTTACGCTGATGTTCATCCACAATCACAAAACCACGCGGATTAACCAGACCGTCAATCCCCCGTAACGGTGCGATCCCACGGAAAGCCGGCAGCATCATGCTGTGTTTATACGGCAGACTGTGATGTTTTCTGACATTGCCATCTTCGTCCAGTTCATCAATTTCTATCTTGCCATCGACGATACCGACCGTTTTGGCATTACAGATCCATTGAATATCCCGCTGGCGCAGTTCGCTTTCCAGCATGCCTTTGGAATCGCCCACCCCGTTCAGCCCCAGGTGTCCGATATAGGGTTCACTGGTGACAAAGGTCATCGGTACCGATTTTCTGACCTTTTTATCACGCAGGTGTTTATCCAGAATAAAGGCATATTCATAGGCCGGACCGAAACAGGAAGCGCCCGGCATGGCGCCGACTACAACAGGCCCCGGCTCTTCAATCAGGGCATGCACGCTGTCCCGGCAGTGTTCGGCATGGCTCAGCGTACAGACACTGACGGTGCCCCCTGCATCCGGCCCCGCGCCTGGAATTTCATCAAAGGCCAGTTCCGGCCCGGTACAGAGCACCAGAAAGTCATAATCCAGGGTTTGTCCGTCGGTTAACGTGATTTGCTTTTGTTCTGCCTGCAGCGCCTGCAGACCGGAGGCAATAAACCGGATTCCTTTCTTGCTGACATAAGGTTCGATAGGGAGCGAGGTTTCTTTGCGCTGCCGCCAGTCAACAGCAATCCAGGGATTAGAGGGGGTAAATTCAAAATCAGGCTTGTTATTGATCAGGATGACGTCGTGCGCGTTACCCAGTTCTGCCTTAATTTCATAGGCCGCCGACATGCCACCTAAACCGGCGCCAATTACAATCACAGTCGCCATTATTTTATCTCCGCTTCTTCAGCTCCAAGCCAGATGCCGATCACTGTTTTTGGCAGAGTAAATACCTTTCCGCTGGCGGGAACTGTCTTAACTATTCAACGGGTATGGCTGGTGATCACGGCGATCACTTCAGCCCCATTTTTCTGAAAAACATTTCTGCCGGGCAGAATCCGGTAAACGCACTTTGCAGCAGGTTGGCACCCACAAACAGCGTCAGTAACACAAACCATGGGCTTACCCAGTATGTCAGCGCCACAGAAAGTAAAACCATGATACCGGCAAATGCACGTACAGCTTTATCTGCAGTCATAATGCACTCCTGTAAGAATCAATCCATATTACCTGATTAAGTATTAATCGCTTTCATCGGACCCGCCACTGCCTCGGCAATAAAGATTCAAACAGCGCGATTTTCTGCTATATACGGCCGAACAGTTCTAAACTTCTATTAGTTGCAGGATATATATAACGCTATATATTAGATAGTTCTAATTTAATGGAGCATGGCTATGCGATATCTCTTAAGTCTCCTCATTATTCTCTCTGCCGGACTGGCTGTTGCCGCCGATACGCCATCCACCGGTGAAACACTGACCGTACAGCCAACAAATATCCCCGACTGGTTTATCATGGACGGCCGGATAGAACCGGTGGATCAGGGTACGGTATCCGCGCAGACCAGCGGCCGGATCAGTGCCATCACTGTGGATGTCAACGATGTGGTACCCGCCGGGCATCTGTTAATTGAAATCACCAACACCTCCCAGACCGCCGGGCTGGATCAGGCCAAAGCGGCGGTCAAAGCCGCTGAAGCCCGATATGCCGATGCGGAACGGCAACGTGCACGCCTGGTCGATCTGGTGAAGAAAGGTTCTATCTCCCGCCGGGAATATGACAGTGCCGCCACCGAAGCGGAAGCCGCCGCCAATGTATTAAAACAGGCCAAAGCCGAACTGGTGCGGGCGGGGGAGAATCTGGGATATACCCGGGTCGTCGCGCCCTATGCCGGTGTGGTATCGGGACGCCATGTGTCACTGGGTGAAACCGTCAATCCGGGCCAGTTGTTGCTGAGTGGCTATGCTTTTGAAAATATGCGGGTCGTGGCCTCATTGCCTGCCAGATATATTTCCCAGCTGAAAGAGACCACACCGCTTCAGGTCACCTTCCCTGACGGACAAACCCTGACGCTGCCGCAACACCAGCTGTTTCAGTTCGCCGATCCGGCAAGTCACAGTTTCACATTACGGGCCAATCTGCCAAAACAGGAAACGCCTATCTGGCGTAATGGCACCTGGGTCAAACTAGCCATGCCGCTGGCAACCAAACCGAAGCTGCTGATCCCGGAACATGCCGTATTGCGCCAGAATGAATTATCGGCGGTCTATCTGGCAGAAAAGGATAGTTATGTGCTGCGCCAAGTGCGGCTGGGCCGTCACTATGAGGATCAGATCGAAATCCTCTCCGGTCTGAATGCCGGTGATGTGATTGCTCGTGATGCCTATACGGTGATTGCTTCGCAGGGAGGCCACTATGCACCTTAAATCCGGTATCTCCGGACGGATCGCCCGTCAGTTTCTGCATTCGCCGATCACGCCGTTGCTGGCACTGCTGGGCCTGTTGCTCGGTGTCGCGGCGGTGCTCATCACGCCGAAAGAGGAAGAACCGCAGATTGAAGTGACGTTTGCGGATATCTATATCCCCTTCCCCGGTGCCAGTCCGCAGGAAGTCGAGCAGTTGGTGACCCTGCCGGCCGAACAGGTGTTATCCGAAATGAAGGATATCGACACCATGTACTCGTTCTCCCAACCGGGTGGCGCCATGCTGATTGTGGCCTTCAAGGTGGGGAAACCGCGGCAGCAGGCGCTGGTCGATCTGTACAATCAGCTGGATTCGAACAAGGACTGGCTGCCATCCGGTCTGGGAGTGAGTGAACCGCTGGTCAAACCGCGGGCGATCGATGATGTTCCCATCCTGAATCTAACCCTGTGGAGCAAACAGGCCGGGATCACCGCAGAACAGCTGACGCAGGTGGCGCACGGTCTGGAAACCGAACTGAAACGGCTGCCGGGCACCCGCCAGATCCAGACCGTAGGACGGCATGACCGGGTCGTACAGGTGACGGTCGATCCGGTAAAAATGAATGCGTTTGGTCTGGGCTGGCCACAGGTATCCCAGATATTACAGACCGCCAATCAGCAGCAGAGCAATCTTTCGCTGACACAGGAAAACCGTCAGATCAGTCTGCAGGTCGGTTCCTTTTTACAGTCTGCGGATGAAGTGGGTCAGCTGATTATCAGTACGCAGAACAGTCATCCGATCTATCTGTCTGATATCGCCGAGGTAAAAGAAGGCGCGGATGTCCCCACTGCCAATGTGTGGATGAGTCAGGACGGGAAGATTTATCCGGCCGTCACGCTGGCGATTGCCAAACAGCCCGGCATCAACGCCGTTGATCTGACCCGGGCGGTCAGCAGCCGGCTCGAAGCCGTTCATCACATCCTCATCCCGCAGGGGGTTGAAGTCAGTGTGACCCGGGATTACGGCCAAACGGCGAACGAAAAAGCCAATAAGCTGATCAGCAAACTGATTTTTGCAACGGCCGCCGTTATCGTGCTGGTCTGGATCAGCATGGGCTGGCGGGAATCAGTGGTAGTCGGTGGCGCCATTCTGCTGACGCTGGCGATGACGCTGTTTGCTTCCTGGGCCTGGGGATTTACGCTCAACCGGATCTCCTTGTTTGCCCTCATCTTCTCGATCGGGATCCTGGTGGATGATGCCATTGTGGTGGTCGAAAACATTCACCGGCACCAGAAAGATGGTGGCAACTGGAAAGAAGCCATTCCGCAGGCCGTCGATGAGGTCGGTGGCCCGACTATCCTGGCCACACTGACTGTCATTGCCGCGCTGTTACCGATGGCTTTTGTCAGCGGCATGATGGGACCCTACATGAGCCCGATCCCGATCAATGCCAGTACCGGCATGCTGATTTCGCTGGCGGTGGCGTTTATTGTGACGCCGTGGCTGGCACTGCATCTGCTGCGTTCCCATCATCAGGCAGAAGAACAACAGGCGCAGGAACACCGGGCCGTCGGTTTTTTCCGCCACTTCCTCAGCCGTTTTTTGCTGGGCGATAAGGCACAAAAAGCCCGGCGCAAACTGGCCCTGGTTGTCGGCTTATTGCTGGTTGGTTCTCTGGCCTTGCCGGTTGTACAGCTGGTCGTGCTGAAAATGCTGCCTTTTGACAACAAGTCAGAGTTTCAGGTGATGGTGGATATGCCGGAAGGCACCTCCCTGGAGCAGACGCAGTCGGTACTGCATCAGCTGGCGACGGAGGCTGAAACCATTCCTGAAGTCACCTCGGTACAGATTTATGCCGGTACCTCCGCGCCCATTAACTTTAACGGGCTGGTACGCCATTATTTTATGCGGCAATCCGCCGAGCTCGGTGATCTGCAGGTTAATCTGAAAGGCAAGGATGAGCGCGATCGCGCCAGTCACCAGATCGCCCGTGATGCCCGGGAACGTCTGACCCCTATCGCCATGAAAGCAGGCGCCGCCATCAAGGTCGTGGAAATTCCGCCCGGGCCGCCGGTCTGGTCACCGATCCTGGCGGAAGTGTATGGCCCGACCCAGGCCATGCGGGAACAGGCTGCCCTGCAGGTACAGGATATCTTCCGGACAACCGCAGATATTGTCGATGTGGATGTCGATGTCCCGGCCACTCAACAGCACTGGCAAATCAGTATCAATCGGGCGCGGGCTTCCCGGCTGGGGATTTCTGAAGCGCTGATCCGACAGACACTGGCAGGCGCCATTAACGGGCAGGATGTCAGTTATCTGCACACCCCCGATCAGAAATACGCCAAACCGATTCGTCTGCGTCTGGATGATGGCGAGAAAGTCGATCTGCTGGGTGTCCTGAGTCTGACCCTACCTTCTGCAGCCGGTAAGGCGATTGCTCTGAGTGAACTGGTTGATATCACCGAAGGCAGCAAACCACACAGCATCGTGCACAAAAATATGCAGCCGATGGTGATGGTCACCGCCGATATGGCCGGCAAGCTGGATAGCCCGCTGTACGGGATGGCCGAGATTGCCTCGACGCTCAGTGACCAGCATCCTGATTGGGAACAGTCACTGATCGGTCAGCCCGACGGCTTGTCCGGTGTCGCGATCAAATGGGATGGCGAGTGGAAGATCACCTATGAAACCTTCCGCGATATGGGCATTGCCTATTCCGTGGGGATCCTGCTGATCTACTTCCTGGTGGTGGCGCATTTTAACTCTTACAGCGTGCCGCTCATCATCATGGCCCCCATTCCGCTGACACTGGTCGGTGTCATGCCCGGCCATGCCCTGCTCGGCGCACCCTTCACCGCCACGTCGATGATTGGCATGATCGCACTGGCCGGCATCATTGTGCGCAACTCGATCCTGCTGGTCGATTTCGTCAATCTGCAGCGTGCCGCCGGGGTGGAACTGGCGCAGGCGGTGATCAACAGTGGTGCCGTGCGGGCAAAACCGATCATACTGACTGCACTGGCAGCGATGATCGGCGCGATGTTTATTCTGGACGATCCGATTTTTAACGGACTGGCGATCAGTCTGGTGTTCGGCCTGTTCGCATCGACCATGCTGACACTGGTGGTCATCCCGGTGCTTTATTTCCTTTACCTGAGACATAAAGGGTAAACCGTAAATCTCGCTGCCAGCGGGCATGCTGGCAGCTTTTTTAAACCAGGGCGATAACCCAGCCGCCAACTCCGCAACCGATCACCACCAGCCAAGGTGATATACGCCAGACCATTAAAGCCATCAGGGCCAGTAGCGCCAGCACAAAATCGGCAGCATGCTGCACAGCGCTCGTCCAGACCGGCTGGTATAGCGCCGCCAGCAAGATGCCCACGACCGCTGCATTGATGCCACTCAGCGCTGCCTGTACCGGCGCAAAACGACGCAACCGCTCCCAGAAAGGCAACACCCCCGCCACCAATAAAAATGACGGCAGAAAAATTGCCGTCAGTGCGACGACACCACCAAACCATCCCAGATCCGGCACGGACGCGCCGAGAAAAGCGGCAAAGGTAAAAAGCGGTCCCGGTACCGCCTGCGTGGCGCCATAACCAGCCAGAAAGGTTTCATTACTGACCAGCCCTGCGGGCACCACTTCTGCCTGCAAGAGTGGCAGTACAACATGCCCCCCGCCAAAGACCAGTGCCCCGGTCCGGTAGAAAATATCCAATAACTGAATAACCGGCCCGGATGACACGGTTGCCAGGATGGGTAAACTCACCAGCAGGACGACAAACAGTAGCAGCCAGATCACCCCATGGCGGTGACTAAGTCTGTTTCCCTCCGGATCCCACCCTGTTGAAGGCGTTGTCCGGAACAGAACATAGCCGGTGCCAGCCGCCACCAGAATGATGACCATCTGCGCCAGAACGGAAGGCCACAGCAAAGAGATGGTCGTCGCCATCAGCATCAGACTGATATGACGCTTATCGCGACAAAATTGTCCGGCCATTCCCCAGACCGCCTGCGCCACGACGGCAACGGCCACCACTTTTAATCCGTGCAGCACACCGGCCGGGACGTGGTTTTGCCAATGTGTGAGACCTGCTGCAAACAGGATCACTATCATGGCAGACGGTAATGTGAATCCGCACCAGGCAGCCAGAGCACCGCGGTATCCGCCCTGAACCAGACCCAAGGCCATCCCCACCTGACTACTGGCTGGTCCGGGCAGGAACTGACACAGTGCCACCAGATCCGCATAGCGCTGCGCACTCAGCCAGTGACGTCGGACAACGAACTCCTCCCTGAAATAACCTAAATGCGCCACCGGTCCGCCAAATGATGTCAGTCCCAGCCGCAAAAAAATTATCAGGATCTGCCATGCACTGATTTTCTGCGCCATATCAACCTTTTTCCCCAATGTCATCCAGCTCCCAAACTTAACAAAAAATTACGTAGAGTCATCAGGATTACTATACTGAATAAGCATGTTCTGAAAACAGAGAGGATGTCATATGTTACCTATCCTGTTGTACGAACCCTTACCACTGATCTATCTTTGCGGCGGAGCAGCCCTGCTGGCTAAAGGAGAAAGTGGACTACTGTTAATTTCAGCGGGTCTTTTCTTCTGGGCCGGAGCGCTCATCTGGATACTCAGATCCAAAAGCCGGCGGACAGATATACGCCCTACCCGCCAACATTTTTCTCCTAAATACCTGTTCTTTCCTGAGGCATTGTATGAATTCAGACCCTTCTTCTATTCATTTGTCGGGATTTTATTCATCAGGAATACCGGACAGACATTTTGGCTGGTTACTGGCTCGATTCTGATTTTATGGGCCGTTTATTGTCTGTACCGACGTGCGGTTAACCGGCGCCATATGACCAGAGAGCAGCATAAAAGTGCAAAACTGAAAACCAGGATTACTGACTGAAGAACACGGCATACCTGAATTCAACCACCACGCCAAACCATGGACCCGGTCACTACCGGGTCTTTTCATATCAGCAATGCACATAGTCAAACCGGGTATCCCGTTTCAGCAGTTCCGCCAGCTGTTTCAGCGTCGACACCAGCGCCGCTTCGTTTTCGATTGCCATCAGTGACAAACGGATCGCATTCGGCGTCACTGCCTGTGGATCCGCTTTAAAATAAGAAGCGCTGCTGACCAGAATCCCTCTGTTTTTCGCCGCCAGCGTAAATGCATCCGCCTGCCAGTATGCCGGTAATTCCAGCCACAGATGATAACTGTCAGGCTGACTGTACAGCGTAAATTCCGCTAGCTGCTCTCTGGCTAATTGCTGACGACGAAGCGCAATCTGCCGCTGTTCTTTTGCAATACGGAACGCTTCGCCGGAATGGATCAGGATCGCGGCCGCCGCAAAAGGAACCGGGGATGGTAGCCAGATAGTGGCACGGATAAATGCCGCCAGCCGCTCACTTTCCGTTGCCGGTGTCTTGATAAAGGCACAGCGCATACCCGGACTGATCGCTTTTGACAGGCTGGTAATGTGAAAACTGTACTGCGGGGCAAAATTGGTGATCGCCGCAATCGGCTGCGGATTGAGAAATCCGTAAATATCGTCTTCTACCAGCCATATGCGATGACGATTGATCACAGCCGCTATCTGCTGGCGCCGTTCAGCCGGCATCGTCGCCGCAGTCGGATTCTGATGCGATGGCACAATCATCACCATGGCGATATCCGACGATTGACATAGGTCATCCAGGGCCTGCGGTAACATCCCATCTGCATCCATGGCGATCGCGACCACTTTCCTGCCCAGCATATTCGCCATCGACAAGATGCCGGGATAGGTCAGCGCTTCCACCGCGATCGTATCACCAGGTTGCGTATAGCACTGGATCAAGGCAGATAATGCATGCTGGGCTCCGCTCGCCAGCACGACATCATGATGATCGGTGACCTCAAGACCATAATGCCGGGCCCACATTGCGCCCATCAAACGGTGCCGGGCCAATCCGGTATGCTCGACATAACCGTAGAGTGCTTCATTGCCCCGGTTCAGTATCTGTGAAAATGCCTGGTTTAACCGCTCCGAATGCTGAGACAGACAAGGCTGCAGAATAGAGAGATTTTTCTCCGTTTCACTGCTTTCCGCACGGATCACATCCGACAGCTGACTGTGGTTACAGACAAAGCTGCCCCGTCCGACAAACGACTCAATCAGCTTTCTCTCCGCCAGAGTTTTGTAAGCTTTAGCCACCGTGATGGGGGTCGTCCCCAGTTGCTGTGCCAGTTCACGATGCGTCGGCAACTGACTACCTTCCGTAAACTGGCCGGAACGGATTAATGCTTCTATCTTTTTTACAATGGCTAAATATTTAGGCGCACTCATAGTGTCTTACCGGATAAACCTCATTGACTAAAGATAACATATATCAATTAACATATATAACAGAAGAAAATGAGCCAGACAGTGCGCAACAGCACCAAAATACAGGCATATCGAGATTACAGGACAACTCAATTGACATATGTCATTTAAAGATCGATTATCTCCTCATACCACCAATCAGGAGGGATCATGATGGACATTAATAAAGTTGCGTTTATTGGCCTGGGCGTCATGGGGTCACCCATGGCTGGCTATTTACAGCAGAAAGGGTTTAACACTACGGCTTATAACCGCACGCACAGTAAAGCCAAAGCCTGGCAGGCGCTGTATAACGGAAAAATTGCCGCCACGCCCCGGGAAGCAGCCCGGGATGCTGACATCGTGTTTATGTGCATCGGTAATGACAATGACGTGCGCGGCGTCTGTTACGGTGACGACGGCATCCTCGCTGGCTTAAAACCCGGCGCCATACTGATTGACCATACGACTGCCTCGGCCACCCTAGCGCATGAGCTGGAAAATGCCTGCCACAAGCAGGGAAATCATTTCATGGATTGCCCGGTCTCCGGTGGTCAGAGTGGTGCCGAAAAAGGCTGCCTGACCATCATGTGCGGCGGCGACGAAAAGACCTTTGCGGTGGTTAAACCGGTGATGGAGTCTTATGCCCGTCAGATCCAGCTGGTTGGACGGTGTGGTGCCGGACAACGTTGCAAGATGGTGAATCAGATCTGTATCGCCGGGGTGTTGCAAGGCTTGAGTGAAGGACTGTTGCTGGCCGAGACCGTGGGGCTGGATATTCATCAGGTGGTCGAGACGCTGAAATTTGGTGCCGCCGGTTCCTGGCAGATGGAAAACCGCGCCGAAACCATGGCGAAAAACCAGTTTGATTTCGGGTTTGCGATCGACTGGATGCGTAAAGATTTAGGCATTTGTCTGGAAGAGGCTGAACGACAGAATATCGATTTGCCACTGACCAGAGAGGTGGATGAACGCTACGCAAAACTGCAGCAGGAAGGCTGTGGCCGGATGGATACCTCCGCGCTGATCCTGGCACTGAAAAAATAGCAGACATAAAAAATCCGGCGTTGAGCCGGATTTTTCTTCATGGCGAAACAGAATTAACGTTTCTTCGCTTTGGCGTTCGGCAGGTCGGTAATCGAACCTTCGTACACTTCCGCAGCCAGACCCACTGACTCGTGCAGCGTCGGGTGAGCATGGATAGTCAGCGCGATATCTTCGGCATCCGCACCCATTTCGATGGCCAGACCGATTTCACCCAGCAGTTCACCGCCGTTGGTGCCGACAATCGCACCACCGATCACACGGTGAGTGGCCTTGTCGAAAATCAGTTTGGTCATACCGTCAGCGCAGTCAGAGGCGATCGCACGACCGGAGGCTGCCCATGGGAACACCGCCGTTTCAAAGTTGATGCCTTTGGCTTTCGCTTCTTTCTCGGTCAGACCCACCCACGCGATTTCCGGTTCGGTATACGCGATAGAAGGGATCACTTTCGGATCGAAGTAGTGTTTCTTGCCAGCGATAACTTCGGCAGCTACGTGACCTTCATGCACACCTTTGTGCGCCAGCATTGGCTGACCCACGATGTCACCGATCGCGAAAATGTGCGGTACGTTAGTACGCAGCTGTTTATCCACTTCGATGAAACCACGTTCGGTCACAGCGATACCGGCTTTCTCGGCATCCAGCGCTTTACCGTTTGGTACACGGCCTACAGCTACCAGCACGCTGTCATAACGAACCGGTTCTGCCGGTGCCTGTTTGCCTTCGAAAGAGACATACAGACCGTCTTTTTTCGCTTCAACCGCAGTCACTTTGGTTTCCAGCATCACGTTGAATTTCTTCTCGACACGTTTTGCGTAAACCTTCACCACGTCTTTATCGGCAACCGGAACCAGCTGATCCGCGAATTCAACCACGTCGATTTCCGCACCCAGCGCTGAGTACACAGTACCCATTTCCAGACCGATGATACCGCCACCCAGCACCAGCAGTTTGCCCGGAACTTCTTTCAATTCCAGCGCATCGGTAGAATCCCACACGCGTGGGTCGTTGTGCGGAATGAACGGCAGTTTTACCGGACGGGAACCCGCCGCGATAATCGCGTTATCAAACTTAACGGTCGTCACAGCGCCATCAGCCGCAGTCACTTCAATGCTGTTCGGGCCAGTGAACTTGGCAACACCATTCACCACCGGCACTTTACGCTGCTTGGCCATGCCAGACAGACCGCCGGTCAGCTTGGTTACTACCTTTTCTTTCCACAGACGGATCTTGTTGATATCAGTCTGCGGTTCGCCGAATACGATACCGTGTTCTGCCAGCGCTTTGGCTTCTTCGATCACTTTCGCTACGTGCAGCAGCGCTTTAGACGGAATACAGCCCACGTTCAGACAGACACCACCCAGGGTACCGTAACGCTCGATCAGAACGGTATCCAGTCCCAGATCGGCAGCACGGAAAGCAGCAGAATAACCAGCAGGACCGGCACCGATTACCACAACCTGAGTTTTAATTTCATTACTCATCATGACCTCGATTCTTTATCTCAGTTGCTACCGGAAACCGGCTTAAACCAGCCCGTTTCCGGTAAGGCAGACAAAATTACAGTACCAGACGACGAATGTCGGACAGCACACCAGTCAGCGTCGTAATGAAACGCGCACCATCAGCACCGTCAATGACGCGGTGGTCATAAGACAGCGCCAGCGGCAACGTCAGTTGTGGTACGAATTCTTTACCGTTCCACTTCGGCTTCATGTCTGATTTAGACACACCCAGAATCGCCACTTCCGGCGCATTCACGATTGGGGTGAACTGAGTACCACCGATGCCACCCAGGCTGGAAATAGTGAAGCAACCACCCTGCATGTCCGCACCAGTCAGTTTACCGGCACGTGCTTTCTTGGAGATCTCAGCCAGATCTTTCGACAGTTCATAGATGCCTTTCTTGTTAACATCACGAACTACCGGTACAACCAGACCGTTTGGTGTATCCACCGCCACACCGATATGAATGTATTTTTTCATGATCAGTGTAGAACCATCTTCTGACAGCGAGCTGCAGAAACGCGGATGTGCTTCCAGCGCTTTCGCGGCCGCTTTCAGGATGAACACCAACGGTGTGATCTTGAAGCCCAGTTGCTGTTTCTCGGCAATCACGTTCTGTTCTTTACGGAACGCTTCCAGTTCACCGATATCCGCTTCATCAAACTGCGTTACGTGCGGGATCATCACCCAGTTACGATGCAGGTTTGGACCAGAGATTTTCTGGATACGGGTCAGCGCAACTTCTTCGATTTCACCGAATTTCGCGAAATCAACTTTCGGCCATGGCAGCACGCCCAGACCTGCGCCCGCGCCGCCAGCGGCCGGTGCAGAAGCAGCACGTTTCAGTGCTTCTTTCACGTAGTTCTGAACGTCTTCTTTCTGGATACGACCTTTACGACCAGTACCCTTGACGTTTGACAGGTTAACACCGAATTCACGCGCCAGACGACGGATGGCCGGCGTGGCGTGAACATAAGCATCACCCGCTACAAATTCACCTTTCTCTTCCGCTTTCGCCGCAGCAACAGGCGCTGGCGCTGCAGCCGGAACCGCTTTGACCGCTGCAGGCGCAGCAGCTTGTGCAGCAACCGGTGCCGGAGCAGGTGCAGCACCCGCCACTTCGAATTCCATGATCAGCGAGCCGGTTTTCACCTTGTCACCCACCGCGATTTTCAGCGCTTTGACCACACCGGCAAACGGTGCAGGCACTTCCATCGAAGCCTTGTCGCCTTCTACGGTAATCAGCGATTGATCAGCGTCAACCGCATCGCCGACTTTCACCAGAATTTCGGTAACAGCCACTTCGTCACCACCGATATCCGGGACATTGACTTCTTTCACCGCAGCAACCGCTGGCGCTGCCGCGACAGGAGCCGGAGCCGGAGCAGCAGCAACAGGGGCCGCCGCAGGCGCAGCGCCCGCCACTTCGAATACCATGATCAGGGAACCGGTAGACACTTTGTCACCCGCAGCCACTTTGATTTCTTTCACCACACCGCCAAACGGCGCAGGCACTTCCATCGAAGCCTTGTCACCCTCTACGGTGATCAGGGACTGATCCGCTTCAACGGTATCGCCCACTTTCACCATGATTTCGGTGACAGCCACTTCGTCACCACCGATATCCGGTACGTGAACATCTTTTGCTGCCGCTGCTGCAGCAGGTGCCGCCGCAGGGGCCGCTTCAGCTGCCGGAGCCGGTGCAGTCACTGCCGCATTGGCCGCTTCAAAGACCATGATCAGAGAACCAGTAGAAACCTTGTCGCCTACTGCAATTTTGATCTCTTTGACGATACCGGCTTCCGGAGCCGGTACTTCCATTGAAGCCTTGTCGCCTTCGACCGTGATCAGGGACTGATCCGCTTCAACCTTGTCACCTACCTTGACCAGGATTTCGGTAACGGAAACTTCATCACCGCCGATATCCGGAACAAAAATGTCTTTAGACATGCCATTTCCCCTTATGCGTACAGCGGGTTGATCTTGTCAGCATCGATACCGTATTTCGCAATGGCTTCTGCCACTACTTTCTTGTCTACGGTGCCTTGTTTCGCCAGTTCAGTCAGTGCAGCGACAACGATGTAACCTTCGTTCACTTCGAAGTGACGACGCAGGTTTTCGCGGCTGTCTGAGCGACCGAAACCATCAGTACCCAATACACGGAAGCTGCTTGCCGGTACAAAGTTACGTACCTGTTCGGCATATGCTTTCATGTAGTCGGTCGCGGCGATAGCCGGCGCAGTACCCATCACCTGAGCGATATATGGCACTTTGGCTTCCGCTTCCGGATGCAGCATGTTGTAACGATCTGCATCCTGACCATCACGTGCCAGCTCGTTGAAGCTGGTGACGCTGTACACATCAGAACCGATACCGTATTCGTCTGCCAGGATCTTACCGGCACGACGCGCATAGTTCAGAATTGAACCACAACCCATCAGCTGAACCTGGCCCTTCGCACCGGCGTTGGATTCCAGTTTGTAGATACCTTTACGGATACCTTCTTCAGCACCAGCAGGCATCGCCGGGTGATGATAGTTTTCGTTCAGTGTGGTGATGTAGTAGTAGATGTTTTCCGGATTGTCACCGTACATACGACGCAGACCGTCCTGAATAATCACCGCGACTTCATACACGAACGATGGATCGTAGCTGACGCAGTTCGGGATGGTGCCAGCCAGAATATGGCTGTGACCGTCTTCGTGCTGCAGACCTTCGCCGTTCAGTGTGGTACGGCCGGAAGTACCGCCTACCAGGAAGCCACGCGCCTGCTGGTCACCCGCTGCCCATGCCAGATCGCCGATACGCTGGAATCCGAACATAGAGTAGTAGATATAGAACGGGATCATCGGGCAGTCGTTGGTGCTGTAAGACGTTGCCGCCGCCAGCCATGAAGACATAGCGCCCAGTTCATTGATACCGTCCTGCAGGATCTGTCCTTTCTGATCTTCCTTGTAGTAGGAAACGATCTCTTTATCCTGCGGGATGTACTGCTGACCGTGCGGGCTGTAGATACCGATCTGACGGAACAGACCTTCCATACCAAAGGTACGGGCTTCGTCTGCCAGAATTGGCACCAGACGCTGACCCACGGATTTGTCTTTCAGCAGCACGTTCAGGCTGCGGACAAACGCCATGGTGGTCGAAATTTCACGGGTCTGCTCACCCAGCAGCGCATCAAACGCTGACAGCTCAGGAATATCCAGTTTCACGGTAGTCTGAGGCAGACGAGTTGGCAGATAGCCCTTCAGCGCCTGACGACGTTCGTGCAGATATTTGTATTCTTCTGAACCTTCTTCGATTTTCAGATAAGGCAGATCTTTCAGATGTGCATCATCCACTGGCACGAAGAAGTGATCACGCAGATGACGGATAGAATCCATATCCATCTTCTTGACCTGATGCGCAATGTTTTTGCCTTCAGCTGCTTCACCCATGCCGTAACCTTTGATGGTATGCGCCAGGATCACAGTTGGTTTGTCTTTCGCTTCTGAGGCTTTCTGGAATGCCGCAAACAGTTTACGTGGGTCATGACCACCACGTTTCAGTGCGAAGATCTGCTCGTCGGTCCAGTCAGCCACCAGCGCGGCGGTTTCCGGATATTTACCGAAGAAGTGTTGACGGACATAAGCACCATTTTTGGACTTGAAGGTCTGGTAGTCACCGTCCAGGGTTTCATTCATCAGCTGGATCAGTTTGCCGGAAGTATCTTTCTTCAGCAGCTCATCCCACTTGGAGCCCCACATAACCTTGATGACATCCCAGCCTGCGCCGCCGAAGATACCTTCCAATTCGTTGACTACTTTACCGTTACCAATAACCGGACCATCCAGACGCTGCAGGTTGCAGTTGATAACAAAGATCAGGTTATCCAGCTTCTCGCGCACAGCGATGGTGATCGCGCCTTTTGATTCCGGCTCGTCCATCTCACCGTCACCCAGGAAGGCGTACACTTTCTGCTGGGAACAGTCTTTGATACCGCGGTTGGTCAGGTATTTCAGGAAACGCGCCTGATAGATCGCACCAACCGGGCCTAAACCCATAGATACGGTCGGGAACTGCCAGAACTCCGGCATCAGTTTCGGATGCGGATAAGAGGACAGACCTTTGCCATCCACTTCCTGACGGAAGTTATCCAGCTGCTCTTCAGTCAGACGGCCTTCAGCAAACGCACGTGCGTAGATACCCGGGGCGATATGACCCTGGAAGTAAACCAGGTCACCGCCATCTTTCTCGTTACGCGCACGGAAGAAATGGTTGAAGCACACATCGTAAATTGTGGCAGAAGAAGCGAAAGAGGACATGTGTCCGCCCAGCTCCAAGCCTTTCTTCGATGCACGCAATACGATCATCACCGCGTTCCAGCGGATAATTGCGCGGATACGTTGTTCCAGCTCTAATTTGCCTGGGTAGGCCGGTTCATCGCTGGCTGCAATGGTATTGATATAGTCGGTCAGCACCTTACCACCAGTACCAGTGCCTGCAGCTAAACCTGCTTTGCTGGCTGCTGATGACAATTGATCCAGAATGTATTGAGCACGTTCCGGACCTTCTTCCCGCAGCAGTGATTCCAGGGCGGTTAACCACTCCTGAGTTTCTACCGGGTCCACATCATGTTTAAGGAGTTCAGACATGGCTGTTTCCTGTGTTTGTTGACTGCATGTTGGTTTGTAAGGCTAGCCTTGATGGATCTGCCGCGAAGGACGTTGCGCTCGCTCGTCCTCCCGCTGTATATCCAGCAGGGTATCCTCGATAAAAGCCAGGTGCTCATGGCAAGCATCTCTGGCCTGTTCTGGGTGGCCTGCCAGGATCGCCGCAATCAGGTCTGACCTGTGACGACGGATCCGGTTAACCACCCCCGGACGCTGATTCAGTACTTCAAGATTGCCGAGAATGTTACGTTCCAGTAACTCCCGGATGGCCCGCATCAGGTGTAACAACACCACGTTATGCGAGGCTTCTGTCATGGCGAGATAAAAGGCAGACACAGCCTTGGCTTCGGCGGCGACATTACCGCTGGTCTGTGCTTGTTCGATATCATTCTGTAGCTCGCGCATGTGAGCAAAGTCGGCTTCATTCCCCCGAAGCGCGGCGTAATAGGCCGCGACGCCTTCGAGAACATGACGGAATTCAAGGAGATCGAATTGGGAACCGGGATGATTGGCCAGTAATTCGAAGAAAGGGTCTGACAATCCACGGTTCAGTTCGCTCTTGACGTAGGTACCACCACCCTGACGGCGATAGAGCAACCCACGAGCTTCCAGACGCTGGATTGCTTCACGCAGAGAAGGTCGGGAAACCCCGAACTGTACAGCCAGCTCACGCTCTGGCAACAACTTCTGGCCAGGTTGCAAAGTGCCGTCGACAATCATCTGTTCCAGTTCGGCAACAATGCTGTCAGACAGTTTTGGCTGGGTTGGTTTGTATTCAGTCATGTGAAATTTGTTAACTTGGTATTACCAATAAACGAATTGTTAAACAAATTAGCAAAATCATTAACAACTGTCCACGAATTATCTGACTAAAATCAAAAAACAGCGGAATATTTTCTCTAAGGTATGACCAAACGATAACAGGCCATTAACAAATGGTTAAATCAGGTCGTTTCATCCAGTTGCAGCGCGATATACAGCAGCAAGCGATCGTCAAAATTTTCCTTTAGATCCAGCCCGGTCAGCTCCGCAATGCGATTCAGACGGTACTCAAGGGTATTCCTATGAATATAAAGCGCTTTTGCGGTCGCGATAGGCTGTACATTGTGCTTGAACCAGGCCATTAAGGTGCGTCGCAACAGGCCATTGGTGTCCATCACCTTCAGTTTTTGCATAGGTCTGACCAACTCACTGGTTTGCCAGCTACCACGCAGGCTGTCCAGCAGCACTGGTAACATCAGATCCTGATAGTTGTAACTGCGTTGTTCCGGGTAATAGAGCTTGCCAATCTGTAAGGTGGTGCAGGCTGTACGGTACGAACGGGCGATGCTGCCATCGCCGCTGAAGTAGTTACCCAGTGCGATACGTAATTTAAGTCCGCCGGACATGCTCATGTTAGCCAGCAGCGTATCGATCTGTTTTTTCAGCCGGGCCGAATCCCAGCGGCCGGCATTGCCCAGTGCCGGTTTCAGTACCACGATTTCCGTCAGCGATACGGTTGCCACCAGATTCTGCTTTTCCGGCGTATTCAGCAGGTTCTGCAGTTGCTGCAATTCCGAGATGGCGGTATCGACCCCGAGCTGTCCACTGTCGATTTCAATCACGGCCGCTACGCGCGGCAAATTCAGATCGATCCCCAGGCGCTGCGCCCATTCAATCTGATCCGACGAGAGCGATTCAGAGCGGATCAGATTCAGCACCAGCTCTTCACGCAGACGGCTGTCCTGTGCCAGCATGGACAACAACCGGGCCTGTTCCAGCATCATTTCCGCGGTCATGCAGACCAGCTTACCGAATTGCTGCAATTGGGAGGGCTCGCCGGTCAGACCGATGATCCCGACAATCTGGCCATCAATGCGCATTGGCAGGTTGATACCGGGTTTAACCCCCTGCAGATGTTTCACCAGGTTGGAATCAATCTCCACCATACGGCCATGCGACAGGGCCAGCAGTGCACCTTCGTGCAATTCACCAATACGCTCCGGATCGCCACTACCGATGATGTAACCTTTGGAATCCATGATATTGACGTTGCAGTCAATAATACGCATGGTACGGGCAACGATTTCCTGTGCCAGACGGGAGTCGAGAAATTTATTAAACATGGATAAGCCTTCGCAAGCAGAACAGCCATAACAGGCGCTTACGATAGTAGATTGGTCAAATGCACAAAATCGAATGGATCACAATTGTGACAGCTTGTTGCAATGCACTGTCACAATTATGAGCACCGGCTAGATCAGCACGGTAACAACTTTAAAGTAGCGGCAATATTGCGGGCGGTGAGACGCACATTTTCAGCGGCATTGCTCAGCGCATCTTCCAGTGTGCAGACTTTATTCAGCACGCTGAACACACAGTCCAGACCGTGTTCATACACGACAGCGACATCGCTGCTCAAACTGCCGGCAATACCGATGACAGGTTTGTTATACCGTTTGGCCAGTTTAGCCACGCCGACCGGCACCTTGCCTTTAATACTCTGGCTATCAATACGCCCTTCTCCGGTGATCACCAGATCAGCATCAATGATGGCTTTTTCCAGTCCCACGGCTTCGGTGACGATATCAATACCGGAACGCAGTTCGGCATTCAGGAAAGCCAGCAGTGCGGCACCCAGGCCACCCGCAGCCCCGGCACCCGGCGCAAATTCCACATCCTTGCCGGTCTGACGGGCGATCACCTCGGCATAGTGCTTCAGATTTTCATCCAGAAAACGCACCATGGCGGGATTGGCCCCTTTTTGCGGCCCGAAAATGGCGGAAGCGCCCTGCGGACCGGTCAGCGGGTTGGTCACATCACAGGCCACCGTGATGCGGCAATCTTTCAGACGCGGATCCATGCCGGACACATCGACATATTCCAGCTCAGACAGGCATTGTCCGCCTTTTCCGATATTATGGCCGGATTTATCCAGCAGGTGAATTCCCAGCGCCTGCAGCATGCCGGCACCACCATCGTTGGTGGCACTGCCACCCAGACCGATGATGAATTCGGTTACCCCGAGATCCAAGGCCGCCCGGATCAGCTCACCGGTACCATAACTGGTGGTAATCAGCGGATTACGTTCTTCCGGCGGAATACACTCCAGACCACTGGCGGAAGCCATCTCGATCACAGCACATTGCTGATTGCCGGTAAGACCAAAATGGGCCATCACGGGTTTACCGGTCGGACCAGTCACACTGACATTGATCTTACGACCACCGGTTGCTGCGACCATGGCTTCAACGGTGCCTTCGCCACCATCGGCAACCGGCAGTTTGACATATTCCGCATCCGGATAGATTTCGCGAAATCCAGCCTCAATCTGAGTGGCCACATCCATAGCGCTCAGACTTTCCTTGTACGAATCGGGGGCAATGACTATCTTCATAATTCACTACTTCGCGAAATAATCGCGTCCTCGGTCATTCATCTACGGCATCAGAGTCAGCCCGGTGCTGGGGTACGGTCGCACCGGGCTGTTTTTTTCCCTTAACGAGAAATCTCTACTTTTGCCAGTTTTTCGTAGTAGCGGGCCAGTGCACTGTGGTCACATTCGCCCATGCCATCGGTTTTCAATGCCTGCATCATTTCCATGACAGCGGCAGTCAGTGGCAGTGATGCGCCAACGCCGTGTGAGGTATCCAGCGCGTTCGCCAGATCTTTGATGTGCAGATCGATACGGAAACCCGGTTTGAAATTACGATCCATGATCATTGGCGCTTTCGCTTCCATCACGGTGCTGCCAGCCAGACCACCACGGATCGCCTGGAACACCAGATCCGGGCTCACACCCGCTTTGGTGGCCAGTGACATAGCTTCAGACAGTGCGGCGATGTTCAGCGCTACGACTACCTGGTTTGCCAGTTTGGTCACGTTGCCCGCACCGATATCACCGGTGTGAACCACAGAGCCTGCCATCGCTTTCAGCACGTCATAGCATTTATCGAAGACTGCCTTGTCACCACCGACCATCACAGACAGGGTGCCGTCAATGGCTTTTGGCTCACCGCCGGATACCGGCGCATCCAGCATGACAACGCCTTTTTTCGCCAGTTCAGCAGCGATTTCACGGCTCGCCAGTGGCGCAATCGAACTCATATCCACCACGATGGTGTTTTTGTTCGCACCTTCGATCACGCCGTTTTGACCCAGCACTACGGTTTTCACGTGTGGGGAGTTCGGCAGCATGGTGATCACGATATCAACCTGTTCCGCTACTTCTTTCGGGCTTTTTGCCGCTTTGGCGCCCGCTTCAATCAGCTCGCCAACTGCAACCTGATTCAGATCAGAAACTACCAATGAATAACCGGCTTTCAGCAGGTTTTTGCTCATTGGTTTGCCCATAATCCCCAGACCAATAAAACCGATTTTCAGACTCATTTTCTTTTCCTTCTTGATACTGTTGCAGCTCATTCAACCGTTCACTCAGACGGGGCATATTCCCCAGTCTGGGTAAACGTCGAATAGTTACTTCTTGAATTTGTCGCATAATGCTTGTGTTGCGCTACGGAACACACCGAGATCACTGCCAACCGCAACGAAAGTGGCGCCCCACTCCATGTAACGGCGGGCATCATTTTCGTTCGGTGCCAGAATACCGCTGGCTTTGCCATGGGCTTTCGCACGGTCAAACACATACTTGATGGCTTTCTGCACTTCAGGATGACCCGGCTGACCGATATAGCCCATGCCGGCAGAGAGATCGCCAGGGCCGATAAACAGGCAATCCACACCGTCCACCGCCGCGATTTCGTCGATGTTATCGACTGATTTCTGCGTTTCGATCTGCGCGATCACGCTGATGTTGTCATTGATGGTGGCGAAGTAGTCCGGCATGGTGCCGTAAGCGTTGTTACGGTGCGCAACGGAAACACCACGGATACCGGCAGGTGGATAGCGGGTAGACGCTACGGCCTGTTTGGCATCTTCTGCTGATTCAATGAATGGGATCAGCAGATTGTAGAAACCGATATCCAGCAGACGTTTGATGGTCACTGGCTCATTCACTGGTGGACGCACCACCGGCTGGCTGCTGCTGTCTTTCAGCGCCATCAGCTGCGGGATGAAGGTGGAAATGTCGTTCGGGGCATGTTCACCGTCCAGCAGAATCCAGTCAAAACCGGCCAGACCTAATACTTCGGTAGAAATCGGATTCGCTAATGCGGACCAGCACCCAATCTGTACGGTCTGATTCTGAAGGCTTTTACGAAGCTGATTGGGTATGTACTGCTTGTTCATGTTCATTTCCTTGAGTTGTTCGGAGCAGGCAACTCGCCTGCTCCTGACGACAAATTAACGCACCATGCAAGGACGTTTGTTATCAAACTTCCAGCCAGGGATCAGATACTGCATACCGATAGAGTCATCACGCGCATTCAGGGCTTGTGACTTGTACAGCTCATGCGCTTTCAGCACCTGTTCCATGTCCACATCCACACCCAGACCTGGTTTTTCCGGCACTTTCACCAGGCCGCCTTTAATTTCCGGCGCTTCTTTGGTCAGGCGGTCAATGCCTTCCTGCCAGATCCAGTGGGTGTCAATCGCGGTGATGTTGCCAGGCGCAGCCGCAGCCACCTGAGTGAACATCGCCAGAGATATATCGAAGTGGTTGTTAGAGTGTGAACCCCAGGTCAGACCCCATTCGTGACACATCTGCGCCACACGGACAGAACCCTGCATGGTCCAGAAATGTGGATCCGCCAGCGGAATGTCCACAGAATTCAGTTGTACAGAATGGCCCATCTGACGCCAGTCGGTAGCGATCATGTTGGTCGCTGTTGGCAGACCGGTCGCACGACGGAATTCCGCCATTACTTCACGACCAGAGAAGCCCTGCTCTGCGCCACATGGATCTTCTGCGTAAGCCAGCACACCTTTCAGGCGTTTACCAACACGGATCGCCTCCTCCAGTGACCATGCACCGTTCGGGTCAAGTGTCACACGAGCTTCCGGGAAACGTTTTGCCAGTGCAGTCACCGCATCCGCTTCAGCATCCGCGCTCAGTACGCCACCTTTCAGTTTGAAATCGTTGAAGCCGTATTTTTCGTACGCGGCTTCTGCCAGACGCACCACACCTTCCGGATCCATCGCTTCTTCGTGACGTACGCGATACCAGTTGCAGCTTGCGTTTTCGTTGCTCAGGTATGGCAGATCGGTTTTCTTGCGATCACCCACGAAGAACAGGTAACCCAGCATTTCCACCGCATCACGTTGCTGACCATCGCCCAGCAGCGCACAGATTGGCACATTCAGGAACTGACCCAGCAGGTCCAGCATCGCTGATTCCACCGCAGTCACCGCATGGATCGCGGTACGCAGATCGAATGTCTGTAAACCACGGCCACCAGAGTCACGATCCGCAAACTCTTTGTGCATGCGGGTCATGATGTTTTTGTATTCACCCAGTGATTTACCGATGATCAGCGCTTTGGAATCTTCCAGTGTCTGACGGATTTTTTCGCCGCCCGGCACTTCACCCAGACCGGTGTGGCCCGCGCTGTCTTTCATGACAACGATGTTACGGGTGAAGAATGGGCCGTGCGCACCACTCAGGTTCATCAGCATACAATCGTGGCCCGCAACCGGGATAACCTGCATTTCAGTGACTACAGGGGCTGTAGAAAAACTCATCTTTAAATCTCCATCCAAGAACAGACTCCCGTTTGAGAGTCCGGTATTAAATTGATTAACGGATCATGCAAGGACGCTTGCGATCAAACTTCCAGCCAGGGATCAGATACTGCATCGCCATGGCATCGTTACGCGCACCGGTTGGCAGCTTTTTATGCAGCTCGTGCGCTTTCATCACCTGATCCATATCCAGCTCGACACCCAGACCCGGTTTATCAGGAACTGCAATCTTGCCATCGACGATTTGCAGCGGCTCTTTGGTCAGATGCTGACCTTCCTGCCAGATCCAGTGCGTATCAATCGCGGTCGGATTACCCGGCACCGCCGCACCCACCTGCGTGAACATCGCCAGCGAGATATCGAAGTGGTTGTTGGAATGACAACCCCAGGTCAGACCCCAGTCATTGCACAGCTGCGCGACACGTACCGCACCGGTCAGGGTCCAGAAGTGCGGATCAGCCAGCGGAATATCGATGGCGTTCAGCATCACGGTATGCGCCATTTCACGCCAGTTGGTAGCGATCATGTTGGTCGCGACCGGCAGACCGGTAGCACGACGGAATTCCGCCATGATTTCACGACCGGAGAAGCCCTGTTCTGCGCCGCACGGATCTTCGGCATACGCCAGAATACCTTTCATGCCTTTGCACAGACGGATGGCATCTTCCAGCAACCACGCACCGTTCGGATCAACCGTAATTCGGGCATCCGGGAAGCGTTTCGCCAGTGCCGTCACAGTTTCAATTTCATCTTCACCGGCCAGTACACCGCCTTTCAGTTTGAAATCCTTGAAGCCGTAACGGTCTTTCGCCGCTGCTGCCAGTTCCAGTACGGAATTGGTATCCATCGCTTTTTCATGGCGCAGGCGATACCAGTCATGTTTGCCGGTTTCCGGTGCCTGATAAGGCAAATCTGTTGCCTGACGATCACCGATGTAGAACAGGTAACCCAAGACGGTGACTTCATCACGCTGCTTGCCCGGGCCCAGCAATTCGCAGACCGGTACATTCAGGAATTTACCCATCAGGTCCAGCAACGCCGCTTCCAGTGCTGCTACCGCGTTGACACGCAGTTCAAATGTCCAGGCACCTTTACCGAAGGTTTCAAAATCGGAACCCATATTGCCGGCGTGCATCTGGCTGACAATCTTGTTCAGTACCGCAATCTGTTTGCCTTCAACGTGGGGAATCGCATCCACCAGCGTCTTGTAAATCACTTCACCGCCCGGCGCCTCACCAACGCCGGTGTTTCCGGCGTTGTCTTTCAGAATGACGATGTTACGAGTGAAGTAGGCACCGTGTGCACCACCGATGTTCATCAGCATGCTGTCATGACCGGCAACCGGGATAACCTGCATGGATGTAATAACCGGGGTAGTAGACATACTCATGACTCTGCCTCGCTTATGCTGCTTTCAGTTCAATACGTTTGATGGTACCGACAATGAAGACGAAGCTGATAATCGCCAACAGAGCATGCAGACCGACATAAACCAGCGCACCGTTGAATGAACCTGTTGATTTGATAATGTAGCCAATCGCAATCGGAGTAACGATACCGGAGATGTTACCGAACATGTTGAACAGACCGCCGCTCAGACCACTGATCTCTTTCGGCGCGGTATCTGCCATTACAGCCCAGCCCAGTGCGCCCACGCCTTTACCGAAGAACGCCGCCGCCATCACGATGATGACCATCATTTCCGAATCAACGTAGTTACAAATCACCATCGACATAGAGAGCATCATGCCTAATACGATTGGTGTTTTACGGGCCAGCGTCAGGCTGTAACCACGGCGCAGCATGTAGTCAGAGATAATGCCGCCCAGTACACCACCGGTGAAACCGCAGATAGCCGGGATGGAAGCAATGAAACCCGCTTTCAGAATCGACATACCACGTTCCTGTACCAGATAAACCGGGAACCAGGTAATGAAGAAGTAAGTCAGCGCGTTGATACAGTATTGACCTAAGTAAACACCCATCATCATGCGTGATTTCAGCAGCTGCTTGATCGCATCCCATTTAGAGATAGTGAGCTTACTTTTAGCGGCCTGATGGTCCATATTGGTCAGCGCACCGCCTTTCTCAATATATTCCAGCTCAGCGCGGTTCATGCTTGGATGTTCGGTCGGGTTCTTAATGACTTTCAGCCACACGAAACTCAGCAGAATGCCTAAGCCACCCATGAAGAAGAACACATGTGACCAGCCCACAGCATGCGTTAACCAGCCCATGATTGGCGCGAAAATAACGGTCGCGAAATACTGGGCGGAGTTGAAGATAGAAACTGCAGTACCACGTTCCTGCGCCGGGAACCAGGCCGCCACAATACGGCTGTTACCCGGGAATGAAGGTGATTCACACAGGCCAACCATAAAACGCAAAATAAATAACCCGATAATTGCATTGGAAACGCTACCCAATGAACCAACGAAGCCTTGTAACAAGGTAAATATGGACCAGGTCAAAATACTGAAGAAGTAAACTTTCTTGGAACCGAAGCGATCCAGTAACCATCCCCCCGGGATCTGGCCAATTACATAGGCCCAGGAAAATGCCGAGAAGACATATCCCATCCCAACTGAATCCAGACCTAATTCTTTGGTCATGGATGCACCGGCAATCGATAAGGTCGCACGATCGCCATAGTTAAATGCGGTGACGATAAATAACATCACGACAATCCAATAACGGACGTTCGTGCGTTTTTCCGCCTCCAAAGTCATTGTATTTACTGATTCCATTGTATTCTCCCGGTTTATAGCTTCAGGCTATAAAGATGTTGAGTAACTTAATTAAGCAATCCGGCAAACAAAGTTATTGAACACTACCACTTGATTTTTTTATTGCCGGGAGACTCACTGCGTCACAACAGCAAACAAAACCAAAACGTCCAACTCGGGGAAAAGTATAAATAGACAGCGTGGCAGGTTCATCGTGCAAAAACACAACAATGATTAATAATAGCGGCAATATACTTGGCATTAGCACAAATATTTAGCGAATGGATCACAAAACAGCAGATAACCACATGATCAATGCAACCGGTTTACTAAAAATCCGGTTTTATCTTTAAAAATAAGATCACACATCACATTTTTATAATTTAAATATTGCACTTTTTTATAAAATAAAAACAAAAAGTGATTTATGCCTAATATCACAATCTATGAGTCATTTGACCAAAATAATAAGCAAACAAGAGCACATATATTGTTTAAAACAACAATGCCAGACTAAAGCAAATAGCGTATTTTTTAACAGGGCTTCAATTAACAAATTAATAACAAGGTAATATATGTCTGCAAACAATAAGTCATATGCACAGCCGCATTATATAAAGGTGCATCCCGATGATAATGTGGCGATTGTCGTTAACAGTAACGGTCTTCCTGAAGGCAGCCGGTTCCCGTGCGGATTAACATTAACCGAGCATGTGCCTAAAGGACATAAAGTTGCATTACAGGCAATTGCACAAGGTGAAGCCATCATTCGTTATGGCGAAGTCATCGGTTATGCCAATGAACCAATCCAACAGGGTGGCTGGATTAGCGAACATCAGGTTGATCTGCCTAAAGCTCCGGCACTGGAAACACTGCCGTTAGCCACCAAAGTCCCTGCACCGCAACCACCGCTGGAAGGTTATACCTTTGAAGGTTACCGCAACGCCGATGGCAGTGTCGGTACCAAAAACATGCTGGGCATTACCACCAGCGTGCAGTGTGTCGCCGGTGTTGTCGATTACGTCGTGAGAATCATTGAACGGGATTTACTGCCCAAGTATCCCAATGTGGACGGTGTCGTGGCCCTGAACCATTTATATGGCTGTGGTGTCGCCATCAATGCTCCCGCTGCCGTGGTGCCGATCCGTACCATCCACAACCTGGCGAAGAACCCGAATTTTGGTAATGAAGTACTGGTGGTCGGGCTGGGTTGTGAAAAACTGCAACCGGAACGCTTGCTGGCCGGAAATGAAGAGCTGGAACAAATCAACGTCGATAAAAGCCAGATCATCATGCTGCAGGACGAAGCTCACGTCGGTTTTAAAGCCATGGTTGACGATATTCTCGGCCAGGCCGAAAAACTGCTGGCAAAACTGAACCTGCGCAAACGCGAAACCTGCCCGGCTTCCGAACTGGTGCTCGGTGTACAGTGCGGTGGTAGTGATGCCTTCTCCGGTGTGACCGCCAACCCATCCGTTGGTTATGCGGCAGACTTGCTGGTGCGCTGTGGCGCGACCGTCATGTTCTCCGAAGTGACCGAAGTGCGTGACGCCATTCACCTGCTGACACCACGTGCTGCCAACGAAGAAGTCGGTAAAGCCTTACTACGCGAAATGGCTTGGTACGACAATTATCTGGATACCGGCAAAACCGACCGCAGTGCCAACCCCTCTCCCGGCAACAAAAAAGGTGGTCTGGCCAACGTGGTCGAAAAAGCGCTCGGCTCGATTGCCAAATCCGGCAGCTCAGCGATTGTCGAAGTCTTATCGCCAGGCCAGCGCCCAACTAAAAAAGGACTGATTTTCGCTGCAACCCCGGCCAGTGACTTTGTGTGCGGCACACAACAGCTCTCTTCCGGGATCACCGTACAGGTCTTCACCACGGGTCGGGGAACGCCTTATGGCTTAGCCGCAGTGCCTGTGATTAAAATGTCGACGCACAGCTCACTGGCTGAACGCTGGCATGATCTGATCGATATTGATGCCGGCTCTGTCGCCACCGGCGAGAAGACCATCGAAGAACTGGGCTGGGAAGTGTTCCACTTCATTCTTGATGTTGCCAGTGGCCGCAAGAAACCATGGTCGGATCAATGGGGCCTGTTCAATGCACTGTCTGTGTTTAACCCGGCTCCGGTGACCTGATCACGACTGCAACAACTGACGATACCGATCCCAGTCAAACGAAGGACCCGGATCGGTTTTTCTTCCCGGGGCAATATCCGAATGCCCCGTGATCCGTTCAGCCGTGATCACCGGATACTGCTGCTGCAGCGCCAAGGTGACTAACGCCAGTTGCTGATACTGCGCTTCGGTATACCCACCTTCATCCGTCCCTTCCAGCTCAATACCTATCGCAAAGTCATTACAGTTTTCACGGCCATCAAACTGTGATCGTCCGGCATGCCAGGCGCGATCCAGAAAACCGACATACTGCACCACTTCCCCATCCCGGCGGATCAAGCAATGAGCCGACACCTGCAGATGCGCGATTTCGGCAAAATACGGATGAGCCTGTGGATCCAGTTTTCCGGTAAACAATTCATCAATATGCGGTCCACCGAATTGTCCCGGCGGTAAGCTGATGCCATGTACCACCAGCAACGAAACAGGCTCCCCTTCGGGGCGCTGATTAAAAAACGGTGACGGACAATGCCGGGCCTCAGCAAGCCAACCTTGCTCATTTATCAACCACTTTTTCTGCCACATACCGGTTTCCCTCTCTGCTTTTAGCGCCAGAGCATGCTACATGGTATGCTTACATCCAACATCTTTTTGTTTCGACCGGAAAATCCGGCTAATTCAACAGGACTTGTCATGTTGCAAACTGATATTCAGCGCACCGTACGTGCCGCTCTGGAAGAAGATTTAGGTGGCGTACTGGATGCGCATGCCGATATTACCGCACAACTTATTCCTGCCGATAAAGAGGCAGAAGCCTATGTGATCACCCGTGAAAAAGGCGTGTTCTGTGGCAAAGCCTGGGCAGAAGAAGTCTTTGCTCAACTCGGCGGTAACGTCCGTATTGAGTGGAAAGTCAAAGACGGTGACCATGTTGTGCCTAATCAGGAACTGGTTCGTCTGTATGGTCCGGCGCGCATTCTGCTGACTGGTGAACGTTCCGTACTGAACTTTATCCAGACCCTGTCCGGCGTTTCCAGCAACGTCGCACTTTATGTGGAAAAACTGGCCGGTACCCAATGCAAATTGCTGGATACCCGTAAAACCATTCCGGGCCTGCGTACGGCACTGAAATATGCCGTGACCTGTGGCGGTGGCACTAACCATCGTATGGGTCTGTTCGATGCCTATCTGATCAAGGAAAACCACATCATGGCATGTGGTGGTATTGCTCAGGCCATTGAGACTGCTCGTAAACTGAACCCGGGCAAGAAAGTCGAAGTCGAGGTGGAAAACCTGGATGAGCTGCAGCAGGCGCTGGACGCCAATGCCGATATCATCATGCTGGACAACTTCGAAGTCCCGATGATGTGTGAAGCAGTTGCTATCAACGCCGGTAAAGCCAAGCTGGAAGTTTCCGGTAACGTGACGCTGCAGACCATCGCTACCTATGCAGCAACCGGCGTGGACTACATTTCTGTCGGTGCCCTGACCAAGCACACCCACGCCATGGATCTTTCCATGCGTTTTGTGTAAATAAAAAAGCCGTCTTCCCAAATCGGAAAGACGGCTTAAACTCTGTCCTGTTTTATCGGCGATAATCAGGAAAGAATAAACTTCTCAATCACATGTGCTACACCATCGTCTTCGTTGGTGTGCGTCACATAGTCTGCAATCGCCTTGATCTCGTCGAATGCATTACCCATGGCGACCGACAAGCCGGCATATTCCAGCATGTGCACATCATTACCCGCATCGCCCACGCAGATCACCTCTTCCGGTTTGATACCCAGATAGTCGGCCAGCATGGACACACCATTTCCCTTGTTACTGTTCTTGTTCAGAATTTCCAGGAAAAACGGCGCGCTGCGTACCACGGTGAAACGCTCATAATATTCTGCCGGGATCTGTTCAACACCCGGAGACAGAATTTCCGGCTCATCCACCATCATCACTTTCACAATCGGGTGATCGGCGGACAACTCGTTATAGTCAATCAATGTCAGCGAAATGCCGTTGATATCACGCTCATGCGCCGTGTAATGACTGACCTTCGGAGAAATCAGACCCAGCTCTGTAGAAAACGCATGCGTGTTCACACCAATCTGCTGGCTGATGGCATACACATCCTGCACATCTTTACCGCTGATCAGCTGACTGCAGATCGTTTCTCTGGTGCCGACATTCTTAATGACCGCCCCGTTATAACTCAGCGCATAATCCTCCGGCGTCGTCAGCTCCAGCTCTTCCAGATACCGCTCCAGCCCTTCCAGCGGCCGGCCGGAGGCCAGTACTACTTTCACCCCTTGTTTCCGGGCTTCTTTAATCGCACTTTTCGTACGCTCAGAAATCGAACCATCACCACGCAACAGCGTGCCATCCATATCAAGTGCAATCAGCTTATACATCGTCATCACCGGAGTAATAAAGTTGTACTTATCTTACCGTATAAACCGGTTACATTCAGCGAAATTAGCGCGATCTTTAATCGAAAATGAATTAAGCGGATTAATGTATAAACCACCGGACTCATTTCCTGCCTGACACGTTTTTTATGCCAGTCTGACCAATTAAATACCGAACAGAGGATCATCTCAGGCTGAATCCTCAGGCAAATTATCATTTTGTAATTTTTTCAGCTGATATGAAGACAAATCCCGGGATTTTATTTAGGATCCGCATCTACCTTCCAATGTTCGGATGAAGGTAGCAGGAGAGGATGGTTCTACATCCACCGAAGAAGTGAATCTTTCAGGTGCCGCAAGGCGAGGACTGCTACTGGACGATACTCTGGAGAGACCCGTTAAATCGGGCGCCGAAGGAGCAAAACCCGTCAGGGTTGAAACTCTCAGGCAAAAGGACAGAGGGGATGGAATAGCATATCTGGTGATCCTCACTGGGTAGGTGTTCCTGTCTCCTCCTTTCACGAATGAACAGCTTCGTTTCAGGAGGATATTTAAAACTATGCTTCATTCATTTCTTACCGCCGTTGATGACTTTATCTGGGGTCCACCACTGCTTGCGCTACTGATGGGAACCGGCCTTTATCTCACTATCCGTTTAGGCCTGCTGCAGGTTATCCGCCTGCCACTGGCACTGAAACTGGTGTTCTTCCCGCCGAAACATGATGGTAAAGAAGGCGATGTATCCAGCTTCGCAGCCTTGTGTACCGCCCTGTCGGCCACCATCGGTACCGGCAATATTGTCGGTGTGGCTACCGCAGTAAAACTGGGTGGTCCCGGCGCCATTTTCTGGATGTGGATCGCTGCCTTTCTGGGCATGGCGACAAAATACGCCGAAGGCCTGCTGGCTGTCCGCTACCGTCAGAAAGACGCGAACGGTCAGATGAGTGGCGGCCCGATGTACTATCTGGAAAAAGGCCTGGGCAGCAAATTTCTGGCGGGCGCATTCGCGTTGTTTGGTATTGGTGTTGCGCTGTTTGGTATCGGCACCTTCCCGCAGGTCAATGCCATTGCCGATGCCGCTCAACTCACCTTTGATGTACCCAAATGGGCAACTGGCCTGATCCTGGCTGTGCTGGTCGCGCTGATCACGGTGGGTGGCATTCAGTCCATCTCCCGCATTTCAACCAAAATCGTGCCATTCATGGCCCTGGTGTATATCACCTCCTGTCTGGGAGTGATGTATCTGCACGCGGAACAGTTGCCAGAAGTCATTAGTCAGATCCTGAATGCCGCCTTTACCTCGACTGCAGCAACCGGTGGTTTTGCCGGTGCCACTATGATGCTGGCATTGCAGGCGGGTGTGGCCCGCGGGGTGTTCTCTAACGAATCAGGTCTGGGTTCAGCGCCTATTGCTGCCGCTGCGGCAAAAACCAACTCCTGTGTGGAACAGGGTCTGGTCTGCATGACCGGCACCTTTTTCGATACCATTCTCATCTGCACCATGACCGGCATTACGCTGGTGCTGACCGGCGCATGGCAATCTGAAGTTGCCGGCACCGCCATGACCAACCTCGCGTTTACTCAGGGTATCGGCAGCCAGTTAGGCTTCTATCTGGTTAACATCGGTCTGTTGTTCTTTGCCTTTACCACCATCATTGGCTGGAACTACTACGGTGAACGGTGTACCGAATATCTGCTGGGCGTTAAAGCCATTAAAGGCTACCGGTGGGTCTTCGTCCTGCTGGTTGCTGCCGGTGCGACGCTGCATCTGGATCTGATCTGGATCATTGCCGACATCGTCAACGGCCTGATGGCAATTCCAAACCTGATTGGTCTGATTGGCTTGCGTCATGTCATTGCTGCCGAAACTTTTGCCTATTTCAGCGCGAAAGATATCGACACCGGAAGTGCCGAAACGGAAGCCACTATGTAATCCGTTAACCACCTTCAGGTAATGCTGGGGTGGTTAAAAAATGGCAACAAAAAACCCGGCACAGATAGCCGGGTTTTTCATATACAGAAAAGATTAATACAGAAAAGATTAACCGTTTACAGCATCTTTTAATGCTTTGCCAGCAACAAAAGTTGGCACGTTAGAAGCTGCAATCGTGATTTCCTGACCGGTCTGAGGGTTACGACCAGTACGACTTGCCCGGTGATTTACCTTGAAAGTACCGAAGCCAACCAGTTGTACCGGATCGCCTTCTTTCAGGCTTTGAGTAATAGTTTCCAGAATCTGTTCCAGTGCCACTTTAGCCTGGGCTTTGCTCATGTCAGCCTTGGCTGCAATCGCATCAACAAGCTCAGTTTTGTTCATACGCAATCCTTATTATTTAAGCCGATCAAAAAAGCTGCCTCAATCTAGTCAAAATTCTGCTGACTGGCAAAAACTTTCTGTCGTATTTCCCAGGAAAACAGCACATTTTTAGCGGGAACTTCATGGCTGTCACAAAACATGCTGCCAGCCGGTTAAGCTTTATACCATCAGACAGCACTTTATCTGTCCGGTCGTTATTCCAGAGAAATCCCCAGATTCGATATACCACCCTGTTCGGCCATTTCTTTGATTTTCAGGATAACCGCCGCATCGCGGGGTTGGGATACTTCGTCGAGCAATGCAACCTGAAAAGCCATCTCGTCTTCTACCAGCGGTTCGGCGTACAACTCTTCAGCAGAAAGCTCCCGTCCCTGTTGCATCTCAATAAATCCAACCACGGTTCCCATGGATGTCTGGCTGACATCGTAAGCTTCATCACCCAGACGAAAAACCACCGAGTTATAAGCAGTCGCCAGCGCCACACAGGTATCCAGTGCCGGCCAGGCGCCATAACACTCCTCTTGTTGCGGTTCCGGCATGGCAGCTTCAATCTGCTCCAGTATTGCCGACAAATCTACCTGCATGCTTTTCTCAGTCAGATATTGCCACATGGTATCCAGCGAACTGCGAATTAGCCGGGTATCACCCCGTCCTGTACTTTCGGCATACAAGCAATAGTTAGGATACATTCTTTCACTTAACGCCAGCGCAAAGACTGTCTGTTGCCATGGCATCAGCTTACGCAATTTCTTATAGAACTTGTCACCAAACACGGTTGTCTCCTTCGAGTGAGAAGCGAATTGTAAGCCAGTATGCCACTAATGAAAAATTAACTGGCATCCAGATGACTATCCAGGAATACAAAGTCGAACAAAAAATAACCAAACACGTCCTATCTCCGCATTTCGTGACCTGTTTTATTGTCATTGTACTACCGTCCATGGTACAAATCGGGTTTTATGCCATCTAAGGCGGTGATATTTCCCGACCTGCATTCACGGATGGTATGACGTCCAATATTCAACAGAGCGAAGACAGAACAATGAAACGGATTTTCACACCGTTTACAGGTTTGGTGAATCGTGAGTTACCCATTCCCCGCCAGCACCTTTACGCCATCATTATGCTGGCATGTTTCTCTGTGGCCAGTATCACGCTGTTACCGCCTCCGGGTGAACTTCTTTCCGATGAGCCGATTCCGGTTTCAAACGAAGATCTCACTATGGATGCGGAACTGAGCAAGCAGGCTGCTGATACCGAATTCGTCAGTGTTCCGCATGATGCATTGCTGGATGACGATGACGGCATTCCAGATGAAGCTGTATCAACCGGTGAACTCCAGCTGATGGACTACACGGTCAAAGATGATGATAACCTGTCTTATATCTTCAACACGCTTAACCTTTCTGCTGTCACATTGCAGAAACTGCTGGAAGTCGACATTCAGAATTCGCTGGTACGTCTGAAGCCCGGTCAGAAAATCACCTTTTATCTGGATGACGCAAACGTTATCCAGAAACTGGATATCCCGCTGGATCTGGAAAAACACGTCATTTTTGAGCGTAAAAATGATACTTACCAGTCCCGTATCGAACAAAGTAGTGATACCGACGCAGACGACTCTAAACAGGAAAGCATCGCCGCACCTGATGCAACGAATACAAATACTAAAACTGACTCTCCGGCTGTAACAGCAGACAACAGTAAAGTCAGCAAAAAAGAAGCGGCCAGATTGGCAGCCGAAGAAAACAGCAAGAAAAAAGCTGCTGAAAAAGCGAAAGCGCAGGCTGCAGAGAAAAAAGAAGCGGCCCGCCCGGCAATTCGTCCTACCCGTGTACTGAGTGGTAAAATTGCAGGTACATTTGCTGCCAGCGCCCGGAATGCCGGACTCAGCGCCGCCCACGTGCATCAGGTGGCCCGTCTGTTTCAGGGACAGATCGATTTTCGTCGTGACCTGAAAAAAGGCGATACGTTCAAAGTACTGTTCGATCGTAATGCTATTGCAGGCAAAGCCGGCAGTGATGCGCGCGTGCTGGCAGTCATGATTACGACAAAAGGTAAAAACTATTCTGCGTTCCGTAACACAAAAGATAATCAGTTCTATGATGATGACGGCAGCAGTCTGAGCATGACAAAGAGCGGTAAGTTCATGCGTTACCCTATTCCGTCTTCAACCAGAGTCAGTTCCAATTTCAACCCGCACCGGGTTAATCCGGTAACGGGACGGGTGATGGCACATAACGGTACCGATTTCTCAGTCCGTGTGGGTACACCGGTGCAGGCAACAGGTGATGCAGTCGTAGTAAAAGCAACTCGTCATAAGGATATGGGGATCTATATCGTTCTGCGCCATAGTGGTCGCTACAGCTCTGTTTACATGCACCTGAGTAAATCCATGGTCAAACCGGGTCAAAAGGTGAAAATGGGGCAGGTAATCGGTTTATCAGGCAATACCGGCCGTTCAACCGGCCCGCACCTGCATTATGAATTCCATGTGAACAATCGTGCAGTGAATGCAATGCGTGTTGATTTACCGATGAATGAGCCTATGCAAACCAAGGCGAAGAAATCGCTGGTGGCTAAAATCAACGAATATAAGCGTTTGCTGAATGACAGCTAATCAACATAGCTGATGATTAAGACGATTCAACAAGACCGGCCTGAGTGCCGGTCTTGTTGTTTCAGGCCTGATGATAAGCAGCAGAAAAATGATGCACCGCATCGACAAACGTTTTTACCCGCGCAGGTTCGATATCAGGCGTAATGCCATGCCCCAGATTAAACACATGGCCTGAACCATGGCCATACTGCTGCAATATCTGCTGAACCTTGGCCGTGACCAGCGCATCGTCACCCTGCAAAACGGCCGGATCCATGTTGCCCTGCAATGCCACTTTATCGCCGACCCGCTGTCTGGCTACAGCAATATCCGTCGTCCAGTCAAGACCCACCGCATCACAACCGGATGCCGCGATCGCCTCCAGCCATTGTCCGCCACCTTTGGTAAACAGGGTGACCGGAATAACGCGTCCTTCATACTGACGATGGATCCCCTGAATAATCCGTGTCATATACTGCAATGAAAAGTCCTGATAATCCTGATGTGATAACACCCCACCCCAGGTATCAAAAATCATCACCGCATCAGCACCTGCTGCAATTTGTCCATTCAGATACTGGGTCACGCTGGTTGCGAGTTTATCCAGTAATCCATGCAACAGCGCAGGCTCACGATACATCATTTGTTTGATACGGCTGAATTGCTTGCTGCTGCCGCCTTCCACCATATAGGTTGCCAGCGTCCAGGGACTGCCGGAGAAACCAATCAAGGGAACACGCTGTGCCAGCGCTTTCTTTATTGTCCGGACCGCATCCATCACATAGCGCAGCTCGCCTTCCGGGTCCGGCAACGGTAGCGCATCAACATCCCGCTGATGCTGAATGGTTTTGGCAAATCTGGGGCCTTCCCCTGCTCCAAAACTCAACCCCAGTCCCATGGCATCCGGAATAGTCAGAATATCTGAGAACAAAATAGCGGCATCCAGATCAAAGCGCCGCAATGGTTGCAGAGTCACTTCACAGGCCAGTTCCGGTGTCTGGCATAACGTCATGAAATCACCCGCCTCCGCACGTAACTGTCGGTATTCCGGCAGATAACGTCCTGCCTGACGCATTAACCACACAGGCGTGCGATCTACAGGCTGACGCAACAACGCCCGCAGGTAACGATCATTTTCTATCTTAGTCATCTATCTGTTCTGGTTAGCCAATATTTGTTAATTCTAACATTCTGGGGGTTAACATGCTGCTAACAATCAGCAAACTGGCTAAAGCATAAACGAGATGCGATCTGAAAAGAGACATGCTTAACAGTTGTGGTATTCAGTGGTGGGTCATTTTAACCAAAGGCCGCACAATGAGATCAGAAGGGAAATGCGCTTTCTGAATAGCTAACCAAGGAGGCAACATGCTGGTTACTCTCGATAAAATCCGCCAACAGGTCGCAGGAAAACACCCGGTCATTGATGCCTGGCTGGATGTCCGTCGTAACTTGCTAGTCGAATATATGCAACTGGCCGGACTGATGCCTCCGTATCGAAAAACCTTGCCGACCAAAGAAGAGCTGTCTGATTTCTGTGATCGTCTGGTGGACTATGTTTCCGCCGGACACTTTGAAATTTATGAAATTTTGATTGCGGCATATGAAAAGGCCGAAGGACGGCATCTGACATTAACCAACCGTCTGATTGACCGCATCCAAGATACTACCGAATCAATTCTGGATTTCAATGAACGTTATGGTGATGGCTGTGATGATGAGATGCCGGAACTGGAAGCCGATCTGAGTCAGCTTGGGTTGACCCTGGAAGAACGGTTCAAGTTTGAAGACAAGCTGGTGCTGGTTCTGAATGTGCTGAGCGAGGAAGAACAAGCCGCAGCCGCTGAAACCCGGTAACAACAATCTGTACAGGGCGCCGCAAACAACGCCCTGTAAACTACTGTAGTCTGCTGGCTATCAGAGTAATTCTATCGCTTCCTGCAAACTGGTTACCGGCATTATTTTCATCCCGGCAATCTCGTGTTTGGGCATATTGGGTTTTGGAATAATCGCCTGCCGGAAACCATGCTTCGCGGCTTCCTGCAAACGTTCCTGACCTGATGGCACTGGTCTGATCTCGCCCGACAAGCCAACTTCACCAAAGATGATCAGATCCTTCGGGATCGGTTTGTCACGGAAACTCGACACCATCGCCGCAATCAGTGCCAGATCCGCACTGGTTTCCTCGACTTTTACCCCACCCACGACGTTGATAAAGACATCCTGATCCGCCATCTGGATACCGCCATGCCGGTGCATCACCGCCAGCAGCATCGCCAGCCGGTTATGTTCGGCGCCAACGGCCAGGCGGCGCGGATTCGCCAGCTGTGAATAGTCCACCAGCGCCTGCAGTTCTACCAGTAGCGGTCGTGTGCCTTCCCAGATCACCATCACCACCGAACCGGCACTCTCAGCTTCGCCCCGGTTGAGGAATATCGCCGACGGGTTGCTGACCTCTTTCATCCCCTGCGAGGTCATGGCAAACACGCCCAGTTCATTGATCGCGCCAAAGCGGTTCTTCTGACAACGCAGGGTACGAAAACGGGAGTCGGCATCCCCTTCCAGTAATACCGAACAATCGACACAGTGCTCCAGCACTTTCGGACCGGCTAATGTTCCGTCCTTGGTAACATGGCCGACCATGAAGATCGCCACCTGATGCTGTTTGGCGAAACGGGTGAGCTGAGCGGCACTCTCCCTGACCTGGGACACAGAACCCGGTGATGAACTGACATCGGCTACGTGCATGACCTGGATAGAATCAATGACCATCACAGCCGGTTTTTCCTGCAGTGCCAGATGACAAATCTGTTCCACACTCGTTTCAGAAAGCATGCGCAGTTTGTCATTGGGCAATCCCAGCCGGTGTGCCCGCATCGCCACCTGCTGTAACGACTCTTCCCCGGTGACATACAGCACGGGCATCCGTTCTGCCAGGGAACACATCGTCTGTAACAGCAGCGTACTTTTGCCGGCGCCCGGATGGCCACCGATCAGCATCGCGGAACCGGGCACAATCCCGCCCCCCAGCACCCGATCCAGCTCTTTATAGCCAGAACTGATACGCGGTAATTCCGCTAATGAGACTTCCGAAAGGGTCTGGACCTTACTGCTGAGTTCACCCGCATAGCCGCTCCGTTCGCCGCTCTTGCGGGTGATGGCAGAGGGGCCCAGCCGGATTTCTGTGATGGTATTCCATGCTTTACATTCAGAGCATTGCCCTTGCCAGCGGGAAAATTCGGCGCCACATTCATTACAGACATACGCCACCTTACTTTTGGCCATCACAGCTCCTCTTTCAAGAAATGGGCGATTAAATCAGGCTTGCGCAATCACATCGCCGGCCTGCAGCAGGCAGATAACGGCTTCCAGATTCATATGACGGATTGCAACCTGCGCCTGCTCACGCACCACAGGCTTGGCATGAAGCGCCACACCCAGTGCTGCGGCTTTCAGCATAGGCAGGTCATTGGCGCCATCACCAATGGCCACCGTCTGTTTGTCGGATACCTGATAACGTTCTTTCAGTTCCGCCAGCGTTTCGGCTTTGACTTTGGCATCGACGATGCGGCCGTTCACCTTACCGGTCAGACGATCACCATCGATATCCAGTACGTTGGATTCGATATGATCCAGCCCCAGATCACGCTGCAGGACACCGGCAAAATGGGTGAAACCTCCGGAAGCAATGGCCACTTTCCAGCCAGCCGCTTTCGCGGTGCTGACCAGATCCGTCAGTCCCGGCATCAGCGGAATATTTGCGGCAACCTGATCCAGAATGGAAATTGGCGCATCTTTCAGTAGGGCGACACGATTACGCAGACTTTCCGAGAATTCCAGTTTGCCGTGCATCGCAGCGGCAGTTACTGCGGCGACCTGCTCACCGACACCGGCCAGACGGGCAATCTCATCGATGCATTCGATCTGGATAGCGGTAGAATCCATATCCATCAGGATCAGACCACCAGCCTGCAAACGTGGCAGCTCGGCAACATGCGCACCGTCAATGGACCAATCCTGAACTTTCAGCCACTGCATCAGATCCGATGAGTGTGCAGAGGTACCCAGCACCACCGTCCAGACATCACCGACTGCAAAAGGCACAAAGCAGCAGGTTGCCATGCCCATGTCACGGATCTGTTTCAGGGTCGCGGCGACGTGCTCTGGCGCCAGTGATTGTCCCATCAGCACGACATAACCATCACATTCAGGCTTATCGACCGCCTCAGTTCCACGATCAGTAAATTGAAGCACCCCGGATGCGGGGAAATGAACGAGCCAGTCAGCAATTTGCTCAGGCAACGCGGAAATTGGCATGGTGATGAACTCCCTGTCAGTCAGAAAAAGCGGCCGACAGCGTAGCCGATCGCTTTTCCTTCAGGCAAGCGTTATCTCATCATCGCTCAGTTCAGCAGGACAGATTCCAGCGCAATCTTCATCATCTCATCGAACGTATTCTGACGCTCTTCTGCTGAAGTCTGCTCACCGGTCTTGATATGATCAGATACCGTGCAGATGGCCAGCGCTTTGGCACCATATTCCGCCGCAACGCCATAGATACCGGCCGCTTCCATTTCCACGCCCAGCACGCCGAATTTATCCATCACATCAAACATCTGCGGGTCCGGGCTGTAAAACAGATCGGCAGAGAACAGATTACCGACCTTAACCGGGATCCCTAAGGTTTCGGCCGCCGCGACGGCATTGCGCAGCAGACCGAAATCGGCAATCGCAGCAAAATCATGATCTTTGAAACGCATACGATTCACTTTGGAATCGGTACACGCCCCCATCCCGATGATCACATCCCGCACTTTGACATCCGCCCGCACGGCACCGCAGGAGCCGATACGGATGATGTTTTTCACCCCATATTCGGTGATCAGCTCTTTGGTATAGATAGAACAGGACGGAATACCCATGCCATGCCCCATGACTGAAACACGGCGGCCTTTGTAAAACCCGGTATAACCGAACATGTTGCGCACATCGGTCACCAGTTCCGCATTTTCCAGATAAGTTTCAGCGATGTATTTCGCACGCAGCGGGTCACCCGGCATCAGTACCGTTTCCGCAAAGGCACCTTCTTTGGCATTAATGTGTGGAGTGGCCATCTTTATTCCTTCTGTTAATGATGTTCCGGCAGACAATTGCTGCCATATTCAAGCACCGGCAGGCCATGATAGGCCGCAATGGTTTGTCCGATATCGGCGAACGTGTCCCGCATGCCCAGATCCTGCGGCGGCACGGTATCACCGTAGAAAATAACCGGCACATGTTCGCGGGTATGATCGGTCCCGGTCCAGATTGGATCACAGCCATGATCGGCGGTCAGTACGACGCGATCACCAGGCTGCAGCAGTGCAAACAATTCCGGCAGGCGGGAATCAAAATATTCCAGCGCCGCGGCATAACCGGCCACGTCACGACGATGGCCGTACGATGAATCGAAGTCGACAAAGTTCGTGAAGATAATCGACTGATCCGGTGCCGTTTTTACCTGTAGCAGTGTCTTATCCCATAACTCTTCCAGACCAGTTGCCTTGTGCTGTTGGGTGATACCGCATCCGGCATAGATATCGGAGATTTTGCCAATCGAGATCACTTCACCGCCCGCGGCTTTCATCCGATCCAGTAAAGTCGGGATCGGCGGTTCAACCGCATAATCGTGGCGGTTACCGGTACGGCTGAACTCGCCGGCTTTGGCACCGATAAACGGACGGGCAATCACTCGGCCGATGTTATAAGGCGCCAGCAACTGACGCGCCAGTTTGCACAGATCATACAGTTTATCCAGGCCGTAGGTCTCTTCATGACAGGCAATCTGGAATACGGAATCTGCCGAAGTGTAGAAAATCGGCTTACCGGTTTGCATATGCTCTTCGCCGAGACGATCCAGGATCTCAGTACCGGAAGCGTGACAGTTACCGAGATAACCCGGCAAATTCCCCTGCGCTACCAGCGCATCCAGCAATTCCGGCGGAAAACTGTTCTGCTTATCCGTGAAATACCCCCAGTCAAACAGCACCGGCGCGCCGGCCATTTCCCAGTGTCCGGACGGGGTATCCTTACCGGACGACAGTTCTTTCGCATAACCGTACGCGGCAACAGGTGTGACCGAGGCATCCAGGCCTGCAGGGAACACACCACTGGCGTCAGCACAGGCATGCGCCAGTCCCAGCTGGGTTAGATTGGGTAATTGCAGTGGCCCCTGGCGGCCATTATTGGCCAGTCCGTCAGCACATGCCTGAGCAATATGTCCCAGGGTATTGGCACCTTCATCACCAAAACGGGCGGCATCGGCACTCGCCCCGATACCCAGTGAATCCAGCATTAAAATAATGGTTCGTTTCATTTCTACCTCAAACATCCGCCAGGGTAATACGGCGATAAACCGATGGCGGCACTTCTGCTTTTGCCTCACCCACCTGAACAGCATTACGGATCACCGCCGCAGTTTGTTCAAATTGCGCTTCCGTCCGGGCATGAATGAACGCCAGCGGGCGCGCCTGATCCGCCTGTTCGCCTAACGAGATAACGTCAGTCAGACCGACCGCATAATCAATAGGCGCTGACGCACGCAACCGGCCGCCGCCCAACGCTACCACGGCCATCCCCAGCGCCCGGGTATCAATCCGGTTCACGATCCCGGTCGATGCCGCATAAACAGGACGGATAATTTCAGCCTGTTCCAGATGCGCATCGCAGTTCTCGACAAAATCAGCTGGGCCACCCAGTGCGGCAACCATCCGGGCAAAGGTTTCAGCCGCTTTGCCGTTATCCAGTACCTGCTGCAGTTTGGTTCTGGCCTCCTGCTCATTGGCAGCCAGCCCGCCGGAGAGCAGCATTTCGGTACACAGTGCCATCGTCACTTCATGTAACTGCGGATGACGATATGCACCGGTGAGATAGCGTACCGCTTCCCGAACTTCCACAGCATTACCGGCACTGCTCGCCAACACCTGATTCATGTCGGTGAGCAATGCCGTGGTTCGGCAACCAGCACCATTAGCGACAGCGACTATGCTTTTCGCCAGTTCTTCCGACTGCTCATAGGTCGGCATAAAGGCACCGGAGCCCACCTTGACATCCATGACCAGCGCTTCCAGCCCGGCCGCCAGTTTCTTCGATAAAATGGACGCGGTAATCAGCGGAATGGATTCGACTGTCGCAGTCACATCACGAGTGGCATAAAAGCGTTTGTCCGCCGGTGCCAGATCGGAGGTCTGGCCAATGATCGCAACGCCGACTTCTTTCACCACTTTCTTGAAAATGGCGTTCAGCGGACTAGTCTGATAACCGGGGATCGCATCGAATTTATCCAGCGTACCGCCGGTATGCCCCAGACCCCGCCCGGAAATCATTGGCACATATCCACCACAGGCCGCAACCATCGGACCCAGCATCAGCGAGACCACATCCCCCACACCACCGGTGGAATGTTTATCCAGCACTGGTCCCGGCAACTCCAGCTCATGCCAGTCCAGCACCGAGCCGGAGTCTCGCATGGCACAGGTCAGCGCGATCCGTTCCGGCATCGTCATGCCCTGAAAGAAAACCGCCATCGCCAGTGCGGCGATTTGACCTTCAGTGATCGTGTTCTGCGTGATGCCCTGAACAAAGAACTGAATTTCACTGTCAGTCAGTACAAAACCATCGCGTTTTTTACGAATAATTTCTTGCGGAAGGAACATGGTGCCCCCTTGCTGGTAAACTAATTAATATCCTGATGCAGCCGTTTGCGACTGATATCCCAACGTTTTCAGCAAATCAGCCAGCAGACTGGATGCACCAAAGCGGAATGTTTTGGCAGAAATCCACTCCTCACCCAGTACCGAGGCCGCCAGGGATAAATATTCAGCCGCCTGAACCGTATTTTTCACCCCTCCCGCAGCTTTAAAACCGACGGATGGGTTCTTCTCTTTAATCACCTGTAGCATGATTTTCGCCGCTTCCGGCGTTGCATTAACCGGTACTTTGCCGGTGGATGTCTTGATGAAATCAGCACCGGCAGCAATGGCAATCTCGGACGCCGTACGGATCAACGCCGGTATTTTCAGCTCGCCACTTTCGATGATGACTTTCAGCAATGCCTGTTCACCACAAACGGCTTTGCAGGCTTTCACCAGCTCAAAACCAACCGTCGTGTTGCCTGCCATCAGCGCACGATACGGAAAAACAACATCCACCTCATCAGCACCATACGCTACCGCCGCCCGGGTTTCAGCTACGGCAATCTCAATATCATCGTTACCATGCGGGAAATTGGTGACCGTCGCCACCTTTATTTCCGGGGCGCCGATGTCGCGCAATGTTTTACGGGCAACAGGAACAAAACGGGGATACACACAGACAGCAGCCGTATTTCCGGCCCGCGTTTTTGCCTGCCGGCACAACGCAATCACAACCGCATCGGTGTCGTTATCATTCAGGGTGGTCAGATCCATCAGTTGCAGTGCCCGTTGCGCGGTTTGTTGTAAATCAGGCATCCGTATCTCCAAATCAATCACACCGGACAATGCCCGGTCAAAGAGTCAAGGTTGTGTATTAAATGATAGCGGCTTTGCCGCCAGGCATCGTACCTGGAGGTGATAGCGCAATAGCAGTGCATTGCGCAGAACGGTAAGAATATCGTGAAAAAGCAGAGATAAAAACTGAGATTAGCCAGAAAAACGGAACATTTTTTCAGAATTAAACTCGATTTGCCGGATTAACTCCTCCTGCGAGGTGTTCCGCAACAGTGATAATTCCTGCAACACTTCCGGCAGATAAGCAGGCTCATTACGCTCCCCCTGGCGACCGGATAACGGCATCGTCGGACCATCTGTTTCCAGCAGCAGACTCTCTGCCGGCAGTTTGGCAACCGCCTTGCGGGTTTTATCCGCCCGTTCATAGGTAATCACACCACCAATGCCGAGCATAAATCCCATTTCAATAAATTGTTCTGCCTGCTGACGGGATCCGGAAAAGGCATGCCAGACACCACCACGCGGCAAATCAAATTGTTTGACGATCCGCAGCAGTTCATTGAAGGCTTTACGGCAATGCAAAATCACCGGCAACTGATACTGACTGGCCAGTGCCAGTTGTTTTTCCAGCATGTCTATTTGCAACGACATCGGCACATCCACCGCACCATCTAGGCCACACTCCCCGATTGCCACCAGCCCGACTGGACGCTGCTGTAAAAGACGTTCCAGCTCTGCAATGGCAGAATCATTTTCCTGCGCTAAAAACCACGGATGCAAACCGAACGCATAATAGAGACTGGGATATTGTTGATGCAGTACAGGTAATGCAAGCCAATAGGACGATCCAATGGCCGGGACAATCCAGCGGTTAACACCAGCCGCTTCACTGCGCGCCACGACCTGCGGCAGATCATCAGCATACTCCTGCAGATCAAGATGAATATGGGTGTCTGTCAGCATAATCCCAGCAATAAAAAAGGCCGTTGATACGGCCTTTATATGCTAATTAATCACGTTTTAGAAGCGCATTGAGGCTTTAACACCCACCTCAAAGGTCTCATTACCCGGTTCGTAATAACCAACATCCGAGAGATCCGATTTATCAATATTCCAGTAATCAATATACGGACCAACCGCTAAATCGTTAATGCGGTATAAGCTGGAAAATTTGATGCCATAGCCATTGTTCTGGGTATTTTCCGAACTGAATGAGCTATCTCCGGCAGAAATATCCGTATCCTGTTCACCCCGGATCAGATAATCGTACTCCAGTGTTGTTTCTAACTGAGACTGACTATCCAGCGCAGCCCGGTATATCAAACCAACGGGTAAATAGTAGTACTGACTGGTACGGTCGTAATCAAACGCCCCCGTTTCGTCATTACCACTCAGCTCGTTTCGTAAATGGCGGTAACCGAAGCCAATATAAGGCGCCAGGATACCCTCGGTGATAAAAAACTCTTTACCGAGCAACGGTCTGATTTCGTAATATAAATCGGAATTATCATCCAGATCTAATGAGTAACCGTTTGCTTCTGCCGAAGCATCAACCTGACCATAAGCCAGACGGCCATTTATTTTGAAAAACCAGTCGTTTTGCAACGCCATGGTGCTGGTGTAATCGACACCAATCTTGACGCCATCCAGTTCCGTACCGGTAAGCCGGTATTCATCATCAAGATTGACGTCAGATACTTCAAATTGATAGTAAGAGACACTGAGTCCCAGTTCCTGCCCTGTTTCAGTACGCAACGAATTCGCAGCAAAAACCTGGGAGGCACACAATACAGCTAACAGCGAGAGGGATGGTGCGAGCATTGTCTTCATGATACATCCTTACACAATAAGTAAAGAGGGGTAATATCAAGTGAGTTCTTATAAAAACAGCTCAGAGTTATCATTCATTTGAATCCACAAACAAACATCAGAATCATTTGAATAACTATAAAGATAGCAGCATTCGGACGATGCCCCCCGGAATCAGGGGGCAAAACTGCGAAATCAGGCAGGAATATTTAAAAGAAAGGGATCAATGCTCACGAGTCTTATGGAACTTCACATCCGGGTAACGTTCCATCGTCAGATTGAGGTTCACCATGGTCGGTGCAACATACGCCAGGTTATCACCGCCATCCAGTGCCAGGTTGAGTGCACACTTACGCTGGAATTCATCGAATTTCTTCGCATCGTCACAGGTAACCCAGCGCGCAGTCGAGACGTTGATGGTCTCGTAGATCGCTTCCACGTTGTATTCTGATTTCAGACGCGATACCACCACGTCAAACTGCAGCACACCGACCGCGCCCACGATCAGATCGTTGTTTTCGATCGGACGGAACACCTGCACGGCTCCTTCTTCCGACAACTGAACCAGCCCTTTCAGCAACTGTTTCTGCTTGAGCGGATCCTTCAGGCGGATACGGCGGAACAGTTCCGGCGCAAAGTTAGGAATACCGCTGAAATGCAGATCTTCACCCTGGGTGAAGGTATCCCCGATCTGAATGGTACCGTGGTTATGCAGACCGATAATATCGCCCGGATAGGCCTCTTCCGCCTGCTCACGATCGCCGGCCATGAAGGTCACCGCATCGGAGATATTCACATCCTTGCCAAGACGCACATGACGCATCTTCATGCCTTTTTCGTACTTACCGGACACCACACGCATGAAGGCGATACGGTCACGGTGTTTCGGATCCATGTTCGCCTGAATTTTAAAGACGAAACCGGCGAATTTCTCTTCGCTGGCTTCCACCATACGGGTATCGGTTTTGCGTGCCATTGGCGCCGGTGCCCATTCGGTCAGGCCATCCAGCATATGATCCACACCGAAGTTACCCAGCGCAGTACCGAAGAAGACCGGCGTCATTTCCCCTTTCAGGAATTCTTCCAGATCAAATTCGTGGGATGCGCCCTGTACCAACTCCAGCTCGTCACGCAGTTGCGCCGCCAGATCATCACCGACCGCCGCATCCAATTCCGGGTTGTTCAGCCCTTTAACGATGCGCACTTCCTGAATGGTGTGTCCCTGACCAGACTGATACAGATAGGTCTCATCTTTTGCCAGATGGTAAACCCCTTTGAAAAGCTTGCCACAGCCAATTGGCCAGGTGATCGGCGCACATTTGATTTTCAGTTCGTTCTCGACTTCATCCAGCAGCTCCATCGGATCGCGGATATCACGGTCAAGTTTGTTCATGAAAGTCAGGATCGGCGTATCACGCAGACGGGTTACTTCCATCAGTTTACGGGTACGATCCTCAACCCCTTTTGCCGCATCGATCACCATCAGGCAGCAGTCGACCGCCGTCAGTGTACGATAGGTATCTTCCGAGAAGTCTTCGTGACCCGGGGTATCCAGCAGGTTGACCAGACTGTCGCGATAAGGGAACTGCATCACGGAGGTGGTGATAGAAATACCACGCTGTTTTTCCATCTCCATCCAGTCAGATTTCGCATGCTGACCAGAGCCGCCACGGCCTTTTACCGTACCGGCAGTCTGAATCGCACGTCCGAATAACAGAACTTTTTCAGTAATGGTTGTTTTACCCGCATCCGGGTGTGAAATGATCGCGAAAGTACGGCGTTTACCCACTTCCTGAAGAAAATCTGGCATTTTCTGTCTCTGACTGGCTGGTTATACATCAAAACTGGGGGCGGATTATAAACCGTGTCGCTGATTTTTCCCATGATTGATGAACAACAGAAAAAAGCAGGCGACCTGCGCCTGCAAAGGTGGAATTACAGAAAACCGCTTCAGGCCGCCGCCGGGTTGTAACGTCCGGGTTTGTGGTTGGTCGCCAGCACCACATTGACGATGATGGCGGCAAATACCGACAGGGATAACACCGACCAGGAGGTCACCAGCGCAGAGGAAAGCACGATGGTGCAATCCAGCCCCATCTGGACTTTACCCGCGTTCAACCCGTAACGCTCCTGCAACCAGAGGCACAGAATGTTAAAACCGCCCAGGCTGGCACGGTGACGGAACAGGATCAGCAAGCCAATACCGATCAGTACGCTGCCCATCATTGCCGCATACAGCGGACGGATCTGGTTTAGCTGCAGCCATTGATGCAGGTGATCACCAAGGAAAGAGACAGCAGAGACGGCCACCAGCGTCTTGGCCACAAACAGGCCACCCAGACGCTTCCAGGCCAGCCAGTAAAAAGGCACGTTCAGCAGGAAAAACAGCTGTCCAAAACTCAGCGGTAACACCTTGTGCAGCAACAGCGCCAATCCGGCGGTTCCGCCGACAACCAGACCGGGCTGGTTAAAAAAGACAATTCCCAGAGAAATCAGACCGGTTGCCGTCAGCATGGCCAATACATCTTCGATCCAATTGTGTTGAACAGGCATCTCATTTCCATCAGGTAAACATAACCGCCGCCATGCTACCAAGATCACAGTTTTTACCCACCTTTTGCCGCTCAGAGCCAGAGCGCAGAGATGTAAACTTTCGAGGACAACAAACTCACCATAACGGTGCAAATTGCAGGCAGGTTATACAAGAAGAGAAAAAGTGGAGAGAATCAGAGAAAAGCAATTGATAATAGTTATCATTTGCAATATGATTATCTACATCGTTATGTTGAGCAATACTCTGTAGACCCACCCTTTTTCCTCCTCTGAAGGGTGACATTTTCGAGGCTGGCTAATCACCAGCCTCTTTTTTATCTGTCAGGAACGTCGTTGTCTTACGGCTTCAAACAGACAGATCCCGGTCGCGACTGATACGTTCAGACTGGAAACGGTGCCCGCCATCGGAATACTGATCAGCTCATCACAGTGCTCACGGGTCAGACGCCGCATGCCGTCGCCTTCTGCGCCCATCACCAGTGCCAGCGGACCGGTCAGTTTCGCCGCAAACACATCGTGCGTGGCTTCGCCGGCAGTGCCGACCACCCAGACACCGCGCTCTTTCAGCTCACGCAGAGTACGGGCGAGGTTTGTCACCTGAATAAACGGAACACTCTCCGCAGCACCACAGGCCACTTTACGCGCCGTACCGGTCAGACTGACCGATTTGTCCCGCGGCACAATCAGCGCATGCACGCCCGCCGCATCGGCAGTACGCAGACAGGCGCCCAGATTATGCGGATCGGTCACTCCATCCAATACCAGAAAAAAGGGTGTCTGCTCTTTCTCCAGAATCTTGTCCAGATCAGACTCATCCAGTTTACGGCCTTCACGCACACGAGCGATGATCCCCTGATGAATGGCCCCTTCGGCTTTGTCATCCAGTGTCTTGCGCTGCACATACTGAATGCTGACGCCATACTGCTGCAGAATGGCCAACAGCGGTTGCAGACGATCATCATCTCGTCCTTTCAGTACCCATGCTTCCAGAAAACGTTCCGGAGCAACCTCCAGCAACGCTTTTACCGCATGGATCCCGTAAATTAATTCGCTACTCATTTCTTCGCTTTTCCCTGACGTTTTTTACGATCGCTTTTCTTGGCAGATCGCGAACGCTCAATTTTATCACTGGCACCAGTACGATGTTTGCCTTTTTGCTTACGCTCTTTACCTGCCGGCGCTGATGCCTTTTCCTGATCAGCAGAAGCTTTACGCTGTTTACTGCGTTCGCGCTTATCCTGAATATCACTGAGCAGTTTCTGTTTTTTCTTCGCATCCTTACCGGTAAACACCAGTGGTTCTTCCACCAGCATCAGATCGATCTTGCGATCATCCAGATTGACACCCACTACCCTGACTTTCACCTTATCACCCAGACGATAAACGCGACGGAAATTTTCACCGATCAGAGTCTGCCGGGAAGGATCAAACTGGTAGTAGTCATTGGTCAGTGTGGAAACATGCACCAGCCCGTCGATGTTCAAATCGGCCAGACGAATAAAACAGCCGAATGACGTCACATTAGAGATCACGCCATCGAATTCAGATCCAACATGATCCTGCATGTATTCACATTTCAACCAGTCCGCCACATCCCGGGTCGCATCGTCTGCTCGTCGTTCGGTCATCGAACACTGCAGACCCATCGGGGAGATTTCATCATAGTTGTAATGATAACCACCGCCTGGCGTCCATTTATTTTTCGGATTTCCTTCCTGACGCGCCAGCTCATATTTGATGGCACGGTGCAGTAACAGATCCGGATAACGACGGATAGGCGATGTGAAATGCGCATAGGATTTCAGCGCCAGACCAAAGTGCCCGATATTGTCTGCACTGTATTGCGCCTGCTGCATGGAACGCAGCAGCATGGTATTGATCAGCTCCACATCCGGACGATCCTGAACCTGTGCGGCCAGGACAGCATAATCCATTGGCTCCGGTTCTTCCCCGCCTTTCAGCTCCAGACCCAATTCGGCCAGGAACTGGCGGAAAGTCTCCAGCTTCAGCTCGCCCGGACGATCATGCACACGGAACAGCGTTTCCGCTTCCTGTTTCTCAATAAACTTAGCGGCCGCCACGTTTGCCTGAATCATGCACTCTTCAATCAGTTTGTGCGCATCATTACGGATCAGCGGCACAATACGTTCGATTTTGCGCTGTGCGTTGAAAATAAAACGGGTTTCATCACTCTCGAATTCCACCGCACCACGCTGGTGACGTGCCGTTCTCAGCGCATGATACAGTTTGTGCAGCTCTTCAATGTGCGGCACTAGCTCGGCGTATTGTTCCCGTAATTTCAGATCGCCATCCAGGATTGCCGCCACCTTGGTATAGGTCAGACGGGCATGGGAATTCATGACGGCTTCATAGAATTTATAGCCGGATAAACGCCCGGCTTCGGAGATGGTCATTTCGCAGACCATACAAAGACGATCTACCTGCGGGTTCAGCGAGCACAAACCGTTAGAGAGCACTTCCGGCAACATCGGTACCACAAACTCAGGGAAATACACCGAGTTACCGCGGTTATACGCCTCATGGTCCAATGCGGCACCGGGACGCACATAATAAGAAACATCCGCAATAGCGACCCACAAGCGCCAGCCACCACTGCGTTTACGTTCACAGAATACGGCATCATCAAAATCGCGGGCATCTTCGCCATCAATGGTCACCAGCGGTAATTCGCGTAGATCGACTCGTCCGACCTTTGCTTCCTCAGGTACCTCTTCTGTCAGCGACTTGATCTGGTTAAGGACTTCCTGTGGCCATTCATGCGGTATCCCGAATTTGCGGATCGCAATATCGATCTCCATACCGGGATCCATATTGTCACCCAGTACTTCCAGGATCTGTCCCATTGCATTCAGGCGGCCAGTCGGGCGTTGTGTCACCCGCACCACCACGATCTGGCTCTGGCGCGCACCCAGCGTTGCATCAGGCGGTACCAGGATATCCTGGATAATACGGTTATCATCCGGCACCACAAAACCAACACCGTTTTCGACAAAGTAACGACCAACCAGATCCATATCCCGCGACTGCAGCAAACGTACCAGACGCGCTTCCTGCCGGCCTTTGGCATCCGTTTTGGTAGGCTGGACCAGTACATAATCACCATGCATCAGGCTGGCCATATCCCATTGATTCAGGAACAGGTCAGAACCGCCACTATCCGGGCGCAGGAAACCATATCCATCTTTATGGCCGATGACATAGCCTTTGATCAGATTCAGTTTATCCGGCAGCGCATAAGTCCGCCCACGGGTAAACACCAACTGTCCATCCCGCTCCATCGCGCGCAAGCGACGGCGCAGCCCTTCCAGCAGCTCCTCATCTGTCAGCATCAGTGTCTTTTCGATTTCATCGCGGGACATCGGACGGCCATTTTTTTCAATCAATGCCAGAATGAGTTCACGACTCGCGATAGGTTTTTCGTATTTTTCAGCTTCGCGTGCGGCGAAAGGATCTTTAGGGGACATAGAAGGCCTGCCATTGGCAATAAATAAAGTCTCAATGAGTATAGCGAAATCAATCACTTTTTGTCAGAACGACGCCATACTGAGTAGTAGCGGCATCATCCTGACGCTACGGTTTAAAAATTCTGCAGTTGCTGCTGACACAACTCGGCCAGACGCTGGTAACGGGCTTTAAGCGGCGAACCCGGGCGATAAATCAGGCCGATGGTTCTTTTGGGCTCAGGATCATGACAAGGCAGATAACACACCCCATCACGTATTCTTTCCTGCGGAACCGCCAGTTCAGGGATCAGTGTAATGCCGGCACCAGCCGCGACCATGTTGCGTAATGTTTCCAGACTGGTTGCCCGGAAATGAGTGTCTTCCCGTGCTCCGGCAGCAAAACAAAAGCCCAGCGCTTGCTCACGTAAACAATGACCGTCCTCGAGCATCAGCAGCTGTTGCCCGGACAGTTCAGTCATCGCAACCTGCTCACGCTGCGCCCATACATGATCGGCAGCGATAGCAAGATACATCCCCTCATCAAATACCGGTATTTCAATGAATGATGCCGTTTCTTTGACCAGGGCCAGCAAAGCGCAGTCCAGTTCACCATTTTCCAGCTGAGCCACAATCTGGTGAGTCTGAGCTTCGTGCAGATAGATTTCCAGTTCCGGAAACTCATGACGAATCGCCGGAATAATATGCGGTAACAAATAAGGACCCACGGTAGGAATCAGGCCAATATGTAATGGTCCGGCCATCTCTTCCGTGTGTTGCTGCGCCATTTCCTTCAGCAGACGGGCCTCTTCCAGGACACGTCTGGCCTGAGCGACCAATTGCAATCCTGACGCGGTAAACAACACCTTGCGGCTGGTTCGCTCCAGCAGAACGACACCTAATTCATCTTCCAATTTACGGATTTGTCCGCTTAACGTCGGCTGACTGACATAACAGGCTTCAGCCGCCAACCGAAAATGCTGGTGTTCAGCCAAAGCAACCAGATATTCCAGATCGCGTAGATTCATTGTGCATTCCGATAGATTTTAACTATCAAAAGAATAACAAGTAGTGGCTATAGCTATCAATAAGCTATCCATATTATCACCTTAGACGGTCTATACTTGCTGAACAACTTTTTAACGTTCATTTAATCTTCCGGTATTAGTCTGTGTCCGATAGCCGATACTGTTTCCAAGGAATCCGAGATGAAAAAAAGTCTAACGTTACTGTCATCTGTATTGCTGACCTCCGCGGTATTGATTGCGCCGGCATTTGCCGCGGTTGATGTCGAAGATGCCATGAAAGATATGAGCAAAAGTTATCGTCTGGTCATGAATGCCGACGATGCGGCCAGTCTGAAAAAAGATTTGGCCACATTCCGTGCCGCAGCGGTTGAGGCGCAGTCAGGTATACCAGATAAAATGAAAAAACAGCCTGCAGACAGCACTGAGCGTAAAATTTACGCAGAAGGGATACAGAAACTGATTAATCAGGTAGATGTTGTCAGCAAACTGGCTGATGAAGGTAAAGTGCCAGAAGCAAAAGCTGAAGCAGCCAAACTGAAAGAACTCATGAAAGAATATCACTCAAAGCTTGGAGTATAATCTTGATAAAACCAAAAAAGCCGTTGTTTTACAACGGCTTTTATATCTGACAGAGACGGATATTATCGATTAATATAACTCAGGAAATCCGTTTCCAGTTGTCCGTTAGAAACACAAACCGGGGTAACAGAAGGCGCTGCGACTTTTTCGCCATTACCTTCAAGATAAGAAACGGTAGTTGTGCCTTTCAGATTAATAGACGCAACAGATTTATCGGCATTCTGCGTGATCATGAGATTAATCTTAACGGCTGGTTGTTCGATACTGACGCGGGAACCGCCCTTACCACAATCCAGATATTTTAAGCCGTCAACATAACTTTCCTGAGAAGCTGACAATACTCCGCCCGTGACTTCACCCTGACCTTCAAAGCCTTTCTCAGCCAGCCAGCGTTGAGCGCGTCCCCACAATAAATCATATGGGACATTAACTTCAGTACTGGTTTGTACAGGTACAGCCGTCGGCGGTGTATAGCGATATTGCTCGGATACCCCACTGGAACCTGAACAACCTGCTAACAGCAGAACCATGGAGACACCAATACAACCAAGCGTTTTGTTCATAAATATACCCTAATTAACCATTATCTGTTGCTGCCAGAAACGAAGGTATTGTCTAACAAGGTACATTATTTGGCTAGTTTTATTTGGACAATTACTATTAGCGATTCAACAACATACCAGTTTCTAACTCTCGTTCTCTCTGGCATTCAGCTAAATATATTGCTCCAAGCACAGAAGGTTTTTGATGATATTGATCTATCGCTCTTTCAACCATCAATGTTAACGTCTGCTGTGTTTTCGCCATACGAAATCTTCGTAACCACATATCTTTTGATTCCAGATCCTGCGGTTCGGTTATATCTTCTTGTTTTTTAGATACCATATATTGTCTTAAAGTAGTTATATAATGAAGCCGGACTATATATTTTAATAATCCGGCCGGAATAATTAACGTTTACTTACAAAACCAATTGCATCAAATACTCGACGCATTGTTTCATCCGCCCGCACCTGCGCTTTTTCAGCACCCTGCTGCAGAATCGCCAGCAAAGCCGGCTCATCAGAACGGAACTCCTGATAACGCTGCTGAATAGGTTCCAGCAGTGCAACAACAGCCTCTGCAGCCTCGGTTTTCAAATGACCGTACATCTTTCCTTCAAAGTGTGCTTCCAGTTCGGCAATAGACCGGCCGGTCGCACCATGCATCAGGCTCAGCAAGTTACTGACCCCAGCCTTATTTTCAATATCAAACCGGACAACTGGCGGATCTTCGGAATCAGTGACTGCTTTTTTCAGTTTCTTGGTAATAGATTTAGGATCTTCCAATAAACCAATCACATTGTTCTGATTATCATCCGATTTCGACATTTTCTTCGTCGGATCCTGCAGGCTCATTACTTTCGCACCCTGAGGCGGAATAAATGGTTCAGGCGTAGTAAATACATTGCCGTAAATGGAATTAAAACGGTATGCGATATCACGGGTTAATTCAAGATGCTGTTTTTGATCCTGACCAACCGGAACCTGATTCGCCTGATATAACAAAATATCAGCCGCCATTAATACCGGATAATCAAATAAACCTACGCTGACATTATTTTCATAACGTTGTGATTTATCTTTAAACTGCGTCATACGGGATAATTCACCCATTTGAGTATAGCAATTTAATATCCAGCCTAATTCGGCATGCTGCGGCACATGCGACTGCATAAATACAGTGCTTTTTGCCGGGTCAATCCCAACCGCCAGGTATAAAGCTGCGGTATCCAGACAAGCTTTACGTAAAACCTGTGGATCCTGACGTACAGTAATGGCATGTAAATCCACTATACAATACAGACAATCATAATCATCCTGCATCTGAACCCATTGACGCAGTGCACCCATGTAGTTACCAATGGTCAACTGTCCTGAAGGCTGAGCTCCGCTCAATACGATTGGTTTTGCCATTTCAATTCCTTACTTCAGCGCTAAGCAACGACGCTAATTCATCAAAGCGATGTAACACCCAGTCTGGCTGACTGGCTTCTATTGGTTCACCATGGTTATACCCATAACTTAAACCAACAACAGGCATACCTGCCGCGCGAGCAGCCTGAATATCATTTTTAGAATCACCAACCATCAGCGTCTCGGCAGGTGTTACACGAAATTTTTCACATAAATAATGCAGCGGCATCGGATCCGGTTTTTTAACCGGTAAACATCCGCCCCCTAAGGTATAGGCAAAGAAGTGAGCTATTCCGGCTGACTGCAACAACGGTTGCACAAACTCATCGGGCTTATTGGTTACCACCGCCATCGTGTAACCCGCCTGACCGAGTACAGATAGCGTTTCCGGAACCGCAGGGTAAAGGGAGTAATCCTTATCAATACCCGTCTGGTAATGTTGATCAAAATCAGCCTTTACCTGCCGGAACAATACTTCATCCACTTCATTGAAGTGATACTGGCGCGACATTGCCCGTTTCAGCAGAATATCAGCACCATTACCAATCCACTCCCTGACCTGTTCAATAGTAACAGCCGGTAATTGATTGTCTTTTAATGCGGCCTGAACTGCCAGATACAGTTGTGGCACGCTGTCAATCAACGTGCCATCAAGATCAAACAGAATAACTTTTATATCTTTTAAATCAGACATTTGCAGAGTCCAATTCCTGGCGCAGCTGAGCAATAACTGCAGCATAATCAGGCTGATCAAAAATCGCAGAACCCGCAACAAACATATCCGCACCGGCTTCAGCAATCTGACGGATATTATCCGCTTTCACACCGCCATCGACTTCCAGACGGATATCCCGTCCACTTTCCTGGATACGCTGACGCACCTGACGTAATTTATCCAGTGTAGCCGGGATAAAGCTCTGACCACCGAACCCTGGGTTAACTGACATCAGCAGAATAATATCCAGTTTATCCATGACATGATCCAGATAATGTAATGACGTCGCCGGATTCAGTACCAGACCAGCCTGGCACCCATGATCCTTGATCAGTTGCAAAGTACGATCGATGTGGTCAGAAGCTTCCGGATGAAAAGTAATGATGGATGCCCCTGCTTTGGCAAAATCCGGAATAATGCGATCCACAGGCTTGACCATCAAATGAACGTCAATTGGTGCTGTAACACCATAATTCCGTAATGCCTTACATACCATCGGACCTATTGTCAGATTCGGAACATAATGGTTATCCATCACGTCAAAATGAACAACATCAGCACCCGCTGCCAGCACATTGGCAACATCTTCACCTAAACGGGCAAAGTCTGCAGAAAGAATTGAAGGAGCAATCAGATATGGTTTCATATTCATTGGTCTTTAAGGTTATCCAGCCTTTCTGGCCAGTCGGTGTGGTTCATAACGGGCAATTAATTCAGCAACCCGCTGCCGGGAATGTCCTGCCCGGCTAATGGTTCGTTTTACCTGTAACTCATGCAACGAAGCATGTTTATACAAGTCGTATGTCAGATCAGTGGCATGATTACTGATCAATACCGGAATCCGTTTTTCTGAAGCTGCCTGCCAGGCCAGTTCCGCCAGGTGACGCTGTTCATTTTCACTGAACCCCTTGGCCGCATAGCTGGTAAAGCTGGCGCTTGCTGATAATGGCACATATGGCGGATCACAATAAACCACATGATCCTGCTCCAGCATGGCAAACGTTTCCATAAAAGGCTGACAGACAAACGTTGCTTTTTGCGCTTTTTCGGCAAAAAACCATAACTCTGACTCAGGGAAATAGGGCTTCTTATAACGGCCAAAAGGCACATTAAACCCGCCTTTCCGGTTATAGCGGCACAAACCGTTATAACCATGCCGGTTCAGATACAGAAACAAGGCTGCCCGCCACTGTGTCTCGGTTGTACTGTTAAATTCATCTCGCAGCTGAAAGTAACGCTCACGCTGATTATTTTTTTCATTAAATAAGCTTTTGGCTACACGAATAAAAGCATCAGGTTCAGACTTCAGCAAATTATACAGTGCGATCAAATCCGGATTGATATCAGCAAGCAGGTAAGCCTCATAATCCGTATTCAGAAATACAGATCCCGCACCGACAAAAGGCTCAACCAATACCTTACCTTGCGGCAAATATTGTGCGATCGACTCGATCAGGCCGTATTTTCCACCAGCCCATTTTAAAAAAGCCCGCTGTTTTTTCATGACACAGCAAAGCTCCATGCAGGAACATGCTGTGTCCGTATAAAACTAAAGCAGAATATAGAGTTATATTTTCGCGTCATTCAGCTTCTGCTCTGATTATTTACTTTGCTCTTTATTGATCTGAGCATAAGACTTAGGCCATGGTTTCGAACTTTGTAATGCTGCCGGTAATCCGGTCACAGCGGCTTTAGCTGCCGTCGCCGAACTGTATTGTCCATAAACCAGAACATACATACCATTGGATTGATTTTTATAGATTTGTGTTTTTGCCTGTACACCGTTGCTGGCTGCCAGCTGTCTGAGTGCAGCAGGGTTGCCACTCGCAGCCAGTTGCAAAGCATAACTGCCCGCTGGCGCAACCGTTGTTTTACGTTTAGGCTGCGTTGTCTTTTTAGCTACAGTGGCCGTCGTTTTTACTTTTTTCCGTTCGGCGGTTGTTTTCGGCTTAGGCTGAACTGTTTTTTTTGCCGGGGCTATTTGAGTGTTTGCCGGTTCGTTTTGTACTGCTGATGAACTTTTGGTTTTAATATCGTTCACAACGGGTTGCAGCTGATCCAGTGATGTCACGGCAGAAGATGCCTGAGGGGCTTGCGCCGGATTTTCCTCAGCCACAACGCCCGTGATCGGTTGATTGGCTGTCATCTGATTTACAACCTGATCACTGATCACGACCCGACGTTTGTCACCATCATCGGCCGGCTGTTCCGCATCAATACCCGTTGTTACGGCACCGGAAACAATCCCATCCTGAACAACTGCGGCCGGTAAAGCTCCGGAAACAGGAACAACACCATCTGCGGCTGACGTTGCCGGAGCCAACGCTACAGCCTGACGCTCCGGTTGATTGACAGGTTCTTTTTCTGACTGAGAGGGAATCATCCAGCTGAGCAACAAAACAATACCTGCCAGAACAGCTACCGCAGCTACGACTTTATTAACCGGTAAATCATTTATTCCGAATGAAGATAATGACTTTTTATCCATAACAGCCTCCGCAATTGCAACTACCTCACCAGGCGTTCCCTGGCTATGAGCCAGACGAGCCAGGGCCACTTTACCCTGTGCTGCGGAGACATCTCCGTCCTGAAGGCAGTTCACCAACAGTATTTTTTGTTCCCTGAGAGTCAGCGGTTCAACTTTAATTTCCAGAGCCTTCTGATCTCTGCCTTTCAGATGTTGCGCCAGATGCCCGGAAAATTCACTGCCTGCGATCAGTAAGACACTAATTTTGTGGAGTGGATACAATTCGTCAACATAAGCAAGCCATTGCCATAGCTCAAGCAACCACTCAGGTGACTGACAGTCTGCATTATCAATAACAAGTAACCGGGGAACAGACAGATCCGGAATAAGCCTGATCAAGGCCTCATCAAGAGGCTCGTCAGGATCAACTCCAGCGCCCGGAACCAATTGTAATTCAATATGCTCTCTGACACCGGAAAGTTCCATTTCCGGAGTTAATGAGACATAACTAACATCGCAACTGGTTTCCAGTTCATTCATCAGCAGCTGAACGACAGAAGTCCGCCCGGAACCTTGAGAACCAGATAAAAAGATAAATGAAGAAGAAAACCCAATCAGCTGTTTTAAACGAAACACCGATTGGGTTTGAGTCGGTAGTAATAAATATTCGATTGATGTCACATTCAGTGTGTCGCATCAATAACTGAACGAAGCACGGTCTGCTCCACATCAGTAAATAAATCCGCACGACCAATAGCCAGAGGCAGTACCAGTCGCAATTTTCCGGCCTTCGCTTTTTTATCGCGCAACATGTGATGAATATAATCATCGTATGTCATATCTGCAGGAGCAGTAACAGGAAGGTTTGCCGCTTTCAGCAATGCTTTTATCCGCAAAACGTCTGCTTCAGACAGCAAGCCTAAACGCAGTGATGTTTCAGCAGCCTGGACAGTACCGGCAGCAACAGCTTCACCATGCAGCCAGTTACCATACCCTTGTTCGGCCTCAATAGCATGACCGAAGGTATGACCAAGATTCAGCAATGCTCTGACACCATTTTCTGTTTCATCCTGAGCGACGACATCAGCTTTGATGGCGCAACAGCGAAGAATAATTTTAGATAATGCATCAGACGACAAAGCGTGGATCTCGTCCATATGCTGCTCCAGCCAACTGAAGAAATCAGCATCCCAGATGACGCCATACTTGATCACTTCAGCCATACCGGCTGCAAGCTCCCGCGACGGTAATGTACGCAGGCAATCAATATCAATGATAACGGCTTTGGGCTGATAAAACGCCCCGATCATGTTCTTACCGAGAGGATGGTTAACTGCCGTTTTGCCACCCACAGATGAATCGACCTGAGATAACAGCGTCGTTGGCACCTGAATAAACGGCACACCCCGTTGATAGCAAGCAGCAGCAAAACCGACCAGATCACCAATCACGCCACCACCCAAGGCAATCAGAGTCGTATCACGACCATGCGTTCCTTTCAGTAAAGCTGACATAATCAGTTCAAATGAAGCGAGTGTTTTATGCACTTCACCATCTGGCAGAATCAATGTATCAACCTGATAACCAGCCAACGTATTGCAAAGCACATCCAGATATAATGGAGCAATAGTCTCATTAGTCACTATCATGACTCGTTGCCCGGCAATATGCGGAGCAAACAATGCCGAAGATGTCAGCAGACCGGCACCAACATATATTGGATAACTACGTTCGGCCAAATTTACTGTCAACGTCTCCACTACTGCCTCCATTAATATCTTTTGGTTTAGAGCCCTAATTGCTCAACAATCTGTGTTGCAACCTGTTTGGCAGTCAATTCATCAGTACGGACGATATAATCTGCAATTTCACGATACAGAGGCTCGCGTTCTTCAGCCAGACGCATCAGCACTTCACGCGGAGGTTCTTCAGTTTGCAACAACGGACGGCGTTTATCACGTTGCGTTCTGGCTAGTTGTTTTTCAATCGGAGTTTCCAGATAAACAACTATACCCCGAGCTGACAGCCGGTTTCTGGTCAAAGAACTCTTGATAGCACCGCCACCGGTCGCAAGAACAATACCCTGCAATTCACTCAGGTCACTAATTACCTGTTCTTCCCGTTTACGGAAACCTTCTTCGCCTTCAACATCAAAAACCCACGCTATATCTGCGCCGGTGCGACGTTCTATCTCCTGATCCGAGTCATAGAGATCCATATGCAACATTTCCGACAAATACTTGCCGATGGTGCTTTTACCTGCCCCCATAGGGCCAATCAGAAAAATATTGCGTTTTTCAGCCATTTTGTCTGTCTATTTTTTTACCCAAATAACGAATGCCCGTTACATTTAACGGGAACCAAGAGAACAGTACCTTACGCTAGAAACTGGACGGGGAATTATGCAGTACCCCCCGATTTATAGCAACCAAACTACAGGGGGCAGCATGATGTTCAAGGTGTATTTTACTTGAATAAATATAAAACCGTTAACATTTCGTAGAAGAACACTGCTAAACGACAATTAGCAATGCATTATTTATCTCAAATTTAACATATTTATGCACTATTAAATCATCTATTCCAGCATGACTGCTTGACTTTTATGTCCCAATACAGAACTATGTCTTTATTATTGTCATTCTGATGATCAGCGTCATGAGCAAATGGTTCATCGTTCGAAAACCGTATAAACGTACCTCAAAACCGGGTGCGTACGTTTTCGCGTAACCAGCTTGTCGCTACCCACTTTTAAAACCCCGGTTACGCTACAGCGAATCGGGGTTTTTTGTTGAGATTGTTGAGATTAAAGATCGCAAGGAGTTTGTATGATCCACGGTTCTATTGTGGCCTTGATCACCCCGTTCCGGGATGGTCAGCTGGATGAAACAGCATTACGTCATATGGTTGACTGGCATATTGAGCAAGGCACACATGGGATTGTACCTGTTGGTACCACCGGTGAAAGCCCGACACTGACTCATGATGAACATTGCCGTGTTATTGAGATCGTAGTACAGCAGGCCGCCGGACGAGTACCCGTCATTGCCGGTGCCGGTTCAAACAATCCGATCGAAGCAATCGAATATTCCAAAGTGGCTGAACGTGCGGGTGCCGATGCGACCTTACATGTCGCAGGCTACTATAACCGACCAAACCAGGAAGGTTTATATCAGCATTTCAAACTGTTGCATGATCAAACCGCTATTCCGGTCATTTTGTATAATATCCCAGCCCGTGCCATTGTTGATATTCAACCGGCAACCATGGCTCGCTTGGCAGAATTACCTCGGATTATCGGTGTAAAAGATGCGACCGGCGATCTCGCCCGTCCATGGGCTGAGCGTCAGTTAATCAAAAAACCATTCATCTGGTTATCCGGCGAAGATGCGACAGCGGTTGCCTACAATATCAGCGGCGGTACTGGCTGTATTTCTGTCACAGCAAACGTGGCGCCGAAACTGGTTGCTGAGGTACAAAACCTGACAGCAGCCGGCAAATGGGAAGAAGCCCGTGACCTGCAGGATAAACTGATTCCTCTGCACCAGGCCATGTTTGCTGAACCAAGCCCGGCCGGCGCAAAATATGCGGCTTCCTTGCTGGGATTATGTACCGAAGAGTGCCGTCTTCCAATCATGCCATTGAGTGATGCAACCAAACAACGCATCCGTCAGGTAATGGAACAACTCGGCCTCATTTAACAGATTAAGGGAACTCTGCCATGCAAATCGAAGATTTACTGCAGAAATATGATGGGTTTGTTTTTGATCTGGATGGCACCCTGGTTGATTCAATGCCGTTGCATCTGGCTGGTTGGAAACATGCAGCGGCTTTATATAACTTTCATTACGATGCGGCCTGGTTTTATAACCTGGGCGGTGTTCCCAGCAGGAAAATCGCTAAAATCGTATCTGAAACCCAAAATCTTGACCTGAATCTCGACGCTGTAACAAAAACAAAATCGGATTATTATCAACAGGTTATCGCTGATGCTATTGCATTTCCGGCAATGAAGGAACTTGTCATGACGCTGTTCCCTCACCGGCCTTTGGCTATTGGGACCGGATCAATCCGCACTAATGCAGAAATTGTTCTTTCCAACAGCGGGCTGCGTCCTTATTTCCGCGCAATCACAGCCGCGGATGACGTTGTTCATCATAAGCCGAATCCGGATACCTTTTTATTATCCGCAGCCAAAATCAGCGTCAAACCATCCCGTTGTCTGGTATTTGAAGATACGGAAATTGGCATTCAAGCCGCACAAGAAGCACAAATGGATTGTGTACTGATTCGGGAAGGGAAACCTGACTGGAGCACTTTTACATCCGCTGCTGCAGATACTCTTGCTTGATTTGTACAAAAAGCCCAGTCTTTACCAGGGATGCCAATACCAAATACAGCATCCCCGGTTCCGCCGATTACACTGAATCTGAATTTCCGTCTGAAGAGGACTGGCCGGAATTGTCCTGGTTCTCGTTCTGATAACGTGGCGGACGTCTGCGCTGGAAGGTATTTCCACCCACCCGGCTTCCTAGCGGGGCAATTGTCGAAATCTTGGCTTTATAGATCATCTGCTGGTTATTATGCGCATCGGTCAGAAGAACGCTGTATTGATCAAAGCCACTGATCACACCTTCCAATTTAATGCCACTGACCAGAAAAATAGCAACATTTGTGTGACTTTTACGCAGCCAGTTCAGCGCGGAGTCCTGACCATTCCCAAGCGAAAACGCCTGTTCAAGACTGGTATAGTTCTGATTTTCGCTTGTCATTGTTATCTCTCTTCAAGCAATACGTTATATCTTCTAGCTTATACCGTAGATTAGTACCGTAAACAATAAATGCACTATTTTATAGTGTAGAGTTCTGTACCCATACTGTAATCTTATATTTTCTAATGCTATTTCATACATAACCCGCCAGAAAAACAGGCATTCGGGCGGATTCTGATTTTTAGAAAATATCGTCTGTACCGGTATCCCCGACGGGTGCGGATGGCGAAGTCGGTGTTTGTGTTGGTGATGATGGCGTATTTACATCGCCATCATCAAACAACACACTTTCCTGCTGACTAACAGCCGTGGGCTCTGTGCCTTTCTCAAAAAACTCCTGCCGGCTACCCGGCGCAGAGCCGTTCATAGCTAAACCTGAGTAATTGTTAACCTGCACGGTGACTACATCATCCGGTTGAGGGAAAGCCCGGTCCGGTACCCCTTTCAGTGCGACCTTCATGTAATCAATCCAGATCGGTTGGGCAGCGCTGGCACCATATTCATTACCAGCGATACTTCGGCCCAATGCTCTGCGATGGTCATCAAAACCGACCCAGGCGGTAGCAACCACATTAGGCGTAAAACCACTAAACCAGGCATCTTTGGCTTCATTTGTTGTACCGGTTTTACCAGCTAAATCGTTGCGTTTAAGTTCCTTCGCAGCACGCCAGCCGGTCCCCATCCATCTGCCGAGTCCCCGATCTGCACCGCCATAAATAGCGGAATGCAATGCTTCCGTTACCAGAAACGCATTAGCGCCACTTATAATACGAGGGGCTTGTTGACCCGAAGTAACAGGATCGATAGGGCACTGGCTGAGCCAATCACCTAATTCATCAGCATAGGAACTGGCGCTGTCTAAACCCGCTTCCGCCAGTTGACCACACCCGGCACAGGCTATAGGAGGGGCTGCTTCATAAATCACTTTACCCGATGCATCTTCAATACGATCGATAAAATAAGGGGTGACTTTAAAACCGCCATTTGCGAAAGCTGCATAACCGGTAACCAGTTCCAGCGGTGTAAATTCTGCAGTACCTAAAGAAATCGATTCATTGCGTTGCAGACTGCTATCCGGAAAACCGAACAGACGCAGATAATTTAAAACATTATCAATACCAACACTGCGTAACAGCCGGACAGTCACAACGTTTTTAGAACGCGCCAGCGCTTCCCGCAAAGAAATTGGACCATCATATTGTGGCGGTGAGTTTTTCGGGCTCCAGCCTGATGTACCGCCATCCCACTGAGTAATCGGCGCATCATTGATAATAGAAGCCAGAGTAAACCCGTTGGCCAGTGCAGATGAATATATAAATGGCTTAATATTCGAACCAATTTGTCTGCGAGCTTGTTCAACCCGGTTGAATTTACTGATCTCAAAGCTGAAACCACCAACCAGAGCCTGAATCGCACCGTTTTTAGGATTTAAGGCCACAAATGCCGCATTGGCATCAGGAATCTGGGCCAAGCGGAGCAGATCACTATTCTCATCCTGCCATACCCAGATCAAATCACCGGCTTGCAAAACATCCGCCGCCTTGCGGGGAGCCACACCTTGTCTGTCATCACTGATAAATGGACGGGCCCATTTCAGACCATCCCAGGAAATGGATGCATCCAGTCCACCCTTAATAACAATCGCCACATCTTTGTTGTGTACAGCTGTCACAATGGCTGGTTCAAAGGGTTCATAGCTCGGCAGATCTGCAAGATAGTTATTAATCTGCTCATGATCCCAACCGGAACCTTTTGTCCAAAGGTGTTTTTCTGCTCCTCTGTATCCATGGCGAATGTCATAATCAAGCAACCCTTTAAACACCGCAGAATGCGCCGCCTGCTGCTGGGCTGAGCTTATTGTGGTATAGACATGGTAGCCTTTACTGTAAGACTCTTCTCCATAAGTATTCAGCATGAACTTTCTGACCATTTCAGCCAGATAAGGCGCATCTAACCCGACATTCGTGCCGTGATAGCGGGTGATGATTGGCTCTTTGACAGCTTGCTGATATTCGCTCTCATCAATCATACCAAGCTGTAACATTCTGGATAAAACAAGATTTCGGCGCGCTAAAGCTCGTTGCGGTGAACGAATAGGGTTCAGCATGGATGGCGCTTTGGGTAAACCGGCAATCACGGCGATCTCACCCAATGTCAGTTGGTCAACGGTTTTACCGTAATACACCTGAGCGGCAGCGCCAACCCCGTAAGAACGATACCCCAAAGGAATTTTATTCAGATAAAGTTCCAGGATTTCGCCTTTAGTTAATTCTCTCTCGATACGCCAAGCTAAAAAAACTTCTTTAATTTTTCGTGAAAGCGTTTTTTCCCTACTCAGGAAAAAGTTACGAGCAACCTGTTGCGTTATCGTGCTGGCACCCTGGCGCATCTGACCCGAAACAGCCCAGACGAAACCAGCCCGGGCGATCCCTATCAGATCGATACCCGGATGCTCATAAAAACGAGAATCTTCAATTGCCAGAAAGGCCTGCTGCATCCGTTGCGGGATCTGGTCCAACTGCAGAGGAATTCGTCTTACATCACCGAACTCCGACATTAACTCACCATCAGCGCTGTACACTCTGAGCGGTGTTTCCCAAGTCGTATCTTTTAACGTTGATACATCAGGCAGACCTTGTTCCAGATGAAAATAAAAGGCGGCAACAGCAGCGATACCAATTGAGAACAACAGGATCAGCAGCCATAATAATCGCTTTAACCATTTAAACATAACCTGAGTATCCACCATTAAGACCCAATGGGCGTGCAGTATATAGTGTTATCTGCTTCAAATTCGAGAAAATTGAAGGACACATTCGTATCGCCAAAATCAAGCCTTACGGCTATAGTTAAACCTACATTTGGCGCAATGCGTCTATTCTAACAATATCAGCATGGATGCCTCTATGGTCATGTTTCTGAAAAAGAGCACGAATATCCCCATGTTAGGGGTTGATTTCGGTAGCAGTACGATTAAGGCTGTTGCAGTTTCTGGTGATGCAGAAAATTTATCCATTGATGCCTGGGCCGAGATCGCAACGCCAAAAGGTTCTATACGCGATTTCCAACTGCAGGACGTTGACAGAGTTTCTCAGACGTTTAAGCAGTTGTTAAGAATGTTACCCAGCAAATATAAATATGCTGCAACTGCCGTGAACGGTTCAAGTGTCATAACCAAAATCACGCAGGTCGCCAGTAACATCAACCAAACTGATTTTGAAAATATTGTCATGATGGAGGCGGAACAACTTATTCCCTTCCCGCTTGATGAGGTCAGCCTGGATTTTGAGGTTTTAGGACCGAATACCACAGACCCGTCCCGCAATGATGTACTTATTTGTGCGGCGCGTTCCCAGTCGATAGCCAGTGCCATCAGCGTATTTAATGATTGTGATCTTACCGTTAAAGTCGTTGACGTAGGAATGCATGCGCTGACGCGGGCTATTGTTTCACTGGAAAAATCATTACAAACAACAGATGCCAACAAATACTGCGCATTAGTGGATATCGGCGATTTATCTCTCAGTTTCGGGATCATATTCCAGGGCGAATTGATCTATTCCCGTTTACAGGATTTTGGCGGTGCAAGCCTGACCCGCTCCCTGGCTACCTTCTATAATTTGCCGCCGGAAGAAGCTGAAAGCATGAAATTGAAAGGCACCCTTTCATCTTATACTGATATTGATGTAGTTAATTCTTATATCAACCAGCTGAGCCAACACATAAAACGAAATATACAATTATTCTGTAGTTCCTCCGGCCACCGAACAGTAGATGTTCTGGTTCTTTCAGGTGGTGGCAGCTTAATTCCCGGACTACGCCAGCAATTAGCGTTACAACTGGAAATGGACGTCAGACATCCGGATCCTGTTTCGTTATACAGTCAGGACAAGTTGCCTGATAATTTTGGTCATGGCGCTAAATATATGACTGCTCTGGGATTAGCCTTAAGGAGTTTTACACCATGTCAAATATAAACCTCCTGCCGTGGCGTGAGGCAGCCAAAGAACGTCAGAAACAAAACTTTTTTATCCTGATCGGTGTGAGTTGTGCTATCGCAACTGCCGGTGTATTTATTGTTAACCAGTATTTTAATCATCAGATCAGTGCGCAGAATCAGCGCAACCAATTTCTGCAACACGAAATAGCTATACTGGATACAGAAATTGGTCAGATAAACGAAATAAAGGCGCAGAAACAGTCGCTGGTAAACCGGATGAAACTGATTGATACATTACAACAAAGTCGTAATGTTTCCGTCAGATTATTTAATGACCTGCCGGTTATTGTTTCTAATGGCGTTTATTTACAATCTATGAACTTTGATCAACTTCAGATTGATGTAGTCGGTAAAGCTGAGGCATATAACCGCGTAGCAAGCACTATGCGATTGATAGATAAAAGTGGCTGGTTAGGTCAGACGACCATCAACTCTATTTTTGCCAATGATACTGCCGCGATGAAGTTGAGTGAGTTTTCAATGCGGTTTAACGTATTGAATAATAATAAATCTAATCCCGCTCCAAAAAAACAGTAAGAGCACAGGGGGCGTAAATGAATATTCAAGAATTAAATGATTTAGACATCAATGATGTTGCCTCCTGGCCGGCACTGGCTAAAGGCATATTAATTGCCTTTCTGTGTATATTGATTGCAGGTGCCGGTTACTATGCGCTGATCGCCGATTCCATAAAAAAACTGGATCAGACAAGGAAACAGGAAATTGAACTAAAGAGTCAGTTTGAAATCAGAGCTGCTCAGGCCAGTAGTTTGAATGCCTATCGCCAGCAAATGATACAGCTGGAAGAAATGCTGAAAACTCAGTTAAAACAGCTACCAGATAAAGCTGAAGTTGCAGGCCTGCTTGATGATATAAGCTATATAGCCACTAATAATGGACTAAAGCTATTGCGTATCAACTGGGAGCCTGAAATTAAAAAAGAGTTTTATACTGAGCTTCCAATGAGGATCGATATTTCCGGCCAATACAGCCAGCTTGGACAGTTCGCGGCTGATATTGCTGCATTGCCCCGTATCGTTCTGCTGGGTAGCTTTACCGTAAATAAAGAGGCTAAAGAGAACACAACCAATGACATGACTATGTCTGTTCAGGCCAAAACCTACCGTATAGACCCTAATCAAAAACAAACAAATACCAAGGGGACGGTGAAAAAATGAAATATAAACTACTGATCCTTCTTTTAAGTACGGTAATGATTTCAGGTTGTGAGCAAAATACCGATCTGCAGACATATGTCGCTCAGGTAAAAGCAAGACCTGCGCAACCTATAGATCCACTGCCAACAATCACGCCCTATGAGCCAATGGCTTTTACGGCACAAGAAGCGCGGGATCCTTTTATTGATCCAAAACCAGAGCAAGGCCAGATATTTACCAAAGCCAAACTGAAATGTATTCAGCCTGACCTCACCAGACCGAAAGAGGAATTAGAGCAATACTCTCTGGATAATCTGATGATGAAAGGCACTCTTTCTGATGATCGGGGACTGTGGGGGCTGGTACTGGCACCCGGAGGTAACGTATATCGCGTCACAGCCAGCCAATATATCGGGTTGAATCACGGCAAGATAACAAAAGTAACTAAAAACGATATCGAAGTAGTCGAGATGATACCGGATGGTAGCGGTTGCTGGAACAACAGAACAACTACACTGACGCTTAATACGTCCACTACTAACGCCAACAAAAAACAGGGATGAGTCATGAGTACTAACAGATTATTTACCTCAGGATTATATACAGCGGCTGTGCTTTCTTTCGCTGCATACTCAACTACGGTATTCGCCCTGACAGAACTTGAAAATATCCGGGTTAGTCCGCTAAGTGGGGATCAGCTTGAATTACAGTTTGATTTCAATGAACCGGTAACAACGTTTACAGACAAACTGAAATATCAGCCTAATCAGCTGTATCTCAATTTTCCTGCTACCAGCTCGGCATTAAAGCAAAACACTATCCCTATTGAGCGATTAGGTATTCAGGAAATACAGGTTAAACCGAAAAATGCCGGATTAGATGTATCTGTGAATCTGGAACGTTTGATGCCATACCGCATTAAACAGGATGGTACGCATATTTCTGTTACTCTGGGCCAGTCGCTAGCTAATGAAGCCAAAGCACAATCAGCTTCAGACAGTAAACTCCTGGCTCCACAAACCGAGAATGTTACCGCTGGTAGCAGTGCGATGAAGAGCAATGCGGGTGTTATCAACAATATTGAGCACGTTGATTTCCGCCGCGGTAAAAATGGGCAGGGACAGTTACTGATCAATTTACAAAATAGTGCTGCAGCAGTTGAAGTCACTTCCCGGGGCAATCATGTCATCGCCTCTTTCAATGCGACCGGAATCAGACCCGATCTGATCGCATTAATGAACGTGAATGATTTCAACACACCTGTTTCCAGCATCGATGTGCAGCAGAACAAAAGCAATGTCACATTTGATCTCAATATCAAAGGACGGTTTGATTATAAATATGATCAATCCGGCAGCTTATTCATTGTTGAAGTCAGCCCTCCACTGAAAACAGCCAGTGCTAATGCGCCGAAAAAATATAAAGGAAAACCTATTTCCCTGAATTTTCAGGATGTACCTGTCCGCACCGTTTTGCAACTGATTGCTGATTTTAATAAGCTCAATCTGGTGACCACCGACTCTGTTGGCGGAAACATTACCTTGCGCCTGGACGGGGTACCTTGGGAACAGGCTCTGGATACGGTGTTAAAAGTAAAAGGGCTGGATAAACGGTTAGACAACAATATTCTGTTGGTCGCTCCGGCTGCCGAGATTGCCGCCCAGGAAAAACAGCAACTGGAAAATAAACAGAAAGTCGCTGATCTGGCACCGCTTGTCACCGAGTATGTACAAATCAACTATGCCAAGGCACCGGATATGGCGAAATTGTTAGCTGATGACAAGACCCGTCTGCTCTCCCCTCGTGGCGCAGTCAGTGTGGATGAACGTACCAATACCCTGCTGGTAAAAGATACCGCCGAAGTAATTGACCATATTAAAGATATGATCAAGGTATTGGATGTGGCCGTTAAACAGGTCGTGATCGAAGCCCGCATGGTTACCGTTACCGATGGAGTTGAAGATGCCTTGGGGATTCGCTGGGGTGTGACAGAGACTGGCTCAAGTGGCGGCACCTCCGGATCGCTGGAAGGTCTGGATAGCGCAGGAACACCACCTAATATGACGACACCTGCGATAGATGACCGTCTGAACGTTAACCTTGCAGCAGCACCATCCAGTGGTACCGCTGCAAGTATTGCCTTCCAGGTCGCAAAACTGGCCGATGGTTCTTTGCTTGATCTGGAGCTCAGTGCACTGGAAAACGAAAATAAGGCAGAAATTATCTCCAGTCCACGAGTTACAACTGCTAACCAGAAAGAGGCGCTTATCGAGCAAGGTTATGAAATTCCTTACAACGAAAGCTCTTCCAGTGGTGCGACAACGGTCGAATTCAAAAAAGCAGTATTGAGTCTGAAGGTCACACCACAGATCACACCGGATAATAATGTGATTCTGGATCTGCATGTCACTCAGGATGATATCTATCAGGATGTAAACACTGGTAGTGGCGGTACTGCTAAAGCACTGTCTACCCAGGCTATCAGTACTCAGGTGCTGGTAAAAAATGGTGAAACACTGGTACTGGGTGGTATCTATAACCGCTCTATCAAGAAAACAGTGAATAAAGTCCCTGTATTAGGCGATATTCCAGGTTTAGGTGTGTTGTTCCGCAACACAACCAACTCGAATACCAAGAAAGAGTTGCTGATTTTTGTTACACCCAAGATTGTAACAGGTAATCTGTAAGCCTCTTTCAGCTGATATCAGTGAAACATCCGACCTCTGCCATGTGCAGAGGTCTTTTTTTATAGGATAATTATTTTTTTATCTGAACATGACTGCTATGCAATACGCTGAGCCCAATAACCTTTCTTCTTTTCTGATCCGACACCAATCATTGTTCCAGGACAAGAACATTCTGATTTGTGGCCAGCTTCAGTCTGTGTCGCTGACGCCTTTACTATCGGGAACAAATACCTCATGTCTGGTTTCCGATTACAGCGTATTTAATAAATTGCAGGCAACAGCACCTTCGCTGGGCTCCCGGTTATGCTATGGATTCACGCCCGCTGAAACAGCCGATAAATATGACGCCGTTCTCCTTTTTATGCCAAAAGCCAAACAAGAAGCGGCTTTATGGCTTAGCAGCGTATTACCATCATTAAAGGGAAATGGTGAGATTTTTGTCATTGGCGAGAACAGAGGTGGTATCAGCGCCGCGCCTAAACTGCTTCAACCCTACACCGAAAATGTACAGAAAATAGATAGTGCTCGTCATTGTTCCTTATTTTATGCACAACTGACCGCCTCTCCTGCACCTTGTCTGCCTGATTCGCTGTTCACTCAGTACCTGTTACCATCAATGCCGGATCAACCAGCATTGAAAGTCTCTGCGTTACCCGGCGTATTCAGTGCCGGAGAGCTGGATGAAGGTACGCAACTTTTACTGGATAGCCTCCCAGCACTGAGTGGCGATATTTTAGATGTTGGCTGCGGAGCCGGCGTAATCGGCGCAACCATTTGTCTGCGAGCCCCCGATACCAGAGTCGTAATGACGGATGTGAATGCGCTGGCCCTTGCTTCTGCAGCCAAGACACTGGAAGAGAATAATCTTTCAGCGCAGGTTATTGCCTCAGACATGTTTTCTGATGTAGATGCAAAATTTGACTTCATTATTTCCAATCCGCCATTCCATGCCGGCCTGAAGACAAATTATGAAGCCACCGAACGGTTTCTGCATCAGGCACCGTCTCGTCTGAAACATGGCGGACAATTATATCTGGTCGCCAACAAGTTTCTGCGCTATGAACCTATTCTGGCAGAAGTTTTTCATTCTGTGTCCGTGATCAAAGAAAACTCACGCTTCAAAATCATTCGCGCTTTTTGACACCAAGATTACATTAACAAACCACGCATGGATCTGTTAGATTAAAACGGTGGCGTCAGCCACCGTTGTTCTTTGTCATATCGCAGTGCTCCCCGTCTGACTTTTTGCACCTTTCTTTTTGTTGTCTACCTAACTCTTGACGTATGCCACAGGCTTTTTAGTCCGTACCGTCTATAATTAGCGGCTAAGTTAGTCTGATATCAGTTTCAAGTGTCTGTGTTGTGAGTACAGGTAAAGCAACTCTCTTTTAGTCCGGGAAACCGTCGCACCGATAATTACAACGATATTTTATTAGCACTGAACTCATCAGCGCTTTGCCTTAATGGATTTGATTTAATTAGGATAGGAGAACTTATGTCTGGCGTATTGGCGATGATTTTGGCAGGTGGCGAAGGCACCCGGTTACAACCACTGACTGTATCGCGTAGTAAACCTGCTGTTCCTTTCGGAGGCAGCTATCGTCTTGTAGACTTCGTACTGAACAATTTCATCAACTCAGACATGCTGCGTATTTATGTATTAACGCAGTTCAAATCACAATCTCTCTATCTGCATCTGAAAAAAGGCTGGAACCTGACTGGGATCAGCGGGCGTTTCATTGACCCGATTCCGGCGCAGATGCGCATGGGAAAACGCTGGTATGATGGCACTGCTGATGCGATCTATCAGAACATTGGTTTTATTGAAGAAAGCAGTCCGGAACATGTATGTATTTTCGGCAGCGACCATATCTACAAAATGGATATCCGTCAGATGGTGGAATTTCACAAGGAAAAACAGGCTGTTCTGACTGTAGCTGCAATCCGGGTTCCTATCGCCGAAGCTTCCGCTTTTGGTGTGATTGAAGTTGATGAAGACGGCCGGATGATTGGTTTTGAAGAAAAACCGAAAAATCCTAAATCTATTCCGGGTGATCCTGATTTTGCATTGGCATCAATGGGTAACTATGTCTTTGAAACCAATACATTGTTAAGTGAATTAACCGCTGACGCTGAAAAAGATAATTCCACTCATGACTTTGGCCGTGACATTATTCCCGGACTGTATCCGCACGCCCCTGTGTATGTCTATGATTTCAGTGTGAATCAGATCGAAGGGGAAAAAGGTGCTTACTGGCGTGATGTTGGTACTATCGATTCATACTGGCAGTCACATATGGATCTGGTCAGCGATAACCCACCATTCTCTCTGTATAACCGGAAATGGCCATTACATACTTTTTATCCGCCATTGCCACCAGCGACATTCATTGATACCGCCGCTTACAAAACCAATGTATCCCAATCACTGATTTCAGCCGGTTGTTACATTCAGGGTAGCCGGATAAACCGCAGTATTCTCGGATTCCGTTGCAACATCGCATCTGGCTCGGACATCAGTGAATCGATCTTCCTGGGTGATGTGAAAATTGGCGAAGGCTGCAAGATTCGCCGGGCGATCATTGATAAACAGGTAGAAATCGCTCCCGGTACAGTAATTGGTGAGAATCTTGCCTATGACCGCCAGCGTTTCACTGTATCAGAGGGTGGTATCGTTGTTATCCCGAAAGGGGCTAGGGTTGGTTTCTGATAAATGAATATATTGTTTATAGCTTCTGAAGTAGAAAGCTTCGTCAAAACAGGGGGCCTGGCGGATGTCGCCAAGGCTCTTCCTCTTGAACTGAAACGGGCGGGTCATGATGTCAGAATCATCATTCCCGGCTACAGTGCTATCGCGCAACGGGAACATGGTCCGATTGTAACGGGCGGCACGCTGTCAACCGAACCGCAGTATGTTGATGTACCGTATGAGATCCGTCAGTTACACCTGGCTGATATCCCGTTATATCTGGTTGAAAACAAACACTATTTTGAAAGACCAAGTCTGTACGGCGAGAATAACAATGCCTATGCGGATAACGGCGAACGTTTCGCCTTTTTCTCGGCGGCGGCCCTGCAGGCAACGGAACAATTAGGCTTCCGGCCCGACATTGTCCATTGTAATGACTGGCATACGGCACTTGTGCCTATGTTATTGAAAACCCGCTTTGGTCAGAATTCGTTTTTTGCTCAGACCAAAAGCGTTATTACGATTCATAACGGGGCTTTTCAGGGGATCTGTGAACGCGGCCAGCTCTGGGCGTTACCTGAAATCCGGAATGCTGCTAATGATGCTATCTATCAGGGTCCCTACTACGTTAATTTCCTGAAATGCGGTGTTTTATACGCGGATAAGATCAACGCAGTCAGCCCGACGTATGCCAGAGAACTCATGTCTTATCTTGGTGGTCATGGCATGGCAAAACATTTTCAGGATCGGTCGGCAGATATTTGCGGCATTATCAACGGCTGTGATTACAACGACTGGGATCCGTCCACCGATCATCTGATCCCGGCTCGCTATCATGTTGATGATTTGCAGGGTAAAGCCGAATGCAAACGACAGTTACAGCAGCGGGCTAATCTGCCGGTTTGTGATCTGCCTGTATTTGGCATGGTGTGTCGCCTGACTGAGCAAAAAGGGCTTCACTATTTACTGCCAATATTAGCCAAGTTCCTGGTGCATAATGTTCAGGTGGTTGTAGTGGGTTCCGGTGATCCGGTGCTGGCACAAAGACTGGAAGCGATTGCCCAGCAATTTCCGCAAAAATTTGTCTTTTTCAATGCGCATAGCAATGAACTGGCTCATCTGGTGGAAGCTGGCAGTGACTTTTTCATGATGCCATCTCAGTTTGAACCATGCGGTTTAAACCAGATGTACAGTCTGGCATACGGTACTTTGCCAATCGTTCGAGCAGTGGGCGGATTAAAGGATACGGTTACCGATTATGATCAGAATCCGGCACAGGCAACGGGTTTTGTCTTTGAGGAACCGGAACCGCATGATCTGCTGAACATATTACGCCGAGCATTACTGCTTTATGTGCAAGATCCGCATGAATTCCGCAGAATTCAGCGGAATGCCATGTTAACCCGGTACTTATGGTCAGATTCTGTCCATGAATATGAAGATATGTACCGTAAAGCGTTAGGCTGGCAGTAATTAATTGATGAAAAACAGAGCGATCTAACCAATTTCTCTGTTTTTCTTCTTTTTGACAGTTGACGCAGGGTCAGGAATCGGTAGAATGCCGGCCCAGATGCGAAGGTGGCGGAATTGGTAGACGCGCTAGCTTCAGGTGTTAGTGCCTTCGGGTGTGAGGGTTCGAGTCCCTCCTTTCGCACCAATCATGCTGCTGACAGCATGTAAATACAGTCAGACACAGTGCGAGGGTGGCGGAATTGGTAGACGCGCTAGCTTCAGGTGTTAGTGCCTTCGGGTGTGAGGGTTCGAGTCCCTCCTCTCGCACCAAATCATGCTGCTGACAGCATGTAAATACAGTCAGAGACAATCAGTGCGAAGGTGGCGGAATTGGTAGACGCGCTAGCTTCAGGTGTTAGTGCCTTCGGGTGTGAGGGTTCGAGTCCCTCCTTTCGCACCAAATTCTTCGAAAAAGCACACAGCTCACAAGGCAGTGTGCTTTTTTGTTATATGCGCTATTTGTTAATTCGCTGCCCGCTAAAAACCACATCTGTTACGAAAATCCGAAGACAAGCGTGACAACCGATTTAGTGGGTAACCGGCTATCACCCCTGTCTCCGGATAATCATTAATTTCTTGTCAGCTGGACGACCGTTTCAACATGCATGGAATGTGGGAACATATCAACCGGTTGTACTTTCCTGATGCTGTACCCGGCCTGCTGCAGAACAACCAGATCTCTGGCCAGTGAATCCGGGTCACAGGAAACATAAACAATCCGTTCAGGTTTCATGGCCGCCATGGTATTCAGTACCGCCAGATCACATCCCTTACGCGGAGGATCAACGACGACAACATTTGCCCGGGCGCCCTGTGTATAGAGTGCGGGAACAACTTCTTCCGCTTTCCCGGTATAGAATTCCGTATTATCAAGATGGTTCCGTCGTGCGTTATTGCGTGCATCCTCGATTGCCTGCGCGACCACTTCAATACCGATCACCTTCTTTGCTTCCTGTGCCAGATACAGGGAGATAGTGCCGATCCCGCAATAAATATCAAACACTGTTTCGTCACCGGTTAGCTCGGCAAAACGCAATGCGGTCGCATACAACTGGTCGGTTTGCTGCGGGTTGACCTGATAGAACGAATGCGCAGAGATGCTGAAGGTCAACCCATGCAATTCATCTTCGATTGCGTCAGTGCCATCACACACCCGTTGCTGAGCGCCTAAAATCCGGTTCACTCGCTCCGGATTAACATTGTGAATCACGCTGTCAATCTTGCCGCAGGCTTGCAGGTAATGGAGTAATTCGGCTTCACCGGGGAGTTGCTCGGTTAAGGTCACCAGCACCACCATACAGGCGTCGGTTTTAAAGCCATGACGGATCATGACATAACGCAGGCAACCGGTATGGTTCGCTTCATCGTAACCGGCGATGTTCAGATCTTTCATCCATTGCCGGATAGCCATAATGATGTCTGTTGTTTGCGGGTGCTGAACCGGACAGGCTGCGATATCAATGACCTGGTGACTGTTCTTACGATAAAACCCGATTTGAGGTTCGCCATTTTCGCTGCGCACGGCATACACAGCCTTATTACGAAATGCCAGCGGCTCTGACATCCCCAGGCAAGGTTCAACAGGCACAAAGATACCCTTGCGCTGCAAGGCTGCTGTCACCTGCTGCTGTTTCAGTTGCAGTTGTCCGGCATAGGCCAGATGCGATAACTGGCAACCACCACATTCCGCATACTGACAGTGAGGTGGAACACGCTGCGGATGAGGCTGGAGCACCTGCAGTAATTCGCCCTGGGCATATTTCGGTTTAATACCGTGTAATGCGACACTCACTTCTTCTTCGGGCAATGTATCCGGTATGAATACTTTGCGTCCGTGCCAGTCGGCAATACCATCGCCCTTTTCAGAAAGCGCAGTGACAGAAAGAGTAATGGGTTGCCCGGAATGTGGCATGGTGGCTCCGACGTGATGACAAAAATCAGGTCGGTCATTTTAGCGAAATGTACCCGTCGGAAGAAGAAAAAGCCGGAAAATGTTCCGGCTTTGGCAGACAACGGGTTTATGCGGCGATAAACCGGTAGCGGGTTTGATGGTGGTAAGTGTTTCCTGGTAACAGCCAGGGATCGCCCAGTTCAGGCCGACCGGGACTATCAGGTAACAGCTGGGCCTCCAGACAGATACCTTCATAGTCTTGATATAGCGTCCCATCACGGGAAGGCGCACCGTCCAGATAGTTGCCGGTATAAATCTGTATTCCGGGCTGATTGGTAAACACTTCCATGGTCAGTCTGGCATCTGCAGACGTCAGACGGGCAGCGGCTTCCTGAGCATCTGAATCGAGCAGATAACAGTGATCAAAACCTTTCGCCGTGACCAATTGCGGATGGCTCAGCCATTGCTCTTTCAGACAACGGGACTGCCGCAAATCCAGGGCCGCCTCGACAGGTTGCGGCGCGGAACTCAGCGGAATTCCCATCGCATCGATCGGCAGATAGCGGCTGGCATTAACCATCAGGTCATGCTCCCTGACATCGCCGCGTTTACCATCCAGATTGAAATAACCATGACAAGTCAGATTCACCGGGCACGCTTTAGAGACCGTAGCCTGAATATCAATCAGTACATCGTTGTTTTCTAACGCATAGGTCAGCGTGACATCGCACTCGCCCGGAAAACCCTGGTCACCATCGGCAGAATGCAGTGACAAGGTCACTTTATCTTGCTGCAAACTGACAATGGACCATTCTCTGCGATCAAAGCCATCCTTGCCGCCATGCAGGCAGTTTTCGCCCTGACTGGCAACCAGATGATAGGTTTCCCCCTGGTAGTGGATAACCGAATTGGCAATGCGGTTGGCAAAACGCCCTACCATGGCATTCAGGTAAACCTGCTGCCGGAGATAATCTTCCGGTTTGCAACCTAACAGGACCTCCCGTTGTTCATCGCCAACGGGAACAGTCAGTGACAACAGGGCGGCGCCTGTCGTCATCAGTTTCAGTTGCATACCTGATTCATTCGTCAGTGTTATCAGTTGTGTCATTATTCTCTCCGCCTAAAACGTGCCGGCACCATCACTGGCTTTGCAGACATAGCAGGTCGGTTTCAGGCCGGTTTTGGCAGGATACTCTGCTTCCACTGCCGCAATCACGGCATCAACCTGAGCCGGACGCAACAGGGCAACCACACAGCCACCGAAACCACCACCGGTCATACGGGCACCACCATCGTTACCGATATGCTGTTGCAGGATCTCAACCAGTGTATCGATCGCCGGCACCGTGATCGCGAAGTCATCGCGCATGGAGATATGTGATTCCGCCATCAGGACACCCATTTTCTCCAGATCACCGGTTTCCAGGGCATCGGCCGCAGCCAGCGTACGTTCGTTTTCGGTGATGACATGACGGGCACGCTGATAGACCACCGGTTCCAGTTTGCCCTGCTCTGCCGCTTCCTGTAGTTGTTCCAGCGTGACATCGCGCAGTGCTTTGACACCGAAATGACGTGCCGCGGTTTCACACTGTTCGCGACGGGTGTTGTATTCGCTATCAACCAGACCACGTTTCACATTCGAGTGCACGATCAGGATTGCCAGATCTTCCGGCATTTTGACCAGACGGGTTTCCAGTGAGCGGCAATCCAGCAGCAAGGCATGATCTTTCTCGCCGCTGGCCGAGATCATCTGATCCATGATGCCGCAGTTACAGCCCACAAATTTGTTTTCTGCTTCCTGGCCGTTCAGCGCAATGGCTGCCGGTGTCAGGCCCAACTGATAGGCATCGTTAAATGCCTGTCCGATCGCGACTTCCAGCGAGGCAGATGAACTCAGGCCGGCGCCCTGCGGCACATTGCCGGAGACCACCATGTTCAAGCCTTTCAGGCTGAACCCTTTTTCCAGCAAATATTTCACTACGCCGCGGATATAGTTACTCCAGAGCTGGTCAGCATGCGCTTCGATCGGTTGTGACAGTGAAAACTCATCTTTCTGATTGGCATAATCGGCAGCCACGACCACCACTTTGTCATCATCCCGACGTTGCAGCGCCACGACCGTTTCATAGTCAATCGCGCAAGGCAGCACAAACCCATCGTTATAGTCCGTGTGTTCACCGATCAGATTTACGCGCCCCGGTGCCCGGACGTAGAAATCCGGTTCACAACCAAAACTGCTCTGAAATACAGCGTGTACTTTTTCTTTTAATGACATAGATATGTTTCCTTAAGCCTGTTCTTTGTAGTGAATGTCGCTCACGGCGCGTAAACGTTCTGCAGCCTGCTCTGGTGTCAGATCCCGCTGGGTTTCAGCCAGCATTTCATACCCCACCATAAATTTGCGGACGGTGGCGGAGCGCAGCAATGGCGGATAAAAATGTGCGTGTAACTGCCAGTGATCCATGTTGCCTTCCTGATGCGGTGCGCCATGCCATCCCATCGAGTACGGGAAAGAGCACTGGAACAGGTTGTCATAGCGGCTGGTCAGTTTTTTCAGTGCCAGGGCCAGATCCTGCTTCTGTTCATCACTGAGTTCGGTCAGGCGACGAACGTGCGTTTTCGGGAGCAGCAGCGTTTCGAAAGGCCAGGCAGCCCAGTAAGGCACGACGGCAATCCAGTGTTCTGTTTCCACCACGGTCCGTTCACCAGATTGCTGTTCCTTCTGCGCATATTGCAGCAACAGCGGCGCGCCTTTTTCAGCCAGCCACTGCTTCTGCGTCAATTCTTCACGTGCCAGCTCATTCGGCAGGAAGCTATTTGCCCAGATCTGGCCGTGCGGATGAGGATTGGAGCAGCCCATCGCCGCGCCTTTGTTCTCGAATACCTGCACCCACAGATAGTCTTTGGCCAGATCGGTAATTTGTTCACACCAGGTATCAATCACCTGACGGATAGCCGGCACCGGCAATTCCGGCAGTGTTTTGCTGTGATCCGGTGAAAAACAGATCACGCGGCTGGTACCACGGGCCGACTGACTCTGGAATAAAGGATCTGCGGACGCCGGAGAATCCGGTGTGTCTGTCATTAAGGCCGCAAAATCGTTAGTGAAAACGAACGTACCCTTGTAATCCGGATTTTTCTCGCCATTCACCCGGGTATTACCGGCACAGAGATAGCAATCCGGATCATGGGCCGGACGATCATCCGGCGCGGCTTTTTCTACCTGTCCTTGCCACGGGCGTTTCGCCCGGTGCGGTGATACTAATACCCACTGTCCTGTCAGCGGATTGAAACGACGATGAGGATGGTCGATCGGGTTAAACATGTTTTATTCCTCGTATCCGTTCGGATTATTTTTCTGCCAGCGCCAGCTGTCCCGGGTCATATCGTCCAGCGTTCGGGTGGCTTTCCAGCCCAGTTCACGCTCAGCTTTCGCCGGATCAGCCCAGCATTCCGCAACATCGCCGGGGCGACGGTCGACAAGTTTGTAATTAATTTCCAGACCACAGGCGCGGGCAAAGGCATTGACCATTTCCAGCACACTGACGCCCTGCCCCGTGCCGAGGTTATAAATATGCAAGCCGGCCTGTTCGCCGCAGACCTGCCAGGCCTTGACGTGCCCTTCCGCCAGATCCATGACATGAATGTAATCACGGACGCAGGTACCATCCTTCGTCGGATAATCATTGCCAAAGATGCTCAGACAATCCCGGCGGCCAATCGCGACCTGGGTGATGAAAGGCATCAGGTTATTCGGAATACCCTGCGGATCTTCGCCCATCCGGCCTGATTCATGCGCACCAATCGGATTGAAATAACGCAGTAACGTGATGCTCCAGCGCGGATCGGCCTTCTGCATATCCTCCAGGATCTGTTCAATCATGAGTTTGGTTCGGCCATACGGGCTCATGGTGGAACGGGGAGAATCTTCCTGAATAGGTACGGTTTGCGGATCGCCGTAAACCGTGGCAGAAGAACTGAAAATGAAGCGGTAACAACCGGCCCGGCGCATCGCCCCCAGCAGACTCAGCGTGCCGGAGATGTTGTTTTCGAAATATTCAAAAGGCTTTTGTGTGGATTCGCCGACAGCTTTTAATGCGGCGAAATGGATCACGCCAGCAATCTGCTGTTCCTGAAAAATACGATCTAATAATGCAGGATCCCGGATATCGCCCTGATAAAACAGCGGACGTTTTCCTGAAATCTCTTCAATTCTGTCCAGGACAGATAACTTGCTGTTGCATAAGTTATCCAGAATGACCGGCTCCAAACCTGCGGACATTAAAGCCAGACAGGTATGACTGCCTATGTAACCTGTTCCGCCGGTAACCAGAATTTTCATGTTATCTCCTCTCAAGATAAGGCTAACCCTTGGTTGGTATATTTGTTATTCGCTAGTCTAGAAGAGAGTGAAAGGTCAGACTGTGATCTGACATACAAAATGTAAACGTTTACACTTATTCCTGATTTATATCCTGTGATTAGTATGGATTAGTACTGGTGGCCGTATAACTATCCCTGTTATATTGCAGGCAGTTATGCATGAAAATTACGCGTTCCGGATGAGAAATACGCATTATGGCAACCATTAAAGACGTCGCGAAGCTGGCAGGAGTTTCAATTGCAACCGTTTCAAGGGTGATAAACAACTCCCCTAAAACCGGTGAAGCCGCAAGAGAAGCAGTTAAGCGGGCCATGGAAGAGTTAAATTACAGCCCGGATCCCAATGCCAGAGCGTTAGTAAGCAGAGTAAACGATACCATCGGTTGTATGGTTTTTGATGTGGCCGATCCGTTTTTTGGTGCGATGGTGAAAGCCATTGAAACAGAATGCCGGGCACATCATAAACATTTATTGATCGGTAACGGCTCGCACGATGCCGCACAGGAACGCGAGACCATTGAGCTTTTAATCAGCAAGCGCTGTGAAGCACTGATCATTCACAGTAAAGCGCTCAGTAACGAAGAATTGACCGCCTATGCCCAAAAATCGCCGGGCATGGTATTTATCAACCGGTTACTCCCCGAACTCCCTTCCCGCTGCATCTGGCTGGATAATCATTACGGCAGTTACACCATCACTCAGCATCTGATCGAATTAGGGCATAAGCATATTGCCTGTGTGGCATCCAAATATGATATCGAAGACGCTCATGAACGCATTCGGGGCTATCAGGACGCGCTGCGCGAATCCGGACTGGATCAGGATGAAATTGCAGTGGAACGTTCCGAACCGAATGAAGAAGGCGGTGAACAGGCTATCCAGAACCTGCTGGGTCGTGGCAGCCCTTTTACTGCCGTCGTGGCGTATAACGATGCGATGGCCACAGGGATCATTTCGGTACTGATTGATAACGGCTTCAGAGTACCGGAAGACGTCTCCGTGGTGGGTTTTGATGATGTTATCTTTGCCCGCTTCTCGCGGCCTAAATTAACAACCATGCGTTACCCTATTTCCATGATGGCCTCCAAAGCCACGCAGATGGCAATGCAGCTGGCCACAGGCGAAACCTCCGATCACAGAGCCCAGATGTTTCGGCCTGTCCTGGTCAAACGGCAGTCATCGGCGATTGCTCCTCAGGAAACCCGGTAACCTTCCCTCTCTTATTTTCCGTTTTATCTTTGTAACCGGCAGATCGTTTATCTGCCGGTTCTTTTTTGCCTGCCAGATACCCATCAAAAATAATTCGGCCTGTCTGAGAACAGACAGGCCGATTCGTACTTGGGGGTGAAACTGAAACTATTTATTTTTTCTTGGCGTATTTCAGCGAGTCCAGCGCTACTGCCATGATGATGATCGCGCCCTTGATGATGAACTGCCAGTAAGGGTTCACACCGATATAAGTCATACCGTAGTTGATAACCGTGAAGATGATTACCCCGGTAATAACGCCCAGTACGGTACCCACACCACCACTGAAGGAGACACCACCCACGACGCACGCAGCTATCGCGTCCAGTTCATACATGAAACCCAGGTTGTTAGTCGCACTACCGATACGACCCGCTTCCAGCATACCGCCGAAGGCATAGAACACACCGGACAGCATATAGATCAGGATCAGGTTCAGCGTGACGTTAACACCCGATACTTTCGCTGCTTCAGGGTTACCACCAATCGCGAAAATGTTTTTACCAAATTTGGTTTTGTTCCACAGTACCCAGATAAGTGCGGTCGCAATGGCGGCGTAAATCACCAGATAAGACAGTTTAAACGTCCCGATCTTGAAATAGCCCTGGGTAAAACTGGAGAAACGTGGATCAAAACCAGCAATCGGTGATGCACCGGCCAGATCGTAGTACAGTGAGTTCACACCATAGACGATGATCATGGTGCCCAAAGTGGTAATAAATGGCGTCACATTCAGTTTGGCAATGATGATACCGTTGATTAAACCGATCAGCGCGCCCACCGCACACACAATCAGGATAACAACCGGGATCGGGATTTCGCCGATGGACGGGAATACCTTATTCACGTTTGTCATTGCCTGCAGTAATGTCGCAGCAATGATTGCCGCCAGACCAACCTGACGACCGGCCGACAAGTCGGTACCTTGGGTAACAATCAGACCAGCCACACCTAACGCAATAATGACACGTACTGCAGATTGAGTGAGGATATTACTGAAGTTATTCAGACTTAAAAATGTAGGCTCTTTAATAATAATGATCGCCAGTAAAATTAAAAGAACCACATAAATACCACCATTTTTCAGGTAGTTTAGAGTTTTTGATACATTCATGATGTATATCCCCGGATTACAAATACAAAGCTGCCAAACGCATAATTTCTTGCTGATCAGTTTTTTCTGTTTCAACAATGCCTGCCACACGACCGTTACTCATCACAAGAATACGATCGGTGATACCTAATAATTCCGGCATTTCTGATGAAATCATAATAATGCCTTTATCTTTTTTGGCTAATTCAAGCATCAATTGATAAATTTCAAATTTTGCACCAACATCAATACCGCGCGTTGGTTCATCCAGCATTAATATTTCCGGCTGGGTTAACAACCAGCGGCCAATAATAACTTTCTGCTGGTTACCACCGGATAATGTTCCAATCGCTGTTTTCTGGCTTGGTGTTTTTACACGCATCGAGTCAATCACCCACTGGGTATCACTCTTCATGCGTTTATTATCCAATAAACCAGACTTGCCTTTGTAATTATCCATATTGGCAATCAGCGAGTTGAATGCGATATCCAGCTGACTGTAAATACCGGTGGAACGACGTTCTTCCGTTACCAGCGCAAAACCATTGCGGATGGCATCATGCGCATCGACGTTCTTAACTTCTTTACCATGCAGTTTAATGGTGCCGGATGCTTTCTCGCGGATCCCGAAAATCGTTTCAACAATCTCGGTACGTTTCGCACCGACCAGGCCGGCAATACCGAGGATCTCGCCTTTGCGCAACTGGAAGGTCACATCCTTGATTGATGGCTGATTCAGGGCGGTCAAACCTTCGACTTCCAGAATGACTTCTTTCGGCCGGTTCACTTTTGGCGGGAAACGCTGTGTCAGTTCACGACCGACCATCATACCGATGATCTTGTCCATGTCTAACCCTTCAAGTGAACAGGTATTTACCCACTGACCGTCACGCAGAATAGTGATTTCATCGCATAACTGGAATATTTCTTCCATTTTATGCGAGATATAAACAATACCGCAGCCGCGATCTTTTAATTTGCGGATAATGGTAAACAGATGATTCACTTCTTTCTCGGTCAGAGATGAAGTCGGTTCATCCATAATTACAATTTTTGCATTATACGAGAACGCCTTGGCAATCTCGATCATCTGCATTTGAGATACAGAAAGATTGGCAACCTTTTCTTTAGGGTCGATATCGATACCCAGTTCTTCAAATATTTCCTTGGTATCTTTATACATTTTGTTGTGATCAATAAACATGCCCTTTGTCGGGTAGCGCCCCAACCACATGTTATCCATCACGGAACGTTGTCTTACCTGGTTTAATTCCTGGTGCACCATAGAAACACCGTTATCCAATGCTTCTTTGGCAGAGTGAAAATTAATTTCTTTGCCCTGGAAAATAATTGTGCCGGCATCTTTTTCATAGATACCGAACAAGCATTTTAATAATGTGGATTTACCCGCACCATTTTCACCCATTAATGCATGGACTGAATGTGGACGGATTTTTAAATTCACATTATCCAAAGCTTTTACACCCGGAAACTCTTTGCAAATACCTACCATTTCCAGCAGATATTCCTGAGATGAATTCACTGTGATATCAGCCATAATATTGCCACAACCATAAAGAAATAAGAGGAGGAGCATCCTCCTCTTATCAGGTCTACTTCGAAGGGTTTATGTATTACTTGAACTGGCTCAGGTTATCTTTATCGACGCCTACGTATGGTACACGTACCACTTTATCGACGATCTGCCACTGAGTACCTTCCGCAGCCGCTTTGCCTTCAGCCAGGTTTTTAGCCAGATCGAAAGTCGCTTTCGCCTGGTTGTTGGCATCGTTCAGTACGGTGCCAGCCATTGTCCCGGCTTCTACCATCGCCAGCGCTTCCGGCAGTGCGTCTACACCAAACACTGGCGTTTTGGTATTGCCATGCGCTTTCAGTGCTTCTACCGCACCCATGGCCATTGCGTCGTTGTTAGCAATAACAACTTCGATCTTGGCGCCATTAGGACCAGACAACCATGCGTCTGCCTTGTCTTTCGCCATTGCGGTATCCCACATGGCGGTATCGACGTTCAGCGGATTGGTTTTGATCTTATGGGTTTCGTCCAGCGTTTTGGTCACGTAGGTAGTACGTGCTTCAGCATCCGGATGACCTGGTTCGCCTTTCAGCAATACATAGTCAATCACGCCATCTTTATTCAGATCCCATTCCGGGTGCGCTTTCCATTGCTTAGCAATGATGTCGCCCTGAATGATGCCTGATTCTTTCGAGTCAGTTCCTACATAATAAGCTTTGTCATAGCTGGCCAGCGCTTCTTTGCTTGGTTCCTTGTTGTAGAACACAACCGGAATTTCAGCTTCTTTGGCTTTTTCAATCACAACCGGTGCTGCAGCAGGGTCAACCAGATTGATAGCCAGCGCTTTTACGCCTTTGGAAATCAATACGTCGATCTGGTCGTTCTGTTTGGACTGATCGTTCTGAGAGTCGTTCATCAGCAATTCGACATCTTTATACTGAGCGCCTTCTTTCTCGATCGCTTTACGAACTGCTGACATGAAGTTGTCATCGTATTTATAGACAGTGAAGCCCAGCAGAGTTTCTGCCTGCGCAGCGGCACCAATGGTCAGACCAGCTAAAATTACAGCTAATTTAGAGAACTTTTTCATTCGGTTTTTCTCCAGTTATTCTTTTTGCTGCAAAGCACTTTTATGGAAATCCCAACAACTGTTTTGTCATTGAGCTTGTTCGTCAATAACATTACTCAGTTTTCTGTTATTCTTTTGTGATCTTCCCTGCAATATGAAATCGTTTACATCAATAATTCTTCAGTTTCGGGAATCCGCTAACACTTTTGCCTGTATATGGCGCCTATCTGCCACCATTGAAGCCCCTTGCCGTTCCGTAAAACAATGGTATCGCTTACATAAACGTTAAATTCGAGACTTTATTGTTAAAAAATTGTGAATCTATACGCCGCACAAGGTCAGTTACAATCAGTTACAATAAACAATAATTGGTAATAAGCTTCGATAGAGACCTCTGGCGAATAAAAATTCCGTTAAGTTATTGTTTTTTATTTGTGTAAACGTATTCATTAAGACGATGGGTGAAAATTTATTCTGAATGACGGTATGTGATTTGTTATAAATTTGTTGCTCACACTCACAGAAACAATCATTTCCAATACACCTTTCCATGAGCAGTTCGTAACATACGCGAAGATTTAAGTGTATACAGAATAAGGCTTAATTGTTCTTCTTCACGATTTTTACATTCTCTCTGGCGACTCTGCACGTGATTAACTAGTCTGAAATGGAATTCGTGTGAAAACAGTCCCTGCCTCCGGATCCTGGAAGTGCAGAGCCCGCAACCCCGTATTTACAGAACGGGTTGTCTGACTCCGTTCATCTGTTCCACCTTCCGCTGACGGGATGGGATGTCCCTTATCTCTACCGATAATTAAAGCTGCAGCAAGATTGCTGACAGAGGTGGCATATGGCTGATTTGGCGCATAACGGTTCTTTTTTATTTTATGTTCTGGCTGCTATCGCATTGTGCGGCATCATGATTGGGCTGGCCGCTTTTCTGGGTGGGCGGGCTTACGGACGCAGCAAAAACAAACCTTTCGAATCGGGTGTCGATTCTGTCGGCAGCGCCCGCCTGCGTTTTTCCGCAAAATTTTATCTGATAGCGATGTTCTTCGTGATTTTTGACGTGGAAGCGCTGTTTCTGTTTGCCTGGTCTGTTTCTGTTCGGGAGAGCGGCTGGCTTGGCTTTCTTGAGGCTGCAACCTTTGTCGTTCTGCTACTGGTTGGCCTGATCTATCTGTGGCGCATTGGTGCACTTGACTGGGCGCCGAAAGACCAGCCCTCCTCTTCTCATCACACTGATCAATCCAGGTAAGCACGAGGCTTGTCATGAAGTACACCCTGACCCGTATCGATCCGAACGCCCCGATCGAGCGTTATCCGGCGGAAAAGAAACAGACTGTGAATGATCCGTTGCAGGAGGTTGGCCGCGGCATTCTGCTCGGCAAACTGGAAAACGTCCTGAACTCGACGGTGAACTGGGGACGAAAGAATTCGCTCTGGCCTTATAACTTCGGGATCTCCTGTTGTTATGTGGAAATGACGACCGCGTTTACCGCTGTCCATGATGTGGCACGGTTCGGGGCAGAAGTTATCCGGGCATCGCCCCGTCAGGCGGATTTTATGGTCATCGCCGGTACCCCTTTCATCAAAATGGCGCCGGTTATCCAGCGTCTTTATGAACAGTTACTGGAGCCCAAATGGGTGATCAGTATGGGTGCCTGCGCCAACTCCGGCGGCATGTACGATATCTATTCGGTCGTCCAGGGCGTGGATAAATTCCTGCCGGTGGATGTGTATATTCCGGGCTGTCCGCCACGGCCGGAAGCCTTCCTGCAGGCCTTGCTGCTGCTGCAAAAATCGATTGGAGAAGAGCGTCGTCCGCTGTCATGGGTGGTTGGCGATCAGGGGGTTTACCGGGCACAGATGCCTTGCGAGAAAGAGCTGTCCCGTGACCAGCGTATTGCAGTCACCAATCTGCCAACTCCTGACAAGTTGTAAGGGCGACATCATGAGCCAGCTGACACAACAATTTCCGGTCAATTCTGAGATGCAACTGTGGCATACCCGTGATCTGCAGGATACGCCGGTAGTGCAGGAGTTATTGCACCGCTTTCTGCACGATATTCTGCATGTACAGAGTACCCGGATGGGGATCCCGGTTGTGTGGATCCGGCGGGATGTCTTACTGAACGTGATCCGCTATCTGCGGCATGCGCCCAAACCATTTGTGATGCTGTATGACCTGCATGCCATCGACGAACGGCTGCGGACACATCGTCAGGGATTACCGGCTTCCGAATTCACTATGTTCTATCACTTGCTGTCGATCGACCGGAACAGTGATGTGATCCTGAAAGTACCGCTCACCGAATCGGATCTGCGGATGCCTTCCCTCACCGGCGAGTTTCAGAACGCCAACTGGTATGAAAGAGAAGTCTGGGACATGTTTGGGATCCATTTCGATGGACATCCGCATCTGACCCGCATTCTGATGCCGCGCAACTGGAAAGGTCATCCGTTACGTAAAGATTACCCTGCCCGCGCGACCGAGTTTGAGCCCTTCATGCTGGATGAAATGCGCCAGGATGAGGCGCAGGAACAGTTGCTGTTCAAACCGGAAGAATGGGGCATGAAACGCGGTACCAGCAGTGAAGACTACATGTTTCTGAACCTGGGGCCGAACCATCCATCTGCTCACGGTGCGTTCCGGATTGTGCTGCAACTGGATGGTGAAGAGATCCTCGATTGTGTACCCGATATCGGTTACCACCACCGTGGCGCCGAGAAGATGGGCGAACGTCAGTCCTGGCACAGCTATATCCCTTATACCGATCGGGTGGAATATCTGGGCGGGGTGATGAATAACCTGCCGTATGTGCTGTCGGTGGAAAAACTGGCCGGCATTGAAGTACCGGATCGCGTGAAATATATCCGTATCATGATGTCTGAACTGTTCCGCATCAACAGCCATCTGCTGTTCCTCGGTACTTACATCCAGGACGTCGGCGCCATGACGCCGGTGTTCTATGCCTTCACCGACCGGCAGAAAATCTACAACATCATTGAGGCTGTGACTGGTGCGCGTATGCATCCTTCCTGGTTCCGGATTGGCGGTGTAGCCCATGATCTGCCGCAGGGCTGGCAACGTCTGGTGAAAGAGAATCTGCTCGACTGGCTGCCGGAACGTCTGAATGAATATGTCAAAGCGGCACTGAAAAACAGTGTGCTGATGGGCCGCACCGTCGGTATTTCCGCCTATAACACCCAGCAGGCGCTGAACTGGGGGGTGACCGGCGCCGGCTTACGTGCAACAGGACTGAACTTTGACCTGCGTAAATGGCGCCCTTACTCCGGTTACGAAATGTTTGATTTCGATGTCCCGGTCGGTCAGAACGGCGACGCCTACGATCGGGCCATGGTGCGGGTGGAAGAGATCCGCCAGAGCATGCGCATCATCGAGCAATGTATGCACAACATGCCGGCAGGTCCGTTCAAGGCGGATCATCCGCTGACTACACCGCCACCCAAAGAGCGCACCCTGCAGCACATTGAAACCCTGATCAATCACTTCCTGCAGGTTTCCTGGGGGCCAATCATGCCGGCACAAGAATCCTTCCAGATGATTGAAGCGACCAAGGGCGCCAACAGTTATTACCTGACCAGCGATGGCAGCACCATGAGCTACCGCACGCGTATCAGAACACCCAGCTTTGCCCACCTGCAGCAGATCCCGTCCGTGATCCACGGTCACCTGGTCTCCGATCTGATTGTGTATCTGGGTAGTATCGATTTCGTTATGTCAGATGTGGATCGCTAACTATGAATCATCAATGCCAAAGCAAAAATGAGCCATTTGTACTGTCAGATTCTGAACGGACAGCAATTCAGCACGAGATGCATCACTATGAAGATCCGCGCGCTGCCAGCATCGAAGCACTGAAAATTGTCCAGCAGGCACGCGGCTGGGTGCCTGACGGCGCTATCTATGCCATCGCGGATGTCTTGGGCATCCCGGCTTCGGATGTGGAAGGCGTGGCAACCTTCTACAGCCAGATTTTCCGTCAGCCGGTTGGCCGTCACATCATCCGCTATTGCGACAGCGTGGTTTGTTTCATCAACGGTTATCAGACGATACAGCAGACGCTGGAGGAAAAATTGGGTATCCGGCCAGGTCAGACCACAGCCGATAACCGTTTCACCCTGCTGCCCGTCTGCTGCCTGGGTAACTGTGATAAAGGGCCGTCCATGATGATCGATGAGGATACTCACAGTCATCTGAACGCAGACAAAATCGACGAACTGCTGGAGCAATATCCATGATCCGAACTGCTGATTCTCATCCCCTCACCTGGCGGCTGCGGGTCGATCAGCAGCCAGTCTGGTTTGAGGAATACCGGGCCAAACAGGGTTATGCCGGCGCGGAAAAAGCACTGGCGCTGGCACCGACTGCCGTGACGGAACAGGTGAAAGCAGCCGGATTACGTGGCCGTGGCGGCGCCGGTTTCCCGACCGGCGTGAAGTGGAGCCTGGTGCCGATGGATCCGAAATTCGACAGGAAATATCTGTTGTGTAATGCCGATGAAATGGAACCCGGCACTTACAAAGATCGTCTGCTGCTGGAACAACTGCCCCACCAGCTGATTGAGGGCATGCTGATTGGCGCTTACGCCCTGCAGGCTTACCGCGGTTACATCTTCCTGCGTGGTGAATATGTTGTCGCGGCGGAACGGTTACGTCATGCGATTGACGAAGCTACCAAAGCGGGTTTCCTCGGTAAGAACATCCTCGGAACCGGTTTTAACTTTGAACTGTTCGTACATACCGGTGCCGGCCGTTACATCTGCGGCGAGGAAACCGCGCTGATCAATTCACTGGAAGGCCGCCGGGCCAATCCGCGGGCCAAACCGCCGTTCCCGGCCCTGGCCGGTGCCTGGGGCAAACCGACCTGCGTCAACAACGTGGAAACTCTGAATAACGTGCCAGCCATCCTGCTGAACGGCGTGGACTGGTACAAAGGCTTGTCTGCCGGCAAGAGCAACGATGCCGGTACCAAGCTGATGGGTTTCTCCGGACGGGTAAAGAATCCCGGACTGTGGGAACTCCCCTTCGGCACAACCGCCCGTGAAGTGCTGGAAGATTACGCCGGCGGCATGCGCGATGGCCTGACGTTGAAAGCCTGGCAGCCGGGCGGTGCCGGTACGGATTTCCTGACGGAACAACATCTTGATCTGCCTATGGATTTTGATTCCATCGGGAAAGCCGGCAGCCGTCTGGGTACCGCGCTGGCGATGGCGGTGGATCACGAAATCAATATGGTGTCACTGACACTGAATCTGGAAAAATTCTTTGCCCGGGAATCCTGTGGCTGGTGTACCCCCTGCCGGGAAGGTTTGCCGTGGAGCGTCAAAATCCTGCAGGCCCTGGAACAAGGGGAAGGTCAGCCGGGCGATATCGAAACACTGGAGCAACTGTGCCGCGATCTGGGTCCGGGGAAAACGTTCTGCGCTCACGCACCCGGTGCCGTGGAACCATTACAGAGTGCCATTAAATATTTCAGAGCAGAGTTTGAAGCCGGCATTACCCGCGATCCCATGCTGTCTTCCCCTGTTCCGGCCGGGATACAACCCAATCTGCTGGAACAGCGCTGGTGATCACCGGATATAAAAAAGGAAGTGATGTTGCTATGGCCACAATTCATGTAGACGGCAAAGAGTATGAAGTCAACGGAGCGGATAACCTGCTGGAGGCTTGTCTGTCTCTGGGGCTGGATGTCCCCTATTTCTGCTGGCATCCGGCGCTCGGCAGTGTCGGCGCCTGCCGGCAATGTGCCGTAAAACAATATTCCGGTCCCGACGATAAACGCGGCCGGCTGGTGATGTCCTGTATGGCCCCCGCCAGTGACGGCACCTATATCTCGATTGAAGATGAGGAAGCGGTCGCATTCCGCCAAAGTGTGAATGAATGGATGATGCTGAATCATCCGCACGATTGTCCGGTCTGTGAGGAAGGCGGCGCCTGTCATCTGCAGGATATGACGGTGATGACCGGTCATAACACCCGCCGTTACCGTTTCACCAAGCGTACGCATGAAAATCAGGATCTCGGCCCGTTCATCAATCATGAAATGAACCGTTGTATCGCCTGTTACCGCTGTGTGCGTTATTACAAAGATTACGCGGATGGTAGTGATTTGGGCGTCTATGGCGCACACGATAATGTTTATTTCGGCCGGGTCGAATCCGGCACCCTAGAGAGCGAGTTCTCCGGCAACCTGGTTGAAGTCTGCCCGACCGGCGTGTTCACCGACAAAACCCAGTCGGCCCGGTTCAACCGCAAATGGGACATGCAGTTTGCCCCCAGTATCTGCCACGGTTGCAGCCTGGGCTGTAACATCAGTCCCGGTGAGCGTTATGGCGAGCTGCGCCGCATCGAAAACCGTTATCACGGTGGGATCAACCATTACTTTCTCTGTGACCGCGGACGCTTCGGTTATGGCTATGTCAACTTGCCTGAACGGCCTTACAAAGCCTGGCACCGGCATGAAGGCCAGCGGTTTGAACTGAGCACCACGGAAGCAGCGGAAAAAATAGCCGATCTTCTGCGTCAGAATAAACGGATTGCCGGCATTGGTTCTCCCCGGGCCAGTACGGAAAGCAACTTCATGCTGCGGGAACTGGTGGGCGCCGGCAACTTTTCCAGTGGCATTGCCACCCGGGAGTGGCAGTGTCTGCAGAAAATGACCACCTTGCTGCGTCACAGCGGAGTACATACCCCCACCCTGCGCGAAATCGAAAGCTGTGATGCCATTCTGGTCCTGGGTGAAGATCTGACCCAGACTGCGGCCCGCATGGCACTGTCGGTGCGTCAGGCCGTCAAGGGTAAAGCCCGTCAGATGGCAACAGAGTTGAAAGTGGATGTCTGGCAGATTGCCGCCATCCAGAATATCGGACAAAACGATCGCTTCCCGCTCTATCTCACCAGCGTCGACAGCACGCGTCTGGATGACGCCGCCTGTCTGCATTACCACGCGGCTTATGCGGATCAGGCCCGCCTGGGATTTGCCGTCGCACACCTGCTGGATCGTGCGGCACCAGCAGTCCCTTATGCGGACGACAATCTGATGGCCATGGCACAGAAAATTGCCGACGGTCTGTCAAAAGCGAAAAAACCGTTAATCATCACCGGCACCACATCGGAAACCCCTGCGTTACTGGATGCTGCTGCCAACATTGTCCGGGCGCTGAAGCAGCAAAATGCCGATGTCAGTCTGTCACTGGTGGCGGCCGAGGCCAACAGCGTAGGGAGTGCCTTGATCGGCGGCAAGCCGCTGGAACAGATGCTGAGCGAACTGGAACAGGGGCGTATCGATACGCTGATTGTGACAGAAAATGATCTGTTCCGTCGTCTGCCGGCATCACGCGTACAGGCGGCACTGGAAAAAGTGCAGCAGCTCATCGTGCTCGACCACCAGCCAACCGGACTGACCGAGATGGCAGACTGGGTCTTGCCTGCAGCCACGTTTGCCGAAGCGGATGGTACGCTGATCAACAATGAAGGCCGGGCGCAGCGCTTCTTCCAGGTGTTTGATCCCACCTATTACGATAACAGCCGCTCAGTCAAAGCCAGCTGGCACTGGCTGCATGTGCTGAACAGTCTGCAGACGCACCGTCGGATGGACTGGGGCGAGCTGGATGACATCGTCACCCGCTGCGCCGAGACCATCGCGGAACTGCGCGGCATTGCCGATGCCGCGCCGGATGCCAAATTCCGCATCAAAGGCATGAAGCTGGCCCGTTCACCACACCGCTACAGTGGCCGCACCTCCATGCGCGCCAACATTGATGTCAGTGAACCGCAGGCCGCGCAGGATCCGGATTCCGCCTTTGCCTTCTCCATGGAGGGTTATATCGGCAGCCGGGAAACATTCCAGCAAGTCCCGTTTGCCTGGGCACCGGGCTGGAACTCCCCTTCCGCCTGGAACAAATTCCAGGATGAGGTCGGCGGTCATCTGCGCGCCGGCGATCCGGGAACCCGCCTGTTTGACAGTGCGCTGTCCGGCCAGGCGGAATATCAGACCACGATCCCACCGGCTTATCTGCCGGATACCAATTTTCAGATCGTGGCTCACTGGCAGCTGTTTGGCAGTGAAGAACTGACGCAGCGTTCACCGGTGATGCTGCAACGCATGGCAACCCCAGTACTTTGGCTGAGTGAAGACGATGCTGCGCGTCTGAAATTGCAGGAAGGCTCGGTGGTCCGCTTTGTCTGGGATAACCAGCCATTCACGCTGCCGGTAAGAATCAGTCATCATCTGGCGGATGGTCTGATCGGCTTGCCGCTGGGCGTGACACCGTTCACTCCGGCCATGCTGGCGGCAACGATTGACTCATTGCAGGAGGTCAGAACATGACAATCTCCGCAGAATTAATTGATCTGCTGATCGCCATCGGCAAAGCGCTGATTGTGCTGGTTATTGTGGTCGGGATCGGTGCCTTCATGAGCTTTATCGAACGGCGTCTGCTCGGTCTCTGGCAGGATCGCTACGGCCCGAACCGGGTCGGACCATTCGGTATCTTCCAGCTGGTCGCCGATATGATCAAAATGTTTTTCAAGGAAGACTGGATCCCGCCTTTTGCGGATCGGCTGATCTTTGTTCTGGCACCGATGATCGCATTCTGCTCTTTCCTGATCGCGTTTGCGATTGTGCCGATTACCCCCGACTGGGGTGTGGCCGATCTGAATATCGGGATCCTCTTCTTTCTCGCAATCGCCGGACTGGCGGTCTATGCCGTGCTGTTCGCCGGCTGGTCGAGCAACAACAAGTACTCCCTGCTGGGCAGTCTGCGTGCTTCCGCGCAAACCTTAAGTTACGAGGTGTTTCTCGGCCTGTCGCTGATGGGCGTGGTGGCGCAAACCGGTTCCTTCAACATGCGTGACATCGTTGAAGCGCAAAGCGACCTCTGGTTCATCATTCCGCAATTCTTTGGCTTCATCACCTTTGCCTTCGCCGGCGTGGCCGTTACTCACCGGCATCCGTTTGACCAGCCGGAGGCCGAACAGGAACTGGCCGATGGCTATCACATTGAATATTCCGGCATGAAATGGGGGATGTTCTTCGTTGGCGAATACATCGGGATCGTACTGGTTTCCGCCTTGCTGGTGACGCTGTTTTTCGGTGGCTGGCATGGTCCCTGGCTACCGCCGGTGGTCTGGTTTGCGCTGAAAACCGGCTTCTTCATGATGCTGTTTATTTTGCTGCGGGCGTCATTGCCCCGCCCGCGTTATGACCAGGTTATGACCTTTGGCTGGAAAGTCTGTCTGCCGCTGACACTGGTAAACCTGCTGGTGACCGGTGCCCTGATCCTGTTACAGGCGGAGTGAGGAAAAAAACGTGAATATAAAACAAATAGTACAAGGTGTTGGCACCCAGTTGCGCAGTCTGGCGATGGTTTTTTCCCACTCCTTCCGCCCACGCGACACGCTCTGTTATCCGGAAGAAAAAGTACCGTTAGCCCCGCGCTATCGCGGCCGGATCGTACTGACCCGGGATCCTGACGGTGATGAACGCTGCGTGGCCTGCAACCTGTGCGCCGTTGCCTGTCCGGTGGGTTGTATTTCCCTGCAGAAAGCCGAAAGAGAGGACGGTCGCTGGTATCCGGAGTTTTTCCGCATCAATTTTTCCCGCTGCATCTTCTGCGGCTTATGCGAAGAAGCCTGTCCAACGACCGCCATTCAGCTCACCCCCGATTTCGAGATGGGCGAATATCGCCGTCAGGATCTGGTGTATGAAAAAGAAGATCTGCTGATCAGCGGGCCGGGAAAATATCCGGATTACAACTTCTACCGCGTCAGCGGGATGGCGATTGATGGCAAGCCCAAAGGCACTGCCCAGAAAGAGGCTGCCCCGATTGATGTCAAAAGCATTCTGCCGTAAGGAGCCCGCGGATATGGAACTCGCGTTTTATGGATCGTCGGTAGTCGCGATTCTGGCTACCCTCGGGGTCATCAGCGGAACGAACCCGATGCATGCCCTGCTTTATCTGATCGTGTCACTGATTGCGGTCGGCATGATTTTCTTCAGCCTCGGCGCCAGTTTCGCCGGTGCCATGCAGGTGATTGTCTATGCCGGCGCCATCATGGTGCTGTTTGTATTCGTGGTCATGATGCTGAACCTGGGAACCGCACAGGAACAGGAACGGCAGTGGCTGAGACCAATAACCTGGGTTGGCCCCCTGATCCTGAGTATCGGTCAGATGGCGGTTTTTTACGCCGCACTGCACGGCATTCCCGGCATCATCACTGGCGAGCCGATCACTGCCAAACAGGTCGGCATCGCACTCTACGGCCCTTATGTGCTGGCCGTTGAACTGGCCTCCCTGCTGCTGCTGGCTGGTCTGGTTGCGGCTTATCACCTCGGCCGGGAAAGCCGCCGTGGTGACATCATCTCCACCCGCAATGAGGAGGATGATGCATGAACGGCATTCCGTTTGAACATGGACTGCTTGTTGCAGCCATTCTGTTCTCGCTGGGGCTGTGTGGACTGTTAATTCGCCGGAATCTGTTATTCATTCTGATGAGTATCGAAGTCCTGATGAATGCCTCCGCGCTCGCCTTCATTGTCGCCGGCAGCCGTTATGGTCAGACTGACGGCCAGATCATGTATATCCTGGTGATCAGCCTCGCGGCCGCCGAAGCCAGTATTGGCCTGGCGCTGCTGATGCGGATGTACCGCCGTCATCACACACTGAATGTCGATTCAGTTAAGGAGATGCGCGGATGAGCCTGTTATTCCTGACTTGTCTGTTTCCGTTTGCCGGCTTCCTGCTCCTCGCCTTTTCCGCCGGCAGATTAAGCGAAAACCGCGCCGCGCTGATTGGCGTCGGCAGTATCGGGCTTTCTGCACTGACAACGCTGTTCGTCGGTCTGCAGTTTCTGCAACAAGGCGCAGCCAACACCTTCAGCCAGACGTTGTGGCAATGGATCAACACCCTGGATCTGAAAGTCGGACTGGTACTGCATCTGGATGGTTTATCGCTGACCATGCTGGGCGTCGTCACCGGTGTCGGTTTCCTGATCCACCTGTTTGCGTCCTGGTATATGCGCGGTGAAGAGGGCTACTCCCGTTTCTTCGCGTACACCAACCTGTTTATCACCAGCATGCTGTTTCTGGTGCTGGCGGATAACCTGATGTTTGTCTATCTTGGCTGGGAAGGAGTTGGTCTGTGCAGTTATCTGCTGATCGGCTTCTACTACAAGGATCGCAATAACATTGCTGCCGCGATGAAAGCGTTCATCGTGACCCGGGTCGGTGACGTGTTCCTGGCGATTGGCCTGTTTGTGCTCTATCGTGAGCTGGGCACACTGAATATCGCCGATATTCTGACGCTGGCCCCCCAGAAACTGACCGCCGGTGATCCCACCATCGAATTTGCCACGCTGATGCTGCTGGGTGGTGCGGTAGGTAAATCGGCTCAGTTGCCACTGCAAACCTGGCTGGCCGATGCCATGGCGGGTCCGACACCGGTCTCGGCGCTGATCCATGCCGCTACCATGGTAACTGCCGGGGTCTATCTGATCGCCCGCATGCATGGCCTCTTTCTGATGGCGCCGGATGTGCTGTATCTGGTCGGTATTGTCGGCGCAGTAACGTTGCTGCTTTCCGGTTTTGCCGCACTGGTTCAGACCGATATCAAACGTATCCTGGCCTATTCCACCATGAGTCAGATCGGTTACATGTTCCTGGCGCTGGGGGTTGGTGCCTGGGGTGGCGCGGTGTTCCATCTGATGACGCATGCGTTTTTCAAGGCGCTGCTGTTCCTTTCCGCCGGTTCCGTCATTCTGGCCTGTCATCATGAACAGAACATTTTCAAGATGGGCGGCCTACGCAAGTCGATCCCGCTGGTTTATGCCGCATTCCTGATCGGGGGTTCCGCTCTGGCAGCCCTGCCTTTCGTGACGGCTGGTTTCTTCAGTAAAGACGCGATCCTGTTTGCCGCGTACCAGGGCGGCTATTCCGGGTTATTGCTATCCGGTTTGGTTGGCGCCTTTCTGACTTCGCTGTACACCTTCCGCCTCATCTTCATCGTATTCCACGGTGACAGTAAGCTGAACGTGCATCCGGGTCATGGCATCAGTCATCATCTGCCGCTGCTGGTGCTGATGCTGCTTTCCACCTTTGTCGGCGCATTGATTACACCGCCGCTGGCCAGTGTGTTCCCGCCGGCCAGTGAAAGCCACGATGGGAAATTACTGATTGAACTGCTTTCCGCCACCATTGCGATTGCCGGTATTGCGCTGGCGGCCATCCTGTTCCTGGGAAAACGGCCGTTGATCGGGCAACTGGCCAACAGCGCTGTCGGACGGCCACTGTGTAAGCTCTGGTTTCATGCCTGGGGATTCGACTGGCTGTATCAGACCCTGTTTGTCATGCCCTATCAGTGGATTGCGCAGTTACTGAAGCGGGATCCGCTGGATCGCATGATCGCACTGAGTGTCCCGGTTATCGGAATACTGAACCGCCTCAGTGTACGGATGGTCACCGGCAGTCTGCGCTGGTACGCCGCCAGCATGAGTCTGGGTGCGCTGGTTGTTTTGACCCTGTTGCTGATGTACTAGGAGGCCCGTCGTGAGTTTACTCTGGTTAATATTGTTACCATTTATCGGCGGCTTCCTTTGCTGGCTGGTGGAATTTACCCATAAGGGCACCAACATCCCCCGCTGGATTGCGCTGATCAGTATGGCGCTGCAATTGCTGCTGGCACTGAGCCTGTGGCATGCGTATGACTATTCGCTGGTATTGCCGGGACAAGGCAACTGGACACTGGATCATCAGTGGTCCTGGATCCCGCGCTTTGGCATTTCCATCCACCTGGCACTGGATGGTATCTCGCTGCTGATGGTGACACTGACCGGCCTGCTGGGGATACTGGCGGTCGTCTGCTCCTGGAGTGAAATTCAGGATCGGGTCGGTTTCTTCCACCTGAACCTGCTGTGGATCCTGGGCGGCGTGATCGGTGTGTTCCTGTCGCTGGACCTGTTCCTGTTCTTCTTCTTCTGGGAAATGATGCTGGTCCCGATGTACTTCCTGATTGCGCTATGGGGACATAGCGGCTCCGACGGCCGGACCCGTATCTATGCCGCCACCAAGTTTTTCCTCTATACCCAGGCCAGTGGTCTGCTGATGTTGCTGGCCATCCTGGCGCTGGTGTTCATGCACTATCAGGCTAGCGGTACCATCACGTTTGATTACACGGCCTTGCTGAACACCTCGATGCCCGCCGAAGTTGAATTTCTGCTGATGCTGGGTTTCTTTGTGGCCTTTGCCGTAAAAATGCCGCTGGTACCGCTGCATGGCTGGCTGCCGGATGCCCACTCCCAGGCTCCCACCGCCGGTTCGGTCGACCTGGCCGGCATTTTGTTGAAAACCGCCGCCTACGGTCTGCTGCGGTTCGGGATCCCGCTATTTCCGAATGCCTCCGCCGAATTTGCGCCGGTGGCCATGTGGCTGGGGATCATCGGGATCGTCTACGGCGCCGTACTGGCCTTCAGTCAGACGGATATCAAGCGTCTGGTCGCCTATACCAGTATCTCGCACATGGGATTTGTCGTGATTGCCCTGTATGCCGGCACTTCCACCGCGATTCAGGGCGCGATCGTGCAGATGGTGGCGCACGGCCTGTCCGCGGCCGGGCTGTTTATCATGTGTGGTCAGTTGTATGAACGTCTGCACACCCGCGACCTGCGTGAAATGGGCGGGCTGTGGCATCGTCTGCGCTATCTGCCTGGAATCATGCTGTTCTTCTCGGTTGCGTCACTGGGACTGCCGGGAACCGGCAACTTCGTCGGCGAATTCATGATCCTGCTAGGCAGTTTCGGTTCGGAACCGGTGATCGTCATGGTAGCCACCGTGGGGCTGGTACTGGCGTCTGTCTATTCACTTGTCATGCTGCAGCGGGCCTGCTTCGGCCAGGGAAAAGTGAATACCGCCCTGAAAGCGCTGAGCACCCGTGAATTAAGTATGTTGCTGTTACTGGTGATCTTGCTGGTGGGTCTCGGTGTTTATCCACAACCGGTGCTGGATGTCAGCGGTATGACCGGTGCATTGCTGCAACCCGGCGACGCATCAGTCATGACGAATCAGCGCTAGGAGGAGTGTATGTCGTTTAATTCTGTCTTATTTATCGCCGAGGTGCCGCTGCTGCTGACCGCACTCACCGCCATTGCCGTGATGCTGTCGATTGCCTGGCAACGAAACCACAAGCAGGTATTTTTTATCACGGCAGCCGGGCTGAACGCCGCGTTGTTCAGCCTGCTCTGGGCCAGCAGCGCCACTGACGTGCAGGTAACGCCGCTGCTGATGGTGGACAGCTATGCGCTGTTCTACTCAGCGCTGATTCTGATTGGCTCGCTCGCCACGATCACGCTCGCCCGTGCCTGGCTGAAAAAATTCCCGGATAACCGGGAAGAGTTTTATCTGCTCCTGATCCTGGCATCGACCGGCGCCATCGTCATGGCCCAGGCGCATCATCTGGCCGCCGTGTTTATTGGTATCGAACTGATGTCGCTGCCACTGTTCGGTCTGGTCGGTTACGCCTTCAAACAACGGCGATCGCTGGAAGCGGCGGTGAAATACATGGTGCTCTCCGCCAGTGCCACGGCGTTTTTGCTGTTTGGTATCGCCCTGATTTACGCTCAGCTCGGCAGTCTCGATATCGCCACTATCGGCGCCCGGCTTTCCCGGTTGCCCGATGTCGAGAATGCGCATCTCACGCTGCTGGTGGTAGGACTGGGAATGATGGTTATCGGGCTGGGCTTCAAACTGTCACTGGTGCCATTCCATCTGTGGACACCCGATGTCTATCAGGGGGCACCGGCACCAGTCACCACCTATCTGGCGACGGTCAGTAAAATCGCCGTGTTCGCGGTGCTGCTGCGCCTGTTTTATTCCATTCCGGCAACCGACACCTTCTTCTACAGCCTGCTCGGCGGACTGGCCTTTATTTCTATCATTGTGGGCAATCTGCTGGCACTGCTGCAGAACAATCTGAAACGCCTGCTCGGCTTTTCTTCCACCGCGCATTTCGGGTATCTGCTGGTCGCGCTGGTTGCCTGCCGTCTGGGCGAATTATCGCAAGAAGCTGTGGCGCTCTATCTGGTGATGTATCTGCTGACCTCGGTAGGCAGTTTCGGTGTGGTGAGTCTGATGTCGAGCCCGTATCAGGAACGGGACGCCGATGAGCTGCCCGCGTATCGCGGTCTGTTCTGGCGGCGTCCGATCCTCTCCTCGGCCCTGACCATCATGCTCCTGTCACTGGCCGGCATTCCGATGACGCTCGGTTTTATTGGCAAATTCTACATTCTCACTGTCGGTGTCCAGTTCCATTTCTGGTGGCTGACCGGGGCGGTAGTCTTCGGCAGCGCGGTGGGGCTTTATTACTATCTGCGAGTGATCAGCATTCTCTATCTGCGCACGCCGGGCATGCCATCACGGGATGCGACCAATGATTGGGGGCTGACCACCGGTGGTCTGATGGTATTAACCTCCGCGATACTGGTCATTCTGCTGGGTGTTTATCCGCAACCGTTGCTGGATCTGCTGCCGCTGGCACAGCTCTCCGCACCTTAAGCGCTCTCATGGCACATTTCCTGTGAAGTGTGCCAGTTTTTTATACATCCTTCCTGCTCAATTCATCTTATATTGGTATTATTGTTACCGGTTACATAAAACCACTATGTCCTGAACAGGTCGTGTTCATACGAAGGAATAACCGTGTTATATAAAAATATCGCCAAGAAACTACGGTTCCGCATCAACTCGGATGAATTTGCCATCGGAGATGTCTTGCCGACCGAACGGCAACTGATGGAAGAATACCAGGCCAGCCGGGTCTCCATCCGCAAGGCTATTGATGAACTGGTGACCATGGATCTGATCGAGAAAAAACAGGGCAGCGGTACTTACATCAAGCAAAAAGAAATCGTGCACATGATGCAGCCGCTGCGCAGTGGAGTCGAAAGCTCACAGGAAATAGGTAAACGCATTACCAGTGAAGTCATTGAATTTTCTATCGTCTATCCGGATACCGAAATCGCCCAGCGACTGAAAATCAGCCCGGCCGAGCGGGTTTATCACACCAAACGTGTACGCAAGATCAATGACCGGCCGCAGATCATCGAGGAAAGTTTCATGCCTGTCGCGCTCTTTCCCGAGCTGACCATCCGGGTACTGGAACACTCCAAGTTCGAATACATCGAAGACAAGCTGGGGCTGAAAATAGAAGGCAGTTATCAGGAGTTCTCACCGGTCCTGCCCGATAAGGAAGAAGAGCAGTTACTGAATATACAGAACCGGGAACCGGTGCTGCAGATCACCTCCTTGTCCAATTTCCAGGACGGCACTATCTTCGACTACAGTGTGATGAAATTTAAGGCCAGCGAATACCTGCATGCCATGTATGTGCACCGCGAAACGCAGGGGCCGATACTGTCACAGAAGAAATTGAGCACCCCGGATAACCAGATTCATTCGTCTGCACCGACAGAGGACACACTCAAGTTCTATCCGGTACAATAATTTTTATCTCACACCAAAAGGAAACCCGACAGATGAATAACTTCAGTTTTCGGAACCCGACCAGAATTCATTTCGGCAAAGGACAAATCGCAAAAATCAGAGAGGAAATTCCGGCTGACGCCCGCGTGCTGATCACCTATGGCGGTGGCAGTATCAAAAAAAATGGTGTTTTGGATCAGGTACATGCCGCCCTGGAAAACATCACTTTTTTTGAGTTTGGCGGCATTGAACCCAATCCGCATTTTGAAACGCTGATGAAAGCCGTTGAACTGGTAAAACAGGAAAAAATCACCTATCTGCTGGCGGTCGGCGGCGGGTCTGTCGTCGATGGCACCAAGTTCATCGCGGCAGCGGCAGAATACCCCAATGATCCGGTAGAAATGCTGCCTACCAAAGGTGCCCACATCCGTAGCGCCCTGCCGCTGGGCTGTGTACTGACCTTACCGGCGACCGGCTCGGAAATGAACGGCAATGCCGTGATCACCCGCTGGGAAACCAAAGACAAGACCGGCATTTTCTCCGAACTGATCCGTCCGGCGTTTTCCGTGCTGGATCCGGAAACTACCTACAGTCTGCCGCCCCGTCAGATCGGCAATGGCGTGGTCGATGCTATCGTGCATATCGTCGAGCAGTACATGACCTATCCGGTGAACGGCAAAGTGCAGGATTACTATGCGGAAAGCCTGCTGAAAGTGCTGATGGAAGAAGGTCCGAAGGCGCTGCAGGATCCAACGAATTACGACGTGCGGGCCAATATCATGTGGGCGGCCACGCAGGCGCTGAACGGTACACTCAGCCTCGGCGTCCCCGGCGACTGGTCCATTCATGCCATTGGTCATCAGATCACCGCACTGTACGGGCTGGATCATGCCCAGACCCTGGCCATCGTGTTACCGGCGGTCTGGCAGCACAAAAAAGAACAGAAAAAGGCCAAGCTGCTGCAATACGCCAGCCATGTGCTCGGCATGACGGAGGGCGATGACGAGCAGCGCGCCACGCAGGCGATTGAGAAAACCCGGGCGTTCTTTGAACTGATGGGCGTTCCGACCCGTTTCTCCGCCTATGGTCTGGATGAGAGCGTTATTCCGGCTGTAGTGGCCAAACTGAAGCAGCATGGCCGGCTGAAACTGGGTGAACATGGCGATATCACCCCGGACGCCGTTACCGAGCTGCTGCGACTGGCGCTGTAATTTCGACTGCCACTCCCCTATTGCCGGAAAGGACGCTCTTTTCCGGCAATCCCGCGATACCGGATCTTCATTCCCAGAATGATGCCAGCCAGAACCAGCGTGATACCATTGGCCGCAATCACCGCAATCTGTCCATTGATCACGCCATAGATACACCACAGCAAAACCCCAATGACAAATGCGACGTACATCAGCAATGAAATGCCGGAGACATCGCGGGTGCGCAAAATCTTGACCACCTGTGGAATAAAAGAGCCCGTAGTCAGACATCCTGCCATCAGTCCAACCAATTCTGTCAGTGAAACGTCCATCATCAATTCATTCCCTGTAAATAAAAAAGATGCCACCCGAAGGTGGCATTAATTAACTCCAAGAACAACTCATTTTCACACACACATTTCAGCAGGCTTTCCCCCTGACACCTGCTGCCGAACAATCAGTGCAGCTCAGGCCAGAAATCCTTGTTGGCGGCAATCAGATCATCCAGAATCGCTTTGGCTACGGTCGCACTTGGTACGGTCTTGGACAGCGTGATCGCCTGCCACAGCTTGGTATACGATTTCTCGATCCAGGCTTCCACCACCAGCTTCTCAACCGCAACCTGCTGATTCATCATGCCCAGCTGGAATTGCGGAATCGCGCCGATTTGCATTGGTTCCGGACCGGTATTGCCCACCAGACATGGAATTTCCACCATCGCCGTCGGATCAAAGTTACTGACAGAACCCTGGTTTGGCACGATCAGCAGCATGCGCTCTTTGGTGTTGTAGGCAATGGCACGCGCCAGATCGACGATGTATGAAGCATGCTCGTCGATATGCAGCGATGCACCGGCAGAAGAACCTTTCTCGGCGATTTTACGGCATTCACCAAACACGTGTTTCTCACGACCATCCATCACTTCGTTCGCACGGGTGTATTCTTTATCAGAATGTTCCACCACATAATCCGGGAACAGGTAATACTTCAGATACGTATTTGGTAATGTATTGGTATCCAGGGCAAAGACATCTTTCGCCTTGGCAAAGGTATCGTTCCAGCTTGGTTCCACATGCTGCGAATCGATATCCTTGTGCACCACATAACCGTATTTCGCTACGTGCTCTTTCAGTTTCGGCATCAAATCGTTACCCGCCTGGTCACGGATATCGCTGTACCAGCCGAAGTGGTTCAGACCATAGTATTTCACGGTCATCTCTTTGCGGGATTCCAGACCCAGGATCTCGGCCATACGCACTTCAATACCGACTGGCATATCACAGATGTTCAGGATCTTCGAATTCGGACGCAGACGGCGGGTCGCTTCGGCCACAATCGCTGCCGGATTGGAGTAGTTCAGCATCCAGGCGTTCGGAGAATATTTCTCCATGTAATCCACCAGCTCCAGCACACCACCGATAGAACGCATACCGTAGGCAATACCACCAGGACCACAGGTTTCCTGACCGACTACGCCGTGTTTCAACGGGATTTTCTCGTCCAGCTCACGCATCGGGTATTTACCAACACGAATATGCGCCATCACGAAATCCACACCACTGAAAGCTTCACGTGGATCAGTGGTGTAAGAGAAAACCACTTCCGGTGCGCGTTCTTTAATTAATACCGCACACGCTTTACCAATCACTTCCTGGCGGGCTGCATCATTATCATAGAATTTCAGTTCTTTAATCGGGAATTTATCCAGATTATCCAGCAGCATTAAAACGATACCAGGAGTAAAAGTACTACCACCACCAGCAACTAATACAGAATACTTTTGCATGTTAATCTCCAACTACGACTAATTAATTATTCAGCGATTAAGTTTTTAACTATTTAACAATTACGCATTCAACTTCATCAGATTTTCCATGCTGTCGCGAACCTGCGGCACAGACAAACCGATAATCACCTGAATTGCATCTTTATTTCTGACCACACCATGCGCACCAATCTGACGGAATGTGGCATCATTCATAACCCGGTGTTCATCTTTAACACTGATACGCAAGCGGGTAGCACAGTTATTGACTTCGGCAATATTTTCACTGCCACCCAGCGCTTCCAGCAATTGCAGCGCCTGACCTTCATACGGATTATCATTATTTACTACTGATGAACCCTGCTGACGGTTTTTATAATCGGCTTTGGTGAACAGTTTAATATCTTCTGCTTCATCTTCACGGCCCGGTGTTTTTACATCGAAGCGGAGAATCAGATATTTAAAGCTGAAGAAGTAGATGACGGTAAACAGAGAGCCGATCATGATTTGCATCAGTACATTCATCGCATGATTGTGGAACATCGGCAGCCAGTTCTGCACCATGATTTCCAGTAAACCACCACCCATGTTGCCGACAATGCCATTCATATACATCACCGCGGCCATGGTCGCCGCCAGTACAGCATGGATAGCAAACAGGAACGGCGCCACGAACAGGAAGGTAAACTCCAGCGGTTCCGTGATCCCCACCAGCACCGCAGTCAACACTGCCGGGATCAGCAGACCTGCCACTTTCTTCTTGTTCTCTGGTTTGGCGGTCATATACATGGCACCGGCAATACCAATCGCACCGAACATCTTGGAGTTGCCGTGCAGTGCAAACCCACCCTGCGGGAACAGCTCAATCAGCGGCTGGCTGGAGTTACTGAACTCCGCGATATGCTGGATCCAGTAAGCCTGAATACCACCTTCCACCACCGCCGGACCCAACACAAACGGACCATAGATAAAGTGATGCAGACCAGTCGGGATCAGAATGCGTTCCAGGAAGGTATAGATCCAGACACCGAATGCACCCGCCTGACTCAGGAACTCCTGCAGTGATGCAATACCACCCTGCACTTTTGGCCACACCAGTGCGGTTAAGAACGCCAGTGGCAGCATAGCAATGAAACCAATAATGGTAACAAACGCGGTACCCTGGAAAATACCCAGATAATCCGGCAGTTTTTTATCAAAATAGCGGTTATGAATATAAGTCATAATGGCCGCAATAAAGATAGAACCGATAATACTGGTATCTAATGTTTTAATACCGGCAATATTTGTTAATCCGCTGACGCCACCAATTGGTTGATTAAAATCAACACCAAATTCGGCACCCCAGGTCGTTAATATCGCACCGATAAAATAATTAAATGTTAAATAAGAGACGATAACTGCCAAACAGGCCCGTGCATGCGCTGTTCTCGCCAGACCAATCGGCAAACCAATCGCGAAAATAATTGGCATATTACGGAATACTGTCCAGCTGCCTTCCTGAATAATCATCCAGAGTTTAAACCAGACCGTATCAGAATTAGCAATCGAACCGACCAGTTGTGGATTGGTTAATAATATTGATATACCAGCCACGATTCCCGCAAAGGGAAATAACAATACGGGAGTAAACATGGCACCACCGAATCGTTGTAATAACTTTAGCATCTTTGTCGCTCCTCAATTTCCAGTATCAGTGACATGGAACGTCATCTCCATCGACTTATTCTTTTTGATGCAACTGAAACTTTTTCGTTTCAGATATGCTGTTGTGTAGTATCAATATAAAACCAATATGAATTTCAAAAAGCGACAACGATCACAAAGGTATTTCATTGGTATCAAAAATTCATATTGTGGTATCTGTTTGTGACTATAAGTGGCCTATTAACGAACCTAACTAGATTAAATTGGTATTTAACTGGACACAATAAAGATACCAATTCAGCGATGGTATAAAATGATATTCCGCAAACAGACAATGACAGGGAGAAAAAACAGGGGAACAGGGAAAGGAAACAAGCAGGGAACCCTGCTTGTCAGAATAAAACTCAGATCGCCGACTCTTCAATGACCGTTGGCCATCCCATGGCACACTGGCGCTGCGCTTCCTGCTGTAGTTCAGACGCTCGCAGATAATGCTCATTCAGCCAGCCCACCGGCAGCCGCAGCACAAGTTGATCTTCATTAGCCTCCAGCGCAAAACGCGGTACGGAACCTTCGGTCCGGCGCATGCACAGGATGATAGCAAAACGCAGCAAACGGGCTAACCGGGTCGCCTGGCGCAGCGAAACGGCATTCTGCTTTTCCAGTACTTCCACTTTAAAGCTGTCCCGCTGGTTATAGACCAATGCCGATAAGAGTTGCTTCTGTGCCGGTGTAAAGCCAGGCATATCAATGTTATCAATGATATACGCCGCATGTTGTGGCGCCTTCTTATACTCGATGCAAAGGCCCAGCTCATGCAGCATGGCAGCCCAGCGCAACATCGGACGTCCGTACTGTTCGCTCAGTTGCCACTCTTTCTGTACCTGCTGAAAAGCATATAGCGCCGCATCGCGCACACGCTCCGCCTGAATGCGATCCATCTGATAACGGGTGATCAGACTGTCGGCTGTACGCTCACGCACATCGCAATCACGACGTTTCCCGATCATGCCGTAGATCAGTCCTTCGCGCAGGGCGCCGCCCGCCAGCGTCATATTACCAATTTGCAGTGTTTCAAAGATCGCAATCAGGATCGCCAGCCCCGACGGGAAAACACTCAGCCGCTCCGGCATCAGTCCCTGCAGCACCAGCATATCCAGATGACCGCAAGCAATGGTCTGGGCTTTCAGCTCATACAGTTTGGCCAGCGTTACCCGCTCACTGCGGCCCTGGGCAATCATGATCTCCTGCAGCGCCTGCACCGTACCGGACGCACCGACACAGCTTTCCCAGCCCAAGGTTTTATATTCTCCGGCAACACCTTGTAAAACCGCTTTCGCTGCATCAATCGCCGCGGTGAAGTTGGCCTCGTTCAGCAAACCATCGGCAAAATAACGCTTGATCCAGGTCACGCAGCCCATGTGCAGACTGTTCAGCAGTTTGGCTTGGTTGTTTTCGCCGATGACCAGCTCGGTGCTGGCCCCACCGATATCAATCACCAGACGATTACCTTCACCGCTGGAAGTCCACGAAACCCCCTGATAAATGGTACGGGCTTCATCTTCCCCGGTAATGATCTCGATATGATGCCCCAGCACCTGTTCGGCAATTCGCAAAAAGGAATCAACGTTACGGGCCAGACGTAAAGTCGCGGTACCAACCACCCGGACATTCTCTTTGGGCACGTCCTGCAACTGTTCCGCAAACAGACGCAGACAATCCCAGCCCCGCGCCATCGCCTCATGGCTCAGATTGTGTTCAGTGTCCAGACCAGCAGCCAGACGCACTTTACGTTTGACCTTGGCGACAGTACGGATGGCACCCGCCACTTCCCGTACCATCAGCATGTGAAAGCTGTTCGAGCCAAGATCAATAGCAGCATATAACGGTGATTGATCCACGAAAGACATCCTGTCGTTAAGATTTATTCATCGGACGGCGACGTCCCGCCGATTGACGATCCCGCATATTACGGTTTACCGGCAAACGATGACGGACGACACGCTTCGGCGCAACCACATCATCCAGCAGCGAGGCAGGATCATACTTGCTGACCGGGATCGCATGGTGAATATACTCTTCGATCGCCGGCAGGTTAAATGCGTAATCCTCGCAGGCAAAACTGATGGAATGCCCACTGCGACCCGCGCGACCGGTACGGCCAATACGATGCACGTAATCTTCCGCATCATCCGGCAGATCGTAGTTAAAGACATGCGTGACATCAGGAATATGTAACCCGCGGGCAGCCACATCCGTCGCCACCAGAATATCCAGATGACCGGAGGTAAAATCATCCAGAATTTTCAGACGTTTTTTCTGCGGCACATCACCGGTCAGCAAACCAACACGGTGACCATCTGCCTGCAGCCAGGCATGGATATCTTCACAGCCATGCTTGGTGTTAGAGAATACAATCGCCTTTTCCGGCCAGTCTTCTTCCATCAGCGTCAGCAACAACAACATCTTGTCTTCGTTAGAAGGATAGAACAACTCTTCCTTGATGCGCTGCCCGGTCATCTGCTCTGGTTCAACCTGCACATGCTGCGGCTCATTCATATGTTCATACGCCAGCTCCTGCACGCGCAGCGACAGAGTGGCCGAAAAGATCATATTCAGACGCTGTACCGGAGGCGGCATGCGGCGGAACAGGTAACGGATATCCTTGATAAAGCCCAGATCGAACATGCGATCTGCTTCATCCAATACCACCACCTGGATCGCACCCAGATCAATCAGTCCCTGTTTCAGGAAGTCGATGATACGACCAGTCGTACCAATCAGCAGGTCAATGCCCGCTTCCAGTACAGCCTGCTGTTTTTCATAGCCTTCACCGCCATAAGCCAGCCCCATTTTAAAACCGCAGCTGGCAGCCATCGCACCGGCATCATTATAGATCTGCACCGCCAGTTCACGAGTCGGCGCCATGATCAGCACACGCGGCTGGTTCAGACGACGTTCCGCACTCGCCGGATGGGTCAGCAGATAGTTAAATGTTCCCGCCAGGAACGCGATCGTTTTCCCGGTACCGGTCTGCGCCTGTCCGGCAATATTTTTGCCTTTCAGCAACAATGGTAAAGTTTCCGCCTGAATCGGCGTACAATTATGGAAGCCTTTGGCTTCAAGTCCGGCCAGAACCTGTGGTTCCAGTCCGAGTTCTGCGAATTTGATCTCTGTAAGATGTGTTTTGCTCATGGGCAATATGCTTATTGAATTAGACTTGCAATAATAAACAGTATCCCTTAATTAGGGTAACTGTTTGGCTTTTATTTCTTGATCCCTTTAATTTGCATCTTCGTACCCCTATATTGTTTGAGTCAACGAATTGCGATAGTGGAGTAAAAAATGAGTGACAAAATTGTACACGTGACCGATGCCAGCTTCGAGAGTGACGTACTGAAAGCTTCTGCCCCGGTTCTGGTTGATTTCTGGGCTGAGTGGTGCGGTCCTTGTAAAATGATTGCCCCGATTCTGGACGAAGTGGCAGGCGAATACGCAGGCAAAGTAACTATCGCCAAGCTGAATATCGATCAGAACTCCGGTACTCCACCAAAATACGGTATCCGCGGTATCCCGACTCTGCTGTTGTTCAAAAATGGCGCCGTGGCAGCTACCAAAGTTGGCGCACTGTCCAAGACTCAGCTGAAAGAGTTTCTCGACACGCATCTGTAATCGGTTATATCTTCGGGGAGGCTTCGGCCTCCTCTGTTTTATCGGTAATGTCTGATTTTTGTTCGTTTCATTCATCAGATAACTGGACGCATCCATAAATTGGTGCTAACTTGGCTAAATGATGCTGCTTATACTCGCGTAATACGCTCTCTCCGGCAGCTTTATCCGACAGTTAATCCGACCCTTAATGTTATTCCCTGTAACTACTCAATGTTATGAATCTAACTGAATTAAAAAATACCTCAGTCTCCGAGCTGGTACATCTCGGCGAATCCATGGGCCTGGAAAACCTCGCCCGTCTGCATAAAAAAGACATTATTTTTGCCATTCTGAAAGCTCACGCGAAGAGCGGGGAAGACATTTTTGGGGATGGTGTGCTGGAAATTCTGCAGGACGGTTTTGGCTTCCTGCGTTCCGCAGACAGCTCCTATCTGGCAGGTCCGGATGACATCTATGTCTCGCCAAGCCAGGTACGCCGCTTCAACCTGCGTACCGGTGACACGATTTCCGGCAAAATCCGCCCGCCGAAGGAAGGTGAACGTTATTTCGCCCTGCTGAAAGTAGACACCGTCAACTACGATCGCCCGGAAAACGCCCGCAACAAGATCCTGTTTGAAAACCTGACACCACTGCACCCAACCAAACGTCTGCGTCTGGAACGTGGTAACGGTTCAACTGAAGATATCACCGCACGTGTTCTCGACCTGGCTTCACCAATCGGTAAAGGCCAGCGTGGTCTGATCGTCGCACCACCGAAAGCCGGTAAAACCATTCTGCTGCAGAACATCGCGCAGAGTATTACCAGCAATCATCCGGAGTGTGAACTGATCGTTCTGCTGATCGACGAACGTCCGGAAGAAGTGACCGAAATGCAGCGCATGGTGAAAGGTGAAGTGGTTGCTTCCACCTTCGACGAACCAGCTACCCGTCACGTTCAGGTTGCTGAAATGGTTATCGAAAAAGCCAAGCGTCTGGTTGAACACAAGAAAGACGTTGTGATCCTGCTCGACTCCATCACCCGTCTGGCCCGTGCCTACAACACCGTGATCCCGTCATCCGGTAAAGTGCTGACCGGTGGTGTCGATGCCAACGCTCTGCACCGTCCGAAACGCTTCTTCGGTGCCGCCCGTAACGTGGAAGAAGGTGGTTCTCTGACCATCATCGCGACCGCGCTGATCGATACCGGTTCGAAGATGGATGAAGTGATCTACGAAGAGTTCAAGGGCACCGGTAACATGGAACTGCACCTGTCCCGTAAGATTGCGGAAAAACGCGTGTATCCAGCAATTGATATCACTCGCTCCGGCACCCGCCGTGAAGAGTTGCTGACGGCACAGGATGAACTGCAGAAGATGTGGATCCTGCGCAAGATCGTCCACCCGATGGGCGAGATCGACGCGATGGAATTCCTCATCGACAAGTTATCGCTGACCAAGACCAACGACGAATTCTTTGACGCCATGAAGCGTCAGCAGAAATAATCAGGTTTTGTACCGGTCATTAAAAAGGGACAGCTTATGCTGTCCCTTTTTGTTTTCTGCTTCTGCCGGAATGATTTATTCCCAGTACGGCTGCATGCCAATACCCCGCTCCCGGATCTGATCCAGCTCCAGCAGACGAGGTTTCAGTTCCGTATGCAGCCAGTCATTCAGCTCCTGCTGATGCGGACACGCCATATTGTTCGCGGCATCGAAAATCCATTCGATATGCTCAAGGTCAGTTAAACGTCCCAGCATATTCAGCCATGGCAAACGGAATCCCTGCTGACGCTCCGTATCAAACAGCGCGGCAAAACAGACCCCGACCTGTAGATTGTGCCGCAACATTTCCCGCAACCGCTGATAACTGTCATGGTCGAGGGCGTCGCTCAGTTTGGATAAAGACAACAACTCCTGCCAGCTATTATCCAAGGCCACCACAGCCAGAGAATGGATCGGTTGAACCAGGCCCGGACTGTTCGGGTCATCCGCTTTATGTAATACCATCCACGACGATAATTTTAACAGTGTCTGGCAATAACGGACCGATAACAGCAATGCTTGCGTCTGTTCCAGGGTTGGCAACAGCTGCTCATGCCGTTTAATTTCACTAGTCAACTCGCTTTGGCAAGGCGCATCTTTCAGCATCTGGCGGTATTCAACCTGCATCCGTTGCAGCACCAGCGCTTCATCCAGCCATGAAAACTGCGCCACCAGCCACTGCAAATCCTCTTCCCAGTCTACCGGTGTCAATACAGCATAAACATCGGCATACAATAACCGGGTGTGCTGAATCAGCGTAACCGCACTGCGTAATTGCAGCAAGGCACTGATGGACGGCTGCTGCATATAAAGCTGTTCGTGAAACTGCCAGTGTCGCACCGCAAACTTCAGTGCAGTGATTAATCCTTCTTCTGCTGTCTGCTCAGGAAAGACCGGCACAAATCCCATACGGCGGACATCGGGTTCAGCACTCAGTCCCGCCAGACGATAGCCACGCTGCGCCTTGGACGCACAGCCCAGTTGCCAGCCCGGGCGCGACGCCAGTAATTTGGCCAGTTCAAACAGCGGTTCCACCGGACCAGAGATAATCTCCAGCTCGACTTCATTAATGGCTTCACGCTCGCCGTTGGCGTCAATAAAACCAATGTCATAGGCAATCTCGATCAACGAGTTTTCCTGCAGGGCAACCTTCCAGGTACGGCGATGAAAATCTGTACGGAACAGTGTCATTAATGATTGCTGTAACAGACCGACATCGGTACCCGCCGGCCAGATATCCGCCGGAAATGCCCGCAGATCCGGCCAGGTATCATTACTCGGCAAGGTATATTCAGGCCGTTGATACAAACCACCGGTTTCCTGCCCGGCCAGCTTGATCGTTTGCTCATGTTTGCCGTTATAGGAACGGATCCGCAGACCGCAATCCAGTCCACGCAATTGCTGATCGGCGGTATCAAAGTAAATATTTTCCAGCTGTTGATTTTGCTGTTCTTTTACAACCAGAGAACGCAGTACCTGTTCCAGATAGGAATACACATCATCAGTGACCAGAAACTTCAATTCAACTTCATTGCTCATGCAGATCTCTCCGGTCTTGTGCGTAAATCATTCATCAACATTGGTTTATTTATCTTTTAACTCAACCAGTTATAGTGTACTTGGCCGATCGCGCTTTCAATAGCCTTGCCAGTCTGTCAGCGCATTTAAACTGAAACTTTGTGAGCCGACCCGAAAAATGCTGGTTTCAGGCGCAATTCGCAGCAACACCACACCACTGACCACTTCGTCGCCTTCATGATAGTCACGGCCATTGATATTAATGGTGCGGTTAGCCGGTATGGAGGAATACACATGCGCACCGTATTTCATGGCCGGAACCTGCTGACTGATACGGGGCGGAAGCGCGCCCAATGGTGTCGCATCCGGCGAAGCCGTGCTCTGAACCGGAACAGCCGGCGTATTCGCTTGCACCGTATCATTGACCGCCTGCATAAAGCGTTTTTCCAGGGAACTGCGAAGATCGGTATCCACAGCGTCCGGTACCACCGGTTTATCTGCAACTGGTGGCAACGCAGGTTGATCAATCACCAGATCCTGTACCGGGTCTGCTTCTGGCAACGGCTCAGTGACAAACTCGTAATCCTGTGGCAACAGTTTAAAAGGCAACTCGGTGGGGTGCGGAACCTCCACCCGCTGTTCAACCGGCTCATTATGCAGTAAATGCCATCCGTAGTTTGTCGCGCCGCCCAGCGCGGCACAGAGCGGCAAACCCAGTAGCCATGCCAGCCATCGAGCTTTACTGCCCGATTCGCCATGTAACCGTTCCGGCATGAAGAAATGCGCCTGTTCAACCCGTCTTGACTGACGGGAAGCCGAAGTAAGTAATGACATTAGCTGGCACCTCCCGTATCTGTTGTCTCATCCCCGTTATTGACCGTTTGCTGTGCCGGAATACGTCCGTTCAGCCGGGGAACGTCTTCCCTGCTATAGATCGCCAGACGCAGCAAGGTCTGCTCACCGGCCACGCCATCCGCTTTCAGCCCTTCCTGTTGCTGGAACTGACGCACCTTGGACTCCAGTTGAGAATCAAACCGTCTTAATTTATTTCGTACCGGCTGATGTAACGCCTGGCTCACTGCCGTTTCCAGCCATTGAATATCCGATGTATTACTGCGTTTTGAAATCAATGTATTACCACTGCCCGGCAACTGCCAGAACAGGGTGTAAGACTGATCCCATGCCTTTTCCAGCCATGTCTGCGATACCTGCCAGCGTTCTCCGCCCAGCAGCAGCTCGGCTTGCCCGTCAGCCACATGCAATAAGACCGCATAGAAGATCTGACTCTTTTCATCTGCCAGCCGTACCACAGCCGGGTAATTCAGTTGCAGCAGATCATCCAGCGTTCCCTGCTCCTGCGCACAACGCAGATTCACGCGTTGTGCCGTATCACAATATGAATCCTCAACAGAGGCATCAAAACCCCATACCCGGTATAACTGCTGCGTGGCCTGATCTTCATAAGCGGCATCCGCAACAGCCTGATCAAACTGCTTCACCAGTTTTTCATCCGGCGGCAAGGTAACCGGAACCATCACCTTTTTAACTGGAGCCTGCGGCTGAATGCCCCACTGCTGCCAGCCAAACCAGCCAGCGGCCAGCATTAGCATCCCGGCCAGCGAAAAAGCCAGTACCGACCGGAAACTGCCTTCATCACGGACCCCGGTCGCTTCATAGGCGGCCTGTGCCAGTAATTTGCCATTGATTCGTGCACTACCGGCAGCATAAGCCCCCAGTAATGCCCGTTCGCAGATAAGGTTGATCACTCGCGGTATTCCCCCGCTTAACCGGTGCAATTCGCGGATGGCGGAAGGCGTAAAAATAGGTTGCATACCGCCTGCGACCTGCAGACGAAAACGGACATAGGCGTCCACATCATTCAGATCCAGCGGCAGCAGGTGATAACGGGCAGTGATGCGCTGAGCCAGCTGACGCAGTAGCGGCTGACGCAAAAGATGCTGGAGTTCCGGCTGACCAATCAGCACGATCTGCAGCAACTTGGTATCATCCATTTCCAGATTGGTCAGCAGACGCAACTGTTCCAACACTTCCGGCATCAGATGCTGGGCTTCGTCGATCACCAGCAGCGTTCGCCGTCCGGCCTGATGATTCCGCAACAGGAAGTGATGCAACGTATCAAATAGTATCTTCAGGCTGACAGGCTGAGGATAGGTGAGCTGATAGGCATCACAAATGGCCTCCAGCATCTCCTCTGTTGCAAGCGCCGGATTCAGGATGAACGCCAGATCGGTATCCTCCGGCAACTGCTGGCGCAGACAACGGGATACGGTTGTTTTCCCGGTGCCGACCTCCCCGGTCAGCAAGACAAATCCTCCGCCATCACGTAAACCATATAATAAATGCGTCAGCGCTTCGGTATGGCGCTCGCTCATATAGAGGTATTTAGGGTTCGGAGATATCGAAAACGGATTATCCGTCAGATTAAAAAAGGCTTTATACATAATCAGCTCATCCCATGAGTGCTGATCGCAGAGTAATCCGCTGCACGAGTGAAGTCAAAAACAGGCTATAATCCGCTTACAGAAAATAGAGGAACAGCAAGTGCAGATATATCTGGTGGGTGGCGCGGTACGCGATTCCCTGTTGGGATTGCCGGTGACAGAGCGTGATTATGTAGTCGTTGGCAGTGAAGCTCAAACCTTGTTAGATCAGGGGTTTGTGCCTGTCGGTCGTGATTTCCCGGTCTTTCTGCATCCGCAAACGAAAGAAGAGTATGCCCTGGCCCGCATTGAACGCAAACAGGGTAAGGGATACACCGGTTTTGCCTGCTATGCCGCACCGGATGTGACACTGGAACAGGATCTGTTGCGACGGGATCTCACTATCAATGCCATCGCGCAGGATCAGGAAGGTCAGCTCTACGATCCTTATGGCGGTGTCGCGGATCTGAATAACCGCGTGTTACGCCATATCTCTCCCGCGTTCAGTGAAGACCCGCTGCGAGTATTGCGGGTCGCCCGTTTTGCTGCCCGCTTTCATCATCTGGGCTTCTATATTGCCCCGGAAACGCTGGAACTGATGCGTAAACTCAGCCGCAGCGGAGAATTAAACCATCTGACACCGGAACGCGTCTGGAAAGAGCTGGAAAAAGTGTTGTCCGGACGTAATCCGCAGATCTTTTTCGAGATCCTGCATGACTGCGAGGCCCTGAGTGTCCTGTTACCGGAAGTGGATGCCTTGTTCGGTGTGCCGGCGCGTCCCGACTGGCATCCGGAGGTCGATACCGGCATCCATGTCATGATGGCCCTTCGTGAGGCCAGTCAGCGCAGCGACGAGCTGGCCGTCCGCTTTGCGACGCTCTGTCATGATCTTGGCAAAGCCAGAACCCCGTCGCATATACTGCCCAGTCACCATGGTCACGGCGACCGCGGGATCCCCCTGATCCGGGAGCTGTGTCAACGGTTAAAAGTACCGAATGAATGCCGCGATCTCGCGCTGCTGGTCAGCGAACTGCATTCCCTGGTACATACGGCATTACAGCTGCGGCCGGCCACCATGCTGAAGCTGTTTGATCGTCTTGATGTCTGGCGGAAACCGGAGCGTCTGTCACAACTGTTACTGTGCTGTCAGGCTGACTTTTACGGACGCCTGGGGTTTGCCGAACGGGAATATCCGGAACCTGACTATGTCAGACAGGCCTATGCCGCAGCGGCAGCCGTTGCAGTTAGACCCATTGTTGAGGCTGGCTATACCGGCGAGGCAATACGGCTGCAGCTAAGCCGGCGCCGTATCTTTGCCATCCGCGATGTGCATTGTCGCTGGAACGATAAATAGCGTTCTATGACCAGTCGAATGCCACTGCCCGCAGTGGCTGACGGCTGGCGTCATACTCATTCCACAATTCAGCCAACGTCATCTCCGCCAGCGGATGCCGCCACTCGGGCGCCAGTTCCGCAAACGGACGTAACACAAACGCATTGTGCAGGATCTCGCTGCGGGGCAGTTCAACCGGCGCACTGATCACCAGTTCATCGTAAGCCAGCAGATCCAGATCCAGCGTCCGACCGGAAAACTTGCGCGCATCTGCCGGGCGGCCATGTGCAAACTCGATAGCCCGCAATTGCGCCGCCACTTCGGCAACACTCACCGTGGTTTCGGCCGCAATGACCAGATTATAAAACGGTGCGCCATCAAATCCGACCGCATCACTTTCATACACGGTGGAGCAACGACAATCAGCAAATACCAGTTGCAGCGCCTGCCAGCCGGCACGCAGATAACGTTCCCGTTCGATGTTAGAACCGACACCGATATAGATACGGGCCATTATGCCTCCCGTACAATCTCAACGCCGACACCACGGGCATTGACCACCGCCCCCGGTTTGGTCACCCGCACCCGTACCCGCAGCACCGGAAACTCGGTCAGCAGCAACTGTGCGGTCTGTTCGGCAACCGCCTCGACCAGACCGATCGGACGGGTACTGATCATATCCGTCACCCGTTTCGACACTGCGGCATAGTCCAGCGCCAGCGACATATCATCCTGTTCACCGGCAGCCTGCATATCAAAATCCATCTCCAGATCCAGCACCAGTTTCTGCGTGATCTGTTTTTCCCACTCATACACACCAATCGTACAGTAGACCTCAAGATGATCGATAAAGACTTTATCCATGTTTTATCCTAATTCTGCTAATCTGGAACGTGGGTATCGGGTGTGGATCATACTCCAGCCAGCGCCGATAGAAAAATAGTGCCCGCGAACAACGTCAGGAGACTTATGCTCGCTCTCACTTTCGCCATGACAGGAATAGCTTATCTGCTGGGTTCAGTCAGTAACGCAGTACTGATCAGCCGTTTCTTCAAATTGCCCGATCCCCGTGACTATGGCTCACACAATCCCGGCGCCACCAATGTGCTCCGCTCCGGTAACCGGTTTGCCGCCTTCATCGTGTTTCTGCTGGATATGCTCAAGGGCACCATTCCGGTTTATCTCGCCTGGTATCTGGGGATACCGCCACTCTATCTCGGCTTTATCGGTATTGCAGCCTGTCTCGGACACATGTACCCCCTCTATTTTCACTTCAGAGGCGGCAAGGGTGTAGCGACAGCGCTCGGCGCACTGATGCCGCTGGGGCTGGATATGGGCAGCTTCATGATTATTACCTGGCTGATTGTTTTGCTTCTCAGCGGATATTCATCACTGGCCGCCATCTGTGCCGCCTTGCTGGCACCGTTTTATACCTATTATCTGAAACCCGAATATACTCTGCCCGTAGCCATGCTGTGCTGCCTGATTATTCTGCGTCATCACGAGAACATCAGCCGCCTGCTGCACGGCAACGAACCACAGGTCTGGTCACGTCACCGGTTAAAGCGTCACCGGCGCTAACGTTTCCAGATTCCAGCGTGGCTGTACCACGATCTCCAGACCGGTGGTATGCCCGGCTTTCAGACGTTGCATCCCGGCAAAGGCAATCATTGCGCCGTTATCGGTACAGAATTCCGGACGCGGATAGAACACCTCTCCACCCAGCTTATGCATCAGTTCCGCCAGTTGACTTCGCAGCTCTCTATTGGCACTCACGCCACCGGCGATCACCAGACGTTTCAGGCCGGTTTCCTGCAATGCGCGCTTACATTTAATCGCCAGTGTATCCACGACAGCCGACTGGAAGGCATGCGCAATGTCCGCCCGGGTCTGATCGTCGGATCCCTGACTGTGGATCGTATTGGCAGCAAAGGTTTTCAAACCGGAAAAACTGAAATCCAGCCCCGGACGATCCGTCATGGGCCGCGGGAACACAAACCGCCCGGCGGTACCCTGTTCCGCCAGTCTGGCCAGCGCCGCCCCGCCCGGATAATCCAGGCCCAGCAGCTTGGCGGTCTTATCAAACGCTTCACCGGCCGCATCATCAATCGATTCGCCGAGGATCTGATACTGACCGATGCCATCTACCCGTACCAGCAAGGTGTGTCCGCCGGAAACCAGCAGCGCAATAAAAGGAAACTCCGGCACCCGCTCTTCCAGCATCGGCGCCAGCAGATGACCTTCCATATGATGGACCGGTACCGCGGGTTTATTCCAGGCCATGGCCAGCGAACGCGCAATGGTCGCACCGACCAGTAAAGCACCCACCAGACCCGGGCCGGCCGTATAGGCGATCCCGTCAAGATCCTCGGATCGACAACCCGCTTGCTGCAGCGCAGCTTCGATCAATGGCAAGGTTTTACGGATATGATCCCGGCTGGCCAATTCCGGCACCACGCCGCCATAATCGGCATGCAACTTGATCTGACTATATAGCTGATGAGCGAGGATCCCTTGTTGATCGTCGAAGATCGCGATCCCGGTTTCGTCACAGGATGTTTCAATACCCAAAACCCGCATTTTTCGGTTACTCCGGTAAATTTTCGACCGATTAATGAGGTGCTATGGTACATTTCAGCGCTTTTTTACTCCAGCTTGTTCTGATCGGGGTTTACATACCCCCATCCATAGGATTAAAATTCGGCACCATTTTTAGTAAGGCTGACTTTCAGCCAGAAAAACATTCACACCGAGGTGAAAGGCACATGCCAGTTATTAAAGTCCGTGAAAACGAGCCATTCGACGTAGCACTGCGTCGCTTCAAACGTTCCTGCGAAAAAGCAGGTGTTCTGTCAGACGTTCGCAGCCGCGAATTCTACGAAAAGCCAACTACTGTTCGTAAACGCGCTAAAGCGTCTGCTGTTAAACGTCACATGAAGAAACTGGCTCGCGAAAACGCACGTCGTAACCGTCTGTACTAATTTTACAGACCGTTAAGTTTTCTCGATAAGCCGCGCTCTCCTCTGATTGCGCGGCTTGTTTTATTGGCAGACGGAATTCAGATGGCTGGCAAAATCCCGCAATCCTTTATTGATGATCTGCTGAACCGGACCGATATCATCGAGCTGATCGATAGTCGCGTTCATCTGAAAAAAGCCGGTAAGAACTACCAGGCCTGCTGTCCGTTTCATAACGAAAAATCCCCCTCATTTTCTGTCAGTCCGGAAAAACAGTTTTATCACTGCTTTGGCTGTGGAGCCCACGGCAACGCCATTGGTTTCCTGATGGAATATGACGGATTAACCTTCCCTGACGCAGTCGGTGAATTAGCCGGTCTGCACGGTTTGACCGTACCGCACGATCAGCCTCAGCATCAGCAGGGTTCGGCCGCATCTGCGGATCATTATCAGCTGATGGAATGGGCTGCCCGTTACTTTCAGGGGCAACTCAAAAACGCACCATCCGCGATCAGTTACCTGAAAGAGCGTGGCCTGACCGGTGAGGTCGTCAAGCAGTTTGCCATCGGTTATGCCCCGTCCGGCTGGGACGGTCTGCGTCAGACGCTAGTCCGTTCTGCCGCAACCGAAGCCCAACTGGTTGAACTGGGCATGCTGATCAGCCGTGATGGCGGCGGCAGTTATGATCGTTTCCGGGATCGGATCATGTTTCCGATCCGCGATCGTCGTGGCAGGGTGATCGGTTTTGGCGGTCGGGTGCTGGGTAACGGCACCCCCAAGTATCTGAACTCGCCGGAAACGCCGATCTTTCATAAAGGGAAAGAGCTGTTTGGCCTTTATCAGGTCAAAGAAAAGCACCGTTCTCCCGTGCGGATCCTGATCGTTGAAGGTTATATGGATGTGGTCGCACTGGCGCAGTTTGGCGTCGATTATGCCGTTGCCTCGCTGGGAACATCGACCACGTCTGATCATATGCATCTGTTGTTTCGCACAACCTCAGAAGTCGTCTGTTGTTATGACGGTGACAATGCAGGGCGGGAAGCTGCATGGCGGGCACTGGAAAATGCCCTGCCCAGCCTGCAGGATGGTAAAAATCTACGTTTCGTCTTTTTACCAGCGGAACATGATCCGGATAGTTTTATCCGTGAATATGGCCGAGAGGCCTTTGAACAGAAACTGGATAGCGCGCAGTCATATGCCGATTTCCTGTTTGAGCGTCTGAGCCGGGATCTGAACCTGAGCGGTGAAGCAGGGAAAAACGAACTGGCCAATAAAGCCATTGCGTTGATCCGCCGTGTCCCGGAAGGATTTAACCGCGAAAGCTTGCTGACCAAACTCTCCGCTCAGTTGCGCTGGGGAGAAAACGAGAAACGCCTGCGCGATATTTTCCGCCGCCAGGAAAAAGAAGCACAGCAGACCACCGCCGTTCAGCCGCAGACAGGTAAAATCAAGCTGACGCTGATCCGTCGGGCTATCGCACTGGTCGTACAACATCCGCAACAGGCCGCGTTACTGCCTCCCCTGCCGGATGTGTTGCGCACATTGAACCAGCCCGGCATTAACGTGTTGCTATCGCTGCTTACCCAGTTGCATAACAACCCGATGACGACGGGTCAGTTGCTGGAGCACTGGCGCGATACCCGCGAGGGACGCGCACTGGCCCAGCTGGCAATGCTGGACGAGGTTGCCGTCGGCGATAACATTCAGCAGGAACTGGAAGATGTCTGTGATCGTCTGCTGGATCTTTATCTGCAGCAACGGCTGGCAACCCTGCAAAATAAGGCACAGAACACAGGCCAACTGAATCCGGAAGAAATACAAGAACTTCAGTTTCTGCTGACCGAATACAAACGTTCTGCGAAATAAATAGCCGCCAGCTTGAATTTCACGCTCAGCGGCACTATATGATTAACACAGCCCGGTTTTCGGGATTATAGCTACTTGAAGTTGCAACACAGCACTGAACAAACCGCTTACCCTGCTTGAAATATAACGGGGCGGATTTTTACTTTGTCGTTAACGTGCAAAATGGCCGTCGTTTCTTTATAATCGGCGGATTTTACGCCACCGGGCAAGAACATCTGCCCAAGTAAGTACCAACCGGATGAGTTCTATGGAGCAAACCCCTCAGTCGCAACTAAAACTCCTCGTTGCCAAAGGTAAAGAGCAGGGCTATCTGACTTATGCTGAAGTAAACGATCATCTGCCACAGGATATCGTTGACTCTGATCAGATAGAAGACATTATTCAGATGATCAATGACATGGGTATCCAGGTCGTTGAAAGCGTACCTGATGCCGATGATCTGTTGCTGACCGAAAGCAGTGCCGCTGATGAAGACGCAGCCGAAGCTGCGGCACAAGTACTGGCATCTGTTGAATCTGAAATTGGCCGCACCACTGACCCGGTTCGCATGTACATGCGCGAAATGGGCACTGTTGAACTGTTGACCCGTGAAGGCGAAATCGACATCGCTAAACGTATCGAAGACGGTATCAACCAGGTACAGAGTTCCGTTGCCGAATATCCGGAAGCGATCACTTATCTGCTGGATCAGTTTGATCGTTTCGAAGCGGGTCACATCCGTCTGGGCGATATTATCTCCGGCTTCGTCAGTGAAGATGACGATTTGCCACCAACTGCTACCAACATCGGTTCTGCGCTGGATGAAGAAGATCAGATCGACGATGACAGCAGTGATGACGATGAAGATGAAGACGAAGATAGCGACAGCGATACGGATGAAGATACCGGTCCGGATCCTGAAGTAGCTCGTGAAAAATTTGCTGCTTTGCGTACCCAGTATGAAAAAACTCGTGACGCTATCAAGGCGCAGGGTCGTGAAAGCGATGCTGCCAAAGAACAGATCCTGGAATTAGCCAACGTATTCAAAGAGTTCCGTCTGGTACCTAAGCAATTTGACCGCCTGGTCAATAGCATGCGCGAAATGATGGAACGCGTACGTGTTCAGGAACGTCTGATCATGCGTTACTGCGTTGAATACGCAAAAATGCCGAAGAAAAACTTCGTCACCGCATTCACTAACAATGAATCCAGCAACGGTTGGTTCGAATTTGCCAAAGGCAGCGGTAAACCGTGGTCTGCTGCGCTGGAAAACATGGATGAAGACGTTCAGCGTTCTATCCAGAAATTACAGCAGGTTGAGCAGGAAACCGGTTTGTCGATCGCACAAATCAAAGATATCAACCGTCGTATGAGCATTGGTGAAGCCAAGGCCCGCCGTGCGAAGAAAGAGATGGTGGAAGCAAACTTGCGTCTGGTTATTTCTATCGCGAAGAAATACACCAACCGTGGTCTGCAATTCCTGGATCTGATCCAAGAAGGTAACATCGGTCTGATGAAGGCAGTCGATAAATTCGAATACCGCCGTGGTTACAAGTTCTCGACCTATGCGACCTGGTGGATCCGTCAGGCGATCACCCGCTCGATCGCGGATCAGGCCCGCACGATCCGTATTCCGGTACACATGATCGAAACGATCAACAAGCTGAACCGTATCTCCCGTCAGATGCTGCAGGAAATGGGCCGTGAGCCTAATCCGGAAGAACTGGCTGAGCGTATGGGAATGCCGGAAGACAAGATCCGTAAAGTACTGAAGATCGCCAAAGAACCAATCTCCATGGAAACCCCTATCGGTGATGATGAAGATTCTCATTTAGGTGATTTTATCGAAGACACCACCCTGGCGTTGCCAGCGGATGCTGCTACTTCAGAAAGCCTGAAAGCGGCAACCCGTGATGTCCTCTCCGGCTTAACTGCACGTGAAGCGAAAGTGCTGCGTATGCGTTTTGGTATCGACATGAACACTGACCATACTCTGGAAGAGGTTGGTAAGCAGTTCGATGTTACCCGTGAACGTATCCGTCAGATCGAAGCGAAAGCGCTGCGTAAACTGCGTCATCCAAGCCGTTCTGAAGTTCTGCGCAGCTTCCTGGACGAATAGTGTCGCATCTCACAGGTTGGCGCTTTTATGAGCGCCTAACCTGTTGAAATATAGACACCCAGAAACGCTATCCGTATAATACGCACCAATTCGGCCCCTTAGCTCAGTGGTTAGAGCAGGCGACTCATAATCGCTTGGTCCCCCGTTCAAACCGGGGAGGGGCCACCAGATATATCAAGGACTTACAGCTGATTGTTGTAGGTCCTTTTTGTTTTCTGGCTCTTTTAAGTTAAGTAGCAAGTCAAGTAAGGTTTTAAAACTGACTTTAAGTGAAGTTAGGTATCGATTTATCTGCCCGTTATCTGATCGCATGACGGGATGTCACTATGATTCATCCCGTTGTTCTTTCACTCAGTGGCTGGTGGGTTAATCCTCCATACTCTTAGCTGCAGCATACTCTTCAAGGGGCATATTCCATGCCACATAAGGGAACTGTTTCCTAATTTGATGCACAAAACTAGCATCGGTTAACATCTCATAAGTGACGGCTTTATAATCACAACGCAATGTGATGTTATTTATCAGACTGTTCGCTGTTGGCATATGCTCGGTTAGCAGGTCATCCAGATAACGTTCGGCATCCTCCTTTTTAACCACCGTCCCTTCAATTCCAAACTTCAATTCATCAGGTGGGTTATTTGCCACTCGATCCACCACTGCTTTAATCAGTTCATCTTTAGACTTTGCTAACTCTTTTTCTAAGTTAGCGTACAATTTCACCGAATATTGATCGATAAGAGTCCGTAGGTTAGCTAATTCTTCTTCAAATTTTATTTTGTTAGAACGTAGTATCACTCTGCCTAACTTTCCGACTGGTTTTAGAAAAACTTTCCGTAAACGATCAACTTCTGTAACGATGTCTTTAGATGATATCTCACTGTTTTCACCAATTATTTTGTAACTTGCGGTCAGCCGTTTTTGAGCTTCTGCATCATCAGTAAACAACCGTTTAATTTCATCCGGAAACTTGAATACATGGCGTTCAATATGGCCATTAGATAGTTCTAGTTCCACAAACTCTAATCGACTGTTAAATACATTAACTTGGCGACTGACATTGAATTTTTGGGGCGGATTTGTTGTCAGTTCCTCTTTAATTTTGTTCAATTCAGCTTTGCTTACTTTTTTAGCTTGATCAGATAAAGCAGGTACAGTAAGTGCGTTTCTTGTTAATAAGTCTGTACGCTGTTCATTTGTGAATTTAGAGATATCAGTAGCAACAGATGGGGGGCAAACTATTGATTGGAAGGTCAGAACTAAATCTTCTGTGACTTGCGATCCCAATTCGAGGCAATTAAAACCTTCAGTTGTCTCATTGGTCTCAACCAATTCCGGAAGTTGACTAAACACCCACGACTTCTGATCAACCACACAAAATGCCAAACGGATCTTAGGTAATTGATACAGATTAATCTGGTTTTGCATTAGTAGTTCATTTGCGTCATGTTCTCCATACCCAAGGCGACGAGAATGTTCGGAAATATCTACGATGACATCGATCTGAAGGTTGATATTTTGTTGCTTTGCATGGCAAATGGAGACTGCAAGCTCCTTTGTTAAACCGGCTGCACAAATAATGATCCGCTGTTTTGCCTTAGCAATCTCATAGGAAAGCATTTTGGTGTTAATCCGTAACAACATCTTCTTTTCCTGTATTTGAATATTGAGTAAATGAGCCCCTTTGTCTGCAGGGGATTAATAACACTATGGTTAAATCGAGAGCTGCTCATTCGTACTGAAAAGCGCTGATGGTAAGAGATCTGACTGAAAGAGGCTTGAATCGCCACTACTTCACTAGACGACTTTAGCCTCTTTATGGTTTTACCCCGATTTGACGGCCAGACCATTGCGCTCTGACTGTACGATCAGCTCAGTTTAAATCCTATTCTTCTTAAAGTTCTCAGCCTGTTCCAGCACGCTTTTGTAAACGTCATCATTTGCCACGGGCGGGAAGCCGTATTTGTGCAGTAACAGAATCAATTCGACTTTCAGCGCGGCTTTGATGTCGTCGCGTTTGCTCCAGTCGGGGAATTGCGCCTGATTATCGACGATCACTTTCATGGCCTTTGCCAGTTTAAGCATCTTGTCGTCTTCATAGCTGAAATCGTATTTCTGGCGCATGGCATTGAGAATGTCGTAGAAGGCTTTCTCTTCAATGTCGATGCCGAGATCGGCAAATGACGTCATTTCACCTTTCAGCTCACCAAATAAACCGAAGATGTGATCGACCATTTCATCGGTGATGTTGTTGAACTCTTCGGCGTTAAACACATCGTTTTCTTTGCGTTCGTTATACTGCTCCACCAGCGATTGCAGGCGTTTCGAGAAATTGATGCCCTGCAACTGGTTCACTTTCTTGAAATCGCTGATAGCCTTTTCCAGCAGCTTTTGCAGCAGTTGGATCTTGGTGTTCGGCAGTTTTATTTTGCTGATCCGATCGAGATAGTCTTCATCGAAGATATCAATGGCTTCGGCGTTCTCCTCCCCCAGCGTGTAAATCTCTTCAACACCATCTGCTTTCAACGCTTCAGCGATCATATCGCGCACACGGGCGTTCATCTGCGTCACATCCGGCGCATCGCCTTTGGTCAACTTGAATACGATGGAACGTACCGCCAGATAGAAGTGAATGTTATCGCGGTCATCTTGCGTTAGGTTTTCACTGCCACAGCAAACGTCATACGCCGCTTTCAGGCGTTTCACCAACGCCATAAAACGTGTTTCAAACTTCTTACTCTGTAAGACATATTCTGAGGCCAGATTCAGACAATTAAGCTGTGCTTTCGGTTCGCCACTGAAATAATCGCTGCTATCAAAGTGGTGGAACATGTTCCCCAATAATGCGAGGTGATTTTTCACCTCCACAATCGATTGGGTGATGTCTTCAAAGTTGGTGGAATCGGCTTTGGAATACATTGCCAGTGCCAGGTTCATCTGCCGTTTAATGCCGAAGTAATCGACCACCAGCCCTTTCTCTTTGCCTTCAAACTTACGGTTCACTCGGGAAATGGTCTGGATCAGGTTGTGCTTTTGCAGCGGCTTATCGATATAGATGGTATCGAGTTCCGGCACATCGAAACCGGTCAGCCACATATCCACGACAATCGCGATACGGAAGTTTGATTTCGGGTTTTTGAACTGTTTATCGCACTCTTTGCGGTCGTCTTTGGTGCCTAGCAAGTCATAGAGCGTGGCGTCATCGTCTTTGCCGCGTGTCATCACCATCTTCACCATCGCCGATGGCATCACTTCTTTTTGCTCTTGCTCTGTTAGCTCAATGCCTTCAGGGGCGGTTTTTTCGATAAACCAATCAGGGCGGATTTCTTTGACTTGCAGATAAAGCTGATACGCGATTTCACGGCTGGCACAGACAAACATCGCTTTGCCTTTCACCGTAGAGCCTTCTGTCACACGATCTTCGTAATGTTTCACAAAGTCGGCGGCAATTGCTTTGATGCGATCAGGGTCGCCCAGAATCGCATTCATGTTCGCAGTGGCTTTCTTGCTCTCATCGATCTGATATTCACTGGCACCGGCGCTTTCGCATTCGTCGTAATAGTTTTCGATCTCTTGCAGTTTGCTGCTATCAAGCAGCACTTTTGCGGCACGGCCTTCATAAACAATTCGCACGGTGATTTCATCGTTCACCGATTCGGTCATGGTGTAGCTATCGACCACCTGACCAAACACATCCAACGTGGCGTCAATCGGCGTGCCGGTGAAACCAACATAGGTCGCATTGGGGAGTGAATCATGTAGGTATTTAGCAAAGCCGTAGGTTTTGCGCACAGTATTGGTTTTTTCATCAATCACGACCTTCTGATCGAGGTTGATTTGGCTGCGGTGCGCTTCATCAGAGATACAGATGATGTTGCTGCGTTCTGACAGCAGCTCGGTGTCTTCGGTGAATTTGTGAATGGTGGTTAAGAACACGCCACCACTGTTGCGGCCTGAGAGTTTCTCGCGTAAGTCGGCTCGGCTTTCGACCGGTACAATCGTCGCATCACCAATATATTGCGTGGCATTACAGATCTGCTTGGATAGCTGGTCATCGAGATCGGTGCGGTCGGTGATCAGCACAATAGTCGGGCTGGCAAACTCGACACTTTTCATCAGCAAACGGGCAAGGAACTGCATGGTGTAACTCTTACCGCAGCCGGTTGCACCGAAGTAAGTCCCTCCTTTACCATCACCTTCAGGTTTACGGGCCGCTTTGATGCTGAAATAGAGTTTACGAGCCGCGTAATATTGCGGATAACGGCAACAGACTTTCACTTCATGCTTGCTGGTGTCGGGGAAGAATACAAAGTTCTTCACCACATCGAGTAAGCGCACCGGGTGGAATAACCCCTGCACCATGCTGTGTAGCGAATGGATGCCGTTCTCTTCACGCGATTCATTACCGCTCACTTTACGCCATGAATAGTAGAAGTCGTAAGGCGCAAACAGGTTGCCCATGCGGTTATTGACGCCGTCGCTGATAATGCACAGCGCGTTGTAGATAAACAGTTGCGGAATATCGCGGCGATAGCGTTTACAGAGTTGTTGCCACGCATCATGCAGATTGGCCTGTTCTTCTTTGATCGCACTCTTAAACTCAAACACCACCAGCGGCAAACCATTGATATAAAGAATGGCATCAGGAATACGCAGCTGGTCATCTTTGCCGGTGATCTCTAACTGATTGACGATTTTCAGACGGTTTTGCTCGGTCGGCAGATAAGCGGTTTTGGGTTCGGCAACGGCGGCCAGCGGTTCAGGCTCAGGTGTAAATAATGCAGCAAGTGCGTGGGGTAAATGGCGGGTATCAGTCAGTTCGATGTAGAGATCTTTCTGATTACGGTCATCGCGCTTAAACAGAAAACCGTTGGAAAGCCAGTTGCAGAAGGTTTTATTACTGTCGTAGAGGTCGTTGGCAGAGAGTGTGGTGAGCTGGCAAATAATACGGGCAATTTCAGCATCGGTAATACCATCGGGCTGATAACGGCGGCGGAGATAATCACGCAAATCGCTTTCAATCAGCACCTGAATTTTATCAGTGCGTTGAAGCTGTTCACCGGAAAGGTAATGATAACCCTGCTCACCGAGTAATTCGATGATGGCTTGTTCCAGTTTTGCTTCGGTAAATTTGATCGATCCTTCCATGAACATCCGCATGACCGTTTTGACTGCCAGAATTAACAGTAGTTTACTGATTCAGGAGTCAAAAAGGTATGGGGTAAACGCCCGTTCCCTTCCAATGTTGCAAACCAATCCTTTACATCGATAGTTTTCACAAATATGATTTTTTCATGATTCATGAAAATTTGGAAAACGTGAAAATGAAGGAACCGGATCTGGAAAGCATTCTTCAGGTTTTACCGAATGAATGGCAACCGCAAATAAAGCTTTTTAACACAGCATCAGACACTGGATGTGATGGTGAGTTGACCATTCAACTGAATCAGAAAACCAAGCACTATTTGCTCGCATTTAAGCAAATACACCGCAAAGAAAGTCTGGTGCATTATTCCCATGCCCATTCGAACACACAGCGCATCTTGGTGTGTAACCCATTGAGTACATACCTGCGGGATATCTGCACAGAGCTCAATGTGAATTACATCGATGAATCCGGCAACATCAGAATTGCGGATGACTCTACTTATATCCTCATCCAAGGGCAGAAGGCTGTTGCGAGTAAGGCTATTGCCACGATGACAACCGGTATCGTGAAATGTTTATTTGCCTTCTTTGCTGAACCATCGCTGCTGAACGAGCCTTACAGCCTCATTGCTGAACGAGCTGGCATTTCATTAGGTATGGTCAATAAGACCATGACTTTTCTGATAGAAAACAAGCATATTGCTCATCAATCTACGCCACGTCGATTTTTAGATGTTCAAACTCTGCAATACGAATGGTTGATCAGTTATCAGCAGAAGGTTGCCCCTAAAATACCGTCTATTGCGTGCCCTCCGCCTGAAAACTGGGAAAGCGTTCCATTAAATACTGGTGACATTTGGGCTGGTGAGGTTGCCGCTGCGCAGTTAACGAACTATCTCATCCCTCAGGATTACCTGTTATTCACGCAAAATATGCGGCCTGAAAAATACCCCATCAGCAAAAATCACAATGCAAAATTGCGGATGAAAAAAGCATTCTGGGGTAAAGCGCTCAGTATTTCTCAAAACGCATTTGCCTTGCTGACAGTGGCTGAGTTGCTGTTGAGTAATGATGGACGAAATCGTGAATTAGCCGAGATGATCAATGACCAATATTTACACCTTACAAAACTCCCTTGATCCGTTGCTGCATCGGGCATTAAGCAATGTGGTTGCTGCGGCGAACAGTATTCCGCTCGATTATTTTATCGCGGGGGCAACTGCACGAGACATCGTGCTGCATGGCATCTTTGGCTATGCCCCCAGCAGAGCAACACGAGATATTGATACAGCCATTTTCATCCGATCATGGGATGAGTTCACCCATGCCAGAAATGCGCTGATAGAAAAAGGGATGCTTGAGACAACACATGCACACCGTTTAATCGAACCTGTAACAGGTCTGCCGTTAGATATCATTCCTTTTGGTGAGATAGCGGATAGTGAGGGCTCTATTCAATGGCCGCCAGACTATGCGGTAACCATGAGCGTGATTGGTTTTGATGAAGCCTATTCCGCTGCATTATTGGTGGAAGATAGAGGGTTACAATTCAAAGTTGCCTCTTTACCCGGCATCGCACTCTTGAAATTGATCGCATGGGATGAAAAAGGTCAGGCACGAAATAAAGACGCCACGGATTTTTATGCCATCCTCGATCGCTATCAGATGATCAGTGCAGACAGACTCTGGGACGACTACGTGCCGAATGACATTTATGGTTATGACATTGCCCGTTGTTGTTCATTTTTATTGGGGTTTGATATCAAAAATATCCTCTCTGATCCTGCCAGAGACGTGCTAGCCCGGATTCAGTCATCAAAACAAGATGAATTTATCTCGGTCATTGCAAGAACACAGGCGGGTATTGATATCGCTCAACTCGAAGCCATGTTGAATGCCTTCTGGCATGGTGTAGATCTCTGAATCGCCAATGACCACTCCCCCAGCTATGAGGGAGTGGCATCATCAGAATTAAAAGATGGGCGTTTTCAGGAATCAGCGGGCTTCGGCCAGCTCAGGTACTTCTGGTAAAGCATGCAGCGCCAGTTCGCCGGAAATGAGTTTGGGTAGCAGTGAGTCTCTAATATTTGATAAGGATGAAGTTTCTTTCACATTACTGGTTATTTTGTCAAAAATCGTTTTTGCCATTTTCGTAAATTCAAGAATTACGGGTTTGGTTGGAACAACTATCTCTATGGTTTTGAATGTTGATTTACTAATTTCGGCAAAAGTGGTTCCGCCAGCCATTCCTTTTATTTGATCCATGTTCGAATCTAACCACTGAATAATGTATTCCGCTGTGAAATTTTTAGCCGATGGAATCGCAATGTAGCCTTGATTGATTGCAACTGGAATTTTAGCCAATGCCAGATAACCAACAGGTGCTCGTGATGACATCAAGACTGTATTTTCAGGTAATAGCCCAGAGGTTATTTTTTTCAATCCAGCTTCAGTAATTTTTCTTGATGTATCGAGTAAAATTTTTGTATCAAGGTCTGATAAATCTTTTGGCGATGTCCAATGAATATCACCATTTTCCCAAAACTCTGGATTAGCAGTGCTCGGTGTTGAACCTCCCTTTACTTCAAATTCATCACCTGTCGTTGAAATATCCCACCCCTTCGGCACCCAGCCTAATTCGGTTTCTTCAAATTCAGACGGGAACAGGGCGCGGGTCTCGGCGGGTAACGGTTTGAAATCGGCTTTGGCGCGCAGCAGGCGGCGTTGTTCGGCGCGTTCCTGCAAGGTGTCAGGAATGTCGTTGCCTGCATCAAGGGCGTTATCAATCACCGGATCAAAATCAACAAACCACGACTTAAACAACGTTTGCGCCATCTGTTCGAGGGTTTGGTTGATTTGGCGATTGAGGGTGATTTTTTTTTCCAAAGAATCTAGCTTATTTACTATTTCATCCTGTATCCAGCGAGGTGGAATATTCACTGGTAGTGCATAAAAGTCTTCTCTGCGTGTTGATGGGATCGCAGAACCAGAATCAAGACCATTGATATCTTGCGTTAGTAAATGGTAGTAAGCCCATTTCAAATTAATGTTAATTAATGGATGAATATAAAAAGCAGTATCAATAACAAAAAAAGGTTTATCTGAATAATGAATACCTCGATAAGCGCCTTTTCGACCAACAATGACACTTGGATATTGGCATAATGGTGTATCACAGAAACCTACTGGTCCATTAGTACCATACACAGGAAATTCAGCTTGTGCGCCTTGATAGTCTTTCAACGCTTTTCCATATTTTAATTCGACAATCTCTCCCCAAGTGGTTTGATTCCATTGATTTTCATCAAGATTCTTACTCCCCATAACCCAACGCCTCCAGATTATGACGGATCGCCTGATCCAGCGTTTCGGCTTGTTTCATCTGTTGGAACAGGGTCTGCGACAGCTCATGCATCTTCGCTTCAAACGGCACGCCATCATCTTCTAACTCGGCAGCCCCGACATAACGCCCCGGTGTCAGCACATAGTCGTTAGCTTTCATTTCATCAATGGTGGCAACTTTGCAGAAACCAGCGATATCGTCATATTGCGCTAATTTGCTTTCACCACGTTGGATGCGATCGGCCAACTCTTCGGGCGTGCTGCGCCATGCGTGATAGGTGTCGGCAATACGGGCGATATCTTCCACTGTTAGTTCTTTGGTGGTGCGGCTTATCATGGTGCCGAGTTCACGCGCATCGATAAACAGCGTTTCACCGGCACGATTGCGGTAGCCATGCGACAGATCGGCTTTTTTGTTTTTTGTTATAAACCACAAACAGACCGGAATTTGCGTGGTGTAGAACAACTGCCCCGGCAGCGCGATCATACATTCCACCAAGTCGTTCTCAATCATCTGCGCTCTGATTTCGCCTTCACCGCTGGTGTTCGAGCTCATCGAACCGTTCGCCAGCACAAAGCCTGCCGTGCCGGTTTCTGACAGCTTCGACAGCATGTGTAAAATCCAACCGTAGTTGGCATTGCCGGTTGGCGGCGTGCGATAACCAGCAAAGCGCGGATCAGTCGTCAGCTCGGCTTCGTTGCGCCAGTCTTTCAGGTTAAACGGCGGGTTCGCCATGATGAAATCGGCTTTCAGATCCGGGTGTTGATCGCTGAAAAAGGTATTGGCAGGCCGTTCACCGAGGTTGCCTGATAAGCCACGAATGGCAAGGTTCATCTTCGCCAGCTTATAGGTGGTGGCTGTCAGTTCCTGCCCGTAGATGGCCACGTCTTTACTGCGCCCCTGATGGCTTTCAACAAATTTCAGCGACTGCACGAACATACCGCCCGAGCCACAACACGGGTCGTAAATCTTACCCTGATAAGGTTCCAACATCTCGGCAAGCAGCGTAACCACACACTTCGGGGTATAAAATTCACCACCGCCTTTACCTTCGGTTGCAGCAAATTTCCCTAAGAAATATTCATACACACGGCCTACCAAGTCGTCTTCACTTAAGTGACATTCATTCGCCAGTGTGTCGATGTTCTCGATGCTATCAATCAGCGAGGCGAGCTTTTTCACCTCAAGGTTCTGGCGTGAGAAGTAGTTATCAGGCAATGCGCCTTGCAGCACAGGGTTGCGTTTCTCGATGGTGGAGAGCGCGGTATCAATCTTCACCGCGATGTCATCTTGCTTGGCTTGCGCCTGAATGTAAGACCAACGCGCCTCTTCCGGCAGATAGAAGATATTGTCTTGCTGGTAGAACACATCCATATCAACAAAGGCTTCTTTGCCTTCGTTAACCAACTGCTGGCGGCGCTTCTCAAACTTGTCGCTGATAAACTTCAGGAAGACAAGGCTTAACACCACATGCTTGTATTCGGATGATTCAACGCTGCCGCGTAATTGATTTGCGGTATCCCACAGGGTTTCTTCAAACCCTTTCTGTGCTTTCTTTGCCGGTGCTTTTGCCATGACAATGCTTCTGATGATTTCTGTTGAGGCTAGTTTACCCGATTGAGCACTAGGAGGGGGATGTTGATATCGGTTGTTACCGCATGTTTTGATGTTGTTTGGTCATCCGAAAATCAACGATGGCAATTTTGCTGGTGGAGAAGGTGCCTAAATCCGAAATAAATGCCAGCCTGAATTCTGGGTAAAACCAGATTCACCATTAGGCTCCAATTGAGTAAATAAATATTTTTTCGCACTGCGAATTTCGCAGTAAATTCGCATATACAAGGATTCCAACCCTAGTCCGGATAAGCGAACTACAGCGTTGATATACCTATTTCGCAATACACGCTCACTGTTTCAAAAAATGGGGGCTATCTGAATGTTCCTGCGTATCATGAACACGTTTAACGCCTTTGCCGGAATCAGTGTTCATCATCTTCATCGCAAGGAGTTTCGGTGGCCCCGTTTCGCTTGTTTGTGACCCTTTCGCATTAAACAGGCTATTTCCTTCAATGAAGAATATCCCTATACCAATGGTTATATTAAAAGGACTACGATAGCCGTAGTAGGTGACACCACAAAAACAGGTGTGACTACTACGATGGTAGTAGTAGTCAGCTAACAATTTCTGTAAACCAGCTACGATAGCCGTAGTAGTCTTTGGTATACCCACTACGATAGTCATAGTGGTAAAAATCGGAATTTGCCGTCTTTGATCAGGTTGCTTCATATTGGATATTTCCGGAGAAGGGCGTATCGAAAGACATTCGAAGCGCTGAACGCGTTCCTTTAATCTTGGATACCCACATCCCATTTTCACATTGATCAATATCATCAACAGGCAACCAGGTAAGCGCATACAGTGCTGGCTTTCTTTTTCCATCTTTGCCGGAATATCCACCATGTCGCGTCTTGACGATTAACCCTCTTTTTAACAACTCTTTTATAGCTCTGTTTATAGTATCAGGGCTGGTAATGCCAAAAGCTGACATCTCTTTCTCCGTTGCACATAAATCGCCGTTGTTGCGACCGTTATACTGGCGCACCAACACCATTAGTGCTCTGAAAGTCGCATGAGACAGCGCATTTACATCAGGTCCCAAAAACACTTGCTGAGGGATGCTACAATATCCACCCCGAGCCCCCCAATGCCCCGTCAAAAAACCTAGTGAGGTGTATTTCTTCTTTCGTCTTAACTCACTTGGAGATGTCATGTCTGTCTCCTAATGAATTGACTCATTCACTACAGAATTGAAAGGGATACCATTGGCTGATGAAATAATAAAAACTGATGCTATCAGGCTTTCTTTAGGTAAGCCGTTCCCCTGCGAATAACTCACCTTAATTTGAAAACTCATCGTATTAGGTTCCTAAGCACTTTTTCTAGTACTGATGGCTACATGCCAAGCAGCGATGCTGTAAGCTCCGAAAGTAACAGTTCCACACTTCAGATTTAGAGTATGTTGTCTCTCGAGTTTGTTTTCAGCATCGCTCCGGCAAATCACTCAGTGACGCTTATACCGTCTGTGATTCATCAATCCATTTCTGATAAGACGATTGAGTCCAACCAATAGCACGACCATTAACTCGCACTGGTTTCGGGAAGTTGCCATTTTTAACCCATACCCAAAGGGTTTTGTAATCGCGGTTTACTAACTTTTCCATTTCTGGAATAGAGATAATTTGTTCCATAGAATGCGACTCCACATAGAAAAACAATGCTAGTTCGAAAAATTTAAACAATAGGAATCAGCGCATAGAGCCAATCAAAGCACTACGCGGATGTGGGGTCGTGAGGAATTAAGGAAAGTAAATAAACGGCGTAATTCGGGCAGACCTAGTTGGTTCGCATACTAAAATTTCAGGTAGGGTAAAAACTGATACAGAAACACGTAATAGTCGCACAAGAAACTTTTTAATTTTGACTAATGCCAAAATATATAAAAGCTTCTCAATTCGTTTTTCTTTCGGCGATTTATTGCAAGATACATTTGCATCTACAGACAGAACTGTATTGAGATGAGCGATTATATCCCTATCACATAAGCGCAGTCCTTCAATCCTAATACACATATCTGCTGTAATTAGCATTACTCGGCAAACTCCGTCCTGACTCAAGTTTATTATTAAAATCGAGCTTTTTTGAAATGGTCTATCAGCTTATCAGAGATAACTTCAGATTTGCAATACTCCGCTGAGAGCTAAGCTTTTCATAATGCAAAGCTAATCACATTACTACTTGTATCAGTTTCATTGAGTCTCACTTCCCAGGCTTCAAGAGCTCTTCGTTTCTCAGGTAGATAGCTATAGCGGTCATAATGTTTTGTAGATACGTCCTGAAAAGCATGATTCTGGATTCTATCGCGCAATTCTTTGCTGATACCTAGCTCGCCCATCAGGGTTTTGCAGGTACGCCGTATATCCCGACCGATGAAGAAAGGAAAATCAGGATATTGTTCTCTGTAATAGCTAATCGCCTGCGAAAATGAGTCAGTTCTTAACGGTTTTAATCCGCCTCTCTGCGGAAATATGTATTTGCTGTTAGCGGTATTACGTTGTTTCAGTTCACTAAGAATATGAAGTGCTGAATCAGTAAGCGGTATCAAGTGCTCCCGCTTGTTTTTAGATATGTCGGCTATAATTAACAGCGTTTTCTCATCCCAGTTCACACACTGCCATTCACTGACAGATAACTCATACGGACGTTGGCCACCAGTATAAACGCACAACTTTAGGAACTGACCAATCATCCAGCCAACTTTTTTTGCTTCTGAAAATGACTCCATCAGCCTGCATAGATCTTGTTTTGATAGCCAGTTTTCCCCTACTTTCTCTGCACTGGCTTGCCTTGGAACCACGGACACTGGATTTACGGTTAACCCGAATATAACTTCCTGCCTGTTATTCATCGGATCCAAGTCTGCTGTTAATCCATATTGATATGCTGCATGAAGATATGAGCGGACACGATTAGACTGAACAACCGCCCCACGCTGGATCATATTGGTTAATATCTGCTTGATGTCTAACGGTGTGACATCCTTTGCTTTTGTCGCTGATGGAATGACTGGGTAAACATCCTTCTCTAGCCGCCGCAACACATCTGCATGTGTCCGTTTGCCGTCCGCTTTCATCTTCCAGATATAGGAGTCAATTAACTGTTTTATTGACCCTTTCTCAGCTTCCTGTTGTTCAACTCGTTCTCTGGCTAGTTTTTCATGTGCAAGTTCTATTTTGGGGTTATGACCAGATTTCAATTGACCACCATAAAACTTAGCTAAGTCTCTGGCTGTTGATAATGACATTTCAGGAAATTTTCCAAGCTGCATAAATTGCCGCTTACCTTCCCAGAAGAAACGGAATATAAATGTCTTTGAACCACTAGTTCCAACCGTTATCCCCAGTCTTCCAGTCCCCTTCTCGCGACTATCCTCGAAAACCTCATACTGTCGTTCTTTTGGTTTTAATCCTTTTATCTCGTTCATTGTCAGCATATAACCCCAAAAACCACCTGCAGTTTCACCTGTAGTTATAGAGTAACATAATCGGAGTTATCGAGATAAAGAGAGATATCACACAAAACACATACGCATGATATATATAAATTTTTAGATAAAATAAGAAATATTGAGATAAATATAGATATGAAACACATAGGACTCATAATCGCTTGGTCCCCCGTTCAAACCGGGGAGGGGCCACCAAATATATCAAGGACTTACAGCTTTTTGTTGTAGGTCCTTTTTGTTTTCTGCTTCTTTTAAGTTAATTACGCATGTTAATTGTTTGAATTTAAACTGTTCTTGAATTTGAATGCAGATTGAAACAGGTCAGGGACAAGACCCAGATCCCAAAAATGTATGGCGACAGAACGGAGAGATTTACAGTAGTAGCAGTTCGTTCCATGTTTATAGCAGCATCTCGGTTTAAATCTGCAGCAGCAAACATGGTGATAATCATGAACAATGAGCGGGAAATGTTAGAACAATATATCCGCGATAACTTTGTCTATGACAGCAAAGGGAGCTTTGTCGATCCGTTAGATGTCGTTGTCATCAGCCCGGTCACTGAGTCACAGTTGAGCACATCACCCTTTAAGGAAGCTGGCGCCCGGATAGGCGATTACTGGGTGGATGATACGGTTTACGGCACTATTCTCCGTATCGAAAATGGTGTAGTCATTAAATTATGGTCTGATGATTGACCGCCGATAACAACAAAGGCTTACAACATCATGCTGTAAGCCTCTGTTTATCAAGCTCGGTTCAGACAAAAGAACCCAGTGATTATTTCACCGTTTACAGTGTCACAACGTCGAAATTCACTTCCGGATTTACATCCGCGTTGTAATCAACACCTTCCCAGCCGAAACCGAACAGTTTCAGGAATTCGTCTTTATAGCCCTGATAATCGGTCAGTTGAGACAGGTTCTCAGTGGTTACTTGCGGCCACAAATCACGGCATGCCTGCTGAACTGATTCACGCAGTTCCCAGTCATCCATACGGATACGCTGTGCGTCATCGGTAACGAACTCACCGTCATACAGACGAGTGTAGAACATACGCTGAACCTGCTCGATACAGCCTTCGTGAATGCCCTGCTCTTTCATCAGTTTGAAAGACATTGCGATATACAGCGGCATTACCGGGATCGCCGCAGAAGCCTGGGTCACGACCGATTTCAGTACCGCCACATTCGCGGTGCCGTTTTTGCTGCTCAGCTGTGCACGAATCGCGTTGCTGGCACGATCCAGATCTTCTTTTGCACGACCCAGAGTACCATGCCAGTAGATTGGCCAGGTAATATCGGTACCGATGTAGCTGTAAGCCACGGTTTTTACGCCTTCAGCCAGTACACCAGCCTGATCCAGCGCGTTTAACCACAGTTCCCAGTCTTCACCACCCATCACTTTGATGGTGTTGGCGATTTCTTCTTCGTTCGCCGGTTCAACCTGCGCTTCGATGATTTCATCTTTGTTGGTATCAACTGCGGTGGCTTTATACACTTCACCAATTGGTTTCAGTGCAGAACGGATCAGCTCACCAGTCGATGGTAATTTACGCACCGGCGACGCCAGAGAGTAAACCACCATGTCAACCTGACCCAAGTCAGCTTTGATCAGCTCAATGACCTTAGCGCGGCATTCATCAGAGAACGCATCACCATTGATGCTTTTGGAATACAGACCTGCTTCTTTGGCCGCTTTATCAAACGCAGCGGAGTTGTACCAACCAGCACTGGCTGGTTTTTTTTCTGTACCGGCTTTTTCCAGAAATACGCCGATAGTTGCTGCGTCAGAGCCAAATGCAGCAGTAATACGGGATGCCAGACCATAACCGGTTGATGCGCCAATCACCAGAACCTTTTTCGGGCCATTCGCCAGCGGGCCTTTGCTTTTGACATAAGCAATCTGTTGACGGACATTGGCTTCACAGCCAGCAGGATGGGTGGTGGTGCAGATAAAGCCACGGACTTTCGGAGCAATAATCATTGGTTGTTCTCACCTGGTTAAGGGTTTTATGCAAAAAATCGGCATATAAGATACATGATCTTGCCACGTTTGTGTTGTGAATGTTGCGCCTTCGCGATTGCGCTCTATAATCGGCCTGCACGAATTCTGGTTAAGCGGCGCATTATTCCTTCCCGCCATTCTCTGTTGAGACTATTTTATTATGCTGAAATTTATTCGCTCTGCATCCACGTTATTTTTTGCCTTTTTTACGGCATGCAGTGCCCAGGCGGCAATTTCTGTACCCGAAGGCAGCCGGATAGCCCTGGCGTTCAAAGAACCGGGCTCCGAGGCTGTTGCAGCGTATCACGGGGATACCTTTATGATCCCGGCATCGACACAGAAATTACTGACCGCGCTGGCCGCCAGCCTTTATTTCGGGCCGGACTGGCAATTCAAAACCCGCATGCTGGCCCCACAGGGAGCGATCCAGAATGGCGTCCTGAACGGTGACCTGGTACTGGAGTTTGATGGTGCACCCGACTTGACCCGTCAGGCACTGGTTAACCTGCTGGCCTATCTGAAACAGCAGAAAGTCACGCAGATCAACGGCGATATACTTCTGGATGTCAGCGGCTATGGTGGCTACGACCATGGCGATGGCTGGTCATGGAATGATCTGCCTATCTGTTTTACCGCGCCGGCTTCTGCTGTCGTCATCGACCGTAACTGCGTCTTTGCCCAGCTCAAAGCCAATCAGCTCGGAGCAATTGCCGAACCCATCATTCCGGCTGGTCAGCCGATTACCATTACCAGTGAAGCACGGGTTGTGACTCAGCAGGAGTATTATTCCGGCTGTGATCTGCGCGTCGATATGAACTCTAGCAACAACTATCATCTGACCGGTTGTATCCCACAGCAGTCCGGTACTCCCTGGCCACTCAGTTTCGCCATTACCGACCCGACAGCCTGGGGGGTGGAACTGGTTAACTGGGCCGCCAGACGCGCGGATATCAGTCTGACTGGCGAGGTCAAAGCCGTACGTCATGTGCCGGACAATCTGGTGGAACTGGCACATGTACCCTCTGCCCCGCTGAAAAAACTGCTGGATCGAATGCTGAAACGCTCCGATAACCTGATTGCAGACAGTCTGTCTCGTGCTTTAGGGCACTACTATCTGAAACGTGCCGCCAGTTATGCGGCCGGTGCAGATGCGGTTCGCGGTATTCTGAAAAACAAAGCCGGGATTGATTTGGGCTCTGCACTGCTGGCTGATGGTTCCGGCCTTTCTGCGCATAATCTGATCACCGCCAAACAAATGCTGGAAGTGCTGGATTATATTGCTTTACATGATAACGAGCTGCAGTTGATCAAGTTATTGCCGGTGGCAGGCATGAGCGGAACGCTCGGCTCCCGCGGCAGTGTGCAGAATCCGCCACTGGTAAAAAATGTCACCGCCAAAACCGGTACCTTGCAGAACGTATCGAATCTGGCGGGCTTCATGACCACCGCATCCGGCAAGCGAAAAGCGTTTGTGCTGATGACAAACGGGCTGACTTTCCCGCCTGAAGTCCGCCGCGCACTGAAAGCGCATCGGATTGCTTCTCCTCATTACAAGTTTGAACGGCAGATTTTAGAACAGATTTACCGGGAAGCACCGATAGAAATAACTGAATAAGTGTGTTTTTTCAGAAAATTAAACTAATGCCTCTGGCTTTGATGCATCATCGCCAGTAGAAAAAACCGACAATTACCATTGTCTTAGAGTCACAGATGGAGAACAATAGACGCCCTGGGAGCCAGCCCGTCTGTCGGTTCTCCCGCAAGTATTGCAGAGGCGCGTTGTAGTCATGTCATTTATTGAAAAATCCCACAAGCTGGACAACGTCTGTTACGACATCCGCGGTCCGGTGCACAAAGAAGCCCGTCGTCTGGAAGACGAAGGCCATCGTATTCTGAAACTGAACATCGGTAACCCGGCCCCCTTTGGTTTTGACGCCCCGGAAGAAGTCATCAAGGATGTCATCGTCAACATGCATCAGGGCCAGGGCTACTGCGACTCCAAAGGTTTATTCGCGCCACGTAAAGCGATCGCCCAGTATTATCAGCAAAAAGGGCTGCGCAAAGCCGATGTGGACGACATTTATATCGGTAATGGCGCCAGCGAGCTGATCGTCATGTCGATGCAGGCACTGCTGAACAACGGTGATGAACTGCTGGTGCCGGCACCGGATTATCCGCTCTGGACTGCCGCCGTGACGCTGTCCGGTGGTCGCCCGGTACATTACATCTGTGATGAGCAGGCCGACTGGTATCCGGATCTGGATGACATCAAATCCAAAATCACACCGCGTACCCGCGGGATCGTGCTGATCAACCCGAACAACCCGACCGGCGCGGTGTACAGCACCGAATTCCTGCTGGAAGTGATCGAAATCGCCCGTCAGAACGATCTGATCATTTTCGCTGACGAGATCTACGACAAGATCATTTATGACGATATCGCGCATCACAGTATCTGTACGCTGTGTGACGACGTGCTGGTTGTGACTTTTAACGGTCTGTCCAAAGCCTATCGTGCCTGCGGTTTCCGTCAGGGCTGGATGATGGTCAGCGGTCCGAAACAAAATGCCCGTGGTTATATCGAAGGTCTGGAGATGCTTGCCTCCATGCGGCTGTGCGCCAACGTGCCGATGCAATTTGCCATTCAGACCGCACTGGGCGGTTACCAGAGCATCAACGAACTGATCCTGCCGGGCGGCCGCCTGCGCAAACAGCGCGATCTGGCGTGGGAACTGCTGAACAATATTCCGGGTGTCTCCTGCGTAAAACCGAAAGGTTCGCTGTATATGTTCCCGAAACTCGATCCGAAGGTTTACCCGATCAAAGATGACCAGAAAATGGTGTTTGATCTGCTGCAACAGGAAAAAATGCTGATCGTGCAAGGCACCGGTTTTAACTGGCCGGCACCGGATCACTTCCGCATTGTATTCCTGCCACCGGAAGAACAGTTACAGGACGCCATGACCCGTCTGGCGCGGTTCCTGAAAACGTACAAACAATCATGAATGAAATGGCGACTTGATAGTCGCCATTTTTTTTTGCTATTTATATAGCAACCACCCCTTCCCGTTATTGTGAGCGGTCTATGTCCACCAGCAATTCACCTGCCCCGGCCAGCCATTTCTTTGCCCAGTTATCACGCATGAAACTGATCTATCGCTGGCCGCTGATGCGCAATATCCAGAAAGAAAATATCAGCGAGCACAGCCTGCAGGTCGCCATGGTCGCCCACGCACTGGCACTGATCAGTAACCGGAAATTCGGCACGCAGCTTGATACGGGGCATATTGCTCTGGTAGCCATCTTCCATGATGCCACCGAGATCCTGACCGGTGATCTGCCCACACCGGTGAAATATCAGAATAACGCGATCGCCAGTGAATATAAGAAGATCGAGAAACTGGCAGAGAAACAGTTACTGTCTCTGTTACCTGATGAATTCATAAATGACTACCGTGAATTGCTGGATTCAGAATATCAGGATGCCGAAGCGGTCAAGGTAGTGAAAGCCGCAGACACACTCTGTGCTTACATTAAATGTCTGGAAGAGATTGCGGCAGGGAATAAAGAGTTCGTCCCTGCGAAACGCCGGCTGGAAACCATGCTGGAAGAGCGCATGACACCAGCCGTACAGTATTTTATTGATGTCTTCATTCCCGGTTTTTCATTGACACTGGATGAGATGAGCAATACCCCCTGAATCAGATCCGGCGGACAAAATCGGCACTATTGGCAAATGACGGGATCCGCAAGGACGTCGCCGGGGTACCCAGATAAAGAAAACCGACAATCTGGTCCCGCTCATTCAGTCCCAGCAGTTCATGCAGTCTGCGCGAATACATCAGCGGACCGGACCGCCAGATACCACCGAAGCCCTGGGCCTGTGCCGCCATCTGCATCGCCATGACAGCGCAACCGGCTGATAAATGCTGTTCAAATTCAGGCACCTTGTTATGCGGGGTGACCTTTGCCACAACCGTGATCACCAGGGGCGCGCGCAACGGCAACTGAGCCGCCCGTTCAATCACATCATCGGCTGCCCCATCGGCTTTGGCACTTTCGGCCAACAAGGTCCCCAGCCGGTTCAGCCCTTCCCCTTCGGCCAGTAAAAACTGAAAAGGTTGCAAATGACCATGATCCGGCGCCCGTAATCCCGCCTGTAAAATGTGTTCCAGTATCTCACCATCAGGAGCCGGCGCCTGCAGCAGGCCGCACGATGCGCGTGTCAGTAACAAAGATAATGCTGACTGATTCATGCTGTTCCTCATCATTGATTACCATTATTCTTATCAACATAGAATAAGCTATACGTTGATAGCGGCTACAGAGATCGCTCTGATAGACACCTGCGTAGTAATCTGTGCCAACTATTCGCATAATGTCGTTATTAAACTCTTCCGGGAATTATTCAATGCGTTTTCTGTTCCGTAGTATTAAATGGTTTTTCCGCTCTCTCTGGCGGGTGATCAATTTCACCCGGCTGCTGATTATCAATCTGATTTTTATCGGAATTGTTTTAGCCATCTTCATCGGTCTCAGCGAGGAAACCCCGGAAACCACTATCCAAGAAGGCGCGCTGGTGCTGGATCTGGCCGGTAAATTGGTTGAACAGCCAACCACACCAAATCCGGCTGATCAGCTGATGGAAAAATGGCTTTCAAACAACGACACCACTCGTGAGATTGCGGTGAGTGACGTGGTTTATATGATTCAGCAGGCAAAACAGGATCCACGAGTCAAAGGCATCGTATTGAAAACAGCCGATCTGGAAACTACCAGCATTGGTAAATTACTGCTGATCACGAAGGCGCTGGATGACTTTAAACAGAGTAAAAAACCAGTGGTTGCTATCGGTAACTTCTACCAGCAACACCAGTATTTACTGGCCGCTCACGCCAACACAATTTTGCTGAACCCGGCCGGCGCAGTCACCATTCAGGGGTTGGGGTTGTATAACCTCTATTTCAAATCCGCATTGGAAAAATTTAACCTGACACCACATGTATTCCGCGTAGGCACCTACAAATCATTTGTTGAACCGTATATTCGTGATGATATGTCTTCTGAAGCACGCGAAGCAAATCAGCGCTGGATTGGTGCCGTATGGCAGCAATATGTTGCGGATGTCAGTAAAGCACGTGGCCTGCCCGCCGATGCTGTAGCACCAAGCAAAGAACAGGTACTGGCGCGTCTGACCAAAGCAGAGGGTAATGCGGCGCAGTATGCCCTGGACCAGGGGCTGGTCGATCAGTTGGCCACTTACGATGAAATGACAGATACCATCCGCAATTTTGCTGGCAGCGATGAGCATGATTTCCGTCATATTGTCATGAGCGATTATCTGCAGTCTCTGCCACCCCGTTATCAGGCTGTCACCAATAAGCCTCAGATAGGATTATTAGTGGCGGCCGGAGCCATTGTTGATGGCATCTCACAACCCGGCACCATCAATGGCGATGACCTGGTAAAACAAATTCATACCGCCATGTATGATGCAAAGATCAAAGCGCTGGTATTACGCATAGACAGCCCCGGCGGCAGTGCCTTTGCTGCCGAACAAATCCGTACCGCCTTACTTGCCTTCAAGGCCAGCGGTAAACCACTTATCGTCTCGATGGGCAGTACTGCCGCCTCTGGGGGTTACTGGATTGCCGCTGATGCCGATAAAATCTTTGCCGAGCCCACCACAATCACCGGTTCAATTGGCGTCTTCGGCATGTTTCTGACCGCAGATAAAGCGCTGAATGCCCTGGGTATTCATGCTGACGGACTGGGTACCACCGACTTTACCGGCATCAGCCCGGTACAGCCATTACCTGACCATATCAAACAGATCGTCCAGCTGAATGTGGAAAATACTTATCAGCGTTTTTTAGATCTGGTCGCCGAAGGACGTGGAATGACACCGGAGCAGGTTGATCTGGTTGCACAAGGCCGTGTCTGGGTGGGTACGGACGCGAAAAAACTGAGGCTAGTCGATGAGCTAGGCAGTCTCACCGAAGCAGCGGCCGAAGCCGGTAAACAGGCAAAACTGACTGATTATCAGCTGACACTGATTGAACCGGAATTATCCACCCGCGATAAGTTGTTACGCGAACTCTTTAATCAGAGTGCTGAGTATCTGCCATCCTCCGTCACCCATTCCGGTTTGGGCAAACTGGCGTTACAGTGGTGGTCCGCCGGTAATCAGGCCTTGGCACCATTGAATGCGCTGCAGGATCCGCAAGGAATTTACAGTTATTGTCCGGTTTGTCAGCAGTAGAGAGGCTCAGCCTCTCTGCGTTATGCAAGGTTATTCACAGATGAAAAAACGCATTTATATCGCATATACCGGTGGTACCATCGGTATGCAACGCTCCAGCCATGGCTATATTCCACAGGCTGGTTTTATGGAAAACTGTCTGGCAGGCATGCCTGAATTCCACCGGGAAGAAATGCCGGAGTATGTCATTCATGAATACAATCCTCTGATTGACTCCTCCGATATGACACCGGCTGACTGGCAGCGGATCGCCGAAGATATCCGGGATCATTACGAGGATTTTGATGGTTTCGTCGTGCTGCATGGTACGGATACGATGTCTTATACCGCATCAGCCCTCTCCTTCATGCTGGAAGATCTGAGCAAACCGGTGATCATCACCGGTTCCCAGATCCCGCTGGCTGAACTGCGTTCCGACGGACAACAAAACCTGCTGAATGCCCTGTATATTGCGGCCAATTATCCGGTGCATGAGGTCACGCTCTACTTCAATAATCAGCTGTTCCGTGGCAATCGCAGTACCAAAGTGCATGCCGATGGCTTCCATGCCTTCGATTCTCCTGATTTCGCGCCATTATTGGATGCAGGGATTCATATTGAGTGGAATGCGGGTAAACCGGCCGATACCACCCATAAGCCATTAAAGATGCACTCCATCCAGCCACAACCGATCGGCGTCGTCACCTTATACCCGGGCATCTCGGTGGATGTCATCGCCAATATTCTGCAACAACCGGTTAAAGCACTGATCCTGCTGACCTACGGCGTAGGGAATGCCCCCCAGAATCCGGCCATGCTGCAGCTACTGCGTGACGCATCGGCGCGTGGTGTGATCATCGTTAACCTCAGTCAGTGTCTGCGCGGCAAGGTCAACATGGGCGGCTATGCCACCGGCAACGCCCTAGCAGATGCCGGCGTCTTATCCGGCTATGACATGACAACTGAAGCGGCACTGGCCAAATTACACTTTCTGCTGAGCCAGGCGTTGGCTCCGGAGGAGATCCGCAGATTAATGCAGTTGGATCTGCGTGGTGAGCTTTCTCACTAATTAAGCTAAAAAATAATCCCCTGAATATCAGGGGATTATTTTCAGCGAATCAACAATTTATTCTGCTTTTTTCTGTGCTTCCGTAAACCCCAGCGACAGACTGTTCACACAGTAACGCTGACCGGTTTCCGTCGGGCCATCCGGAAAAACATGTCCCAGATGTGAACCACAGTTCGCACACAATATTTCCACCCGCCGCATGCCATGGCTGAGGTCTTCTTCATAACGTACCGCATCCGGAATGGCGCGATCAAAACTGGGCCAGCCACAGCCGGAATCGAACTTGGTGCTTGATTCAAATAATGGCGCATCGCAACAGACACAGTGATAAACACCGGTTTTACGGTTATGCAGCAACCCACCGGAAAACGGACGTTCGGTCCCCTTCTCCCAGCAAATATGAAATTGTTCCGGTGTTAACTTTGACCGCCAGTCAGTCATCTGCTGTCCACTCTTATCTGCAATAAATGTTATACAATTGTTAACAGATTAGATGAGAGTGGATGTAGATTCAAATTACAAACTGCAGGGTTAATCCGAAAATTCAATTAACATCACATTCACCGGAAGAACAGGCCCGCAGCAGTTTCATCGCCCGGGCACTGCACACCGCGACCAACTGAGGCAAATCATCCAGCAGCAGCCGTTTCCCATCGTGAAAGGCGGTATCGGCGGCCAGTGCCCAGGTGTGATGTTCCGCAGGCTCCGGCAGACGGAAATGAATGTCGTAAGCACTGGAGTTAAACAATACCAGCCAGTGTTCCTGACTTTCCCGGGCAATAATTTCCATTACCAGCGCCTGCGCAGAAGGCGCATTCCAGTCACTTTCAGTCAGTTCACTGCCATCTGGATGATACCAGTGCACGGTATCCGCGTGTGTCCTCGCGCCGAAATAGAGATCATCGCCCAGATGCAATTCCGTGAATGCACTGGAAGAACGACGGACCTGGATCATCTGTTTAACAAAGCGCAGTAACCCCTCATCCTCCTCGTTCAACTGCCAGTTAACCCAACTGATGCGATTATCCTGGCAATAAGCATTATTGTTGCCCATCTGAGTTCGCCCCATCTCATCACCAGCCAGCAGATGAGGGATCCCCTGTGATAACAACAACGTCGCCAGCATGTTCCGCTTCTGCTGCACACGCAGACGGCAAATACGCGGGTCCCGTGTCGGCCCTTCAAGACCATAATTTTTCGATAAATTATGACCGTGCCCATCCCGGTTCTCTTCGGAATTGGCCTGGTTGTGCCGTTGTTCATAACTGACCGTGTCTTCCAGCGTGAATCCGTCGTGATAACAGACAAAGTTCACACTGGAATGAATGACACGCAGCGATTTCGGAAAGATATCGCGAGATCCCAGCAGACGCGTGGCAAATTCCGCCATTTTCCCCATATCACCCCGCCAGAAAGAACGGATGGTGTCACGGTAGCGATCATTCAACTCGCGCCACTGTGTCGGAAATTGTCCTAGACGGTAGCCAAACGGTCCGATATCCCAGGGCTCGGAAATCAGTTTCACATTGCGTAATACCGGATCCTGAATCATCGCTTTGCAAAAACCGCCGTAAGGATCAAATTCGCCGCCTTCGCGCGCCAGGGTCACGGCCAGATCAAAACGGAAACCATCAACGTGCATCTCGGTAACCCAGTAGCGCAGACTGTCCATGACCAGTCGTAACGCATTCGGATGATCCACATTAAACGAATTACCACAGCCGGTCACATTGCTATAACGGGTGAAATCCTGGCCAAAACCGCCATTGTCAAAGCAATAGTAATTACGATTATCCAGTCCCTTATAACTCAGCAATGGTCCGCCATGGCCACCTTCCGCCGTATGGTTAAACACCACATCTAGGATCACTTCAATACCGGCACGGTGTAGTTCACGCACCATTGTTTTGAATTCGGTCACCGCATGTTTCACAGCATAGCGAGGATCCGGCGCCATGAAACAGATGGGGTTATATCCCCAGTAGTTCTTCAGTCCCAGTTGAATCAAACGTGGTTCACTCATGAAGCTGGCAACCGGCATCAGTTGCAGTGAGGTAATACCGAGTTCCTGCAGATGACGGATAACGGAGGGATGACAGAGACCAAGATAAGTGCCGCGCAATTGCTCCGGCACGTCAGGATTAAGCTTGGTGAAGCCTTTAACGTGTGCTTCATAGAGGATGGTTTGCGCATCATTGTAGCGGGGGGAAACCACGCCCTGCCAGTCAAACTCATCATCCCAGACAATCGCTTTGGGCATCATGTACTGGCTGTCGCCCTGATAGAGCTCCTCATTCCACTCCAATGCACGCGATAGCGCTTTGGCATAAGGATCCAGCAGCAGTTTTTGCGGATCAAACAGTAATCCCTGATCCGGATGATTCGGACCATACACCCGGTAACCATATAAAGTACCGGACACTACGCCCTGAACATAGCCATACCAAAGATGACCACGGCGTTCACGGAAACGGATGCGGGCAATTTCCTGTTCTCTGGCATCAAACAGACATAACTCGACACGCTCGGTTTCCGGAGCCCATAAGACAAAATTACATCCCTGTGAGTCCAGAATGGCACCGAATGGTGCATCCCTGCCAGATAGCAATACATACTGATCTGTCATTGTCTTAACTCCATCCGGCACCCGTCAAACTGCAACGGGTGCCTGTTGCGCTGTATTACTCAGCCACTTTTTTGATAAATACGGTGGCAAGTGGCGGCAGGTTCAACATAATCGAGTTAGATTTTCCGTGTGATTCAACAGCTTCGGACTGGAAGATCTCTGCACCCACAGAATAATCACTACCCCAGTATTCACTGCTATCTGTATTCAGCACGATCTGATAACGACCCGCTTCCGGCACACCGATACGGAAGCCATCGCGCGGAACCGGCGTAAAGTTACAGGCCGTAATGACAAAGCTGTCCTGAGCCTTATTACGGCGCAACATCAATAAAGAGCTGCTTTCCCAGTTGGAATGATCCAGCCACTCAAACCCGCTCTGCAGATAATCCGCATCATACAGTGCCGGTTCTGAACGGTAGAGACGGTTTAAATCCCGGATCAGATTCTTTTGTCCACGATGCTTATCAAAGCCCAGCAACCACCAGTCCAGCTGGCTGTCATGATCCCATTCAGCAGCCTGCGCAATTTCAGTTCCCATGAAATTCAGCTTTTTGCCCGGATGCGCATACATGTAACCCATATACGCACGCAGGTTGGCAGCCTGTTGCCATTCGTCGCCCGGCATTTTATACAGCAGTGATTGCTTACCATGCACCACTTCATCATGTGATAAAGACAGAACGAAATTCTCGTTATAGTGGTAAACCATGGAGAAGGTCAGATCGTTGTGATGATATTTACGATGCACCGGCTCTTTCGCCATATAGCGTAAAGAATCGTTCATCCAGCCCATATTCCACTTGAAGGTAAAGCCCAGACCGCCGGTATAGGTAGGACGGGATACCCCGGAAAAGGCAGTGGATTCTTCTGCGATTGTCATCGCATGCGGATAACGTTCGTAAACTTCGCGGTTAAACCATTGCAGTAACGAGATCGCCTCATAGTTGTGGTTACCACCATCAACGTTTGGTACCCACTGACCGTCGTCACGGGAATAATCCCAGTACAGCATTGACGCGACCGCATCGACACGCAGACCATCGATATGGAAATGATCCAGCCAGTACAACGCACTGGCGATCAGGAACTGACGGACCGTTTCCCGACCAAAGTCATAAATGTAGGAATTCCAGTCCGGGTGCCAGCCACGACGTGGATCTTCGTACTCATATAACGGGGTACCATCGAAACGGGCCAGACCATGCGAGTCAGATGGGAAATGTGCCGGTACCCAGTCGAGAATCACGCCGATCCCAGCCTGGTGGCAACGATCCACAAAATATTTGAAATCATCTGCTGAGCCGAAACGGCTGGTCGGTGCAAACAGACCCAGCGGCTGATAACCCCAGGAACCGGAGAACGGATGCTCCATAATCGGCATCAGTTCAATATGGGTGTAATTCATTTCCAGCAGATAAGGGATCAGCTCATCCGCCATTTCACGATAACTTAAAGAGTTACCATCCTCATGACGTTTCCATGAGGCGAAATGCATTTCATAAATGGAAACAGGTTGTTCCAGCTTGTCATTCCGCTGCGATTTCTGCCAATCCGCATCGTGCCATTCATATTGCTTATGGTCGTACACCACCGAAGCAAACGAAGGATATTGATCCGAATAGAAACCGACCGGATCCGCTTTATGTGGCAAGCAATGACCATACAGATCTTTCAGTTCAAATTTATAGCGGGCACCAACATCCAGTCCCGGCACAAACAGCACCCAGTGACCACACAGGCTGCGCTGCATCGGATGCCGACGGCCATCCCAGTAGTTGAAATCACCAATCAGACTGACAGACATTGCGCTTGGTGCATATACCGCGAAACGGACACCCTTCACCTTGACGCCATTGACCTCGGTCTCCATCAACTGGGCACCCAGTGTCCGGTATACATTGTCCGCACTGTGTTTCAGTTCCGCCAAACCACGGAAAGCTTCATCATGGAATTGATAAGGATCAGTAACTTCTGATTTCACACCCGCATAAGCCACTTTCAGCACATAAGGAAACGTGGCAGCCAGACCGGGGAATTCAGCTTCGAACAAACCATCGGTATGCAGACATTTTAGTTTGCATTCAACGGCCTTTTTCTCAATACGTCGTACCGCAACCTCAGTTGCATGCGGCATCCAGACCCGCAAACGCCACAAGGCTTGTTCGTTGTCATAAACCCAACCCAGCTTTTCAAAAGGCTGACCACAACGCGCTTCATTAAGCTCTCTCAACAACATATTAAAACCTCTAGGACATCACGAAAGATCATCAGCTACAGATACATTAACTCGCTGATATTAAATTTATTGCAGTTGCTTTCTGGCATTAGTCAGCCGGCGAGCCAGCACAGCCAATGCCGGATCATTCAGAAAACTTTCCAGATCCTTACTCAATTTTCGCCGCCAGTTCGGATATTCCGAGCAGGTTCCCGGCACGTTCACCGGCAGATCCATCTCCAACCAGTCTTCCAGCTGAGTACTGAATAGCGCGCTATTTCCCCGGCACATATGTTCCTGAAGCGCATGCGATAGCGCAGAACTCATGCCAACCCAACTGACATCATGGCCGATATTTTCCGGTAAAATGCCATGCCAGCGTAATGAATCCAGGATCGCCTGCTTCGCACTGTGCCTTTCCCGGTATAGATCCTGCAATTTTTCTTCATCCGGATAGAGACCCAGATCACGCCCCAGCGAAAGATCATCACAATGCCAGAAGCCACGCAGTGTCGGCATATCATGCGTCGTCAGCGCTGACATCGCCTGAGCTGGATAATGAGAAGGAGAGAAAAAGCCGCCATCCAGCGCCCGCTCAAAGAAGAAGACCTTATAGGAATAAATGCCATTATCATGTAATAAGGTACGCATCTCCGGTGGCACAGTACCCAGATCTTCACCGATCACCATGCAGCGCTGACGGTGAGATTCCAGAGCAAGAATCGCCAGCAGATCGTCTACCGGGTAATAGACATAAGCCCCCATGCTGGACGGTGCTCCCGGCGGAACCCACCATAAACGTCGCAAGCCCATGACATGATCGATACGTAATGCGCCACAACCACGCATATTGGCCCGCAGCAGCTCAATAAATGGCTGATAGGCCGCCTGATATAAACGCACCGGATCAACCGGTGGTAATCCCCAGTTCTGACCTTGCGGGCCCAGTGGATCCGGCGGCGCGCCAATGCTGGCCTCGGGACAATAAAAATCTTTATTTGCCCATATTTCGCAAGAGCCTTCGGAGACACCGACAGCCAGATCCCGGTACAGGCCAATTTTCATCCCCAGCGCCTTCGCCAACTGCTCGGCTTCTGTCAGCTGCTGATCAGCGACCCATTGCAGGAACAGATAAAAACGGATATCAAACTGATGTGAGGCAATCCAGGTTTTAACCGCGGCGGAATGGTAATCCCGGTAAGCATCCGGCCATACAGGCGGTCCCCATGCTTCCAGACCACCGGCATACAGGGTGTTTTGCAAGGCGTCAAAAGTGGCCATCTGCAACAGACTGTCGCCACCGGCCGCTATATATTCTGCAAACGCTCTGCCTCGTTCTGAACGATCTGACAAATCCGCGTTTTCAAAGACCTGGCGTAACCAGCGCATCTTGAAGGCGAAGACAGCCTTATAATCAATCCATTCCACAGTCCGCAACTGCTGCAGCTGTGCCTGTTCTTCCGAGACAGACAAGGCTTTCTGCAGTTCAGGATTAGCCTTAAATTCCGGAATAGCTTCAACATCGATATAAATGACATTCAGCCAGCGGCGGGAAGATGGGCTATAAGGACTGCACGCATCCGGATTGGCCGGATACAGAGCATGGATCGGATTCAGACCGACAAAATCCGCTCCCCAGGCAGCAACGCCCCGGAGCAGCATCTTAAGATCCGTGAAATCACCTACGCCCCAGTTACGCTGACTGCGCAGACTATACAGCTGAACGCTGGGTCCCCAGCACTTTTGATTTTGTTGAATAAAGCCGGGATGGAAACAATGTGACGGCGCGATAATTAAAGACGAAGCCGCTAATATTTTGGCGTTATTTTCAGATAAAAGAACTAATCTGTGATATCCACAAGGAATATTATTCTGAATATTTAAAGAATATTCAGAATATAAGATTTTATTATATTCAAATGATTTTATTTTATGATTTTCAGTAAGTTCAGTTGTACCTTGCAACTGATCCCCGGATTCCAGTTCAATGCGCCAGATCAACCGCTGAGTTGCACCAGCCGGCAAACGACACACCACCTGATGCTCCGCCTGCTGTCTTCTGATATAGACCGGTTCCAATATCTGCTGCCAGTGTCTGATGTCTTCATCAGCGATCTGAGCAGCCAATGCCTCAGGGTCAGACGTTACATACCCCATCGCATTCAGTATCGCGCGTTTGTTTTCCGGGGAAGTCCGGGTCGTTTTGCCCCAAATATCCGTGTATTCCTGCCCTATCCCGCGCTTTTTTGCCAATAACTCAAGGAGATCATCCATCATATCCTCCCGTTGAATAATTCAGGCTACTAATGCCAGAGCCACTTGGTAAACGCTTATTCTCACATATTGAAGGTAATACTGAATGTGACCTGACCGCCAGCAATTATTTTTGCTTTGTTCAACCGCTTATAATTTATCCAGAAAAAATCAGGTCATGTGACTTGACATAGCACAAACACGCTAAAGCTTAGTGAACAAATTGACTATTTCATGATATATCGCAATTAAAAGTCTCTTGGTGGTTGCTCATGCCCCCTTAATTCTTGTAAATTCATACTCGAATTTTTTCCCTTGAACACATGTTGGGTACAACTATGACTATCAAAGTAGGTATTAACGGTTTTGGCCGTATCGGTCGTTTCGTTTTCCGTGCTTCTTTCGAGCGTTCAGACATCGAAGTTGTTGGTATCAACGACCTGATCGACGTTGACTACATGGCGTACATGCTGAAATACGACTCAACTCACGGTCGTTTCAAAGGCACTGTAGAAGTTAAAGACGGTAACCTGGTTGTTAACGGCAAAACTATCCGTGTAACTGCAGAACGTGATCCAGCGAACCTGAACTGGGGCGCTATCGGTGCTGACGTTGTTGCTGAAGCAACTGGTCTGTTCCTGACTGACGACACTGCTCGTAAACACATCACTGCTGGTGCCAAGAAAGTTGTTATGACTGGCCCATCTAAAGATGCTACCCCAATGTTCGTAATGGGTGTTAACCACGCTACTTACGCTGGTCAGGACATCGTTTCTAACGCATCTTGCACCACTAACTGCCTGGCTCCACTGGCTAAAGTTATCAACGACAAATTCGGTATCGTTGAAGGTCTGATGACCACTGTTCACGCTACTACCGCTACTCAGAAAACTGTTGACGGCCCATCTGCTAAAGATTGGCGCGGTGGCCGTGGCGCGGCTCAGAACATCATCCCATCTTCTACTGGCGCAGCTAAAGCAGTAGGCGTGGTTATCCCAGAACTGAAAGGCAAACTGACTGGTATGGCTTTCCGTGTTCCAACTCCTAACGTATCTGTAGTTGACCTGACTTGCCGTCTGGCTAAACCAGCTACTTACGCTGAAATCTGTGCTGCTCTGAAAGCTGCATCAGAAGGCGAAATGAAAGGCGTTCTGGGCTACACCGAAGATGAAGTTGTATCAACTGACTTCGTTGGCGAAAAACAGACTTCAGTATTCGATGCTAAAGCTGGTATCGCTCTGAACGACAACTTCGTTAAACTGGTTTCTTGGTACGACAACGAAATCGGCTACTCAAACAAAGTTCTGGACCTGATCGCTCACATCGCTAAATAATTGAGCGCTCATTCCGAATGAGTTTCAAGAAGGCAGCCAATTGGCTGCCTTTTTTTTACCACAAGGAGTCATCATGCTACAAAACTTCAATCTGACTAAACAAAAGGACTTAACCAACCATGTCACGCTGGCGACAGGCAGTGCTGGTCTCTCCTATCTGCTGATTAAAAACGATCATGCGGAAGCAGCGATTTCTTTGTTTGGTGCACATCTGATGCATTATCAGGCCAATGGTAAACACCCATTGTTATGGATGAGCAATACCTCTGCTCAGGATGGTTCTAAACCATTCCGTGGCGGTGTTCCAATCTGCTGGCCATGGTTTGGTCCGGCTTCTGCTGACATTGGTACTGATAAGCCATTACATGGTTTTGCCCGTATCAATGAATGGAAACTGGAAGGTATCAGTGAGAACGCAGACGGCACATTGATTCATCTGGTTCTGGAAAGCACAGAGAAAACCCGTGAATTGTGGCCACATGATTTCCGTCTGGAATTTGAAGTGCAGGTTGGCGCGGAACTGACCATGTCTATCACCACGACCAATACCGGTAGTAGTGAACTTCGTTACCGCGGTGCGTTACACACCTATTTCGATACCCTGAATACTGAGTCTGTCAAAATCTCGGGCTTAGGCGATCGTTTCTATGACAAGCTGACACAAAGTGAAAGAGCACAGGATGGTGACCTTCTGCTGACTGAAGGTATGGATCGTATCTATACAGCGCCAGCTGCTGCTGTCACGTTCACTAACGGTTATGAAACCGTTCAGCTGAATAACGGCAATGCCAATTCTGTTGTAGTCTGGAATCCTTGGGACAAGATTGCTGCCAATATGCCTGACTTCGATAGTGATCGCTGGCCAACGATGGTATGTATTGAAACTGCCGTGACCGGTGAAGGCGTTGTGGTTGCCGCAGGTGAAGAGCATACACTGAGCGCAACACTGCGTTATCTTGCCTGATAAAATAGCAGGATAATAAAAAGCAGAACTCTCAGCGGAGGAGTGTTCTGCTTTTTACTGTTTTAGCTTATCGCCTTCAGATATTACTGCTCACTTTTTGCTGCAAACTGGCGGCAAAATCCAGCATACGATTCAGAGGAATCAACGCCTTCTGACGAACGGATTCTTCCACATGAATTTCATGGGCATCCGCCTGCTCAGATAACGCAGCATATATCGCTTCCAGACCATTCATCGCCATCCACGGACAATGCGCACAACTACGGCAGGTTGCACCATCCCCACCTGTAGGTGCCTCAATCATTATTTTATCCGGGCAAGCCTGTTGCATCTTATAAAAGATGCCGCGGTCTGTAGCGACAATCAGTTTCTTGTGTGGCAATTGCTGAGCCGCTTTAATCAGTTGCGTGGTAGAGCCTACAGCATCCGCCATATCAATCACCGCCGCCGGTGATTCCGGATGCACCAGTACGGCAGCATCAGGATGTTCTTCTTTGAGGCGTGCTAATGCTTTAGCTTTGAATTCATCATGAACGATGCAGGCGCCTTGCCAGCGCAGCATCTCGGCACCAGTTTTCTTCTCAATATAAGCACCCAGATGACGATCAGGCGCCCACAGGATTTTTTTACCTTCCGCATCCAGATGCTCAACCACTTCCAGAGCGATACTGGACGTCACAATCCAATCGGCACGGGCTTTGACTGCGGCAGACGTGTTCGCATAAACAACCACGGTATGATCAGGATGTGCATCGCAAAATGCAGAAAATTCCTCGATCGGGCAAGAAAGGTCGAGAGAACATTCAGCCTGCAGCGTCGGCATGAGCACATGCTTCTCCGGACTCAGGATCTTCGCCGTTTCGCCCATAAAGCGCACTCCCGCCACAATAAGCGTTTGTGCAGCATGTTGCTTACCGAACTTGGCCATCTCCAATGAGTCACCGATAAAACCGCCGGTAGCTTCGGCTAAAGCCTGAATATCATGATCGGTATAGTAATGCGCAATCAGTACTGCATTTTTGGCTTTCAGTAATTCAGAAATGCGCGCAGTCAGCTCCTGCTTGCGCTCTGCTGACAATGGTGCAGGAATTTGTGGGAAAGGATAGTCAATTTCAACCACATTGACTGAGCTGTTCATATCTGACTCCGGCTTACATTAATGCTTCGCTGATTATAACCGAGAAGACAGAGTTGCTGAATTTTATTAATGCTATCGCGCGGACAAATGAGTAATTATGCAGTTAAAACAAATTTAAAATTAACAGCATCAGAACGTGGGATTGTGAGGTTTTATCAGAGAAGATGGTGGGTCGTGAAGGATTCGAACCTTCGACCAACGGATTAAAAGTCCGCTGCTCTACCGACTGAGCTAACGACCCATCGAAAGAATTGGTGGTCGCTACTGGGATCGAACCAGTGACCCCCTCCTTGTAAGGGAGGTGCTCTCCCAGCTGAGCTAAGCGACCTGGGAACTGGTGGGTTGTGAAGGGATCGAACCTTCGACCTACGGATTAAGAGTCCGCTGCTCTACCGACTGAGCTAACAACCCACACACTTACGACAAATTTTGGTGGTCGCTACTGGGATCGAACCAGTGACCCCCTCCTTGTAAGGGAGGTGCTCTCCCAGCTGAGCTAAGCGACCTAATTCCTTCATGGTTAATATGGGAATGCAACCATGCTTTTCAAATCTGGTGGTCGCTACTGGGATCGAACCAGTGACCCCCTCCTTGTAAGGGAGGTGCTCTCCCAGCTGAGCTAAGCGACCTGGGAATTAAGTGGTGGGTCGTGAAGGATTCGAACCTTCGACCAACGGATTAAAAGTCCGCTGCTCTACCGACTGAGCTAACGACCCACTGGTAAATCTTGAAACTGGTGGTCGCTACTGGGATCGAACCAGTGACCCCCTCCTTGTAAGGGAGGTGCTCTCCCAGCTGAGCTAAGCGACCTGGGAATTCGTGGTGGGTCGTGAAGGATTCGAACCTTCGACCAACGGATTAAAAGTCCGCTGCTCTACCGACTGAGCTAACGACCCACTCTTTGCTGGCTTTGCTTTGTGCCCTGCCAACGGCGGCCTATAATACGGATTTAAGTTTCCGACGCAACAGAAAAGTAATGATTTTTTCCTGTTTGCTCACCGTTCGACCAATTTTTCCTACTTTAGGCCAGATTTAACTTATTATTAACCACCAATTGCCTTCTGCGCCAGTTGAGCGGCAGAAGTATTTGGGTATTGCTTAATTACCAGCTGGAAAAATTTATTCGCTTTTTCTGTATCACCATCCGCCTTGGAGATAACACCCAGCTTATAAATTGCTTCCGGACGCTTTGGTGAGTCTTTATATTTCTGTGCAACTGTCAGAAAATGCGTTTTCGCTTTTTCACGATCACCCTGATTAAGCAGTAACTGGCCTAACCAGTAGTGGGCGCCCGGCTGCAATGACGAATTCGGATAGTTCGCAATGAACGAATCAAAAGCCGGAATCGCCTGGGCGTAATTCTTCTGCTTTAAAACGAGCGCAACAGCAGCATCATAGTCTTTGCTTTCCGAGCCACCAGCAGGAGCAGCAGCTGTCGGCTGAGTGGGGATTGTGCTTTGCTGTGCCGGTTCTACCGGTTGCTGCTGAGCTGCGTCTGCCGGTGGTTGGGCACCAGGAGATGGCGCAGTAGCGGCTGCCGGTTGCGGTTGTGCTGGCTGCTGCTGAAGTTTGTCCAGTTCCTGATACAGCGATTTTTGTCGTTCCGTCGCCTGTTGCAGCTTGTAGTTCGACTCTTCCAGTGCCCCCCGCAAAGAACGGACATCGTTAGTTAACGCGTCAATCTGCTGCTGCATTTCTATCTGAGAGAGGTTGCGCGCATTCACCATTCTCTCCAGTTTCAGCACACGATCTTCAAGTTCATCTGCGTGCACCAGAGAAACAGAAAAAACAGCGGCCATCAATGTGGCCGCTTTTACATAATGGAGGTAACCCATCAACATTCAACCTTAGTAAACCAGTACCGCACGACGGTTGTGGCTGTCAGCGCCTTCACCGTGGCTTGGGTCTGCCGGTTTTTCTTCACCGTAGCTGACTACAGACAACTGAGAGACATCTACGCCCAGGTTCTGCATATATTTGGCAACCGCTTTCGCACGACGTTCGCCCAGTGCGATGTTGTATTCTGGTGTGCCTTTTTCATCAGTGTGACCTTCGATCAGCACTTTGACAGTGTTGTGGCTACGCAGAAAATCAGCATGAGTCTGTAACAACTGAGCATACTGGCCTTCGATTGCATCCGAATCGAAACCGAAGTAAATCACGTTGTCCTGTTTCAGCGATTCAAACTGCTGACGAGCTTGTTCATCAGCTGACATACCTGAGTCCAGACCAGCGGTTTCTACACCCTGACCTGCGCCCATGCCATCAGTATCAGCAGATGTAGACCCTTTTTTAGAGCTACATGCAGCCAGTGTAACTAATGGAATAGCAATCAGCAGCGTTTTCAGCAGTGGGTTAATTTTCATTTTCATATCCTTGGTACATTGCTCGGATTAATTCAAAAACGGTGACCAGGCCGGAGAGCGAACTTCCCCTTTCGCGGAAGGCAAGTTAGCTTTAAAGCGCCCGTCTGCCGATACCAGTGCCAGCCCCTGGCGACCTTGATATACAGTGCTGTAGATAATCATGCTGCCATTTGGCGCAACACTTGGTGATTCATCGAGTGATGAGCTGGTCAGTACATACACACCGCCACCATTCAGATCCTGACGTGCAATACGGTATGCACCCTGAATCCGGCTCACCATGACCAACGCTTTGCCATCCGGAGTCGCGCTTGCGCCAAGATTCGAATCACCTTCCCATGTTACACGGCTGGAGCTACGTGATGCTACATCTACTTTATAAATTTGCGGTCTGCCACCACGCTCAGACGTGAAGAAGACAGAACGGCCATCCGCACTCCAGGATGGTTCGGTATCAATCGCCGGATCGGAGGTCAGGCGGCTGATACGACGGGAACCGATATCCACCGTATAAATATCCGGCTGACCATCTTTAGACAATACCACGGCCATAGAACGTCCGTCCGGTGACCATGATGGCGCACCATTGATCCCTGGCAATGCCACTAGCATTGAACGGGCCTGGGAGTACAGATCCTGAATAAATATTGCCGGAGTACGTTTTTCAAAACTTACATAGGCAATTCGGCGACCATCCGGAGACCAGGTTGGTGACATGATCGGTTCCCGGGAACGTAACAGCATACGCTCGTTATAACCATCGTAATCAGCCAGCATCAGACGGTATGGCATGGCATCACCGCGATTCACGGTGACATACAGAATACTGGTCAGGAAAGCACCACGCTCGCCAGTCAACTTTTCATAGACGATGTCAGAAATACGGTGAGCATATTTACGCAGCTGTTTCGCGGTCACTGTCGCGACACGACTATCCAGCACCGCATTACCACCTGACTGACCACGGGCAACATCAACCAGCTCGAACGTTACCCGGTACTGACCTGCACCCGCAGCTTCAATATGACCAACAACAACCGCTTCAGTACCCAATGCAGACCAGGAAGCGTAATTAATCTGACCACTCTGTGCCGGTTGTTCAGGCTGTGAGTTACGGCTCAGCGGACTGAATTTCCCGCTACGCATCAGATCCGAACTAATCACATTAGCCACATCTTCAGGCACAGATCCGTCCGATTGAAACGGCACAATCGCAACAGGACGGCCACTGTCCATACCACCGGTTACCAGAATATCCAGTTCTGCCATGGCAGACTGACTAAACCACAACCACCCAATCAATGCTATCAAGAGTTTTTTCATCTTTATTCATTTCCCGGTTGTTACAAAATTAAGAATCATCATTACTGGGGCTGTATTGTTGCATTAATAGTCCGTTCAGCATCCGATGGCGGAGCAGGGAACTTGCCTATCATATTAACAGCTGTAACGCCTGCACGACAGATTGAAGGATCGCCACTACCTGCGGTTGCGCTCAGCACCAGTCCATCCGGAGCCAGTCTGATTTTAACAACACAACTCTTACCCTTCATGTTCTGATCAATCAGCATGCGCTGCTCAATCATATTGGCAACCTTATCACCATATCCAGGATCGCCACCACCAGAGCCACCAGGGCCTGCTGATGTTGATGGTTTTGAACTGTTTCCGGATGGTCCGGCTGCAGCTCCGCCAATATCTTCGCTCAGCAATTCATCTTCCAGTTGACTGGCTTCAGCCGCATCACGTTTCGCCTTTTCTTTGGCTTCCTTCACAGCTTTGGCTTTCGCAGCTTTTTCTGCTTTCAGTTTTTCAGCTTTCTCTTTAGCTTCTTCAGCTGCTTTTTCTTTGGCCTCTTGTTCAGCTTTTTTCTTAGCCTCTTCTTCTGCCTTTTCTTTGGCTTCCTGTTTGGCTTTTTCTTTAGCTTCTTTATCAGCCTTTTCTTTCGCAGCTTTTTCTGCCTTCAGTTTTTCAGCTTTTTCTTCAGCTTCTTTCTGTTCAGCCAGCTTTTTCTCTTCTTCCTGCTTTTTCTTCAGTTCTTCTTTTTTCTTCTGCAGGGCTATCGCTTTCTGCTTCTGAATTTCTTCCTGGCGGGCTTTTTCTTTTGTTGCCCGTTCCGCAGCCTGCTGTTTCTTCAGCTGGATAGTTTTCTCCAGCTTGGCCTGACGCGCAGCCTCGGCAGCGGCCTCTTTAGCTTCAGCCTGCTCTTTCGCTTCTTCCAATTTCTTGGCTTTCTGTTGCTTAACAAACTGTTTGTGCTGATCAAATTTCAATTGATCAATCACGACTGCATTCACGATGCCACCACCGCCACCGCCGCCGCCGGCAGGCCGTTTGGGCTTGTCCAGATTCCATTTCAGAATGAACATCAGGATCAAAAGTGCATGCAGTATGATAGAGATTACTATCGGACCTCTCATGCCACGTTTCACGACGCCACTACTCCGTTATTTTTTTTGCTCGGAAGAAGGCTGAGTCATCAGACCGACACTTTCTACACCTGCGTCTTTCAGGGATGCCATTAATTGGATGATGGCATCATATTTCACCTCTTTGTCGCCGCCGACCAGTACAGGGACATTCGGGTGTGTTTTATGAAAGTCAGCAACAATACCGGCCAGCTCAACCAGGTCAGCAACATCTCTGCTGTCTTCGGTACTGAGTTTGATCGAGTAATGACCGTCTTTATCTACTTCAGCAATGACCGGTAATTCGGAGTCTTCAGACAACTGCTGGGATGTTGTCTGAGGCAAATCAACTTTAACGCTTTGCATCACCACTGGAGCGGTTGCCATAAAAATAATCAGCAACACCAGCATGACGTCGATATATGGAACGACGTTAATTTCGGCAACAGCGCGTCTTTTGCTACGTTTGTTGACGTGCATGGTTACTCACCCTTGTTGCCAAGCTGGCGGTTCAGAATGGTGGAGAATTCATCCATAAAGTTAACGTAGGCATTGTCCAGACGTTCAACTTTGGTACTGAAACGGTTATATGCAACCACGGCAGGAATCGCTGCAAACAGACCCATTGCCGTTGCAATCAGCGCTTCTGCAATTGGTGGTGCGACCATGGCCAGCGAGGCGTTTTTAACAGCAGATAATGCGATGAAGGCATGCATGATCCCCCATACCGTACCAAACAGACCGATATACGGACTGATTGAGCCAATGGTTGCCAGGACAGGCAGATGCGTTTCCAGTTCATCAATTTCGCGGGAGAGTGAAACGCGCATGGCACGATAAGTGCCATCCATGATCATTTCCTGATTTTTCAGACCGCTGTTATGCAGACGGGCGAATTCTTTAAATCCGGAATAGAAAATCTGCTCCAGCCCACTCAGTTCGTCACGACGATTCGCGCATTCCTGATACAGGCGGTTCAGATCAATGCCAGACCAGAAACGCTCTTCAAATTGTTCAGAAATAGAACGGGCTTCTTTCAGAACTTTGGTTCGCTGAACAATAATCGCCCATGATGCAATCGACATGGACAACAGGATCAACATTACGATTTGTACCAATGGGCTGGCTTCGAAAATCAGGTTGGTAAACGACATTTCAGCTGGTTGCACGAGCAATCACTCCACTTACATCATCAGGAATAGCTATAGGTTTCATTGCAGAGAGATTGACGCAGGCTATCGTTACATCAGCAGTTACAATTGTCCGGCCAGATTCGTCCGCAATCTCTTGTGAAAATACCATTGAAGCCCGTTTTAGTTGCGCTACACGGCAGGAAACCGCCAGTAACTGGTTAAACCGGGCCGCATTACGGAATTCAATATCGATATGACGCACAACAAAGGCTACATTCAACTGCAATAGCAGATCCTGTTCTATCCCAAGATGACGCAGCCATTCTGTGCGAGCACGTTCCAGAAATTTCAGATAATTCGCGTTATATACTATGCCGCCAGCATCGGTATCTTCGTAATAGATCCGCACCGGCCAGCTAAATTCTGAGTTGACCATCGAGCTCAATCCCGCAGTCGTAAGACGCGCATAATATACCCCAGCATAATTGCGGAAAGAAGGTGATCTTGCTCACTTTATTTTTTCAATAAAAAAGCCACCTGAATCAGGTGGCCTTTCGTCCGGTTAACTTGCTAATCGTCTACCCGACGATCCATATTTTCGGTGTGTTCCAGCCACAAGGCATTAATGATACCGAAAGCACAGGCCAATAACACGCCAAGAACCCATGTGAAATACCACATCAAATGCCTCCTAGTAGACGGAATGTTTATTCTTTTCAACAAACTGATTGCTGACACGGCCAAACATCTTGATATATGTCCAGATGGTATAGCCCAGTACAATCGGTACAAAAATCGCAGCAGCAAATGTCATGACGGTCAGCGTGTTCTTGGATGAGGTGGCATCCCACATTGTCAGACTCTGAGCCGGATTCAGGCTGGATGGCATAACAAACGGGAACATGGAAAAGCCTGCTGTCAGGATCACGCCAGCAATCATCAGTGATGAAAACAAGAACGCAAAACCAGCCCGGTCAAAACGCGCAGCCAGAATAGTCAGTACCGCCATCACCAAGCCACCAACAGGGGCTGCCGCCATCCACGGATACAGGGAATAGTTCTGCATCCACGCACCGGCAGAAACAGCAACGTCCTTGTTCAGCGGATTAGAGACCGCATCAGTACCAGCAAATTTGACGATGGTATAACCATCAATGCCGTTTGCAACCCAGTAACCGCCAACAGCAAATAATATGAAAGTCAGCAGTGCCGCCAGCATGGCCGTTTTACGGGCACGATCCTGTAGCTCGCCTTCTGTTTTCATCATCAGCCAGGTCGCACCCTGGGTAACAAACATGAACAGACCGACCAGTCCTGCCAGCAGACCAAACGGATTCAGCAACTGGAAGAAAGTACCTTCATAAGTAGTACGCATCAGTGTATCCACACTGAATGGCACACCTTGCAGCAGGTTACCAAATGCGACACCAATCACGATTGGTGGCACAAAACCACCGATGAACAGACACCAGTCCCAGCTGTTGCGCCAGCGGGAACCTTCCAGTTTAGAACGATAATCAAAACCGACCGGGCGGAAGAATAACGCCATCAGTGTCAGTATCATCGCAATATAAAAACCGGAAAATGCGGTTGCGTATACCATTGGCCATGCAGCAAATAACGCACCACCGGCAGTGATCAACCAGACCTGGTTACCATCCCAGTGCGGCGCAATGGTATTGATCATGACACGACGTTCAGTGTCTGTTTTACCAAGGATAGGCAACAGTGCACCTACCCCCATATCAAAACCGTCAGTCACAGCGAATCCAATCAGCAAGACACCGATCAGAACCCACCAAATCAGACGCAATACTTCGTAATCAAACATGATGGTTCCCTCTTATGCCTGTTCCGTTTCATAGAAATATTTACCGGTTTTCAGGCTGCTCGGACCTTTACGGGCAAACTTGAACATCAGATACATTTCAATGATCAGCAAGACGGTATAGAACGCACAAATACCAATCATAGAGAACAGCACATCACTCGGCGACAATGTTGAGGCGGATAGATACGTTGGCAATACTTCCCCGATAGTCCATGGTTGACGACCAATTTCAGCCACGATCCAGCCTGCTTCAATCGCAATCCATGGCAGCGGAATCCCCCACAGCAACGCCTTGAGTAACCAGGTCCGTTCACCGATGCGGTGACGGCAGCTGTCATAGAATGCCAGACCGATCAGCAGCAGCATCAGCACACCCGCACCGACCATGGCCCGGAAGGAATAGAAAATCGGAGCTACAGGCGGAATGGAATCATTAGCCGCCATTTTGATCTGCTCTTCCGTTGCATCAACAATATTCGGTGCATATGGGCTTAACAGCAGGCCATAGCCCAGATCAACCTTCAGCTCCTGGAATTTGGCCAGGTTTTCAGGTGTCTTCTCGCCTGCTTGCAGCTTTTTCATCAACGCATACGCCTGCATGCCATTACGGATACGTTTCTCGTTCTGTGCAATCAGGTCTTTCAGACCGGTAATCTCTTCATCAATAGAACGGGTGGCGATGATACCGGCTACATAAGGGATTTCGATGGCAAAATCAGTCCGCTGATTCTCCTGATCCGGAATACCAAAGGCAGTAAACGGTGCAGGTGCCTCATGTGTATCCCATTGTGATTCGATAGCCGCCAGTTTGGCCTTCTGAACATCACCCAGCTCGTAACCTGACTCGTCACCCAGCACAATTACAGACAGAATTGAGGCCATGCCGAATGCAGCAGAGATGGCGAAGGAACGACGGGCAAACGGGATATCTCGTTTTCTCAGCAGATAGTAAGAAGAAATACCCAGAACAAACATGGCACCACAGGTATAACCCGCCGCCACGGTATGAACGAATTTGACCTGCGCAACCGGGTTGAAAATCAGGTCGGCAAAACTGACCATTTCCATACGCATGGTTTCAAAATTAAATTCGGAACCAACCGGGAACTGCATCCAGCCGTTTGCTACCAGAATCCACAGCGCAGAGAAGTTAGTGCCCAGCGCCATTAACCAGGTAGAAGCCAGATGCTGCACTTTAGTCAGACGATCCCAGCCAAAGAAGAACATACCGACGAAGGTTGATTCCAGGAAAAACGCCATCAGACCTTCGATCGCCAGCGGCGCACCGAAAATGTCACCGACGTAATGCGAATAATATGACCAGTTAGTACCAAACTGAAACTCCATGGTCAGACCAGTTGTCACACCCAGAGCGAAGTTGATACCAAATAATTTACCCCAGAACTTGGTCATGTCCTTATAGATCGGGTTGTTTGTCATCACATACACTGATTCCATTATCGCCAGGATAAATGTCATCCCGATAGTTAATGGAACGAACAGGAAGTGATAGAGAGCTGTGGCGGCAAATTGCAGCCGCGACAGATCAACCACAAGTTCATTGATCATGATTATTCCTCATCAAAAGTGACATTGTTGGCAGACTCCGTCGGCACAAAACGACATCGCTACGTTAATGTTGTATTTTCAGTGAATGTTATACTATTTGACACAAATTTGGATCATTTTTGCCATAAATGTAGTTAAAACCTGGCTTTTTGGCGAAGACGAACCAAAGACAATAATTCTTATATTTAACAAGTTGTTAAACAGGCACAACTCTTATCATTGTAAATCAGAACATTGCCGAGAGATGAGCTTAAACTCTTTTCATTGATTTAACTCAACAAATAAAGCAATTAGTCATCTGTAAATTGCGAGCTCATCCGCAATATTCTTTCTATTTCTGCGTGGATTACAGCCCTATTCGTTAACGATAATTTAACAAAATCTTTTTAATAAAATTATCGTAATAAATAATGACAGAACTGAATAAAACAAAAGATGAACAGCAGGACTATCCCTGCCGCTCCGGAGTGGTAAGACCAAAATGCAGATAAGCACGCGGCGTGGCAATACGCCCGCGAGGGGTACGTTGTAAAAAGCCCTGCTGGATCAGATACGGTTCCAGCACATCCTCGATAGTTTCCTTTTCCTCACCGATGGCGGCCGCCAGGTTCTCAACGCCAACCGGCCCGCCCATAAATTTATCGATAATTGCCAGCAACAGTTTTCTGTCCATGTAGTCAAAACCGGCATTATCGACATCCAGCATATCCAGCGCCTGTGCTGCGATCTGATCGGAGATATGACCATCGGAGCGGATTTCAGCAAAATCGCGCACCCGGCGCAGTAACCGGTTGGCGATACGCGGCGTACCGCGGGCGCGTTTGGCGATCTCGAACGCCCCCTGAGTATCGAGTGATAAGCCGAGACAACTGGCACTACGCGCGACGATATGCGCCAGATCCTCAACTTTATAGAATTCCAGCCGCTGCACGATCCCGAAACGATCGCGCAGTGGAGAGGTTAGCGAACCGGCCCGCGTCGTGGCACCAATCAGTGTAAACGGCGGCAATTCGAGTTTGATGGAGCGGGCGGCAGGTCCCTCCCCGATCATGATGTCGAGCTGATAATCTTCCATCGCCGGATAGAGTACTTCTTCGACTACCGGGCTTAAGCGGTGGATTTCATCAATAAACAGCACATCGTGTGGTTCAAGATTGGTGAGCAGCGCCGCCAGATCACCGGCTTTTTCCAGCACCGGACCAGAGGTAGTTTTGATATTGACGCCCATTTCATTGGCGACGATATTCGCCAGTGTGGTTTTACCCAGCCCGGGAGGGCCAAAGATCAGCACATGATCCAGCGCTTCATTGCGCCGGCGCGCGGCTTCGATGAAGATCTCCATCTGCGTGCGCACCTGATCCTGCCCCTGATAATCGGCAAGCATTTTCGGGCGAATGGCACGATCCAGTTGCTCTTCTTCAGTCGTCACCGTTGCCGGGGCTATCAGTCGATCCGCTTCAATCATTCTTCACATCCTGTTACAGCATGGCACGCAGCGCTTCACGGATGACATTTTCTACCGTCATCTCCGGTTTGATCACCTTGCTCACCACCAGACTGGCCTGCTGGGGTTTGTAGCCCAGTGCCAGCAACGCGGCAACAGCTTCGCTTTCGATCGTATCGGCAGGTTCAGACACACTGGTGTTGTCTGCAGGAGCAGCATCGGTATAAGGAGTAAACAGATCATGGCTGGTCCAGCCTTTGAGGCGATCTTTCATCTCGACAATCAGGCGTTCAGCCGTTTTTTTGCCAACACCGGGTAGTTTCACCAGCGAAGAGACATCTTCACGTTCGACACAGGCGACGAACTGATGAGCCGACATGCCGGACATAATCGCCAGCGCCAGTTTCGGCCCGACGCCATTGGCTTTCAGCAATTCGCGGAACAGTGTGCGCTCCTGCTTTGTATTAAAGCCGTACAGCAACTGCGCATCTTCACGAACAACGAAATGAGTGATAATTGTCGCTTCCTGCCCGACTGCGGGCAATTCATAGAAGCAGGTCATCGGTAACTGCAGTTCATACCCGACACCACCGACGTCGAACAGAATTTCCGGAGGAGATTTTTCAATGATAATGCCATGCAGTCTGCCAATCACGGGCGTTGCTCCTATGCAAAAATATCTGCGGTAGCATAATAAATAACTGGATGAACATCCAGTTATTAGGTGGATTATCTGAAACGTCCGCGCACGCTACCATGCACTTTACCCGCCATGCGGATCAGGCTCTGCTGGGTATGGGTATGACAAAGCGCGACCGCCAGCGCATCGGCCGCATCCGCCTGCGGACAGGCTGGCAGCTTCAGCAACTGTTTCACCATGTGCTGCACCTGTTCCTTATCTGCAGCGCCGGTTCCGACCACCGATTGTTTGATCTGGCGGGCCGCATATTCTGCCACCGGCAAGCCGGCATTCACTGCAGCGACGATGGCACAACCTCGTGCCTGCCCTAGTTTCAACGCCGAATCGGGGTTTTTCGCCATAAACACCTGTTCGATGGCAAACAGCTCCGGTTTAAATTGCAGAATGATCTCGCTGATACCGTCATAGATCTGTTTCAGCTTGTGCGACAAATGATCGCCACTGGTTCTGATACATCCAGATCCCAGATATTCCACTTTGCCGGCGTGCTGGCGGATCACACCATAGCCGGTAATACGGGAGCCGGGGTCGATTCCAAGAATAATGGGCATAACTGCATAAACCGAAAAAATAACTGACGGCAGATTAACACGTCAGAAATAAACCCAGAAATAAAGCCGGCAATAAACGCAGAAAGAAAAAAGGGAGCCGCAGCTCCCTCGTTCTGAATAACAGGAATGATTATTCCAGTGTGGCGGCCACTTCATCCGACATGGTGCCGTTGTGATACACTTCCTGCACGTCGTCCAGATCTTCCAGCATGTCGATCAGCTTCATCAGCTTCGGCGCATCTTCCGCGTTCAGATCTACTTCGGTACTTGGGATCATGCTGACCGCTGCGTTATCCGGTTTGAAACCTGCCGCTTCTAAACCATCCAGCACAGTACCGAAGTCAGCCGGTGAAGTGTAAACATCGATAGAACCATCTTCGTTGGTTTCGACATCATCAGCACCCGCTTCCAGCGCTGCTTCCATGATTGCGTCTTCATCGCCTTCAGCAAAAGAGATCACACCTTTTTTGGTGAATAGGTAAGAAACGGAGCCATCAGTACCTAAAGCGCCGCCACTTTTAGTAAACGCATGACGTACGCCCGCTACTGTACGGTTGCGGTTGTCAGTCATACACTCAACCATCACCGCCGTACCTGCCGGGCCGTAACCTTCATATACCAGGGTTTCCAGCTCGACACCGTCATCGCCACCGGCACCGCGTTTGATCGCACGGTCAACCGTGTCGCGAGTCATGTTGATAGACAGTGCAGCAGCTACTGCAGCGCGCAGACGTGGGTTCGAACCTGCATCCGGGCCGCCAAGACGTGCAGCCGTGGTAATTTCACGGATCATTTTAGTAAACAACTTACCGCGTTTCGCATCCTGTGCTGCTTTGCGGTGTTTAATGTTGGCCCACTTACTGTGACCTGCCATAACTCTCTCCTGATAAAAATTAACGCTGAATCTATCAGCTAAAATCAGCGGGTAACGTGGTGGCGGTAGCATTCCCGCCACAAAAGCCGCGTCACCCGGAAAACAAAATTATTCGTCTGCTTTGACAGTAGTCTGGATAGCCAGCTCACTCAGCTGTTGCTGGTTGGCAAAACTAGGTGCATCCGTCATCAGACAAGCCGCGGCTGTGGTTTTCGGGAATGCAATCACGTCACGAATGTTATCGGTGCCAGTCAGCAGCATGGTCAGACGATCCAGACCGAAGGCCAGACCCGCATGCGGTGGTGTACCGAACTTGAGCGCATCCAGCAGGAAGCCGAATTTCTCTTTCTGATCAGCTTCACTGATGCCGATAGTGCGGAATACCGCCTGCTGCATATCACCACGGTGAATACGCACTGAACCACCACCGACTTCGTAGCCGTTAATGACCATGTCATAGGCATTGGCGTAAGCTGCCAGAGGATCGGCTTCCAGTTGTGCCGGCGTGAAATCTTTCGGTGCAGTGAACGGATGGTGCATCGCGGTCACGCCACCTTCGCCATCCTCTTCAAACATCGGAAAGTCAACGACCCACAGCGGTTTCCAGCAGTTTTCCACCAGATCCAGATCGCGGGCCAGTTTCAGACGCAACGCACCAATGGCATCACACACTACTTTCTTAGAGTCTGCGCCGAAGAAGATGATATCGCCATCCTGAGCACCGGTACGCGCCAGAATTTCACGCACGATGTCATCGGTCAGGAATTTAGCCACCGGAGACTGCACACCTTCCAGACCATTCGCGGCCTGATTGACTTTCATCCACGCCAGACCTTTCGCGCCATAGATAGCCACGAACTGGGTGTATTCGTCGATCTGTTTACGGGAAAGCTGAGCGCCACTCGGTACACGCAGTGCAGCAACACGACCTTTCGGATCGTTCGCCGGGCCGGCAAAGACCGCAAAAGCCACTTCTTTCAGTAGATCAGCCACATCCACCATTTCCATCGGGTTACGCAGATCCGGTTTATCAGAACCATAGCGGCGCATTGCTTCATCGAAGGTCATGATCGGGAACTGACCCAGATCGACACCGATGGTGTTCTGCCACAAACCACGGATCAGATTTTCCATCAGCTCACGCACCTGTTCAGCATTCAGGAACGAGGTTTCCACGTCGATCTGAGTGAATTCAGGTTGACGATCCGCACGCAGATCTTCATCACGGAAACATTTCACGATCTGATAATAACGGTCGAAACCAGACATCATCAGCAGCTGTTTGAACAGCTGTGGTGACTGTGGCAGCGCGTAGAATTTGCCTTTATGCACACGGCTTGGCACCAGATAATCGCGTGCGCCTTCTGGCGTTGCTTTGGTCAGCATCGGCGTTTCGATATCGAGGAAACCATGCTCGTCCATATAGCGGCGCACAAAGCTGGTAATCCGCGCACGGGTTTTCAGAGAGGCTGCCATTTCCGGACGGCGCAGATCCAGATAGCGGTATTTCAGACGCTGTTCTTCGGTGTTGGTCTGATTGAAATCCAGTGGCAGTGGCTCGGCGCGGTTGATGATTTCCAGGCCATGAGCAAACACTTCGATTTCACCGGTCGCCATGTCTTTGTTGATCTGACTTTCTGGACGCGCACGCACCACACCGGTCACACGAATACAGAATTCATTACGCAGCTCTGAAGCCAGTGCGAACGCTTCCGGTTTATCCGGATCAAAGAACACCTGAACAATGCCTTCACGATCGCGCATGTCGATAAAAATCAGGCCGCCCAGATCACGACGGCGATGCACCCAACCACACAGGGTTACGGTCTGTTCGACATTGCTGCTTGTCACCTGACCACAGTAAATGCTACGCATGATTAATTCCTTTACTGAATTTATAACTCCGGTTTCTCTGCCGGAGATGTCATTTAATTATTCGCCAGCGGCTGGACACCCTTTGCATCCGCCCTGCGCTGAGTCACAACTTGCCAGATTCTTTTTGGTACCGGTTTTAAAATCGGTTTCATACCAGCCGCCGCCTTTTAAGCGAAAGCCGGGTGCAGAGAGCAATTTTTTCAATGCCGCCTGAGAGCAGGCCGGACAATCCACCAGCGGCGCATCAGACATTTTCTGCAGTTTCGCAAGCTGATGGCCACAATGCGTACATTCATACTGATACATCGGCATAGTGTTCACCCACGATTGTTCCACAAAAGACCGCGTATTATAGAGGAAACTCTGCGCGCTGATAACTAGCACAAGCAGGGATTACGTTATCCGTTTGCCAGGAAAGATGTGAATTTCGGTCAGCTTAAAGCCGCAAATATAGTCAGTACCTGACTAACCAAGTAGAATACTGCGTCTTTGTTAATAGTGAGTCAGCTAAGCAATCCATGAGCAAGAAACTGCATATCAAAACCTGGGGCTGCCAGATGAACGAGTACGACTCGGCCAAGATGGTAGATTTGTTGACCAGTTCACTGGGTTATGAAACCACTGAGCTTCCGGAAGAAGCTGACCTGCTGGTACTGAATACCTGTTCTATCCGCGAAAAAGCGCAGGAAAAACTGTTCCATCAGTTAGGCCGCTGGAAAGAACTGAAAAAGAAAAATCCGGAACTGGTGATCGCGGTTGGCGGTTGTGTGGCTTCACAGGAAGGTAAAGCCATCCGGTCCCGTGCACCGAATGTCGACGTGGTCTTCGGGCCGCAAACACTGCACCGCCTGCCAAATATGATCAAACAGGTCAAAGCCGGTCAGGGTGCGCAGGTCGATGTCTCCTTCCCGGAAATCGAGAAATTCGACAACCTGCCGGAACCGCGGGCCGAAGGTCCGACCGCCTATGTTTCCATCATGGAAGGCTGTTCCAAATATTGTACTTACTGCGTGGTCCCTTATACCCGCGGTGAGGAAGTCAGCCGTCCGCTGGACGACGTGCTATATGAAATTGCACAACTGGCGGAACAGGGCGTGCGCGAAGTCAACCTGCTCGGTCAGAACGTGAATGCTTATCGCGGCGAAACCCATGATGGTGAGATTTGCTCCTTTGCACAGTTACTGCGTCTGGTTGCAGCGATCGACGGTATCGATCGTATTCGCTATACCACCAGCCACCCGATCGAATTTACCGATGACATCATCGAAGTCTATAAAGACACACCTGAACTGGTGAACTTCCTGCATCTGCCGGTACAGTCTGGTTCAGACAAGATCCTGTCGATGATGAAACGTCCGCATACTGCGCTGGAATACAAATCGAAGATCCGTAAGCTGAAAGCAGTACGTCCGGATATCCTGATCAGTTCTGACTTCATCGTGGGCTTCCCGGGTGAAACCGATGACGATTTCGCCAGAACCATGAAGCTGATTGAAGAGATCCAGTTTGATACCAGCTACAGCTTTGTGTTCAGCGCGCGTCCGGGTACACCAGCTGCCGACATGCCGGATGATACACCGATGGATGTAAAGAAAGAGCGTCTGGCTCATCTGCAGCAGGTCATCAACCATCAGGCGATGCAGTACAGCCGCCAGATGCATGGCACCGTCCAGCGTATTCTGGTGGAGGGTCCTTCCCGTCAGGACATCATGGAACTGCGGGGCCGCACTGAAAACAACCGCGTGGTGAACTTCCCCGGTGATGCCCGTCTGATTGGACAATTTGTCGATGTGGAAATCACAGAGGCACTGCCACACTCATTACGTGGTAAAATTATTCGTACCGAAGCAGAAATGGATCTGCGTCAGAACGTCAGCCCCGCTGAAATTCTGAGCCGTCGTCCGGATGGCGTCGCAGATGAGTTGGGTGTTGCCCAGTTCCGACCTTAATTGCTGATTCCGGCCGTCGAATGACGGCCTGTTTTATGAAGAGGAATACCTTGAGCCGACATATCGCCACTCTCGACATCCATCTTGAACCCGCTGACAGCCAGCGACTGGCCAGCCTGTGCGGTCCTTTCGACGACAACATTAAGCAGATTGAACGCCGTATGGGCGTGGAAATCATCTATCGCAATAACCATTTTCAAGTTGTAGGCAACGGTAACGTCGCACAAGTCGTGGTTGATTTGCTGAAACAGCTTTATGTGGAAACCCAGCCTGTACGCGGGCAAAAAATTGTCGATCTGACACCCGATCAGGTACATCTGGCTATTCAACAATGTCATATGCTGGAACAGAGTGACGATGATGAAAATCCGAATGCCATTCCTTATGGCAAAGAGGTGAACATCAAAACCAAGCGCGGCATGGTGAAACCGCGTTCACCGAATCAGGCGCAGTACATCAATAATATTGTGGTGAATGATATTACTTTCGGGATTGGTCCGGCCGGTACCGGTAAAACCTATCTGGCCGTTGCTGCCGCTGTGGATGCACTGGAACGTCAGGAAATCCGCCGTATTCTGCTCACCCGCCCTGCGGTCGAAGCCGGTGAAAAGCTGGGCTTCCTGCCTGGTGATCTGAGCCAGAAAGTCGATCCTTACCTGCGCCCGCTTTACGATGCCCTGTTTGAAATGCTGGGCTTCGAACGCGTGGAAAAACTGATCGAACGCAATGTTATCGAGATTGCCCCGCTCGCCTACATGCGTGGCCGTACACTGAATGACGCCTTTATCATTCTGGACGAAGGCCAGAACACCACGGTCGAACAGATGAAGATGTTCCTGACCCGTATCGGTTTTAATTCCAAAGCCGTGATCACCGGTGATATCACCCAGATCGACCTGCCGCGTAATGTGAAATCAGGTTTGCGACACTCAATTGAAGTGCTGAACGGCGTGGATGGATTGTCTTTCAATTTTTTCCAGGCGACCGACGTTGTTCGTCATCCGGTTGTCGCACGCATCGTGCAGGCTTACGAAAAATTTGAACAACAAAAAGCGGCCGCTGAAAGTAAATCAGCTAACCGCGAGGAACCATCATCATGAGCGTGACACTGGATTTACAGATAGCCTGTGCCGATACCACCGGATTGCCTTCTGCAGTTCAATTCCAGCAATGGCTGGACACCGCAGTCTTACCCTTTCAGCAGGAAGCGGAAGTGACTATCCGTTTGGTCGATGAAGCGGAAAGCAATGAACTGAACCTGACTTATCGCGGAAAAGATAAACCCACCAATGTGCTGTCCTTTCCGTTTGAGTGTCCACCCGGCGTTGAAGATTTTCCATTATTGGGCGATTTGATCATCTGCCGGCAGGTAGTGGAAAAAGAGGCTCAGGAACAACAAAAGACGCTGGAATCCCACTGGGCGCACATGGTGATTCATGGCAGCTTGCATTTACTCGGCTATGACCATATAGAAGACGAAGAAGCCGAGGAAATGGAAACGCTGGAAAAAGAGTTCATGCAGGATCTCGGTTTCCCGGACCCTTATAAAGATGATGAAATTTAAGGATTAATGACATCATGAGTGATGAGCACTCTCATACTAGTCACGGTTCATCCAGAAGAAAATGGCTGGAGCGTTTAAGCCATCTGTTCCAGGGTGAACCGAAAGATCGTAATGATCTGGTTGAAGTCATTCAGGACGCTGAAGAGCGCGACGTTATCGATGAAGATACAAAAGAAATGATCGAAGGCGTGCTGGAAGTGTCTGAACTCAGAGTACGGGATATCATGATTCCCCGTACCCAGATGATCACGATCCGTCGTGACCAACCGGTATCCGCTTTTCTGCCACTGATCATTCGTTCTGCCCATTCCCGTTTTCCGGTCATCAGTGATGACAAGGATCATGTGGACGGCATCCTGCTGGCGAAAGATTTGCTGCCTTACGGTTTCGGACTGACCAGTGAGCCCTTCGATTTTGAAAAAGTATTGCGGCCAGCCGTTGTGGTACCGGAAAGCAAACGCGTTGATCGTTTGCTGAAGGAGTTCCAGCAGCAACGCTATCACATGGCGATTGTGGTCGATGAATTTGGCAGCGTGTCCGGTCTGGTGACCATTGAAGACATTCTGGAACTGATCGTCGGTGAAATCGAAGATGAATACGATGAACACAACCAGGAACAACTAACCATCCGGGCTTTGGATGAGCGACGTTTCACACTGAACGCACTGACGCCAATTGAGGAGTTCAATGAGTTCTTCTCCTGTCAGTTCAGTGATGATGAAGTGGACACCATCGGCGGCTTAGTCATGCACGGGTTTGGTCATCTGCCAAAACGCGGTGAAAGTATTGACCTGTCAGGATTCGAATTCAAAATCCTGCAGGTGGATCGCCGTCGTTTAATCCAATTACAAGTCACGATCCCCGAACAGCGAACTGATAATGAACTGGAATAATTCTGACGGTTTCCGCCGTCCTGCTTCACAACGCGCTCTCTGGGGCGCGTTGTTGTCTGGTTTACTCTGCGGTGCGGCATTTGCACCTTATAAAATCTGGCCTCTGGCTTTTGTCGCCATGCTCGGCTTATTGGCGTCCCTGCATCAGCAAACGGCCGGACGTGCCTTCCGCTTAACCTGGCTGTTTGCCATGGCAATGAATCTGCCCAGCTTATGGTGGATCCACGTCAGCATGACCCAGTTCGGGGGAATCTCACTGCCGGCAGCATTTGTGCTGGTCGCCATACTCTGCGCATACCTGTCGCTATATCCTGCACTGGCTGCCGCCTTACTTAACCGCTTTTTCCCTAAAACCGGCGCGACCCGGCTGTTACTGGCATTTCCTGCCTTATGGCTGATCAGTGACTGGGCAATGGGACATGTCTTGACCGGGTTTCCCTGGATGTGGCTGGGCTACAGTCAGGTTGACACCTGGTTGACCGGCTTTGCACCGTTATTCGGCGTACAAAGTATCACGCTGGCAGTGGTGTGGTGCTCTGCCGCTTGTCTGCTTTACTGGCAGCAACGTCAGATTTTATGGTTATTACTGCCGCCACTCCTGTTTGTGACCGGTTATGGACTGCAGCAAAAAGTCTGGACTACACCGGGTGACCCCGTAAATTTTGCTCTGGCACAAGGCAATATTCCGCAATCATCCAAGTGGGATCCCAACTTCATTAAGCCTACCCTGGTCCGCTATCTGGATTTAACCCGGGAAAGCCAGGGTGCCGATATTATCATCTGGCCGGAATCCGCTGTACCGGCGCTGGAAAATGATATGCGGGAATTCATGACCAACATGGACGATGCCCTGCGCAGCCAGAAAACCGGCTTTATTACCGGTATCCAGTACTACGATCAGTCATCAGATCGCTACTATAACGGCGTGATCGGCTCGGGACTGATTGATAAAGAAGGGAAAAGAACTTATCAGTACGGACAGGGAAACCGCTGGTACAAGCATCACCTGCTGCCAATCGGCGAGTTTGTACCGTTTGGCGATCTGCTGCGCCCTATCGCGCCGTTTTTCGATCTGCCGATGTCCTCTTTTTCCCGCGGCGATGCCGTACAGGAAAACCTGCTGTCAGCCGGTTACAAATTTGCCACGTCGATTTGCTACGAAATGGAATATTCCGACGAACTTCGCCGTAATATTCACCAAGATACGCAGTTTATCGTCAACGTATCCAATGACAGCTGGTTTGGTACCTCTGGCGGTCCCTGGCAGCATATGGAAATTGCTCGTATGCGGGCAATTGAATTTGGCAAGGCGGTTGTCCGGGCAACAAACAGTGGTGTGACGGTGGTCTTCGACCATCAGGGAAAGACGCTGGGCATACTGCCGCAATTTGAACAGAAAGTATTGCGCGTAGATGCGGCGCCTACGACGGGCGTGACCCCCTACACCCGCTGGGGTTCTCAGCCATTGATCGTCTTCTGCGTTGCCGCGTTAATGCTCGGATTATGGCGGCAAAGCCAGAAACGGGATTACTATTGGTAATTTGGTTAAAGCTGACACCGCCAGTTCATGAAAGATCACATAGTTATCAATGATGATTTATTTCGCGAGTAACTGGCGGTAAAGCGACTCTTTCAGACGCAGACGTTGAGTCGCCAGATTGGGCAACTGCTCCAGCGCATTGGTGCCGCACAGCGTCGTGATCTGAGCATCAATCGCATAAAAAGAAGCCAATTGGGTTGCGAATTCAGGATCATCATGGCTCAGACGTTCAAAGCGTGCAGCCATATCAGGGAACTCATCCGCCAGAGAATAAGACATCATGAGACCTCCTAATCTAAAAGTCCCATGACTATAGATGATTCTGCTTAATATTTAGTCAGAAAGATCACATTCCTGTATATGGGCTAATGCTTCCAGCACAACCTTCGTATCGGCTCCCCTGCGGGTAGCATTCTCACTCAGATGACGCCGCCATGCCCGTGCTCCGGGAACTCCCTGGAAGAGTCCCAGCATATGGCGTGTAATATGCGACAGATATCCACCCGACTGCAGATGCGCGTCAATGTAAGGCAGCATCTGCATGACCACATCATGGCGGGAAAGAACCGGATGGTGATCCGCAAATAACAAGGCATCGACCTGAGCCAATATATAAGGATTCTGATAGGCTTCCCGCCCCACCATGACCCCATCAACATGCTGCAGATGTTGCTGTATTTGCGCCAGATCCGTGATGCCACCATTAATGGCGATCGTCAGATGCGGATAATCCCGTTTCAGCTGATATACCCGTTCATAATCCAGTGGCGGAATATCCCGGTTTTCTTTCGGACTCAAACCGCTCAGCCAGGCCTTACGGGCATGAACAACGAATGTATCACAACCCGATTGCTGAACCGTCTCAATGAAATTGCACAGAAATTCATAAGAATCCAGCTCATCAATACCGATACGGGTTTTGACTGTCACCGGAATCGTTACTTCAGCACGCATCGCGGCCACACAGTCAGCAACCAGCTGCGCAGAAGCCATCAGGCAGGCACCAAACCGGCCATTTTGGACCCGGTCAGAAGGACAACCGACATTCAGGTTTATTTCATCATAACCACGTTCTTCGGCAATCCGGGCACATTTCGCCAGATCTGCCGGATCAGAGCCGCCAAGTTGTAATGCAATCGGATGTTCTTCTGTGCTGAATTGCAGATAATCGCCTTTACCGAACAGTATCGCTCCGGTCGTCACCATCTCGGTATAAAGCAGAGTATTCTTTGTCAGCAAGCGATGGAAATAGCGGCAATGCCGGTCAGTCCAATCCAGCATCGGAGCAATTGAAAACCGGTTAAGTGGATAACCTGCGACCGTATTGGTGGATGAAACCGGACTAGACATGTCTGCATAACCTGTAAGAGCTGAAAGGGCAAATATGGTACGTGAGAATTACGGTATTGCAATCATGGCGTGATGGTGCAGATGAAGAACTAATGTTGCTATCCGCCATCTGGCAGAAATAATCGGCGTATAAACTTCCACTTGGCACCCGGTATGTTAAAGTTTAACTATATAACCAGGGACATAATGAAAACACGGACAGAACAGGAACCAGCATATGTTGAATAAACTACTCCTCTGGGCATTTATAGGATTCGTAGCCGTACTGGCCTGCTCCGAAATCAATCTGGAAACATCGATCTATAAAGAAGAGAAAAACAGCCTGGAAATCATTTTCCCACAATGGCAGACAGAACAACCGTGGCTCTATTTCTACTGGACACCGGGTACGGTGAAATGGAGTCAGGATAAAGAAGAAGAAACCCAGGAAGAGCCAACCCTGAGTCTTCTTCAATAGGTAAAATGAATTATTTATATTCCATGATAACGCGGGGTGTCAGTTTAGTGATCAGTTCATAAGGGATGGTGCCTATCGCTTCGGCAACCGTCTCTACCGGTAAACCATCACCCCACAATGTCACATCATCCCCCACCCGGTCTGTCGCATCCGGGCCTAAATCAACGGTCAGCATATCCATTGAGACACGGCCAACCAGTGGCACAATGCGACCATTGACTAAAACCGGAACCCCACTTGGCGCCATTCGGGGGTAGCCATCACCATAACCGATCGCCACGACACCGACTTTCGTGTCCTGCTGTGCCACCCACTTGGCGCCATAACCAACCGGTTCACCCTGCTTCACCAGACGCACCGCGATCAGGCTGGTTTTCAGTGTCATCACCGGTTTCAAGCCATGATCAACACCCGTTTTACCTTCAAAGGGAGATGCGCCATACAGCATGATCCCAGGGCGGATCCAATCTGCGTGCGCATCATGCCATTCCATGATGCCGGCCGAACTCGCCAGAGAACACTCTCCGGCATAGGTTTGCGTCAGCAGATTAAATAACTCGATTTGCTTCGTTGTGGTCATATCATTCAGCTCATCGGCGCGGCTGAAATGCGTGATAAAGTTGAACGGTTGCACGACATTCCGGCAGTTAGCCAGTCGTTCACAAAACGCTTCCGCTTCTTCAGGGCGAACTCCCAGGCGATGCATTCCGGTGTCCAGTTTTAACCAGACCGTGACCGGATTGGGCAGTTGTATTTGTTCTAGCGCATCCAGTTGCTCAACAGAATGCACAGCAGTCTGAATATTGTTGGCTGCCAGCACAGGCAAATCATCCGGGCTGAAAAAACCTTCCAGCATGATGATTGGCTTCACAATGCCACTGGAACGAAGGATCAACGCCTCTTCCAGACGGGCCACCGCATACGCGTCTGCCGAAGCCAGGGTCTTTGCGACCTGCACCAGACCATGGCCATAAGCATTCGCTTTAACAACTGCTACCACTTTTGTATTTGCCGGGATCTGTGATCGGACTACCGCAAGATTGTGTTGTAATGCCTGAGTATCAATCTGCGCCGTTGCACCCTTCATGAAAAATCCTTAGTAATCGTCGTTGAACGCGGGGCCGGCATAATTATCGAACCGGGAATACTGCCCCTGAAACGTCAGACGCACCTTACCGATCGGGCCATTACGCTGTTTCCCGATGATGATTTCGGCAATGCCCTTATCAGCACTGTCATCGTGATACACTTCGTCGCGGTAAATGAACATAATCAAGTCCGCATCCTGTTCGATAGAACCGGATTCACGCAAATCCGAGTTAACCGGGCGTTTGTCCGCGCGTTGTTCCAGACTACGGTTCAGCTGGGATAGCGCAATAACCGGGATCTGTAATTCTTTTGCCAATGCCTTTAGTGAGCGGGATATCTCTGCAATTTCCAGTGTACGGTTTTCACTCAGTGACGGCACCCGCATCAACTGCAGATAGTCCACCATGATCATGCTGAGCCCGCCATGTTCACGCGCAATACGCCGGGCCCGGGAACGCAGCTCGGTCGGCGTCAACGCAGACGCATCATCAATATAGAGCTGCCCTTTTTCCAGCAACAACCCCATGGTAGAAGAGAGACGGCCCCAATCATCATCATCCAGCTGTCCGGTACGCACCCGATTTTGTTCAATACGTCCCAGCGATGCCAGCATCCTCATAATGATCTGCTCTGAAGGCATTTCGAGCGAGAAAATAAGCACCGGTTTATCGCGGGTTAAAGCGGCATGCTCACACAAATTCATCGCAAACGTGGTTTTTCCCATTGAGGGACGAGCAGCAACAATAATCAAATCGGAAGACTGGAAACCGGCGGTCATTTTGTCCAGATCGGTATAACCGCTGGAAACGCCGGTAACACCGTTATGCGGTTTGTGGAACAACTCCTCGATTTTATCGACGGTTTTCTCCAGTAGAACCTTCAGTGGCTGCGGCCCTTCTGTGCTGCTGGTGCGCTGTTCGGCAATTTTGAATACTTTGGTTTCAGCCAGATCGAGCAAATCCGCCGCATCGCGTCCCTGTGGATCGAACCCGGCTTCCGCGATTTCATTCGCAACCGAAATCATTTCACGGACAACAGCCCGCTCGCGCACTATTTCGGCGTAGGCACTGATATTGGCTGCACTGGGAGTAATGCGCGCAATCTCGACCAGATAGGCAAAACCACCCACCGCATCCAGCTGTTCGCGCTGTTCCAGTTCTTCCTGCAACGTGATCAGATCAATCGGGCTGCCTTTCTCTACCAGACGGGCCATGGATTGGAAAATAAGGCGATGTGGACGGCTATAAAAATCCCGCTCGACAACACGTTCACTGACCCGGTCCCAGGCTTGGTTGTCTAACAGCAAACCGCCCAGCACCGATTGCTCCGCTTCAAATGAATGTGGCGGCAGCTTGAGTTGTTCTACATTCTGATCTTTTTTACTGGATGATGTGGCGGGCATGACTCGATACCAAACAGAATAACAGCTACATTATCGGACTTTTTAACCGACAGGGGAACAGGAAGTAAAGATATTGCAGATAAAACAAGAAATGGTGCATCCGAGAGGATTCGAACCTCTGACCACTCGGTTCGTAGCCGAGTACTCTATCCAGCTGAGCTACGGATGCAAGAGTAAGGGTATAACATGTGAAGCAAAATGGTGCATCCGAGAGGATTCGAACCTCTGACCACTCGGTTCGTAGCCGAGTACTCTATCCAGCTGAGCTACGGATGCAAGAGTAAGGGTGTAACATGTGAAGCAAGATGGTGCATCCGAGAGGATTCGAACCTCTGACCACTCGGTTCGTAGCCGAGTACTCTATCCAGCTGAGCTACGGATGCATGAGTAAACTATAACACTAAAATAAAATGGTGCATCCGAGAGGATTCGAACCTCTGACCACTCGGTTCGTAGCCGAGTACTCTATCCAGCTGAGCTACGGATGCACAAGCGCAATGGCGGTGAGGGAGGGATTCGAACCCTCGATGCGGCTTTTGACCGCATGCTCCCTTAGCAGGGGAGTGCCTTCAGCCTCTCGGCCACCTCACCGTTGCGGGGGCAGATATTACTGTGCACGGAAAATAAGTCAAACAATTTTTCCGTGTGTTGTGCTCGTCCGTACAGGGAGTGAGCAAATTTACCCTTTCTACATCAGTTAACTACAACAAAGGCGGTTATTAGCCGCCCCTATTGAGTTTCTCTTCCGGTATAGCTCAATAAGACTGCGGCTCGTTTTCGTTATCTTTTTCAGACTGAATACGCATATAGATTTCTTCGCGATGCACAGAAACATCTTTCGGCGCATTCACACCAATCCGGACCTGATTACCTTTAACACCCAATACGGTTACAGTGACTTCATCACCGATCATCAGTGTTTCACCTACACGACGAGTCAGAATCAGCATTAATTAGCTCCTTTTATAATCAATCAGGAAAAATCCTGATGGTTTAACCAATGTGCGGTTTAAATAGTCATATTTCAAGTCTAGTCCAGAAATCAATCATCAGAAATTTTCATGAACCGTTTGAAATTATTTTTGGCATAAAAAACAACAAGCGGCATTCATCGAACGCCGCTTGCCGGAATTACATTACTAAAAAGTGATTACAGGCGTTCTTCCAGCCAAGCCTGGACTGACTTCAGTGCGCCTGGCAAGGCAACGACATCGGTACCACCCGCCTGTGCCATATCCGGACGACCACCGCCCTTACCGCCAACCTGCTGGGCCACCAGATTCACCAGTTCACCCGCTTTCACCTTAGAGGTTAAATCGGCAGTAACACCTGCGATCAGACTCACTTTGTCATCATTCACCGCAGCCAGCAGCAATACGGCAGATTGCAGACGGTTTTTCAGATCATCCATCGTCGTACGCAGTGATTTGGCATCCACACCATCCAACTGGGCAACCAGTACCTGCTGACCGTTGATTTTCATGATCTGCGACAGCAAGTCATTGCCTGCCTGCGCCGCCAGTTTGGCTTTCAGCGTTTCGATTTCACGTTCCAGCAAACGGCTACGTTCCTGCATCTGGCGGATCTTGCTGACAACGGACAGCGCATCTGCCTTAACAATTGCGGCGGCTTCGTCCAGCTGCTCACCCATCTGGTGAATATGCGCCAGTGCGACTTCCCCGGCTACTGCTTCGATACGACGCACACCGGCAGCAATACCGCCTTCACTGATGATTTTGAAGAAACCGATATCACCAGTATGTTTAGCGTGAGTACCGCCACACAGTTCGGTAGAGAATTCGCCCATTTTCACAACACGGACTTCATCACCGTATTTTTCACCAAACAGTGCCATTGCGCCGCTGTTTTTAGCATCATCCAATGACATCAGTTGTGTATTGATCAGTTCGTTTTTGCGAATTTCCGCATTCACGCTTTGTTCAATCTGACGCAATACGGCAGGATTAATGGCTTCAAAATGAGAGAAGTCAAAACGCAGACGATCCGGGCCAACCTGCGAACCTTTCTGCGCCACATGCTCGCCCAGCGTATTACGCAGCGCAGCATGTAACAGGTGAGTTGCCGAGTGATGCAGTGCAGTGGCATTACGGCGACTGTGATCAACAATCGCGTCTACCTTATCGCCGACCTGGAATGAACCGTCTTCAACAAAGCCTTTATGAACAATCGCCTGCCCTACTTTTTGTGTATCAGTAACGGCAAATAATGCATCACCCACACGCAGTAAACCGGCGTCACCCATCTGGCCGCCTGATTCAGCATAAAATGGGGTATGATCAAGAACGATTAATGCCTGATCACCGGTTTTCAGTGACGTTACCGCATCATCGCCTAAATAGATCGCTGTGATAGCTGCTGAATCAGCAGTTTTGTCATAACCGCAAAACTCAGAAGTCTGTTCGATTTTCAGCTGTTTGTTGTAATCGACGGCGAAGTTAGAGGCTTCTTTAGCACGCTCACGCTGCTTTTCCATTTCCTGCTGGAAAGCGGCTTCATCAATGGTATAACCACGGTCACGCACAACGTCAGCAGTCAGATCAGCAGGGAAACCGTAGGTATCGTACAGTTTGAACACAACGGCACCCGGAATTTCTTTCTCATCACCAAGACGAGCAAGTTCATCTTCCAGCAGAGCCAGACCGCGATCCAGAGTACGAACAAACTGCTCTTCTTCCAGTTTCAGAACTCGCTCAACAACCGGTTGCTGACTCTTCAGTTCCGGATAGGCATCGCCCATCAATGCAACCAGCGTTCCGACCAGTTGATAGAAGAAGGTATTAGTTGCGCCCAGCTTGCGGCCATGACGAACAGCACGGCGGATAATTCGGCGCAGCACATAACCACGGCCTTCATTCGATGGCATCACGCCATCTGCAATCAGGAAAGCACAGGAGCGAATGTGGTCAGCAATAACGCGCAGTGATTTATTTTCCAGATCAGTGATACCAACAATCTTGGCCGCGTTCTGAATCAGCGCCTTAAAGATGTCAATTTCGTAGTTGGAATGAACGCCCTGCATGATCGCAGAAATACGTTCGATACCCATGCCGGTATCAACCGATGGCTTCGGCAGCGGTTCCAGCGTGCCATCAGCCTGGCGGTTGAACTGCATAAACACGACGTTCCAGATTTCGATGAAGCGATCGCCATCTTCTTCTGGTGAGCCAGGACGCCCGCCCCAGATATGCTCGCCGTGGTCATAGAAAATTTCGGTACAAGGACCACAAGGACCCGTATCACCCATCTGCCAGAAGTTGTCAGATGCATACGGGGCGCCCTTGTTGTCACCAATGCGCACGATGCGGTCGGTCGGAACACCAATCTCGTTGGCCCAAATATTGTAGGCTTCGTCATCGGTAGCATAAACAGTAACCAGCAGCTTTTCCTGTGGTAACTGCAGGACCTTGGTCAGGAAAGTCCAGGCAAAGGTAATCGCGTCATGCTTGAAATAATCACCGAAGCTGAAGTTACCCAGCATTTCAAAGAAAGTATGGTGACGTGCTGTATAGCCAACGTTATCCAGATCGTTATGTTTACCACCAGCGCGGACACAGCGCTGCGCAGTCGTTGCCCGGGAATATGGACGAATATCGCCGCCAAGGAACACATCCTTGAACTGGTTCATCCCGGCGTTAGTAAACAGCAGAGTCGGATCGTTGTGCGGCACCAGAGAGCTAGAATCGACAACCTGATGTCCCTGTGAACGGAAATACTCGAGAAACGCGGTACGGATCTCTGACGTGGTCATTTGCATGAAAAAACCTGCTTGCTACAAAATAATCATGGGCAATTGAATCCCGCCTGATTAATTCAATCCAGATAATTAAGCAGACAGGCTTATGGTGGGCATACTGTAAAAGTTATCGGCAGCAAAGTAAAACGCTGACCGCAATAAAGGCACGATAGAATCAGATTTCCGGCGAGAAAAAACAACGCTGAATCAGATCCGACGAAAAGCCCCGGCGTAAAAGCATATTTTGCAGTTTTATCCGCTCTGCCGGCTCCTCTGGTAATGGCATACGCCGTTCCAGTAATCTCAGCAGCAAGGCTTGCCAGTCAACCGCCGCTTCCTGTAATGCCTGCCGGATAATCTCACCGGCAACCCCCTTTTGTTGCAACTCCAAAGCAATACGCCGAGGGCCATAACCACTATTGCTACGGCTGCGAATATAGTTTTCTGCAAACCGCGCATCATCCAGCCAGTTGTCCTGCAGACAACGCGCAATAACCGTATCAATCTCTCTGCCGGAATAAAACGGTTTCAGCTTCAACGTTAATTCATAAACACTATGATCCCGTCTGGCCAGTAATTTCATTGTCTTGGCCAGAGGGGAGATATTATTTTTATTTGCGGACAAACTCATAAAATTTCAAATCAAAGGTAAAAGAAAGGGCTGCCGCAGCAACCCTTATCTCATCAGATATCATCACTTAATGACAGGCTATCCAGCTCATCATCAGATGGCGTGAACTCTTCTACAACGGCCGTTGGCGCCGCATCAGCGCCGGCTGCCTGACCATGACTTAACAGTAACTCGCGTAATTTCAGCTCGATTTCTTCTGCTGCAGTTACATTCTCTTTCAAATACTTCATGGCATTGGCCTTGCCCTGACCAATTTTTTCGCCGTTATAGGCATACCAGGCACCTGATTTGTCAATCAGCTTGCATTTGACACCCAGATCGATCAGTTCACTTTCCTTGGAGATCCCTTCACCGTAAAGGATCTGGAAATCGGCCTGTTTAAACGGCGGGGCCACTTTGTTTTTCACAACCTTAACCCGCGTTTCGTTACCAACAATCTCTTCACCATCCTTGATGGCGCCGGTACGACGGATATCCAGACGAACCGAAGCATAGAATTTCAGCGCATTACCACCGGTGGTAGTTTCCGGGTTACCGAACATGACACCGATTTTCATACGGATCTGATTGATGAATATACACAGACAGTTCGCATTCTTGATATTGCCGGTCAGTTTACGCAGCGCCTGAGACATCAGACGAGCCTGTAAACCAACATGGGAATCCCCCATTTCACCTTCAATTTCCGCTTTCGGTGTTAACGCGGCAACCGAGTCAACGATGATGACATCGACCGCTCCGGAGCGAACCAGCATGTCGCAGATTTCCAGAGCCTGCTCACCAGTATCCGGTTGAGACACCAGCAGGTCATCCACTTTTACCCCCAGTTTGGCAGCGTAAATAGGATCCAGTGCATGTTCGGCATCAATAAAGGCACAGGTTTTACCAGCTTTTTGTGCCTGGGCAATTACTTCCAGAGTCAGAGTCGTTTTACCTGATGATTCCGGTCCAAAAATCTCAACGATACGCCCCATTGGCAAACCACCAATACCCAGAGCAATATCCAGAGACAAAGAGCCAGTGGGGATCGATTCAATATCAAGAGTTTGGGTGTCCCCAAGACGCATGATCGAACCTTTACCAAATTGTTTTTCAATTTGGCCTAATGCGGCCGCCAGAGCTTTTTCTTTATTTGAATCCATCATCGTCCCCACGAAACGAGTATCTTAGCTGTTAAATTGCATCATACTGTTTATCTATACAGTATCAAGTGTTTTATTTACTGTATGATAACAAACCGAGTAATGCCTCACGGATCGCCAGTAATCGGACCTGTTCCCGATCACCCCGGAATAAGTAATGACACGCATGACCCTGACCATTAGTCGTTTGCCAGGCAATCCAGACTGTACCGACTGGTTTTTCCTCCGAACCGCCGGTTGGCCCGGCAATACCGCTGATGGCCACGGCAATATTGGCGCCGGAATGCCGGAGCACACCAGCTGTCATTTCCTTCACTACCGCCTCACTGACTGCACCGTATTCCTGCAGTGTGCTGGCCTGGACACCCAGCATTTGCTGTTTGGCTTCGTTGGTATAAGTCACAAAACTGCGATCAAACCATGCTGAACTTCCCGAGACTGCGGTGATGGCGTATGCTACCCCTCCTCCGGTACAGGATTCTGCGGTTGCGGCCATCCACTGTTTGGCTGACAATGCATCTCCTAGCCGCTGAGCTAATTCAATAATATCCTTCTGCATGCTGACTCTCTCAACTGAACCTGAATCCATTATGCAACCAGCTTCTTCTGCACCGCAATCACTGACCACGCATACCCCTATGATGCAGCAATATTTAGGGCTGAAAGCCCAGCATCCCGATATTTTGCTGTTTTATCGTATGGGGGATTTCTATGAGCTGTTTTACGACGATGCCCGTAAAGCGGCCGAATTGCTGGATATCTCGCTGACCAAGCGCGGGCAATCCGCCGGGCAGCCAATTCCGATGGCCGGTGTGCCTTATCATGCGGTAGAGGGTTATCTGAGTCGTCTGGTGCAGCTAGGCGAGTCGGTCGCGATCTGTGAACAGATTGGTGATCCAGCGACCAGCAAAGGTCCGGTGGAACGCAAGGTGGTCCGGATTATTACGCCGGGCACACTGACCGATGAAGCACTGTTGAATGAACGTCAGGATAACCTGATCGTCGCGGTGGATTTTATGGCACCGCATTACGGTCTGGCAGCCATGGATGTCGCCTCCGGCCGGTTTACCATCAATCAATTCACCCGGCAGGAAACACTGAGCGCAGAATTACAGCGACTGAATCCGGCGGAATTACTCTATTCAGAAAGTTTTGCTGATCTGTCACAGCTGGGTCAGCGCAGAGGTATGCGCCGCCGCCCAGCCTGGGAGTTTGAATTCAGCACAGCCTATCATCTGCTGTGTAACCAGTTTGGCACGCAGGATCTGCGCGGTTTTGGCGTTGAAGAGGAAAAAATTGCCCTGCAGGCTGCCGGTGCGTTGCTGCAGTATGTCAAAGACACACAACGAACCGCGTTGCCACATATCCAGGGCATCCGCCTGGAAAAAAGTGAACAGATGGTGGTCATGGATGCGGCTACCCGACGCAACCTTGAGTTGACGAGTAATCTGGCTGGCGGTCTGGATAACACACTGGCAGCGGTGCTTGATGCTACCGCCACGCCGATGGGTAGCCGGTTGTTAAAGCGCTGGTTACATCAGCCGATCCGTAATAAAGCCCAGCTGTTACAACGTCAGTCGGTTATTGGTGAATTACTGGACCAGCAACTGATGGATACCCTGACGCCAATGCTGAAGCAGATCGGTGATGTGGAGCGTATTCTGGCTCGTCTGGCATTACGTTCAGCCCGTCCACGGGATCTGAGCCGTCTGCGCAACGCATTTCAGCAATTACCGGAATTACAGGCAAGTCTGCAACATTGCGAACCCCTGAAGGAAATCCGTCAGGCCATCCGCACTTTCCCTCAATTACAGGAACTGCTGGAACGGGCTGTTGTGGAAAATCCCCCAGTCATTATCCGCGATGGCGGTGTGATTGCTCCTGGCTATAACGATGATCTGGATGAGCTGCGGGATCTGGAAAACGGCGCGACCCGTTATCTGGAACGCCTTGAAGTGCGGGAACGCGAACGGACCGGCATTGCGACGCTAAAAGTCAGTTATAACAAAGTCCACGGCTTCTATATTGATGTCACCAAAGCCAACGCACATCTGGTACCAGCTGATTATATCCGCCGTCAAACACTGAAAAATAATGAGCGGTATCTGATCCCTGAACTGAAAGAATATGAAGAAAAGGTGCTGACAGCACAAAGTCGTGCACTGGCGCTGGAAAAACAGCTCTATGAAGATTTGCTCGATCAGTTACTGCCACACCTGAGTGCATTGCAAATCAGCGCGGCCGCGATCGCAGAACTGGATGTGCTCAATAATCTGGCGGAGCGGGCTCAGACACTGGACTATCATTGTCCGGAATTAACTAACGAGCCGATCATTCACATCAAAGCCGGACGTCATCCTGTGGTGGAACAGAGTCTGCAGGCACCATTCATCGCCAATGATCTGAAGCTGCATGATGAGCGGCATATGCTGATCATTACCGGTCCGAATATGGGTGGTAAATCGACCTACATGCGCCAGACCGCATTGATTGTGCTGTTAGCATATATCGGCGCATATGTGCCAGCCGAAGCCGCTAAAGTAGGTCCGATTGATCGAATCTTTACTCGTATCGGCGCCTCTGACGATCTGGCATCAGGACGTTCAACCTTCATGGTGGAAATGACCGAAACGGCCAATATTCTGCATAATGCCACACACCAGAGTCTGGTACTGATGGATGAAATCGGCCGAGGCACCAGCACCTATGACGGGCTGTCGCTGGCCTGGGCATGTGCGGAACAACTGGCACAAAAAATCCGGGCATACACGCTGTTCGCAACCCATTACTTTGAACTGACGCAACTGGCGGAACAACAGCCCAATATCGTCAATGTGCATTTCGATGCGATTGAACATGGTGATAGCGTAGCCTTTCTGCATACCGTGCAGGAAGGTGCAGCAAACCGTTCTTACGGTATACAGGTTGCTGCCCTAGCAGGCGTTCCGCGTGCAGTGCTGAGTCTGGCCCGGACCAAATTACATGAGTTGGAAAACCGTGATCATTCAGCCAATGAAGGCAAGCCGGAAACTATCACAACCATGACTGCAGCAGAAAACACCTTCAGAGAGAGCAAACTGTATCAGGCGCTGGAACAACTTGATCCAGATAGTCTGTCACCGCGAGATGCATTAGACTGGCTATATAAAATCAAGGAATTAGCCAAAACAGAAATACTGGAATAATCAGCAATCAGATATATCCAGACGAAAAAAATCGCCGGAACATTGTCCGGCGATTTCATATTTACATGTCTGTTTTAATCCAGCTGAAACAAGGTTTCTACCGATAACCCCTGCTGGGTCAGCATCTCTTTCATGCGACGCAAGCCTTCAACCTGGATCTGACGAACACGTTCCCGGGTCAGGCCGATTTCCTCACCCACTTCTTCTAAAGTGGCAGGTTCATAGCCCAGCAGACCGAAACGACGAGCCAGTACTTCCCGCTGTTTCGGGTTAAGCTGTTCCAGCCACATGACAATGCTATTCTGCATATCATCATCCTGAGTCTGATCTTCCGGACAATTAATCCGATCATCAGTCAGAATATCGATCAGTGATTTGTCACCATCACCGGCAAGCGGCGTATCCACAGAACAGATTTTTTCATTCAGCTTTAACATCCGGGAGACTTCTTCTACCGGTTTATCCAGCAGACTGGCAATATCTTCCGCTGTCGGTTCATGGTCCAGACGTTGTGCCAGTTCCCGGGCTGTCCGCAGGTAGACGTTCAGTTCTTTGACTACATGAATAGGTAAACGGATGGTTCGGGTCTGATTCATGATAGCCCGTTCAACAGTCTGACGGATCCACCATGTTGCATAAGTGGAGAAGCGGAAACCCCGCTCCGGATCGAATTTTTCAACAGCCCGGATCAGCCCCAGATTACCTTCTTCAACCAGATCCAATAAAGCCAGACCCCGGTTGTTATAACGACGGGCAATTTTTACGACCAAACGCAGGTTGGACTCAATCATGCGGTTACGTGCTGCTTCATCGCCGCGTAAAGCCCGGCGAGCGAAATAAACTTCTTCTTCTGCAGTCAGTAAAGGTGAAAAACCAATTTCACCGAGGTATAGCTGCGTCGCATCCATGATGCGATTAAGTGTGGGAGATAACTGGAGTTCATCCGTTGAATCTGAAACTTCATCAGTTTCAGTAATGTCATCCATTTCAGTCGGATCTTGTAAGTCCAAAAGATCCATATCACTATCAGCACGTTCAGTTACACTCATGGCCCCCTCCTTGAGTTCCACAACGTATCTGACTGCGACAATTGTGGAACTATCGTTTCGGCAAATATCTCAAAGGATCCACAGATTGACCGCGATAACGAATCTCAAAATGAAGTCTGACATCTGACGATTCGCTACTACCCATATCGGCAATCTTTTGCCCAGCTTTAACCACTTGTTGCTCTGTTACTCTCAACGCATCGTTATGTGCATACGCAGAAAGATAATCTTCGTTATGTTTGATAATGATCAGATTTCCATATCCACGAAGTGCATTACCAGCATAGACGACCCGCCCGTTTGCAGCGGCGACTACCGGCTGACCACGTTTGCCTGATATATCGATCCCCTTGTTGCTCTGTTCTCCTGCTTTATAGCCACCGATCATCATACCTTTTGCTGGCCATCGCCAGGTTAGTGATTTGTTAGTGACTTGTTCGGTAGGGTTAGAGTAAGCAGTTTCTTTTTTGTCAACAAACGCTTTCGTATTGCTTTTTTCAGATTTCTGATCTACTGCACGCTCCTCATTAAAGGAGCCCTTTGGACCAAAAGATGGACTGTTTGTTGCATTATTAACAATGCCGATAGATGCATTTGTCGGGAAGCGAATAGTCTGACCCGGATGAATAACATAAGGTGCTTTAATATTGTTGAATGAACCTAGCTCAGCCAAACGTAGCCCATGTTTTTCTGCCAGCACAGACAGGCTATCACCCACCCTAACCTTGTATTCTGGAATTTCTGTAGATACTCCGGATGATTTCAGCGTATCGGGCAATGAATAACGTAATACCTGGCCGGTACGCACATGATACGGAGCACGAAGCGCATTTTGTTCCGCCAGCGTACGAACATCCGCATCATACATCCATGCAATCGCATATAAGGTATCGCCTGCCTTGACCGTATAAGGAGTGCCTGGCGTTAATTTGGGGCGCTCGTTCACGGAGGAAATACCAAACATTTCTCTCTTCTCGGAAACGGTTATCCGGGAAACATGACTCCGGTAAGAAGGTTCAGGCTGTTTTTTACTCCCGGCGTCTCTGACCGGCGCAGGAGAGGACGATGAGACACATGCCGTTATTGCCAGAGAGAACAATAAGATCAGCATGCAAACGAAAGATTCTTGTTTATTGTATGTACGCATGAACATCCAAGCCGAATTAATCGACGTCAAATTAACTCGCCATGTACCAGAGGAACAAAACGAACAGCTTCCAGAATCTCAGTTCTGGTTCTTGAACCATATTTTTCGATCAGCAGCAGCTCCTGTTTATATTCGCCAACCGGGATCACCATCCGGCCACCATCAGCTAGTTGCGCCAACAGCGCATCAGGAATCTTTTCAGCTGCTGCCGTTACAATAATGGCATCAAAGGGCGCTTTGCTTGGCCAGCCGGCCCAGCCGTCGCCGTGGCGCATAGAAACATTATGAAAATCCAGCCGCAGTAACCGGCGACGCGCCTGATATTGCAGAGCCTTAATCCGTTCGACACTGTAAACCTGCGGAATAAGCTGGGATAGCACAGCCGTCTGATAACCGGATCCCGTGCCAATTTCCAACACGTTCCGTGGATTATTCTGGATGAGTGTTTCAGTCATTCTGGCCACAATGTAGGGTTGTGAAATTGTCTGACCAAAACCAATCGGTAATGCCGTATTTTCCCAGGCCTGATGCGAGATGGCTTCATCCACAAAATAATTACGTGGCACATTAGCCATAGCGGCAAGCACTCGCTCATCTCTGATACCGAGTTCCTGTAATTGCCTGATTAACAGCGAAGCCACCATGTCACGCACGCTATTTAAACTCCCCAACCCATGCAGAGAGTTCAGCAACACTGGCATATGCCGTCATATCCACATGAAGCGGCGTAATTGAAACATATCCCTGCTCGATTGCATGAAAATCAGTGCCTTCACCCGCATCCTGTTTTTCACCTGGAGGGCCGATCCAGTAGACCGGTTTGCCTCGTGGATCCTGCATGACAATCATTTTTTCACCACGATGGCGATTCCCAAGCCGGGTTACTTTGATGCCTTTAATCTGTTCCAGCGGTAAATCCGGAACATTCACATTCAGAATCTGATCGGATGGCAAAGGATGTGAACGCAACCGGGAAATCAGCAAACAGGCATAATGCGCTGCCGAGGAAAAATGCGTTTCACCAACCAGCGAGATCGCAACGGCCGGTAATCCCATATGCCGCCCTTCGGTAGCAGCAGCGACTGTGCCCGAATAAATCACATCATCCCCCAGATTGGCGCCATGATTGATGCCTGAGACAACAATATCCGGCCAGGGATCGAGCAATTTATTGACTGCGAAATGCACACAATCCGTCGGTGTTCCTTTGACTGAATAACGTTTTCCAGTCTCTAGCGTTTCAACCCGGATAGGATTTTCCAGTGTCAGAGAGTTACTGGCGCCGCTGCGATTGCGATCCGGTGCAACGACGATAACTTCGCCCAGCGAACATAATGCTTCACTCAGGCAATGCAATCCTTGTGCATTTACACCATCATCATTACTGACCAGAATCTTCATCGTGCTTATTTTCTCTTGTGGTAACCAATTCGCGGATCAGACTGGTGGCATAACTGCCTGCTGATAAAGAAAAATGCAGCTCAAGCGCGTTATCCAGCCAACGCCAGCGTAAATCATTGGTACGCAGTACCGCGCGGCGCCGTTCTTGCTGCATTCCCGCCTGTTCCAATGCCCGTAACCAGGCGTCATGTTCTGCCAATACGGCAGATTCCCATGCCAGCGCATCGCTCTGGGCAAGATTTTCACCTCGCCCCCACAGTGGAGCACTCGTAACCAGCTCACCGAATGCAATGCGCTGCGCAATAGCATTTTTATCTGTTTTCTTATCTGTTACCAGATAGCCATCACGGTTAGTAAACAGTAAACAATCACCCAGCATCGGTTCCTGTAAACGGTTATCACGGACTCGGGCCGCGACTACGTGATTAAAAATATAACTGCGGGCAGCAGAAAGATACATCGCCCGTTTTTGCCGATCATGAATCCGGCGATGCCCTGCAAACATAGCTTCTGCTGCATGCAGATTGTTGCCATGATGTCCAAAACGTTGCGGACCGAAATAATTTGGCACACCCAGCTGAGATATTTGCTGTAACCGCATATCCAGCTCACGGCTCTGACTCAGTTCCCGTAATTTCAGGCAGAAGAAATTACCACGTAATGCGCCAGGTCTCAGCTTTTTATCATGCCTGATTGTCTGTAAAACCTGAATAGTATCAGACTGTAAGCCTCGAAGATCAGGATCTGGTTTTCCCGGTAAATGTAAACCGAACCACTGTTCTGTCACCGCATGCCGGTCTTTCAGACCTGCCCAGCTGATGGCAGAAAGAGGTAAACCGGTATGTTCTGCCAGCAGCTTTGCCACCCAGGCGGTATTTTCCCCTGTTTTCCGGATCCGGACAAAAAGATGTTCGCCCTGCCCGCACGGCATGAACCCGAGGTCTTCAATAACCTGAAAATCGGCCGGTTCGGCCTTTAATAATGCAGTCTGCTCAGGTTTACCGAAGCTGTATGGCCAGTCCAGATCAAATTCTTTATTCATCAGCAGCAACCAGCAACACGACGGCTTCAACCGCGATTCCTTCCTTGCGGCCGGTAAAGCCCAGTTTTTCTGTTGTTGTCGCTTTGACATTCACCTGAGATAACTGACTCTCCAGATCTGCAGCCAGATTCAGACACATCGCCGGGATATGCGGTGCCATTTTCGGCGCCTGCGCAATGATGGTGACATCCAGATTACCCAGTTTAAATCCGCTTTTTTTCACCCGGGCGAAAACATCACGCAACAGGATCCGGCTATCCACCCCTTTAAATTGCGGGTCGGTATCCGGAAAATGCCGGCCGATATCACCGGCAGCAATAGCACCCAGCAACGCATCAGCTACCGCATGTAATACGACATCGCCGTCAGAATGAGCGAGTAGCCCCTGTTCATAAGGAACCTTAACCCCACCCAATGTGCAGGGGCCTTCGCCACCAAAACGATGCACATCAAAACCGTGTCCAATCCGAATCATGCACGTTCCTGTTGTTGCAAAATAAATGCTGCCAGCGCCAGATCTTCCGGCTGGGTCACTTTAATATTATCGGCTCGCCCTGTGATCAGTAGTGGTTTGAATCCGGCCAACTCCATCGCCGAGGCTTCATCAGTTAATACGATGGATTGAGCCAAACCTGCATCAATCGCATCCGCCAATTGCTGCGTAGGGAACATTTGAGGAGTCAGCGCATGCCAGAGATGCCCGCGTTCAACGGTCAGTTCAATACGATTGCTGATATCAGCACGTTTCATCGTATCTTTTACCGGAATCGCTAATATCGCGCCGTCTTCACCCTGATCGATGGCAGACACTAATGTATCCAGATCTGCGAGCGTAATACAAGGTCTGGCCGCATCATGCACAAGGACCCAGTCTGTTTCGACGCAAGACAAACCATTCAGCACCGAGATTGCCCGCTCCGGTCCGCCGATGGTGACTTCTATTTTCGGATGACTGGCGAGCGGTAAAGAGGAGAAATGATGATCATCGGCAGCAATCACCACCACTATCTTCTCGATCTGTGGATGAGCCAGCAAACGCGTTAACGTGTGTTCGATGATCGTTTTATCACCCAGAGGCAAATATTGCTTCGGCATATTAGCCTGCATCCGGCTTCCCCGGCCTGCAGCGGGCACTACGGCGGTAAATGTCTGCATGATTAGTCACTCTTCGGTAATGAGCTTTGTTTATTTTGTCCGGCACTGTCACGAGGCAGCACCCGATAAAACGTCTCTCCGGGTTTAATAAACCCCAGATCATTCCGGGCTAGTTCTTCTATAGCTTCCAGACCGCTTTTCAGATCTTCAATGTCTTCTTTAAGAAGCATATTACGTTCTTGCAGTTTTTGGTTATCTGCCTGCCGGCGTAATAAATTTTCCGAGACTTGTCGATACTCAACGAGTCCGTTTTTCCCGAACCAGAGCTGACGCTGAACCAACGCCAACACAACCATCAGGATAAGGGTAAACAGGCGCATGTCGTCTCCTCCTGGAGACATAGTTTCCCATATTGGTATATAAAAGAAAGCCCCGCATAGAGCGGGGCTTTCTTGAAGCAAAAAAGGAAGGGCTAAAAATTAAGCCTGACCTTTAACTTCTTTCAGACCGTTGAAAGGCGCTTTGGCACCCAGAGCTTCTTCGATACGGATCAGCTGGTTGTATTTAGCAACACGGTCAGAACGGCTCATAGAACCAGTTTTGATCTGGCCAGCAGCGGTACCAACAGCCAGGTCAGCGATGGTAGCGTCTTCAGTTTCACCTGAACGGTGAGAGATAACTGCAGTGTAACCAGCGTCTTTAGCCATTTTGATCGCAGCCAGAGTTTCGGTCAGAGAACCGATCTGGTTGAATTTGATCAGGATGGAGTTAGCGATACCGTTGTCGATACCACGTTTCAGGATCTTGGTGTTAGTTACGAACAGGTCGTCACCAACGATCTGGATTTTTTTACCCAGTTTCTGAGTCTGGTAAGCGAAACCTTCCCAGTCAGATTCGTCCAGACCGTCTTCGATAGAAACGATTGGGAACTTGTTAGTCAGATCTTCCAGGAAGTCAGAGAAAGCGTTAGAAGTGAAGATACGACCTTCGCCTTTCAGGTTATATTCTTTCTTCTCGGCATCGTAGAATTCAGATGCAGCACAGTCCATCGCCAGAGTGATGTCTTTACCCAGAACGTAGCCAGCAGCCGCAACAGCTTCAGCGATAACTTCCAGCGCTTCAGCGTTAGATTTCAGGTTAGGAGCGAAACCACCTTCGTCACCAACTGCAGTGTTGTAACCTTTAGATTTCAGAACTTTAGCCAGGTTGTGGAACACTTCAGCACCCATACGAACTGCTTCTTTCAGGGTCTTAGCGCCAACTGGCTGGATCATGAATTCTTGGATATCTACGTTGTTGTCAGCGTGCTCGCCACCGTTGATGATGTTCATCATTGGCAGAGGCATAGAGTAAACACCTGGAGTGCCGTTCAGTTCAGCGATCCATGCGTACAGTGGCATGCCTTTAGATGCAGCAGCTGCTTTAGCGTTTGCCAGAGATACCGCCAGGATTGCGTTAGCACCGAAGTTAGATTTGTTTTCAGTACCATCCAGGTCAATCATGATCTGGTCGATAGTAGCCTGATCCTGTGCATCTTTACCCAGCAGCGCAGTAGCGATTGGGCCATTTACAGCAGCAATTGCTTTCAGAACGCCTTTACCCAGGAAACGAGCTTTGTCACCGTCACGCAGTTCCAGTGCTTCGCGAGAGCCGGTAGATGCACCAGACGGAGCAGCAGCCATACCTACGAAACCACCTTCCAGGTGTACTTCAGCTTCTACAGTAGGGTTACCGCGTGAGTCGATGATTTCACGACCGATCACTTTGACGATTTTAGCCATATTGTCAATCCTCGTTATTTAGATATATGAACTACAAACAAACTTATAAATTGTAGTTGCGGCAATATATGCCACAACCACGGATTTTGTCGATTAGTTTAGATGTCTCTTCATGTACTCCCCTGCCGCTTTAATAAAGCCTTCAAACAGAGGATGTCCGTCACGCGGTGTAGAAGTAAATTCCGGGTGGAATTGCACTGCCACGAACCATGGGTGATCCGGATTTTCAACGATCTCTACCAGTTTCTTGTCCGCAGACAAACCGGTAACTTTCAACCCTGCCGCTTCAATTTTCGGCAACAGGGTGTTATTTACTTCGTAGCGATGACGGTGACGTTCCTGAATAGTCTCGTTGCCATATAAAGCACGAACCTTGGAACCTTCGGCCAGATGGCACAACTGAGAACCCAGACGCATGGTGCCGCCGAGATCCGAGCCTTCAGTACGTACTTCCACTTTACCTTCTTCATCGATCCATTCGGTGATCAGACCAACGACCGGGTAAGGCGTGTCACGCTTGAACTCGGTTGAATGCGCACCTTCCATACCGGCTACATGGCGCGCATATTCAATCAGCGCCACCTGCATGCCCAGGCAGATCCCCAGATACGGGATTTTATTCTCACGGGCATATTGTGCCGCCAGGATCTTGCCTTCAACACCACGCTCACCGAAACCACCCGGAACCAGAATTGCGTCCAGACCTTCCAGTACATCCAGACCTTTCGTTTCCAGATCCTGAGAATCGATATATTTGATATTGACGCTCAAACGATTTTTCAGACCGCCGTGTTTCAGTGCTTCGTTCACTGATTTATAAGCATCCGGCAGAGAGACATATTTACCGACCATACCGATAGTGACTTCACCAGTCGGATTCGCTTCCTGGTAAATAACCTGTTCCCATTCTGACAGATTGGCTTCTGCGCATGGCAGACCGAAACGATCAACGACCAGCTGATCCAGACCTTGCGATTTCAGCAGTGCCGGGATTTTATAAATAGAATCAACGTCTTTCAGTGAAACTACGGCACGTTCCGGTACATTACAGAACAACGCGATTTTCGCACGCTCGTTGGCCGGAATAGCACGATCAGAACGACAAATCAGGATGTCTGGCTGAATGCCAATAGACAGCAGTTCTTTTACCGAATGCTGCGTTGGTTTGGTTTTTACTTCACCGGAAGCAGCCAGATACGGCACCAGTGTCAGATGCATGAACAATGCGTTGTTACGGCCAATGTCCACCGCCAGCTGACGGATAGCTTCCAGGAATGGCAATGATTCGATATCACCAACCGTACCACCGATTTCAACGATCGCCACATCATGGCCTTCGGCACCCGCAATCACACGCTCTTTAATCGCGTTAGTGATGTGTGGAATGACCTGAATCGTTGCACCCAGATAATCGCCGCGGCGTTCTTTACGCAGTACGTCGGAATAAACACGACCAGTGGTAAAGTTGTTGCGACGGGACATTTTGGTACGGATAAAACGCTCGTAATGACCTAAATCCAGATCGGTTTCGGCGCCATCTTCCGTGACAAATACCTCACCATGCTGAATAGGGCTCATGGTGCCCGGGTCAACGTTGATGTACGGATCGAGTTTCAGCATGGTTACTTTTAAACCACGCGCTTCCAGGACCGCTGCCAGTGATGCTGCCGCGATACCTTTACCCAAGGATGAAACCACCCCGCCTGTCACGAAAATATATTTAGTCGTCATGCTGAACCTGAAGATGTTTAGGAATCACGCAGATGCGTGCGGGAGAAACAGACGGGATGAAATTATACCGCAAGCCCCCGCTCCTAACAACGGCAAACAGGATACTCATTTGCATTGAGAGGAGTCTTGCGTTGCATCAACTTCACTTCATTTGTTTAACTTGTTGCCAAACGGCTTCCAATTCGTCTAACGAACAGCTTTTTAAGGAGCGTCCCTGCGAATGAACGATTTGCTCCAGTGCCCGGAAACGTCGTTCAAACTTATTATTACCGGCACGCAGGATCTTTTCCGGATCGAATCCCAGATGACGAACCAGATTCACATTCGCAAACAACAAATCGCCCAGCTCTTCACCCAGAGCATTTTTGTCATGTTCCGGCTGATTCAGCTCGGCCATCACTTCGTCGAGTTCTTCATGGATCTTTTCAATCACGGGCGGCAATTCATGCCAGTCAAATCCCACCGTTGCACAGCGCTTCTGGATTTTATTCGCGCGCATCAGTGCCGGTAAACTTTGCGGGATATCGTCCAGGACGCTGGTCGCCGAGGCATTTTTTTCTTTACGCTCTTTCGCTTTTTCTGCTTCCCAGTTAGCGCTCACGGCAGCCGCGTCCACAAATTCTTTATCCGCAAATACATGTGGATGCCGGCGCACCAGTTTTTCACTGATGGTGTTGACGACATCCTGAAAATTGAACAGACCCTGTTCCTGCGCCAGTTGCGCATAAAACACCACCTGAAATAACAGATCGCCCAGTTCTGACTTGAGGCCATTCAGGTCATTTTGTTCGATACTGTCCACCACCTCGTAAGCTTCTTCGATGGTATAAGCGGTCAGACTGTGCAAGGTCTGTTTTTTATCCCACGGACAACCCTTTTCCGGATCACGCAACTGCTGCATCAGAGCCAGAAGATCTTGCATGGAGTATGTGTGTGACATGATGAGTACCTGCTGAAAATAAAAAACCGCCGTTGTGGATGACGGCGGTTAAAGATAAATGCTGATTAAAGACGTTTAGCGCTGACCACGTCATTCATCTGGTTGATCTTCGCCAGCATCCGGTTCAGCGTTTCGATATTGTAAATTTCCATATCAATATCGATATCGGCGGTTTGCTGTTTGACATTGGACCGGCTGCGCATGCCCAGTACATTGATTTTTTCGTTGGCGATGATGGTGGTTATATCACGCAACAATCCAGAACGATCATTGGCGGTAATACGAACCGTCAACGGATACCCACCGGAATAATTTTCACCCCAGACAGCATCAATGACGCGTTCCGGATTACGGCGACTCAGCTCTTTGAACTGTTCGCAATCTTCGCGGTGAATGGAGATCCCTCGCCCCTGGGTAATAAAGCCGATGATGCTGTCTCCCGGGATCGGCTGACAGCAACGGGCCACATGCGTCATCAGGTTGCCGACGCCCTGAACCACGATATGACCTTTGCCCGGTTTGATGTTTTTCATCCGGTGCTGGGTTTTATTTTCCAGCTGTGCCAGTAGACGGCGGTCTTCTTCCTCCGCGGTCGGTTTATTCAGCTTTTGTTCCAGGAAGTTCATCAGCTGATTAATACGAACCTCACCGGAACCTATACCGGCCAGCAAATCATCAAATTCCATCAGGCTCAGACGGGTGTAAAACTCTTTGACCGTCGAAGCCAGTTCATCCCGGGAAAGATTAAAGCCGTGGCGTTCGACTTCTTTATCCAGCAACTCCTTGCCCGCCAGAATATTCTTATCCCGATCCAGTTTCCGGAACCAGGCTGCCACCTTGGCCCGGGCACGACTGGTACGCAAGAACGCGAGGTTTGGATTCATCCAGTCTCGGCTGGGGTTCGGTTCTTTCTGGGTAATGATCTCGATCTGATCACCGGTCTGCAACTGATAGGTGAATGGCACGATGCGACCATCGATTTTGGCCCCGATACAGCGGTGGCCGATCATGCTGTGCACCTGATAGGCAAAATCCAGTGGTGTTGCGCCGGCCGGTAAATCGACGACATCGCCTTTTGGCGTGAACACGTAGACACGATCTTCAAATACCTGCGTACGCAGTTCATCCACCAGCGAACCGGATTCCACCATGTCTTCCTGCCAGGCCAGCAATTTACGCAGCCAGGCAATACGTTCTTCATAGGCAGCATTTTTACCGGCCTGCATGCCTTCCTTGTATTTCCAGTGCGCGGCAACACCCAGTTCCGATTCCTGATGCATCTGCTCGGTACGGATCTGGATCTCGACTGTTTTACCATCCGGCCCCAGTACCACGGTATGAATCGACTGATAACCGTTCGGTTTCGGGTTGGCGACGTAGTCATCAAATTCGCGCGGAATATGGTGCCAGTGGGTATGGATAATACCGAGTGCAGCGTAGCAGTCCTGTAGTCGCTTGGTGACGACACGGACAGCACGCACATCATACAAGTCAGAAAAATTCAGGTTCTTTTTCTGCATCTTGCGCCAGATGCTATAGATATGTTTTGGCCGGCCATAGACTTCGGCGTCAATCCCAGCTTCCTGCAATGCAGCTTTTGTATCCGCCACAAACTGTTGAATATAGCGCTCGCGATCCAGGCGTTTTTCATCCAGCAGCTTGGCAATCTGTTTGTAGGTATCCGGATGCAGATAACGGAATGAGAGATCTTCCAGCTCCCATTTAAGCTGACCAATACCTAAGCGGTTTGCCAGGGGAGCATAGATATTGGAAATTTCCTTCGCCACCAAAACCCGGGTTTCTTCGGTGGCATTTTTGACTTCCCGCAGGCAGGCAATACGTTCGGCGAGTTTGATAACAACGGCACGCACATCCTCGACCATCGCCAATAACATGCGACGCACGTTATCAACCTGACTATCAGAAACAGCGGCATTATTCAGATGCTGCAGAAAACGGATGGCATCAATATCAATCACGCCCAGCAGCAACCGGCTGATCCCCTCGCCGAAATCGGCTTCAGCCTGTTCGATCGTCAGATGACCAGGCTCAATCAGCGGGAATAGCACTGCTGTTTTCAGCGTATCCATGTCCATGTGCAGCGTCAGCAGAATGCCGATCATTTCGGCGCTGCGCTTGGACAAGCGTTGCTGTTCATTTTCATCCTGAATACGGTTGTGACAATATTCAAATACCGACACTAACGCGGCTTTGTCTGTCGCAGACAAGTCCAACGTTGTCATCCAGTTATTGAAGTCAAAACCCGTTTTCAGGTGAGTATCACGAACTGCAACCATGAGACGCTCGTCCTTATTTATTTTCGTTCAAACAAGAAAAGAGATTCGACATGCCCGGTATGCGGGAACATGTCCAGCAACCCCCACTGTTTCACTGCATAGTCTGATTGTAGCAGTGCACAGTCACGTGCCGCGGTGACAGGGTTGCAAGAAACGTACACGATCCGGCGGGCACCATTTTTAGCCAGCCATGGCATTACATCTTCGGCACCGGCCCGACCTGGATCCAACAGCACCAGATCATAACATTGTTGCTGCCAGCCTGCGTTGGCATATTCCGCCATTTTTGTCAGATCTGCGCGATGAAATTCGGTATTAGCCAGCTGATTCAGGTTTGCATTCAGAGCCGCTCTTTGCACCATGTCATCGACACCCTCGATGCCGGTAACGGATGCAGCTTGCCGTGCCAGAGGCAGGGTGAAGTTGCCAATCCCGCAGAACAGATCCAGGACGTTATCGGTGGCTGCGGGCATGAGCCACTCCAGCACATAATTCACCAGTCGCTGGTTAACGGCGGCATTGACCTGCAAAAAATCACCCGGCCGGAAATAAAGACGCAGGTCATCCAGTTGATAAAAACTTGGGGCAACGTCCGCCAGCGGTTCCGGCGTTCCGGTTGTCTGCAGATACAATGCACAATCATGCTGCAGCGCAAAATCCTGCATCAGGGCTTTATCTTTTACGGAGGGTTTCCCGTTGTGACGCAGCAGCATCGCCAGTCCGCTGTCCGTGTCATACAGCTCGACATGTCCGATATCGCGATAAGATCCGAGCGAGTTCAGCATGGCCCGTAACGGAACGATCAGCGCGGATAACGCAGCTGTCAGCACCGGACAACGGTCGATCTCCACCAGCGACTGACTCTGCTTCTGTCGAAAGCCGAGCTGAACACAACGTTTACTCTTGTCATATTTCACGGCCAGGCGACACACACGGCGATAAGCCTGCGGGGCACTGCTTTCAATCCACAAGGGTGCCGGCAGTTCGATTCTGGCCAGTTGCCGGAACAACCGTTGTACACCTTGCTGTTTTGCCTGGCATTGCACTGTTTGTGGCATCATCTGGGCATTACAGCCACCACATTGACTGAATACCGGACAAAACGGTTCCAGACGTTCAGCAGAGGGCTCCAGTACCTGACGTAACCGGCCATGGGCATACTGTTTTTTCTGTTCGGTAATTTGTACGCTGACTTTTTCGCCGGGTAATACACCGTCGACAAAACAGGCTTTACCCTGATAGCGCCCCACCCCGGTCAGGTGGTGATCCAAATTATCAATCGTCAATTCGACCGCTTTGGTCGGTAATGCTTTGGGTTGGGGTTTGAAAAACTGAACCATATCTCTTGGTGGCTTATCGTTAGGTAGGTATGATGCTGGAAGAAAAGCACCGGAAAATACTATTGTCCCACAAGAACGGGTCAACAAAAACAGACTATGACTAAATATGGCCTGCGCGCCCGCGTTCTGGCGTTTACTATTATACCCACTCTGCTTATCGGTACATTGTTAGCCGGCTACTTTATTTTTCACCGGCATCAGCAGATTGAAAATTTCATGATTGAACAGGGTACCAGCGTCATTGAACCATTGGCGATTGCCAGTGAGTATGGTCTGACCCGTTCCAGTCGTGAGGACTTACGTCGTCTTATCAGTACCAGCCATCGTCGTAATTCGCCGTTAATCAAATCCATCGCCATTTTTACCAAAGACAATAACCTGTTTGTCACGTCTAACTTTCATCGCGATTTTATGCAGATGCGGCTGCCGGATGGCCGGAGTATTCCGGAGCTGACCAGCGTGGAACATCTGAATGATTACATTATTCTGCGCACGCCCATCATGGCCGAAAACAGCCTGAATGAAATGTCACTGCAAACCAGCAGTACCCCCGAAGTGATCGGTTATATGGCCATACAGCTCAATATCGATCGTTCGGTGATTGCGCAATACCGGGATACGGCCACCGCGATTTTCATTGTTCTGCTCGGATTGATCATGAGCCTGTTCTTTGGTTTGAACCTGGTGCATGTGGTGATAGAACCGATCAACCGGATGGTCCGTGCGGTTTACCATATCCGTGAAGGCCGGCTTGATACCCGTGTGCGCGGTAAAATGGATGGTGAGCTGGACATGCTGAAGAATGGTATCAACGCGATGGCCAAAGCCATCAGCGAATACCATACAGAAATGCAACAGAGTATCGATCAGGCCACATCGGACCTGCGGGAAACACTGGAACAGATCGAAATCCAGAACGTTGAGCTGGATATGGCGAAAAAACGTGCCCAGGAAGCCGCCCGCATCAAATCGGAATTCCTGGCGAATATGTCACACGAACTGCGCACACCGCTCAATGGCGTCATCGGTTTTACCCGTCAGTTGTTTAAAACCCAGCTCAGTCTGCATCAGCACGACTACCTGAACACGATCGAACATTCAGCGAAAAACCTGCTCAGTATCATCAACGATATCCTCGATTTTTCAAAACTCGAGGCCGGCAAACTGACGCTGGAAAATATTCCGTTCAATATCCGGGAAATGGTCAACGACACCGTCACCCTGCTGGCACCGTCAGCGCATGACAAGAAACTGGAATTGTCGCTGCTGGTCAGTCAGCCGATCCCGGATCTGGTGGCCGGCGACCCGCTGCGTCTGCAGCAAATCGTGACCAATATTGTCGGCAATGCCATCAAGTTTACCGAACAGGGCATGGTGAATATCCATGTCAGCACGATCCTTTCCGCCGCCCGGAATAAGGTTCTGTTGCAATTCCGGATCCGCGATACCGGGATTGGTATGGATGAAGAACAGCTGATGCGTCTGTTCCAGCCATTTATTCAGGGGGACAGCTCTATCTCCCGTCGTTATGGTGGTACCGGACTGGGGCTGGTGATCAGTCAGAAACTGATTGAGCAGATGAATGGCAACATGCAGGTTCATTCAGAGCCCAATCAGGGTTCTGAATTTACGATCACCATTCCGCTAGAGTTGGTATCAGAAGAAAATAATATCCCGGTTGAGCAATTATTATTAACCGGTAAAAAAGTGCTGTTATCCGAGGATGCGCTCTGGAGTCGGGAATCCTGCGTCAGCCTGCTCAATGAATGGGGTATGCAGGTTACAGTGGTCAGTGATGAACAACCTGATAGCGATGATAAATTCTACGCCATGATCGTCGGTTTCGCGCCGGAAACATCGACCGAACAAATCCAGCAAACACTGGAACAATGCCTGCAGCGCTATGAACTGGAAAAGCTGATTGTTTTAATCAACTCCAGTGATCCGACGCTACATGAACAGCTGATGCAGAATCATAAAATCTACTCGCTCAGCAAGCCGGTGATCCACAGTAAATTGCTGCAGGCCCTGCTGCAGCCGCTGCCGCCGGCGCAGACACTGACACAACCGATCAAACAACAAAAAGAACGGTTGCCGTTGCGGATCCTGGCAGTTGACGATAATCCGGCCAACCTCAAACTGATCGTCGCATTACTGAATGATCTGGTCGATGACGTTTACTCCTGTCAGGACGGACATCAGGCCGTCTCGCTGGCTGAAAAGACACGTTTTGACATTATCTTTATGGATGTTCAGATGCCGATCATGGATGGTATTCAGGCCTGCCAGATCATCCACCGCGATACCTGTAATAAACGGACTCCCATTATAGCCGTCACAGCACACGCTTCCCCCGGGGAGCGCGAACGTCTGATGTCCAGTGGTATGGATGAGTATTTATCCAAACCGATTGATGAGGTACAGCTAAAACGGCTGCTGATGCAATTCAGTGATATCAACGCAGCAGAGCATACTACCTCGGCGTTTATTGACTGGGATCTGGCATTAGAAAAAGTGAAAGGAAATGAAGCGCTGGCCAGAGACATGCTGCAAATGCTCGTGGCCAGTTTTGCTGAAATCACACCACAGATTGAAGCTGCCGCAACCGGAAATGAATGTGCAGAACTGCTGGATGTGATCCATAAATTACGCGGTGGTGCCGCCTATTGTGGCGTACCACAATTGCAAGCCAGTTGCGCCGGGCTGGAACAGGGACTGCGCGCCGGTCTCAGTTGCAGTGCTTTTGAACCGGAGTTGCTGGAATTGCTGGATATCATGGCAGCCGTGAAGAAAGAGGCCGCGCAATGGACAGAACAGGCAGGTTAAAAATACCTGCCTGTCTGGGAAAGGCTCAGGAACGCTGATTTTCTACCGGTCTGGCATAGGTCTCTTTGGCAATCTCGCGCCATTTTGGATCCATCGCCGCCATGCGCTGTTCAAACTGCGCACGTTGTTCTGCCGTAATGTCTGCAGACGCCGCATCTGCCGCCAGCAGGTTAGATGCAAACAGACGGTATTGGCTGTGAACAGCCCGATCGATGGCCAAAGCCAGCTCTTCCGGCGTTTCAAAGCCCTCTGTCAGCGGTTTGCCGACACTGACATGCACCCGGCCTTTATAACCGATAATGCCGGAGACAATGCTTTCGATATCCTCAAACTCACTCTTCTGATAAGAACCATGAGTTGAGGTTTCATACAGTTCGCGGGCTTTCGCTTCATCACCGGGATCGTATTCATAAGAAATCGCCACCGGTACAATATTCAGCTGCTGCATATATTCCACAAAGCCCAGTTTCTTCTGTTTGCCCGCCATGTAGAACATTTTCAGAATTGCCGGATCGGTCCGGTCATCGCCATCTTTCGCCCGGCCTTCTTTCTGTGCGATCCAGATCGAGTGACCTTCCTGCAGCGAGTCCGCAATATAGGAAGAAAGCTCACTGAACGTCTTCGCCATTTCACGCGGCCCTTTCGCCGAACGTTTCACGATGAAACTTTTGTTCAGACGCATCAGCTCGGTGGCACACGGTTTACGCAACAGATTGTCACCGATGGCGATGCGCACGGTATCCAGGCCACACTGGTAAAGTCCCCAGTTCACAAAGGCCGGATCCATCGCGATATCACGGTGGTTAGAGATAAACAGGTATCCCTTACCAGACTGCAGATTTTCCAGACCCGAATAAGTCACGCCATCCGTGGTCTTGGCAATCATCTGCTCCATAAAATGGGCAACCTGTTGCTGTACATCATCGACGGTGCGGACATTTGCCACACGCTTATGCAGTGCACGCCGGATCAGGGGTTTTAATAACCAGCCGAAATAGTTAACCGCATGCGGAAAACGAAAACGCGCCACAGCGCTGATCAGCTCTTCATCACTGATCAGACGCTCTATCGCAGCCGGAACTTCACTATCATTGTACGGACGGATCTCTTTATAACGATCCTGGTCATCAAGCACTGTTGTCATGCCAATATCTTTCTACGCTGCTACTAAAAACGGCGCAATTCTACACGGATTTAGCATAAACACTATTGATCGTCGGGAAATAAGCCCGATCCTGAATCAGGACAAGGCCCATTTAGCCGCATAAGTAGCATGCAATGTACACAGGATCAAAGAGGATCAGCTTATTCAAACCAAATCAGAATCACACACAATGCCGTCAATACGCCCATGACGCGGTTCCAGAACATCCAGGCCTGCGGGGTTGTTAGCCATTGCCCGACTTTGACACCAAACAGTGCCCACAATGAGCTGGTTTTCAGACAGACCAGAAAGAAGACCACCAGCACCCACAGTACAGACGACCAGTAGCGTTCGCCCAGCAAAGTAAAACTGCCAATCGCCGAGATACACATCAGCCAGGCTTTCGGATTCATAAACTGAAATAACACCGCCTGATGAAAACGCCACGGCCGCATACCTTGCGCCGGAGAAGATGCGGTGTTGTCCGGCATCCCGGCAGTGGCAATCTTCCAGGCCAGATAAAGCAGATAAGCCGAGCCACCGAGTTTCATCGCCAGATGCAATACCGGCCATTGCTGGAACATCGAGCCGACACCCAGCGCCATGATCGCCAGCATGCAGACCAGTCCGCCGCAGATACCGAAAATATGGGCTACCGAGCGGGAAAAACCGAAGCGGGCACCGGAACTGGTCAGCATGACGTTATTCGGCCCCGGCGTAACACAGGTGATCCACGCAAAACCGGTCAGCGATAAAAAAAGCCCCATTTCCATTGTCATTATCCCCAACAAAATTGTATCGATACAATTAATGAAATTTGCCCGAAATTGACTACATAAGTGTCTTAATTCACGTTATATTGACGACAATCAGCGGATCAACAGGTTTATTGTCACCATGACAATCTGGACACCACAACTTTCCGGACAAGGTCCCCTCTATCGTCAGCTCGCTCAGGCTATTGGTCAGGCAATTGAACAGGGCGAGTTACGTCCCGGACAACGCTTACCCACCCACCGTGCGTTAGCCGATCAGCTCGGAGTGACCGTAGGAACCATTACCCGTGCTTACAGTGAAGCGGAACATCATGGCTGGGTCAGCGCACGTGTCGGCGCCGGTACTTATGTCCGCGAAGAGGCCGACGAGCCGGCGCTGAACTGGCATATCCGTCAGCCGGATCCGGAGCGGATCGAGCTATGGCAAAACCTGCCGATCCTGCAGGATCGACAAAGCGCCTTCCGGGAGGCTGTTGAACAACTGCTGGCAACCCCGGGCCGTATCAACGAGCTGATGGAATACAGCTCCGTGAACGGTGAGTTATCGCAGCGAGAGATTGTCTGTCAGTGGCTGCAAAAATATGGCTTTCAAACCGCGCAGCCTGAGCGGCTTTTTTTCAGTTTTGGCTCTCAAAATGGATTGTTACTGGCATTAATGGCCTGTGGTGCGATCGGTGAAACCGTGCTGTGCGAAGGGCTTACCTATCCCGGACTCAGTACCATCTCGCACTCTTTGCGCATTCAGCTGAAAGGGCTGGCCATGGATGAGGAAGGCATTCTGCCTCAGGCACTGGAAAAAGCCTGCCAGAGCGGTAATTACCGGACGCTGTATCTGATCCCGACTGTCCATAATCCGACCACCGCAACCATGAGCCTGACCCGGCGTCAGGAGATCCTCGCGTTGTGTGAACGCTTTCAGCTGACGGTGATTGAAGATGATGTGCATGGCATTTTGCCGGAGAAACGCCTGCCCGCACTGGTAGATCTGGCCCCGGAGCGTGTGATCCATCTGGGTAGCTTTGCCAAAAACACCAGTGCCGGGCTGCGACTTGGCTATATGCTGGTGCCGGCCAGTCTGCATGCAGCCATGGGAATCGCGGTACGTGGTTCAAGCTGGATGATCACACCACTGATGATTGAGCTCACTTGCCAGTGGTTACACTCCGGACAAGCCGATCGCATGTTACTGCATCAGCGTAAAACCCTGCGGGAACGCGGTGAATTGCTGCGCCACCATCTGGGACAATTTCATGTACAGTATCAGGAAGGCGGTATGCACGCCTGGCTTCCCCTGCCTGCTCACTGGCGTTGTCAGGCATTTGTGCAAGCAGCCCACCAGCATGGCATCGGCGTCGCCGGCGCCGAGTTCTTTGCGGCAGCACATTATCCCTCTCCGCAGGCGGTTCGTTTATCGATCAGCCATCCAGCCGACAATATTTCGCTGGATAAAGCATTACGGCAACTGCGAGAATTACTGGATAGTGAACCCACGCCGCAGTGGGTGATATGAGGTCAAAACATGATTATCCCCTGGCAACAACTGTCACCGGAAACATTGAATAACCTGATTGAGTCTTTCGTTTTACGTGAAGGCACCGATTATGGCGAACACACATTTACGCTGGCAGAAAAAGTCGCGCAGATTCATCAGCAGTTAGAACGTGGGGATGTGGTGATTTTATATAGCGAACTACATGAATCGGTAACAATCGCGCCAAAGGAGACTATCCAGACATCTGGCGATGTTACATAAATTTTAAATATGTCGTTGCGGTTGTAACAAGCGGCTTATTTGCATAAGCATCTCTTGTCATTACTTTTTCCGCACCTTATGCTAGGTCTTTATCACGGGCTTAACGCTCGGGTTTCGTTCATGACCCGCCAGATGCAGGCTCGTCTTTGAATTTGAGTCAGTTCCGCCACAGATCCTGTTGTGATGTTTCAATGAACTCAAATCGACAAGAAATAAAAAGAATTGCATCACTTTCAACCGTGTTGCATACAGGCGCTCAAGAGGACAGATAATGGTAATCGGCAAACCGCAAAGCGATCCAACACAGGAATGGTTCCTATCTCACTGCCATATTCATAAATACCCGGCAAAAAGCACCCTTATCCATGCCGGTGAAAAAGCAGAGACCTTGTATTACATCATCAAAGGTTCTGTGGCAGTGTTGATCAAGGATGAAGAAGGCAAGGAAATGATTCTGTCTTACCTGAATCAGGGAGACTTTATCGGCGAGCTGGGTCTGTTCGATGAAAGCGAAAACCCGACTCGTTCAGCGTGGATCCGCGCCAAAACCTCTTGTGAAGTAGCTGAAATCTCCTACAAGAAATTCCGTCAGCTGATCCAGGTTAACCCTGAGATCCTGATGCGTCTTTCTGCGCAGATGGCTCGCCGTCTGCAGACCACCAGCCAGAAAGTGGGCAATCTGGCCTTCCTGGACGTAACCGGTCGTATCGCGCAGACACTGCTGAATCTGGCAAAACAACCAGATGCGATGACCCATCCGGACGGTATGCAGATCAAGATCACCCGTCAGGAAATCGGTCAGATCGTGGGTTGCTCCCGTGAAACTGTTGGCCGAATTCTGAAGATGCTGGAAGATCAGGAACTGATCACTGCGCATGGTAAAACCATCGTGGTATTCGGTACCCGCTGATCAAAATGCACTGACAAAAAAGGCTGCGATATTGCAGCCTTTTTTATTTGTCTGACCCCGCCTTCATACGAAGCGGGGTCATCGAAGCGTACTTTCCGGTTTAGCCGTTTATCACCTGAGCGACAGCCAGTTTGAAACGACTCATCCCTTCCGCAAATTCTTCTGCAGTCAGGTTCAGCGCCGGTGTGAAACGTACCACATTCGGACCCGCCACCAGGAACAGCACACCCTGTTCAATACCCGCATCCACGAAAGCTTTCGCCTTACCAGCAAATTGCTCGTTCAGCACCGCACCAATCAACAGACCCTGACCACGAACTTCGCTGAAGCAGTTAAACTCTGCATTGATCTTCTCCAGTGCAGCACGGAACCAGAGTTCGCGCTCTTTTACGCCCGCCAGCAGTGCCGGATCACTGATCAGATCAAACGCGGTTTCAGCCACGGCACACGCCAGCGGATTACCACCAAAGGTCGTACCGTGTACGCCAGGCTGGAATACCTGAGCAATACCTTCACGCGTCAGCATTGCCGCGATCGGGAAACCGCCGCCCAGCGCTTTCGCTGTGGTCAGGATATCCGGCTCAACACCTGAGTGCATATAGGCAAACAGACTGCCAGTACGTCCCATCCCGGTTTGTACTTCGTCAAAAATCAGCAGCGCATTGTGCTGGTCACACAGTTCACGGACAGCTTTGACAAACTCTTTATCGGCCGGCAACACTCCGCCTTCGCCCTGCAATGGTTCCATCACCACCGCACAGGTCGTGTCAGAAATCAGCGCTTTCAGTGCCGCGATATCGTTATAAGGAATGTGCTGGATCGAACCCGGACGCGGACCGAAACCATCAGAATAATGCGACTGACCACCGACACTCACCGTGAAGAAAGTACGGCCATGGAAGCCCTGCAGAAACGCGATGATCTGATCTTTCTGCTCACCGAATTTTTCTTTGGCATAACGACGAGCCAGTTTGAACGCCGCTTCGTTCGCTTCAGCACCAGAGTTACAGAAGAAAGCACGATCAGCAAAAGTGGCATCCACCATCTTCCGCGCCAGACGCAGCGTCGGCTCATTGGTCATCCAGTTACTGACATGCCACAGTTTGTTGCCCTGTTCGGTCAGTGTTTTCACTAATGCAGGATGACAATGACCCAGCGCATTTACCGCGATTCCACCAGCCAGGTCGATATATTCGCGATCTGCCTGATCCCACAGACGGGATCCCTGACCACGAACCGGAATGAAAGCGGCAGGAGAATAAGTTGGGACAATAACTTCATCAAACCAACCACGCGTAACCTGCGTCTGTTCTGACATACGAACTCCTTAACACTGCAAAACCAGGGAAAAGTGAAAATTTAATCAATTAGAATGCATAATATATCACCATGAATGGTGACACCCAACAATAAATACTACTGCCGTAGAAAATTCGCCAATAATTCGAGTCCCTGCTCGCTCAGAATGCTTTCAGGATGAAACTGTACACCTTCTACCGGCAAAGTCCGGTGGCGCAGTCCCATGATTTCCCGAGCTTCCCCTGCTTCCGGCAATGTCCAGGCAGACACTTCGAATACTTCCGGCAAGGTTGCTTCCTCCACCAGCAGGGAATGATAACGGGTGACCGTCAGCGGATTATTCAATCCGGTAAAAACACCACGTCCATCATGGCCAATGAGGCTGGTTTTACCATGCATCACTTGCCGCGCGCGGATCACGTGGCCACCAAACGCCTGTGCAATCGCCTGATGACCAAGGCAAACGCCCAGGATCGGGAGCTCACCGGCAAACCGACGGATCGCATCCAGCGAAATCCCCGCTTCATTCGGTGTACAGGGGCCAGGAGAAATCACCAGATGAGAGGGCTTAAGCTGGCTGATTTCTGCCAACGAGATGGCATCATTGCGCCGCACTTCAATCTTCGCCCCCAGTTGCCCGAAATACTGCACTAGGTTGTAGGTGAACGAATCGTAGTTATCAATCAGCAGGATCATGAGTGCTCCGCAGAAGAAATAATCAGCCGCAACATTTTTTGTATTTTTTACCGCTCCCGCACGGACACTGATCATTCGGTTTGACCTTGGCTGCGCGGGTATAAGGCAAAAACTCACCCGTGGTATAAACCCATTCGCCGTCATAACGCACGAACTGAGAACGTTCCAGATGTGGATGTAATCCGGTTTGGTCCCGGTACCAGGCACAGAACGTTACTTCGCCCTGCTCACCATCAATTCTGGTATCACGGACTTCCAGTTTTTCCCATTTCGCCAGACGGCTTTCTTCTGTTAATTCTGCTTCCGATATCGCAGGCCGGTTCTCCGGATGCCAGGTAGCCAGAATATATTTCCAGGCATCGCCACGATAAAACGCGGTAAACCGGGAACGCATCAGTTGTTCCGGCGTATCGGCACGTTTCTCTCCGGCCAATAATGGCTGACAACATTCGTCGTAGCTCTTTTTACTACCGCAAGGACACAATTCAGTGCTGGATGACATGACGTTTCCTGAAATACCGATAAAAACATTATGTTAACACAGCACTGTTTTTCCCTCAGATTCATGCTGCAAGATTTTTCCTGCCAACCGGTCTAAATCAGGAAAAATAAACTACGCTTGGAACATAAGATACATGTCAGGAGCATTACCATGCCGTCTTATCTGACATTACAGGTTCGGGGCAGAACATTTGTAGCCGGTGACCTGCATGGCTGCTTATCCCCGTTGCAGTCCATATTGAAACAGGTACATTTTTCTGCCGAACAGGGAGACGTTTGCGTTTTGCTGGGCGACCTGACTGATCGCGGACCAGATAGCCCGGGGTGTCTGAAGTTACTCGATCAACCCGGATTTTACGCGATTCAGGGCAATCACGAACAGATGTGCTGTGCGGCCTGGCGACAAGAATCACTGGCAGAATATTGCTGGATCAGAAATGGCGGCAACTGGTTTTATGAACTGCCACCGGACGAACAGCAAAGAGTGAAAGAATACTGGCAACCCAGGCTGGAACAATTACCACTGGCCATTGACCTGATCACAGCCGACAACGTGCATCTAGGTATCTGTCATGCAGATCCGGTCTTCAACGACTGGCAAGAATTATTAACCGCATTAGACGAATACAAACTAAAAAAACGAGAGGATCTGATAGAGAAACTGGTCTGGTCAAGGGAACGGATTTCGCTGGCGAATAAAACCGAATTGCTTTCCGATGCTTACCACATCAAAGGCATAGACTGGTGCGTCATGGGACACACGCCTATCCGCCCGACCCCATTCAGAAAAGGCAACTGTATCTGGCTCGACAGCGGTGCGGTCTTTCCCGGAGGATATCTCAGCGTATTAGAAATCGGCAAAGAACTGCATTGTTATCAGGCCGGCTCGTAACCGCCGGCCTATCGCCAATCAGTTAGCCTGAGCTAACGCTGCCGGTTCCTGACGTCCCTGCAGCAACAACCAGCCACCAACGGCAACACCAACACAGCACAAACTGATGACATAGTAACAAGGTGCCATCGGCTCATTCTTCAGCCATAACGCCACCAGCATCGGTGTTAATCCGCCAAAAATCGCATAGGCCAAATTATAGGAAAACGAAAGACCGGAGAAACGGATGGCTGGTGGAAATGCATTCACCATGACATAAGGTACTGCGCCCACGATACCGACAAAGAAACCGACTAACGGATACAGCACAGGCAACAATGATGGATCTGCCACCACGCCATGATAAAAAACATAGGCCGACACGGCGAGCCCCAGACTGCCACCAATAAAAATCAGACCACTACTAAAACGATCACTCAGCCAGCCGAAGAAAATACAGCCAATTGTCAGCGTTACAATGGCCAGCGAATTAGCCTGTAATGCCTCAGTAGGTGCAATTGCCAACTGTTTCTGCAGATACGTCGGTGTCATCAGAATGACAACCACAATCGCTGCAGACAATAACCAGGTCAGTAGCATAGAGATCACGACTTCCGCTTTACTGTTGCCCAGCACCTGCTTCAGTGGCAATCCATCTACCAGCTCTTTTCTGGCTTTCATTTCTGTGAAAATCGGTGTTTCCTCCAGCCAACGGCGCAACATCATGGCACACAAACCAAAAACGCCACCTAACAGGAACGGAATACGCCAGCCCCATGCCAGTATCTCGGCTTGAGTCAGTATGGTATTCAATGCTGTGGCCACCAGCGAGCCCAGCAGAATACCGGCGGTCAAACCTGCCGTCAGTGTACCGCAGGCATAACCAACACGCCGGGTTGGTACATGTTCCGAAACAAAGACCCACGCCCCCGGAACTTCCCCTCCAATCGCGGCCCCTTGTAAAATACGCAGAATAAGCAAACCAACCGGGGCAATCACACCCACCACGTCATACGTGGGTAACAAGCCCATCAACAGCGTAGGAAGAGCCATCAGCAATATACTGAGATTGAACATCTTCTTCCGGCCAAACAGATCGCCGAAATGCGCCATGATGATGCCGCCCAGCGGACGGGCCAGATAACCGGCAGCAAAAATCCCGTAAGTCTGAAACTGGCGCAACCATTCCGGGATATCGGCCGGAAAGAAATGCTGACTGACAACCGCAGCCAGAAAAACAAAGATAATAAAATCGTAGAACTCCAGCGCTCCACCTAAAGCTGCCAGCGACAGCGTTTTATAGTCGTTACTATTCAGCGGACGATGTTCCGCGCTGGCCGATATTGATGACAGATCTTGTGACATGGCTCCCTCACAGCATAAATGTGCAAAATCCTTCTAACGGAAGCTACAAATTCGCAATAAAACATGAAAACAAACATTTTTAATGCTCTGCAACCTTCACCTTGATTAAACACCTATGACAGAGTGATGACAATCACATTTATCCGCTAAATCAGGTATTCAGCCAGCACCGCTGGTCGTTTTTCTGTCATACCAGTCAATTCTGCATGGTTCAGCTTTGCTTTCCCCGGTTGCATCCTTATACTGCTAGTAAGGTCAATACGTTGGACTCATCATCATGGAATACAATACCTCCCAGCTTTGTGACATTTACCAGGACCAAGTCGATGTGGTCGAACCGATGTTCAGCACTTTCGGCGGGCGCTCCTCATTCGGTGGTCAGGTAACCACGATTAAATGTTTTGAGGCAAATGGCATTATCCGCCAGGTTGTCAAAGAAAATGGCGTAGGCCGGGTGCTGTTAATTGATGGTGGTGGATCCTTACGCCGCGCACTGATTGATGCAGATATTGCAGCTACCGCCGCCGATAACGGTTGGGAAGGGATCATCTGCTACGGTTCGGTCCGCGAAGTGGATGCGCTGGCCGAGCTGGAAATTGGTATTCAGGCGCTTGCTTCAATTCCTGTCGGTGCGGATGATGAAGATACCGGTGACAGCGAACTACCGGTGAATTTTGGTGGAGTCACTTTCCTGCCGGAAGATCATATCTACGCGGATACCACAGGGATTATTCTGTCACCAGAACCGCTGGATATTGAATAGCAGAGACAAATAAAAACGCCGGATTGTTCCGGCGTTTTTATTTTCAGTTATCGCTGTTCATCTGATCCATTTTGCCCAGCAGAGAACGCAAACGTTCCTGCCATGCCTGATGCTCGTTACGTAAATTCTGATTTTCTTCTTTTAATTGCTGGTTTTGGGCACGAAGCTCATCCAATTCCATTTTCAATAAAGTAATGCCATCCACCGCAGATTGGATTTTCGCTTCCAGCTGTTCTAAAACTTCAAAAGACATAACACACCTATATACTATTCTGCCTGTAGCAGATGAATTTATTTAGGCGGCTAGAATAGTCTGCTAATGCCAGCGATACAACCTCTGACGCCCAAAGCCTGAACAGGCGGTTACAAATAACACCAGATATACAACGCATACAATCCTGTTAGCCAGAGCCACTCTTTCACCGCATACCCGATATTCCAGATCAGCATATTCCAGGCTTTGACCCGATAACAGGCAATCAAAGCCAGATTGGCACCGGATAACGGTGTGGCGCCGGTTGCCAGTCCCCAGGAAAATAAAAAGGTCATACCGAGCAAAGAGGGATCAGGGTGCAAATGCCACAGCAATGGCGCCAGACTGGAGGTCATAATGATCGGATGCACACCGAGATATGCAATTAACAGAATAACCAGTGTCACGACGGACGCTTCCAGCACTCCATAATGCCGGATATAGACAAACAACCCTTCCGGTGACCAGATTTGCGTTAAGCCATGGATCCCCGCAGCCAACAAGCCAGCGCCCAGAAATAACACCACCTGACTTCCCATTGACGGGAAACGTTCTGTCACTTGCCGTTTTAATGCCGATGTCATATCCCGTTTCGGCATGAGGGCGATTGATATCAGCGGTGCCATCAGCGCAATAACGCCCGTGATTGTCACCGTCGGCCATATCCATTTACCCGCCAGTACTGCTAACGATAACAACACCGGCAGACGCAGTGTCTGTAAGCGTAAAGGATAGCCCTCAAATGAATGAATGCCGCCCCGCCAGACATCCCAGGTCGTGATCAGCATGGCCCCAAAAGCTGCCAGCAGGCCGAATGGCAAAATCCGGGAAAATTGCATTCCCGGCGCATACGTCAGCGCAACAGCCATCGCGATAAAGAAGGGAGACCAGTAAGCGGCGCCGCAGTATATGCGGTTCAGGATAATAATTTGCCGGCGTTCCAGCGTGCCGTTCTTCGCCAGTTTATCGCCAACAACAAACAGTACCGACATATTAATGACCGCACCAAGAAAACTCACACCCAGCAACGAACTGAACAACCCTTTCCAGCCTGTCCAGTTTGACTCTTCTTTTTCACCCAAGGCCGCAGTGACCAGGTTCAGAGTGCTTACCCCGGTAAACAGAGCAACCATATCAATATTAGGCAGAAACAGCTCTTTCGCGCTAAAAGCCACCCCATTGAACCAGCCAAAAATCAGCAGTAAGAACGCAGCACTATAAAGAATGGCACACTGCCGACGGGCAGCTTTATCCAGACGAGGCCCCAGTAAAATTGCCGAGCACCAGGCCAGCGTGGCGGCAGGCCAGGGAGAAAACCCGAAAAAAAGATAGCCCAGGTAGCATCCCCACATTCCCAGCAATAACACACCCGCTACCGGCTTCATGACACCTCCATTGAAGAAAACGGGGCATACGCCCCGTTCAGATATCCTGTTCCATACTCAGCGATGGCTTCAAGGTTGATGGACGTCCGACCTCTTTTGCCGGAACCCCTGCCACGGTAGTATGTGGTGGGACTGGCGCCAGAACGACACTGCCTGCGCCAATTTTTGCGCCCTCACCGACTTCGATATTTCCCAGCACTTTCGCACCAGCACCAATCATCACGCCTTCACGAATTTTCGGATGACGGTCGCCATGCTCTTTACCTGTTCCGCCCAGAGTTACATTCTGCAGGATAGACACATCGTTACCAATCACTGCGGTTTCACCGACCACAATACCGGTCGCGTGATCAAGCATGATCCCGAAACCAATCTGTGCTGCCGGATGAATATCCACGCCATAAACAACAGAAATCTGATGCTGCAGAAATAGCGCCAGTGATTGCCGCCCCTGTAACCACAGCCAGTGCGCAATACGATAGGCCTGCAGAGCCTGAAATCCTTTCAGATATAAAAGCGGTGTCGAAAGAAAATTGACTGCCGGATCCCGCTCCGTCACAGCACAAATATCACAGGCCACCGCATCCAGTATCTCAGCATCGGCACGCAACGCCTGTTCAATGACTTCACGCAAAACAATCGGCGGCATCGTCACGCTGCCTAATTTGTTTGCCAGTTGGAAACTGAGAGCGGCTCCCAAACTATCATGATTAATAATCGTGGAATGGAAAAAGCTGGCCAGCATCGGCTCCTCAGCTGCCATCTGAACAGCCTCATCCCTGATTGTCTGCCAGGCCTTGTCTTTCTTAACGCATTTTTTGCAGGCCATATTACTCCCTAAGCGCCGTATTTCATGACTGATGATGCACGTTTTCTTTGGTCAGTACTGAAATAGGGTCCATGTGAATAAGAATATCGGAAACCGGAAATTGTTCTTTTAAACGCATCTCGGCTATATCTGCCAATGCGTGAGCTTTAACCAGCGGTAAATCATCATCCAGCTCCAAATGTAACTGAATAAAACGCATTGGCCCGGAAAGACGGGTTTTTAGATCATGAATTCCCCGAACACCTTCTACAGAACAACAAATCAGGCTGATTTGCTGGCATTCCTCTTCGGGCAACTGACGATCCAGCAACGTCTGAATTGCTTCATAACCTATTTGTAATGCACTCCACAGGATATACCCCCCCAGCAAAATAGCAAAGATTGCATCTGCGTTAGGAAATCCCCGGGAAGATAATACCAATGCCAGCAATACCGCCGCATTGAGCAATAAATCTGAGCGGTAATGCAGCGAGTCAGCTTTTACGGCCTGACTTCCGGTCAGACGAATAACATAACCTTGAAACGTAACCAGAATCAAAGTCAGTATGATTGATGCAATACTGATCCATATCCCCACAGAAACATGCTGGAGGGGCTTCGGATCAATCAAGGCATCAACACCGTGCATTAGCAACACCAGGGCAGAACCGGTAATAAAGGCAGCCTGGGCCAGACTCGCTAGTGACTCCGCCTTACCATGACCAAACTGGTGATTGTCATCCGCCGGAATTAATGCGTAGCGCACAGCCAGCAAACTGATCAATGAGGCACTGATATCCATCATCGAATCGGTCAGGGATGCAAGTAAACTGGATGAGCCTGTCATTAGCCAGGCGATCAGTTTACCGATAATCAATATGCCTGCAGTGGTGGAAGAGGCAATCCCCGCAAAAGTAACCCAACGATAATAATGTCCCTGTTCTGTTGCCATCCGGTAACAATCCAAATAAAGAGAAGAAACTGAAGTATAGCTGACAAGAAAAACACCAAAAAGCAAAAAGGGCTAGCCTGAGCTAACCCTTTGATATCTCTGGTCGGCGTAAGAGGATTCGAACCTCCGACCCCTTCGTCCCGAACGAAGTGCGCTACCAGACTGCGCTATACGCCGAACTCCAATAACCAATGAATCTAATAAACAGATCCAGTCATTGCAAGCTCTTTTTCCATCATAAAATACTCATGATGTTTATATGGTTATTATTCAACCGCTCTCATTCCTTCAATTGCATCGCAGCCTTAATTTCAGCTTTGCGGCGCTTCTCTGCAGAAGCCATCATCCACCAGCCAATAAATGTCGCAATAGAAACAACCAGAATGATCAGTGTTGCCAGCGCATTAATCTTGGGGCTTACCCCCAGACGTACACTGGAGAAAACCACCATCGGCAATGTTGTGGCATTTGGACCGGAAACGAAGCTGGTAATCACCAGATCATCAACAGACAACGTAAAGCCCAATAACCATCCTGCAGCGATAGCGGGGGCGATAGATGGCAACGTGATCAGGAAAAACACCTTGAAGGGTGTTGCCCCCAGATCCTGTGCTGCTTCTTCGATCGAGAGATCCAGTTCCTGCAAACGGGAGCGGACAATCACGGTGACATAAGCCGCAGTAAACGTCACATGCGCAATCCAGATTGTCATGGCGCCACGTTGTGCCGGCCAGCCAAACATACTGGACATAGCCACAAACAAGAGCAGCAACGCCAAACCGGTTATTACCTCAGGCATGACCATGGGTGCTGTGATTAAAAAAGCGAAACTGGTCTGTCCACGAAAATTACCGACCCGGGTCAGCACGAATGCGGCCAGCGTTCCGATAACCACCGCCATACTGGCACTTAATACCCCAATGGTCAGACTCAGTATCACCCCATTCATCATCAGGTCGTCAGCAAACAGTTCGCCATACCACTTCACCGAAAAACCTGACCAGACTGTGACCAGACGGGATTCGTTAAATGAATACACAATCAGCAGCAGGATCGGTACATACAAAAAACCAAAACCAGCCAGTAAGATAAAAGTACGGAATTTCGATTTTATCTGTGGAATAGGAGTCATGAACCACTCTCCTGCATTTCACGACGCTGATAGCGATAGAACCAGATAATAGGGACCATCAGAATAGTCAGCATGACAACAGCTACGGCTGAAGCTACCGGCCAGTCACGGTTGTTAAAGAACTCCTGCCATAAAACCCGGCCGATCAATAATGAATCCGGTCCCCCTAACAATTCAGGGATAACAAATTCACCGACTGCAGGAATAAAAACCAGCATAGAACCCGCCATGATGCCATTTTTGGTCAACGGTAACGTAATAGACAAAAATGCCCGGAACGGCCGAGCGCCCAGATCGGATGCCGCCTCAATCAGGGAATAATCCAGCCGCATCAAGGCAGTATAAATAGGCAGAATCATGAATGGTAAATAGGCATATACAATACCGACATACACCGCACCATTCGTGTGCAGCATATTAAGTGGTTCATCAATGATGCCTAACCACATCAGCAAGTTATTGATAAGACCATTATTTTTTAGAATACCAATCCAGGCATAAACTCTGATTAGAAATGATGTCCAGCTAGGCAATACCACTAACATCAATAATACGTTACGAACTGCCGGCGTGGAATGCACAATTGCCCAGGCAATTGGATATCCCACCAGTAAACATAACACTGTTGATGTGACTGCGACCTGTATCGATTGCAAATAAGAATCCAGATACATTACATCATCCAGCAGATAGATATAATTTCCCAGATTCAGAATAAAATTCAGTTTCTCCTCTGTATAAGTCACCAGCTCAGTATAAGGAGGAATAGCAACCTGAACCTCTGCAAAACTGATTTTCAGAATGATGACGAATGGAATGAGGAAAAACAGCAACATCCATATATAAGGTACCGCGATCACCAGATGGCGGCCTTTGGGCAACCAGCTTGTATACTGACGTAATGTTTCCTGAATCATATTGTCAGCACCACGCAAGAATCCGGATCCCAGCACAGATACACCTGATCATCCCAAGTTGGTAACCCGGTGCGGAAACGGTTCACATTCGGTAATGTAGCTATTACCAACTTACCGCTTTCTAAACGCACGTGATAAATCGAAATATCACCCATATAGGCAATGTTTTCGACAACACCACGATCATAATTAGTGTGGTCTGATGGAATATCATCCCGGAAATGAATTTTTTCCGGACGCAGAGCCACCATCAGAGGAACCCCCTCTGCCATGGATGCACCGTGGTTAACCTGAATTGGGTGTGTCAGTGCATCGGATTGAATAATCATATAATCAGGACCATCTTCAACCAGGATCCCTTCAAAGATATTCACTGAACCAATAAACTCGGCACTCAAACGACAGTTCGGGTGCTCATAAATTTCTTCCGGGCTACCGATCTGAACAAATTCACCGCGATCCATGATGGCAATACGACCCGCCATGGTCATCGCTTCTTCCTGATCATGGGTTACCATGACACACGTTACACCAACCCGCTCGATGATATCGACAACTTCCAGCTGCATTTTTTCACGCAGTTTTTTGTCCAGAGCCCCCATTGGCTCATCCAGCAGCAATAATTTAGGTCGCTTAGCCAAAGATCGGGCTAAAGCCACACGTTGCCGTTGGCCACCTGAAAGCTGGTGTGGTTTTCTCTTGGCATATTGTTGCATATCAACCAGCTCCAGCATTTCATGCACCCGCTGATTGATTTCATCCTTAGGCAAACCATCCTGTTTAAGCCCAAAAGCAATGTTCTGCTCTACCGTCATATGCGGAAACAAGGCATATGACTGGAACATCATATTAATCGGCCGTTTATACGGCGGCATATCAGCCAGATCTTGGCCATCCAGAATGATTTGCCCCTTCGTCGGGGTTTCAAAACCAGCCAGCAGACGCAATAATGTCGACTTACCACAGCCAGATGCGCCTAGCAGTGCAAAAATCTCACCTTTATTAATGGTAAGGCTAACGTTATCTACCGCAGGAATACCATCGAATTGCTTGGTAAGGTTGCGGATCTCCAATAGTGGTCGAGCAGAATGCTCGGTTGGTACTAAGGCAGGTTTATCGACCACAGCCATGTTTTTCTCCCAGAAACAATCAAGGGGCGTCACGGACGCCCCTATTTCTACATCAATAACAGTTAATTACCAGTTTTAACCTTGGTCCATTCACGAGTGATCTCGCGATTGATTTTGGCTGGTAAAACTTTCAAAGCAAACATTTTGGCTTTCAGTTCTTCTGGTGGGTAGATATTCGGATTATTCCGTAATGCTTCATCAACCATTGGCAAGGATGCAGCATTACCACTTGCGTAAGAAACATAGTTCGAAACTTTAGCAATGACTTCCGGACGCATCAGATAATTGATGAATGCATGTGCGTTTTCCGGATGTTTTGCATCAGCCGGAATAGCCAGCATGTCATAGAAGACCAGTGCGCCTTCCTTCGGAATCACATAATCCACAGTCACACCATTTTTAGCTTCTTCAGCACGGGCTGCAGCCTGCATTACGTCTCCAGACCAGCCAATTGCCACGCAGATATCACCATTAGCAAGGTCATTAATATATTGAGACGAATGGAAATAGGTAATGTGTGGACGTAAGGATGTCAGCAACTTACCGGCTTCTTTATAATCGGCCGAACTCGTACTGTTAGGATCTTTCCCAATATAATGCAGTACTGTAGCCATGATTTCTGTTGGCGCATTCAGGAAAGAAACACCGCATTTTTTCAGTTTTGACAGATTTTCAGGCTTCAGAACAGCATCCCAGCTATCCAGCTTGAAATCAGGACCCATTACTGCAGCAACTTTTTTAGGATTAAAACCAATACCGGTTGTACCACCCAGATAAGGAACAGAGTGCGCGTTGTCCGGATCTTTATCCGCCAACAACTTCATAATGCCTGCATCCATATTTTTCAGATTAGATAACTTGTTTTTATCCAACTTCTGAAAAACACCAGCCTGGATCTGACGAGCCAGAAAATCCGAACTTGGTACAACAATATCAAAGCCGGTATTGCCAGCCAATAACTTGGCTTCCAGAACTTCGTTACTGTCAAACACGTCATAAACTACTTTGATACCGGTTTCTTTTTCAAAATTAGCCACCGTATCTTCAGCAATATAATCACTCCAGTTATACACATGCAGAACTTTTTCTTCCTGAGCCACTGCACTACTCATAGTCACAGCAACCGCAAGAGAAGCAGCCACTAGTCCTTTAATGTATGACATCACGCATCTCCTGAATCTCAAGTAATGAACAGTACACGGAAGTGATGTATGCACATCCCCTTCCACATTTTTAGCTGAGTTGTATCGTGTGTGATATTCTCAGAACATGCCAATGAAGACATTTCTTCAAGGTAAACTCGTTTTTATTATATTTCCAATAAATGCGATTGTATGCAAAAGATCTACGATTTTATTTAAGATTCAAACAAAAGATCGTCACTAATGAATAGCATAGCGTTTCACGATTATGGTTCATTTTAAGCTGTGATCATCTATTCAATATTGAAAAGGCTGCAGTTATAAAATTAAGAGGTTGCCAATGCGTCTGTTCTCTTTCTGTTTTTTTTCTCTGATCTCCTTACATACTTATGCTCAGGATGCTGAACGCATTGGCGAAGTCAGTACTGAGTTCAAGTTGGTTGGTCCCAACCACAAAATTATTATTGAAGCTTTTGAAGACCCCAAAATAACGGGAGTTACTTGCTACCTATCTCGTCCCAAAACAGGGGGCATTTCTGGTGGCTTAGGGTTGGCGGAAGATCGTGCTTATGCTTCCATTTCCTGCACAAAAGTAGGACCGGTAAAGATCAATCAGGAATTTTCTCCGGGTGAAATTGTCTTTGATGTAAAGACATCACTGATCTTTAAAGAACAACGCGTGGTTCGCTTTCTGGATAAAATACATAACACCCTGATTTATCTGACATACAGTACACGTGTTGTAGATGGTTCTTACAAAAGTGCCATATCAGTTGTACCCATTGATCCATCCGTCTCATCTCCAGATATTAAATAAATAAGAACAGAAAAATCACAATCAATCCGGCTTAAAGAGACGCTCAATTATTGGACACAATCAGAGAGTAAAGAGAGGGGCTACGTTAAATGTCCTATAGATAAGCACTAAAAGTGATATGCTCTTGTCATTTTCTTCAAACATCATGACATCTTATGAAATATTTTATTTGTGTAAGCCTGATTCTTGCAGGCTGTAGCAACACCATGACTGAACAGCAATGTTCCGAAACAAATTGGCATACCCGAGGGATTTCAGACGCTTGGGCAGGAAAATATCTCAATACTGCCAATGAATATATGGAACAATGTGCCGAATATGGTGTTCAGCCAGATCTCAGGCAATGGAGAAAAGGATATTTATCCGCACTTCATCAACAATGCCCAGCCAGTAAAGCATTTGAATTAGCTGCTAACCAGCAAAACTATGCAGGACCTTGTCTTGCCGATACAGAGTTTAAGAAAACACTGAGCATCAGCGCAGAAGAAGCCAAGCAAAAAATGGAATTACACCGTATAGAGACACGGTTACAAGAAATTCAAATAGCAAAAGGTTCTGCAGACAAAGGCCAGCAACAGGATTTAAGCTGGGAAGAATATCAGTTGCAACAAGAACTATTAGATATCAAAGGTACATTGCAAATAACAGAACCCGAACCTCTGAACAAATTTCTATTTGAGAAATAGAACATCGAAAAGCAGGAATTCCCTGCTTTAATTTTTATAAAAAAGAAAAACAAAAAGCCCTGAGCAGTTGCTCAGGGCTTTATTCTTTTCAATGGTGCTGATACCCAGAGTCGAACTGGGGACCTCACCCTTACCAAGGGTGCGCTCTACCAACTGAGCCATATCAGCACTTTATCTCGGCTGACTTTCGTCTAATTAGGTGCCTGGCAGTGTCCTACTCTCACATGGCGAATGCCACACTACCATCGGCGCTACAGCGTTTCACTTCTGTGTTCGGAATGGATACAGGTGGTTCC
>NZ_JACHGR010000004.1 GCF_014202415.1 Tolumonas osonensis
TTGAATTGTTCGGGGTAACGTTTATGGCTCATGAACACCTCTTTTTTAGCTAGTTTATCTAACTAAAAGGTGTCTAGGAAATCAGTGGCGATTCACATAGACATCTTTTTTCTGACCAATTCGATAAGCTCTATCCGTTGCTTGGTCTTCTTTCGCAGGATTCCAACAGCGAGTAAAATGAATCACATGGTTTGCAGCTTGAACATTAACACCGAATCCGACAGCTACCGTTGATAAAATTATAACTCCAAAACCATTCTGTTCTTGAAACCTATCAATCAATTTTTGTCTGCTTTCACTGCTTTCAGAATTTGTGGATGTATCACCATTTATGATGATTGGTTTAAAACCGAACTGTTTATAAACGGTATGCTGAAGTTCTCTTTGAATATCTCTCAACTCAGTAAAAATTATCACTTTATCATTGGGGTTATTTTCTTTAATCTCGTGCAATTTATGTATCAACCAATTCATCTTAGGAGAGTTATCTCTTAGTTTTGGATCAGGCTCAACACAAAAAGGATGAGCACAAATCAATTTTAATCTATGTAGTAATCCCAATATTCCTGCAGATGATTGAGACTGTTCTGTTTCACTTTCATTTTTAATATATGCAGATACAGATGATAAATAGATCTTCTTTTGATGTGTACTCATCGGAATTGAACGACACTGAACGTCTTCAATTTTCAACGGTAAATCTTTAGCTACATCTGATTTTGTCCGTCTCAAAATTTGAGGCTCAACTAAGCGTCTCAATCGTTCTAAAGCCTGACTGTCCCCAACATTACTCTCAATAGGCCGTTGATATTCTTTTCCAAATTGATTCAATGGAACCAAATAGCCAGGTTGAATAAAATCAAAAAGTGCCCAAAGGTCTGTAAGTGTATTTTCTACCGGAGTTCCTGTACATGCGATTTTAAATCTTGATGGTATTGCATTAGCAGCTTGTGTAACTAAAGCTGCTGGATTCTTAATTTTTTGTGCTTCATCACAGATAACTACAGACCATTCTTGCCTTGCTAGAGAGAACTCCTGATCACGCATGGTTTCATATGTTGTCAATACGATTTTTGAATCATTAACCCATCCTGGACGCAACAAATTTTTAATACCCTTCTGTTGAAGACCGAAAGGTATTTCTTTTTTAGTAAATTTTAATTCCTTCAGTCGATCACCATAAAGCTTCAAAACAGGAATTGTATCGGCATAAAAAAACTTATGTAACTCTCTTTCCCAGTTATCAAGTAATGACACTGGGGCAATTATCAATGATGGATTTTTTGACTTATTTCTTTCTATTATCCAGACAATGAAACTAAGTATTTGTATTGTTTTACCAAGTCCCATATCGTCAGCAAGAAGACAGCCAGATATATGCTTGGGCGATAAATTAAACAAGCTTTGCAGCCATGATACTCCCGCCACTTGATGTTCTAAGAGCTCCCATTCCGGTCTTAATAATTCTGGAATCTCTGCAGTATACAATGATGTATCAACGATAGCATTCAATCTATTTTTTGAATATTTTTCATCCTCAATATTATGCGCAATTTGAAGAATTGCTCGTTCTGAACGTTCTGATGGCTTATTATTATTTCCCCATGAATTAATCTTTTTGGTCCAAGATTGATAAAGTTGTTCAGCTAATTCGAATGGCAAAATATAATTGGTATTTGGGATAGTGACAGGTTCTTTTTTATCTCTGGCTTCATCTAAAGCATCAGAAAAACTCGAATACAGAACTTCATCCCTAAAGTCAAAGTTGGACGAAAAATCAATATCTTTAATTTGGTTAATAACATCATCAGGAAGCCAGTTTTCTGACTCTTCTTTTACTAAATATGGTGATGATATTTGTTCTGCTTCACCTATACCAGTAACACGATCACCATATTTATCTAAATCTAAAACGGCTTTAAATTCAGCACCTATCGATTCAGCATCCCATTGAGTCCATAATTTTTTTATCTCGGAAAATTGGTTTTCCGTGAAATTACTTAACTCTAATTCATACCCTTGCCAAAAGCCAGCAGGCATTCCTGCTGCTAATTTTATCTCTAATTCATTAACGAATAGTTTTAGAACATTAGAAGTTGTAAGCTGAATAACAGTCTCATCAGTTTCACCTTTTCCAATTGGCTGTAAAATTAAATCAACCGATTCAATTTTATTATCAGCATCTTGGTGAATATTTAGATAAAAGCGATGAAAGAAAATTCCTGCTTCTGAAAGATCATTTTCATAAATTTCAGGATTAAGTACCGTTGAAGCATTTTCACCAATAAATGCGTATGGATTACGAATAAATGATAATGCATCATCACCACCAACTCTTCGTCCAGGAAAAGATTTTATTGATTCAAGAACATCTTTAACTTCTGGTTCAATTAAGACATGAGCCACTGAACCATCATTATTTAAAACATGATATTTTTCTTGTACTTCTTTTTGGCTATCAAATGATTTAATCCAAGTCTCAGGTTGTCCTTCAAAGGATGGTTCAACTTCTAATACTGGCATAGAATTGATGTTTGCTTTTCGTATTTTCATTCGCAAACTGTCAGGTTTTACTACTACCGTTTTTTCGAGAAATTGGTCTAGTTTTACTTGAGCATGTTTAGCTCTTTTTCTAACTAATGCCCATCCAATTTGATTATTTATTTCACTTGGTTTTTCTTTTTGAGACTGATGAAAGTGCTTGATACTTTTAATTAACTGCCAAACATCATTACTTAGTAAATATTGATCATCTAATGTTTTAATTACTGCGCCAGTTCTAGATATACTTAAAATCTTTCCTGTTTTCTGATCTCTCCATTGATTAATAATAACCTGAAAATCATTAGATGATAAGCCACCCTCACTAACCAGTTCAGGTTTTACATCTGAATATTCAGGCAAGCTTAATAACTTTATACTTGATGCATGCTCTTCGTTTTCTAAAAGGTGGTATAGTTGGTCCCACTCCAAAAACCAGGAGTTTGTTAATGCGGTAACAAGTTCTTCTTCTTCTAATTGTTCAATATACGCACCCAACAACCAATTTTTTTCATTTTCAAATTCAGAAAATGGAAACATTAATCCATTTTCATCAATGGTATATAGTGCCTTTACTTGTTCTTTTGAAACAAAGGAACTAATCTTATCTTTCAACCATTGTGTAATCATTTTTAACTTTTCCAATATAACAGTGGATTACTATTTGTTGACTTAAATCCAAGTCGCTTTAATTCTAGATCAGCTTGAGCATTCTTGATTTCCAACTCAACCTTTAACGCACCGCCAACTTTTCTAAAATCTGATATCCTATATTTATTAAACCCTATTTTTTGTAAAGAAATAGAAACTTTTTCTTTTATAGAGATCGTTACATTTTCAATCTTTGATTTTTCTTGGTCTTTTTTGTCAGATATTTTTATTTCATGATTCGCTTTTGTTTTTAAACCAATCCATTCAGGTTTTGTCTCATTCTGACTTGCAGTTATTGAATGTTTAACAGCTCTAATACCAAACTTAGCCAATTCATCATCAAACTTACTTTGCCACCCAGCATTATGAAGTAACCATGTTATGGTTTTAGGGGAGCCTCTTAATTTCAACGCAGTATTCATTCCAAGCCATTTAGCTTCTGCATTAAATGGCGCATCATCTGCTTTGTAGACATAACAAGCATTGCCAGTACCGGAAAATTCTACAAAAAAGTAATTGCCGATCTGCATTATTACCGCATTTATATGACTCGCGGCTTCGGTAAGTTTACTTAATCGACCTTTATTTCTATTTCTGAATTCTTCAAAATCAGTATTTAGATCATTCCAAGCATCAGAGCCCATTACAATTCGAGTGAAGCTCATTTGGTTCGCATATTTTAGCCAATAAGATAATCTTGCCTGATCTACACCTCTATCCCCTTTTAAAAGTTGGAAGAAATGTTGTAAATCCTCTTTTGCAAACCAAGCGCGCACCATGAGACATACTTGTTCATCAACATGTTGCAACCAGCCATTTTGACTGGAACGTAATTGAGGACTTCCCCATCGTTCTAGTGCGCTCTGTTTCAATAATGTTGACGGATTTTGCCTGAATGATGCGTGATAGTATCTGGTTAAGCACGCACTTAATACATCATCCATAAAACGAACATAGGTGCATCCTAGCGTCACCAAACGTTCAATTTTCATTTTGAATTCATCATCTGAAATAATGAATATTCTTGAAAGAATGACGTTAAATATTCTACGCCACAACCAACTCGCTTCTGGTACTTGTGCTATTTTTTTCAAACCTGATAAATCATCTATTTGACCATTTATCATCTCTTCAGCAATCAACTCACCTGCAGAGTTTGTGAAGATTTGATTATACTTTTCAATAATCCGCATCCATTCCTTTTCACGTTTTTGTTGTTTTTTTATTGAAAAATAACCTTTATCTAAGTATTGCTGTAATGCACACCAGTTTTTATTTTTTTCTGGAGTATCTGATTCGTATCCAAAATAACTGAAACAAAGTGATAGCCAATCTCTTCGATTTAGCTCATCGTGACAAATTCGAGACTCAACCTCGTACTGCACCTTATGAAAATACTCATCCTGATCTAGTAAAGATGGATTATCATCATATCTATCTGATAAACCGGCAAAAACAAGACGCCAGTCCGTGTTTGATAGCTCCTCTTTCAGCTTGAAACTCTCAATTGCCTTACGCCTTTTTTTTAAGGGAGGTGGTGGCTTAATTTCAGCCTTATCGAATATATCAATCAGTCTATTATTTGTTTTAGTCAAAGAAGGGAAAATCAGATCCGATATTGAAAAACGACTCTCATAGTCATTTTTTCTCTCGAAATAACGCTGTAAGTTTGTTAATGCGGTATCACTCATATCACATCACCAATTGGCATTTTTCGGGTAATGTTGGCATTACAACTGAATCTTCAGGAGTAGGTTTATCCGCCTTATCTTTCAATCCGTAAAACTGTAACCGTAGTTCTACCCGCCGACTTGCCTCTTTACTTTCTTTGGCATTGTTAAATGAAACGCCACCGGCCAGAAATAATGTTTTAATTTGCTGTTGCTTCTGCGGAGAAATACCTGCCTGCACTGGACTTCGGCTATCCAGCAGACTACACATAACCCATTCAGAGCGTAAAAGTGACAAGTGCAAGTTGTAGAGATATGAACCATCAGTATCAGTGAAACCCTCAATTACAACTTGTTTGAACCATTTGCGTCCCTCATCGCTATCTGCAGCTTCAAGTATTAGAGGAACCACATCTTGTAAAGCTTTTTGTCCAGCGGGTTCTAAACCAAATTGATTGTGGCCAAAACGACCCGCCTCACCAAAACTTATTCTATTGTCGTGACAATCAACCACAATAGTTTTATTCAGATGGCTGGCATGTAACTGGAGCTTGCTACAAAGTTGCGCAATTTCATGACCTCGTAATTTTTCACCTTGTTCAGCGGCTTGGATCCGTTGTGTAACTGAGCTAAGTGATGCAACCATCACAACCAGAAATAACACCATCATCGCGGTCATTAAATCGGCATAAGAGATCCAGAAAGGCTTTTCAGCTTCATCTTTGTGCTGCTTACCCGCACCAACAATTTGTTTTCCAAACATTGGTTAAATCCTTTTATTTACGGGCAGCTGAAAGAACATCGCTCAGGTCTTCAATACTTTCACGGACATTCTCAACACCACCCGCTAAGCTTGTAACAGCTTTATCTAGTTCAACATCCAAACTACCCAACGTCTTCCTGAGACTCTTATCAACACTTTCTGTGAATTCATTGAATCCTTTGCCTAGAACACTGCTAATATGTTCCAGATACTCCCGAACTTCGCGATTGTAAGTTTGCAAACGTTCACTATGTTGTTTTATATCATTCAAGAATTGAGTTCGGTGAGCCATTTCAGTCTGAGTATTAGCAATTAATCCTTCTAGTAAGCTGACAGTTTTTCCTATTGTTTCCCGGTTATTTCTATAATCAGACACTATGCTAGACAATTCATTCGCAGCAACAACGATCTCTCGATTTAATCCCTGCATTTCACCAAACATTTTTGCAGCTGACTCCGTAGCACCTGTTACGGAACTTCCAGCAACTACAAACCGATCAGCTGCATCTTTCATCTTCTCAGCACCAGATTGCATTTCTCTCAAGTTAATAGCGGTTTGTTTACCCAGTGCCTCAATCGTGCTTTGAGTTGATGCTTGTTGTGAACTGACCGCATCCAACAGTACTTTGACTTGTTCATCCAGGCCTTTCACCAACTCACGAGTACCCTGATGTAGCTCAGCTTGTGAAGTTCTGGAGGCCTGGTCCAGTTGTTGCTGACCATTTTCAAGCTGTTGGAAAACGGAATCTAATCGCTGCCCTAATATGTCTACTGTTGATGCAACTTTTTCCATCATTTCTTGCTGACCAGAACCCACACTGGCTTTAATCGATTCAACAAATGCATCAAGACTAACTGCCATTGCCTGCTGTTTAGCCTCATTTTCAGCAAACATTTTCTCTAATTGATTGGCCATTCGCAGACCTGCGTCTTCACCTTGTTCACCAATTTTGGAAATTGAATCATGTAGTTTAGAAAGTAAATCATTCATCCCTGCTTGCATGGCATTCTGTCCAGCCTGCATATCTGCGAGTAATTTTGAAACCATGTCATTACTGCTCTGTGTAGAATGATCACTTGCAGCTCGAATATCTTGAAGCAACGTAGCAAAACCCGACTGCATCGACTCCATAGCCATGACTGATTTACCCATCATTTCGTGAAGACCGCTGAACTGTTGCCCGAAAGTTGTATCTAGCTTGCTCATAAACGCAGTCAGAACATCTTGCAAAAGAGTCTGCACCTGGCCTGATTGATCACCACTAGCAGTTTGTACTGCCCCAGCAATTGCCTCTAAAGGAGACTTAAGGCTGTTCTGAATTGCACCGCTTACTTGATCAGCCATCATTTGTCCGGATTGCTGATAAGTTGATGATAAGGTCTCAGCCAACTTGAGATTCTCTCGAACCTGACTATCCACCAGATTTTGTAACATTTCCCGTAAATCAGAAACCAAACCATCTTTCAGCTGACGAGCTTGAGTTGCACTTTCATTACTGGCTTTAACTAACTCTGCCAGGTATTCCTCTCCTACCCCGCTATCAAAGAAACTGTCCAAGGCCTCCGTTAGTTTTTCTAATTGTTTATAACTGACAGCTAATCGGTATTTTTCTAAAAATGTGACCAATATTGAGACAAAAATTGCAGCAAATGATCCGAGGAATGCATATAACACATCCTTTAAAAGCGCATCTACACTGCTTGCCACCTGCTCAGGAGAACTTGGGTCAAAATGATGTAAACCGATCATCAACCCGAAAAACGTTCCAATGATGCCGACACCAGTCAGTATTCCCGGTAAGTGCTTATAAAACTCAGTACCTAAAGGAGTATCTACAACATATTGTTGAGTAAAAAATGCCGCTGATGTTGCGGTAGATCTGACTTGCTGTAATTCTCTTTCACCTTCGACTGTCTGGTATTGCTTATGCAGAGTTTCACTGTACTCACTCCAGGCGTGTTCTAAAGCATGAGCATTGAATACAGTTTCAAGCTGCTGTATTTGCTCTGAGACCTGTAATTTTTTTATTTCTTTCAGACGATCAGTTAATCTTTTTAACCTATGGACAATCACGAATGATTTAGAAAAATATCTAAACAAAAAAAGTAGTAATAACAGAGTGACGATACTAATAACGCTCACCGGTACAATGAACGGTTTTACAGCGACTAATGTATTGATAAAAAGATTTAAAGGTTCGGAAATTAAGGTGATATCCATTTCTTTATACTGCCCACATCCATTATCAGAGCCAAACCAACCGACAAACAGGTTAACTCAGCACAGAAGAAACCAACTGTGACTAATGCCAGTTGCCATTCAAATAATCATATCTGTAACAGTATCAGAAAAAGAAAGAAATAAAGCATCAAATGGATATTTTGATACCTTTTTTGACTGTTTTCTATCAATACCCCCACCGATCATAAGCAAGCGGCAGACTGTTGAGTAAATTGCGGCGTTCGCGCCAATCGGGGAGATACTGTTCCATCAGGGCTTTGAAACGTTCGTTGTGGTGGCGTTCCAGCAAATGAATAAGCTCATGAACCAGTATATATTCGAGGCATTCTGGCGGTTTCTTGGCCAGTTCCAGATTCAGGCAGATGCGATGTGATGAAGTGTTGCAACTACCCCATTTTGTTTTCATCTTTCTGATATGCCAGCTGTTTGGTTCCGTACCAATAATCGACGTCCACTTCCGGAATAATTTGTCGGCATTCAATTGCAGTTCTGCACGATAAAAGCGGCTCAAAAGCTCAGCTTTCTTTTCAACTGGCGAATCAGGTTTAATGGTCAGAACCAGTTTATGACTACCCTGCTTTTTAACGGTTTGTTTACCCTGATAATCACTGAAAACCAGTCGGCATCGTCTGCCCCAGAGGTAGTGACATTCACCCGTCACCATCTCCCGGTCTGACTGGCGAGGCTGATTGAGGAATGCTTCCTGCTGTTTTTTTATCCATGGAATGCGGGAAATAACCGCCATGCGAATGGCGGTTTCAGTCATTTTCTCTGGTGCGGAAATACGAACCATCCCATCAGGTGGTAGCACACTGATGTGAAGGTTCTTTATCGCTTTCCGGTTGAGCTGAAAAGTCAGATGCCCAATCTGCATCTCTGACATTAATGATATTCCTTCTGCGCTTTCGCTAGTTCCATTACGCTGGCAATATCAACATCATATCCCGCTGACTCTTCTCTGATCGCATTGGCAATTTCACGCTCTTTGAAGCGATCGCCCACCCAGTCAGCCCGCTTAGTATAACGAATGGCACTGTCGATTTTTGTAGCCAGAATTTCGTCCTTGCCGAAGTTATCATAAAAAGCCCGCTTGGCCTGCGTATCCATTGATTCAGGATAATCAGAGTTCGATTGCTGTGGGCGTTTCACCTTTTTTGACAGCTCACGGATCTTTTCTAGATACTCCTGATATTCGATGGCTTGCTGTCTGCGTAGATGAATTAACTCATCCAGCAACGTCGACATGTGCTCGTAATATTTCGGGTTTACCGGATTCTCATCAACAATCGTTTTCCGCACGTTGTTTTCGATAGTTTCCGCCATCGCTTCCGGGTCTTTCCGAATACTCTCCGGCAGTGAATCAACGGCTTCTGCGCCCTTCTCGACAATCAGTTCAATCAGACCTAATTCTTCGAAATCCATCAGCAGTTCACTGTCATCTGCCCGGATATACATATCCAACAGGTGACGCATAGCGGGTTCGAAACGTTTCATATCAACCAGATCACCACTGGCTAATTTCACTTCATCACGCACTTTTTCGTAGTGAATAACTTCGTCTTTAATCGCTGCCGTTTCTTCTGGGCTGAAACCTGCCTGTGGCATTTCATTGGCCAGGTTTGCATATGCACGTAATAACTTGGCAACTAACTGGTAAAATGTGACTCGCAGTGCCTCTTGCTCAGTGAGTACATCTTGGTTTGAACCCGATTCACCACAGAAATAATGAATGTAATCCTGCGTTGAACGGGGGGCTTTGACCGGCTCGCAGATAGCACGCACCATCTCTAACGCGTTTTCGAGATCTTGTCTGGCCTGAACTAAGCGATCTTTCAGTAAGCCTGCGACATCTTCTTTGTCATAACCATCAAACGCTTCACCGGTATAGTCACTGATAGCTTTATCAAGCGAACGGAACAAGTCTTTATAATCGACAATGTAACCATATTCTTTATCGTCACCATCAAGACGGTTCACACGGCAGATCGCCTGAAACAAGTTATGGTCTGCCATCTGCTTATCAATGTATAGATAGGTTGCAGAAGGCGCATCAAAACCTGTCAGCAGCTTATCAACCACGATCAGCAACCGCATCTGCCCAGGCTCTTTAATGAATCGTTGTTTGACTAATTTCTCGAATTCTTCAATTCGTTTTGCGGCCTCTTCTTCACTCTGTTCGAAAAAGCTGGCCAGCATTTTCCGGTAGGTTTCATATTTGAAAAGTTTTTCTGTATCTCCTTCGCCACTTTCTTCACCTTTAATACTGGTGGCAGTTGGTTGGTAGCTGGTAACGATTGCCACTTTGTCGGCAATGTCAGTCTGCGAAAACATGTCATAGACCTTACAAGCCTGATAAACGCTGGAACATACCAACATGGCATTTCCGCGTTCGTCCATCAGACGTGGCTTGGTTGCCATATCCATCAGAATATCATTCACGATTTTCTGCAGGCGATCTTTGCTGGAGAGCACCTTCTGCATAGTGCCCCATTTCTGTTTCAACTGCGTTTTGGCAATGTTCGATAACCCCCTGGTTTTGGCTTCAAACCAGTCATCGACTTTTTTCTCTGAGGTCAGATGCTGGTCGATATCGCGTGCTTCATAACGCAAATCAAGTACAACGCCATCAGCTACTGCTTCATCAAATTTGTAGGTATGAATATAGCGCCCGAAGATTTCGATCGATTTCTTTTTGTCGCGCTTCATCAATGGTGTGCCGGTGAAACCGATAAACATCGCCTCAGGAAGAATTGCTTTCATAGCTTCATGCAGCTTACCTGACTGCGTACGGTGACACTCATCAACAAAGACAAACAGATCGCCTTTAGCCCGGAAATCTTTCGGCAGGGATTTTTTCAGCTCAGCGATAAATTCATCCGCTGCACCATCATCTTCTGATTCACCTTGCCGACCAAATTTGTGCACTAACGAACAGATCAGCCATGGGTTGGTGTGGTTAAGCGTTGCAATCAGATCAGCGCCACTTTGGGTGCGATAAATGTCTTCATCTACCCCATAGAAAACCTTCTCGATCTGCTCATCAAGCTCGGTTCGGTCGGTGATAATCAGCACGCGGGCATCGGTGATATTTTCGCGGATCCACTTCGCCAGCCACACCATGGTGAGGCTTTTTCCTGACCCTTGTGTATGCCAGATGATGCCGCCCTCACGGTGTTTGATATGCTGCTTTGCGGCTTCAATCCCAAAGAACTGGTTATGACGGCAAGTCTTTTTAAAACCGGAATCAAAGACAATAAAATCATGAATTAGCTGCAGAAAACGATCTTTTCGACAGACACGGCTCAGATGAAAATCGAGTTTATGCTCGTATGGATTCGCAATGTCTTCTTTCCATTCCAGATAATACTTTTCAGCGGTTTCAATGGTGCCGTAACGCAGTCCCTGCGTGTCATTCCCCGCCATTACCAACTGCATGGTGGTAAAAAAATTGCGGATAAATGCTTTTTTCTGATTATCTAAGTTCTGGCGAATGCCCTCACTGACACCGACTGATGAACGCTTGAGTTCAATGACACCCAGCGCGATGCCGTTTACATAGAGCACAATGTCCGGGCGTTTTTTGTTTTCGCCTTTAATTGAGACTTCTTCAGCGATGGCAAAATCATTGTTTTCCGGATTTTTCCAGTCGATCAGCCAAACCGTCTGGTTTAACTCACCTGCGCCTTCTTTGTCTTTCACGCCATAACGCAACAGTACATAAACATCTTTGTTGGCGTAATAGAGTTTTTTCCCTTCACCCAAGGCGGCTGCGGTATCAAGCTGACGTATAGCTCGCGTAATCAAGGTGCCACTGACACCCTGTTTCTGCAGCCAGGCAGTCAGAATGTCGACTTCAATGTTCTTGTTATTCGGGCGATCTTGCCAGTCGCCTAAATAACGATAATGAAGCTCTCGCTGGAAGAACTGTACAATCCGGTTTTGTGTGATCCGTTCACGTTGCCCGACAGTACTCATCGTATCGTCCTCACTCTTCTTCGATTTGTTCGACATCTTTTGCAGCAAGCTCAGCTGCATACTGATCGATGCGCAGACCACTGAAGCGCCAGCAATCGAATGCCAGTTCCATCAATATTTGCTGACGTAAAGCAACCGAATCTGGTTTCCACTCGGTAAAGCTGTAATTCAATCTGTCTTTTAAACGATTGATTGCCGTGTCATTCCCGACGGAGAAATCAGTAACCATCAAACGAGTTAGCATTGAATCAGATTTGATGTATTCCGCTTGTTTCTCTGCAAACCAGTCAGTTGCCAGATCATTACAGTTATTCACGGCCTGATTAATCATGCTTTCCAGCAAGGTAACATTGCCTAAGCGGTACACGTTGCGGGTATGTACGTCCTGATCGGCAAACTCGGGACTTTGCTCCCGGTTTCTCACCGTCTGCGGCAAAATATGTTCAATTTGAAAACTTTGAATTGTGTTATGACTCTGAATCGGTAATCCGCATTGGCGTCTGATTTCGTTTTCAAACCGTCCGAGAATAAAACGCTGACGATATTGCGGGTTGTAAGCTGTATGATTAATTTGACTGAAAGCCTGACGGAAATCAGGCAAGCGTTTTAATATAAATGGAACCAAGGTTTCTTGCACAACGGCATCTACACCTTCCCTAGTTTTAACGCCACGGAGTTTAACTGCCCACAATGAAAAACGCTGTTCGTAGGTTTTAGTCTGAATACTCATGGTATTCGCAAAGAAGAAAAAACTCTCTAACTGAGCAGCCAGATAATCTACAACGTCACTAGGGCAATAGAGATCGAGCGCCATCAATAACACCAAATGCTGGCGGGAACGGTATTTGTTGATATAGCCAATATTGGTGATATGAGGATAGTTCGCCCCATCTCCCAGACTATTGGTTGCCGACACCAGTGCTGAGTAGCGTTTAGCTGCTTGCTGTAATTCCTGCACTAATTTCAGCGGCTCCGCTTCATAATTCAGGCTGACCTTGCCTTCTGCAGAGATGATCCATTTATACAGTTCATCTTCACGCAAAATGCCATGGTGATAACGTGCCATCATGAAATAACGAAGAAAACGCAGCGGATTATCACTTTCATCACATGCTTGCAGATAACCATTGATCTCTTTCCACACAGTCTTTATTTGTGAAAATTGAGCCTCCCGCGCTTTGCTGAACATCAGGTTTTTCACTAAGTCCATCGCGTTCAGGCTGGCACCGCGTTGGTTGATCGTTTCGAAAATTTTCAGTGCACTACCGAGATCTTCGGATTCGATAACGACCAAATCAATACCCGTCATGAAATACAAAGCATATGAAATTAATGAATCGATGCCTTGTTCTAGATATTCATTGAAATGCTTGCTAATACGTTCAAAAGCCTGCTGCATTTTGTTCAGCGATGCCGTAAATTCACCCTGTATAGGACTATGCTCAATCAAATGGCGCAAATAACCAGAACTTTCGTGATATTGCAGTTCAAGGCGAATTTGTGTCTGATTAGAGGCTAAATCAAAGTCAGATAACCACTCTTCAACCTTTGCCAAAATCTTTTTCTGATTGCCCGCCAGAACGCCATCTTTCTCACATTGCTGTAATACATCACGTAACGCACACAAGCTAATAACAATGGTGGTGAGGCGTTGCTGACCATCGATGACGTCATATTTTTCACCGTTTTTCACGACGATGATCGACCCGATAAAGTAGTTCGTCTGCTGTTTGGCATGCGGATCATATTCATCATCGATATCAATCAGAAACTGCTCGATTTGATCATCCACTTGCCAGACATATTCACGCTGATAGTCAGGCACCACGAAAAAGTAATCTTTCAGCTTATCAATGCTTTTTACTTCAGCTTTGATTTTCATGACCATTCCTTAATTCTTATTTTTTGTAAACCAGTGTTCATCTTATCAGGCCGATTTAAACAGCTTAAAACTCACCTGATAGCGGAAAAATTCAATGTTCTGCGCCACACTCAGTGCCCGGCGTAATTTCAGATCATCTTCGAGGGCGATGATGACGCCTTTGACGGTTTGGCCGGTTTCACAGAGCTCGTCTTTGACGTAGCCCATATAACGTTGGATCTGCCCAACCACAGCATCGGTTGCGCGACCACGTTTCAGTTCAACCACGAGAAGTGTTTTTTTATCTTTACTGATGGCGAGAATATCAATCGGGCCGGTATCTGACGGGTATTGCTGGCCGACCAGCTCACCCTCTTCGCTGTATATATCGAACTCTTTGCCTAAATCAATTGAAGCCCAGTTTTTGATGAGAAAATCTTCGAGATGTTTTTCAAGTGCAAAGACAGTGGCATCTTCTACCAATTCATCAGTATGGATGAGTACGAGCGGTTGTTTGCCTTCGAGCAAGTTTTCTAACTCTTGAGCATATCCCGTAATATTACAAACGGTTCCTATCGACCCAACTGAGTTTTTCAATGACTGACTGAATGACTCTTTATTCAATGAATGTTGAAACCAATTGACCTTGCGGCGATGCGGTAAAGGTTCACCAGCAACATAGAAATAATCAGAGACAATTTCACCAACATAAAACTGACCATTGCCATCAGGGCAAATAATCAGATCATTCAGTTGCATGCCTTTGCAGATGGTGTGCAGCATGCCGCAAGCAAGACCTGCGGCAACTTTGGATTTTTTAGGGTTTACCGCTAAAAAGACCGGTATAAATTGCTGATTAAACTCCTGCCATTTGTCAGGTAGTGCATGACTGAGATCTTGGGCTATACCCCAATCACCGCCAATAAAGCCCTGTTTCACACAGAGCTCAGCGAAAATATTCGTTTTACCTGCATAAATGCGGTAATAACTGCGGTTTAGGTTCATGCCGTCACCTCTGGTTTCACCAAACGGGTTTTACCAGTCAGCAGCTCTTGCATCATGCCTTGTTTGATTTGGCGAGTTTTGTTTAGGCGTTGTTGCAGTGTTTTAATTTCTTTATCTATATCCGAAAGAACAGTCGCAATAGCTATTTGCTCATCCCGCTCGGGGAATACAGCAAGCACGCTCTCTATTGTACTAGCGTTTAAACTTGGAACACCGGATGCTTCACTGTACTGCATCCAATCAATCATGCACACTTTATAAAACATGAACTTTGCGTCGGCTGTTTTGGATACTTCCGAATAAAATAGAGTATCAACAGTCCAAAATGGCTCTTCCGTATATCTAGGTTTATCAATAGTTCCTTTCCGACCAATTAATACGGAAGGCTTGTCATAAAGAAAGGAGTTCGCAGTCCCAATCTGACCACCGGTAGCAAATATAGGATATTTACCGTCTGGGGATTCAACTGCTTTTTGGTTACGACCGTGCCTGATTTTTATAAAATCGCGCAGCGGGGCAACCTCCCAATCCTCCGGTATTTCCCCCAATTCGCTTTGCTTATAGCCTTTTGGCGTGCCGTCTTCACGCAAGGCAAACTCGGGCAAACGGGTTTTACCGGTCAGCAGTTGCTGCATGGTGGCGGTTTTAATGGCCTGTTTTTTGGCGATGAGTTTTTCTAATTCGGAGATCAGCGCATCGACATCAGAAAGCGCATTGGCAATGGCGGTTTGTTCTTTAACCGAAGGGAGTGTAATTAACGATGCTCGAATAATTCCATTATATAGTCGAGCTATAGTGCTACCCTCGGATGAAGCCCATTTAATTATTTTGTAATAATGAAACAGGTATTCATTTAGCAAGCTTTTCTTATCGACTTCAAGCCATACAATATTCGAATCTTGGAAATATGCGGGTTTCCCATCATAAATAACTGACTTGCCAAGTGTTCCTGCTGCCGATATTAAAATGTCACCTTCGTTAGGGTATGAATACTTCGCTTTGAATTCATCATAAAGTTGGGTTGGAATATATGCATCAGGCTGGCTGCCAAATGTTCCAATTTTAAAAAATGGAATTGCACCTGTCTTTTGTGTTTGCCAAGAAAGAATTCTTTTACACATTCTCACTTCAGCAATATCACCTAACGCTGCAGCCTTCCAATCAATAGGAATAACCCCAACTTCAGTTTGCTTATACCCTTCTGGGATCACTTGCTTTTGCTCAGTCATGATTACACCTCCAGCCCCATTGCTTTCAGGTGTACTGCCACTTTATCAGACAGTGTGGCTACTGATTGCGTGATGACAGATAATGGTTCCGCATAACGTTCTTCCAGCTCTTTCACGCGATTCGCCAACTGCTGAATAATACGCTCTACTTCGGCTTGCACCTGCGCACTCAGTGTTGCTTGCCATTTATCTTCAACAACCAGCGTTTTAATTTCATCTTCTGTCAGCTTGGCGTAACGTTCAAATACCAAACGATCGAGCGCCTCTTGTGCCTCTTTCACCGCTTTCTTACTGTCAGCTTCGGCATCAAACAAGGCTTTGGCTTGTTTGAGTGCTGCTTTTTCATCTTTATCGGTTGCTACTTTGAGGCGTGCCGTGACTGTTGTTTTGGTGACCTTGTCTTTATCGTTCAGGGCTTCATTCAGTAAACCCTCTTCACCGCTGTTCTCTTCAAGGTAGCTTTCGAGCGCTTGGGTGGCGTTATCAAACGCCGCCTGCAAATCATCTACGGCTTTTTGTTCTTTCGCAAAGAAACGAGCCACCATCAGAACTGGCGGAATCAGATCGGCTTTAAATTTGGTTTTATCGATGACTAAATCAGGCGTTTCTTTCTGTTTTTCACCCTTCTCAGCAACCAAAACTCGCAAGGTTTTACCGACATTCCAGCCCTCTTGCGACAGCAGATAGACATCGTCTTGCATGGTTTCTTGCCAGTAATCCATCAAGATCTGATAGACATCATATTGATTCAATAACTCGGTGTTGGCATACGCTGTGAGTAAGCTTTCAGCGATTTCATGAATCAATGCTTTCGGCTGATCCCCAATTGCGATTTCTTTCAAAGAAGCCTGATAAAACCATGTGGTAAAGGTTGCATTGACTGATTGAGCAAAGGTCTGAAATTCAGGGAATTCAATCAGCGTTGATTTGATTTTTCCCGCTTCCACCAACGCTTTGCTGTAGCCAGGGCGAACCGATGCAAACAGGGTTGAACGCATGGTTGGGAACACCTTCCAGTATGTGCTGAGAGCATCGATATCGCGCTCAGGAATGCCCCCTTGCAGGTGTGCGGTTAAATCGTGCAGATCTTCAGGTTCTGAAGCATCGATATAACGCGGAATGTTGAGGTTATATTCATTCGCGGCAATTTCAGCCAGTGTCACCATACGGCTGAAACGGTCAACCTCTAACTGCTTGGTAAAGACATCGACGATCTTGTGAATGTCTTGTTCACGCAGTCGGTTTTTATTGCCATCTTTGATAAAGCCTTTGCTGGCATCAATCATGAAAATGCCGGTGCGGTGTTGCGCCTGTTCTTTATCAATCACGATAATACAAGCCGGAATGCCCGTGCCGTAAAACAGGTTCGCAGGCAAGCCGATAATGCCTTTGATATAGCCTTGTTTGATCAGATTTTCACGAATGCGCGATTCAGCATTGCCACGGAACAACACGCCATGCGGCAGAATGACCGCGCCTTTCCCTGTGCTTTTTAAGCTTTTCAGAATATGTAGCAGGAAGGTGTAATCACCGTTTTTCTCTGGCGGAACACCCCAAACAAACCGCTCGAATGGATCTTCATCTGGGTTGATGCCACTCGTCCAGTTTTTATTTGAAAACGGCGGGTTCGCAACAGCAAAATCGAAGGTTTTCAACTTGCCGTTATCATCTTTCCATTGCGGGTCAGCAATGGTGTTGCCCTTCCAGATTTTCGCGGTTTCGTTGTTGTGCAAGATCATGTTCATACGGGCTAACGCGCTGGTTGCGTTATCCATTTCCTGCCCGTAAATCGATAAACCACGCGGCGCTTCATCGCTGGCTTTTAATAACAACGAGCCTGAACCGCAAGTCGGGTCATAAACGGTTGCATCACGCTGTGTATTGGCATTGATACCAATGACTTTAGCCAAAATGCGCGACACCTCTGCAGGCGTATAGAACTGGCCTTTACTCTTGCCTGATTCAGTCGCGAAGTGACGCATTAAATATTCATAGGCATCACCCAACAAGTCATCGCCATCGGCACGGTTTGATGACAAATCGAGCCCTTCAAAGATGCCGATCAGTTTTGATAACCGATCGACCATCTCTTTGCCTTTACCTAAACGGTCTTCATCGTTGAAATCGGCAACATCAATGACGCCTTTCAGGTCGTTGACTTCGGCCAGTGCACCAATGATTTTATTGATCTTCTCACCGATCTCTTTGTCACCCTTCAGTGCAACCATGTTGTCAAAACTGGCACCTGCAGGAATTTCGATCATGCCGTATGGGTCATCTTGATATTTATCAGAGACATACTTCATGAATAAAAAGGTCAGCACATAATCTTTATATTGGCTTGCATCCATCCCGCCACGCAGCTCATCGCAACTCGCCCACAGTGAGGAATAGAGTTCTGTTTTCTTTAAGGCCATTTTGTTTTCCTAAAATACTTTTGAGTTCAGATCTGGTCAGTCTTCAGACCTGCAGCTTTAAGTCGCTGCGTTAAGTTACGCATTTTGCTGAATTCGGTGCCGAGACTTTCACGAAGCCCTACGCCTTCACAAAACTCTTTCGCAGTAATGTGTTTGAGGGCATCGGCATACTTGATCATCTGCAGGTGCAGTTCAGAGGTGTATTGATTACGCGGCGCTTCTGCCAACGCCTCACGGATGCACTGATAGATTTCTTGTTCTGTCATAAGTGACATTTGCATCGTTAATTTGTGTAGTTAGCTAAATTAGCTAACTCCTGTCGAGAGCTCAAGCAAAAGAGTCGTTTGATGATGATTTGTTTGGTTGGACGGTGGTGGTTTTGCGGGCAATCTCTGCGGGGAAAAAATTTGCTGAAGATTGCTAACACTTGCTTTAACAACTATCAGCAATCTGAATGTAATACTAAACCATTAGTTGTCTGTATTGCCCCAAGCCATAGCGACAGCAGTTCGAGCCATCTCACCTAAATTAGACCGTTCATGATTGTTTTCACCCAGCCAATTTGGAATCAGTGCACCTTGAGAAGCAAAATGCTCAACATGAACAACTGTAATCCGGTTGTCTGTATAGGCGACATCATTTATCCAATGCCATTCGCCGGGTCTTGCCTGCTTAAACAGCTTAAACGCTGCTTCGACATAGTTTTGTTTAGTACCGAGACCAAACATTACAATCAACTTAGTGGTATTTGGTAATGACGACAGATACTCTTTAGTGCAGTTACTAGACACAAACTGGCCAAATTCAGTGTGCCATTTCAACCAGAGCCTAAGCTCTGGTTACGTCAATTCTTAAAGTGAACGCTGATATTGCCAGATCAGGTTATCCAGAATTTTCGGTGTCATGAAATCATATTTTTTCTTCAGTTCATCGCATGCCTGTCTTACCAACGTCACAGCCTCATTAAGATTGACCGGACGATTTAGTGCAGATTCAAGAAAACGTATAATCATCCGATCTGGCTTGATTAGTTCGTTGTCACCGGCCAGCATCAGAAAATATTTCAGGCAAATACCACTGGTCTGCCCAGGGATCGCTTTAATCGCTCGCTCAAATGCAGCACTGTCACCCACTTTGTGAACATCTTCCAGATGTTCCACCCCGAATTGTTTCAGAACACGCATAAATCTCACTGTTGCATCAGCCTTCAGAATCCCATTATTTGGCGATGTACGATGGCGACTCTCAAACAAAGAATCTGCAAGTTCTTCTGGTGTTTTACCTTCTATTTGTTCAATAAACCAAGATGTCGTGGCAGAGGATTGCATTTCCTTATTATAAGCCTTGGTAATGTTCATCTTTTTACAGACACGCCCCACGATGTTGATGACATTCGTATAGCGAATTCCAATCGAAAATACGCTGTCTATGACACATAGCGGTATACAGCTGTAGTCATATTCTTCGGTCAGCGTATAACGACCGACATCAATAGAACTCTCAAAATGTTTTGCAACCAGGACATGCTCATTCATGATGTTATCCTTCATTTTTCTCAATCACAGGCAATAAAACGCCTTCAGCGTTTTTTAAAACCGAATCAAGATGAAACAGTTAGTCATTAGCAAAATAGCACCTCAGACACGCATCAGAGATGGTATCTGTCAATCGTCATTTTGCGGGAAGTTTATTAGTACAGAAGAACAAAGACCCGAGTAGAAATCTCTACCACGGTAACGCTTAATTTTTAGCCAAGAGCTCGTTGCACAACTATTATAACGGGCTACCCTCTCACCATTTCACTTTTTGTATCAAAAAATATTATTTAATAAAAAGAATAAATAAGACGGTATGATTAACTTTAAAAACACCAATTTTCAGCATATTGAAAACAGAAATTCACAATTCATTAACATAATGCACACATCTCATTTGCACCAGCAAATGATCTTTCGCTTCAGCGAGTGAGCCCTAAATACTATTGTCAAGACAGATAAAATCAAGCGCTCTAATTTTCTGTGTCTTACATAGCTAGACTTATCGCATTTGAATCTGTAACCTGAAAATTGCTTTTTAAGCAACTTATCCCGTATGCGTAAAACCGACTTGCCCCGAACAACACCATGTTCGGGGCTTTTTTCATGTTTTATTAATTTTTGGCGATAGCTAAGTAGTTAATGACTATCTTTGGTAAATTTTGATGTATGGTCTAACATCAAATATACATACGATAAAAAATTACATCTATGGAAAATCCGGTTTACGAATAAAGCCTCATACTTGCTCTCTCACGACCTATGTCTGGGGCTTTTTCTTTTGCCTGCTGATAAAAACCTCGTTTGCTTCGGGTGAGAGCTGATCTACTCGCTGTTGCTTTTGATTTATTCATATTCGGGCTTTGTCATTGCCCCGGATTAAGGCATTTTTTCATTAGCGCTTAAGACCCGTCAATGTCTTGATACTGCGGATAAATAAGTGGTTGCTCAAGTAGCGCCCGAATTTTTTCGTGCAACATTTCTCGATTTTCTACAGAGTCTATTTCGATTTCAACCTCAAGAATGCTGGTTCCATGGACTATGAGTGCTTTGATTCCATGTAATGAATAAACAGAGGCCATATCTATCTCATGCCCTATTCTTTTTCCATTAACAACAGGGAAAATCCAGTCATGCTGAGAAATAAGCTCTCGAGTTAATGCCTCAATACCGACTCTCACGATTGCTCTCCGATACACAGTTGATCTTGTTATAAAAAACAGAATGAATACTACTCATCTATCATTGAATCTTGGATATAGGTCGAGGCAGAATATAGTGTACTCCGCATTGAAATGAATCTATCTCCTTGTAGAATTAGTCATTTCCGCTGAATAAACGTACTTTATTGCGACCATCCAGCTTTGCATCATACAAGGCCTTGTCGGCAAAACGGAGCAATGTATCAATGTTATTCTGCATGTCAGTCAGTGTGGCAATCCCAATCGATACAGTAAAATGAAGCGTCACATCAGGCTCCAGAGAGAAAACCGTATCGGCAATCGCTTCCCGCAACCGTTCTGCGACTTCAATGGCCAGATGACTCGCGGTTTGTGGTAACACTACTGCAAATTCTTCACCGCCGATCCGACCGATGATGTCTGTTTCACGCAGCGTGTTGCGACAAATAGTACTTAATGACTGAATAACCAGATCACCCGCATGATGGCCGTAACTGTCATTAATTTTCTTAAAATGGTCGATATCCATCATCAGTATCGACAGGTCTCTGCCATACCGTTTTGACTGCAACCGTTCATGTTCTGCTAACTGCATAAAATGACGCCGGTTGGCTAAACCAGTTAGCGGATCGGTTTGAGCTAATCGCTTCAGTTCCTTTTCTGCCTTCTTACGCTCAGTAATGTCTTGAACAACGCCAAATAGAACTCGGCGTTCTCGATCAAAGGTCGCCTGGGAATGAATATCTTTGATTTCATCGGTATCCGCAGCACGGATCTTGTATTCAACATCGTAAGGCACATCATGCAACAGAAGATTGCTCAGACAGGCGTCCAGCGCAGGGCGATATTCTGGCAGGGCCATATGTTGGATCGCAGTCAGATCAAATTTGTCACTTGCGAGCCCATAGATCTTTGCGGCGCCTAACGATGCAAATATGAGTCGGGTATCAATATGCAGTTCCCAATTACCGGTCTTGGACGCCAACTCGGCCCAGTTCAGGCGAGCTTCATTCAAACGGGTGACTTCCTCTACCTGCCTGCGAGCGATGAGATCTTCATGGCTGATTTCCGGTGACACCAAAAAAAATCTGAGACTTGGCTTGATTGCATCCAGACAATCATCTGCGTTACCACCATGGATCACTGCCTGCCGATACCCGACGTAATACAGCGACCAGATACCAATACAGCGTGCAGGCACATCGTCCAGACCCGCATCCAGCATCCAATCGGCTACCGGCTTAACCAGTTGGCCGACTTGTTCGATGACCCTATATTCATGTTCTTTAGACCACATCCAGCCAAACGCCGCCCCTACTGAGCGGATCGGCAAATACTGGACGTCCAGGGTGTAGAGTTGTTTCAGATAGGAACAAATACGATCCAAGAGCGTAGTTCCGGTGACCTGTGCATAGAGTCGCGGTAACTCAGCGATCTGTTCCGAATTCAATGCAATGATGACATTAGCCAGTATGTCCGCTTTACTCAGATTCAGCCGGTAGATCTGAACCGGTTGCTTGCCAACGGCTTTGGCTATATCACGCATGCCAACAGCCTCATACCCATGAGTCATAAATAGCGTTTTAGCTGCATGCACTACTTGAGCTTTAAGTGGATCAGTAGCTTTAGTTGACAACTGGGGTTCATTCAAATACATCATATTTCAAGTGTAAACATGTTCACATTGAGCGTCAATTCTTCAGACGAGCCATTACCAGTGCGCTTCTTTTTGGCCCTCGCAGATGAATATCTTAAGTACATTGGGTAGGTATCAGACAAAAACGTGATGATTCATAACGCAAACTCGCAATGACAATATCGCCGTGTTTGGTAGTGACTGAACGATCAACAACCAGTAAATCATCCGGATAGACCCAGTCTCAATCATCGAGACAACCGGCCACCATTGGCTTTAGGCAAAAAAAAAGAGTCTATCGATGACTCTTTTCAAACATGAACAACCACCAATCACTTGTTTTGATGGGCCCGCAAGAATTCATTTTCCTTCTTGAGTTCGTTATATTCACAGTAAAAATCATACCCTTGTTTCACCACAACCCAGAAACCAATCGTGGCCAGAATATTTCTCAACATACTCATCCCCCTAAAAATGCTGACTGGAACATGCAGAGACCCCGCATAGACAGAACAATAAATTCAGTTTATGCCACTAGATTAGTGACCGCCGAATAACAGTGTCTTGATTGCTAGTATCTACTTCAGATGGCGGATCAGTTTGCCGACTCTGGTACCAATGCAGGCATATTTGATGAGTTTGTCTGGTTCGGTGAGGGTATCCCATGCCTTACTCACCAGACTTTCAACGACAATCCGTGATACGGGTTGCAATACATCATGTTTCCAATTGATGGAACCATCCTGAGTCGATGACGTGCCGTTGATACACCACGCAACAAATTGCTCTTCAGTATCAAAACGAGTGGAGCTGGCGGATTGTAAGAGCTCAAAAGCACGTTGCAAGCTACCTTCCCGGGAATAAGATCGGAAAGGATAAGGCCGTATAAAATAATTCTGGTGCTGACAAAATTCTTCCAAATTAGAAATCACCGTGTAGTGATAGTGATTTAAATGAATGACATTCCCTTCTCCAGCATATAGCCCATGGTGAGTGTGTCCTGATTGAGTTGCTATGAGGTGATCGGCGATTTGCATCTTCTTTCTCCTGATTGCGGCATAAAAAGCCCCTTGGGGCCACCTCGGTTCTTGAACGATTTACTGGGTGCGAGTTCCAAGCTTTTCGGTCAGCTTGGTTGAGCGGGTTTGGGTGCGTGTCGTGGAGGGGGACGTGGATGAATTGGCTGGCGTTGATAGTCCGGGTTCAGTAGCTTGCCCTTCCGGATAGAACTCTTCCATGACAAGTGGAATTTCTTCTTCCGAGTCTTCGAACTGACCATTTTGCAGCAGTTGTTTGGCTGTCTGTTCCAGTTCATCCATCAGTAAACCCGCTTCTGCATCTGACTCAGCGGCATCTTTGGCTTGCTGGATAGTTGCGGCAAGTTCAGCTCCTTCCCGGAGAGTCAGGTCAACGTAATACACTGGCGTCTGATACGACAGCGTGGTGGTTTTGGCGCGAAGCTTGAGCAACAATGGCAGATAACGAGTATGACCACCACTCAGTGCCTGAAAATACTGTAGCCGGGCAGCCAGTGTCCGTACTGAGTTATAGCCGGTGGTGCGGAAGATAAAACTTGCCAGCTCATCGCCCTGACCATCGACCTGCACGTTGAGTCGACCGTAGAGTTTGCAGCCATGCTCTCTTGCATACGGACAGAACTGTGGGCCAGCACAGGGATGTTCTTCTGTGCCACCTTGTTCATTGACGCGTCTGGCTTTCTCACCATCGCCGACGCACAGTGGTCGACCGGTTTGTCGGTCAAACGCACTGTATTCCGCCCGTAAGTTGAGGTCGGTGTCGTTGAATAACATCCGTACCGGTATCGCGCGGATTTTCTGATTCGGCGCGGCTTCTGAGAGTTTTTGATGCAGCGGGTGCAGTAACCATTCCCCCTTGTTTTTGATTTGTGTGGTTAAGGTAAAACTATCGTCTTTCTCCGGTAGCCATTTATCGTTTTTACACACTAAACGGCCAATGGAGATGCGCCCGATGACAGGCGGAGTAATTGCCAGTCCTTTAATCATACGGACTCCTGATTGATTTAATGAGCGGGTTGCGAAGTAGTTTGGATGGTGAAGCGACGGGTGCCGGGAACGGGCTTGCAGTATTGTTGAATCAACTCAGGATGTTCCTGACTGATTTTATCGACATCCGCCACTAACCGGTCTTTGGCTTTGCGCCAAGTGACTTTGCCTTGCTGGAATAACGCCGCCGTACAGGTGCCTAACGCCACTTGAATGCGTTGTTTGATTTCGGACTCTTTACGCTCAGTGACTTCCTTCTGTTCACGTAAATTGAGTAATTCCGCAAACAGTTGGTTGTATTCCGGTGACTCAGATAAATCGAGTGTTTGGCCGTTATCCGCAGGAAACAGGGATAACAGCGCTTTGCCTGCATCATCAGAGCCATCGGGCTCAGGCTGACGGTTATCTTGCACACAAGCCCAGAACTGAGACTCCCGCGCAATTAAATCCGCAATTTTGTCATCATCGCGTTCAATGCGATAAATTCGAAAATCCTGCCCACCAATTAACACCGCCACATCAGCCCAGGCATGACCCGTCACCGCCAATTGATGTAATACCTGACATTGGTAAGCAATCGGTACCCCCTCTTCCCATTGTGGTGCTGAGTGATAACCTGCCGTTTTAATTTCCAATATCCCGCAATCTGCTTTCCCCACCACTTCACGGTCAAGGTTCGCCAACATAAACGGGTAGTCGGTATGCTGGAGCACCGCATTGACCCGCCGTACACGTCTCCCTGTTCTCGCCGCATACACTTTGGCTAATACCGGCTCTAACACCGTTCCCCAAATCACCGCTTCTTTCTCCGATAAATCCATCGCCGGTTTACGATGGGTTTTCTCCAGCCAGAGCGATAACGGGCTTTTATAAGGCGATAATCCAATGGCTACCGCCGCATCCGATGAACCAATGCCTAACGCCCGAATGTTTAACCACTCGTCGCGACTAAGCCCCGTGGTTGAGGCCAAACGAACGGCCTGATAGTAACGTGCTTTCATAGAAACTCCGGATATGAAAAACCCCGCGGGCAAAACCGCTCGGGGTGACTGAATGATGGAAGGAATGGAAAGAAAGGAATTAGTGAATCAGCGTTAATGCCTGTTCTAACGCTTTTTGTTTCAGTTGGGCCCCCTGACCAAACCACGCAGAATCAAGACGATTGTCTTGATTACGAGCCCGGCGATGATGGTCCACATATTCCGTTACCGCATTCAGTAACCCCCACGCCGTGCCACTGGCAGCCGAGTAATCTGACCCCATGCCTTCACCAAGATAAAGATTGCTGACCTTCTGGAAGATTTTGGAATCCGGATTTTCCTCGCTGTAGTCCGGTTCATTTAACACAGATCGCAAATACTGGTCTGCCTCCATCGGCGAAACAGAACGCTGACCCAACTGCTTGAGGTTTTGCATAAATGAATTCCAATGCGCAAAGCCAATGCCCAGTGCCTCTTTTACCTGCATCGGGTCAAACTTGGTGGAGTGCGGTACTTTCACGGCACCACTACTATCCCGCGTTGCCATCTGCAAGGTGTTATTACACACCACCCGCACTGAGGTGAATTGTGCTGTCGTACACAGCGTACCGTCACAACTGGTTGCCAGTAATAAATACGCCTTGATACGGTCATTGCCTTTAATTCGTGCTTCTTGACCGGTTTTCGCCAATGCCCAGAGTTTGCGTCCTCCCTTTAATACCCCCGCCGTTTCTAATTCAAAACCACCGACAGAAACCAAGTCTTTATAAAAGTTCAGCACCTCATGGGGTTGTACGACTTTATAACGATTGGAGACTACCGATAAGGGTTCTAATGAATCAGAACGGTAAAGTACTTTTGCATCAGAGTGCGAACGAATATTTAACGCTGCAGAGTCTGCATTAAATAAAACGTCCGATTGTTGAATCGACCAATCCATACCAGCTTCTTTAAGCCAGACATGAATGGGTTGATGTTCAGATAATTGATTACCTAAACCGTGCCATGGTGTGACACCGATATAAGCCATCGATGAGATTTCGTGTGCCATATATACATCCTCGAATAACAAATCTTCTGAATGATGATTAATCATTATCGTGATATATATCTCAGCTGAAATGGAAATGGATATTCTATCTACTATTGCTAATCTGATTTGCAATCCAATTATCTACATCAGCCTCAACCCATGCCGCAAGTCGCCCCCCCATATTAACTTGATGTGGAAATCCCTTAGTTTTAATGAATTTGTAAATAGTTGAACGTGCCAAACCAGTTTTAAACATAACATTACCGATACGAATTAGTCTCATGATTTAATCCTCTGTTATTTTCTCATGAGATAATGCAGGTCTGTAAAATTTTACATAAGCCAACCACAGACCTACGAGAAAACTAATACTGACTACATCCAAAGCTACGATAACCATCACCGTATGGCTTGGTTTTATATTTAGCCAAATAGCTAACCCTAAAAATAAGTTTCGAATAAACATCCATGTAATTTATATTATTACTGTCTAAGTAATAGATTGGCTTTACTGGAACATGAACCAAATACTCACATTCCTCATACTCACCCCGCAGTGCACTAGCCCAAGCTTTTCTAATTTTAGACATCATGTTTCGGTGTGAACGATTAGAATCAAAATCACCAAGAAATGCATAAGCATCCTTATTAAATAGCAATAGCGCATGATAATGAAGCTGTTCATTATTCTCACCAAGCTCTCTCACCCAACAATAACGCAATCTGCAAGGATGGACTCTACTGCCCTGATTCTTTTTTCTTTTTAAATCTGCCTTGATCTGTGATTTTAGTGAGTCAATGAAACGAGAAATAACTTCATTACTAGTATTCAAATCATGAACAGGGGAGTCAACATCAAAGTGATCATTCCTATCTGGTATATATGGCATTCTTAGATCAACACGTAAAGCCATCGTTCTTGGGAATTCAATAACTGCTTTATCAATCGTAGTCATTATTTTATTTATATAGGTACGATTCAACACCCCGTGATTATTGTTTAGCTCTGGCATTTCATTCCCCTTGGTTATTCATTCATAACCAAGACATGTATGTACTTTTTTACATATATCCATTCTCTAGATTACTAACATTAATCATCCCGCCATTTAGGAAAGACATTAATAAACATATATTAAACAAACCGACAAAAAAAATCTAAAAAGCACACTTAGCCAGCGATAGAAAAACTCATTAGCATAGTGAATTATTTATTACTTTCACTCTGGAGTTATTAGTTCACACACAAATTTCACAGAGATAAGTTAGTTTAGCAAAACTGGACGTCACACCCTGCAAAAAGCATCAAAAACACTACAAAAACACATGTAAAACACTTGAAAAACACTTGAAAAACACTTTAATATTGTTACAACAACACCACGAAAACACTACGACGTAGCATTATGAACCATAACAATCAAAAACCTTTAAAAATTGAAAAACCAAAAGATACAAGGCTCATCTATTACTATGCAAATCAATTAAGAGACATTGGCCTGACAATAAACTCCTCTCCATTTTGCCCAAGCGACATGTTAACAGAAATAAACGAACTAATTCAGAGCAACAATTATGAGAACTATATAAGCGACATTAAAAATAATGCTGAAGAAAATTTAATTGAAATAGAAAACTTTAATTGGATTGAAAGTGATGTGGCTTGTTGCTATGTTTGGAATTTAATCAAAAAAATGCCAACAAACTTATTTTTAAACAATGATGATTACACAAACTTTTATGACAGAATATTTCCTTTGCACAATCCAACATCGACAACTGAAAGATATGAAATGATAATTAAGTTCTTTGATGTATGGAATACACACAAACAAAATAAATTAAACTTTATCCACACTCTAAAAACTCAATGGTCTAACACACTAACAAAAAAACAGCCATTCAAATGGCTACAAGTAGATAACGAAGAGTTATGCGATTGGGTTTGGGAGTATTTAATTCGCGCTGGCGCAACACTAGGCATAGCAACACCAATAAACAACAGCGAAAAATATATATTTTGCCATTCAGCATTTCATACTTGGAGCGCATCATTAGAAACAAAAGAGTTATTCCTAATTAAAATATCAAAAGCAAAAAACCAACTTCTATTCAGAAGAAAATTAAACAAAAAGAAATCGCTAAATATTTACATTGAAGAGAAAGCAAAAGACAATCTTGAACACCTATGCAAAATAACCAATAGAAAAATAAATGAAACCATAGAATACTTAATTAACGAGGAATACAAAAAACATGTGAAATAAAAGCATGTATTCTGGGGGGGGGGGACACCATTAACAAACATTTCACCCCCAAAAACAACAAAGCGCTGAAGTGTAAAAGACAGAGAAAAAAACTTTATTTTATTATGTTTTAGCTATCCACATATCAATCATATCTCCCCACTGCTGCAACATATCTCTACGCTGTTCTGCATATTCAGCTTTATTATATACAGCCCGAACACCACGCTGTTCATGTGCTAAACACTTCTCGATCCAATCACTATTGAAACCAGCTTCATGCAATAATGTTGAGGCTGTTCTTCTGAGATCGTGAACTGACACCTTTTCTATTTTTTCTCCGGCTTCTTGAGCTAATTTTACAGCTGCATCAATTACTCGATTTAATGTTGCCTGAGACATCGTTTTCTGAGAAGACTGATTATTCGATGGTAATAAATAATCTGAGTAACCCGCACACATTTTAAAGGTTACAAGTATGTCTAGAGCTTGTCTGGATAAATAAATAACATGTGAGCGACTCGCTTTCATTCGTGTTGCAGGTATCGTCCAGGTTGCATTTTCAAAACTTATCTCATCCCATGTTGCATGTAATAACTCCGACTTGCGGACCATAGTCAGTAAAATAAATTTTACAGCAAGTTTAATTGTAGGTATTGAGCCGACCTGCTCCAGATACCTGAATAAGATGCCAATTTCCTCTGGAGACAGGGTTCTGTCTCGTGCCTTAAAAGTCGCGATATTTGATGCTCGGATCAACTCCACAGGGTTATCAATACGCACACCAATACCATTTGCAAACCTGAACACGCTACTCATGATTTCACGGACCTGTACCGCAGTTGATGGCGCACCACGGTCTCGGATCTTCTCACAATGCGCCAGAACGCTTTCAGTACTGATTTCTTTAAGTAGCTTGTTGTGGAATATAGGCAAAATCTCCCGGTTCACAACTCCACGCTTCAAATCGAGCGTACTGTCTGCAACCTTCAACGAAGCAAGCCATTTGTCGGTATATTCCCCAAAAGTGAGTTCGTCTTTTAGCTTTTTTTTACCGTCACGCTTCTCACAAGTTGGTGAAATACCTTGAGAAATAAGCTTTTTTGCTTCAACTAGTTTTCCCCTTGCCTCGGCCAAACCAATACCGTCATGACCATACTTTCCTATTGTTAAAGTCTCTCTACGACCATTGATTCGGTAGTCATACCGAAAAGAAATCGTCCCTTTGGGGCTAACAGCAACATAAAGACCCTCTCGATCGACAACTTTGTAGAGTTTTTCCTTTGGTTTGAGATTTTTTAGCCTAGTGTCTGTGAGCATATAAATAAAAATACCGTCAGGTGATGACGGTAAAATAGCACATTTATTTCAGATAGAAAGTTCTATACCGTCAATAATACCGCCTCCAGACCGAAGCTGCACATATTCGCCTGTAGACAACCAGAAACAAAAAAGCCCCTAAAATTAGGGGCTTATATTCAATCAATAGATGTCTGTAGACATCTGGAAACAGTAATTTACTATTCCCACTCGATCGTTGCTGGCGGCTTACCGGAAATATCATAAACCACACGGCTGATACCATTGATTTCATTGATAATTCTGTTGGATACATGACCCAGGAAATCGTATGGCAGATGCGCCCAGTGCGCCGTCATGAAGTCGATGGTTTCTACTGCACGCAGTGAAACAACCCAGTCATACTTACGGCCGTCGCCCATTACGCCCACAGAGCGTACTGGCAGGAACACAGTGAACGCCTGGCTCACTTTGTGGTACAGATCAGCCTTGTGCAGCTCTTCAATGAAGATAGCGTCGGCGCGACGCAGCAGGTCACAGTACTCTTTCTTCACTTCACCCAGCACACGAACACCTAAGCCAGGGCCTGGGAACGGATGACGGTACAGCATGTTATAAGGCAGACCCAGTTCCAGACCGACACGGCGAACTTCATCTTTGAACAGTTCACGCAGCGGTTCAACCAGACCCATCTTCATATCATCTGGCAGACCGCCCACATTATGGTGCGACTTGATCACATGTGCCTTGCCGGTTTTAGACGCCGCAGACTCGATCACGTCAGGGTAGATAGTGCCCTGCGCCAGCCATTTGGCGTTTTTCAGTTTCTTCGATTCATCATCGAATACTTCGACAAACACACGACCGATCGCTTTACGTTTCAGTTCAGGATCAGCAATGCCTTCCAGCGCAGACAGGAAACGTTCTTCCGCATCTACTTTGATGATGTTCAGACCAAAATGGTCACCGAACATCTCCATTACCTGCTGGCCTTCGTTCAGACGCAGTAAGCCGTTATCCACGAATACGCAGGTCAGTTTCTTGCCAATAGCACGGTGGATTAGCATGGCAACAACGGAAGAATCCACGCCGCCAGACAGACCCAGAATTACTTCGTCATCACCCACCTGTTCTTTAATGCGTTTTACCGCATCTTCGATGATGGTGGCAGGCGTCCACAGTGCTTCACACTGACAGATATCTTTCACAAAACGCTCCAGCATACGGGCGCCTTGCTTGGTGTGAGTCACTTCAGGGTGGAACTGCACGCCATAGAAGCGTTTCGCTTCATTCGCCATCGCCGCATGCGGGCAAGTCGGCGTCGCCGCAACAGTCACGAAATCATCCGGAATAGCGACCACTTTATCACCGTGGCTCATCCACACATCCAGCTCCGGACGGCCATTTTCAGCCAGAGAGTCTTCGATGTTATGGAACAGGTCACAGTCTTTCACCAGCTGTACTTTGGCATAACCGAACTCGCGTTTATCCGAGCCTTCGACTTTACCACCCAGCTGTTCAGACATGGTCTGCATGCCGTAGCACACACCCAGTACAGGCACACCGGCATTGAATACATACTCAGGGGCACGCGGGCTACCCGCTTCTGTCACGGACTCAGGGCCGCCAGACAGAATGATCCCGTTCGGATTGAACTCGCGGATCTGCTCTTCAGTTACGTCCCACGCCCACAGTTCGCAGTACACACCGATCTCACGCACACGGCGCGCAATCAGCTGGGTATACTGAGAACCGAAGTCCAGGATCAGAATACGGTGATCGTGAATATTTTTACTCATGGTCGTCCTAATCTTTATTAAGGAGTGGCCAATACGACAACATCCGTTATCGTATGAAATAAATCAGGGCGCTGTGCGCCCTGACTGTTTGTCAATTTAGCCCATGCGATAGTTCGGGGCTTCTTTCGTGATGGTCACATCGTGTACGTGTGACTCCTGGATACCTGAGCCGGTGATCTTCACGAATTCTGCCTTGGTACGCAGGTCTTCTATTGTAGCAGAACCTGTGAGGCCCATGGCAGAGCGTAAACCGCCCATTTGCTGATGAATGATCTCTTTTAACCAGCCTTTGTAGGCTACACGGCCTTCGATACCTTCCGGAACCAGCTTGTCAGCAGCGTTATCAGACTGGAAGTAACGGTCAGAAGAACCTTTAGACATCGCGCCTAATGAGCCCATACCACGGTAGGATTTGTAAGAACGCCCCTGATACAGTTCGATTTCACCCGGAGATTCTTCAGTACCCGCGAACATGGAGCCAACCATTACCAGACTTGCGCCTGCAGCAATCGATTTAGCGATATCGCCGGAGAAGCGGATACCACCGTCAGCAATCACCGGAATACCGGTGCCTTTTGCTGCTTCTGCTGCATCAGAAATCGCAGTGATTTGCGGAACGCCACAACCGGTTACGATACGGGTAGTACAGATAGAGCCAGGGCCGATACCTACTTTAACCGCGCTTACACCCGCTTCGATCAATGCTTCAGCACCTTTCGCAGTCGCAATGTTACCACCGACGATTGGCAGATTAGGGAACTGCTGACGGGTTTCACGGATACGATCCAGAACACCTTGAGAATGACCATGTGAAGAGTCGATCAGCAGCACGTCAACGCCCGCCGCCACCAGTGCAGCAACACGTTCTTCGTTACCTGCACCAGCACCCACAGCGGCGCCAACACGCAGACGACCCATCGCGTCTTTACACGCATTAGGTTTGCTTTCGGCTTTCTGGAAATCTTTAACTGTGATCATGCCGGTCAGTTTGAAATCGTCATTTACGATCAGCACTTTCTCAATGCGGTGTTTCTGCATCAGTGATTGCACAGATTCACGGGACGCATTTTCATGCACAGTCACCAGACGTGATTTCGGCGTCATCACTTCATGCACTTTCATGCTCAGGTCGGTCACGAAACGTACGTCACGGCCCGTAATAATACCAACCAGAGAACCGTCAGTATCAACAACAGGGAAACCACCGAAACCACTGCGGAAAGTCAGCTCTTTGATCTGAGCGATGGTCATATCAGGGAAAACAGTCACCGGATCAGTAACGATACCGCTTTCGAACTTCTTAACGCGGCGAACTTTGTCAGCCTGCTGTTCGATAGACATGTTTTTGTGGATGAAACCTAAGCCACCTTCCTGAGCCAGTGCAATCGCCAGACGCGCACCGGTTACGGTATCCATTGCAGCGGAAACCATAGGAATGTTCAGCACGATATCTTTTGTCAGATGAGTGCGCAGATCAGCGGTATTAGGAAGAACGATTGAATGAGCAGGGACTAACAGAACGTCGTCAAAAGTCAGTGCTTCTTTGGCTATGCGTAACATGGCAACATCTCACCGTTAATTAATGAAAGGGGGTGGGTAAAATATTGCAGCGAGATTTTAGGCACTTCATAGGGGTTGGTAAAGTAATTTTGCGTTTTAAATCACAATTTTTTTTACCACTGTCGCAGGTCGTTGTTATTATTAGCCTCTGTTCCTGTGAATAAAGAGCGATCCAGTGGCTATATCTCAACCAGTAATTTATACCGTCAGCCGTCTGAACAATGTGGTTCGTCTTCTCCTGGAACAGGAAATGGGACTGGTCTGGCTCACCGCCGAAATCTCCAATCTGGTACAACACAGCTCCGGACACTGGTATTTCACGCTCAAAGATCAGCAGGCGCAAATCAAGGCAGCCATGTTTAAAGGTCAGAATCGCCGCGTCAGTTTCCGTCCGCAAAATGGTCAGCAAGTACTGGTTCAGGGCCAGCTGTCACTTTATGAGGCCCGCGGTGACTATCAGCTGATCGTGGAAAAAATGCAGCCGGCCGGTGACGGTCTGTTGCAGATGAAACTGGAAGCATTGAAAACCCGGCTGATCGCAGAAGGCTTGTTCGATCCACAGCGCAAACGGCCGTTGCCTTCTCAGCCCAGACAACTCGGTATCATCACCTCCCCAACCGGTGCAGCCATCCATGACATGCTGACTATTCTGGCCCGTCGCGATCCGGCATTACCGGTGATCCTGTATCCCAGTGCAGTTCAGGGAGAAGGTGCTGTTCCGGTACTGTTACAGGCATTGGAAACAGCCTGGCGCCGCAATGAATGCGACCTGCTGATTATTGGCCGTGGCGGCGGTTCCCTGGAAGATCTCTGGTGTTTCAATGACGAACGCGTCGTAAGAGCGATCGCCACCAGCCCGATACCGATTGTCAGCGCGGTTGGCCATGAAACCGACGTTACCTTGTCTGACTTCGCTGCTGATTTGCGGGCGCCAACTCCCTCTGCTGCAGCCGAGCTGGTCAGCCGGGATCAGCAACAGCAATTACACCGCCTGACGCAATACCAGCACCGGTTGCAACAGGCCATGCAGCTACAGCTGCAACAACAGCAGTTAAGCTGGCAACAGCTCTACAGCCGGCTGAATACACAAAATCCCCGGTATCAGCTACAGCAAAAAATCCAGAAACAGGACGAATTACAGTACCGCCTGGAGCATGCCCTGCAGCAAACGCTGTCACGAGCTCATTACCGCTGGACCGTGCAGCAGCAGCGGTTACAGCAACAGTCCCCACAGAACCGGATACAGAATTTGCAACATCAGCAAACCTATCTGTACCAGCGTCTGCTGACCGCTGTAGGCAATCAACTGCAGGATAAAAATCAGGCTCTGTCCCGGCTGAGCGGCCAGTTGCAGGCGTTAAGTCCGCTGCAGGTACTGGCCAGAGGCTATTCAGTCACCACCAATACCCGCGGTGAACTGATCCACAACAGCCAGCAGGTAAGCAGTGGCGACACACTGAATATTCAGCTACATCAGGGAACGCTAAAAGTCAGAGCAGAAGAAATTAAACCTGAGAATTAATCTTTGGGAACGGGTCGCGGGCGCCCGGTTTCATCAATGGCAACATACGTGAATACGCCCTCGGTGACACAATAACGTTCATAGCTTTCAGAACGCAGCAGAGGTTTTATCCAGACTTCCAGATGAATTGTCATCGATGTCTTGCCCACTCTGGCGCATTCACCGTGGACACAAATTGCATCACCTACCTTGACCGGCTGATGAAATGTCATGCCTTCAACCGCGACCGTAGCGATTCGGCCCTTTGCTATCTCCGTCGCCAGCATGCCGCCCGCCAAATCCATCTGCGACATGATCCAGCCACCAAATATATCCCCGTTCTGATTGGTATCTGCCGGCATACCCTGAGTCCGGATGATCAGATCGCCTTTCGGGTAACGTTTTTCATTGTTCATTTTAATCACGTACGTCTTGTAATAAAAATGTAAAATATACTCGCCGACAACGTTTTTGACTATGTGGCTTTTGACTATGTGTATGCGCAAATGATGGAGATCCGGTACTTATCTCAATAGAGAAGTACCGGATACAGGTTCGGAAATGACTGTGACTGACTGATTTTTACGCCAGGATAGGAAACATATGCTTGATCCCGGCCACCATGATCTCAATACCCAGCGACATCATGATCAACCCCATGATACGGGTTACCACGTTAATACCGGTACGTCCCATCAGGCGAAACAGTAATGGCGCCGCCCGGAAAATCAGCCAGGACGCAAAACAAAAAACCACCACCACCAGACTCATTCCCAGCAACTGTTTGGCCGAATTAAACTGGGACGAATACACAATCGTTGAACTGATCGCCCCCGGCCCCGCCATCAGCGGTAACGCCAGCGGAACAACCGCGATCGATTCTTTAGCCAGCGTGTCCCCTTTCTCTTCTTTGTTATGCCGCACTTCACCCAGTTTCCCTTGCAGCATTGACCACGCAATCAACACAATCAGAGAACCGCCCGCAATCCGGAACGATGCAATCGAGATATCAAAAGCATCCAGAATGATCTGTCCGAAAAACATGGATACCCACAGAATGACCATGACCGCAAAATTCGCAGTGGTATTGGTGCGTAAACGTTCCTGCGGCGTTTGCTGACTGGTCAGACTGACAAAAACCGGTAGTAATCCTAACGGATTAATAATCGCGGTCAGACCAATGAAAAACTTCAGATATACAGAAAAAGAGAGAGGATCCATAGTACGGCAACAGGCCTCGCGCAATAAAATTAACGGGTTGATAACACGTATTCAGAGTAACTAAAACCTTTAGATTCCACCAGAGAGATTAAATTATAGACGGATGATAATGGATTAGTTTTTTTAATCCGAATATGTATCTTTGTCATTAATGGTACACAATGTTAAGACTTAAACAAAATATGGTCAGTCCATATAAAAAACAGCTCAAATGGTGAGACCGGTATAGAATTTTACGCTTCAGATTTCAGTAAGAGATAAAAAGCAGTTCAGGTGTGATTCTCAATCATGGCCTTATCTGGCGCGGGTTTGTGATGATTTGGTTACAAAAATGTCAAAATTTTTGTTTTGTAAATTTTGTAACTATTTGGCAACTATTGTTCTGTTGAACACATCCCGCATTTCTGGTGAATATATCTCTCAATCGATTTAAAGAGTGAATTCGGACATAAATTACAGGGTCCGTTTACTAAAATTGATTTGGATCAACTTTTTACGCATTACCTACTTCTATAATCGACTGCGAAAATTGTTTACTAAGTCACACTATAAAAACCGCTGCTATAGTGAATACGTGCCTTAATAAACCGTTTTCAAACTCACTAGGAGAAATGTATGCCAGTAACCAACGTTGCTGAATTGGATGAGCTGATTGCTCGCGTTAAGAAAGCTCAACGCGAATTTGCAACTTTCAGCCAAGAACAGGTAGACAAAATCTTCCGCGCTGCTGCTCTGGCAGCAAACAATGCTCGTATTCCTCTGGCTCAGATGGCAGCAGCTGAATCAGGTATGGGTATCGTTGAAGATAAAGTGACTAAAAACCACTTTGCGTCCGAGTACATCTACAACAAATACAAAGACGAAAAAACCTGTGGCATTCTGGAAGAAGACAAAAACTTCGGTACCATCACCATCGCTGAGCCAATCGGTATCATCTGTGGTATCGTTCCAACTACCAACCCGACTTCTACTGCAATCTTCAAATCTCTGATTGCACTGAAAACCCGTAACGGTATCGTTTTCTCTCCGCACCCACGTGCTAAAAACTCTACTGCTGCTGCTGCTCGTATCGTTCTGGAAGCTGCTGTAGCTGCTGGTGCTCCTGCTGACATCGTTGGCTGGATCGATGCACCGACTGTAGAAATGTCTAACTACCTGATGAAACACAACGACATCAACCTGATCCTGGCTACTGGTGGCCCGGCAATGGTTAAAGCCGCTTACTCTTCTGGTAAGCCAGCTATCGGTGTGGGTGCAGGTAACACGCCAGTTGTTATCGATGAAACTGCAGACATCAAACGTGCTGTTGCTTCTATCCTGTTGTCAAAAACTTTCGACAACGGCGTAGTTTGTGCTTCTGAACAGGCTGTTATCGTAGTTGACTCTGTTTATGACGCAGTGAAAGAGCGTTTCGCTTCTCACGGCGGCTACATCCTGAACAAAGACGAAGCTGACAAAGTTCGTAAAGTTCTGCTGATCAACGGCGCACTGAACGCTGCTATCGTAGGTCAGCCAGCAACCAAAATCGCTGAACTGGCTGGTATCAAAGTGCCTGCTGACACCAAGATCCTGATCGGTGAAGGTGCCAAGATCTGCCACGAAGAAGAATTCGCTCACGAAAAACTGTCTCCATCTCTGGGTATGTTCCGTGCGAAAGACTTCACTGAAGCTGTTGACTTCGCTTGCCAGATGGTTGATCTGGGCGGTATCGGTCACACTTCAGCTCTGTACACCGACCAAGACAAGAACGACGATCGCGTTCGTTACTTCGGTGACAAGATGAAGACTGCTCGTATCCTGATCAACACCCCAACTTCTCACGGTGGTATCGGTGACCTGTACAACTTCAACCTGGCTCCATCTCTGACTCTGGGTTGTGGTTCATGGGGTGGTAACTCCATCTCTGAAAACGTAGGTCCAAAACACCTGATCAACAAGAAGACAGTAGCTAAGCGAGCAGAAAATATGCTGTGGCACAAACTTCCAAAATCAATCTACTTCCGTCGCGGTTCTCTGCCAGTTGCACTGACCGATCTGGAAGGCAAAAAACGCGCAATGGTTGTTACCGACAGCTTCCTGTTCAACAACGGTTATGCTGACGAACTGGTACAAATCCTGAAAGACAAAGGCATGGAAGTAGAAGTATTCTACGAAGTGGCTGCTGACCCAACTCTGACCATCGTTAAGAAAGGTGCAGAGATGATGAAGACTTTCAAACCAGACGTAATCCTGGCTCTGGGCGGTGGTTCACCAATGGACGCTGCGAAGATCATGTGGGTTATGTACGAACACCCAGAAACTCACTTCGAAGAACTGGCAATGCGTTTCATGGATATCCGTAAACGTATCTACAAGTTCCCGAAAATGGGCGTGAAAGCTGACCTGGTATGTATCACTACTACTTCTGGTACCGGTTCTGAAGTTACTCCATTCGCGGTAGTAACCGACGACCTGAACGGTGGCGTTAAATACCCACTGGCTGACTACGAGCTGACTCCAACCATGGCTATCGTTGACGCGAACCTGGTTATGAACATGCCTAAGTCTCTGTGTGCGTTCGGTGGTATCGACGCTGTTACTCACGCGACCGAAGCTTACGTTTCTGTACTGGCTAACGAATACTCTGACGGTCAGGCTCTGCAAGCGCTGAAACTGCTGAAAGAATACCTGCCAAGCAGCTATGCTAACGGTTCTAAAGATCCAGTAGCTCGTGAGAAAGTACACAACGCAGCAACTATCGCTGGTATCGCGTTCGCGAACTCTTTCCTGGGTGTTTGCCACTCTATGGCTCACAAACTGGGTGCTGAGTTCCACATTCCGCACGGTCTGGCTAACGCACTGCTGATCGCTAACGTAATCCGTTACAACGCGAACGACAACCCAACTAAACAGACTGCGTTCTCTCAATACGACCGTCCACAGGCTCGTCGTCGTTATGCAGAAATCGCTGATCACTTGGGCGTAACTGCAATCGGTGACCGTACCGGTGCTAAAGTTGAGAAACTGCTGACTTGGTTGGAAGGCCTGAAAGCTGAGCTGGACATCCCTGCTTCTATCCGTGATGCAGGCGTGAACGAAGCTGCGTTCCTGGCTAAAGTTGACCAACTGGCTGTTGAAGCGTTCGATGACCAATGTACTGGTGCTAACCCACGCTTCCCTCTGATTTCTGAACTGAAACAGATCCTGCTGGACTCTTACTACGGCCGTCCTTACGTTGAAGGCGTTGCAGTAGCTGCTGCAGAAGAAGCTAAAGAAGCTAAAAAAGACGAAGGCAAAAAGAAAAAATAATTTCTGATGCCTCACCCCGCTGTCTGGCGGGGTGATTTGAAGTCAAAGCTTCATAAAAAAGCCTTCATGTTGAAGGCTTTTTTTTATTTGCGCTGTTGTCTGTGTTACCAGACTATTTTTTGCAATATCCCTGCTGCTGCAGATAACCCAGCATGAATGGGCGGGCTTCCTTACCCAGAATGCTACGGATCTGGCTCGTCCAGCTTTGGTCTTTATTGTTACTTGCACGAGAGGCATAGTAAGCGCGCATCTCATCATCATATTGATCCAACAATACTTGGTTGACCGGTTGATATTGGTTTTCATGCACCACCAGCCCCCGCGGCAATCTTGGTTTGATTTGAGGGTCTTGCGCCGGATAGCCCAGACATAAACCAAATAAAGGGATCACTAATTCAGGCAATCCCAGTAACTGACCTATTTCAGCCGGATGATTGCGCACAGCACCAATATATACACCGCCCAGCCCCAGTGATTCCGCTGCCACCAGCGCATTTTGCCCCATCATGGCGGCATCAGTAGCGCCGATGAGTAGCTGTTCCACAAAGCCTGTTTTTGCTTCCGGTACAATTTGTACATGACGATTGAAATCAGCACAGAAAAGCAAAAATTCAGCCGCAGCAGTAATATAAGGCTGTTCTGCGGCCAAATGCATAATCTGCTCTCGTAATACTTTATCAGTAATACGAATAATCGAGACGGCTTGTAAAAAACTGGAACTCGGGGCTTGTTGCGCTGCGGCCAGAATCGCATCCAGCTGTTCAGGCGAAATCGGCTGGTCAGAATAAGCCCGGATAGAACGGTGTCCCCTGATTTGATCAATAACGGATTTCATTCCTATCTCCTTCAATCATGAGTAATATACAGAATATAATTGTCATCATTATCTTGTCTGATTTTATCGGAGATATATCGGTAATACCGAGTAATTACTTCGCTTTTTCCGTCTAACCAGAATAAGTTCCGACTGTTAGACTCTGCGGCGGTTTGATTATCTTATTGATCACTTTTACTGGATAACACTATGTTTGAATGGATTGCCGATCCTTCAGCGTGGGTGGCTTTGGCGACCTTAACACTGCTGGAAATCGTATTAGGTATAGACAACATCATTTTCATTTCAATTCTGGTAGGAAAGCTCCCGCCGGAACAGCGCCAGCGCGCCCGTGTCTTGGGTCTGGGTGGTGCGATGGTCACCCGTATTCTGCTGCTGCTTTCTCTGGCCTGGGTGATGCGACTGACAGCACCGATGTTCACTATACTGGAAGAAGCGATTTCAGGCCGTGACCTGATCCTGATTGTTGGTGGTTTGTTCCTGATCTGGAAAAGTACACACGAAATTCATTCCAGTCTGGAAGGTAGTACTGAAGAACACCACGAGAGTAAAAAAGCAGCCAGTTTTCTGTCCACTTTAATTCAGATTGCCATTCTGGATATCGTGTTCAGCCTTGATTCGGTTATTACCGCAGTGGGTATGGCCGATCATGTACCTGTCATGGTACTGGCTATCGTTATTGCGGTTGGTGTCATGATGTTTGCTGCCAAACCCATCGGTGACTTTGTTGATGCAAATCCGACGCTGAAGATTCTAGCACTGGCATTTTTGATCATGGTCGGAATGGCGCTGATCGCAGAAAGCTTTGATCTACATATTTCGAAAGGTTACATCTACACTGCAATGGCATTCTCCCTGTTGGTTGAAATGCTCAACATCAGAATGCGTAAAGGCATAGAAAAACCAATTCATCTGCATAAGGCATTTGAAGAAGAGAATTCATGATCCTGTTGGCAGACCACTTCCGGAAGGGAGTGGTCTGAAACTGACAATAAAAGACCGCTCTCAGTAGCGGTCTTTTTGTTTATTACAGATCAATAGTCTGACTTATTTAAGTTTTGGTGTCTCAGTCATGACATCGATATTTTGAGCACGATGACGCAGCAGATGATCCATCAGCACCAGTGCCAGCATCGCTTCTGCAATGGGGACAGCACGGATACCGACACAAGGATCATGACGGCCACGTGTTATCATATCGACAGGATTTCCCTGTGTGTCAATTGTCTGCCCAGGCACCATGATACTGGACGTCGGCTTCAGCGCGATTCCGACCACAATCTCCTGACCACTGGAGATCCCCCCCAGAATGCCGCCCGCATGATTACTCAGGAAACCTTCAGGGCGCATTGGATCCCGATGTTGCGACCCCCGTTGCTCAACAACCGCAAAACCATCACCGACTTCCACACCTTTGACGGCGTTGATGCCCATCATGGCATGAGCAATATCCGCATCCAGACGATCAAAAACAGGTTCACCCAAGCCAACAGGCACGCCGGTTGCCACAACTTTCAGTTTGGCCCCGATAGAGTCACCCTCTTTTTTAAGATCGCGCATGAAGGTATCTAACTCATCCAGTTTGTCCGGATCAGCAAAGAAGAACGGATTGGTTTCGATGATCGATTTATCAAAACGTTCTGCCTTCACCGGGCCTAACTGTTCCAGAAAACCGAAAATCTCAATGCCGCAGTGTTCTTTCAGATACTTCTTGGCAATGGCGCCCGCTGCAACCCGCATCGCTGTTTCACGGGCAGATGAGCGACCACCACCACGATAATCGCGGATACCGTATTTTTGATGGTAGGTATAATCAGCATGTCCTGGACGGAAGAGATCTTTAATATCCGAATAATCTTTAGATCGCTGATCGGTATTTTCAATCAGCAAACCAATCGACGTCCCGGTTGTTTTCCCTTCAAACACCCCTGACAGGATTTTCACCGCATCATCTTCACGACGTTGCGTGGTGAAACGCGAAGTGCCAGGTTTACGACGATCCAGATCGCCCTGTAAATCAGCTTCCGTTAACGCCATGCCAGGAGGACAGCCATCAACTATCGCACCTAATGCCAGACCGTGGCTTTCACCGAAGGTAGTGACCCGAAATAATTGTCCGAAAGTATTGCCTGCCATAATGTCCCTAACTCAATGCTTGTGTGAACAACGCCTGATACTGATCGAGCTGAGCCTTAGTCAGTACAAACACGCCATCCCCACCCTGTTCAAATTCAATCCATTCAAATTCGACTTCCGGAAACAGTGATGCCAGATGCACCATACTGTTGCCGACTTCTACTATCAGTACACCATTTTCTTTCAGTAAAGCGCCCGCTTCAGCCAGAATACGGCGAACCAGATCCAGACCATCATGTCCGGCAGCTAATGCCAGCTCGGGTTCGTGACGGAACTCTTCCGGCAGATCATACATATCTTCCGCATCAACATACGGCGGATTAGATACGATCAGATCATATTTATCCCCAGCTGGCAGCGCATCAAACAAATCGGAGCAGATCGGAATAACCTGCCCCAGCATGCCATGCATTTCAATATTCATTTCACACACAGCCAGCGCATCCGGTGATAAATCCAGTGCATCGACCTCTGCAGCCGGAAATGCATGCGCCATAGCAATCGCAATACAGCCGGAACCGGTACACAAATCCATAATCCGGGTAGGTTCATGCTGCAGCCATGGGACAAAACGTTTATTAATCAGTTCCCCTATCGGTGAACGCGGGATCAATACGCGCTCATCAACATAAAATTCATAGCCGGCAAACCAGGCTTTATTTGTCAGATAGGGGGCAGGAACGCGGTGTTCAATCCGTTGCTGAATCAGATGTACCAGATGCTCACGTTCAGTACGGGTTAATCTCGCCTGACGCAGATCACTGTCAATAACAGGCGGCAAATCTAATGCGGGTAATAACAATTGAATTGCTTCATCCCAACTATTATCAGTACCATGACCATAAAATAAACCCGCAGCATTAAACTGACTGACAGCCCAACGCATCATGTCATTGAGGGTTCTGAATTCGTCGATGACCTCATCAACATTGATATTATCCAAATGCGCCTCCGGTTGATCCGGCTGTCGCGTTACAATGCACACAGCTGTTTAGTACATCAGACACGACAAACCGAATTATGAGCAAAAAAACTATACTGGATGACCAGGATATCGGCCTCTTTCGGGAGGCAATCACAGGTGTCCGGCAGATAAAGCAGGATACCATACGTTTGCAGTCTCCGGCGATCAAGCAGAAAGCGCAAATCCGTGAAATTCGCGAATCACAGCAGGCACAACACTATTTTTCGGATGAATATGAACCGCTCTTAAGCCAGGAAGGGCCGGTCAGATACAACCGGAGCGATGTTTCTGCCTACGAAGTGAAAAAGCTGCGACGAGGGGATTATATTCCTGACATGATGCTGGATTTGCACGGACTGACGCAGCAACAGGCAAAATCAGAACTGGGCGCATTGATTGAAGCCTGCCGCCGGCAGCATATCCGCTGCGCCTGTGTCATGCATGGCCATGGCAAGAACATTCTGAAGCAACGGATTCCATTATGGCTGGCACAACATCCCGATGTTATGGCGTTTCATCAGGCAACCAAACTCTGGGGGGGAGACGCAGCAATACTCGTGCTTATAGAACAAAACAGCTGACAGTACACTTCCGTTGTTTAAATGAACCTGTCACGCTGCCTTTTTCGTGATCTCTGCAATTTTGTTATTCAGTTCCTGCACTGTCGCCCGATGAACCTGATCTGCTTCGGGCGGCATAACAACTTTGCCGTTTTCAAATTCATAGCCACCACGGCCATGAATATACAATCGGCCACGGAAAAAAGTTCTTACATATTTGGCAATTAACGCCGGGAAATATTTTTTGAAAATGCGCACAGTCCACCTCCGTATCGCAATTCACCCTTCTGTATTAAGTATAATCGGGGCTGCAATACCCCATTTCAATCAGCAGGTTGAAGCGAAATTATAAAATTAGAGACTGTGCACAATTCGGAAATTATTAGCGGAGTGTGTGCGGACCTTCTAACCACTCCAGGCTACCTTTGCCATCCAGCAATGAGACACCGGCCATACCTGAGGTCACAAACATCGGTGGCACGGCATTGGCGCACAAATCGTTCACGATATATCCAACCAAAGGTAAATGACTGATAATCAAAACATAATCATCATCCAGTGCGCGCAGATAATCCGTAACAACTTCGGCTCTGCCATAAGGCACTAAATCATGAATTTCCTCGACCTGAGCAGGTGTCGGTAAATAAGGGCGAACCGCTTCCCATGTCTGCTGCGCCCGTAAAAACGGACTCACAAGCACACGATCAAGACGAGGTAGTTCTGCGGCTACCCATTCAGCCATTTTGACCGACTGCTTACGGCCTTTGTCGGTCAGCGGACGCAGATCATCACGTCCGGCCTCGTGAGCTGCTTCACCATGACGCATTACAATAATTTTCATTAAGTCAGCCTTTCATGTCCTTATTTTGGGTAAATACTACTGCCTTCATATCAGGGAAACAATCAACAAGTTATGAAACGGTTTGCACCTTATTAAAATAAGGGTCGATAATATAAGAATAATTATCCGGTGGCAGCCCTTATGCAGATATTCAAAGCACCAGAAGACAGATGTGATTACCGTTATTTCATACTGTCTAATGGATTACGTGTTTTACTGATTCATGATCCATTGGCTGAACGATCTGCTGCATCCATGGCTGTTGAATGTGGTCATTTTGCTGACCCACCACAGCGTGAAGGGATGGCCCACTTTCTGGAACATATGCTGTTTCTCGGTACAGAATCCTATCCACATCCCGGCGAGTATCAGGCATTTATCGCCCAGCATGGCGGTAACCATAATGCTTGGACCGGAACCGAATACTCCAACTATTTCTTTGATATCTCTACCGAGCTTTTTGATGAAGCGCTGCATCGCTTTTCACAGTTCTTCATTTGCCCGCTTTTTAATGCTGAACTGGTTGAGCGGGAACGTCACGCCATCGACTCTGAATATCGTCTGAAAATCAGTGATGATGTACGCCGCAGTTATCAGGTACACAAAGAAACGGTAAATCCGGCACATCCTTTCAGTAAATTTTCTGTCGGCAATCTGGAAACACTGCATGAAAACGCCGGAGAGTCCCTGCGGGAAGAAGTAAAAGCCTTTTTTGAACTGCACTACAGCGCCGATCGAATGACATTAGTTATACAGTCTGACTGGTCTTTGGCTGTTCAGGAACAGGCGGCTAAACGCTTTTTCTCTGCGGTTATCCGCCGTCAGCTACCTTCTGCAACCCCGATCGCTGTGCCGTTATACCGAGAACAGGATCTCAGGCTGCGAATTCAGATTAAACCGCTTCAGGAGCTACGCCGCTTATCAGTCAGCTTTGCACTGCCTAATGTGGATAGCTGTTACCCCCTCAAACCGCTGACCTACATCAGTCATCTGATAGGTTATGAAGGCAAAGGCAGTTTGTTCAGCTATATGAAACGTCAGGGCTGGATCAGTGCTCTTTCTGCTGGCGGCGGTGTGGGTGGTTCCAATTTCCGGGATTTTCAGATCAATTTTTCGCTGACACCGAAAGGCCTGGAGCATGAAACATCCATTATTGAACATTTGTTCAGCTTTCTGCGTCTGCTGGAAGAACAAGGTATTGATGGCTGGCGTTATGATGAAAAAGCAACGTTATTGAAAACCATGTATCTGATTCAGGAGAGTCATCGCCCATTAGATAATGTCTCGCATCTGTCAATGAACCTGTTCCATTACCAGCCTGAAGATGTGATCAGAGGGGATTATCTGATGACGGGTCTGGATGCCGATAAAATCCGGGAGATGGTGCGTTATATGACACCGGATAACATGCGGATCACGCTAATTGCGCCGGAGATGGAAACGACACAGACCGCAAAATGGTATGACACGCCGTATCAGGTCAGTCCGATTGAAACTGCATGGCTGAATATCTGGCGAAATGCCGCGCTACCAGATCCCAAACGTTACAAACTCCCGGAACCCAATCCATTTCTGCCGGATCGGTTTACTACCCGGGCCGTAACTGAACCGCAAACCATTCCCCACAGATTAATCCATCGCGCCGGTCTGCGGATCTGGCATTTGCAGGATGATTCTTTTGCTACGCCGAAAGCCAGTCTGTTCATCGCTGTAGATAGCGAGCATGCCGTACAATCGCCCTATCACATTGCCATGTGCCGGTTAATGGTCGAGCTGTTACTCGATCATCTGAATGAATTCACCTACCCGGCTGAAATTGCCGGCCTGAATTACAACATTTATGCGCATCAGGGTGGATTTACCATACAGCTCCACGGATTCAGCTGCCGTCTGTATCATTTACTTGAACTATTATTGAAAAACCGGACAGCAGGCCATTATGAACCGGAGCGCTTCTATTCCATCCGGGATCAATTGCTGCGCAGCTGGCGAAATCAGAACAAGGGCCGGCCGATTGCGCATTTATTCAGCCAGCTGACTAATTTATTGCAGCCCAATAACCCACCGGTGGATACGATGATTGCCTACCTGGAAAATGTGACGCCATCTGAGCTACCGGAGTTCATGCGACGTCTGTTTCAGGCGGTTCACCTGGAAGTATTGGCTCATGGCGATATTCAGGAAGATGAAGTCCGTCTGATAGCCGGTCTTCTTGAACGACAAATCACCCCTAATAGTCTGCCCAGCCGGGAGACACGTCGCCGTCTGGTGGATATCCGCAATGCCGGCACCTTGCTTTATGAATGCCATAGTCCGCATAACGATTCGGCTCTGCTGCTGTATTATCAGTCTCCCGAGAAGACTCCGGCCAGTATTGCCTGCTACACGCTGGCTAACCACATCATGTCCTCGTCCTTCTTCCACGATTTGCGAACCCAGCAGCAACTGGGTTATGTCGTAGGCACGGGAAATCTGCCTCTTAACCGGCATCCGGGGCTTGTGTTTTATGTTCAGTCCCCTGTCATGGCGCCGGATGGCTTACTGGCAGCAATAGAATTGTTTATTGACGCCTTTCATATGCAACTAATGGAAATGAATGAGCAAACCTGGCAAAACAACAAGCAGGGACTGATCCACCAATTGACCGAGGCTGATGCCAATCTGCGGACCCGCAGTCAGCGGTTATGGAGCAGTATCGGCAATCGGGATTTTTCCTTCCGTCAGCGGGAACTGGTGACGACAGAACTCGAACAACTTTCCCGTGCGGATTTCATTCGCTTTATCCGTTCATTGCGTTCATCACAGGCAGACAGAGTGGTGCTGTATAGTCAGGGAGAGGCCCATCAGGAAAACACGAACGAGATGGAAGGTGTTCACATTGATTATCTGGCTGAGTTTCAGCAGACGTCAGCACAGTTTCAGTCTATCTAAACCGTGCTGACATCAGATAATTCAGCGCTGAGCCTGAGAAAACAGACGGAAGAAGTTCTCACTGGTCTGCTCGGCCAGTGATTCCGTTGAAACACCGCGCAATTCGGCGATAAATTTAGCCACATCAGCGACATAGGCTGGCTCGTTCTGGTGTCCACGATGTGGCACCGGCGCCAGATAAGGCGAGTCGGTCTCAATCAGTAAGCGATCAGCCGGGATCTGCCGGGTCACGTCTCTCAACGCCTCGGCATTACGGAATGTCACAATCCCGGAAATAGAAATATACATTCCCAAATCCAGCGCTTCTTTCGCCATTGCCCAGTCTTCGGTGAAACAATGCAGTACGCCCCCTACTTCACCGGCCTGCTCTTCTTTCAGGATTGCCAGTGTGTCTGCTTTCGCATCACGAGTGTGAACAATCACCGGCTTTTTCAGTTCGCGGGAAACACGGATATGTTCCCGGAATGCCTGCTGTTGTTCTGCTTTATTCTCCGTACTGTAGTAATAATCCAGCCCGGTCTCACCAATGGCCACCACACGGGGATGAATCGCCAGCTCACGCAATAGCTCACCGCTCCACGAAGACTCCAGATCCAAAGGGTGTACACCACAGGAAGCAAATACATTCGGATAAGGCAATACGGAGGTTAACATGGCAGGAAAAGCATCCAGCGTTACCGATACCGATAAGAAGTGGCTAACACCTCTTTGCTGTGCTTTCTGTAATACGTCAGCCAGATCGTGATGTTTCTTTTCATAATCGAGACGATCAAGATGGCAATGAGAATCCACTAACACTTGTTTATTCCTTGGTAAGAAGTTGACTGAGCCAGTCGGCAAAAAGAATTGAAGGCACCGCAGAAGGCATATCCGCCAATGACTGCTTCAGTTGCAGTAACTGCTGCATACTGTCTAACAGACACTCCGCCGGACGCTGGGCCAGAAAGGACAATAAAGCAGGATGATCCGCAAAGGGTAATTGCTGCAGCGCAACGCCTTGCTGCAGTTTCAGCGCGTCCAGCAATAGCCGGCTCAGCCATTCAAATGTAACCGGCATAGCCGAAACCCAGCATTTGGTCAGACTGCCAATCGTCCAGGGCTGTAAACGATAAGCATCCAGTGCGGTAATCACAGCCTGACGTTGCTGCTCACCGCCTTCATTCAGATAAGCCAGCGTTCGCAGCGGAGCACCCTGATTCAGACGCAGCATGGCTGGCGAAATATTTCGTCCCGGCAATTGTTCATGTAACCAGGTCAAGGCCTGTTGTTCATCAGCCTGTAACGTCCATACCTGACAGCGACTGACTATGGTTGGTAACAATTTCATCGCCGATTCGCTCTGTAATATGAGCAAACTGTTACCCGGCGGCTCTTCCAGGGTTTTTAATAACGCATTGGCAGCCGCTTCAGTCATCCGCTCCGCTTGCCGGATTACCGCCACTTTCCCTCGGCCTAATTGCGGGCTATTCATTAATTGCGCAGACAATTGACGAATCGTATCCACGCCAATTGTCCGGGTATCATCGTCTCCATAAACATGCCAGTCCGGATGCGCCTGCTGACGGGATAACTGGCATGCATGGCAGTGACCACAAGGCGAGTTTTGCTGTGGTTTTTCACACAGAAACAGCGAGGCCCACTGTACCGCTAATGCTGATTTGCCTATACCCGACGGACCTGCCAGCAAAAACGCATGCGGAAGACGTTTACCAGCAAACATCAACTGGAAACGCTGCCAGTATGGCATCAGCCATGGATACATAATGCCTGCTCCAGCACTGCATTAATGGCTGTCTGAACCTGTTCCGGCGTCTGACTGGCGTCAATAATATGAATTTTCGGATCCTGTACTGCCAGCTCCAGATAACGGGCCCGTGTACGCTGGAAGAAAGCCAGCGCTTCTAACTCGATCCGATCCAGTTCACCACGCTGTCTGGCCCGCTGCAGACCAAGAGCAGGATCAATATCCAGATACAAAGTCAGGTCCGGCGCAAAATCACCCAGCACAGCCTGTTTAATCTGACCAATCAATCCAAGATCAATTCCGCGTCCACCGCCCTGATAAGCCTGCGATGACAGGTCATGACGATCACCTACCACCCAGCAGCCACGTTCCAGCGCAGGTTTAATCCGGTTTTCGACCAACTGAACCCGGGCCGCATACATCAGCAGTAATTCAGCCTGAATAGTCAGCGGTTCATCATGCACTTCTTTCACTATACTGCGCATCTTTTCCGCCAGCGGTGTCCCACCTGGTTCTCGGGTCGTTTCCAGGCAGGTAATGCCATGCTCATGCAACCAATCCAGGACATAACTGACTGCGGTACTTTTACCCGCACCTTCTAAACCTTCAATGACAATGAACTTAGCGCTCATCTACCGCTCCAGTATGTAGCGTTTTACCGCATCGTTATGTTCAGCCAGGGAGGTTGAGAACTTGTGAGCACCACCGCCTTTAGCTACAAAATAGAGATAATTTGTTTTCTCCGGGTGCAATGCCGCCTTGATAGCGGCCTTACCTGGCATCGCAATCGGAGTCGGAGGCAATCCGTCAATCACATAGGTATTATACGGATTGTCATCCCGTAAATCGCTGCGTCGAATATTGCCATCATATCGATCCTTAACACCGTATATGACCGTCGGATCGGTTTGCAGTTTCATTTTTTTGTTTAAGCGATTAACAAAAACAGAAGCAATCCGTGGACGCTCATTGTCTTTGCCAGTCTCTTTCTCAATAATTGACGCCATAACCAGAGCTTCATACGGTGATTCGTAAGGAACTGATTTATCCCGGTTATTCCAGTTTTTTTCCAGGAAATGTTTCATTTCATTATGTGCACGGCGCAAAATTTCCCGGCTGGTCGTACCAACCGTATAAGAATACGTTTCCGGTAAAAACCATCCTTCGATATTCTCCTGCTCGATATCGAATTCACTGCGCAGACTAATCAGGTCGTCAGGTGTCAGAGGTTGTTCCAGATACGGTGCTCTGCTCAGTATTTGCAGCCAGTCCTCTATACGCTGACCTTCAATCAGGGTGACAGAAAAAACGGCTTCTTTGCCACTGACAAAGACTAAAAGAGCATGTTTGACATTCCAGCCTTTTTCAATCTTGTAGGTTCCGGCTTTAATCTGACTGAATTCAGGATGTAGCTTTAACCAGATCACAGACCAGAATGGCGAAACCGGCTCGGCAGCAAGATCCATCAGCACATCTTTTGCCTTGGCACCTTTAGCTACAGTATAAAGCCGGGAATTCCCCTTCAATAATACGGAATCAAGCTGCTGCCAGTTCCAGGCGCCCCAGATGGTCACCGTGCAGAATGACAGCGCCGCCACAGCGGTGATTATACGAATCGCTTTAGGCCAACGCAGCCAGCGCATTTTGAAGGCGCTGAGCAAAGCGATGATCTTCATATTTGACATCTTTTATTCCTGTTACCGGTACAATGCCCATCAGTGCATTTGTCATCCAGACTTCATCTGCATCCAGCAACGCATCCAGCCCTGACGATACGGATTTAACAACATGCTGCCACTCGGTCAGTTGCTGTATAACAAAGGCGCGCATCACACCATACACACCGGATTGTTTCAAGTCGGGCGTAAAAATTTGTTCGTTTTTTCGCCAAAACAGATTTGCCGTTACGGCTTCGACAACATTCCCTTGCCAGTCCAGAACTACTGCTTCGGCGAGCCCTCTATTATCCAGTTCATCTTTCAGCAATACCTGTTCCAGTCGGTTCAGCGTCTTTATACCCTCCAGCATTGGCTGCCACCCCAGACGCTGTTCAGCAACGCCCAGATTGATACCCTGCTGTTGCCAGGTCCGATAATGCTCCGGGTAAGGATGAACAGAAACAATAACACTGGGAGCCAGGCATCCCTGAGGACTATATCCACGCCCGCCGCTTCCTCTTGTCAGTATTATTTTGCCGCAGGCATTTTCATCATCGACGGACGCGGCAAGCTGGCAGCACTGTTGATACAACGAATCGAAATCAGGAAAAGATAATTTAAGCCGGTTACATCCATGCAGAATTCGCTGGATATGGTAATCCCATAGCTGAGGACGTTGATTTTTCAGATGTAAAGTCGTGAATAAACCATCACCTAACGTCAATCCCCGATCCAGAACGGAAATGGTGGTTGCCGGGGAACCATTAACCAAAATCATAAAAAATTCGCAAATAAAAAGGGCCTGACAGCAGTGTATCAGGCCCTTCTGAATAATATCGAGCGTTAAACGCGTTTAAAGATCAGTGAACCGTTAGTACCACCGAAGCCAAACGAGTTAGACAAAGCACACTCAAAATTACCCGGTTTAGCAACATTGGCAACCAGATCTAAATCGCACTCTTCATCCGGATTATCCAGATTGATAGTCGGAGGAGCGATCTGGTCCCGCAGAGCCAGAACAGTAATGATTGCTTCAATCGCACCAGCAGCGCCAAGCAAATGGCCTGTCATGGATTTGGTTGAGCTAACCATCAAGTTGTTGGCATGTGCACCAAATGTGCTCTTCACTGCACGCAGTTCCGCCTTGTCACCCAGTGGTGTGGAAGTACCGTGAGCATTGATATAACCGATTGCTTCCGGAGCAATACCTGCATCATGAAGTGCATTATGCATCGCCTGTGCGGCGCCGCGGCCATCATCAGGTGGCGCAGTCATATGATGAGCATCACCACTCATACCAAAACCAATCAGCTCAGCATAAATCTTGGCGCCACGGGCTTTGGCATGTTCGTACTCTTCCAGTACCAGTACGCCAGCCCCATCACCGAGAACAAAACCATCACGGTCTTTGTCCCATGGGCGACTTGCCTTCTGAGGCTCGTCGTTACGGGCAGACAATGCTTTCGCCGCAGCGAAACCACCCATACCCATCGGGGTTGATGCTTTTTCGGTTCCACCAGCAACCATCGCATCAGCATCACCATAAGCGATCATGCGAGCGGCAAAGCCAATCGCATGCGTACCAGAAGTACACGCTGTAGTAATAGCGATGTTAGGACCACGCAATCCTCTCATGATAGACAGATGACCTGCCGCCATGTTGATGATGGTTGATGGTACGAAAAACGGGCTCAGCTTACGCGGACCACCATTCATCAGACTGGTATGGTTTGTTTCAATCAAACCCAGACCACCGATACCAGAACCAATGGTTACACCAACACGATGAGCATTAGTCTCAGTTACTTCAAGACCTGAATCGTCCAGAGCCTGAAGACCAGCTGCTACACCGTACTGAATGAATAAATCCATCTTACGGGCGTCTTTTTTGCTGATGCCGTGTTGTTCGGGATCGAAATCCTTGACCAGACCTGCAAACTTGGTTGGGAAGTCAGTCGTATCGAAATGTTCGATGGAGGTGATACCGCTTTGGCCTTTTAACAAGTTCTGCCAAGATTCTTCAGCAGTGTTACCTACGGGAGACAACATCCCCAGGCCGGTCACCACTACTCTGCGCTTTGACACAGGAAAGCCTCCGGGAGGAAAATAACGGATGTTAAAACAAGAAACAGGAGCGTTAGAATCACGCTCCTGCTGTCAGGCGATTATTCCTGATGAGAAAGGATGTAATCGATAGCAGCTTGAACAGTAGTGATCTTTTCTGCTTCTTCATCAGGGATTTCAGTATCGAACTCTTCTTCCAGCGCCATTACCAGTTCAACGGTGTCCAGAGAGTCAGCACCTAAATCATCAACAAAAGATGCTGCTGATTTAACGTCTTCTTCTTTAACACCCAGTTGTTCGATGATAATTTTTTTTACGCGTTCTTCGATAGTACTCATGACCTGATTTTTCCTTTAGAAATACGCAAATGCGTGTGTTGACGTAGTGTATTCAATTGTTCATAGTTTGCAAGACTCTTGGGGCTGTCCATTCAGGATTTTAGAGATATTCCTCTATATTTCCGCCATAAACAGCACCAATTGAACCTTAAACCATGTACATACCACCATTAACGTGTAAAGTCTCACCGGTGATATAAGCAGCCTCATCAGAGGCCAAAAATGCCACTGCAGAAGCAATTTCCTGAGCAGAGCCCAGACGACCTGCCGGAACCTGACTCAGAATACCGTTACGCTGTTCGTCATTCAGAACATGCGTCATATCTGTTTCAATAAAACCAGGTGCAACCACGTTAACTGTGATTCCGCGGGAGCCCACTTCACGAGCCAGTGATTTGGTAAAACCTAACAAACCAGCTTTAGCCGCAGCGTAATTAGTCTGACCAGCGTTGCCCATAGTACCAACAACAGAACCAATGCTGATGATACGGCCATAACGTTTTTTCATCATGCTGCGCAGCACAGCTTTAGATAAACGATAGACAGATGACAGGTTAGTCTGAATGATGTCATCCCATTCATCATCTTTCATGCGCATCAGCAGGTTGTCGCGGGTAATACCTGCGTTGTTAACCAGTACGTCTACTTCACCATACTTGGCCTTGATCGCCTCAAACAATGCGTCAATAGATGCTTGTTCTGTCACATTCAGTACCAGACCAACGCCCGCATCAGCCAGATATTCACTGATTGCTGCCGCGCCTGATTCGCTGGTAGCAGTACCAACAACTGTCGCACCACGGTTTGCAAATGTCTGTGCAATCGCTTTACCAATACCGCGAGTGGCGCCGGTTACCAGTACTACTTTACCTTGAAAATTCATTTCTATTCCTCTTACTGAACTTTGCTCAACGCGTCTTGCAGACCGGCAACATCGTTAATCGCACAGCCATCGACACGTTTATCAATACGTTTCACCAGACCGGTTAATACTTTGCCAGGCCCCATTTCGATCTCGAAAGTAATGTCTTCATTTGCCATTCTTTCAACAGTTTCAGTCCAGCGGACAGGACTATACAACTGGCGCACGAGCGCATCTTTAATCGCAGCCGAATCGGTCACGGTAGCAACATCGGCATTATTGATTACCGGAATTACAGGTGTTTTAACTTCTAATGCAACCAGTGCAGCAGCCAGCTCTTCTGCCGCCGGTTTCATCAATGCGCAGTGTGATGGCACGCTGACAGGTAATGGCAATGCACGTTTAGCACCTGACTCTTTCATCAGCACATTAGCGCGTTCAACCGCTTCTTTATGGCCAGCAATAACTACCTGACCCGGTGAGTTAAAGTTCACCGGAGAAACAACCTGACCTTCAGCTGCTTTTTCACAGTTTGCGGCAATAGAGTCGTTATCCAGGCCGATGATAGCCGCCATTGCGCCAACACCTTCCGGCACAGCACGCTGCATCGCCTGACCACGCAGCTCAACCAGTTTGACCGCATCCGTGAAATTCAGAGCGCCGGCACACACCAACGCAGAATATTCACCCAGACTATGACCCGCCATAACAGCCGGAGTTGCACCACCCTGAGCTTGCCATAAACGCCATAAAGCAACAGAACTGGTCAGTAATGCCGGTTGTGTTTTCCAAGTTTTGTTCAGTTCTTCAGCCGGCCCCTGCATCACCAGTTCAAACAGGTCATAACCTAATACTGCGCTGGCTTCTGCGAATGTTTCTTTAATGATGGGATAGGCTTCCGCCAGTTCAGCCAGCATGCCTACGCTCTGAGAACCTTGTCCCGGAAAGGCAATAGCAAACTTACTCATTTTTATTTCCTTTATTATCAATAACGAATCAGAGCAGAACCCCAGGTGAACCCGCCACCAAAGGCTTCCAGCAGTAATAATTGGCCGCGTTTGATCCGGCCGTCACGCACACCTTCATCCAGCGCAATAGGTACTGATGCTGCAGATGTATTGCCGTGACGATCCAATGTCAGGATCACCTGATCCATCGACATACCCAGTTTTTTCGCAGTAGCGCTGATAATGCGCCAGTTAGCCTGATGCGGAACCAGCCAATCCAGCTCGGATTTATCAATATTATTGGCGTCCAGCGTCTGGGTAACCAGTTCACTCAAACGGGTTACCGCAACCTTAAAGACATCATTGCCTTTCATAAACATGTAGGCATTGTCTGTGTCATCAGAACCACGCTGAGCCTGCGGCAATTTAAGTAAATCACCATAGCGGCCGTCCGCGAATAAATGTGTAGACAGAATGCCCTGTTCTTCTGATGCGCCTAATACAACTGCACCGGCACCATCGCCGAATAAAATGATCGTACCCCGGTCATTCGGTTCACACGCCCGGGATAATGTATCAGCGCCGACCACCAGAATATGCTTGGCATTTCCGGCACGGATGAACTGGTCAGCAACGCTGAGTGCATATGTAAATCCGGCGCACGCTGCCGCCAGATCGAATGCCGGGATACCAGGACGATCAAGCATCGCCTGCAATTCACAGGCTGCCGCCGGAAATGCATTTTCGGCACTGGTCGTAGCAACAATAATCATGTCGAGCTCAGCAGCAGTGATCTCCGCCGCTGACAACGCCTGTTGTGCTGCCTGAAAAGATAATGAAGCAACGGTTTCATTATCGCCGGCGATACGACGTTCACGGATACCGGTTCTTTCCACGATCCATTCATCACTGGTTTCGACCATACGCTCAAGATCAGCGTTAGTACGAACCTTTGCGGGTACATAACTACCCGTACCAAGAATTTTACTGAACATAAAGTGAATTAGCGCTCGTATGTGTGTTCTGCGATAAAGCGTTCTGAGATCCGACGAGGTAATTGCTGCTCGATCTCAGCCACCGCATGCAGAATGGCATTGGATAAAGCCCGCCGCTCGGCGCGCCCATGACTTTTAATTACGATTCCGTTTAGCCCCAGAAGACTGGCACCATTATAGTGGTCAGGATGCATCACTGACAAAGATGTTTGTATTTCTGCAGCCTTATTTGACTTGTTTTTTGCAGAAAAGGTCTCATTGGAACCCTTTATCTGATTATAAAAAAACCGCGCGATTCCTTCTGCAGTCTTCAATGCAATATTTCCGGTGAAGCCATCGCATACAATAACATCAGCCAGACCGGATATGAGCTGATCGCCTTCAAGGAACCCAATATAGTTAAGTCTTTTATCAGAATTAAGCAGATTTGCGGTCTTCTGAACCAGCTGACTACCTTTTATTACTTCTTCACCGACATTTAATAAGGCAATTTTCGGTAAGGAAATGGCATGAACATGCCTGGCAACCAAATCGCCAAGACAGGCGAATTGCCACAGCATTTCGGGCGTACAATTAACATTACACCCCAGATCCAGCATGACAGTGTGCTGACCGGACAAGTTAGGTAGAGAAGTACAGAGGGCCGGCCGCTTCAAATGCGGCAACATGGTAAGCACTCTCATCGCCATCACCATCAGCGCGCCTGTATTTCCGCTACTGACACAAGCCTGGGCCCGACCGGAGTTGACCAGCTCCAGCATAATCCGCATGGATGAATCAGTTTTGTTGCGTAAAGCAATAACAGGGCGTTCAGCCATAGAAACAGACTGAGAAGCATGAATCAGATGTAAACGGGGATGAGAAGAAAGCGAGTATTGCTGCAGTAACGGGAGAAGGATCTCTTCATTACCAACAAGAAAAATATTCAGGTTCGGCAAAAGCGACAGTGCCTGCGCAGCGGCAGGCACTGTTTCGGAGGGACCGTAATCCCCCCCCATAGCATCTAACGCAACCGTTAGAACAGACAAAAGGCAGATCCGCGTTACAGAACTTAGATTACCTTTTTACCACGGTAGTAACCGTCGGCAGTCACATGGTGACGACGATGAGTTTCACCGCTAGTTGCATCAACGCTCAGCTGTGCAGCAGTCAGTGCATCGTGTGAACGACGCATACCACGGCGTGAACGAGTTTTACGGTTCTGTTGTACGGCCATTGACCTTACTCCTAATTAACTTACTTGCGTTTCAAACTAGTTAGAACAGCAAACGGATTCGGGCGCTCATCAGCAGGGTCGATCTCACCCCACGTCATTTGCGCACCCGCCATCGGACATTCGTCCTCCGGGTGCATTGCCACAATGGGCAGACTGAGAATTAATTCATCCTCGAGCAGCTCATGAAGATCAAATTCACCGTTCTCATCAAGCTCAATAAGCTCGTAAGATTCCGGGATTTCATCCTCTATCGTATTCTTCAAACGAGGAGTATACGAGAACTCGGCCTTGCAGTGATGTTCAAATTCACCCGAGCAACGCTGACATTCAAGGATTAATGTTGCCTCTGCAGTTCCCTGCAGAACAATCAAACCCTGAGCATCAGTGAAAAAACTCAGTGTGGCTTCGATATCACCAACAATTCCGTTAGAGGATTCGGCCAGACGCGGCATGCACTTAGCTTCAACAATTCCCTGGTAATCAAGGCGTTTTGCTGTGCAGCGGACTGGGTCGATCTTTATGGGCAGTTTCACCTTTTGCATAAGGCGGGCATGATATAGACACAACTCAAGATAGTCAAAGGAAAAACCACTATGAAGACACCAGATTTAATCCTTGCGTCCACATCCATCTACCGACAGGCATTATTGGAAAAACTTGCACTGCCCTTCCGGTGTATGGCACCACTGATTGATGAAACGCCCCGGCCGGAGGAAAGCGCTGAGCAACTGGTACAGCGACTGGCATTGGAAAAGGCAAAAGCCGTCGCCGCAAACAATCCGGCAAGCTGGATTATCGGTAGCGACCAGGTATGCACGATTAACGGCTTGGTCGTCGGTAAACCGGGCACGGAACCTGCCGCTATCGCGCAACTACAGGCGGCTTCGGGTCAGCGCATCACTTTTTACACCGGTTTGTGTTTGTATGACGCAACACAAGATCGCTATCAGCTACTGGCCGAACCTTTTCACGTTCATTTTCGCGCTTTGTCTTCAGAACAGATAAAACGTTATGTTAAAGCCGAAATGCCATTGGACTGTGCAGGGAGCTTCAAATCTGAAGGTCTAGGCATCACCTTATTCAGCCAGCTGGAAGGACGAGATCCCAATAGCTTGATCGGACTGCCTGTAATCGCACTGGTCGATATGCTTGCTGCATGGGGAATGGAATTACCACAATAAAAACATATCCTGACTTGCCTCACAAAGTCAGGAATGTTTTTACAGGTGAAGATGGCGATGCAAATCAGCGACAGAATCGACGATTGTCACCGGCTGGTGTTGTTCCAGCAGGAGTCTGTCGTGTACGCCCCAGGTTACGCCAATGCTGTCCATGCCTATCGCCCTGGCCATAGCGAGATCATGCACTGAGTCGCCGATCATGACCGACTGCTCCACCGGTATTGCCAGCTCATCCAGAATCTGTTTCAACATCAGCGGATCTGGTTTTGACTTGGCTTCGTCTGCGCCACGGCGGATACAGAACAATCCGCCTAATCCGGTTTCAGCCAATACCCGCTCCAGGCCACTACGGGATTTGCCCGTCGCAACCGCCAGTGATTTCCCGGCAGCATGTAACTGTCGCATCATGTCATCAACGCCAGGAAACAAGGGTGTCGGCGTGTCATCAAGATGCTTATAGTAATTACTGTAATGCTGAATCAGTATCTGATGCTGCTCAGGCACAGCCTGCGGAAACAAACGCGGCATGGCTACGGATAAGCTCAGCCCGATAATGTCCCTGACATCCTCGGATGAAGGTTCAGGTAAATTGCAGGCACGTGCCGCTTTTTGCATACAGGAGACAATCCGCTGGATTGAGTCCATCAACGTGCCATCCCAGTCAAAAATGATGAGTTGGTACCCTTTCATGCTATTTGTCCAGCCGATCCAATACTGCTTGTAAATCTTTATCCAGCGGCGCTTCAACGGACATTTCTTTACCGGTTACCGGGTGAGTGAATGTCAGCCGGTAAGCATGCAGAAATAACCGGGTTAAGCCAGCTGATCTGACGATCTCATCAAATGCGCGTTCACCATATTTATCATCACAGGCAATAGGATGACCGGCATGTGCGGTATGGACACGGATCTGATGCGTACGCCCGGTTATCGGACTGGCCATAACCAGTGTGGCATTAGCAAATTTCTGCATGATCTGAAAACGGGTTTCAGATGGTTTGCCTTCACTGTTCACCCGCACAATCCGTTCACCGGATTGCAGAATGTTTTTCAGCAACGGCGCATTCACCACTTTGACATGCGGCTGCCATTGCCCCCGAACCAGTGCCAGGTACTGTTTGCGCATTGTTTTCACACGCAACTGCTCATGAAGGTGTTTCAGTGCACTGCGTTTCTTTGCAACCAGCAGCAGACCAGAGGTATCACGATCCAGGCGGTGAACCAATTCCAGAAAACGGCTTTCCGGTCTTAAAGCCCGCAGACCCTCGATAACCCCGAAACTCAGGCCACTGCCACCATGAACTGCTAACCCTGATGGTTTATTCAACACAATGATGGCATCGTCCTCAAACAGGATCTGATGAGCCAGTGCCTGTACCGAACTCAGTCTGGAGGATGGCAATGCGTTCTCTTCCGCAACCCGTACTGGCGGAACACGAATCTCATCGCCAACACAGAGTTTATACTCAGGTTTAATGCGTTTTTTATTAACCCGCACCTCTCCTTTGCGCAAAATACGGTAAATGAGGCTCTTGGGAACCCCTTTCAGCTGAGTTTTCAAAAAGTTATCTATGCGTTGTCCATCTTGCTCAGCATCAATAGTGATGAACTGTACGCCTTGATTTGTATTGTTCATGTTGCAATTCTAACTCAGCAATTGATGATTGTCGCAAACTCATTACACCATGCCTTGCACTGCTTCAATGGAAAATGGAATAATGGAGCGATTTTCTATATTAGGCGCAAAATTATTTTTTCTGCGTCTTAAGAAATCATCGATTCTTCGCCCGCCCCCTTGTCGCAAGGGTGGAAACATGAATGCACCTAAAAGTGCGCCTCACGCATGTCCCAACCGGGAGGTTGCCAACCACATGCCATTAAGACCCGAGGCCGGTAGTGTCTGTTTCAAGCAACAGCGAAGTACATAATCAAAACAATCTACAAAAACAGAGATTTGAATGAAAAGAATGCTAATCAACGCAACTCAAGAAGAAGAGTTGCGTGTCGCCCTTGTTGACGGGCAGCGAATTTATGACCTGGATATTGAAAGCCCTGGTCATGAGCAGAAAAAAGCAAACATTTACAAAGGCAAAATCACTCGTATCGAGCCAAGTCTGGAAGCAGCTTTCGTCGATTATGGTGCTGAGCGCCATGGTTTCCTTCCGCTCAAAGAAATCGCCCGGGAATATTTCCCTGAGAACTATACCTTCCATGGTCGTCCTAACATCAAGGAAGTGATCAAGGAAGGTCTGGAAGTCATCGTTCAGATTGATAAAGAAGAACGTGGCAATAAAGGCGCGGCATTAACCACCTTCATCAGTCTGGCTGGTAGCTATCTGGTATTAATGCCAAATAATCCTCGTGCTGGCGGGATTTCCCGTCGTATTGAGGGTGATGAGCGTACCGAGCTGAAAGAAGCCATGAACGGTCTGGAAGTTCCTGCTGGCATGGGTCTGATCGTTCGTACAGCCGGGGTTGGCAAATCGCAGGAAGAGCTGGAGTGGGACCTTAACATTCTGCTCAAGCACTGGAATGCGATTAAGACAGCCTCCAGCAACCGCCCCGCGCCATTCCTAATCCATCAGGAAAGTAACGTTATTGTCCGTGCAATCCGTGACTATCTGCGCCGTGATATCGGTGAGATTCTGATCGATAGCGAAACCATTTTTGAACGGGCAAAACAGCATATCGAACTGGTTCGTCCGGATTTCATCAACCGGGTGAAACTGTATAAAAGCGAAATCCCGCTATTCACACATTTCCAGATCGAAAGCCAGATTGAGTCTGCTTTCCAGCGTGAAGTGCGTCTGCCGTCCGGTGGTTCTATCGTTATCGATCCGACCGAGGCGCTGACCTCTATTGATATCAACTCCTCCCGGGCAACCAAGGGCGGTGATATTGAGGAAACCGCGCTGCAGACCAACCTGGAAGCCGCTGATGAAATTGCCCGTCAATTACGTCTGCGTGACTTGGGTGGTCTGATTGTTATCGATTTCATCGATATGACACCTGTACGTCATCAGCGCGAAGTGGAAAACCGCCTGCGTGATGCAGTCCGTCAGGATCGTGCCCGTATTCAGTTAGGCCGGATTTCCCGCTTTGGTCTGCTGGAACTGTCCCGTCAGCGTTTACGCCCGTCACTGAATGAATCCAGCACTCATGTCTGCCCACGCTGCAGTGGCCAGGGTTTTATTCGTGATAATGAATCGCTGGCGCTCAGTATTCTGCGTCTGATCGAAGAAGAAGCACTGAAAGACAACACCGAACAGGTTATTGCTCAGGTGCCTGTTGATGTCGCTGCTTATCTGCTGAACGAAAAACGCCAGGCAGTGCTGAAACTGGAACAACGTCACAAGGTTCAGCTGCTGATTATTCCTAACAGCCGTCTGGAAACGCCGCATTTTGAGGTGTCACGCTTCCGTTCCGGTGAAGAAACCGGTGCTCTCAGCTATGAACTGAAAACTGAAACGCCAGTTGAAGAGTATCAGCCAAAACCACAGCAGGTTATTGCGCCAGCAGAACAACCAGCATTGCAGGGTTTCGTTGCGCCAAGCGTACCGGCTCCCGCACCTGTAAAAGCATCCGCGCCAGCTGAAAAACCAGCATCGGAAGGAGTGTTATCGCGCCTGTTCGGCTTCATTGGTTCACTATTTAAAGGCTCTTCTGAAGCTCCGGCAGCAGAAGAAAAACAACCTGAAAAAGAACGTCCGCCACAACGCCGTCGGGATAACCGCAGTAGTAACCGTAAACGAAATGCAGCTTATACGCCTCGTAATCGCGAGGAAGAGGCTGGTGGTACAGTAGCGGCAGAAGAAAAGAGTCAGATTGCACCGACTCGTCAGAGTCGCCGTTCCCGCACTGAGCGGACAGAAAAGGCTGAACGTCCCGTCCGTGAAAGTAATGCTGAAAAAGAGTTATCAGCTAAACCTGAACGGGCACCTAAAGAGCGTAAGCCGCGAAATGAAGCCCCTGCGACGGAAACGCAGCAGGATGCTGTCCGTAAAGAACAGAAAGTCGAAGAACGTCGTGAACGCCGTAACATGCGCAAGAAAGTGCGGATAAGCGATGAAACTGTTCAGAATGAGGTGATTGCAACTAAGCCTGAAACGGAAACCGTAGCAACGGAAGCGCAGCCGCGGACTCGTCGCCGCCGCAATAACGCTGAACGGAATGCAGAAGAAAAAGCAGTTCAGACTGTAACAACCGCGGAGACAGCAACTGAAATACCAGCTCAGGTTCAGGAACAGCCGGTGGAAACAGTCGTTGCAGAAGTAACTCTGCAGCAACAAGCTGATACTGTACCTCAGGCAGCAGTTTCTGAAAGCCCGGTTGAAACACCTGTTACAGCAGAAACATCACCTGTAGCGGAACCAGCGGAAAAAACCGAAGCAGTGGAAACGGTAACGCCTGTGATTGAGTCACCAGAAGCAGTGGTGGTAACTGAACAGACAACTGCTGATGTGCCGACAACGGCGGAAAGCATTGTTGCGGTGGAAATAGCAGTTGCACCTGTCATTGCTGAACCAGCAGCCGTGGAAGAAACAACCGTTAAGCCAGAACCTGTTGCTACCTCTACAGTGGCGATAGTTGCTAATAAAGCAAAAGCTCAAGGTTTGATCGAACGAGTTCGTTTTGCTAACGCAGAAATGACCCGACCAGCTGAAATTCCCCTGCCACCAGTTCCGCCGAAAGGAGACTTCCCTCCTTATGAGCGTAAACCGGTAAACGGTAGTGGCCGTGCAGCAGGTACATCCAACCTGAAACAACAGGCATCAGCGTCAGCCGGACGTCCTGAAGCCCGTTAATCAATATAATCCGCCGCTGAATTCCCGGCGGCGGATTTATTTTACAAATAGTCCCCTTTCCCGGAACAAAACCATATTATTACCGCTACCCAAACCACCCCGGTTAATGGTATATTTTTGACTAAAATCAAAAATCAAATAGCGTCAAGATGATCCAGGACAAAGCAAAAGCAAAAAGACCTCCATCGTGTGGGGGTGCCATTCATTGTCATGATTGCAGTATCAGCCAACTCTGCATCCCTTTTTCGCTTAATAATTCTGAATTAGATCTCCTTGACTCCATCATTGAACGAAAAAAACCTATTCAGAAGGGTGAAACTCTCTTTAAAGCAGGTGATGAATTAAAATCACTCTTTGCTATTCGTTCCGGAACAGTGAAGTCTTATACCATTACCGAACAAGGTGATGAACAGATTACCGGCTTTCATCTGGCTGGTGATCTGGTTGGTTTTGATGCAGTAACCAGGCAATACCATCCTTCATTTGCACAGGCACTGGAGACATCCATGGTCTGTGAAATTCCCTATGAAGTACTGGATGAACTTTCCGGTAAGATGTCGAAATTGCGCCAGCAGATTATGCGACTGATGAGCAATGAGATTATCTGTGATCAGGAAATGATCCTGTTACTGTCCAAGAAAAATGCGGAAGAGCGTCTGGCTGCGTTTCTGAACAACTTATCAAACCGTTTTTCGCAACGCGGTTTTTCCCCCAGAGAATTTCGTCTGGCCATGACCCGGGGTGATATCGGTAACTATTTGGGTTTGACCGTCGAAACCATCAGTCGTCTTCTTGGCCGTTTCCAAAAAATCGGATTAATCAAAGTTAAAGGGAAATACGTAACGATTCTCGATCCGGTTGCGCTGTCACAGATTGCAGGCTCAGCCGGAAATCAGATTTCTGAATAGTTACTGGAAATAAATACCTCACGGAGTATGCTTGATCTAACGGTTATCCGGCTATAAATCGACTACGCTGAATGTAGTAATCATAGCCAAATCGTTACCCAAGGAGGCTCCTATGATTAAATATCGGAATATCCTGGTAGTAATAGACCCCACCATGCCTGAACAGCCAGCACTCCTGCGTGCCGTGGAACTGGCCAGGTTAGAGGATGTGGCCCGGATAAAGGTATTTCTTGCGATTTATGATTTTTCGTATGAAATAACATCCATTTTATCTAATGAAGAACGGGAAGAAATGCGGCAAGGGGTGATTACTCACCGTCTGGGCTGGCTTTCCGGTATGATCAAGCCCTACCAGTCCGAGGGACTCGATATTGAGCCCAAAGTTATCTGGCATAGCCGTCCGTTTGAATGCGTCCTGCAGGAAGTCAAGGAACATGACCATGACCTGGTGATTACCAGTGCTCATCATCATTCTCTTCTGAAATCATTTATCTTTACCCCGAGTGACTGGCATCTGTTGCGCAAATGTCCTTGCCCTGTACTGGTAACCAAACACCATGGCTGGCCTGCCGGCGGTAATATTCTGGCAGCTATCAACATCAGTGATGAACCAGAGCAAATGTCACTGAACGAACGAATTATCCATGAAGCCAAAGTCATTGCTCAACTGGTTAAAGCCAACTTGCATCTGGTTAATGCGTTCCCGGCCCCTATTGTGAACATTGCTCTGGAATTACCTGGATTCAGCCCTGAGCTGTACAGTGATGCCATGCAACAGCACCACAAAACCGAAATGGAAGAATATGCCCGTAAATTCGATATTCAGCCTGAATGTATCCACATTGTGGAAGGGATGCCGGAAGATGTATTGCCTGAGCTGGCACAATCACTGGATGCCGAACTGACGATTCTGGGCAGTGTTGGCCGGACAGGATGGTCGGCAGCATTCATTGGTAATACCGCTGAACGTGTTGTAGACAGTATTCAGGGGGACTTGCTGGTGGTTAAAGCGTACGAATAATATTACTTTACTTGCCCGGGAAATGACGGCCGCTATAATTGCGGCCTGTCTTTTTTTAGGGTCGGTCAGTCATAATGCAAGAACTCTCTGCCAAACAACAATACAACAACAACAAACTACAAAAACGTCTGCGCCGGCATGTTGGCCAGGCAATTGCCGATTTCAACATGATCGAAGATGGTGATCGTGTAATGGTTTGTTTGTCTGGTGGAAAGGACAGCTTTGCCATGCTGGATATTCTGCGGAATTTACAAGCCAGCGCCCCGATCCACTTCGATATTATTGCGGTTAATCTTGATCAGAAACAGCCGGGATTTCCACCGGAGGTTTTGCCAAACTATCTTGATAACATCGGCGTGGAATATAAGATTGTCGAAGAAGACACTTATTCAATTGTGAAAGAGAAGATCCCGGAAGGCAAAACAACCTGCTCCCTCTGCTCTCGCCTCCGTCGCGGCATTCTCTACCGTACAGCCAGTGAACTGGGTGCAACCAAAATAGCATTAGGTCATCATCGTGATGACATCCTGGAAACGCTGATGCTGAACATGTTCTACGGCGGCAAGCTGAAAGCCATGCCACCGAAGCTCGTCAGTGATGATGGCAAACATGTGGTGATCCGTCCTTTAGCTTACTGTCGAGAGAAAGACTTGATTCGGTATGCCGACTGGAAAGCGTTCCCTATTATTCCATGTAATCTTTGCGGCTCTCAGGAGAACCTGCAACGCAAAGCCATGAAAGAAATGCTGAATGACTGGGATCGCCGCTTCCCGGGACGAATTGAAACGATGTTTAACGCCATACAAAACATTACGCCAAGCCATCTGATGGACCATAAGCTGTTTGACTTTAAATCCATCAACAGCAATAGCGGCATCATTGATGGTGGCGATATCGCTTTCGATAAACAGGATATCCCGGCGGTGCCTCAATCATTAGTGATCGAGCCCGATGATCGCTTAGAAATTATTGAGATCAACTGATAAAAAGCGCCGATTCAATCCGGCGCTTTTTTTTGCGTGGCAAAACAGATATTAACGACGCTCAATACCGGGATTTAGACCTGATGAACGCCAATACTGTTTATTGGAACGGATCATCCCCTGTATCCGTTTCACATAACCATCGCCCAGTGTAGAGTAACGACGCAATCCATTTGCCAATACGACAGCATCCATTGGCTGTTCGTTAGCTCGCATGTCTGCTCTAAGCTCGCGAACCTTACTATATGCAGGATGTGAATTCAGATTCTGCATATATGCCCGAACCGCCATTTCTGGCGAACTGAATTGCTTGGCTTTGGCTGTATTGGAACGATATGGCGTTACACCACACGATGCCTGACAAAAATGACCAAAATAGTTATGAGACTTTTTGGCCAGACGGGATGTACCCCAGCCAGATTCTGTCGCCGCCTGACTCAATACTAGTTCCGGTGGCAATATATCGACCCGGACCAGCAGACGATCAATGTCGCGGCTATGGTCATCAGTCAACTCCTGGCGATATTGGTTAGCAACATTTTGTAACCAGTCCAGTTGTCTGTCAGATAGCAAAATCCCATCCTGTAATTGCTGTTGTAATTTTTCCAGCTGACTACGCTGAGATAAGATATCCGAACTGACCTGTTGATAGGAAGGCAGCAGATAGGCGACAAATGCACGCTTACGTTGTTCAGCGTTTTTGATCGCGTCAAAGTCAGGAACCTTTTGCTCCTGGCCTGCCATGAATGACGTAGATTTTACAGACTCTAAGTTGTCTGCACTATTTACTGTCAGGGGTAGCAGAGCTAATGCTCCACACACCAGAAATAACCTGGCAAATAACTTCATGCAACGATGCTCCCAGAGTTTTTCAGCAACCGACGATGGTGCTGATTCACCTGATTTAAACAACCCGCCCCTGTGCGGTACTACGCTCCTTCGTAGGTTTTATCAGTTAAGTTGAACAAGTTGTGATCACTATAGCATCGGGTTATCAATAATCGCAAATTTTTTGGCTTCAACCCCCAAAATAGGCACGTTTAATGCGTATAGGGAAAACGTTTTCATTTTGTATAATAAACAATCACAATCATGTACAAAAGATCAGGTTATTCAGGGCGATATGAACGTTTTCCACCATCAGGTAAAGAACGAAAATACTTCAGAAACCACATATATTGTTCTGGGTGATTTTTGAGCAAAACTTCAATTTCAGCATTCATATAACGAACATCCGCCATCAGATCTGACGTAGGATACGGCTCCATAGCGGACCTTATTTGCAACTCATATTGCCGGTTTGACTCATTGTAGGTAGCCAAAACAGGTAATACGATCGCACCGGAAAGTTTGGCTAGTTTAGGTAAAGCCGGTAGCGTTGCCTTCGGTACACCGAATAATGGAACGAATACGCTGGCATCATGCCCATGATCCTGATCCGGCAAATAAAAGAAATTATAGCCGTTACGCATATCTTTGATGATGGGTTTCAATCCGGCACTACGCTCGTATACCTTACCGCCAAAACGGACCCGCTGCCGATTGAGAAACCAGTCATAAACCGGGTTTCTCGCACTGTGCATCATGGTACACATAGTCAACCCCATACCGGAAAAATAAAGTCCGCAGGCATCTATGGTCCAGGTATGAGGGATCATAAAGATGATAGGTTTTCCTGTCTTTCGGGCCGCTTCGACATGCTCCCATCCATTGGCTTTGATCCGGCCCAGAAAACGTTTTGCTGGTAAAAATGTCGGTTCACCTAATGCGAAAAAGCCTTTCAATCCAACACAGATACTACGAAAGAGCATCTGTTCTCTTTGCTGTTCACTGAGTTCAGGAAAACATAACCCGATATTGAGTCGGGCGGCATAGCACTGCTTTTTTGAAAAGCGGAGCACAAGACCAGCACAGGATGCAGCCAGTGCATCGCGAAGTTTTACCGGAAACCACGCGAGAATAGCCAGCAACGCAAGACTAAACCATGTCAGCCAGTAACGTGGATGCAATAAAGAACGAGGGATTTTATGGTCCAGGGCGGAATCTTTGGTCATTTCAGATGCATGCAAATCAATATTCAGGCATGCATGATAAAAAAATTTTACCGGAACGTCATCGATCCTGCTGACAGAAACAGAAAAAGCGATGCGTACTATCCATGTACGCAGAAGAATCACACTATTTTTAACGCTCAGACATACGCCAGAATCCGGTTACGCAATACGTCTTTCTCTTTTTCCGGTAACCAGCACGCTTCAACACTGTTAAGAGCCAGACGACGCAGTTGCTCCTTGGATGCCATCAGCGAGTCGGCCAGAGCCTGATAGTTATCATTCATATAACCACCAAAATAAGCCGGATCATCTGAATTCACAGTGACACAAACACCCTTATCCAGTAACTCAAGGATATTGTGATCCGCCATGGAATCAAAAACCCGCAATTTCAGATTCGATAACGGACATACCGTCAAAGGGATCCGTTCAGCAGTCAGGCGAGCAACGAGCAATGGATCTTCGACACAACGCACACCATGATCAATACGTTCTGTTTTCAGTACATCCAGCGCATCCCAGATATAACTGGCAGGCCCTTCTTCACCGGCATGAGCCACGGCTCTGAATCCCAGTTCACGGGCTTTGGCAAATACCCGGGTAAATTTATGCGGAGGATTGCCAACCTCGGATGAATCAAGACCGACACCATCAATCCATGCTTTAAAAGGTAAGCTTTTCTCTAATGTCTCAAAGGCAGATTCTTCACTGAGATGCCGTAGAAAACACATGATCAGACATGAACTGACACCCAATGTCTTTCTGCCCGCAACCAATGCAGAGTGAATACCGCCAATCACCGTCGCAAAATCAATTCCACGTTCCAGATGTGTCTGCGGATCAAAGAAGATCTCCGTATGCATGACCCGATCCTGACGGCAGCGCATCAGATAAGCCCAGGTCAAATCGTAGAAGTCCTGTTCGGTTTGCAGAACCCCGGCACCCTGATAATAGAGATCAAGAAATGACTGTAAATTGGAAAAATCATAGGCCACACGCAAATCAGCCACATCGGCATAAGGTAGTGTAATGCCATTCCGTTCGGCCAGAGCAAAAGCCAGTTCAGGCTCTAGTGTCCCTTCTATATGTAAATGCAATTCAACTTTGGGCAGCCCCGCAATAAATGACTCCACGCCACAAGCCTCCTGATTTCAGTGTGTCGGGTGTAATGAACCTGATCCTGCCCACGAAAACAAGAGCTGATAATGAAAAAAGCTTTATTTACCCACGGAATGGTGTATTCGGGGCTGTTTACCTCGCTGTTTTATGCAAAGACCGTGAGAGTATGCCGGAGTAATGGTATAGTCTCGGCAAATCAGTGCAGCGGAACCGAAGAAAAAACGTAAATGGTTTATCTCTGCTGTTTTTCTGCTTGCAGAATCAGCCTGCTCTCTGGCAAATTGATTGTTCGGTCATAATGGCCTGCGTGGGGCCCTATTATTCGAGGAAAAAGGAAGTATGTGTTCGATATTTGGTATTCTGGACATTAAATCCGATGCTGTTGCATTACGCAAAACAGCACTGGAGATGTCTAAGCGTCTGCGTCACCGCGGCCCGGACTGGTCCGGTATTTACAGCAGTGACAAAGCAATTCTGGTACATGAACGTCTGTCGATTGTTGATCCAGGTAATGGCGCGCAACCTTTATATAATCCCGAACATACCCACGTACTGGCCGTTAATGGCGAGATCTATAATCATAAAGATCTGCAAAAAAATCTGACCGTTGATTTTAAATTTCAGACTGGTTCCGACTGTGAAGTCATTCTGGCGCTGTATAAAGAAAAAGGTCCGGCATTCCTGGATGACCTGAGCGGTATTTTTGCATTTGTACTGTATGACGCAGAACAGGATGCATACCTGATCGGCCGTGACCACATGGGTATTATTCCTCTTTATACTGGCCGTGATGAACATGGCAACTTCTACGTTGCTTCTGAAATGAAAGCACTGGTACCAGTATGTAAAACCGTTGCGGAGTTCCCACCAGGACATTACCTGTGGAGCAAAGACGGTGCAGAGCCAACCCAGTATTACACCCGTGACTGGATGGAATACAGTGCGGTTGAAAACAATCCGACCGATAAACTGGCACTGCGCGATGCACTGGAAGATGCCGTCAAACGTCAGCTGATGTGTGACGTGCCATATGGCGTGCTGCTGTCCGGCGGTCTGGATTCCTCTGTAATTTCCGCTATCACCAAACGTTTTGCTGCCCGTCGTGTTGAAGATGATGGTAAGAGCGAAGCTTGGTGGCCACAGCTGCACTCATTTGCAGTCGGTCTGGAAGGTTCACCTGACCTGGCGGCCGCACGTAAAGTAGCTGATGCACTGGGTACTATTCATCATGACATCACCTTCACCGTACAAGAAGGTCTGGATGCTATTCGTGATGTGATCTACCACATCGAAACTTATGATGTGACCACAATCCGTGCTTCTACTCCTATGTACCTGATGGCGCGTTTCATCAAGGCAATGGGCATCAAGATGGTATTGTCCGGCGAAGGTTCTGACGAACTGTTTGGTGGTTACCTGTATTTCCATAAAGCGCCGAACGCGAAAGAATTCCACGAAGAAACCGTACGTAAGCTGTCTCAGCTGCATATGTACGACTGCCTGCGCGCCAACAAATCCATGGCGGCATGGGGTGTGGAAGCGCGTGTACCATTCCTGGACAAAGAGTTCATGGATGTGGCCATGCGTCTGAATCCGAAAGATAAAATGTGTGGTAACGGTAAAATCGAAAAACACATTGTTCGTGAAACCTTTGAACATTATCTGCCGAAAGAAGTGGCATGGCGTCAGAAAGAACAGTTCTCTGACGGCGTTGGCTACTCCTGGATTGACAGCCTGAAAGAGCTGGTAGAACGTGAAGTTAGCGACCAGATGATGGAAGCTGCGGCGTATCGCTTCCCGATCAACACCCCGCTGACCAAAGAAGCGTATTACTATCGTTCTATCTTTGAAGAACATTTCCCGCTGGAATCTGCCGCACTGTGCGTTCCTTACGGTAAATCCGTTGCCTGTTCTACTCCGGCGGCACTGGAATGGGATGCCAAGTTTAAAGAGCTGGCTGACCCGTCTGGTCGTGCTGTACTGGATGTGCACAACGAAGCACTGCAATAAGCTGATTAAGACCCGCTCCGGCGGGTCTTTTTTATGCCCACCACGTTCTGCTCATGATAAAATGTGATTCACATCCACTTTATACCAACGATTCATGTCTGCTATTCGCTTTGTATCACACCGGATACTGCGTATTACACGTGATTTTCTGGTGATCCTCGCTTGCCTTCAGGCAGGCAAAGCCATTGCCGCTGTTTTGCCGTTCCGGTTTCCTGACAGCATTCTGGGTATGCTGCTACTGTTTCTTCTGCTTAACCTGCAAATAGTCAAATTGCGCTGGGTTGAGATGGGAGCCAGTATCTTACTGAAACATATGGCTTTATTATTTATTCCAGTTGCGGTTGGACTCCTGGGATATATGGATACCTTCATGAGTTCTCTGGGTGCCATTATCTTCAACGTGTTTCTCGGTATGGTCATGATCCTGCTGCTTGTGGGCCGGATTTTCCAGAGGATGAACCAATGATGTTTTATCTGGCCTTGCCACTCACGATCTTATTGTACTGGTTGACCCGGAAACTTTATCAACGGTTCCCGTTACCATTCATTAATCCTTTATTGATCCCCATGGTTGTCTTGATGCTGATTCTGCATTTTGGAAAGCTGCCACTGCAGGACTTTATGGATGGCACCTGGATCATCAACTGGCTGTTAAAACCCGCCGTTGTCGCATTGGCGTTACCGCTCTATCAGCAGATGATTCACATCAAAGCCAAGATCAAGCCGATTATGATCTGTTGCTCAATTTCCGTTGTAATCAGTATCCTGACCAGTATGCTGATTTGCCGGACAATGGGAATTGATGAAGAGATCACCCGCAGTATTGCCACCCGCTCTATTACCACACCGCTGGCGATGAGTGTAAGTGAAAGTCTTGGGGGGATTCCGTCTATCGCTGCGGCCGTAGTTATCATGGTCGGCATCTCTGGTGCCGTGGTCGGATTTCCGTTACTGAAAATCTTTGGTGTCACCGATCCACAGGCTCAAGGACTGGCAATTGGCGCATGTTCGCATGCTATCGGTACGGCTGCCGCGACAGAGCGGGGAACCACACAAGGCGCCTTTTCCTCGCTGGCTCTGGTTGTATGCGGGATCCTGACGTCACTGATAGCCCCGGTCATGTTTGCGATCTACGGGATGATCCTTGGCATAAATTAAAGGCGGCACATGGCCGCCCTTAATATTTAATCTGCTTTTTCAGTGGTGAGCTTTAAACTGATTACTCATTTCATCGTAATGGTAACCAATAGAAGACATTCTCTGCTTCAACACATCCTGTGACATATCATAGCGCAGCAGCAATTCGCCAAGATCGGCACATTCCAGTCTCAGTTTCTCGTTCACAATGCCAAGTAGAATATTGGCATCCATTCGTTGATAAGCACTTAGATCCATTGTCGTTCTCCTGTCAAATCAACCACCACAGGATAACTATAGTGTGTTAATGAACGGATACTGTGTGCTGAAACCCAAATTTTTAATATTGAATGGCGCACTGCCACTGACGAATGAAGGCGGCCAAGGTCTCCATATAACCGGGATCTGCGTTCAACGCCGGCACATACCGGAAAAATTCACCGCCAGCGTGCAGATAAGTCTCTTTTCCTTCTTCAGCGATCTCTTCTAAGGTTTCCAGGCAATCCACACTAAACGCAGGACAAACCACATAGAGCCGTTTTTTCCCGTTTCCGGGTAATTGCCGCAACAACGTATCCGTATACGGCTGAAGCCATTTCTGTTTTCCAAAACGGGATTGAAAACTCAGTTGCCACTGACTGGCCGAAAGTCCTAACTCCTGAGCAACCTGTTCTGCTGTTTCTTTACATTGCCGGGGGTAAGGGTCGCCCCGGTCAGCATATTGTTCGGGAATCCCGTGAAAAGAGAACAGTAAAAAATCATCCAGCTCCGAGGAAAAACCCGTCCGTCGGATGGAATCAGCCAGAGCCTTGATATATCCGGAAGATTGATAATGTGTACCGATTAATGAATAGGTAGGTATATGGTGTTCATGCGCCATGACCCGTTGCCAGGCATCAGATACACAAGCTGTCGTCGTTGATGAGTATTGCGGATAAAGCGGTAATAGCAGAACCTGCGTTACCCCTCGGGCTTTCAGACGTAACCAGGCATCCTGCAAAGAAGGCTGCCCATATGTCATCGCCAGCTCCACAATCACAGAATCGCCTGACAATGCCTGTAACGCCGTTTGCTGTTGCTGGCTGTATACCAGTAGCGGAGAGCCCTGTTCTAACCAGATTTGCTGATACGCATGAGCAACGCGTTTACAGCGTAATGGCAGAACGATGCCGTTTAACAAAGGCCACCACAACAAACGGGGGATCCCGACAACACGGGGATCCATCAGAAATTCCTGCAAAAAAGCCCGGACTCCGGCCGGAGTGGCTTCCGACGGAGTACCCAGATTGACCAGAATAACACCCTGCTTCTCTGCCATTCGTTTTATCCTCTTTTCGTCTGCCATAAAGTATAACGCCCGAACCATTTCTGGTACGGGCGTTATCAATAAATCGATCAGACTTTTAAAACAAACAGTTAGCCTAACAGCGCTGCCAGTTGTTTGCTGACCTCAGCAACCTGCTGGGTACCGTCGATTTTGCTGTATTTGGTGTTACCCTGTTCAGCTTCGTTTTTGTAGTAACCCACCAGCGGTTCAGTCTGCTGATGATAGATATCCAGACGCTTGCGAACAGTGGTTTCTTCGTCATCAGGACGAATAGACAGATCTTCACCGGTCACGTCGTCTTTGCCTTCCACTTTTGGCGGATTGAACACGACATGGTAAACACGGCCAGAACCGGCGTGTACGCGACGACCGCTCATACGCTTCACGATCTCTTCGTCCGGTACGTCGAATTCCAGAACATAATCAACTGCAATGCCGGCTTCTTTCATGGCATCAGCCTGTGGAATGGTGCGTGGGAAACCATCCAGCAGGAAACCGTTTTTGCAGTCTTCCTGCGCAACACGTTCTTTCACCAGATTGATGATCAGTTCATCAGAAACCAGCTGGCCGGCATCCATTACTGCTTTAGCCTGCAGGCCCAATTCAGTGCCTGCTTTAATTGCCGCACGCAGCATATCCCCGGTAGAAATTTGCGGAATACCGTATTTATCCATCAGGAACTGTGCCTGAGTGCCCTTCCCTGCGCCTGGTGCGCCTAGCAGAATGATACGCATAACTATTTTAGCCTCTGTTTCAGATAACCTTACATAGGGCGCAAAAACTACACTCTTTCGCGCCATTCCTCAACATTTTAACCAAAAAACAAAGCCGCGCAGAGCACGGCTTTGAGATATTGAAAGTAATTAAATCAACCCAGCAATAAACGGTTCATGCGGGCAACAAAACTGGCCGGATCAGTCAGACCACCCTGTTCCGTCAATTGAGCCTGTTCCTGCAACAAAATCGCCCATTCCTTGAAGCGTTCTTCGTCCTGTACGTCGGCAATATGACGGATCAGTGCATGGTCAGGATTCACTTCCAGAATATATTTCTGTTCAGGTACCGGCTGACCCGCTGCCTTCATCAGTTTCATCATCTGGCTGCTCATACCGTGGGCATCCGTGACTGCGCAAACCGGCGTCTCGGTCAGACGATGCGATACACGTACATCCTGTACTTCACTGCCCAGTGCTGATTTCAGGCGATCAATCAGACCCGCATTGGCTTTGGTCGCTTCTTCCTGCTGTTTGCGGCTTTCTTCATCTTCCAGATCGCCCAGCTCCAGATCGCCGCAGCTCACAGAGATCAGTTTCTTGCCATCAAATTCTGACAGATGGTTCATCAGCCATTCGTCGATACGTTCCCACATCAGCAGCACTTCCACGCCTTTCTTGCGCAGCAGTTCCAGATGCGGGCTGTTTTTCGCCGCGGCATAGCTGTCGGCAATGATGTAGTAGATCTTGCTCTGGCCTTCTTTCATGCGGGCAACATAATCGGTCAGGCTGACTGTCTGTGCATTGCTGTCGTTATGGGTAGATGCAAAGCGCAGCAGCTTAGCGATATCTTCGCGGTTCGCATAATCTTCCGCCGGACCTTCCTTCAGCACGTTGCCGAATTCACCCCAGAATTTCTGGTATTTCTCGGCATCGTCTTTTGCCATTTTATCCAGCATGCTCAGTACACGCTTGGTACAGGCTTTACGCAGCTGCGCAGTGATTTTGTTGTCCTGCAGGATTTCACGCGATACGTTTAGCGGCAGATCGTTAGAATCCAGCACCCCTTTCACGAAACGCAGATAAGTCGGCATGAACTGTTCCGCGTCATCCATGATGAATACGCGCTGCACATACAGTTTCAGACCATGCTTCTGTTCACGGTTCCACATATCCCAAGGAGCGCGGGCCGGAATATACAGCAGGCTGGTGTATTCCATGTTGCCTTCCACCCGGTTATGCGACCAGCTCAATGGCTCGTCATAATCGTGCGAAACATGCTTGTAGAACTCTTTATATTCTTCTTCTTTGATTTCTTTGGCTGAACGGGTCCAGAGTGCTGTTGCGCGGTTTACCTGTTCCCAGGCACCTTCTGTCGCTGGCTTGTCTTCGCCTTCGGCCGCTTCCGGTGCTTTCCACAGTTCTACCGGAATGCTGATGTGATCAGAATATTTACCGATCACAGAACGCAGACGCCAGTCATCCAGAAACTCTTTTTCATCTTCGCGCAGATGCAGGATCACGTCGGTACCACGACCTTCTTTGGTCACATCAGCTACCGTGAAACTGCCATCACCGGTTGATTCCCAGCGTACTGCGCGATCGGCCGTTTCGCCTGCTACACGGCTGATCACGGTTACTTTATCCGCCACGATAAAAGCGGAGTAGAAACCGACACCGAACTGGCCGATCAGCTGCGAGTCTTTCGCCTGATCACCACTCAGGTTCTGGAAGAAATCCTTTGTGCCGGAACGGGCAATGGTCCCCAGATGCTGAATCGCATCGTCACGGGTCATCCCAATACCATTATCGGAAATAGTCAGAGTGCGCTGATCTTTGTCAATCAGCAGACGCACGCGCAGCTGACCATCGTTTTCATACAGATTGGCGTCAGACAGCGCTTTGAAGCGTAATTTATCCGCTGCATCTGCCGCGTTAGAGATCAGTTCACGCAGGAAAACCTCTTTGTTGGAATAGAGGCTGTGCGCCATCAGGTTCAACAGTTGTTTAACTTCAGTCTGAAACCCATGGGTTTCCATATGAACAGTTTCGGTCATCTTGCTTTCCTTGATTTACGGAGATGTTTTACTACAAAAAGCAAGATGGGGATGAATAGCCGGTTTTCAAGTCATAAAAACAGGCTATTAGCGAATAGAGGCAGAAAACTATTCCAGGGGACGGCGACCACTGAGTGAGTGCGACAAGGTTGTGCCATCCACCAGTTCCAGTTCACCACCGACCGGTACGCCATGGGCAATCCGCGTGACCTTGATCTGGTACTGTTTTGCCATACTGGCAATATAAAAGGCAGTAGCATCCCCTTCGATAGTAGGGTTGGTGGCCAGAATGACTTCCTGCCAGTCACCATTTTTCAACAGATTATCCAGTTGATCCAAGCCCAGTTCTTTCGGACCAATCCCATCTAACGGCGACAAATGTCCCATCAACACAAAATAGCGGCCGGAATAAAGATGGGTTTGCTCAATCGCGGCGACATCCGCCGGGGTTTCCACAATACACAACTGCCCGTTTTCAGCGCGTTTAGGATTGGCGCAAATGTCACACAGCGTATTTTCGGTAAAAGTACGGCAATGCTGACAATGACCTATTTCAGTCAGCGCACGCTGCAGCGTTTGTCCCAGTTGTAAACCTCGCTTACGTTCGCGCTCCAGCAACTGGAATGCCATCCGCTGTGCTGATTTTGGGCCGACACCGGGTAAAATTTGCAGTTCACGAATCAGAGAATCCAGTAACGGGCTGAATTTCATGCGTTAAATATCCATCTGAGAAAAACAAAACAGGCCGTTGCTTATCACTACGGCCTGTCAGATACGAATGATCGCTGCTGCGGGATCAGAATGGCATCTTGAAACCTGGCGGTAACTGCATACCACCGGTAATTTCAGCCATTTTTGTTTTGTTCTGCTCTTCCGCACGACGCACGGCGTCATTAAAAGCGGCCGCGATCAGGTCTTCCAGCATTTCCTGATCGTCGTCCTGCATCAGACTTGGATCAATGGCAACACGACGCACATTATGATTGCCGGTAATGGTAATTTTTACCAAACCTGCACCTGATTCGCCGGTGACTTCCATTTTGGCAACTTCTTCCTGCATCTTCTGCATGCGCTCTTGCATCATCTGCGCCTGCTTCATCAGATTGCCCATTCCACCTTTACCGAACATGCTTCCTCACTCAATTTCTCTGGTTGTGGTCTATGTACGCTTCACTCATCGGAAGCGGTGGTATTTGTTTTCAATGGCTGAATACTACCATCATCCAGCGTCGCGCCAAAACGTTGCTGTAAAAACTGAACATTCGGATCGGACAACAACAGTTGCTCTGCATCCTGTTGCAGACGAACCCGCTCCTGTTGTTCAATTTCTGCCGGGCAAGGCATGCCCAGTTGTACTACGGGCTCAACCTGCAGGTTGATTGTCCGGGACTGCACTGCTGAAAGCGCCTCTGCCAGTTCCTGTACCATTCTGGACTGAGCCAGATGCCGGGCTTCATTGCGGATCTGCAGATGCCACTGATCATTTTGCTGAGCGGTCACAACCGCCTGCATCGCCAGTTGCCTTACCCGGCCACCGACCGGTAAAGCAGCCACGGTCTGAGCCCACGGATCACTGCTGCGGACCAGCAACTCATTGCTGCGCCAGACAGCATCGTCATCTTCATCAATCTCGGGTAACCGGTTTGGCACGGCCGCCGCAGTTGGTGCAGGTGGCGGCACAGCGGATACGGTTCTTGCCGGTCCGGCCTGTCTGAATGAAGGCACCTGATGACTTTCCGGCTGAATCTCTGCAGGCGAAGTGAAAGACTCCTGATCCTGGTAGGCTTCCAGCGGCGGTAACTCCCAGGGCGGCAGATCATCCACCACGGGTGACATTTCAGTTAATGGCTCCGGAGGTGGCATCGGTATTGACGCTTTAGCCGGTGTGGTGACAACAGGAACGTCTGCTGCTACGGGCTGATTTGCCGGTGGTGTACGCACAGGGATAACCGGTGACGCAACCTGGCTTTCTGTCTGACTTTCTGCCTGCTGACGACGACTGCGCAACTGATTTCTCAGACGCAGAATATCCTGTACCCCGGAATTCGCTGGTTCCGGTGCCGGCGTAGCCGTCGTGATAGCCGGAGCTAGTGGCGACACATTTGCGACATTCTGGCTTGCTGTTAGCGCCCGGCGTGGCATTTCCTGTTCAGCCTGTGCCATCAATTCCGCCTGTTCCTGCATCAGTTTGGCCTGCATCGCCAAATCTTCTGTCACTATATGGGGTGTGGTTACCGGCGATGTCATCGGGACTGTCGCCGCAGCAACTGCCGGTTTGGCCGGCATCATAGGCGGTATCACCGGGGCGGTACTTCGGGGTGTCAACGGCTGACGCTCCCGTTCTGGTACGGATTGATTATCCGTCCTGGGAGCAAACGCCAGCATGCGTAGCAGCGTCATTTCCAGCGCACTGCGGCCATCCGGCGCCAGTGGCAACTCTTTGCGGCCATTCAGTGTGATCTGATAATAAAGCTGGAGCTCTTCCGGCGGGATCTGTTCTGCCAGCGACTGTAACTCTTCCGCGTCATCCGCTTCCGGCTCAGTCTGCAGCCCCAGCAATTGCCACATCGCTGTACGGTGTAACAGGCTGGCCAGCTCAACATGCAACTGATCATAGTCCGGGGCCAATTCGGCCAGAGAACCAATCTGCTGCATCAAAGCCGCACCATCGCGGGCAGCTAATAGCGACAGGATCTGATACAGCTGCCGGTGATCGAGTGTCCCCAGCATCTGCTGCACCATATTGGCCTGCAGCACACCATCGCCATATGCAATCGCCTGATCGCTCAGGCTCAGCGCGTCACGCATACTGCCCTGTGCGGCTTTCGCCAGCAGACTCAACGCTGCCGGTTCATAGGTCAGCTGTTCCGCCTGAAGAACGCGTTGCAATTGCTCCGTGATCTGCTCCCGTGTCAGCGCTTTCAGATGAAATTGCAGGCAACGGGAAAGAATTGTCACCGGCAGTTTCTGCGGGTCAGTGGTCGCCAGCAGGAATTTCACATGCTCCGGCGGCTCTTCCAATGTCTTCAGTAATGCATTGAAACTATGCCGTGACAGCATATGCACTTCGTCGATCAGATAGATCTTGAAGCGGCCACGTGCCGGTTTATATTGCACGTTATCTAGCAAATCACGGGTGTCTTCCACTTTGGTTCGGGAGGCCGCATCAATCTCCAGCAGATCGACAAAATTACCCTGATCAATTTCCCGGCAAGCACTGCATTGCCCGCATGGCCGGGAGGTAATACCGGTTTCGCAATTCAGACATTTCGCCAGAATACGCGCGATCGTGGTTTTACCTACTCCTCGCGTACCGCTGAACAGATAGGCATGATGCAGTCGGCCCTGATCCAGCGCATTGGATAATGCCTGTAAGACATGTTGCTGCCCCATGACCTCATGGAAGTTACGTGGGCGCCATTTACGTGCAAGAACCTGATATGCCATATCTGCCTGTTAACGGATCAATGTCCGGGAAAATCAACCAGTTTAAGAACTTTAACGCCCATCGCAGTCAGACGCTCTTCACCACCCAGATCAGGCAGAGAAATAACGAAGGCCGCATGTTCCACAATACCGCCCGCTTCGCGGATCATCTTGATGGTAGCTTCCACCGTACCGCCAGTTGCCAGCAGATCATCGACCACCAGCACCTTATCGCCGGGTTTGATTGCATCGCAGTGCATCTGCAGACAATCTTCGCCATATTCCAGCTGATAACTTTGTTCCAGCACGGAGCGCGGCAATTTCCCCGGTTTACGCACCGGAATAAAACCAAGCTGCAGTGCATAAGCTAACGGTGCACCAAAAATAAAACCACGAGCTTCAGTACCAACCACTTTATCAAACGACATGGACTGATAATGTTCTTTCAGCAGTTCGATGGTCTGATGGAATCCCTGCGGGTGCTCAACCAGACTGGTGACATCACGAAAGATGATGCCTGGTTTTGGATAATCAGGAATGGTGGCGATACAGGATTGGATGAAATCAAGCGTGTTACGGTTCATGGTATGTGCGTTTCAGAAGATAAAATCAAAACGTGTAGGTTAGCAGCCTGCAGGCTGAATGCAATCATTGCGCCCGGTGAATGGTAATAAACGCGCAAAAATAAAGCCGCCCGGAGGCGGCTTCACTACAATCAGCTAATTTCAGACGAAATTAGAAGTTGTATTGCAGACCAACAACGTAGTTGTCGTCTTCGCCAGCAACTTCGTTGATTTTGTATTCTGCATACGCTTTGGCTTTAGCTGTGATGTCATACTGGGTACCCAGTACATAGTACTTGGTAGTTTCAACGTCGTAGTTATGACCATCAACCAGACCGTAGCCAGCAACCAGAGTCCAGTCAGGCTGAACTTTATAAGTCGCGGTTACAGTCCAAACGGTATCCTTTTCATCAGCCAGGTCATGTTTCAGCTGACCATAAGTAGAGGCCAGATAGAATGCATCATAAGTATAACCCAGACCAGCAGCATACTGTTCATCAGTGTAGCTTTCGCCAGCCGCTTCACCAGTCTTCGCCTGGTAAGCCAGAACAGGTTTCAGAGAAGAAACTTCGTCGATCTGGAAAGTATAACCAGCAGACGCCGCATATTGGTTCTGCAGTTTATCTTCTTCATTATTATTTGCTTTTGCTTCATCAGAGAAGCTCACGCTACCACGCAGATCCCAGCCATCAGCCGCATAAGTTACATTCGCTGAATCATCCCAACGAGAATCAAACTGGTTTTCAACCAGACCTGAGTACTCATTGTATACGTCAGTTACATCACTCAGTTGAACATAAGCGCTGTCTTGAGTACCAACGGTAGCCTGAACACCGTTACCAAAATCAGCACCAGCAAATGCATAGCGGTTTACGAAAGAGTCAGCTTCACCATCATCATCATTTTCAGCTGATACTTCCCACTCCAGTTTGCTGATCAGAGCTACATCGTTGTAACCAGTTGCCCATTTACCTTTGAAACCAAAACGAGCCAGAGCATCGCCACCGAAGTTGTCAGCTTCACCAGCTGTGGCAGCATTATAATCATCATCTGTTTTATCAGAAGTTGCATTATAGATTTGACCAGCTTGATATTGGATACGGCCGTAAACGTCTACTTGTTGACCATCTTTATCATATACAACAGCTGCATTGGCAGATGCAGCAAACAGAGAGGTAGTTACTACTGCCAGGATTGTTTTTTTCATAATTAAATGCCTACTGTAATTAAACATTGTGTCTTTTTTTATTTCCCTGTGCGGTAACACATGAGTGCTACCTGAATGTGAATCTAACAAGAAAGAGTGATGACAGCAACACTTTGTATGTCCATCTGAACCACAAAGATAAAACAGCACAAAAAACCATATAGAAATAACAACTCAGTGTTAAAAATTGTAATTAACAACATAAAACACATTAAAGAAATAGAATGGACACTCTAAGTCGCTATTTTAAGTGATATTTAACACATAAATTTCATTAAGCAGAACCCCAAATGAAACCCTGGCTTTTTATCAGCTATTGCTCTGAATAAACAGAAGATTAGAATGCTGTCAGAAATAACCGCTATCAAGGATTAGTTATGACTCTGCTGTTCCGTACCTGGTTGTCCCGCTCATTCGCTGCACTCGCGCTGTTTACCTCCGTCTCTGCCATTGCTGATACGACCGTTGCTGTACCCCGTCCTTACGCAACTTATCTGGTTGACGGAAAATCCTATAAAGGTAATGGCTCTGATATCAAACTCACTGCCGGTGACCATCAGTTAGTGATCCGGTTTGAAGGTAATTACAGCAAGAGGGATTCAATTGATATCGTTAGTGGCGAACCGCTGGTGGTGAATTTTAAAACCGATGGCAAAGAACAACTGACATTCGATCTGCCACTGCTGCGGGAATCCATTCAGGCAAAAAATTTCCTGAAAGATCAGAAGCTGCATTTGATTGATAAAAACACAAAGGCTGTAAAAGACGCTGATATCTTCCAATTGCCGAAGAAGGAAGGCCTGCAAATCGGCCGGGATTATCAGGAAGAGCTGCTGGCTTTAGGCAAGGCGTTTCAGCAACCGGTCATCAATGAAGATGGTACCATCTCTGTCAATGGTCAGGCGCAAAAAGCAGATCTGACCAACACCGTTTCCGGCAGTAAAAACCTGCAGGCACTGGAAATGCTGAAATACTGGTACAACCGCGCCGATCCACAGACACGCAAAGCTTTTCAGCACTGGGTTATTACTCAACAGTAATCAGTAACGCTCATCACTGCTATAAATAGTATTAATGCTGAGACAACAAAAGAGGCTGCAATTGCAGCCTCTTGTTTAATTGATAAAAAACTTACTATTCTCTCAGCTTACTAAGCATAGAACGTGTTACCAACACGACCCCGTTCTCGCTTCGGTGGAAGCGTCTTGCATCTTCAGCCGGATTTTCACCAATAATCGTACCCGGTGGAATATCGCAATGCTTATCAATGATCACTTTCCGTAAACGGGCACCACGACCAATGGTCACATCAGGGAAGATAACCGCGCCGTCCAGGGTACATCCGGAATGCACTCTGACACCGGAGAACAGCACTGAATTATGGATGATGGAACCGCTGACAATACACCCACCGGAAATAACAGAATTCAGGGTACTGCCGGACTGCCCCATATAATCCTGCACAAACTTGGCGGGTGGCAGCTGACGCTGGTTGGTCCAGATTGGCCAGCTTTCATCATACACATCCAGTTCCGGCACGACAGATGCCAGATCCATGTTTGCTTCCCAGAAAGAATCTACCGTACCCACATCACGCCAGTAGCATTGACCACCTTTCTCTTCATCATGATCTTTGCAGCCAACGCAAGACATACTGAACGGATGCGCATAAGCAACACCCATCTGAACAACTTTAGGGATAATATCCATACCAAAGTCGCGGCGGGAACCTTCATCCAGCTGATCTTCTTCAAGTAATTGATAGAGATAATCAGCATCGAAAACATAAACCCCCATTGATGCCAGAGAAACGTCCGGATTACCCGGAACCGTTGGCGGATCAGCCGGTTTTTCTACAAACTGAGTAATCTGACGGTTGTCATCGATATCCATGACACCAAAGGCAGTCGCTTCTGCTTTTGGCACTTCGATACATGCAACGGTTACTTTAGCGCCCAGACGCACGTGATCGAGCAGCATGCTCGCGTAATCCATTTTATAAACGTGGTCACCGGCAAGTACCAATACATACTTAGGCGCATAATCGCGGATAATATCCACGTTCTGATAAACCGCATCCGCGGTACCACGATACCAATTCACCTCATCCAGACGCTGTTGCGCCGGAAGCAAATCGATAAATTCATTCATCTGATAACGCAGGAAAGACCAGCCGGCCTGAATATGACGAAGAAGGCTGTGAGACTTATATTGCGTAACAACACCAACGCGGGAAATACCAGAATTAATACAATTAGAAAGCGCAAAATCAATGATGCGGAACTTACCACCAAAGTGTACAGCTGGTTTTGCTCTGTTATCGGTCAACTGTTTTAACCGACTACCTCTTCCTCCCGCCAGAACCAGTGCCAGAGTCTGGTTAATCGCTTCCCTGGCCTGAGTCATGCCCTGCGGATCTACTGAAACCATAAACACCTCCCGTGATAACAACTAAAAGACACGTTTGGTTGCCAAATGGAACAAACTAGCTCATTACCAATCCATTGCAACGGAACTATAATGTTCCTTAAATGAAACAAGTTCCATTCGAGAGATCACGAATCTGAACCGATAGATAATAATTCTCTGTTTTTGCTACTCAGAGCACATTGATTTCACAACAAAACTGCATGCCCGAAGTACAGATCTGTAAAGGATGAAGTATTGTTTATGCTATAGGAAACACCCGGACAAAATAAACAGGAGTCAGGGATGAAAGCACAAACCATCTATCACAAACAGTGGTTATCCTTATGCATCATTCTGCTGATAGCCGTGATCAGTAATCTGTTCGTTTTTACTGTCTGGCTTGACGGAGCTAACAGCACCGGACAAAACCTGATATCAAGCGGGATACTCATCATTTCATTATTGGTTCTGCATCTTAGCCATCAGCTCTTACTAAAAAAGGCAGAAAAGCAGACAGCGTCGGAACTCACAGCCAGTCAATCTTCTGCCGGAAATCTGTTTCCGTTTCTCTCGTCAGCAATACAGCAAAAAAAAGAGTCATTAAGCCAGGATGTCGAGAAACTCAGAAAAATAAATTCGGAGTTGGAACACAAAGCGTTGCTGGATAGCCTGACCGGTCTGCAGAACCGCAGTGCTTTCCGTAAAGATCTGATGGCACTGTTACAACCGAACAGTTCACCCGATAAGGCTTGTCTGTGCCTTATCCGATCAACCGAACTGACTACAATCAATCATCAGCGGGGCCGAATTGCCGGGGATGAATATCTGATGGCGATTGCCGAGATCATTCAGAATGTCAGCCGACGCTTCTCCACTGACCGTATATACCGGTTATCCGGTAGTGACTATGCCATATTGATACCCCATGTCTCCCCATCAATGGCGCCTGTTTTAGGAAAAGAACTGAAACAACTGTTCGATAATTTACAGACGCAAATAGCGACAGAAAGCATCGCTTATAGCGGTATCACGTTATTGCATCCCGGACAGCAACCTGAACAACCGCTGGCCAGGGCAGATCTGGCACTGGCAAAAGCGCAAACCAGTACGGTAAACGGCTGGTATTTTCAGGAGGAAGACAGTACAGACGATGCATTCCAGGGGGAAAATCACTGGCAACAGGCGATTCAGGCCATTATTGAAACACGCCATGTGGGTTTTTCCGGTCAGGAGATTCAGCCTCTGAATATGGCCATCTGCAATTATATCCAGATCATTCCCCGGTTCACGGGCACTAATCAGCAGTCGCTGCCGCTGGAAACGGTTTATGCCATGGCGATGCGTCACGGCATGATGAATAAACTGGAGGAGTTGGTTATCGAAAATATGCTGCAGCAACATAAACAGCATCCGGAAAATGTAGCCCGCTGGGGGTTGAATCTGAGTGCCAGTGCCTTATTTAATTCCTCTTTTATCGGCTGGTTAGAGCAATTGTTGTTACAGGAGCATGATGTCGCGCCCGATCTGGTATTTGAAATGGATGAAGAAATGCTCGATTGTCACCCTGCCGCCAGCATGCGGATGTTTGAAATGCTACGCAGAGCAGGCAGCCGGACCTGCATTTCCCGATTTGGCAAAGGATTAAGCTCATTCCGCTTATACCGGGAATTACGCCCTGACTACATTAAACTGGATTCAGGATTAATTGATATCCTTGCGCGGGATACCACCAGTCAGCAGTTTATCCGTATGATCATTGAGATTTCGCATCGTGCAGGATGTGTCGTGATTGCAGAAGGTGTTGAAACCATGGCACAAAGAGAGATACTGGAACGTATGTACGTCGATGGGATTCAGGGGCAACTGGTTTCAAAAACAATCGCCATCAGTGAGACAAGTTAAAATTCCTCTGTGTTTTCAGCAAATTGTTTTTGAAGCAATTGTTGCAATTTATAGCGGGTCTGATACTATCGGCCGCGTTTCTGTGATGGCGGCCTGATGGGTCCTCTCGCATCAATAGTTCGTGAACCCGGTCAGGTCCGGAAGGAAGCAGCCGAAGCGAATGACTTGAGTGCCGAGATGTGGCTTATCAGGCCGCCGCCCTTTCCGGCATATGAAAAAATGCCGAGCCGGTCGGCCTCACCAAGCCCGTTCCTCACCAAGATAGTGTCTTTGTATTTTCCTGAAATAATGCGTTACCGGTCAAATCCGGATTACTCACTTTCAACCCAGGCAAAAGATCCGATTCTTTAATCCCATAGTGTTTGATACAGGTCGGGCAAACAAACACAACCGCTCCCTTTTTGACTAATTCACTTAGCATATTCTGCTGATTGGTAAATTGTGCTTTATTGGCTGCAGAGGCAATCAGCACACCTTTATCATTTAAAAAGATGGTCAGTTGATGTCCCCGTTCAAACTGGCTTTTGCCAAAACCAATAGCCATTGTAGACCGATGAGCATCACTCGTTGTCATGTTAATGAATAACGGATCTGTATTCGCTGCAAAACCGGCATTTAAGCCACCCAGAAAGATTGCGGCGGCAAGTAATATCCTGCTTATAAAATGCATGAGTTAACTCCTTATTTTCATTGAACTCTCATTAAGCTAAGCAGATAAACACCGTTACGCAATTCTTTGACAGCAATAGGCAACCAGCCAGTTAATAAATCCGCCACCCAAGATAGTGTTTTATCACTCTATCAGTGCAACAGATTTGACCTGGATCCATACGGGTTGACCCACCGATATATTCAGCTGATGCGCGGAACGATTCGTCAGGCGAGATATAAACAGTGAGTCCCCCACTAAAACGCGAACCAACAATAGTCCCGGATGTTCATCCGGATGGACGCTCTCTATAGTTCCGGCCAGATGATTCTGAATACTGGTGTCATGTTGCTGATACAAACTGATACTGACATCCCGGGCCAGTACTCTGACTCTGACCTGATCGCCCACAGCCCCGCCGGTATCTTTCGTCCAAAGCGCGCCACCAGCAAAAGCGATATGAGTGAGCAGCCATTGATCATCCCGCGCCCGGATAATCCCCTTTAAAACGACACCAGCGTCCTCACCCAGACGAATTGGCAAATCGATACGCGACAGGATCTCGGTCAGAGGACCATCCGCGATTTTTTTCCCTTGTGACATCACTACTATATGGTCAGCCAGTCGTGCCACCTCATCCGGCGAATGACTCACATACAGAACAGGAATACTCAGCTCCTGATGCAGTCTTTCCAGATAAGGCAAAATCTCCTGTTTACGGGCAAGATCGAGTGCCGCCAGTGGCTCATCCATCAACAACAGTTCAGGGCTGACAGCCAACGCGCGCGCAATACCAACACGTTGTTTTTCTCCGCCGGACAACTGAGCGGGTTTGCGTAACAGAAGGTGTCCAATGCCCAGTAAATCAATTGCCTGTTCCAGAGAGATACGCTGTGTTGCCGAAGTCCGTTTCATCCCGTATTGCAGATTCTTATCAACGGTTAAATGCGGGAACAGATTGGCATCCTGAAATACATAGCCAATAGGACGCTGGTGAGCAGGAAGATATTTATCCTCGTTCTGCCAGGCATGGCCTTTGAATATACAATGTCCCGCCGAGCGTCCACCCAGCCCGGCAATGGCACGTAACAAGGTGGTTTTTCCAGAGCCGGAGTGCCCGAACAGCGCAGTAACACCTTTCCCCGGCAAGGCTAAATCCACGTCTAAAGTAAAACCAGCCCACTGTTTTACAAACCGGGCTAAAATCATCTCGTCCTGATGCATATTATTTATTCCCTTTATGCCGGCGCCATCCGTATAACGCAAGCAATACCGCAAAAGAGAAAACCAGCATGATCAGCGAAAGCTGATGCGCATTGTCATATTCCATGGCTTCAACAAAATCGTATATCTGAACGGAAACCACCCGTGTCGCACCGGGAATATTGCCACCAATCATCAGCACCACACCAAACTCCCCCACGGTATGAGCAAACGTCAATATGCTTGCCGTCAAAAATCCGGGTAATGCCAATGGCAGTGCAACCGTGAAAAATGCATCAATAGGTGACGCGCGTAACGTGGCGGCTGCCTCTAATGGTGCATCGCCTATGTTCTCGAAAGCGTTCTGAATTGGCTGAACCATGAAAGGTAGCGAGTAAAACACCGATGCGACGACTAACCCGCCAAACGTAAATGGCAGGGCTTCAATACCTAATGCAGAAAGAGTCCTTCCCAGAAAACCTTGCGGCCCCATCGCCAGCAATAAATAAAAACCCAGGACTGACGGCGGTAATACTAGGGGTAAGGCGACTAACGCACCGACAGGCCCTTTTAACCATGAATGCGTTCTGGCCAGCCACCAGGCGATCGGCGTAGCGATAATCAGTAACAGCAACGTCACTGTCGCCGCCAGTTTTAGTGTTAGCAGAATAGCTTGCAGATCATCATGTGATAACGCCATGAAGCATCCCTGTTTTAATGTGATAGCCCAATTTCAAAAATGTTGGATTGAATGTGCACGTTATTAAGACGATGTCATATTGATGACAATTCATCGTTATATAGATTGCAACATAATGAAGTGAGCAAGAATTAAGCCAGTATGTATAGCTACGGAGGGAAGAACAGAAGTTATACGGAGAGGGGTATTTTATTTAAAACATATCGATATTCAACGGTGAATACATCGCTTAATGAATGTCAGAATAGCCACAACTGTTCTGACATTCTCAATAGCGATCACGCTCAACTAGACGTTGATAGCCAGGTGTTTTTCATCGCAGCAGTAGCAATGAAACGGCACTCTGACTCAGCATGCGACTAGTATGGCTGCCAAGCAAAAATTGTCTTAACCGTGAATGACCGTACGCACCCATAATGACCAGATCAATTTGTTGTGTTTCGATATGCATTTTAAGTGCTTGTTCAACGTCACCTTGTAATTGATATGGCGTCGTTTCAATACCTGCATCATGCAATTTTGTCTGTGCCGCAATTAACTGCGCTTTATCACCGCCGACCATCACAAGATCACAATTCAACCCTTTAAATAACGGGCTGATAGTGAGTCGATCCAACACTTTTTGACCAGTCTCACTGCCATCGTAAGCAAACATAATTTTCTGGGGAACCGTAAAATCCCCTACTGCGACCAGAACAGGTGTATGCAATACGCGCACTACGTTTTCCAGCTGACTACCTACCTGACTCTGTTGTGAACTGACTTCACCCTGTCGTCCCATTACAATCAGACGAGTATCGTTTTCAAGATCTGTCAGGTTTTCAACCAGACCACCATGGCGCTGACAGTTTTTTATCTCATACCGAGCCGAATCGGTGGCACAACGGCTGAGTATCAGTTCTTTTGCGGCAGCTAACAGATGTTTACCCTGCTCATTGGCAATACGGCTACGCTGTTCATCCAGTTTGATTAATTCATTCATTAAGTCTTCGCGACTACCCAGCCCGATACTCCCGGACAAATCAACTGTTGCCGGTAAGGCGGACTTTTCTAATACATGCAGGAGCTTTAATGAGCCCCCCAGACGAGAAGCCGCCCAAGCCGACCATAAACACACTGCTGTTGCAGAACGGGAACCATCAATGCAGGCGATGATCTGATTTTTCATTGTGTTGTCCTTTTGATGATTAATGGCCATTTAGCAGCTTTTCAACTTCTTCCGGTTTATCATGCACGCCGAAACGGTCGACTATTGTTGCGCTGGCTTCATTCAGACCAATCACCTCAACGGCAGTGCCTTCCCGACGAAATTTGATCACCACCTTATCCAGTGCACTAACAGCGGTGATATCCCAGAAGTGGGCATGAGTGAGATCAATGGTTACTTTTTCCAATACTTCTTTGAAATCAAAATACTGATTAAACCGCTGTGATGAAGCGAAGAAGACCTGTCCTTTGACAGCATAATGACGCGTCGAGCCAGCATAATCGATAGTCGAGTCTACCCGTAGGAAATGAGCTACTTTATTGGCAAAGAACAAGGAGGCCAGCAGCACACCAGCAAATACGCCAAGAGCCAGATTATGCGTGAAAACCACCACTATAACGGTTATTAACATCACACAACTTGTTGATAACGGATGTTTTTTCAGGTTAGTAACCGATTCCCACGAGAATGTTCCGATAGACACCATGATCATCACGGCAACCAAGGCCGCCATCGGGATCTGTGATACCCAGTCGCTGAGAAAAACAACCATCAACAGCAGTGCACCGCCAGCAAAAAAGGTCGATAACCGGCCACGGCCACCCGATTTCACATTGATCACCGACTGACCAATCATGGCGCAGCCTGCCATGCCACCAAATAAACCAGCAACGATGTTTGCAATACCCTGGCCTTTGCATTCACGGTTTTTGTCGCTGGTAGTATCAGTGAGGTCATCCACAATGGTGGCTGTCATCATCGATTCAAGCAGGCCGACCACTGCCAGTGGCAATGAATACGGCAGAATAATCAGCAATGTTTCCCAGTTAAAGGGCACATCCGGCCAGAGGAATAATGGCAAGGTATCTGGCAACTGCCCCATATCGCCGACCGTGCGGATATCTAGTTCCAGCCACATGGAAACAGCGGTCAGTACCAAAATACAGACTAATGGCGACGGAATGGTTTTATTGATGAGCGGAAACAGATAAATGATGGCTAACCCGGCTGCGGTCATCGCATAAACTTGCCAGCCAACATTGGTTAATTCCGGCAACTGGGCCATAAAGATCAGGATTGCCAGTGCGTTGACGAAACCGGTCACTACGGAGCGGGAAACAAACCGCATCAGACTACCCAGCTTCAGATAGCCAGCGATGATCTGAAAAAAACCAGTCAGCAAGGTAGCTGCCAACAGATACTGCAGTCCATGCTCTTTCACCAACGTTACCATCAGTAACGCCATGGCACCTGTCGCCGCGGAGATCATTCCGGGTCTGCCGCCCACAATAGCGATGACAACAGCAATACAGAATGAGGCATAAAGCCCTATTTTAGGATCAACACCCGCAATGATTGAAAAGGCAATCGCCTCCGGAATCAACGCCAAAGCAACCACTAATCCGGCCAGCAGATCGCCACGGATATTTCCAAACCAATCCTGACGTTTGGATAAAAACAACATATCAGTAATCCTTGAATAAAAAATAGACAGCACAGATATCGGTCAGACCGATACAATGAAGCGACATTTTGATAGATGTAAAAAACTATCTCCCCTGGTTGCCGGGAAGTTCAAATGACAGATGCAAATGATGCATCTTTATGGGGATGTGCCAGTTAAGGCGGAGTGATTCGCACGTCGGTTAAGTTGCAATCTTGTTAAAAGATAATTGTATTATACATAAAAACGAGATCTGGATCAAACCACACCAAGTTTTCTTAATTGTGTTGAACAGTCTAGCGGGTAGCTAAACCCTAATTATTCAGCCAAGATAATGACACCAGAAATATTATCGAAGAAAACAGACATACCACGCGAGGCTTTGTGCTGCAGATAATTGGACACCGATACGTCCGGCATATAAATAAGACATCATAAAAAACGAAAGGGTATTCCTATCAGATGATTGGAATACCCTACCGCTTAAAAGTCAAAGAGCCATAATTTCATGAATTACAACTCGATTATTATATATCAAATGGTACATTTAAGCAAATATACAGCCTTTTTAATACGATTCTTCCTCTGTGAAAAATAAAAATCACCAGAACTTCCACCATGGCTTAGTGTTTTTATCGATAAACTCCTGCTCTGTAGCATTCAAATGGAAATATGGCATCAATAAATCTTCCATTGAGTATAACCCATTGGTTTTCCCTGTTATATTTTCCAGAGCAAATATAATACCATTACCAAAAGCTTCACGGGATATTGATTCATGCCGCAATCTGACCACTTGATATGGAAATCCAAAAATAATCTCATGAACACCAATAATACCACCTGCCCTGATGGTTTTTATAGAATCATCAGGCAACTCAAGAGCGTTGGCTATTTTCTTTGCAGTGCCAGACACCTCAGGTTTGCTCTTGAAATGCTCCTCAATGATTTCTATATCGGTATAAGGTGCGATATTCTTGAGTATCTTGGCTGCAATCATAAGAAAGTTTATACCTAATGTAATATTAGGTGAGTGCAGCACAGGAATTCGCTCCGATATATCAGACAGCAATTTTAATTTTTCATCCGGATATGCCGATATTGCACTGATTATTGTAATTCCCCGCTTCGCGGCCGCTTCGGCATAATAGTCAACCCCATACGCTGATGAAAAATCAATAACGACGTCAACAGGATGTTTATCAAATAATTCGTCTGCGCTAAATTCACTTATCGAGTAAATCAGCCCTGGTTCATCAGAGTGTACCCCTAAAAACTCAGGCACAGACCGGTGTTCAAGCGATGTTGATTTACGGAGCACCCATTGAAGGTTTACCTTTTTCGACTCTAATAAAACAGACGCTACAGCTCTGCCTGTTTTACCAAAACCAATCAATCCAACTTTCATATAAGCTTCCTTTTTTGTGAGCTTAGTCAAAACGTTTATCTAATCCCATAATATTATTACGATATCACAGCCTGACATTAGCATATTTCCATGATAATGTCTTCCAATACATCAGGCGAAATGCAGCGCACACAAACCCATTTTCAAATAAAAATACCAAGATATTTAATGAAAATATTTCACATTAAAAACAAGAATTATATTCAACACAAAAATAAGAATCATGAAAATCCATTAACACTATGTTGGCAATTTATCTTTTTTATTAGAAAATAAAAGTATTACTCACCGATAATCTGCATACAGATGAACCAGCCACACAGAAACAGAAGTCGTCACATTCGCCGGTTAATCCGTCGTTTCATCCGGCATGACTACACATCTCCCAAAGTTCTATTACTGGCTTTATTTACCGGTGTACTGACTGGTGGCACTTGCATTCTGTTTGAACTGGCGGTAGATGGTCTGACAAGACTACGTATTTTAGGCTTACAACTGATTGATCCTTCTATCCAGTGGTTACCGGCATTTTTTTGCAGCGCAGTACTCGGTGGTATTGCTTTTTATCTGATGCATCGTTTTGCACCTGAAGCTGGCGGCTCAGGAATCCCGGAAATAGAGGGGGCACTCGATGATGTCAGACCGGTCCGTTGGAGACGAGTTATCCCCGTCAAATTTTTTGGCGGAACATGTGCATTAAGTTCGGGAATGATTCTGGGCAGAGAAGGCCCTTCGGTGCAGATTGGCGGCAATATCGGCAAAATGGTTGCTGATATATTCCGGTTACCCAAAGATGCTTCTCATGCTTTGCTGGCAGCTGGTGCTGCAGCAGGATTGGCATCAGCATTCAATGCACCGCTAGCTGGTATTTTGTTTGTTTTGGAAGAAATGCGGCCTCAGTTCCGTTACTCCTTTTTATCAATCAAAGTAGTATCGATCGCCGTCATAAGCAGTACTATTATTCGACAACTTATGGTCGGAGCCGAGCCTGTTTTCAACCTTCCAACTTATCCTGTCACATCAACTCTTTCGCTAATTTTATTTTTTCTGTTTGGTTGTCTCGTAGGATACATCGGATACTTTTTTAATCTTTGCGTGAACACATTCCAGAATGGTTATCTTGCTATCCATAAGAACCGGCGCATCGTTTTTGTAACCATTGGCAGCCTGCTGGCCGGTACTTTTGGTATTTTATCGCTTCTTGATAATGGGCTGACGTCTGGAGGCATGTATTATATTCCACAGTGGATAACGCAACCTGCGTCCCTGACAGTCATTTTCTGGCTGCTGGTATGGCGTTTTATTGGTACATTGCTCTGTTTCTGCTCTGGTGTTCCAGGTGGGGTATTTGCGCCATCTCTGGCACTAGGTACATTATGTGGAGCTCTCGCCGGTAATATAGCGATGCAGTTATTCCCCGAAATTGAGATTGCCTATGGTGTTTTCCCCATTGTTGGCATGGGTGCTCTTTTTGCCGCATCGGTCAGAGCTCCAGTTACCGGGATCATTCTGGTTACCGAAATGACTAATAACTACGGCCTTATTCTTCCTATGATGGTAACAACACTGAGTGCAACTTTAATCGCACAAATGCTAGGAGGAAAACCTATCTACAGTCAGATCCTTGAACGGACATTACGTCTTTCACAACAGACCATCGTACAAAAAACATAAGCTGATTATTGAAGCGTTCATACCCATGGTTGCATTGCAAGTACTACCAGATAAACAAGATAAAGCACCAGCAGCAGATAACCTTGTCTACGTTCTATATATCCGGTAGCTGAAGGAAATATACAAACCACAGATAAAATACCCAGTAATAATACAGCCATAATTTCAGACCATACGATGGTAATCGGAGAAATTATGGCCGCTAAAGAAACAATTAATAATCCGTTAAAGATATTACTTCCCAGCACAGTCCCCAAGGCAATGTCATCATGACGGCGCAGCGTTGCAACAATCATCATTGCCAGTTCGGGAGCTGACGTACCTAATGCGACGACTGTTGCCCCAATAACGAAAGCATCAACGCCTAATGATTGCATGATCCCTGTAGCACCAGAGACAATAAGGCGACCCGCAGCAATAAGAAAAGCAAGCCCCACCACAGACTGCAGCAATGAAGCCCATATCCGGTGTTTTTCAGTATTCTCAACCGAGTTATTATTTCGCTGTTTACGCACTTCAAGAATCACTGCAATAAGCCAGGCGATAAAGGTCATCAGCATGATTAGACCGTCAATACGCGATAGTGCACCATCAAGCATGAATAAGCCGGTCATTCCGGGAACCAGTAAGGCCACCGAATAATCTCTTTTAAAGGAATCCCGGGGGTAATACAGAGGGGTTATGGCAATGGCAATACCAAGAATCAGGGCGATATTAACGACATTACTACCGAGTGCATCACCCAGCGCAATCTGAGGCGTTCCAAGCAAAGACGCAGTTACGGAAACAGTGAGCTCCGGGCTGGATGTCGCAAACGCTGCCACTGTCGCAGCAACGATGCCAGGAGAGATCCGGGCCCAGTAGGCAATACCAACCGTTCCCCGGACAAAAAGTTCTCCTCCGATAGCGGCAGAAAGAATACCCAGCACAAGAGCGATGTAATCACCCATACCCCCGCTCCGGTCCAGTCAGAATTAATGCCTAATTAATTCTGGAACGGATATCGGGTTCTGGCGAATAATCAGCGGTTCAACCTTCAAACACCGCAGACTCGTTCAAATTTTTTCTTAATTCCTGCCAGATTTTCGTTGAAGCAATGCCGTATTGCCGCACAATATTTTTTGCCGAATAGATATTGCCGCTTTCTGCGATAGCTGCCAGCTCATCATAAAATTTCATCGCCAGCATACGCGCTTCGAAATCAGTAAAGTAATAACGACCGACGCGGCGATAGAGGCTCTTGAACCCGTTGAAAATCAAGGCGTAAATAGGATTGCCGGAAGCCAATGCCAATACATGATATAACTGATAATCAAAATCGATATAAGCTTCTGCGGAGTCATCCAGACGAGAACGTTCAGCCAGAATGGCAAGCACTGACTGCGCATCACGTTTCAATGCGGAATGGATAAAAATAACACTGATATTGGTTCGGGCTGAGAATAACTGCTCAACCAGTTGCGGCAGTTTTTCCTGCTCCAGCTTGGCCAGCGTGTCCAGAATATTCAGACTGGATGTTTCCCAGAAATTATTCACCCGGGTAGGTTTTCCATGCTGTATCGTCAGCCAGCCGTCCCGGGCCAACCGTTGCAGCACTTCACGTAATGTAGTCCGAGTCACACCGATAACCTCTGACAATTCCCGTTCTGCCGGCAAAATAGAGCCCGGCGCATAACGATTATTCCAGATGGATCGGATTATGTACTCTTCAGCTAGCCCGGCAGGGCTTTGAGCCTTAAACACAGTGAATGGCCTTATATTATTGATACCGTAAAATCATAACAAAGCCAGAAGGTAGTGAACAGCTAACGCCGGTAAAAACATTATTTGTTTAAAGGAACTACGGGAGTTATGACTTCACTCCCGCTATATTTTATGTATCTCTTATTCAGCTGCGGCAGCTTGTTGTCTGGCATGCGCTTCTTTCAGCAATGGCTGGAGTTCACCCTGCTGGAACATTTCCAGCATGATATCGCAACCACCAATCAGCTCACCTTCAACCCACAATTGCGGGAAGGTTGGCCAGTTAGCATACTTAGGCAGCTCCGCTCGGATATCGGGATTCTGCAGGATATCCACATAGGCAAAAGGTACGCCACACGCCATCACGGCCTGGGATGCCTGGGATGAGAAGCCACAGCTAGGCAACTTCGGTGAGCCCTTCATATACAGCAGGATCGTGTTTTCTGCGATTTGTTGCTTGATCTTCTCAATGGTTTCCATGGCGACCTCTCTGACTGAAACGGTTGTAATTTTACGCTATCTGCCCAGCTTAACAACGTCACTTTTTATGTGGTTATAGCTGCAATGAACTATATACGTTTTTTGTCACAAAATGGATGTGTATAAAATGTTAAATTTTTCGCTATAAAATGTAGTGCACAAGAGATATATTTGCTATAAATCAATTTATACATAAGGTCTGACCAATAGACCCTTAATCAACGAGGAGAGTTTGCAATGGCTTTTGAATTACCGGCCCTGCCTTACGAAAAAAATGCACTGGAACCCCACATTTCTCAGGAAACGCTGGAATATCACTACGGCAAACATCACAACACTTATGTGGTTAACCTGAACAACCTGATCCCAGGTACCGAATTTGAAAACAAGACTCTGGAAGAGATCGTTAAAAGCTCTACCGGTGGTATTTTCAACAACGCGGCGCAAGTATGGAACCACACCTTCTACTGGCATTGTCTGACGCCAAACGGTGGTGGTGAGCCTACCGGTGCACTGGCTGACGCAATTGTTGCGACCTTCGGTTCATTCGAGAAGTTCAAAGAAGAGTTCACCAAATCAGCTGTGACCAACTTTGGTTCTGGCTGGACCTGGCTGGTGAAAAAAGCAGACGGTTCTCTGGCTCTGCAGAATACCTCCAACGCCGGTTGTCCTCTGACTGACGGTGTGACCCCTGTTCTGACTGTTGACGTCTGGGAACACGCTTATTACATCGACTTCCGCAATCTGCGTCCTAAATATATGGAAGCCTTCTGGGCTCTGGTTAACTGGGATTTTGCTGCGAAAAACTTTGCTGCTTAATCGCGAAAGGTTATACCAATAAGAAAGGCGCCAATTTTGGCGCCTTTCTTGTTATCGGCAAATAACGAATTATTTCCAGCCAGTCACTTCGCGCAGACCAGTCGCAATGTCTGCCAGAGAACGCACGGTTTTCACGCCCGCCTCTTCCAGCGCTGCGAATTTCTCAGCCGCAGTACCTTTACCACCAGCAATGATGGCGCCGGCATGGCCCATACGTTTACCAGCCGGTGCAGTCACACCGGCAATGTAGGAAACCACCGGTTTGGTCACATTTGCCTTGATAAAAGCAGCCGCTTCTTCTTCCGCGGTACCACCGATTTCGCCGATCATCACGATCGCTTCAGTCTGTGGATCTTCCTGGAACAGTGTCAGAATATCGATAAAGTTAGAACCCGGAATTGGATCACCGCCGATACCGACACAAGTGGACTGACCAAAACCGGCATCGGTGGTCTGTTTTACAGCTTCATACGTCAGCGTACCAGAGCGGGAAACAATCCCCACTTTACCCGGCAGATGAATATGCGCCGGCATGATGCCAATCTTGCATTCACCCGGAGTGATCACGCCCGGACAGTTCGGGCCAATCATACGCACACCCGTCTCTTCCAGGCGACATTTGACCTGCAGCATATCCAGTGTCGGAATGCCTTCGGTGATACAAACAATCAGCTGAATGCCCGCATCAACGGCTTCCAGAATCGCATCTTTACAGAATGGCGCCGGAACATAGATAACAGAGGCGGTAGCCCCTGTTGCAACAACCGCATCACGCACGGTATTAAAGACCGGCAGGCCGAGATGCGTGCTTCCGCCTTTACCCGGAGAAACACCACCCACCATCTGCGTGCCATAAGCGATGGCCTGTTCTGAATGGAAAGTACCCTGTGAACCGGTAAAGCCCTGACAGATAACTTTAGTATCTTTGTTGATCAGAATGCTCATGCCGCCGCCTCCGCTGCTTTTACTACCTGTACCGCAGCGTCCGTCAGGCTGGTTGCCGCAATAATGTTTAATCCACTTTCTGCCAGTTTTTTCGAACCCAAATCAGCGTTATTGCCTTCCAGACGAACGACCACCGGGACTTTCACGCCGACTTCCGCAACCGCGCCAATCACGCCGTCTGCAATCAGATCACAACGAACAATCCCGCCAAAAATATTGACCAGCACCGCCTTCACTTTGCTATCAGACAAAATGATTTTAAAAGCTTCGGTCACACGTTCTTTGGTTGCGCCGCCACCGACATCAAGGAAGTTGGCCGGCAGACCACCATGGTGTTTGATGATGTCCATAGTGCCCATCGCCAGGCCGGCACCATTCACCATACAGCCGATATTACCGTCCAGTGCCACATAGTTCAGATCCCAGCGGGCCGCTTCCACTTCGCGTGGATCTTCCTGGGTTTCATCATTCCAGGCTTTCAGTTTTGGTTGGCGATACAGGGCATTGCTGTCGATATTGATTTTGCCGTCCAGACACAGCAGGTTACCTTCGCCGGTGATCACCAGCGGGTTGATCTCCAGCAGTGACAAGTCACAGGCAACAAACATCTTGCCCAGACCCAGGAAAATCTTGGTGAACTGCTTCAGCTGTTCCGCATTCAGACCCAGTTTGAAGCCCAGCTCACGCGCCTGATAAGGCTGCGGACCGGTCAGCGGATCCAGCGTCGCTTTATGAATCAGCTCGGGGGTGTTGTGGGCCACCGTTTCGATGTCCATACCACCTTCAGTCGAGGCCATGAACACGACACGACGAGTACTGCGATCGACCACTGCGCCCAGATAAAGTTCTTTGGCAATATTGCCGCAAGTTTCCACCAAAATGGTATTAACCGGCTGGCCACTGGCATCAGTTTGATACGTTACCAGACGTTTGCCTAACCACTGTTCAGCAAACGCACGCACTTCCTGCTCACTGCCTGCAACCTTAACGCCACCGGCTTTACCACGGCCACCGGCATGAACCTGGCACTTCACGACCCATTTATCGCCACCCAGTTTTTTGGTAGCTTCGACAGCTTCATCGGCAGAAGAACAGGGAATGCCTGAAGGCACAGGCAGGCCGTAGTCAGCAAACAATTGCTTGGCCTGATATTCATGCAAATTCATGATAATAGTCCGTTATTCAGGGAGCGGCACCGTGTCGCTCTCATTATAATTAGATATCCAACAGCAATCGGGTCGGGTCTTCCAGTAAAGATTTTACATGGACCAGGAACCCGACAGATTCTCGGCCGTCGATGATACGGTGATCATACGACAGAGCCAAGTACATCATTGGAAGAATTACCACCTGACCATCCACAGCCATCGGACGATCCTGGATTTTATGCATACCCAGAATCGCGCTTTGCGGTGGATTAATGATAGGGGTCGACATCAGAGAACCGAATACACCACCATTCGTGATGGTAAAGGTGCCACCGGTTAAATCTTCTACCGAAAGTTTGCCATCGCGGGCTTTGTCGGCCAGCGATTTGATCCCTTTTTCAATTTCAGCCAGTGACAGCTCATCGCAATTCCGTAAAACCGGGGTTACCAGTCCCCGTTCGGTAGAGACGGCAATGCTGATGTCGAAGTAATTATGATAAAGAATATCATTTTCATCAATAGATGCATTAACTTCCGGATACCGTTTCAGCGCTTCACAAACCGCCTTGACGTAAAACGACATAAAGCCGAGCTTGATACCATGCCGTTTTTCGAACTGTTCCTGATATTTACTGCGGATCTGCATGATCGGCTGCATGTTGACCTCATTAAACGTGGTCAGCATTGCCGTGGTATTTTTGGCCTCCAGTAAACGTTCCGCAATACGCTTTCTCAGGCGGGTCATCGGCACCCGTTTTTCCTCTCTGCCACTGACCGCTGTATCAAGCACAGAATCCGGAACCGCATCAGATGTCGAACCCGCAATGATTTCGGCGGTAACAGGTTCATTGCTCCGGCGTTCTAAATGCGCTAACACATCCATCCGGGTAATACGCCCGTCACGTCCGGAACCCGCGCCCTGCAACACGGACGGATCCACCTCTTCCTCGGCCAGAATACGGCGCACAGAGGGGGTCAGGATATCGCTGGCACTGGCAGTCTCGGGAGTCGGAGCCAGCTTTTCCGTTGTTTCTTCACCACCTGCCGGCACTTCCTGCAATTCAGCCAGCAATTGCTTGGCCTGGACGGTACTACCGGAGTCAAAAAGAATATTGCTGATCACGCCATCCTGCGGAGCCGGAACCTCCAATACCACCTTGTCCGTTTCCAGATCCACCAGCAACTCGCCGGCCTTGATGCGCTCACCAACTTTTTTATGCCAGGTGCCAATGGTCGCATCCGATACAGATTCAGGAAGATCAGGCACCATTATTTGCAGAGTCATGGATGTATCCTTTTATTTTATAGTCAGAGCTTCTTCAACCAATGTTTTTTGCTGCTGCAAGTGCAACGACATATAGCCTACTGCCGGTGCCGCAGAGGCGGGACGACCGACATAATTCAGATAAGTTCCCGCAGGGATAACACGTTTCATTCTGTGCTGGCAGTTATACCAGGCTCCCTGGTTTTTAGGTTCTTCCTGGCACCAGACAAAATCCTGTACATGCTGATAGGGTTGCATGATTTCTTTCAGCTCTTCTTCAGGGAAAGGATAAAGCTGTTCGATACGAATGATGGCAACCGCTTTATTGTCCGCCTTCCGACGGGCCTCCAGTAAATCGTAATAGACTTTGCCGGAGCAGAGTACGACGCGTTGCACCCCCTCGGCAGGAATCACATCAATTTCCGGGATAGCATTCTGGAACCGGCCTTCCGACAGCTCCTGTAAGGACGATACCGCCAGCGGGTGGCGCAAAAGTGATTTAGGCGTAAACACCACCAGTGGACGACGCATCGGACGCAGCATCTGCCGGCGCAGCAAATGATAAATCTGGGCCGGAGTCGTCGGCATACAGACCTGCATATTGTGCTGAGCACATAGCTGCAGATACCGCTCCGGCCGTCCGGATGAATGCTCCGCCCCCTGCCCTTCATAACCGTGAGGCAGGAACAGAACCAGACCACATAAACGCCCCCACTTCTGCTCGCCGGAAGAAAGGAACTGGTCGATAACCACCTGGGCCCCATTCGCAAAGTCACCAAACTGCGCTTCCCAGATCGTCAGACCATCAGGCGTTGCCGTGGCATAACCGTATTCAAATGCCAGGACAGCTTCTTCCGAGAGAACAGAGTCGTAGACCCGGAAAGAGGCCTGATCCGGCGCTAGATGCATCAGAGGGGTATAAGTGGACGCATCGTTCTGGTTATGTAATACCGCATGACGGTGGAAAAAGGTTCCGCGACCGGAATCCTGCCCCGTCAACCGGATCGGATATCCGCCGACCAGTAATGAAGCATAAGCCAAGTTTTCAGCAAAACCCCAGTCAGCCAGTTTTTCACCCCGGCACATCAGCTGGCGATCTTCATAGATCTTCTGTACCCGGGACTGCAGCACATGCGCCTCCGGATAACGGCACATTTTTTCCGCCAGAATGACTAATTTATCCAGCGGATAAGCGGTATCGTATTCTTCCTGCCAGTCATGCCCCAGGAAACGGGTCCAGTTCTGATGCTGTTCCGACATCGGACGCCATTCTTTGAGCACACACTCGCCTCTGTCCAGCGCCTGACGATAATCCGTCACCATCTGTTCGGCCACGTGCTCTTCCAGAATGCCCTCTTTCACCAGCTGTTCGGCATAAATCTGCCGGGCGGTTGGATGCTGACGAATCTTCTGATACATCAGCGGTTGGGTCGCAGTAGGCTCATCCGCCTCGTTATGACCGTTACGGCGATAACAGACCAGATCAATCACCACATCACGGTGGAACGTATTTCGGAAATCCAGTGCCAGTTTCGTTACCCATAAAACAGCTTCCGGATGATCGGCATTAACGTGGAAAATCGGAGACTGCACCATTTTCGCCACATCGGTACAGTAACGGCTGGAACGGGTGTCCTTGGTATTGGCGGTGGTAAAACCAATCTGATTATTGATCACAATCCGTACCGTGCCACCGACACCAAATCCCCGGGTCTGGGACATATTGAATGTTTCTGCAACCACACCCTGACCGGCAATCGCGGAGTCACCATGAATGGTTATCGGCAAGACCTTGCTGAATTCGTTGTCATGCAGACGTTCCATTCTGGCCCGGACCGAACCAATGACCACCGGATTGACGATTTCCAGGTGAGACGGATTGAATGCCAGCGCCAGATGCACATTACCGCCTTCCGTTGCAAAGTCGGATGAAAATCCCATGTGATATTTCACATCACCGGTCCCCCAGGCATCGCCATGATGACCGGCAAACTGATCAAACAACTCTTTCGGCCGTTTACCCAGCACATTAACCAGCATGGTTAAGCGACCCCGGTGTGCCATGCCGATCACAATCTCTTTGTAACCATATTCACCAGCCTGACGGATCATGGATTTCACCATCGGGATCAGCATATCCCCGCCTTCCAGCGAGAAGCGTTTTGCGCCGGGAAATTTGGAACCGAGATAACGCTCCAGCCCTTCCGCAGCAGTTAATTCTTCCAGAGCCAGTTTTTTAATGGCGTCAGACCATTGTGGCTGTCCCTCAACCTGCTCCATTCTCTCCTGTATCCAGCGTTTTTCGGACTGCGAGGTCATATGCATGAACTCAATGCCGATGACACCACAATACGTCTTGCGCAAAGAATCCAGCAGATTGCGGAGCGTCATGCGCTCCTGCCCGCCCAGATAACTGCCAGCATGGAATTCCCGATCCAGATCAGCTGCGTCCAGCTGATAATAAGAGAGCTCAAGTTCAGGGATAACCGGATTAGGAGCCAGCCCCAGAGGATCCAGGCTGGCATATTGATGACCGGCATACCGGTAGGCATTGATAAGCTGCAATACATGAAATTGTTTCTGGTCCAGACCACTTCCGCTGGCGACGGCTGATGCACGCCGGGGTTGCATGACTTGCTGGCGTAGCTGCTGGCGAATAACCGCATGAGGTTGCTCATTACTCTGCCGCTCACCCAGCCCGGCAAAACAACGCTGCCATTCCAGCGGAACAGACCCGGGGTCTTTCAGATATGACTCATAAAGATCTTCAACATATGCGCTGTTGGCCAGATAAGACGAACGAATCCAGGTAGTGACGGCATCTTCATGCATATTCATTTTATTTCCTTCAACCGCTGCGCTGTCTGTCCGGACATCTATCATGAATGATGACCAGATGTATCATCCAATAACATAGCTGATTAGAGCCAACTCTGCTTTCCGGATGAAAAGGTTTCTTTTATATTCAACATATTATGATGACCAGTTACTGTTACGGCAATCACAGAGCGAACACACAGAATTTAACATTTAAACAACAATCTTCAGTACCGCCTGGCAACCTGATTCGTCACAGGGAAAACGGCACACTCAGTATATTCAGGCAACTTAATTGATTACAAAAAATTAACAAGATATAAACACAAATTCATGAACTAACCACTCAATCTGTGACCATTCATACATTTAGCTACCGTTAGCAAATTGACAAAGCACTACCGGATAGTTGAAATTAGTGTGATGCAATGACGATTTTTCATTGCTATCAATCGCATTAGCGTTTATACGAACTATAAAGGAACAATAAAGAATTTTCGTGAGATCACTTCGCGAAAACCGCTTTCACATTTAATTGCAAAGGAGACTTGCTATGGCTGATAAAGTAGCCACACTGCACATCCCCGGTCAGGAACCGATCGAGCTGCCAATTCTGTCCGGAACTGAAGGTCCGGAGGTAATCGATGTCCGCGCATTAGGGGCGCATGGCTATTTCACGTATGATCCAGGTTTCCTGTCTACCGCATCCTGTACCTCCAAACTCACCTATATCGACGGTGATGCAGGTATTTTGCTGTATCGTGGCTATCCGATTGCCGAACTGGCAAAAGACTCCAACTACCTGGAAGTCTGCTACCTGTTGCTGAACGGCGAGTTACCGAATAAAGAACAGTATGACAAGTTCCGTTACACCGTGACTCGTCACACGATGGTGCACGAACAGATCACATCATTGTTCAAAGCATTCCGCCGTGACTCCCATCCAATGGCCGTTATGTGCGGGGTTGCCGGTGCATTGTCTGCGTTCTATCACGATGAACTGGATATAAGCCATGAACAGCACCGTGAAGTTGCTGCTTACCGTCTGATTTCAAAAATGCCGACGCTGGCAGCCATGTCTTATAAATATTCTATGGGACAGCCGTTCATCTACCCTCGCAATGACCTGAGTTATGCCGGCAACTTCCTGCATATGATGTTTGCGGTGCCATGTGAAGAATACCGGGTGAATCCGGTGATCGAACGCGCCATGGATATCATCTTCGTTCTGCATGCCGATCACGAGCAAAACGCCTCAACCTCCAGCGTCCGTCTGGCCGGTTCTTCCGGTGCCAATCCGTTTGCCTGTATTGCTGCAGGTATCGCGTCACTGTGGGGACCTGCTCATGGTGGTGCTAACGAAGCCTGCCTGAAAATGTTGCAGGAGATCGGTTCGGTGGATCGTATCCCGCATTTCATTGCCCGCGCCAAAGACAAGAACGATCCGTTCCGTCTGATGGGTTTTGGTCACCGCGTATACCGCAACTATGACCCACGCGCTGTGGTTATGCGAGACACCTGCCATGCGGTACTGAAAGAGCTGAATATCAGCGATCATCCATTGCTGGATGTGGCGATGGAGCTGGAACGTATTGCATTGTCTGATCCGTACTTCATTGAGAAGAAACTGTATCCGAACGTCGACTTCTATTCAGGCATCATTCTGAATGCTATCGGCATTCCTACCTCAATGTTTACCGTAATCTTCGCACTGTCACGTACTATCGGCTGGATCTCTCACTGGCTGGAAATGCAGGCTGATCCGGCAAGCAAAATCGGTCGTCCGCGACAGTTGTATACCGGTGCTCCAACCCGCACGGTATTACCAATCAATATGCGTAAATAATCACTGGTACGCAGATATACGAAGGGCAGCTAAAAACGCTGCCCTTTTCTTTATCTGTCAGTTCGGTCTTGCCGACTTATTCTGATCTCTCGGAATACTGGGCAACAAACTCTTCCAGTTTTTCCACCATACGAAGGGAACCGGCATAGAACGGCGTACGCTGATGTAATTCTGAAGGCACCAGATCCATAATCCGCTCCCGACCGGTAGAGGCTTTGCCACCTGCCTGCTCCACCAGAAACGCCACCGGATTGCATTCGTACAACAAGCGCAATTTGCCTTTAGGCGCATTGGTTCCTGACGGGTACATATAGATCCCGCCTTTCAGCAAGTTGCGGTGAAAGTCACCAACCAGAGAACCGATATAGCGAGAGGTATAAGGACGACGATCCTGTTCATCAACCGCCTGACAGTATTTGATGTACTGTTTTACACCGAGCGGGAATTTCAGGTAATGGCCTTCATTCACTGAATAGCAGTATCCCTGTTGGGGGATCCGGATATCAGGATGCGATAAACAGAAATAGCCAATGGAAGGATCCAGCGTAAAACCGTTGACACCTTGTCCGGTGGTATAAACCAGCATGGTTGATGAACCATAAATCACATAACCTGCTGCTACCTGACGATATCCGGGCTGCAAGAAATCCGCCAGCGTGACAGGTTTATCTGCTGGTGTAACCCGGCGATAGATGGAGAAAATAGTACCGACAGACACGTTCACATCGATATTGGAAGAACCATCCAGCGGATCAATCAGCACGACATACTTGGACTTCTGACCGTTTACCGGATCAAAGGCGACAAAATTATCTTCCTCTTCCGAAGCCAGACCACAAACTTCTCCCCGGGCAGCCAGCGCATCCTTGAATTTCTCATTGGCAAACCAGTCCAGCTTTTGCTGTTCTTCACCCTGAACGTTCGCCCGCCCCATCGCACCGAGAATATCGCTTAATCCAGCCTGATTAATTTCCCGATTCACAAGTTTAGCCGCCAGGCTTATCGATGATAATAAAGATGTAAGTTCACCGGTAGCATGTGGAAAATCCGCTTGTTTTTTAATAATGAACTCACCAAGCGTTGTCCCTATAGTCATGATGCTGTCCTTAAGAAGGGATGTATACGGTTTGTTTGCACAATGTTACGCTTAGTTACATAAAACGCAAGAGCAAACAAGAAGAATCGATTCAGCATAGAAATCTAAAGACAAAAAAGCCAGAGATATAACTCTGGCTAGTGATATTTCGTGATAAAGAATCACTTTCAGGATTTTATGTTATCCAGAAAACGACGCACTTTTTCCAGATCTTCTGCCGTATCCACCCCTGCTGGCGGAATTTCAGCGGCGACTGCTACATGGATTTTTTCGCCGTGCCACAGTACCCGAAGCTGCTCCAGAGATTCAATTTGCTCCAGTGGGCTGGCCGACCAGGAAATATACTGCCGAATAAAGCCGGCACGATAAGCATAGATACCGATATGCCGCAGGAATGTATGCCGCCACTGTTTGGGTTCCTGAGCAAAACCATCCCGGTCCCAGGGAATAGTGGCCCGGCTGAAATAAAGCGCATAACCCTGCTTATCCATAACGACTTTCACCGCATTCGGATTAAACACTTCATGTTCATCTTCGATGGCAACAGCCAGCGTCGCCATCGGCGCACTGGTTTGCGCCAGATTATCTGCAACCTGAGTAATGATTACCGGCGGGATCAACGGTTCATCACCCTGCACATTGACCACAATCGTATCCGGCGCAAAAGCATATTTTTCGCAAACTTCAGCCAGCCGTTCAGTACCGGACTGATGATGCGATCCGGTCATACAGACTTCCACCCCCAGCCCGGCAATAGCAGCAGCTACGCGCTCATCATCGACCGCAACAATAACCTGACTGGCACCGGCCTGTTTGGCCCGTTCGACCACCCAGGCAATCATAGGCTTACCGTGGATATCAGCCAGAGGTTTACCTGGTAAGCGGGACGACTGGTATCTGGCCGGAATGACAACAACAAAACTCATGACGGGATCTCATCAGCAGTCAGTGGACGGGCACGATTTTCCAATAAAACCGGAATATCGTCCTCGATCGGATAGGCCAGTTTATCCGCCCGGCAAACCAGTTCGGAACGTTCTTTGTCATAATTCAGCTTACCTTTGCATACCGGGCAAGCGATGATTTCCAGTAGTTTATAATCCAGTGCCATGTTTAAGCTCCTTGAGTTGAGCAAGTAATCTGGTAGCAAATGATTCCGGTAACTGTGCGGTCACTGGCTGATACCACCAGTTGTCCAAAGCAAAGCTCCGGCATTTAACGGCATCTTTTTCCGTCATGATAAGTGGACGTTGAGCAAAGCGCTGTTGAAGTTCGTCGGCACTGAATGCCTGATGGTCCGCATAAGCAACCTGCTGATTCAATGCATAGCCCTGCTGCAGCAAACTATTAAAAAAACGTGGCGGATAGCCAATACCGGCCATCGCATCGACAGCGCCGGATATCAAGGCAGTATGATTCGTCCGGACATTGTGTAATGGCGCCGGTTGCAACACCATCGGGATCTCATCTGGCCTAGCTTTGCCGCCATTGCAAATGACCGCCATCGCCTCTCGCATCCGAGATGCCGTTTCCCGCAATGGACCCATTGGCATTAACCAACCATTGCCAAGTCGGCGTTCGCCGTCCATGACAATGAGCTCAATATCACGTTGTAACGCATAATGCTGCAGACCATCATCGCTGATAATGATGTCCACACCGCATTGCTCCACCAGCAATTGCACAGCCGTGACCCGTTTCGGCGCAACCGCCACCGGACAGCCACAACGCTGATAAATCAGTACAGGTTCATCACCCGCTTCCGCAGTCGTCGCTTCAGCATGCAGCAAGTAAGGATAATGCGGCGCTTTACCGCCATAACCACGGCTAACAACACCGGGTTTATATCCGGCTTTAGTCAGCCTATCCACCAGCCATAACACCATTGGCGTCTTACCATTACCGCCAACAGTAATATTGCCAACCACAATGACAGGCACCGGGGGCCGATAACTGGAAAAAAAACCAGCCCGGTAAGCCTGCCGGCGAATGGTGGTCAGTAAGGCAAATAAAGCCGCCAGTGGCGCGAACAGCCAGTTGAGCCAGCTACGCCGATACCAGAGTTTCTCTATCATGCGGTCTGCGCACCCATCTGGGTACGACGAAGCAACGCGTAAGCACCGCCCATTTCCAGCAACCGGGCATGTGTCCCTCGCTCTATTATCTGCCCGTCATCCACCACCAGGATCTCATCCGCATGCTCAATAGTGGACAGACGATGCGCGATCACAATCGTGGTACGATCTCTGGTCAGTGATTCCAGCGCAGCCTGAATACGGCGCTCCGACTCGGTATCCAGTGCGGATGTTGCCTCATCCAGCAACAACACCGGCATATCACGTAACAATGCACGGGCGATCGCCAGTCGCTGGCGTTGACCGCCGGACAGGTTAGCGCCGTTTTCACCAATCACTGTGTCATAGCCCTGCGGCATCTTGATGATAAATTCATCGGCATTCGCCAGTTTTGCCGCCTGAACAATCTGTTCGCGCGTAAACTGCTCTTCCGCCGCATAAGCAATGTTGTTGGCGACCGTGTCATTAAACAAATGTACATTTTGTGAAACCAGCGCAAACTGACGACGCAAATCACGCAAACGGTATTCACGGATGTCATGCCCATCCAACAGGATTTGCCCTTCCTGGATATCATAGAAACGGGTTAGCAGACTCGCTATGGTGCTCTTGCCTGAGCCTGAACGGCCAACCAACGCCACGGTCTTGCCGGGTTCAATACTGAAACTGACCCCGCGTAATGCCGGTACATCTTTGGTTGGATAAGTAAATGTCACATTACGGAATTCGATTTTGCCTGCAGCCTGTTTCAGTTCGCGCTGACCATTATCTTCTTCCAGCGGCAAATCGATAACATCGAACAGACTCTGGCAAGCCGCAATACCTTTCTGAAACTGCACGTTAACCTGGGTCAGGCTTTTCAGCGGTTTCATTAAACCAAAAAGCGCTGAAATAACCGCAGCAAAAGAACCGGCGGTCAATTGCTGGCTGATTTCAGGATAGGTAGCCAGATACAGCACCAGCGCTAACGCGGTTGATGCAATAAACTGAACTATCGGTGAGCCAACTGCATCAGCAACAACCATTTTCATATTCTGCTGACGTACCGCGTTACTCACTTTATCAAATCGGCTGGCTTCGATTTCCTGACCGCCGAACATCAGCACTTCTTTATGCCCTCTCAGCATCTGTTCCGTTGAAGTGGTGATATTGCCCATCGCGTGTTGCAGTTGCTTACTCAGCTTCCGGAACCGTTTGCTAATGACAGAAATCAGAAACGCGACAATGGGGCCAATAACGAAAAAGATAGCCGATAACTGCCATGAGTAATAAAACATCAGCACCAGTAAACCAATGACAGTACATCCCTCACGGATGAGCGAAATCAGTGTCGAACTGGCAGCGGATGAAACCTGGGATGCATCATAAGTCACCTTGGATAAAAGGGTACCCGTGTTATGCTTATCAAAAAACGACAGCGGCATGCCCATTAAATGAGAAAAAACCGTACGCTGTAACCGCATAACAACGGTATTCCCTACCCATGCCATGAAATAATCTGAGGTAAAGTTACAGACACCGCGCAGGGCGACCAATCCCATGATCATAAAAGGCAACCACAACAGGGTCGAGGGATCGTTACCGCTTAAGCCATCATCCAACAGCGGTTTGATCAGCGATATCATGTAGGTATCAACAGCCGCATAACCCGCCATCCCGACAGCGGCTATCGCCAGCCCTTTTCTGCGCCCAATCGTGTAACTCAACAGGCGTTTAAGCGTCGGCCAGCTGGCTTTATGCGCTGCATCTGGTGCTTTGTTAGACATGAATAATTCAAACCTTGCTGCAAAATGACCCGTCATTTTAGCGGTTGATCGTCCACTAACCAAGCTTCCATCTGCCTATACCAGGGTTGCAAACGACGAAAAGGTCGGATCACGCTATTATTTTGACTAAATTCAAAGCTGACCATGCCATCAGCGGCTGTTATCCATTGTTGTGATTGTGAATAACGCGATAACACCGCCGGATGAGGATGATGCCATCGGTTCTGATATCCGGCGCTGTGAACCACATGTTCCGGGGCTGCGGCCGCAATAAAATCCGGTGTGGAAGAGGATTTACTGCCATGGTGTGGTGAGGACAGAATCTGACTCTGCAGCACACTCTTGGGCAAACGAACAAGTTCTGCCTCCGCCTTGCGCTCCACATCGCCGGTTAACAGCACACTATGCTGCCCATCATTGATACGCAGCACGCAGGAATCTTCATTGATATCTCCGCCGGAGGAAGATCGGGGGGACAGGATTGTCAGTTGCAATTTGCCCCACCACCATTGCTGACCACGCTGGCAAATCAGAGTATCGGCTGTCAGGGCCGAAGATGAAATAATCCGGGTTTGCGGGTATTTTGCCAAAATCCGCTTCCAGTTGGCCGCATGATCCTTATCCCGATGGCTGACCACCAGATAATCCAGATACCGGATCCCCCGATATTCCAGCATCGGAAAAATCACTGCATCGGCCATGTTATAACCCCCAGGATATGCATCGCCGGTATCAAACAGCAATGCCCGATCATCCCGGCTTATCAGAACAGATAATCCCTGCCCTACATCCAGCATATCGACTTGCCAGTCAGGTTCAGACTGACAACCGGTAAACAATAATCCGCATCCGGCCAATGATAATAAGCCCGGCTTTTTTTTGATGATTACCGGTGAACACCACCAGATAAGAACGGTAATTAATCCCCAGAGAACCAATAGCTGCTGATGATGAGAGATTGCCACCCAGCCGGGACACCACGACTGGATCCATTCCAGCGCCAGCATCAGCCAATCCAGCTGAATATCACAAAGCCAGAATCCCAGATGAGCCAGTGACGGGAAAACTGGCACCAGTAATCCGGAAACCAGGGCGACAGGGACAATAGAAAAGGTGAACCATGGTCCGGCTGGTAAATTGATTAGAACACTGCTGATACTGAGGCCATCAAAAAGCAGTAACTGAACAGGCAACAGTAACAGCGTCATTAACCACTGGATTTGCCATAAAGAAGGCTTGCGCCACAAAAAACCTGCAATACCCAGAATACCAACAGCAATGAACGATAGCCAGAATCCGGCTGAAAATACCACCCAGGGATTAATGACCAGCATGATAGCCAGTGCCGATAACCAGATACGGATCCCGGACCATTCTCGTTGCCAAAAGCGCAAAGCAATCCATATAACCAGCATGCATAATGATCTGACGGTAGGCGCAGAAAAATCAGCCAATGCGCTGTAAAGCAGCGCAAACCCCATTCCGGAAAGCCAATGTATATATGGAAAGTGGTCGCTCCAGCGCTGCAGCAGCAAGCGGGACAATGCCATACCAATCCATGCGATTAATCCGATATGCATCCCGGAAATGGCTATCAAATGAATAAGTCCGGTATCGCGCAATGTTTGCCAGTCAGCCTTGTCTACATCCTGCTGTTCACCGTAAATCAGTGCCATCAGCAATTCCGGCTGACGAAAACCCTGCATTAACTGGCCGGACTGCATCAACCATCTGTCACGCCAGTTATGCTCAGCCTGATAAACAAGTTTAAAACTGCTGATATTGCCCGTTGCGGTGATCCCCTGTCCCAGTAACCAGCGTTCGGCGTTAAATCCGACCGGATTACCAAGCCCGTGAGGTATTTTCAGTCGAGCCCGGATACGTAACCGGTCACCCCGGTTTAAATCTGTTTTTTTACCGGAAAGCGTCAGTTTTATCCGCGGTTCCGGCCAATAGGATTTGCCATTGATGCTTTGTACCGAAACAAGTAATTGCAGATGATCGGATTTTTGATGCGCACTCGAAACCATCACATTCAGTTCATGCTGTGCCGGAAAGGGGATCCGCTGTTCCTTCAGCCAGAACACTTCATGGTTAAAAAAGAGAATGGCCCAGCCCAGACCAAATAATATGGCACCGGGAAAGCGATACCGGACAATGGCGACCCCACCGGCCAGCAGAATACTCCATCCCCACTGGCTCGCAGGTAAATCGGGCCAGAACAGGGAACTGGAGATACCCAGCGCCATTCCGAACAGCCATTTTTCCACTATTTATGTCTTATATATTGATTTGTTGCGCCATTCTCCTGTGAATAGTTATCAGTCAACAGCTGTTGTTTCTGACGTTCCCCCGGATTCTTTGTATAAAAAAAAGACAAACAGATATTCCGAAGCTGTCTAATTCACATAAACCGGAGAAAACTACCGCAGATTTACACACCCATGACCGAATGAGTGTCATAATCGGCCAACATCATGTTGTTGTAGTTTTATGTGTTGTATGGGAACAACGAATCACATAAGCATGGAACTACCGGGCAGGAATGGGGTGAAAAAGACAATTCGATGGATATTCTGATTTCCATTTTTTCTGACTACGGCTATCTGGCCGTGTTTACGATGCTGTTGTTATGTGGTTTTGGCTTACCGATCCCGGAAGACATCACTTTAGTTGCCGGCGGTATCATTGCCGGATTAGGGTATGCAGATGTACATACGATGTTTGTTGTCTGTATGGCCGGTGTGCTTATCGGTGACGGAACCATGTTTATGCTGGGACGGATATTCGGTCAGCGAATACTGGCCTTTGCACCGATTCGTCGCATAGTCACACCGCACCGTTTTGCTCAGGTGCAGGAAAAATTTGTTAAATACGGGAACTGGGTGTTATTTGTTGCCCGTTTCTTGCCGGGGTTGCGCTCACCGATCTTTATCGTTGCCGGCATGAGTCGTCGCATCTCTATTTGGCGCTTCCTGATAATGGATGGTCTGGCCGCCTCTATCTCTGTTCCTGTCTGGGTATACATAGGTGACTATGGCGCCTATAACAGAGATTGGCTGTTGCATATGATCAGTCGGGGACAAACCGGCATTTATTCCTTGCTGGGTCTTGGCGCATTGATACTCGTGATTGTTTATTTGCGTCACAAACGCAGCAAAAAGATGTGAATATAAAAAACCAGCATTCCGGATGCTGGTTTTTTATATCTCTGCAGAATTAACGCCCCAGTTCTCTGGCTGGTAACAACTGACTTGCTCGCCAGGCCGGGTATAAAGTCGCAAGCAGGCTCATCAGGATAGCAGCCGCCGTAACGATAACGACATCCATCAGATGCAGTTCTGAGGGCAGGAAATCGATAAAATAAATTTCCGGATTAAGAAATTGATATCCTGTCACCAGCTCTACACCATGAATAATGGATGACAGATACTGCGCCAAAAGACATCCAAGCAAAGCACCACTCCCTGCGCCAACCAGGCCATTCACCATCCCCTGCGTCATAAACACCTGACGGATTTGCCAGTCGCTGGCGCCCATGGTTTTCAGAATAGCGATATCACCGCGTTTTTCATTTACCGCCATAACCAGCGTGGATACAATATTAAAACAGGCAACCGCCACTACCATCAGCAGCACAACATACATGACGGTGCGTACCATCTGGATATCCTGATACAGGTATCCCTGAGATGTCATCCAACTGCGCAGATACATACGGTAAGGCAATTGGCTGGCGGCTGCATAAGCAATGCTATGCGCGGAAAGCACATCATTCACCTCAATACTCAGCCCCTGCACCTGATCCTGCCAACCAAGCATCGCCTGTGCATCCTGCAAGTGAATATAGCCCAGCAAACCATCAAGCTGGCCGCCGATCTTCAGTAAACCGACGACGGTAAACTGGCGTTGCATCGGCGCCGCAAAGGCTGATTGAGCCTGTTTATCCGGCACTTGCATGGTCACACTGTCGCCGATTTTAACACCCAGTTTATTGGCAATCTGTTGACCCAGAATGACACCATTCTCTCCTGGCTGTAATGCATCCAGCCCGTTCCCGGTCATGTATTCCGCCGCTTGAGAAATCTGTTTTTCCTCTGCAGGCAATACCGCTCGTAACTGCGCAGCCTTCATTTTGCCACCCGCCTCCAGCATACCGTTGAGCGAAATCAACGGTGCTACGGCAGTAATACCGGTTTGTTTTTTCAGCAGCGCAGACGCCGATTGCCAGTCACTGAATCCACCGGAAACCAGTTCAACCTCAGCATGCGGGATCACCGCCAGTACACGCTGGCGTAACTCGCGTTCAAAACCATTCATGGCTGATAAGCCAAGAATCAGCGCCATGACTCCCAATGCAATACCAATGATCGAAGAAGCAGAGATAAAGCTGACAAAACGGCTGCTTCGCCGACTCCGGCTATAACGCAGCCCTAAAAACAAGGCATAAGGCTGAAACATCATTCGCCTCCCTGCAGCACACCATCCACCATATGAAGTTGACGGTGTAATTTGCCCGCCAGTTCACGGTCATGCGTGACCACCACAAATGCCGTACCCAGCTCGCTATTTAACTGACACATCAGCTCATAGATAGCGGTAGCACTTTTATGATCCAGATTACCGGTCGGCTCATCAGCCAATACCAGACGCGGCTGATTAACCAGCGCCCGGGCAATAGCAACACGCTGACGCTCACCACCGGATAATTCTGCAGGACGATGTTCAATACGATGCGACAGGCCGACCCGTTCAAGCATCGCGGCAGCCTGCTGTGTTGCCTGCTTGACCGCCATGCCACCGATCAGTAACGGCATGGCTGCGTTTTCCAGCGCCGTAAATTCCCCCAGCAAATGGTGGAACTGATACACAAAACCTAACTGACGGTTACGGAATTGCGCCTGCTGCTGACTGTTCCATTGATAAATATCCTGCTGCTCGAACAGGACAGTCCCGGATGTCGGTGTATCCAGTGCGCCAAGGAGATGTAATAACGTACTTTTTCCTGAACCAGAACTGCCGACGATTGCCAGCATCTCTTTTTGTAATACGGTTAAACTGATTCCACGTAATACGGGTGTCTCAACAGAACCTTCACGATAGGTCTTCATCAGATCCATACAACGTAACAAGATATTACTCATAACGTAACGCCTCCGCCGGACGAATATGTGCGGCACGCCAGGCCGGATAAAGCGTCGCCATAAAGCTCATTAATAATGCTCCGCATGCAATCAGTAACACCTGAGAAATCTGTAGTTCAACCGGTAAGCCGCTGCCACCCGCATCCATATAAAGATTAAGTCCCAGCACCCGTAAAATCGGATTCAGATAATTGGTCAAAATGACGCCACCGACCGCACCAATCAATCCGCCAAAAACACCACTCCAGAGCCCCTGAACCATAAAAATCTTCATAACCGTTTTGCTTTGCATCCCCATCGTACGAAGAATTGCCACTTCCCCTTGTTTATCCAGCACGACCATGACCAAAGAAGACAAAATGTTAAAGGCGGCAACCAGAATGATCAGCACCAGCATCAAACTCATAATGTGTTTTTCCATGGCAACAGCCCGGAATAACTCGCCCCGCTCTTTGCGCCAGTCCTGAAAGACCAGCGAAGACGGCAGCGATGTTTTGGCAATATCTTCTGTCTGGAAGGCATCATCCAGCCAGACTCGCCAGCCAGTAACACTTTCTGCCGGATAGCGCAGTAAGCGCCGGGCATCATCCAGATGAATGAGCGCTATCTGATCATCAACCGGTGAACCCACATCAAACAAAGCCACCACATGAAATAAACGTTGTGAAGGTACACGCCCCATCGGTGTAAAGCGGCTACCTTCGCTGACCAGCACACGAACTTTGTCACCCGGCATCACGCCCAGTTTCTGAGCCAGAGCACCACCCAGGATGATATTAAACTTGCCAGGTTCCAGACGATTCAGCGCAGGTTCACCTAATGTCTTTCGCAACAAATCCTGCTGCGGATAATGCTGAGGGTTGATACCCTGCAAAATCACAGGCGCCAGACTCCCTGGGCTTTGCACCATGCCTTCTGTTGTAATGAAAGGTGCCGCAGCCTGTACATGCGGAAGCTGGGTGACCGTTTGCTGATATTGCTGCCATTCCGGTAACTGACCTGATGCTGTCGTGATCACGCCATGCGGCACGACACCCAGAATGCGATCTTTTAATTGAGCCTCAAAGCCATTCATGACGGAACTGACCACAATCAGCGCCATAACACCAATCGCAATCCCGAAGGTTGAAAAGATGGAGATAAAAGAAGCGAATCGATTATCACCTCTGGCGCCGGCATATCGCAGGCCTATTGCCAGACTGACAGGTTGAAAAATGAGTGATTTCACGCTGTTTCCAAGCGTTGCGCAATCCAAGAGTTAGCGGATAATAAAGGTAAGACATCCGCTCAACAAGGGGTTCTCTCCGGGCAGGTCACATTTTAGTGTGCAGCGGTACCTGCCAGCAGAGCGTGATTCCAAGGAAACATGAACGGGATAGCCGGAGGAAATATCCGGAGTTCCAGAAAACATTAACCAATCTGAATCTGACTGATGACCAATTATTTTACTTTTTCTCTGAACGCAAAAGCGAATCAACGCCTCACCTTCGGACAACTAACTGGCAGCAGTCTTTCTCTGGCGATTGCTGAACTGGTGTCATCACAGACCCATCCGGTAGTCCTGGTCGTGAATGACACTCCGACCGCCCTGGTTCTGGAACAGGAAATCAGCTTCCTACTCAAAGAGAACAATATTCCGGTGCGACTCTTTCCTGATTGGGAAACACTGCCTTACGATACGTTCTCTCCGCATCAGGATATTATCTCCCAGCGCATAGAAACGCTTTATCATCTTCCCCGGATGAAACAAGGTCTACTGATTCTGCCTGTCGCGACCCTGATGTTGCGAACCGCACCATCCAGCTTCATTGATGGCCACAGTCTGTTAATAAAGCCTGGCGATAAACTCGATCTACACAATCTGCGCCATCGTCTGGAGCATGCCGGTTACAATGCCGTCGAACAGGTATTGGAACATGGTGAATATGCCGCCCGGGGCTCACTGCTTGATCTGTTCCCGATGGGATCGTCACAACCTTATCGTATTGATTTCTTTGATGACGAAGTTGACAGCATCCGGGCGTTTGATTCTGATACCCAACGTTCCCATGATCCGGTCAAAGAAGTTCGTCTGTTACCTGCCCACGAATTTCCTACTGATAAAAATGCGATTGAAGGTTTCCGACAACGCTTCCGGGAACAATTCGATGCCGGCCGCACGCCGGACTCGATCTACCAGCAAGTGAGCAAAGGGTTATGGCCGGCAGGCATTGAATATTATCTGCCCTTGTTTTTTGAACAGACTGCTACGCTGCTGGACTATCTGCCCTCTTCCAGTCTGATTCTGACGGTCGGTGATATTCAGCAGGCCAGCGAACAATTCTGGCTGGATGTGCAACAGCGTTATGAAGATCGTCGTTACGATTTAAGCCGTCCTCTGCTGCCACCAGCAACACTTTACCTGCCCGTCGATCAACTGTTTGGCATTCTGAAAGAACATACCCAGATCCACTGCCAGACCTTACCGGCAGAAGAAAAGGCCGGACGTATCAATTTACCGGTTAATGCGCTGCCTGAACTGGCGATTGAAGCCAAACAGCAGGAACCACTGGAAACATTACAGCGGTTTTTAAGTCTGTTCAGTGGCCGGATCCTGTTCTCTGTCGAATCGGAAGGCCGCCGTGAAGCGCTACTTGAATTACTGGCGCCACTGCAGCTTAAACTTCCCATTCTGAATTCATTTGATGAGTTCACCCGGGAGTCAGCCCGGTATGCAATCATTGTCAGCCCGCTGGAACACGGCTTTATTCTGCCGGAAGCCGATATTGCCCTGATCTGCGAAAATGATCTGTTTGGCCAGAAAGTCATCCAGCGCCGCCGCCGGGATAAGAAAGCCACCGTCAATAACGAAGCCATTGTGCGCAACCTGGCTGAACTGACCATTGGCCAGCCTGTTGTTCATCTTGACCACGGTGTCGGTCGCTATGTCGGCCTGCAGACGATTGATGCCGGTGGCATCGCCGCCGAATACCTCACACTGGAATATGCCGGCGGAGATAAATTATATGTTCCGGTCACATCACTGCATCTGATCAGCCGGTACAGCGGTAGTGAAAATCCACCATTACATAAATTGGGTAGTGAAGCATGGCTGAAAGCGCGTAAAAAAGCGGTAGAGAAAATCCGGGATGTTGCAGCAGAGTTACTGGATGTCTATGCCAAACGCGCTGCCAAACCTGGTCTTGCCTTCCGGCATGATAAACAGGCCTACAGCAAATTTGCTGCCGGATTCCCGTTTGAAGAAACCCCTGATCAATTGAATGCTATCAATTCAGTGCTCGGTGATATGTGTCAGGCGAAAGCCATGGATCGGCTGGTCTGTGGTGACGTCGGTTTTGGTAAAACAGAGGTCGCGATGCGAGCGACTTTCGTTGCGGTTCATGCCGGAAAGCAGGTCGCAGTTTTAGTGCCGACAACGCTGCTCGCCCAGCAGCACTATGAAAACTTCCGAGACCGGTTTGCCAACTGGCCGGTCAATATCGAAGTCATGAGCCGCTTCAAGAGTACCAAAGAACAGAAAGTCGCCATGGAAGCACTGGCGGAAGGTAAGATTGATATCATTATTGGTACCCATAAACTTCTTTCCGAAGATATCCGTTTTAAAGACCTCGGGTTACTGGTGGTGGATGAAGAACACCGCTTTGGCGTCCGCCAGAAAGAGAAAATCAAAGCGCTACGCGCAGACGTGGATATCCTGACACTGACCGCTACACCAATTCCGCGTACGCTGAATATGGCGCTTTCCGGGATGCGCGACCTCTCTGTCATCGCGACACCGCCCGCCAAACGCCTGGCCATCAAAACCTTTGTCCGCCAGTACGATAAAGCCATGGTGCGAGAGGCAATTCTGCGTGAACTGAAACGTGGTGGTCAGGTTTATTACCTGCATAATAATGTTGAAACGATTGAACAGACAGCAGCCCAGCTTAGCGAACTGATACCTGAAGCCCGGATTGCGATTGCGCATGGACAGATGCGTGAGCGCGAACTGGAACGCGTCATGTCTGATTTTTATCACCAGCGACAGAACGTCCTGGTCTGTACCACCATTATTGAAACAGGTATCGACGTACCAAGCGCGAATACCATCATTATGGATCGTGCTGATAACCTGGGGCTTGCCCAGTTGCACCAGTTGCGTGGCCGTGTCGGTCGTTCGCACCATCAGGCATACGCCTATCTGTTAACTCCGCATCCGAAACAGATGACCAAAGATGCCATCAAGCGTCTGGAAGCCATCGAGTCACTGGAAGATCTGGGTGCCGGTTTTGTACTGGCTACACATGACCTCGAGATCCGGGGAGCCGGTGAATTACTGGGTGATGAACAGAGCGGCCAGATTGAGTCCATCGGTTTTACCCTGTATATGGAAATGCTGGAACAGGCCGTTGATGCGTTGAAAGAAGGAAAAGAACCATCGCTGGATCAGCTTCTTGCCGGCCATACCGATATTGAATTGAGAGTTCCGGCTCTATTACCGGATGATTACATTCCTGACGTCAACATGCGGCTCTCTATGTATAAACGTATCGCCAGTTGCTCTACCCAGGAAGAGATCGATGAATTAAAAATTGAACTGATTGATCGCTTCGGTCTGTTACCTCAACCGGCCCAGAATCTGATCCAGATTTCACGTTTCCGCTTACTGGCGAAACCGTTAGGTCTGAAGCGAATAGAAATTGGTGATCGGGGTGGGTTTATCGATTTCACTCAGGAAACTCGGATCAATCCGATGTTTATCGTTAATCTGATCCAGACGCAACCACGGTTATACCGTATGGATGGCCCGACTCGTCTGCGGTTCAATTTGCCAAGTGATGATGTGAAAACCCGTTTCTCTCTGGTTGAGCAGATACTCACCTCGTTTGCAGCAAACCAGAATTAATTAACTGTCAGGTGGCACCATATTCGCTTATGGTATCACCTTGATATTCAAGTAAAAAATAAGGACGCCTCGGCGTCCTTATTTGTATTTCATTTCTGAAAGATTATTCAGTCATTGGAATGTCTTCTGCTGGTGCAGCCGGTGCCACCGGAGCATCAGCTACAGCTTCTGCAGCTGGCTGTTCATCACGTTTAGCTTCTTTGATAGATAAACGGATACGGCCCTGACGGTCCACTTCCAGCACTTTAGTACGAACAACATCGCCTACCTTCAGGTAGTCAGATACGTCTTTCACACGCTCATCAGTGATCTGAGAGATATGAACCAGACCATCTTTACCTGGCAGGATGTTAACAAACGCACCGAACTCAGCCAGACGAGTGACCTTACCTTCGTAGATACGACCTACTTCAACTTCCGCAGTCAGCGCTTCAATACGACGGATCGCTTCCTGAGCAGCGTCACCGCTGACAGCAGCAATCTTCACGGTACCATCATCTTCCAGTTCAATGGTTGTACCGGTTTCTTCGGTCAGCGCACGGATCACTGAGCCACCTTTACCGATAACGTCTTTGATCTTCTCTGGATTGATTTTGATAGTGTGAATGCGTGGTGCAAAGTCAGAAATTTCCTGACGAGCTTCACCAATCGCCTTGTCCATGACAGTCAGAATATGCAAACGCGCTTCACGAGCCTGTTTCAGAGCGATCTGCATGATTTCTTTGGTGATACCTTCGATCTTGATGTCCATCTGCAGTGCAGTAACACCTTCGGAAGTACCAGCCACTTTAAAGTCCATGTCACCCAGATGATCTTCGTCACCCAGGATGTCAGACAGAACAACAAAGCTGTCAGCTTCCTTCACCAGCCCCATGGCAATACCAGCAACAGACGCTTTGATTGGTACACCGGCATCCATCAGCGCCAGAGAAGTGCCACATACGGAAGCCATAGAAGAAGAACCGTTAGATTCAGTGATTTCAGAAACCACACGAACCACATACGGGAATTCAGCCTGTGAAGGGATAACAGCAGACACACCACGACGAGCCAGACGACCGTGACCAATTTCACGACGTTTTGGTGAACCCATCATGCCGGTTTCACCCACACAATATGGTGGGAAGTTGTAGTGCAGCATGAAACGATCGGTACGTTCACCGGTGATTTCATCAATAGTCTGCGCGTCACGCTCAGTACCCAGCGTACAGGTCACCAGCGCCTGGGTTTCACCACGGGTAAACAGCGCAGAGCCATGAACACGCGGCAGTACACCGGTACCCACGCTCAGAGCACGGATCATTTGTGGATCACGGCCATCGATACGCGGCTCGCCACGCAGGATACGACCACGGACGGTGTCACTTTCCAGCTCATGGAACAGATCCGCAACCTCACCCGCATCCTGTGTTTCATCAGCAGCAGTGATTTCCGCAACAATACGTTGTTTCAGTGCAGAGATGGCTTCATAACGGACAGCCTTTTCTGTAATACGATAGGCTTCACCGATTTCAGCACCAGCCAGTTCAGCGATTTTAGCTTTCAGCGTTACGTTAGCAGCCGGTGCAGTCCAGTCCCATGGCTTGGTACCGACTTCAGCAGCAAATTCTTTAACTGCATTAATAACGGTCTGCATCTGCTCATGGCCGTAAACCACAGCGCCGAGCATCACTTCTTCAGGCAGAATGGCCGCTTCTGATTCAACCATCAATACCGCAGGAGCAGTACCGGCAACCACCAGATCCAGCTTGCTGTCATGCAGCTCAACTACTGACGGGTTCAGGATATATTGATCATTGATGTAACCAACGCGGGCTGCACCGATAGGGCCATTGAATGGAATACCGGAAATAGCCAGTGCCGCAGAAGTACCGATCATGGCAACAATATCCGGAGATACCGCTGGATTCACAGACATTACAGTGGCCACGATCTGAACTTCGTTCAGGAAGCCTTCCGGGAACAGAGGACGAATCGGACGGTCGATCAGACGAGCAGTCAGTGTTTCACCTTCACTCGGACGACCTTCGCGTTTGAAAAAACCACCAGGAATACGGCCTGCTGCATAGGTACGCTCTTGATAGTTAACGGTCAGCGGGAAAAAATCGCGACCTTCAACAGCTTCTTTTTTGCCAACAACAGTTACAAATACTGCGGTGTCATCCATGCTGGCCATAACAGCTGCAGTCGCCTGACGAGCCATAACACCTGTTTCTAATGTCACAGTGTGCTGGCCATATTGGAAGGTTTTTACAATAGGATTCACGTGAATTTCCTTTTATTAATTTCGTCGCTCAAATTGCGCGTCCATTATAGCTGAAGGTGTTCAGAATAGGTAAGCGGCGATAGGGGGAGATTCGATATTCTGACGTAATTGTCATTACGGTCACGAAAAAACAAAAGGAGGCAAATGCCTCCTTTCATTAGAATTCACTAAGTATGAATTAGCGACGCAGACCCAGTTTAGCGATCAGATCTTTGTAACGCGCTTCATCTTTGCGTTTCAGGTAATCCAGCATTTTACGACGCTGAGAAACCATGCGCAGCAGACCACGACGGCCGTGATGGTCTTTAGAGTGTACGGAGAAGTGGCCTTGCAGATGGTTGATCTGAGCAGTCAGCAGAGCTACCTGAACTTCTGGTGAACCAGTGTCATTGGTACCGCGAGAGAAATCAGCAACGATCTTGGCTTTAGTTTCAGCATTTAGTGACATAATGTACTCCTGAGTTTAATGGGCTGTGAGCCGATCACTAATTCAGCCCACAGAGAAGCTGCGCATTCTAGCACAGCTGTATCTGCAAACAAGCAACTCTGCTTATTCGTCTGCTTCCGGGATATCGCCACCGATGCGGACTAAACGACGCGGTGCTACCTTGCCGTCCTCATCAATTTCACCGACACCAATAAATTCGGCTTCAGGCCCGACCGTCATACGGACAAAACCTTCCATAGGCGCATGTGGCACCATAACAGCCTGTCCCTGAGTGACATAGGCGGCCAGAACCGGCGACATATTGACTTCCGGCAAAGCGGAGACTGCGCTATCCATTGGTAATAAAAACTGATCCAGTTTTTCACGGGGAGGAATACCCTGTTCGCGGCATTCATCCAGGATTGCATTCAGTTTTTCCAAATCCAGCATATTGTCATTTGGATAACCGGCAACCTGAGTACGACGCAACTGGGTAACATGTGCACCACATCCTAACAGTTCACCCAAATCGTCGATCAAAGAACGAATATAGGTGCCCTTGGAGCAATGAACTTCCAGTGCAATCTGTTCCTCTGAAAAACTTTCCAGTTCCAGTGAATATATCGTGATCGGTCGTGCTTCACGCTCGATCTCAATACCTTCACGGGCGTACTCATACAGCGGACGTCCCTGATGCTTCAATGCAGAAAACATCGAAGGAACCTGCATGATATCACCACGGAATGTATCCAGCGCATTGAGTAACTGCTCTTTGCTCACATTGACAGGACGCACCGAAACAACAGAACCTTCGGAATCGCTGGTGTCTGTGCGTACACCCAACTGGGCCGTCACTTGATAACGTTTATCAGCATCCAGCAGGAATTGAGAAAATTTGGTCGCCTCACCAAGACAAATTGGTAGCATACCAGTGGCTAATGGATCCAGCGCACCAGTGTGACCGGCTTTGGCTGCATTATAGATACGCTTCACTTGCTGCAGCGCATCATTCGAAGTGATACCGCTTGGTTTATCCAGCAGTATAATGCCGTGTACATCACGACCTTTGAAACGACGTCGTCGAGACATCTCTAATCACGATCCTCCTCGTTCTGATCCGACGACTCGCCACGGCGACGCTGATCTTCACGAACAGTGTTAGTAACCAGGTTGGAGATTCGCATCCCTTCAACCAACGTTTTATCATAGACAAAGCGAATCTCCGGCACTACGCGCAGTTTCATCGCTTTACCCAGTAAAATACGAATATAACCTGAAGCATCATTCAGCACTTTGACGCCTGCCTCAATGTTATCTTCTTCGTTCAGAAAAAACGTAACATAAATTTTGGCGTGCTGTAGATCGCGGGTCAACTCAACATCAGAGACAGTCACCATGCCAACACGGGGATCTTTCACTTCTCGTTGCAGAATCACAGCAATCTCACGCTGAATTTGTTGCGCAACGCGATCTGCACGACCAAATTCTTTTGCCATTATTAACTCCGGAACAAACGGGGGCATGTAGCCCCCGTAATTAGTTATAGCGTACGCTGAATTTCAACTGTTTCGTAAACTTCGATCTGGTCGCCTGGACGAACGTCATTATAGTTCTTCACAGCGATACCACATTCGTAGCCGTTTTTAACTTCAGGTACGTCGTCTTTAAAGCGACGCAGTGATTCCAGTTCGCCTTCGTAGATAACCACGTTATCACGCAGAACGCGAATTGGGCTATTACGCTTCACAGTACCTTCAGTCACCATACAGCCTGCAACAGCACCGAATTTCGGTGAACGGAATACGTCACGAACTTCAGCCAGACCAATGATCTGCTGTTTGTATTCCGGCGCCAGCATACCACTCATCGCCTGACGAACTTCATCGATCAGATCATAGATAACTGAGTAGTAACGCAGGTCAATGCTTTCAGATTCGATGATCTTACGTGCAGAAGCATCAGCACGAACGTTAAAGCCCAGGACAATAGCGTTAGACGCAGCTGCCAGACTTGCATCAGTTTCTGTGATACCACCCACCCCGGAACCGATGATTTTCACTTTCACTTCATCAGTAGACAGTTTGTTCAGTGAGTCTGCAATTGCTTCAACAGAACCCTGTACGTCGGCTTTCAGCACCACATTCAGTTCAGAAACTTCACCTTCGGTCATGTTAGAGAACATGTTTTCCAGTTTCGCTTTCTGCTGACGGGCCAGTTTGACATCACGGAATTTACCCTGACGATACAGAGCAACTTCACGCGCTTTCTTCTCGTCACGAACTACTGTTGCTTCATCACCTGCAGATGGCACACCTGACAAACCTAAAATTTCAACCGGTGTTGACGGACCGGCTGCATCAATACTGCGGCCCAGTTCATCGCGCATTGCACGGACACGGCCATATTCCAGACCACACAGTACGATGTCACCCTGATGCAGTGTACCTTCCTGAACCAAAACCGTTGCCACAGGACCACGACCTTTATCCAGGCGAGATTCAATGACCACACCACTGGCCATCGCATCGCGCACAGCAGTCAGTTCCAGAACTTCGGCTTGCAGCAGGATTGCGTTCAGCAGATCGTCAATACCCTGGCCACTCTTGGCTGATACTTTAACAAACTGGTTTTCACCGCCCCACTCTTCTGGAATAACGCTGTGACGAGTCAGTTCGTTCATCACGCGATCCGGATCGGCTTCCGGTTTATCGATCTTGTTCACTGCGACCACAATCGGAACACCTGCCGCTTTCGCGTGCTGGATAGCCTCGATTGTCTGAGGCATTACGCCATCATCGGCAGCCACAACCAGAACGACGATATCCGTTGCTTTGGCACCACGGGCACGCATTGCAGTAAATGCAGCATGGCCAGGGGTATCCAGGAAAGTGATACTGCCGTTATCGGTATCTACATGGTATGCACCGATGTGCTGAGTAATACCGCCAGCTTCGCCAGACGCAACCTTCGCTTTACGGATATAGTCCAGTAATGATGTCTTACCGTGGTCAACGTGACCCATGATGGTCACAACCGGCGCACGATCTTCGCGGGTTGCAGTAGAATCACGATCCTGCAGCACCGCTTCTTCTAGCTCATTTTCACGGCGCAGCGTCACTTTGTGACCCATTTCTTCCGCTACCAGTTGTGCTGTTTCCTGATCAATAACCTGGTTGATGGTTGCCATAGCGCCCATCTTCATCATCACTTTGATGACTTCGACTGCTTTCACCGCCATCTTCTGCGCCAGTTCACCAACAGTAATGGTTTCACCCACCACGATGTCTCGGTTGACTGGCTGCACTGGTTTCTGAAAACCATGCTGCATCGAATTCGGCGTATGAACTTTAGCTCGCTTACCTTTTCTCGCACGCGGATTACGCTCTTCACGTGCTTCTTCATGCGGAGATTTCTTAGCCTTGGTGACACCAGTACGACGACGACCTTTGCTCTCATCCTGACGTTCACGTTCAGCTTCCGCTTCTTTCACGAACTTAGAGGCAGCTTCACCGACATCATCACTTAATTCAGCACGGCGACGAGCTTCTTCTTCAGCCGCCCAACGAGCTTCGTTTTCTTCAGCCAGGTGACGAGCTTCTTCAGCAATACGCTGAGCCTCAGCTTCCGCTTTACGGCGGGCCTCTTCTTCCTGTTTCTTACGTAATGCCTCTGCTTCACGCTTGGCATTTTCATCTGCGCGTTTATCTGCCTCAGCTTTCACTTTTTTGGCCTTCTCATCCGGAGATTTTGCTGCATCATCCGCAGCAGCTTCTGTCGATTGGTTTCTGGCCTCAGCTTCTTTGCGCGCTTTTTCTTCGGCTTCTTTGCGGGCTTTGGCTTCCGCGTCCTTACGCGCCTGTTCAGCTTTGGCTAACTCTTCCTGGCGCGCTTTTTCAGCTTCCTGGCGCGCCTTTTCTTCTGCTTCTTTCTGCTGTTGAGCTTCGTCAATTACAGAACGATGTACATAAGTTTTTGACTTACGAACTTCAATTTGAACTTCTTTATTTTTACCACCCGCACCCTGAACATTCAGAGTGCTTTTGGTTTTACGTTGCAGTGTCATGCGTTTTGGCTCCGCATTATCTGCACCGTGCTGTTTCTTCAGATGTTCCAGCAGTGTTTGTTTTTCCTGCTCTGACACCATAGCATCAGCATCTTTATTTAAACCTGCATCTTTAAACTGTTGTACTAACCGGTCAACCGGTGTTCCTACTTCAATGGCTAGTTGTTTTACTGATAAATCGGCCATTCACTACCCTCCGCAGTTTACTCTGCCTGCTCGCCGAACCAACAGATATTACGAGCAGCCATAATCAATTCACCGGCTTTTTCTTCGGTCATCCCCGGAATACCACTCAGATCGTCGATACCTTGTTCAGCCAAATCCTCCAAGGTTGGTACACCACGGGCAGCCAGCTCATAAGCCAAATCCTGCGTCATACCATTTAATGCCAGCAAATCATCGGCTGGTTTAGCACCGGCCAGGGTTTCCTCTTTTGCCAGCGCCTGTGTGCTCAGCGCCTGTTTGGCCCGCTCACGAAGCTCTTCAATCTGCTCGTCATCAAGGTCTTCGATACGCTGCAGTTCGCTCAGAGGAACATAAGCAATTTCTTCAATAGTGGAGAAACCCTCCTCAACCAGCAACTCGGCAAAATCATCATCAATATCCAGAGCCTGAGTAAACAGATTCAAAATACGATCTTTCTCAGCCTGGTGTTTGGTCTGCATATCTTCGACCGTCATCACATTCAGCTCCCAGCCTGACAGCTGTGAAGCAAGACGAACGTTCTGACCATTACGACCAATCGCCTGGGCAAGATTGCTGGCTACTACCGCAATATCCATAGTGTGGTTATCTTCATCAACAATCAGAGAAGCCACATCAGCTGGCGCCATCGCATTGATAACAAACTGGGCAGGATTATCATCCCACAACACGATATCAATACGTTCACCACCTAATTCACCGGAAACAGCCTGAACACGCGCACCACGCATACCAACACATGCACCTACAGGGTCGATACGGCGATCATTGGTTTTCACAGCAATTTTTGCACGGGAACCCGGATCACGAGCGGCACCTTTGATTTCGATAATTTCTTCACCGATTTCAGGCACTTCAATACGGAACAGTTCTTTCAGAAAATCAGGGTGAGTCCGGCTGATAAACAACTGTGAACCACGCGCTTCCGGTTTAACCGCAGCCAGTAAGCCTTTTACGCGATCACCATTACGGAATGATTCACGTGGCAGCATATCTTCGCGATATAACACGCCTTCAGCATTACTGCCCAGATCCAGGATCACGCTGTCACGGTTAACTTTCTTAACCACACCCGTAATAATAGTGCCTTCATGATCACGGAATTGTTCCACAACCTGCGCGCGTTCAGCTTCACGAACTTTTTGAACGATTACCTGTTTAGCAGTCTGTGTAGTAATACGGTCGAAAGTAATAGATTCAATCTGTTCTTCAACGTAATCACCTAGTTGAAGTGATGGATCGTCAAATTGCGCAGCATCCAGCGAAATCTCACGATACGGATTCTGCATTACGCCGTCACCTTCGACGATCTGCCAGCGGCGGAAAGTATCAAAATCACCGGTTTTACGATCGATAGCGACACGAACTTCAATATCACCTTCATATTTCTTTTTGGTTGCTGTTGCCAACGCAGTTTCCAGTGCCTGGAAAATCTTTTCGCGAGGTACTGCCTTCTCATTGGAAACGGCATCAACAACTAAAAGGATTTCTTTATTCATTATCCAATAGCCTCGTCAATCAAAGTTCGGAATCAGGTTTGCCTGTTGAATATTGGCAAAGGCCAGAATTTCATCTCGGCCATCGACAGTCAGGGTGATCATCTCACCGTCCACCTGCTTTATGGTGCCCTTATATTTACGTCGGTTATTCACTGCCATCCGCAATGTTACCGCCGCGACATGACCGATATACCGGGCATAATGTGCCGGTTTGAGTAATGGCCGATCCATACCAGGTGATGACACCTCAAGATAATATTCAGTGGTAATCGGATCTTCCACATCCAGTAATGCGCTCACCTGATGACTGGCTTCAGCACAATCATCTACCGAAATTCCATTTGCATGATCGATGTAAACACGCAAAGTAGAATGTTTACCGGCACGGATAAATTCAATTCCCCACAACTCATAGCCTAATGCAGTAATAGGTGCATCAAGCAATTCCGTCAGGCGTTGCTCCAAGGTAGCCAATAGACCCTCCGTAAATAAAAAAAGGGCATCAAAGGCCCAATATTATGCCCACCGACTGGTGGTAACAGAATCCGGATAACAAAAAGCCCCGTTCAAAGAACTGGGGCTTTTATAGCCTGATCACTTAATCAGTGATCATGTAAATTGGTTGCGGGGGCTGGATTTGAACCAACGACCTTCGGGTTATGAGCCCGACGAGCTACCAAGCTGCTCCACCCCGCGTCAAATTACATATATGATAGCATAATGCGCGTAATACTATCAAACTAAATTGGTGCCCAGCGCGGGACTTGAACCCGCACGCCTATTGGCACTACCCCCTCAAGATAGCGTGTCTACCAATTCCACCAGCTGGGCTAAATCTTAGTTAGGAACGTCAGCGTCTTTCTTTACATCTGACGCTTTATCTGCTGGTTTATCTGTTGTCTTTTCTTGTTCAGCAACGGCCGGTTTTGTTAAATCAGACCAGGTATCTGCAGGTTTGCTACGATTACTGGTAATCGCTCCCAACACCAAGCTGATCACAAAAAACACAATAGCCAGAATTGCAGTACTTTTAGTCAGGAAGTTACCAGAACCTGAAGCACCAAACACAGTATTGGAAGCACCGGCACCGAAAGACGCCCCCATTGAGGCTCCCTTGCCATGCTGAATCAGTACCAAACCAATCAGCGCAATAGCAACCAATAAATAAACAACCAGCAGAACTTCGTACATGTTATTCCTCTGCGCCCGTAAGCGAATCATTTTGCTATATCAGCAATGCAAAGCGGCAGGATACTAGCATTGAAAACCGAAAGTCTCAATCTTGCCAGTTTTATTCCCAGCATGTCCGCAAAGCGGAGGCAATACTAGCCAGCCTTTCTGATACTGACAAGCAGATTTTCAAAAAAGCCGACTAATTGCATATTTTTACAACAAAAAAGCGTTATTTAGCCGCAGTAACCTCAGCAGCAATCTTTTCGGCCAGTTGTTGCACCTGATGCGCGTTTTCACCTTCTACCATCACTCGAATCAGAGGTTCAGTGCCTGATTTGCGCAATAAAACCCGACCGGATTTTCCTAGCGCTTTTTCTGCATCCCGAACAGCTTGCTGAACAGATGATGATAGCAGAGGATCCTGCTCACCGGAAAATCTGACATTAATCAGAATTTGCGGGAATTTCTTAATATCACGGCGTAATTCGAACAGGTTTTTTCCTGCACGACTTGTCGCTTTTAATACCTGCAGGGCTGCTACGATACCATCGCCGGTGGTCGTTTGATCCAGGCAGATAATGTGACCTGAGTTCTCACCGCCCAAACGCCAGCCTTTTTCCAACAGAAGCTCCATTACGTAACGATCACCGACCTTGGCCCGCACCAGCGGAATATCCAGTTTGGCTAACGCGACTTCCAGCCCCATATTGGTCATCAGTGTTCCGACGACACCGCCGGTCAGCGAACCCTGTTGCTGTAAATCACGGGCAATGATGTATAGCAATTCATCGCCATCGACTTCATAACCAGTATGATCCACCATGATCAGGCGATCGCCATCACCATCGAAGGCAATACCGAGATCGGCCTGTTCCTGTAATACTCTTTCTACAAGCGCCTTGGGAGCTGTTGAGCCAACCTTATCGTTAATATTCAGTCCATCAGGCGAACAGCCCATGGTGATGACATCAGCGCCTAATTCCCGGAAAACAGACGGCGCAATGTGGTAAGTTGCGCCGTGAGCACAATCCACCACAATTTTTAACCCATCAAGACTGAGTTCACTTGGAAAAGTGCTCTTACAAAACTCAATGTAACGGCCAGGCGCATCATCGATACGCGATGCTTTACCTAACTGAGACGATTCTACACAGCGAATCTCTTCATCCATCGCATTTTCGATAGCCGCTTCGATTTCATCAGGTAATTTAGTACCCTGCGTAGAAAAAAACTTGATGCCGTTGTCATAGTACGGGTTGTGCGAAGCACTGATCACCACACCGGCCTCTGCGCGGAAAGTGCGGGTTAAATAAGCCACCGCTGGCGTTGGCATCGGGCCAAGTAGCACGGGTTTCAGACCGGCAGCGGAAAGTCCGGCCTCTAGGGCCGCTTCCAGCATGTAGCCAGATATACGGGTATCCTTACCAATCAGTACTTTTTTACTGCCCTGCTTAGCCAAAACCTTGCCTGCAGCCCAGCCTAATTTCATGACGAAGTCAGGAGTAATTGGCATTTCGCCTACTTTGCCGCGAACACCATCTGTACCAAAATATTTTCTGCTCATTTGCTTACCCGAATATATTCAGTTTTTATGCGATGTTTGATACTGCAGAGCATGCCAGAAGACACGGATCGCATCGCTGGTAGCCCGAACATCATGGACACGGATAATACGCGCCCCTTGCATAAGTGCATAGAGTGCAGCGCCAATACTTCCAAATAATCGTTCATCCACAGGACAATTCAGCAAATTGCCAATCATGCTTTTACGGGACATTCCGACTAATACCGGAAACTGATTACCCAATTCACTCATGCGTCCCAGCAGTTCATAGTTCTGTTCTAAGGTTTTGCCAAAACCGAAACCGGGATCAAGGATCAGTCGTTCAGCCGTTATGCCTGCCTTTAAACACGCATTCACCCTTTCATCGAGGAAAGAGGATACTTCCGAAATCACATCCGTATAGGCCGGCTGCTGCTGCATTGTTTTCGGTTCACCCTGCATATGCATAAGACAAATCAAAGCATTACAGGAAGCAGCTACATTCAGAGCACCGTCTTCCTGTAATGCTTTAATATCATTAATCAGATGAGCACCGGCACGACAGGCTTCCTGCATGACGACGGGTTTATAGGTATCAATTGAGATCATGACATCCAGTTTTTGCGATATCAGCTCAATAACAGGTATCACGCGATCCAGTTCTTCCTGTTCAGACACATACGCTGCACCAGGCCGGGTTGACTCACCACCGATATCAATGATATCCGCACCTTCTGCAATCATCTGTTCTGCATGAAAAAGCGCTTTATCCAATTGATTGAAACGGGAGCCATCAGAAAATGAGTCTGGGGTAATATTCAGAATTCCCATAACACGTGGTTGCGACAGATCCAGAACGCGTCCAGCACCAGTTAATATCATCATTTTTCTCCAATAAAAAAACCCCAGACGCAGCGTCTGGGGTTAATGAGATATGAATTAATTTGCAGAATCAGATGGTGCAGATTTGCTATCTGTATTGCTGCTGCCTGTATTATTTTCCGCATTACCCGAGTCAGAACCACCGGACTGAGAGTTGTCATTCTGTCCGTAATCAGCCGGTAAACGCACCTCTCTGCGGGCCATCAAATCATCAATCTGATGTGCGTCAATAGTTTCATATTTCATCAATGCGTCTTTCATTGAGTGGAGGACATCCATGTTATCCAGCAACAATTGCTTGGCACGCTCATAGTTGCGATTGATAACCTGCTTGACCTCTGTGTCGATAATACGGGCGGTATCATCTGACATATGTTTGGCCTTGGCCATTGAACGTCCCAAGAAGACTTCGCCATCTTCTTCTGCATACAGCATCGGACCCAGACGCTCAGACATACCCCATTGAGTAACCATCTTTCTGGCTAGTTCTGTTGCCCGCTCAATATCGTTTGACGCACCGGTTGTTACCCGCTCACTGCCATAGATAATCTCTTCAGCGAGACGACCACCATATAAACTGGAAATCATGGATTCCAGATATTGTTTGGAGTGGCTCCAGCGATCCTGTTCCGGCAGATACATGGTGACACCTAATGCACGTCCACGCGGAATAATCGACACTTTGTAAACAGGATCGTGTTCCGGTACCAGACGACCAATAATGGCATGGCCCGCTTCATGGTATGCAGTCATCTCTTTCTCGGATTCCGACATCACCATAGACTTACGTTCTGCGCCCATCATGATCTTATCTTTGGCTCGTTCAAATTCAGCCATACTGACCAGACGTTTGTTACCACGAGCAGCAAATAATGCAGCTTCGTTGACCAGATTCGCCAAATCCGCACCTGAGAAACCTGGCGTACCACGGGCAATCAGTGATGCGTCAACATCATCTGCTAATGGCACTTTGCGCATATGAACTTTCAGGATCTGTTCACGACCACGAACATCAGGTAAGCCCACAACAACCTGACGGTCAAAACGGCCTGGACGCAACAACGCAGGATCCAGTACGTCAGGACGGTTAGTCGCTGCAATCACGATAATTGCTTCATGACCTTCAAAACCATCCATTTCCACCAGCATCTGGTTAAGGGTCTGTTCACGTTCATCATGTCCACCACCCAGACCAGCGCCGCGCTGACGACCTACCGCATCAATTTCATCGATAAAGATGATGCAAGGAGCCGCTTTTTTCGCTTGTTCGAACATGTCACGCACACGGGATGCACCGACACCGACAAACATTTCAACGAAGTCAGAACCAGAGATAGAGAAGAAAGGAACTTTGGCTTCGCCTGCAATTGCTTTCGCCAGCAGTGTCTTACCTGTACCTGGCTGACCCACCATCAGAATGCCTTTCGGAATTTTACCGCCCAGCTTCTGGAACTTTGACGGATCCCGGAGGTAGTCAACCAGCTCTTTAACCTCTTCTTTCGCTTCATCACAACCAGCAACATCGGCAAAAGTAGTTTTGATCTGATCCTCGCCCATCAGACGAGCACGGCTTTTACCAAAGGACATAGCTCCTTTGCCGCCGCCGCCCTGCATCTGGCGCATAAAAAACACCCATACACCGATTAACAGTAGCATCGGGAACCAGGAGATAAAAATACTGGCCAGCAGGCTAGGTTCTTCCGGTTTATCACCAACAACCCGGACATTATGATTCAACAGATCATTGATCAGCTGATTATCCTGCATCGGCATAACCGTCGTGAACTTTTCACCGTCACGCTTCTGACCATTAATCACTTTGCCATCAATGTGCACTTCGCGGATTTGATCCTGAGCCACATCACGGACAAAACTGGAGTAATCCAGTTGCCGCCCTGAGTTATCGCTGGGACTAAAACTCTGGAACAATGACATCAGTACGACTGCGATAACTAACCACAGGATCAGATTTTTCGCCATATCACTCAATTCTCTAACCTCGCAATTGATGGCTAAGATAGTTTCAGGTTACTACAGTTTGAAACCTGTAGCCACAATATAGACTTCCCGCGAACGGGCACGTGATGAATCAGGTTTACGAATCTTGACCACAGAAAACAATGATCTGACCTCTTTGAGATATTCTTCAAAACCGGCCCCCTGAAACACTTTAACAATAAAACTGCCTTTGGCAGCCAGAACTTGTTTACACATATCCAAAGCCAGTTCAACCAGATACATTGATCTTGGCTGATCAACAGCTTGTGTTCCAGACATGTTTGGTGCCATATCAGAAAGTATAACATCAACTTTCTGTTCACCCACTCGCTCCAGCAACGCATTAAGCACTGCTTCCTCACGGAAATCGCCTTGCAAAAAGTCCACGCCGGCTATTGGATCCATAGGTAAAATATCGCACGCTATGACCCTGCCATGTGGTCCGACCTGTTCAACACAGAACTGCGACCAGCCACCAGGTGCCGCACCAAGATCTACGACCGTCATGCCCTGTTTGATCAATTTGTCTTTTTGCTGAATTTCATCAATCTTGAATACAGCCCGGGATCTTAATCCCTGCTTTTGTGCCATTTGCACATACTTGTCATCAAAATGTTCTTTAAGCCAGCGACTTGAGCTGGCGGTACGCTTCTTTTTACTCATGTAAACAACTCTGGGAACGAACCCTATTAGTATTAAAGTGTAGATGGGGTTAAAATGTGGCGTTTTCAATATCTATTAAAGAAGAAATAGTGCCATGAATTTAACAACCAAACAAAAGCAATATTTGAAAGGACTGGCTCATGACCTGAAACCAGTTGTCATGCTGGGTCAGCATGGACTGACTGAGGGTGTCCTGGCCGAGATTGATGCGGCACTAAACCATCATGAACTGATAAAAGTTAAAGTTTCTGCGGCTGACCGCGAAACCAAAAAATTGATTGTTGATGCCATTGTCCGTGAAACCAATGCTGTACAGGTGCAGGTTATGGGAAATGTGTTAACGCTGTTCCGTCCTTCAGAAGAAAAGAAAATCAGTCTTCCGAAGTAAATCCGATGACTACGCCATCTGCAACCGCAGATGGCGCAGAACTACCGGATAATCAGATATATTCAACCTGAATAATTTCGAAGTCTACCTTACCAGCCGGTGTAGCAATGATTGCCACATCATCCACTTCTTTACCGATCAATCCCCGGGCAATCGGAGAGTTGATTGAAAGCAGTCCGGCTTTGATATCCGATTCATCATCACCAACGATACGATAAGTAATTTCTTCTTCGGTATCACATTTCACTACCGTCACTGTCGCACCGAAAATAACACGACCATTGTTTGGCAATTTGGTGATATCAATGATCTGGGCTTTTGACAACTTGGCCTCAATTTCCTGAATACGGCCCTCACAGAAACCCTGTTGTTCACGTGCCGCATGGTATTCGGCATTTTCCTTCAGATCTCCGTGTTCACGGGCCTCTGCGATAGCCTGAATGATTTGCGGACGTTGTACTGTCTTCAGATAGTCGAGTTCTTCGCGTAATTTCTCCGCGCCGCGCACGGTCATTGGAGTCTGATTCATAATCTTGGACCTAATCGTACTTTTTTAGCGTTAAAAACAACGCAAATAAGAAAAGATGATACGAACATAAAATTCATATCATCTCACTACAAAAATGGAATGTCCGACTATACATCAGCACCTGCCTGAAACAAACAGGTGCCGGTATTTTTAGCCTGTCAGATCATCAAAGAATCGTTTGACACCCTCAAAGAATCCATCTGCTTTCGGTTTATGTGTTTTCACACCGGAACCATTCAGCGAATCCTCAAGCTGTTTCAACAATTCTTTTTGTTCATCACTGAGTTTGACGGGAGTCTCAACCACCGCTTTGCAGAGCAAATCACCCTCTGTGCCTGAACGCAATGAGCGAACACCTTTGCCTCGCATACGGAACATCCGGCCAGTCTGTGTTTCAGACGGGATCTTCAGCATCACCCGGCCGTCCAGGGTTGGCACGGCAACTTCGCCACCCAGTGCTGCAGTAGTAAAGCTGATTGGAATTTCACAGTACAGGTTATTACCATCACGGACAAAAATCGGATGGTCTTTTACATGCACCTGTACATATAAGTCACCAGCCGGAGCACCAAATTCGCCAGCCTCACCCTCACCCGCTAAGCGAATGCGATCACCGGTATCCACACCGGCCGGGATTTTAACTGACAAGGTCTTGGTTTTCTGAACACGACCATCGCCATGGCATTTACGGCAAGGATCGGTAATGATCTTGCCTTTACCATGACAGTGCGGACAGGCTTGTGTTACGGCAAAGAAACCTTGACGCATCTGAACCTGGCCGGAACCATGACAGGTCGGACAGGTCTGTGCAGACGTACCGGAACGGGCGCCTGAACCATGGCATTCGTCACATTCAACCAGGGTCGGTACTTTGATTTCCTTGCTAACACCACGGACAGCCTCTTCCAGCGTCAGTTCCATGTTGTAACGAAGATCGGCACCTCGTGCTGCGCGCTGGCTACGACGGCCACCGCCGAAAATATCACCAAAGATATCACCGAAGACATCGCCAAAGTCCGCACCACCACCGAAACCACCTGGCCCAGCCTGATTTGGATCCACGCCAGCATGACCGAATTTGTCATAAGCAGCTCGTTTCTGCGCATCCGTCAGAATTTCATAAGCTTCTTTGACTTCTTTGAATTTTTCTTCTGCTTCCGGATTATCAGGATTGCGATCAGGATGGTATTTCATCGCCAGCCGTTTATAGGCTTTTTTGATTTCGCGCTCATCGGCAGAGCGTTCAACCCCTAATATTTCGTAATAATCTCGCTTTGCCATAGTGAATTATCCATACCTTTTGGATAGACAGACGGGCGTTGGTTACCCAACCAACGCCCGTGATTACTGTCAGTAATGGTTAATGCTTATTTTTTGTCGTCTTTAACTTCTTCAAATTCAGCATCAACAACATCATCATGAGACTTATTACCGGAAGCATCTTTACCAGCGTCAGCACCCTGATGAGCATGCTGATGTTGCTGAGCCTGCTGTTGCGCAAGTTCCATCAGTTTCTGAGATGCAGTCATCAGCTCCTGTTGTTTTGCCTCAATAGCAGCCTTGTCATCACCTTTAACCGCGTCTTCCAGCGCTTTAACTGCGGCTTCGATCTTCGCTTTTTCATCCGCCGGCAATGCATCACCAGCTTCGGTGATCTGCTTACGGGTGGCGTGAATCAGCGCATCAGCGTGGTTACGGGCCTGAACCAGTTCTTCAAATTTCTTATCTTCGGCAGCATTGGCTTCCGCTTCACGCACCATACGTTCAATTTCATCGTCTGACAGACCAGAAGATGCCTGAATGGTGATGTTCTGTTCTTTACCGGTATCTTTATCTTTTGCACCTACATGCAGAATGCCGTCAGCGTCAATATCGAAGGTCACTTCGATTTGCGGCAAACCACGTGGCGCAGGACGAATACCTTCCAGGTTGAACTGACCCAGTGATTTGTTGTCTGATGCACGTTTACGCTCACCTTGCAGCACATGAATAGTTACCGCAGACTGGTTATCGTCAGCCGTGGAGAACACCTGTGATTTCTTGGTAGGAATCGTGGTGTTTTTCTCAATCAGCGTGGTCATCACACTACCCATGGTTTCGATACCCAGAGACAGTGGAGTCACGTCCAGCAACAGTACGTCATGTTTTTCACCGGCCAGTACGCCACCCTGGATTGCTGCGCCCATCGCGACTGCTTCGTCAGGGTTTACGTCTTTACGTGGCTCTTTACCAAAGAAATCTGCAACTGCCTTCTGAACCATAGGCATACGAGTCTGACCACCCACCAGAATGATGTCGTCCAGTTCGTTGACTGACAGACCAGCGTCTTTCAGTGCAATTTTCAGTGGTTCAATCGATTGTTTCACCAGATCTTCAACCAGTGATTCCAGTTTGGCTCGGGTTACTTTGATGTTCATGTGCTTAGGACCAGTTGCATCTGCGGTGATGTACGGCAGGTTTACTTCGGTCTGCTGAGCAGATGACAGTTCGATTTTCGCTTTCTCAGCCGCATCTTTCAGACGTTGCAGAGCCAGCTGATCTTTACGCAGATCAATACCCTGTTCACGTTTGAACTCATCAACCAGATAGTTGATCAGACGGTTATCAAAGTCTTCACCACCCAGGTGGGTGTTACCATTGGTTGACAATACTTCGAAGGTTTTCTCGCCATCGATTTCGATGATAGAGATATCGAATGTACCGCCACCCAGGTCATAAACTGCGATTTTGCTTTCGCCTTTAACTTTGTTAACACCGTAGGCAAATGCAGCCGCTGTTGGTTCGTTGATGATACGTTTTACATCCAGACCCGCGATACGACCGGCATCTTTGGTCGCCTGACGCTGCGCATCGTTAAAATAAGCAGGCACAGTGATAACCGCTTCGGTTACTGGCTCGCCCAGGAAATCTTCAGCAGTTTTCTTCATTTTTTTCAGCACTTCGGCTGAAATCTGTGGCGCAGCCAGTTTGCGGCCTTTTACATCTACCCAAGCATCGCCGTTATCGGCACGGACGATATCAAATGGCATGATTTTAATATCACGCTGTACTTCTTCATCCTCATAACGACGGCCGATCAGTCGTTTGATCGCATACAGGGTGTTTTTCGGGTTTGTTACTGCCTGGCGTTTAGCAGGCTGACCTACCAGAATTTCGCCGTCATCGGTGTAGGCGATGATAGAAGGAGTTGTACGATCGCCTTCCGAGTTTTCAATAACACGAGCATGGTCACCATCCAGAATAGCTACGCAAGAGTTGGTGGTGCCCAGGTCAATACCGATGATCTTACCCATTTGATATGTCTCCAGAAATTTTTACTACTGCTAAACCGTTATCATTTATGTGGGGATGACGTTTTCAATTTTCAAGTTCGCCCACAAAACGGCATTGTCTGTTATATGGTGTTTCCCTTTTGTCTATTCAAGGGGAAACTCAAATTAAACTTAGGCGTCAGCCGGTGCTTTGCTGACCATAACCATAGCCGGACGGATAACCCGTCCATTCAGTTCATAACCTTTTTGCATGACAGCGATGACGGTATTTGGCGCTACATCGGCATTTTCAACCATGCTCATGGCCTGATGCTGATTTGGATCAAATGACTGCCCCTGCGGGTCAATGGCGATAACACCAAATTTGGCCACACTGTTTGCCATGGATTTCAGTGTCAGCTCAACGCCTTCCAGCAAAGGTTTCACTGCCTCATTCTGTTTGTCGGCAACCTGTATAGTCCGCTCGAGATTATCCAGTACAGGCAATAATTCAGTGGCAAACTTTTCCAAGGCAAATTTATGCGCTTTCTCAATGTCTAATGTTGTACGACGGCGCAGGTTTTCCATTTCAGCGACAGTGCGCAAGGCACGATCTTTTTCTTCCGCAGCCACGCTATTGGCCTGTTCCAGCTTTTGCTCCAGATCAACAACGTAGGCAGGGTCAATGGCAGCCCCCTCAATAGCGATAGTTTCCTGTTGCTCTGCAGCCTGATTTTCCTGATTAACGGATTCCTGAACTTGTTCCTGATTAGTCATCTTTCACTACCTGAAGTTACGCAATGGCACAAATATGGGGATGGCATTGGTATTTTCAAGAGGATATTTTTCATCTGCAGGTAATTTATTGGTTCAGCAGGGAAAAGAGTTATACTGAGACCATAATAATTTCCGGAACAAACCCATGTCTCAGGCTTTTCGTACGCTGGCCTTAATCGGCAAGACAAACAATGATGAAGTTAATCAGACTATCGCAGCATTGTATGAATTCCTGCGGGCACAAGGTTACGAAGTCCTTACCGAGAGCAGACTTGCACGGCAATTACCATGTCCGCCAGAAGATTGTATGGATATCGTAGAACTCGGTAAAAGTGCTGATCTGGCTATTGTTGTCGGTGGTGATGGACATATGTTGGGGGCGGCCCGGGTCCTTGCTCGTTATGATGTACCGGTCATTGGTGTTAACCGTGGTAATCTGGGTTTCCTGACGGATTTATCACCGCATGATTTCAAAGCCTCTCTGCAACAGGTGCTCTCCGGCGATTATCAGACTGAACACCGCTTTTTACTGGAAACAATCATCTATCGCCATGGCGAACCTAAATCGTCCAACACCGCGCTCAATGAAGCCGTTCTGCATCCGGGCAAAATAGCGCACATGATTGAATATTCTGTCTATATTGATGACAGTTTTGTCTTTAGTCAGCGCGCCGATGGAATGATCGTTTCTACACCGACCGGATCAACCGCTTATGCCCTGTCAGCTGGCGGCCCCATACTGATGCCTCAACTGGATGTGATGACGCTGGTTCCCATGTTTCCGCATACATTGAGTTGCCGCCCTATCGTTATTGATGCTCACCGCCAGGTAAAACTGGTGATATCACCGGATAATCCGGATGAGCAACTCCATGTGAGCTGTGATGGCCATGTCACGCTTTCTGTTCATCCGGGTGATGAAATCATTATTCGCCGTGCACCGCATCAGTTAACGCTGCTGCATCCTAAAGATTACGATTATTTCAACGTATTACGCACAAAATTGGGATGGAGCAATCAACTGTTTTAATATACAGTAAATTTATCTTCCGCCCCTTTACTGTATCTATATACAGTATATACTCAAAGTCAGTCTATCTGCAGTGGAGCCTGCCCGGTATGCTGACACAACTCACTATTCATAACTTTGCAATTGTCCGATTTCTGGAACTGGATTTACGGGATGGCATGACCTGTGTTACCGGTGAAACCGGTGCCGGTAAATCAATCGCTATAGACGCTCTGGGCTTATGTCTTGGTGAACGGGCAGATGCCGGTATGTTGCGGTATGGTTCAGATAAAACAGAAATTATTGCCCGTTTCAATATTGAAAAAAACCCGCATGCGCAGCAATGGTTACGAGCCAATGACCTTGATACGCAGGATGAATGTATTTTGCGCCGGGTCATTACCGTCGAAGGTCGTTCCCGTGCCTACATCAATGGAACCCCCGTTCCGCTGACCCAGTTAAAACAGCTGGGATCAACCCTGATCAATATTCATGGTCAACATGCACATCAGCTTTTGCTCAAACCAGAACATCAGCTGACCGTTCTGGATGCTTATGCCAATCACCAGGGACTACTGGATACAACCCGCCTGCATTATCAAAGCTGGCGTAGTCTGCATGCTGAGCGGCAACGTTTACGTCAGGCACAGGAACAGCGTCAGGCCCGGCTGCAACTTTTAGAGTATCAGGTACAAGAACTGGACGAGTTTGCATTACAACCTGGTGAATTTAATGAAATCGAAGCTGAACACACCCGGCTGGCAAACAGTGAGTCTCTGCTCAACGACAGCCAGTTTTGCCTGCAACTGCTGCACGATGGCGATGACGTCACCATCAATGTGTTAATGCAGAATGTGCTGGATAAACTGGAAGGTTTGGGTGAAGTTGACCCCCGTCTGAAAAATGTCGCACAAATGCTGCAGGACGCACAGATCCAGATAGAAGAAAGTCATTATGAATTAAGAAGTTATCTTGAGAATATGGATATCGATCCGGCTCGTTTTACTGAGGTTGAAAACCGTCTTTCAAAAGCGATGGAGCTGGCGCGAAAACATCATGTAAAACCAGAAGAGTTGGTAGAAAAGCATTTTTCGCTACGCCAGGAACTTCAGGCACTGGGAGCTGCTGACGAACGCTTGCAGGAATTAGCCGGCGCATTACAGCAGGCTCGCGAGGAGTACCTGGATGCAGCAACCAAACTATCTGCCAGCAGAAAACGCTATGCAGCAGAACTCAGCCAGCAAATTACCGATCAGATTCAGCAACTGAACATGCCTGACGGGCGGTTAGAGTTTGTATTCCATCCTCAGGAAACACCGACCCCAACGGCATTAGGGCTGGATATCCCCGAAATTCAGGTATCCACCAATCCGGGGCAACCTATGCAGGGATTGGCCAAAATCGCATCGGGCGGTGAATTGTCGCGGATCAGTTTGGCAATACAGGTGATTACCGCACAACGTGTAGCCACCCCTACCCTCATCTTTGATGAGGTCGATGTCGGGATCAGCGGCGGCACCGCCGCCATTGTCGGCAAGATGTTGAGAAAACTGGGTGAATCGACGCAGGTTTTAGTGGTAACACACTTACCGCAGGTTGCCGGTCATGGTCATCAGCAATATCTGGTTGCCAAACAAAACGACGGACACCAGACGGAAACATCCATGCAGTTACTGGATCAGGAAATGCGGTTACATGAGCTGGCCCGTTTATTAGGTGGCGATCAGATCACATCCAATACACTGGCTAATGCTCGTGAATTACTGATCAGTGCCTAACGCTTTCCCTGATGTTATTTACCCGCTATCATCAGGGCAGCTTAATTGACTGTCAGACAAGAAGAACCGACATGCAAAATCGCAGCAAATGGATAGCGGCGCTGTTAGCCGGCGTGATGATGTCAGCCACGACTGGTTGTGTCTATCGTATTGATGTTCCACAAGGTAACTATGTCGAACAGAAACAGGTAGATCAACTGCGTGTGGGCATGACCCGTGAACAGGTGATCTACGTGATGGGCAGCCCGATGGTAACCGATCAGAATGATCCCAACGTCTGGTATTACATTTATTATCTGAAACCAGGCTGGGATAAAGAAGAGCGTAAAGATATGCGACTCATGTTTAAAAATGATCGTCTGGCTGCAATTTCCGGTGACTTCCGTACCCCGCCAAATTTCTACAGACCGCTCTGATTGACTGAGTTTGTCCGGAATAAGCCGTCTTATATCGACGGCTTGTTTATTTCAGTGACTGCAGTTTTGCCTTTTCTGCCCGCTGTCTGCGGATTTCCTTCGGATCAGCAAGCAATGGCCGGTATATTTCGATTCGGGTTGACCGCTCTATTCGAGTGCTTAGCGCGACAGTCCGCCCGAACAATCCCACTTTATTCGTGGCTAAATCAATATCAGGATGCCGAGCCAAAATGCCTGACTCCCGGATAGCTTCTTCAACAGTAATGCCAGGATTAACTTTCACGGTCAACGTTGTCTGCTGCATAGGCAACGCATATACCACCTCAATCTGAATTCGTTCAGACACCATACACCTCCTTCGCACGCACGGTGAACGCTTGCACCATTGCACCTGTTAATTCTTTGAAAATCTTTCCGAAAGCCATTTCAATCAGATGTGATTTGAATTCGAATTCCAAATCCAGTTCGATCTTGCACGCCTGCTCATCAAGCTCAATAAAGTGCCAGCATCCCTTCAGCATTTTAAAAGGCCCGTCGACCAGTTCCATATCAATGGTTTTATTGGCTGTCAGTGTATTACGCGTTGTAAACGTCTTATGAATCCCGGCTTTAGAAACGCCAACCTCGGCCAGCATGTGGGTGCCTGATTGCTCCAACACTTTTCCTGCCACACAGCCCGGCAGGAAAGCAGGATAAGCTTCTACATCATTGACCAATCTGAACATTTGCTCTGCACTGAACATGACCAGTGCACTGCGGTTAACTCGCGCCATAGTGACTCCTTTTAACCGGCTTATTCTAACATGGCGACGTGACCAAGCACTAAACCTGAGTGGCTTTGGTTTTACAGCAAAAATACAAGACGTATAATGGAACGCTTGAATTTATAAAAGGTTTCAGCGACATGAGTAAAAACAAAACAAAGAAAGGCGGTGACAGTACTATCGCGCTGAACAAAAAAGCCCGCCATGAATATTTTATCGAAGACAAATATGAAGCCGGCCTTGCGCTTCAGGGCTGGGAAGTTAAATCGTTACGGGCAGGTAAAGCCAATATCGGTGACAGTTATGTGCTGGTTCAGAACGGTGAAGCCTTTCTGTTCGGCGCTACAATTACTCCGCTGAATGTAGCATCAACTCATGTTGTCTGTGACCCGACCCGGATTCGTAAATTACTGCTACAAAAACGCGAACTCGAACGCCTGATTGGGCTGGTCGAGCGTCAGGGCTATACGCTGATTCCTTTATCCATGTACTGGAGCCGGGCCTGGGTCAAAGTCGAGATCGGTTTAGCTAAAGGTAAGAAAGAACACGATAAACGTGAAGACCTGAAAGAACGTGAGTGGCAACGAGATAAAGATCGCATGATGAAAAACAAAGGCAGATGATCTTGGACTGCTTCTGTTTATCAGGTATAGTTACAGTAACACATTGGGGCTGATTCTGGATTCGACGGGACACTCGAAACCCAAGGTGCATGCCGAGGTGCGGTAGGCCTCGTTAACAAACCGCAAAAAAATAGTCGCAAACGACGAAACCTACGCTTTAGCAGCTTAATAACCTGCTCGAAGCCCTTCTACCCTAACTTGCTGGTGACTTAGGGAATCGGAAGGTCATCCTTCACCGGATCGCGTGGAAGTCCTGCCTGGGGCGGAAGCGTTAAAACCAATCAGGCTAGTCATTCAGTGGCGTGTCGGTCCGCAGCTGGGTGGCGAATGTAAAGACTCGACTAAGCATGTAGTACTGAGGATGTAGGTTTTTCGGACGCGGGTTCAAATCCCGCCAGCTCCACCAAATACTTGTACGAAGCAGTACAAAGAAACACAAAAACCCGCGTAGCATAAGGCTTCGTGGGTTTTTTCTTATCTGATGATGTCCAATCCGATACATTGAAATCCAACCTATTTAGGCATACGCTTAGGCATATCCCATCGATATGCCTAAAGGTCGTATGCCTATGCCTAGAATTACTCGTCAACTTTCTGCTACGGAAGTTAAAAATGCAAAACCCAAAGAGAAAGAGTATTCCTTGCATGATGGCATGGGACTAGAGCTGTGCATTAAGCCCAGCGGAGCAAAACTCTGGCGCTTTCGCTATTACAGACCAGTAACTAAAAAACGAACCATGATCAGCTTTGGTGAGTGGGATATTGTTTCATTAGCTGGAGCCAGAGAAAAAAGAGATTCCGCCAGAGAATTGCTCGATAAAGGGATTGACCCGCAGGAACATCAGAAAGCACAAACAGAACAAGCCAAGGCTATTGTTGAAAATACATTCAGTAATATAGCGGCTGCATGGTTTGAATTAAAAAAAACACAAGTGACATCTGACTATGCTAGTGATGTATGGCGATCATTAGAGCGAGACGTATTCCCCTTTATTGGTGAAATGCCTATTGCCGAGATTAAAGCAAAATTCGTCATTGAAGCCTTAGAACCAGTGAAAGAAAAAGGCGCATTAGAGACATTGAAACGACTGGTTCAACGGATCAATGAAATCATGATTTATGCGGTCAACTCAGGGATCATTGAGGTTAACCCCACATCGGGTATCCGACATGTTTTTGCAAAACCACAAAAACAGCATATGCCTACGTTGAAGCCAGAACAATTGCCTGAACTCATGTTTGCACTGGCGAAAGCGAGTATTACATTACAAACTCGCTGCTTAATTGAATGGAGCTTGCACACCATGGTGCGACCTAGCGAAGCGGCTGGAACTCGTTGGGACGAAATAGATATTGAGAATAAAGTCTGGACTATTCCTGCTGAACGCATGAAAAAAAGAAAGTCTCATTCAATTCCGTTAACAGCACAGTCTATTTCTTTGCTGGAGGTTATGCGACCAATCAGCGGTCATCGAGATTTTGTTTTTCCTAGCCACAAAGACCCGAGACAACCAACCAATAATCAAACTGCCAATGCTGCACTGAAACGCATGGGCTTCGATAAGTTACTTGTTGCGCATGGTTTGCGAGCCTTGGCAAGCACCACACTGAACGAAAAAGGCTTTGATTCTGACGTTATCGAGGCTGCTTTATCTCATGTAGATAAAGATGATGTCAGAAGAGCGTATAACAGAACAGACTACTTTAACCGCCGAATAGAACTCATGAAGTGGTGGAGTGATCATATCCAACAAGCTGCGCGTGGCAATCTTAGTTTAGCGATAGCGGTATAATAAATCGATTAACCTTTCACATTTATTGAATGACGCAGCACCTGCGCGGGAATAGCCATCACAAGGGGCACTGCTTCACTAACGAGACCGGCAGTTGGCTAGGGCCGGAGAGGGTTTAGAGATGACAATGGTAAAGGCCTGCAAAAGCAGGCCTTTACTCTGATGTTCTGCAATTTCAAAAAAACGTACCTATCAAAAATTAAAGTCATCATCAAATTCCCTGCAAGGCTGATTTTCCTTTAGAAATAAATCATTCATTAGTAGATCATGAATTCTTCCTGCACTTGCTTCAAAAGTGTTCTTAATTGAATCGTTAGCTAATAGCTCTTTATCGAAACCTTGATGCTCAAATATTGGTCTAATAAGGTAAAGAACCGGAATGGTTCTTTTTTGTCTACTTCACACACCAAAATCTGACAAAGCACCGATCTAGACCATACAAATCACTTGATAAATAGAAGAAACACACTAAGGAATTAAGGATGTCTAGCGTGTGTCAATTAAGTACCCGAGCAAGTACCCAGAAGAAAAAACGAAGAAGTGAGTGGCTATTTTATTTTTAACTAATTGATTTAATTGGTGTCGGCAACAGGAGTCGAACCTGCGGCCGTCGCATTACGAATAGATCCGCGTTTTGCAGTTGCAGCCAAAAAAGAACACAACGCTCACATGCTCTTGCTGGACGAACTGTTCAATGAGTGGATAACGCATAAAGAACACTCAAAGCGCCGGGATGGCATGCGTCCGGAAATCAGTCCCCGAACAGCGAAAGATTATCGCAATATATACAACAGCCACCTCTCCCCTGTTTTCGGGAAAAAGCGTGTAGCTGACATCACAATGGCCATGCTGCATAAACACTACAAGCAATTGCAGAGTGTAACGCTTGAAGGTTTACGTAAAGCAATGTTAATCATGAAGCAACTGATGGCAGAAGCTACACGGCGTCAATTAATAGAATTAAGTCCGGTATTAGCCCTTGAGCCAAAAATTTACAACGCCACCCCCAGTATTCCGAGAGAACGCTGGTTGACGGTTGATGAGTTGTGCGCTTTTTGGCATGCATTGGAGGAAGGAACACAAGGTGGTGGAGCACTGAGTGCTGGAGGAAGAGGAATAGCAAGTAATGTTGTTCTATCAGGCAGTATGATGAATGTTCTCAAGATAATAATCTTGACCGCCGTTCGTCGTGGCGAAGCTGTAAGTATGCGCTGGATAGACATTGATGGTGATCGGTGGACAATTCCAGAAACAAAAAGTGGACGGCCTCATGTAGTTACCTTATCTCCATTAGCGTTGTCGATTATAGAAGAACAACGATCAATAACATCTCAGCTATCTCCTTTTGTCTTTGAATCTCCAAGCAAATTAGGTCAGAGCATAAGTAATGATTCTGTAACGAGAGCTTTGACCAGGCTCCGCATGCGTAAAATGGCTGAAACTGAGCCGTTTACCGTTCACGACTTGCGACGTTCAGTTGCCACCCTTGTGGGCATTGAGCTGGGTGTTGGACCATTAGAAATTGAGCACATGCTCAATCACCAAATCAGCGACAAATTGCTACGAACTTATCAAACAGGCGCTTTACGTAACCCTGAACGATTAAAAGATCTGTTCCTGAGATGGAGTGACTTTGTGGCAAATAACATTGCAACAAAAAAACAGGCTGTCGAAAAAGACGCTTCTAATGTGATACAGGCAAATTTCAGGAAAAACTAACCTGCAATATTTATCACGGAGGGGGCTTATTGGATATGCCAATAACCGCCTTTTTTAGGCCCGTGATATACCAGCCTGTTTTGTTTTTTCAGTTTAGCTACCGCTCGCTCAACGGTACTAACTGATTTGCCAATGGTGTCTGCTACCTCTGAAAGAGTCATATGGTTTTACCCCGATTCAACGGACCGTCAGTTAAGAGCAGTTTGAACAGTTGTGTTTAGCTTACGTAACTTCATCGGGTTATAAAACCACGACCAATTTTACTTGAACACTACAGAATCAGTATTCAGCAAAACTAAGCCGATACTGCGTTTCGAATCTCACTGGTCAGACATTTCATTCCCCCTATCTATAGAGTCGGGATACTTAATTTTAATGTATGTTCCTTGCCATAATAAAGCATGTAGTACATACTACACATATGAAGACATTTGGTGAACATATCAGACAACGTCGTGAAGCGTTGCTAGCCAGTGATAAACAATATTCACTGCGACAAGTAGCCACACGTATCGGCATCGAACCGGCCTATCTATCCAAGATCGAGCGGGGTGTTTTCGCCCCTCCTTCTGAAGAAGTCATCGTGAAACTGGCCATTTTGCTGAATGAAGATACAGACATCTTGCTGGCAATGGCCGGCAAACTGTCAAGTGAGTTGCAGCAAATCATTCTGGAACGGCCACAACTGTTCGCTGATCTGTTGCGTCAGCTGAAAAACCTTCCCGATCATGCCATTTTGCGTGTCGTTCGAGAGGTGAAAGATGGTCAGTGGTGAATGAGGAGCAATAAAATGGTAGAGCTAAACAGTAATAAACTTATTTTCCGTTTTCCGGAGATTCATCCAAACGCAATGTGTGAAATTGAATTTCAGCGTACATTGCGGATCCCTGATGACAATCACTCCTACCCTCTGCCTCCCGGGCTAGGCCGGTTTCCGTTGGAGCATGTCGAAGACTACGCATCTAAGCTACCATCTCAATGGCAGGAACATGGTGGAGTTTTGTTACCCATGTATCAGTCCGAAGCCTTATGGATCAATTTTTCCAGCCGACATATTCCAGGAAATGAACCTTATCCATTTGCAGTGAAGATCGCCACAGGCAAGATCAATGCAGTTACCGGGGAAGCATGGAAAAACGACCTAACCAAAGTACCTCAAGACTATGTCGTGATTCCCAATCAACCCTGGCTTGATGGCTACTGCATACAGAAAGGATTGATCCGTCAGTTTGTAGCAATGCCTCAAGGACAAGGATTTACCGCCGAAGAACAAATTACCGGTACAATTGAGCACGGAGGGCTACAAATCATCGTCTATCCGATGAAACGCAAGCATTATGAAGAACTACAGAATCGCCTACAGCTTAAGATTTGTTATTCCAACAAGTCTTTATATGGGATCGATGAGATATGTGCTGATAAGTGTATGGAGTTAGGTCTAGCCCCCGGTGGGGTTATGAAACAGAAAATATATGAGGATCCTCATCACTTCGATGTATGGGACACGTCAGTATCAGCCCGCTGTTTTGCTCATATACTCAATAGTCAGCAATGGCAGAATGTAACTGGTAAACCAATACCGTCCCCCCCTCCCTCAGCAAAACAATACGCACAAGCTGGATTACCGTGGTTTGAGTATTATAATGATAATCTGAATGCCCTGAACGGTTCATCAACACTGGCATCTCTGGATAGCATTGCCGCTAAAACGATCAAAAAAGGTGAGAAACCACTTGAGGATAACAGTAGCGTGACACCTGCGCAGATTCAAATGTTGAGCCCAAATAACAATACTGTACATGATGGTAAATGGTGAACAGACTCCCAATACGTATAGGGCCAAGATCCAGAATACACGCATGGTGGTGCTAAGTTTGGGAACAGCTCAAAAGAAAACCCAACATAGACTTGCAATCCACTTATCTCCATGTTAAGAAAATAAAGCCCAAAGGTTATGTATTGTTATTACAAATCTTGTCCCGGGGGATCATGTATGCAAACAAATGAAGAGGTTTTATTAGGAATTATAGAAAACAGTTCAGGAGACTTTGACTGCTCAACATTGACGCATGCTCTCTTGGTGAAAACAAACTACAGAGGCGATTACAGATATATTCTTTCAGAAAGTGAAGAATATTGTGAAAAGTTATGCGAAATAGGGATCATAAGTAAATCTAATAAGAATGGCACAACTTTTATCTATAATGGGAAGTGAAATAGCCCCGGAGGGGCTATTTCACTAATAGTTAGGCATTATCATATGTTTTCACAATATAATCGCTCAATAAATAAATGTCTTTTGATACGTTTTGTAGTTGATTCCATTTTCTTGTTATTGATATTCCGTCAATATCAACCCCAAAGTCCCATGCACCACTACTCCAATGGCATTTATCTTTAATAAATTTCAACTCTTCTATATAAAACTCTACTGTTGGAATTGGATTCCAGTCTTCTAGGTTTTCAAATAGCATATGTTGTGCATCAATATGGTCCATCAGACTACCAAGAGACATAATACCAACACCATGTAGCAATCTTGAATATCGAGGTTTTTTATTCCAATCCTCATCAAAAACATGGTGAACCGCTGTCCAGAAATTATTTAAAAGTTGCAGCATCGATATCGAGTCACCAGTTCCAGTTTTTGAGTCTCTGAATCTGTATAGTGCACCTTCCCTCAGACTTGCATCAATCATCTTTATGATAGAGGTGTCGGCAATAACTCCACTTGGGTTAGTAGCAGTTTTAATCAACCCTTTAAGTGGTCCATCCTGAAAATTCATACTTAGTGTAAGCATGGATGGAAATTTTTTAGCCTGCAAATCAGATGGCAAACGACCAAGTGTATATGGAGCCAGTTCGTTTAGCAGTGTTTTAGGTAGCGGTTTTGTCGAGTTGACAAGCATAAATTGCTCGCGTTGTTCTTCATCAGTATGAGCAATAAACGCCGATACTGGCATCATGAAATTCTCAACATCGGCATCTCTAAGCGCAGCCGTTCTTTGTTGTCCATCCACTATAAATCCAGCTTTTTTCCCATCAGAAAAAAGAGGAATCTTCAAATACCCAAAGCTACTTGATTCATCTATTGGCTCGAATGATACACTTTCATCAAAAGCTATAATAATTGGGTTTGGAATTATAGGATTAGAACTCTCAATATATCTCTGAATTTCCTTGATATGAGAAAGCACCTCAGGTCGTTGATATCCCTTTAATTCATCATTTTCTCGATTTATACGAGATATACTTGCAATTTGACTTATTTTTTTTCCATCAACTGCAAGACTAAATATGTCTCGTCCTTCACCTTGCTTAATTTTCAAGGCTGGAACGCATAGAATTGAATCACCCATTATATAAACAAGCCTCAAGCATTAATTGAAAGTAGATTTGAGTCGATCATAGAAAACTTGAATATTGTGAAATCCGCGTCTTCTATTTCTTTCTGAACCACGAAATATCACTACATCTATTCCTATCGAGCGGCAAACTTCACAGGAACATTGCTCCCATGGTCTGTTGGATAATGTAACTTCATAGTCCTTTTTAACCGAATCAGCATGTTTATCACCAGAGTGAAGCTTTTCGTACTCCAGTAATACCTCCAGTGTTTGCTCGAGAGAAACCTCCCGTTTGCCATACTGATGTAATATTTTTAAGCTTTTACGCTCTAACTCGCGAGCCACATCCTGATCAATAACGCCAGACTGTATTTTTCTTCCTAAAGCCAAGTTGCCCTCTAATTGCGGGACGCGCAACGCAACAAAGTTTTGACCAGAAAACGTGTGATAATTATTTTTTCTATCTTTAAATGCCTGCTGAAGAGGGGTTGTAGAATCTATACTTGTCACGCCTAATTCAGCAAAACGATCCAAACTTTGAGGACGAGCGATACCAAGAAGATGCAACTTCGTACTTGGTTTTTTGATTCTACTGACCTCTTCGAGAGTCTCTATTATTTGTTCAGTTTTTAATGGAACCATCCCACCCATGGTAATATGCTCATAACCCATGGAGATAAGAGCCTTAACGGAATCTGCATATGACTCTTTGCTCCAACCATGAGCAACTCCAAATGGAGAAAAACAACAGCCTTTAGATTTTTGAAGAAATTCAGAAGCCAGAGTTAATGTTATCTCTTTACGTCTCTTACACTCGATTAAGTCATCACCATCAATTGGTTTTCCGGGTTTTTCATATCCAAAAACGATGTGGTCTACAGAAACACCGTAGTTGAAACGAGATGACTCATAAAAGTCTATAACCTCTTCGACTCGATATGGAGGTTCATATTGAGTAACATACGTAAATGCACCGCAATCCCCCATGCTTTCCATGGAGTCTGGTAATCTGAAAAATCGACGTATACCTTCTCTAAAGAAGCGTAACCGCTGTGCTCTAGAATATCGCGCTTCGCCAGAACCTAAACCATCAACAACAGCTTTGGATACGAGCATACCATCGTAGGGTCTACTGAAGACTTCATGGGGATATAAGTCATCACGTTGACGAATTCGATGTTCATGCCGAGTCTCCCGAATGAAGTCGAAACTAGGATCAATAAAATCCTGGCTATCCGGGAAAAAATACTTAAGCTTTGGCAAAGCAAAACACCTCATAAAAAAATCGGCGGATTATACTAAAAAAAAATATATAATACAAACTCTTATTTGTTAAAAAGGTTGCGAAATCTACGCTCTTCTGAACTATTACCCATTTGCCTAAAATTTTTTAGACAATTAGACGCACTAATATCTGGGACGAATTTCTTGATCATTGCAATATATTCTAATATCTCATCATCAGTGCACTTTATTGTTTTTCTCTCTTCCTTAACAGCAACATTATTTATTTCATTGCTGATAATTTTTTTTGATAAAATAAAATCATTAGTGGTTGAATTTCTACAGAATTCTATTAACCTGTTTGCTAGGCAAATATTTAATGAAACCATATTACATCCTAACCATTTTTTTAGTTTACTTTCACTGAACAGCAAACATTTATCCAATTCGTTAACTTTCAACTTCCCTGAAGTAATAACCACAAGTTGGGACTCTGGACTATTTAGGTGCTTCATTCCATTTATCAAATCAAGAAACACAGCTTCTATATACTGATTCGATGCAGCAATAATAAATAACTCATCTCTTCTAGTTTCCATAAGTGAAGATATAGAATTTGGATGTGTAATATTCGTTGTCATATCACATAAACATGACCACCACTTTTGATTTGATACAACCGATGTGAACTCATATTTTGGTATTGAGTCATCATAACCAGATGAGAAAGTGGCTTGATAATTAATTATTTTATCATCGCAGTGAAGTAAACCCAATCCAGCCGAAATAACCCATAGATCTATATTTGATTGATTTGATGCTTTAATTGCATTAAACCAATGACTCCCCCTATACATGGAAGTAACTGAATATCCACCAGAATTCGATAGCTCGTCATGGACGTTAGTAAGCCATTTTTTTGCCAAACGATCTAAATTTGTTACATGATCCTTTATGTGTGATAGTCGAAGTGGAGCATTACTTCCACGTTTCTTTGAGTTGGTACATGAAGTGATAAGGTTAATGCGCTTCATACGAATCTCCACTTGCGTCTACAAGTAGAGAAGCTACAGGATTAGTGCATCAGTTACAAGAGGCTTTTGTTGAGTAATTAAATTATTTTGAAAAGAAGTATATCAATACACTGATTTTATTAGAAAGAATGATTGATAATCTTAAGATGCATGATTGTTTTCAAAAAAAATCCAACAGTTATCTAGTTGATTAGAATCATCAGCCAATATTATTTGAGTCCGATATATTTGTGCAATTGTACTGACAATCGCCATCCTCTATCGATACATGTTTTTATTGCTAACTTAGTGGAGTTTTTATTTTGATTTATTGGTTGTAAGCAAATTTGAACATCATTTCCAATGTTTGATTTTTTTAGCATACAATCAAGATCTTCAATATGTTTTTCCTTTCCAATTGGATATTTTATTTCATTTGCTCGATTAATAGATTCAGGTAAAACAACCAATCCACCTCTCATTCCTATTTTCGGAGAAACTGTCACCCATACATTTTCATGAACTTTAATCTCACGAGTACCACTGGTTTCAAGTTGAACATAATAACCTTTACCTATCAATATATCAGTCAACTCAAGGAGAGAATACAAACAAGGTTCCCCGCCTGTTATAATAACATGCTGTGGTGAGTAGTTTTTTTCAGAAAAATATTTAAAAATTTCCATTGAACTCATCATTGTCCAACTGTCTGAGTTATCAGACTTTTGGTGCAAATAAGAACTATCTGGTAATTTTTTTTCATAGTCTAAACACCAAGTATTTTTAGTGTCACACCAAGAACAACCTACATCACACCCTTGCATACGGATGAAAATAGCAGGAGTCCCAGTAAAAACACCTTCTCCTTGGATTGATTGAAATATTTCGTTGATAGGATAATAAATCATCTCCCCTCCATAAACTCATTAATTCTTTTTCAGATAGATCTTTCGCGTTAAATCTTTTTGGATTTTTTCTTTATTTTCAATATACTCATTATATCCGCGAGATCTTAATATACATGATGGGCACTCACCACATCCATCACCAATGATACCATTGTAACAAGTCAATGTTTCATATTTGATAGTATCCATTTTCCCATACTTATCGGCTAAGGCCCAAGTTTCTGATTTGTTTAACCACATCAACGGGGTTTCGATATGTATTATACGTTCAAGTCCAAGAGATAAAGACTGATTTAAAGATTTAATGAACTCATCTCTACAATCAGGATATCCTGAAAAGTCAGTTTCACATACACCCGTAACGATCACATCGGCGTTAACTTGATAAGCATAAATTGACGCTAAGGTTAAAAAAACTATATTCCTTCCTGGCACAAATGTGTTAGGCAACCCATTGTTTTGTAGTGTGCTTGAGACAGGTATATTATTGCGAGTAAGAGATGAAGGTGACAATTCATTAAGAACTGAGACATCAATAATTTTGTGATTATTGATGTTGAATTTTTCACATAATTTTTTAGCCACCTCAATTTCATATTTATGGCGTTGTCCATAGTTAAATGTTAACGCATGTACCTCATCGTATTTTTCAATCGCTTGAATAAGACAAGTTGTACTATCTTGTCCGCCACTAAAAACAACCACTGCTGAAGTCATTTTAGCTCCTTGCTAAATAATAATATAACCATCAAAACATCTATAAGCCTTGAAGGTTGATGTAATTTTGGACATCTGAGACTAACGTAAGACCTATTCCCACGCAACATGTTAAAACGTTTGTCAGAATCCAGAAAAATGATGCAAAAGATGCTTTGGCAATATGTGAAACAATTTGCCGTACATGCATTCACTTTGTACTGGTCAAAACCAAGGAACAGTTGGATATCAAGGTGCTCAGGAATACCCGTCAACTGATGGTTGAGCAACGACCGCGATGACTAATCAACTTCGTGCAATCGATACTGAGGAGATTCAACCATGATTGGCAGTACTTTCTGCAACCTATGACCGGGAAGGAAGCATAAGTCGCTGTGGCAATTGCCATGACCACGCAGTATCAGAGAGCATTTGTCAATTGCTCAGGTGAGAACGGATAAAAAATATAATTTGCGCGACAAGGAACAAAGCCATAATAAATGTATTTGATGATATCGACCTGTTTTACAACAGCAAACGAAAACTGGTTCCAATAATTTGCTGAATCCGGTAAATTTTAAATACTGCTATTGGGAAAGACTGTGAAGTGAATAGATTTCTGGTGACAATTCAAACGTTATACTTTTCACTCTATAAAAAAATAACTTAAAAATTTTAAAAATACTATAACGATGGGCTAAAACTGATGGATGAATATACACCCCTTGAAGCAGGGGATCTCGTTTACACGCCTTATGGAATTGGTAGACTCATTCGAATCAAAAATAATGATGCGCTTATTCAGTATTTTGACTCTCCAGTTCATTATGAAGGTATAGAACAAACCGTCGAAATAAAATATCTTAAAAAAGCCAATCTCTATACAGAAAGTCTGGTTTATTGCTACGACTACGACCTTGCCCACTGGCAGATTGCGCGTGTTATTGGTGCTGTCCCGGGTAGTGTGCGCCTACATTTTCCTAATAATCAGCAGAAAGACGTCAGCTTACGTGACATCTTTGTTCGCTGGGACCGCCCCATCAGCGATGCTGCGGCCCTTCTGGCCGAGCGCATTACTTATACCCCCTTCTGGCAAGATGCCCGCCTGGCCTATCAGCATCAGATGCTGAAGCAGCGTAAAGCCTGTGCCGGGATTACGTCTGCGCTGTCGTCCAGTATTGAACTTGAACCTTACCAGTTGGCCGTCGCACGTCGAGTGTTATCTGATCCCATTCAGCGCTATCTGCTGGCAGATGAAGTTGGCCTCGGGAAAACCATTGAAGCTGGGTTGATCGTACGCCAACACGTCACGGAAAATCAGTTTACCCACTGCGTGGTGATCGTGGCGCCCAAGGCTCTTCATCGTCAGTGGCAGCATGAACTTTCCACACGTTTCCACTTGGAGGAACTGCTCAATAAGTCGATCCATATTATTGATATGGCTGATCTCAGAGCGGACAATCCTTTACCGTTCCGCCCCGATATGATGGTCATTGACGAAGCGCATCAGATCGGAGCCTGGGCATGGGATGCAGAACATGGGCAGCAGTACGCCCGCGTGAATCACTTAGCGCAGCAAAGCGAAAAACTGTTGCTGCTATCGGCGACGCCCGTAACTGGAAATGAAAAAAATTTTCTGGCCATGCTACATCTGTTGGATACCCAAAATTACCCCCTGACTGACACTGGCTTACAGAAATTTCAGCTGCGTATTCAGCAGCGCGAAGAGATAGGTTCACTGTTCTACGCGTTTAACTGTGATAACGACAACATGACGCTGGAAGAGAATCTGGAAGCGTTGACAAGTATGTTTCCTGAGGATGAGATACTTAAGGGAATGGCTGTTCAACTGCTTCCGCATTTAGACATTATGCAATCGCTGCGGACTGAGACACGCGATCTGCTGATCAATAAAATCCGCCACTACATCGGTAACCGTTACCGCCTGCACCATCGCCTGTTACGCAATCGCCGCAGCAACCCAGGTATCAGTATCCTAATACCTGGGTTGTCTGGCCTGTCACTAAAAAAATACGCTGTGAAGAACTCTAGCAACGACATGATGATCGCATGGCGTGAATCGGCAGTATTGATGCACCCTCAAGATCCGATGCTAGCTGCAATTTATGAGTTATTGTTTGAAGCAGCTATTGCTACACCGGAATTACTGGCCGAACTCGCAACTTGTCGCTTACAACAACCTCTAAGCGCCGAGAACGATTTACTCTACAGCGAGTCGCAGTTAGCGCTGTTACAGCATCCGTTGTTTGATGGCGAGAAGGATATCCTGCTCGAACTGATAGAACGCTGTAAGATGGAGCGTGATAGCAAGCGTCAGCGCTTAACTGAGGTATTAGAAACACTTCTGGACAGTAACGCCAGAGAGATCCCTTATATCGTGGTGTTCTGTGACCAACCATGGATAGCCGACCAAGTATTTACGGACCTGATGATGCCATTTATTGGCAAAATCCAGCGCCATAACCCCGATAAAGAAGTACGATTTAGTTTAGAAACTAATTGCCAGATCCTAGTGTGTGATCGCCGAGCTGAAGAAGGGGTTAATCTGCACGGAGGGCGCAAAATTGCTCTTCATTACGATCTGCTACTGTCGCCTAACCGAATTGAACAACGCCTTGGTCGACTAAACCGTTACTGCGCGAATGAAAATGCAACATCTATCCTCAGCATGGCACTTGTGAGTGAAACTGACGATCTGCAAAACCAGTGGTTGACCATCCTAAACGAAGTTTTCAACGTATTTGAGGAGTCGATTGCCAGCCTGCAATATTTGGTTGATGAAGAGTTAAAATGGCTCAACGACCATCTTTACTCGCTGGGTGAAGAGAGCATGATGCAACTCCGTGAACGTCTGGATGGTGAGGGTGGCCGATTGGCAGTTGAAAAGCAGCGAATTGAAATGCAGGAGGTCTTGCTGCAAATCGATGGTGATATCATAGAAGCCAGAGAGTACGCCGATGCACTGGCGGAAATCGATGAGCATGAAGCGGAATTTCACTACTGCGCTCGTAATCTGATGAGTAAAGTGTTGCGTTTCGATTTTATTCTAGATAAAGAACTCCCGCCGGCTTTTCGTTACCGATTCAACCCCGGGGACTGGGTGACGGGCACCTTAGTCAGCCCGCAGCGTTTGCAAAAACATTGTAGGCTGGGCTTTGATCTAAACAAACCAGGCGGAAGTTCTCCTATGACCTGGCCACTGAGTTACAACCGAGCAGATACCACCCATGGCAAAATCCGTCCGGCCCGCCTTGGCGAACCATTCCATGATGCCATCCTGCGACTGCTAGATTTTGAAGAACGCGGTATTGCAAGCGCAGTTCTGCGCATCACACCCCGAATGGGTGATGAGCAGAAAATATTTTTCCGCTACGATTTCCTGATTGAAGCAAATGTCAAAACCCCTGCACAGCAGCGCCTCGCCGATCATCTAATGCCACCGGAAACCATTACCTTGTGGCTGAATCTGGCCGCCGAGCAGATCACCAACGTGGACGTGTTGAAGATATTAGATGAACCCTATTCACCAAAGAAGAACGGCGGACACCATCTTAACCTGAATGAAGAGCGCTGGGCACAAATAGCCCACTGCATCAGTGCCAAAGAGTGGCGCATCTGGTGTGATGATAACTACAACATAGCCCAGCGACTTGTGACGGAACAATTTGCCACGCAACAGGCTCTCAGTTTAACCCGGCTGGAACATTATCTGAGTAGTGCTGCGCTATACCACGCTGACCAACAGGATACCGGGCAAACTTTGCGCTTAGGCATTACACAGCCGAAAATAACCTGCCTGGCGACACGCGCGTTAATCATTGCCTCAGAAAACATATTGCTTAGGGATCTGTCAAACGAATGAAGTTATCGCAACTGATTGAGAGATCAGATATTTCGTTAGCGCTGAGAGAGTGTCTTCAGCAGGAATCAACTTCAGGTCGTCTTGATCGCCGTGCACTGATCCGTGACTGGTTGTTCCAGGAAAAATACGCTCGCGATGTTGATGATGAACTGATTGTCCCAGATGACAGTCACCCCGACTGGCCAAGACAAGAGGAGTGGGAGGCCAGTGGAATTAATTGTCAACGATTGGGACACACCTTTTTGCTCCGCGCTGGTCCTGCCTGGTGTCCACAGTGGTTGGAACAAGGAAACGACATGCCTTTTCTTGCCAGTGACCGCCGCCAACTATGCCGCCAGGATACGCACGTACCAATGGATCATATCCTGCGCCCAGTATTGAAGTTTGATCATTATCAGGCACCTGGTCAGCGTGATGCGGTACGCCAGGCCCTATTCGCCCCGCCGGGCAGTACGCTGCTGGTTAATTTGCCTACCGGCACCGGTAAGACGCTAGTTGCTCAGGTACTGACTCTGATGTCTCCGCCGCAGGGAGCGCTGTGCCTACTGATAGCTCCGACAACCGCGCTGGTAATGGAACTCACGCGTAGATTTCGCCAGTTGCTTAGCGAAGTAGGCAGCAGAGCAGAATCGGTCACTGCCTGGTACAGCGACCTGCCGGCGCAAGATAAAAGCGACACGCGTCAGCGTATCAAAAACGGAGAGCAGCGACTGATAGTTACCTCCCCTGAATCTGCCTGTAGTTCACTGCAGTTCGCATTATTTGACTCAGCCCAAAAGGGTTTCCTGCGCCATGTCATCGTCGATGAGGCGCATATTGTCGCCAGTTGGGGCAACGACTTTCGCCCTGACTTCCAGCAGTTAGGCGGTTTGATCCGTGGGTTGAAGCGCATCAGTCGTGAAGCGAATCATCCGCCTTGCTCCACGTTGCTGATGAGCGCCACTATCACCGAAGCCAGTCGGAAAACCCTGCGCGATACCTTCGACCAGCAGATGATCGAAGTCCACGCCATCCATTTGCGCCCGGAACCATCCTACTGGTGCTATCAGGCGGGAGACCTAAGTGACAAACGGGATAAGGTGCTGCAATCGCTGTCTCATGCACCGCGTCCACTGATCCTCTACGTAACTAGGCCGGAAGAAGCAGAAGAGTGGGCGCATGTTTTGCGCGCGCAGGGTTATCAGCGACTGGCAACATTTACCGGTAAAACAAATGATGATGTACGCCAGATGTTACTCGATCAATGGGAAAAAAATCAGCTGGATATAATGATTGCCACCTCGGCGTTCGGCGTCGGTATGGATAAAAATGACGTGCGCACAGTCGTGCACGCTACCGTACCAGAAAATATGGATCGATTCTATCAAGAGGTGGGCCGCGGCGGGCGCGATGGTTTTGCCTGCACCTCATTGCTGATTTACCAAAAACAAGACTTGGATCAGGCCAGATGCCTGTCTCGTCCACATTTGATTGGAAGTGAACTAGGTCTGGCGCGTTGGAAAAAGCTGTGGGCCAGCGCTGAACACGTCGGTGATGATTTATATCGCATCAACCTGACGATTATCCACAATGGTATCAATTTCAAGAGTAACAAAAATTTCCTATGGAACCTTCGCACAGTATTAATGATGGCGCGTGCTGGCGTGCTAGAGTTGGATACTGATTTGGAAAGTCCGCCGGATAAAAACGCATTTCCCGATGTCGACCACTATGAAGCGGAGTTGATGCGAATCTTAGAAAAAAACAAAAACTCGCTGGTGGTGCGTATTCTTATCAGTGGCCATACCAGTGAAGTGCTTTGGAAAACCAAAATCATCCCTTCCCGTAAACAGACTAGTCTGGATTCACTGCACAACCATTATTCCCTTATAAACTGGCTGCAAAACTCACAACTCAACCCAATGTGTGAAACGCTGGTGGACCTCTATACGCTGAAAGAATTTATTCCAAGCCACGCCTGTGGCGCCTGCCCCGTCTGTCGCGAGCGCGAGTTGTCGTACAGCGGATATCAGATTCCTCCGACACTGTTGCTTAACCCGGATGCGTCTTCTGCACAGAAGGCGTTAAGCCGTTGGCAAGCGCTGAGTGGACTATGTTACTCCAGTTGTTTTATTACCTACCCTGCGCTGACCGACGATGAGTGGGAACGAGAGGGCTGGTATCACCGTATCGCGACGCTACTGGTACAACTGAATCGCGCAGGGATCGTCCAGCGCATATGGGCGGATGCTTCCTTGTTACAGAGCATATTCAATGCCATTCCGCGCGGTGAACACCTAATCCTGCTGAGTGACTTACTGTCAACAGATGGTGAGCCTAGACTAGATAACGATGTGATGAGTGAACTGGGAGATTTAGTGTTGCCCGAACCAGAAGCGTGCAGCAACGGTTACCTGCCACCTTTCAGTTCAGCCTCACTGCAATTGACGTTAATCCCGCATGATATGCCCGATCCCCATCACCCAGGAGGAGCGCACTACGTTCACCTCGATAATCACAATTGGATCACCATCGAACAACTTCAAAGGAAACTAGACAGTGTCGATTATAAATAATGCCCATCCTGGCAGTCAGTATGCTGTGCTTGTGGCGTTTTATCAGGTGCTGAAAGCCAGCCCGAAAAACACTTTACCACGTGAAAAACTGAGGGCGCTCTGTGCACCGAAAACATTGCAAACTGGTGAAGCAGAAAACGCTCGCAGCAAAGCGCCCTCGGAATTAAAAATGTGGTTGGATCTAGGAGTATTAACGGAGACAACTGTCGGCGAAACCAATGAGATAAGCCTCAGTACACGCTATTTTAGCGCAAAAAACATACCGCTTCGCCAGGCAGTCCGCCGCTGTTTACAGGCCGAGGAAAATAACAGTGACTTGAGTTTACGTAATCAACGTGCAGTCGATCTCACACAACTGGCAACGCTACTGCTTGCGTTGGATGTTTATCAGAATATTGAAGTCACCTCGGGTAACCTTGAAGTGATTGTGAACAAGTTCTTGCCCGATTTTCGCATCAATAGCAACGAGGTTGCCGTCGTTCCCGGATATCTCAGTTGGCTGGGTTACGCCCAGCAAATCACTCGTGACAGTTACGCCATCGACCCCACCGATGCCATCCGTGAAGAATTGCCGTACCTGATGCAATCAGGCGAACAATTGACCATCAGAGAAGCGCTCCTACGTCTTAATCAGGCAATACCGCTACTGGACGGAGGCGTCTATCGACTACAGATCGAGGAACGTATCAGTCAACATGGTTGGCAACCGCTTAGCGTTAACCGCCTTTCCACCTCGCTGTCGCGTGCTCTGTTACGACTTCAACTCTCCGGAATAATAAGTATGAAGGCTGAGGCGGACGCTAGCGGCGCAATGCAATTAACCGGTCGGAACGGCAGCGCGCTTCGCACTGTGACCCACTTGACCTTTATCAGCTCAGGAGAATATTGATGCCACAACTACAGAGTTACTGGCCCAGCGAAGAAAACGTTACCGCCTGTATTCTGACCGAAGCTGAATCGCTAGCCGACAGCCAGTTACTGGCGGTTCATGAACCAATGCGTCTCGATCGTGTCGAGTTTCATAGCGGCAAGGTTACACAGGTAGGCGAAAAGGCATTACTGGACTTTTTGCTTGAACATAACCGCCCGCTGCCACTGATTGGCGCCTCAGGTGTAGGGAAATCGCATCTTGTGCGCTGGATCCACGCACAACTCAAACGCCGTGAAGACCACGATCAGTACCACATCATCCGCATCCCGAAAAATGCTTCGCTGCCGCGAGTACTTACTATCATCCTGGAAGATCTCAATGGTGAGCAGTATCAGAGTATCCGCGATAAAGTAAACGGGGTTGGGCAGCAGTTGATCCCTGAAAATGTAGCTGAACATATTGCCCTCAAACTGCGTCAAGCGCTGAACGCTGCATACGCAGCAGTCCCAAAAGAACTTCAGCAGGCGCAGATGGGAAAAATCCAGTTGGACGAAAGCAGAAAGCGACAGTTGAAGGATATCAATCAACACGCTGAAGCAACCCGGTTGCCCGCTTTGTTTTTTGACAGCGTTATGACACAGTATTTTACCGCCCCTGGCGCCTGCCTGCACAATATTGCTTTACGCTTCTGCCAAGGGGCCGACGATGACAGTATTGCCAACCTGCGCTATGAAATGTCTGCAGAAGACTTCACCTTCCACGGCCTAAACCTCAGGCAGGTCTCCCCAGCAGTGCTGCCATACCTAGTCAACCAACAGTTGTTGACCAGTGATGAAAAAAAGCAAGCAGCAGCTCGCGTTGTAAACGAGGTAATTCCCCAGGCATTAGGAGACACCTTCGGTGAACTGTTCAGCTTTAATCGGGCCAGTTTCCAGGATCTGATGCGAATGATCCGCAGCCAACTGTTGGCAGAGGGCCGCAGCCTGATCTTACTGGTGGAGGACTTAGCCGCTACCTCGGCGATAGAGGATGTGCTGATCGACTGCCTTCTGGAAGAAGAAGAGTATGAAGGCAAAAAAGTGCTGTGTACTCTGAGATCGATTATTGCGGTGACAGAAGGGCACGATAATTTTAAACGCAACCGCAATACGCTGGGTACCCGTGCCCGCTATGAATGGGTGATTAAACAGCAGCACGCGAGCGAAAGTGATGCCATGCTGAAAAAGCGAGTTGTTGACTTCTGTGGTCGCTATCTTAACGCTGCCCGTCATGGCGTTGCTGCACTTGAAAATTATCATCATCAGCAGCGCTATCAAGAGATCCCCGTATGGCAGGATCAAGAAGTACTTGAAAACGAATCAGCTTCGTCCGCACTGGCCAGTTTCGGCACTAGTAGATTCAGTCATCCGTTGTTTCCTTTTAATCCAACAGCCATAGAGCAATTAGTTGATCGCCACTGTAATGACAAAGAACACGGGTTGGTTTTTGTCCCACGAAATATTCTGAATTCCATCCTGCGTGAACCACTGAAAAAGTATCGTCAGAACTATCTGGAGGGCGTGTTCCCGCCGAAAGAGTTTGCCGGTATTGTCTGCTCCCAGGAACTACAGCAGCGAGTGCGTCTACTTGGCGTCAGTCAGTCCGATCGGGTCAATTCACTATTGGCTGTTTGGGGTGGTAACAACATCACTCTGTCTGGTTTGACTCCTGCTATCTGTGAAGAATTCGCCCTACCACAGGCGGTTGAGTTGTTGGGGGATCTTTCCCTACTACCTCCCCCGCCAGCTAATGACACACCGCTGACGTCACCACCGCCAGGTAATGACACGGCACTGGCACCACCACCACAGTATGAATCCGATGAACCACCAGCCATTCAGGAATGGAAAGCCGTTTTGGAAAAATGGCACCAAGGCAATACACTTGAGCAACACAGAGCTCGGGTTATTCGTAAGTGGTTTCTTGAAGCGCTGAATTCCCGTATCGATTGGTCAACCGAGTTGATCCAGACCACGCTCACGACCAGCGCAGCAAAAACTCAGGGGAGAATCCACTTACCACGCGTGCTGGTGGGTAATCAGCCTCGTCCGCTGATCACGCTCGAAGACAAACCCGAGTTGTACAGCGCCTGCCTTGCAATGGTGCGCTTCAATCACTATCAAGGGTGGGATTTTGATGGTAGTGAGATCGACTACGCCGCCTTCCACAGTTTTATGGATCGCATTGAGTCAGAAGTAAAACTCAAAGTGTTACAGGAAGAACGCGAAGAGATTCCCTGTATTGTCAAAGACCTTCAGTTAAGTGGCGAATTCCTCGGACTGGAAGGGTTGTCGTCCCCGGTCTCGACCATACTGGTACAGGCTTTGTTAACGGAACCCCAGGTCGCATACAACAGCGTTCCTTTGCTTGATGATTTCTTAACCCAGGCTCGCGCCACCGTGTTCAATGAACATCAGATATTACGTGACCGCTTAATCGCACTTACCGCAGCGCAAAAATCGGGAGCCCAACAACCGTATGCTATTAACGGATTAATGCTAGTAGAGGCTGCAAAAAGCCAACCGTTTAGCACGGGTAGACAACCGGGCAAGATTCACGAAGTCAAAAACAAACTGTCTGGTTACCGCGACATGCTTCTCAAAACCAGGACCGATATCACTGAACGCTTGAGCGACGGCAACATCACCAGCCTGGCAACGGTGAACTTCTGTGAAACCATGAAGGAAATCGTCGAACTGGCGAATAGTGCGGACGTCGCCCGTCCAATGGGTGAAACCGTACCTGAATTACTGAGGTCGCTGAAGAACTGGAAAGAGCAAGATCTGAAAAACATGATCAGGCAGTTGGCGAAACTGACGCTTCCAACCGATAACCCGCAACTGTTGATGAGAGAGATCCTAGCCATCAACGGCAAGCAGTACGGGGCGTTTCAACAACTGCTGGAGGCATGGGTCCGATTTGAAGATGCTACCGACAACTACGTGCAACGACGAATCAGCGAAGAGGGTGGCGACCAGATAGAGGATGCTGAAAACCAGATTGCACAAACCTTGGCAAATCTGACTGAACAGTTAACGCTGCTAGAGGAGGACTTATCATGAGTGAAGCAAGCATCAATGACGTGCTTATCCCCGGTATCCCCGCCAACTCACCGGAAGAGAGTAGCGTTTTTGCGAAACGTAGCAGCGCATTTAAATCTCGTATTGAGCGCTGTAGGCAACTGGAAAAAGCCCAGGAGATACGCGACAACCTGCTGCATGTAGCGAGCAAAATAGCGATTCCTGCGAAAAATCTGGAGCAGAACCTTATCAGTTATCAGGTACTGCGACAGGTCCTCGACAGCGAGAACAGTGAACCGATTGTGGGTCCGTTTGATCGCGATACTTTCGGCCATCCAAAGACCTTACTGGAAGATTTTCTCCAACAGTACAAGACACATAAACATGATGTCGCACAACAGGATGAATTTCCTCTACTCATACAGAAAATTGCGAGCTTGGCCGAAGATCTTAAAGAACATACCAGCACTGCGTGGTGTGAATATATCCGAGGCTTAAAAGCACAATGGGAAGTGGATCAAAGGTTGTTCAGTACCCGAAGTCACTTGGATGATGAACGGAAGAAACAGAGTGACTACATCGATCTAGTCACTCTGTTCACTAACAAGAGTCGCTCGCTACCAAAAACCACTGAGGAATTTGAGGCTGTGCTCACCCTGCATAAGCAACTCTGCCAGCAGCGTGAAGCACTCAAGCTAGAAGTACCGGAAGACGTCAATATCTTTCTTAAAGCGGTGGTCGGACAAGGTGCCACGCTCGAAATGCTGACGGAAAACGTGCGTACTTGGTTGGTTGAAGAAGATGATCTAACGCGCTATCGCATTAAGCGCCTGTAAGGAACCATCGTTCAATGGAACAGATTATTCGCGCCACACTTGATGAACTGGAAGCAAAGGAATCAGTACTGCTCACCTGGGGTAACACACAGGGATTTTTTAGCCAAACCGAGTTGAAAGATATCATCACCCAGGTACTGCAGAACTATCCACACGCCGCAACCGGTCTGAGCAGTTTTAGCGTGGCTAAGGAAATGTTGGAACGTGGATTGTTGCTACGTCACAAGCAGAACGGTGCCTCGGTGTTTCGAACCCGTATGGCGGAGTCTGTGCGGCTTTATAGCCAATTACGCCAGATGTTTCCTAAGCATGGTCGCGGTGATAACTGGCGTACCGCACCGACGCTGGTGTCAGACTATAGATTCTTACGACGTCAGAGAAAATACCCGCAGCGCAACCTAAAAGCATCCGACGTCCTGCTAAAACTTGATGAAATTCCAACGTTTACGTCAACTCACCGTCAATTGTTGTCGGCCCTGATAAGTCACCCGAGCGGGATGTACAATCTAGCGCGCTTTCAGCAGGATGCCTGCATAAACGTACTGCGCGGCGTGCAGCAGAGTAAGTATCGCTCAACCGCCACCATTGTCTGTGCTGGAACCGGTACAGGTAAAACACTGGCGTTCTATTTGCCCGCATTGACCTTTATCGGCAGCGAGTTGGTCGCCAAAAGAAAAGACGCGGTGAAGGCGCTGGCGATATACCCTCGCAACGAACTGCTGAAGGACCAGTTTATCGAAACACTACGCCAGATGCGTAAACTGGACGGTGAACTGCTGGCGAAAGGCGCGCGTAAAGTACGTATCGCCGCACTGTTCGGTATGGTGCCGCTCGATAAAGATGCGATTTATCGAGACTACATGAAAATAGCCTGGACCCGCCACCGCGACGGCATGGCCTGCCAGTATATTCCCTGTCCGACAGAGAACTGCCGCGGCAAAATGATCTGGCGCACGGCTGATCTTGACAACAGCATCGAACGCTTGCACTGCGACAACTGTAACCAGATCATCGAGCCTGATGAAGTGATCCTGACGCGCAAGCGCATGTTGCTCGAACTGCCCGACATTCTGTTCACTAGCACCGAGATGTTGAATAAACAGATGGGCAACCCGTCTCTGGCATTGTTGTTTGGTATCGGAAAGAATGTCGTCCCGCCATCTATGATGTTGCTCGATGAAGTACATACCTATTCCGGCGTAAGCGGAGCTCAGAACGGTATGCTGATCCGCCGCTGGCGGAATCTATCCAACGCCATGCCGCATTTTGTCGGGCTATCCGCAACCTTGGAACAGGCGACGCACTTTATGGGTTCGCTGATCGGGTTGGAAGAGCACTTGGTGGCAGAGGTCAGCCCGGGCGAGAACGATATGGAAACAGAGGGCGCGGAGTATATGTTGGCGCTACGCGGAGACCCAGCCTCCCGCTCTAGTCTACTGTCCACCACCATTCAGGCCTCCATGTTGACCAGGCGTATGCTCGACAACGCGACTTCGATGGTCAGCAAAGGCATGTACGGCACGCGCAGCTTTGTGTTTACTGATGATATCGACGTCATCAACCGCCTCTACTTCCAACTACTGGATGCCGAAGGCCGTTACTCAAACGGCAATATCAATCCCAATAAAGAACCATTGGCGATGCTGCGTGGCGATGCACCGAATAACGAAAAATTTACCTTTGGTCAGCAGTGGCCGCTAGCAAAAATTATCGGCCACACGCTCGATTCCGCGGACCGCTGCAACATTAAGCGCACATCTTCGCAGGATGCCGGCGTCGACCACACAGCAGACCTGATTGTCGCTACGGCATCATTGGAGGTTGGCTTCAACGACCCAAACGTCGGCGCTGTTATCCAGCATAAAGCGCCACGCGATAATGCCCAGTTCCTACAGCGTAAAGGGCGCGCTGGACGTCAGCGCATCATGCGCCCATGGACCGTAGTGGTGTTATCCGACTATGGTCGTGACCGCATGGCATTTCAATGCTACGAAAACTTATTCGAACCAGTGCTAAAGGCCCGACAACTGCCGGTTGGTAACAGTTACGTACTCCGCATGCAGGCGGCTTTCGCTACTATGGACTGGCTATCTAGCCGCAACAAGTATATTAATGAGTGGAATCGCGGTATATGGGATGATTTATCAGTCCCGCAGAACCGAGGTAAGCCCTCTGATGCTCAGTTAAAACTGGCCGATCTGATTGAAGATCTGCTCGACAATCAGAAAACACAGCAGATGTTTAACGAATGGTTGACTAAGGCGTTAGGGATTAAGGACAGCAACCTATTGCAGTCATTACTGTGGCAACCGCCGCGCGCGATTATGACCGCATTCCTACCTACGGTACTCAGAAGACTGCGATCTAACTGGTCACGCCTTGGTGTTGAGCAGGCCGATAACTGCCGTAAAAGCACGCCTATGCCGGACTTTATTCCGTCCGCGTTGTTTAACGACCTCTGCCTGCCGGAATTGCAGATTAACTTGCCGGTTGAAGTCGGTCAGGAACCAGACGCATACAACATGCCGATTTTGCAGGGTATGAAGGATTTCGCCCCGGGTCGCATTAGCAAGCGCTTTGCCATCAAAAATATTCGCGAACGTCACTGGGTGGTGCCAAAAAACCTCAATCTGAATAATGGAGCACATCCCTTCCCTATTGACGACTACTGTCCCGCAGACAAACGAGAACCCATGCCGGATGGTTATATCACCACCAACAACGGTATACAGGCTATCCCCTGTTTTCGAGCATGGGAAGTGACGACCAGCACGCCGCCGGATGAATCTAAACTGAGTGAAACCTCAAACGCGTTTCTGACCTGGCACAGCGAGATCCGTCCGCCTCAGAGCGGTATCGAGGCGGAAGTACCATCCAACAATGTCTGGCAGAATATTTTCCAGTTGGTGGAGTTTTACAGCCATCAGCAGCATTGTCCGATCGAAGCCGTACGCTTCGCAACCGGTTCACGCGCCAATATTAAATTCAGCAACCAGCGCGAAGACCTACAGATTGATTTCAAATTTGAACATCAGGGGAAGCCCGCTGCGTTTGGCTTCTCGCTGTGGGTGGATGCGATTAAATTCCAGTGTCGGCTACCCAATTTTGACCTTGCCAGCATCAATAATAACCGTGAACTAATGGCCGGATTGCGCACAGCGCGCTTCCTTTATGAAGTCAGCCACGATGAAAGCATCTGCGTTAATCCTTTCCTCGGTAGCTGGTTGGCAGAAACCATCCTAGCAGGCATTTGCAGTGAAGCAGTATTGAAAAAATGTACTCCTGAACAGGCGTTTCGCGCACTGCAACACAACAGCGCAGAGATAGCCCTGAATGACGTTCCTGCACGAATCTTCCAGACTCTGTATGATGCGCAGACCGGCGAGGAAGTCGAGCAGGATCTACAGCAGAGCCTTCGTGAACTACTATCCCAAGCTCCAGTAATGGCAAAAATTACCGACTGGGTAGAGTTGCTTTGGCAACCGCTGGATAACAGTTGGCTGGAGTGGATCACCCTCAACTTCACCAACACCCTGGGAGCCGCGCTGCTGCAAACAGTCATGCAACTTTGCCCTGATGCCGACGACAACGACCTACTCCTTGACCTCAATGGTGGGCCGATGCGCACTGTACTACTAGAGCCCGATCAGCGTGAAATCTGGCTGTCGGAAACCACCGTCGGTGGCGGCGGCATTATTGAAAAGATCCAACAGATTTACTGTGAAGATCCGCGCCGCTTCTTCGAACTTCTAGACCTCAAACTCAGCCCCGGCGACTACGAAACTATGGACAATAACGTCTGGCACCTGCTGCAAAATTTGGCAAGCCCGACATCATCCCTGCCTGCGCGTATGAACGAGATGCGCCTTGCCAACAACCACACTAGCCAAGTTCAGGCGCAGCGCAACTTGCTGAGCGAGTTGCAGAGCAGCGGATTTATGACCAGCCATAGTTTTCTGTCGGCGATCAACACCCGCCTGTTACGCCCTGGGACAGATGCCAGCAGTGACACTTTTTTATTACAACTGCAACAGGAGTGGCGACAACATGAGCAGCGGTTGGGAATTGAACTACCGCAACGTGTCTATGCCTTTACTTATAGTCAGTCCTGCACGCTTGACCAGCAACTGAACCAGGCTAGCCAAGGACAGCACAACCTAGAAAGTTGGCGTTTTAATACCTGCAACGGACTGCTGTGGCCACGCGGTTATACCATCCGCGATAGTTGGCTCACTTGGTACAACCCTTATAGCTTTGCCGGACCAACTGAGCGCCTACTGCTGGCACATGTGGTGCAACACAGTTGTGCTCAGGTGGTACTCAGTCAACCAAATTGGATGCAACAGTGCCACCTGTACCTAGAGAATAATGGCAAATGCGAAATACTGGCCGAACCGGGCGATGCACTGAATGATGCCATCGCTATTCTGCTAGTCACTCCAGTTGAAATGAATGGGTTGTTCTTCTACCCGCGCGTCAGCGCACTGCGCCGCCACAACAATGACACCTTTGTCATGATTGAAATTCCGGAGGCAATTCAATGAAGACTCGTCGTATCTTTAAATCCAGAACCTCGCGCCAGAGTGAAGTGATGGATGTTCTCAGTTCCTTGCTGGTAGCTGAAATAACTCAGCCCAGTGCGGAACTGTGGGTGGTCTCGCCATGGATCACCGACCTCGACTTGCTTGATAATCGCACCGGACATTTCGACTATCTCGAACCTACTTGGGGACAGCGCCAGGTACAAACTTCAGAACTGTTGGCGCGCGCAGTCGCCAACGGTTGTACGCTGAAGGTGATGACCAACCAGACCCCGCATAATGCTCGCTTTATCCGCCAGTTAACCGAACGCGTTGCCAACTACGGCATGCTGGATAGCCTGTTCATCGGTCAGAAGGAGGAGTTACATACCAAAGGGTTCCTCGGTGATCATTTCTTCCTGAGTGGATCGATGAACTTGACGATCGGCGGGATCGTGATTAACGACGAACAACTCAACTTAACAACAGACAAAACCGACATTCTAAAGGGGTTACTGGCATTTAACGATTTTTACCAACCGGTACGGAGAGGTGTGCAATGAACAGCATTGACTACGAGCAGTTCCTACGCACCTTTTTCGATGGAGAAAAAAATATTATTTCGTGGAAAAAAATCGAGGCCAGTCGGTTGGAGGCGTCAACCTTAAAACGGTTGACCCCCTGGATCGACGATGTTCGGAAAGGACACTTCCCGGTAATTCTGCCCCGCGTAGTAAAAGACAACAACGATAAAGTCACCTGGTATGCAGTGGCTAATGAAGAGCGGAACTATGCGGAACTGCGCGAATTGATAGACGCGCACGTCGGAACCTCGTGGTCCGACTTTAACCGTCAGCGCACAACACTAAATCCGAACGACCCCATTGAAAAAGCGTTGATCGACTACTATGGCGACAACACTGTGTATAAATTCAGCTCTCTTTCGAAGTCGAGGATCCCAGAGATTTTCAACGGCATTGAGCGACTGCGCCAGCAACTCGCTATCCGCCCTAGTAGCCAATTCACTTTTCTACGCCCTCGTGGCCGTATTCTACGTGATATTCGCGCCTCCCTGCGCCGCCGTGATGTGCCCCAGACGCGTCTCTACCTGCAAGAACTACGTGATGTAGGCGGTATCGGGCACATCAATGAGTTGTTTATTGAACTGCGCTGTCTGACCCAGGAGGGAGATGCCCAAAGCCTGCTTAACTCAACAGAGTTGCGCCGGGTGCTTGATGTGCCGCACCCTCTAGTGCTGGCCGAAGAGGTGATGGACGTCTTCTATCAAAAGATGCTGCTCAAGTATGAGATGGAGGGTGACCTCATCGCTCAACGCCAGGCTTTCATCGATTTACTGGCGAAGCGCGTGCCGCGCCTGTTCCAGGTGACACAGGGTATTAACACTCCAGCGGCGGTTAAAATTACCCTGTTGTGGTTGCTTTCAGACACTCAGAGCGACCCAGCAAGACTGACAGAGCAGGCTCAGAAACTGGTTGCTGGGATGGAGGGGGCAACGGACGCCGACCGCGTCTGGATCAGTCAGTTGCTAACCGCTATCCCCACCGTAACAGCCCCATCCCTGCCGCCGCCGACCACCATCGATGACTTTAAGAACAGGGCCGACGAACAGCCTGAAAGTGTGCTGGAAGAGTTGATGTTCCTACCGGTAAACCAAGACAGTGTAGCCCTCGCTTTAAAATGTGCGTGGGGCGTAAGTAGTACAGATTCTGCAGTGAAGGCCATCAATTACCTGCAACAGTTGGCGCAAAAAGAGCGTGACTTGCTGCTGGCGAAACCGGTCTTCCAGCGTTACTACTCTGCGTTACAGTTGCTGTTACCTGCCGTACACACGGAACAAGATACCGCACGGATCGATAACTGGCAGGACTGGTTACAGGAAGTGCTGAACAACCCTCAGTGGACAAGCGCAATTGAAGCAGTAGAACAGGCATGCCACCAATGGTCTGCCGCAACTCTTCAACCCGAAGCATTCGTTTCGCTTATGGATAAAAGCGACAGTCGCACCAGCATGGTGCTGCGTGATGTCATTCCAATACTTCTGGAGTGGATGGATAATAATCAGACTAGCGCTTCATGGCAGTCAGTCCGGTTGGCGTTGCTGCAACAACTGGCGCTGGACGACAACAGTTCACGCGAAGATATCTTCATCGCCTGTGATCTGGCTCGCGGCTATTTAGCCGGCGATAGTAATGCGAACGACTATCGTGAACTGATAGAAAACCTACAGATGATGCTTGAGAGTTCAGGAACAGGTAGTGCCAGCGCCTGGTTGGATATACTGGAATTATTCCTGATCCACCCTATTGCTGACCAACCAGCCAGAGAACGATTATTCAATCTGGTACTCAGCAAGTTTTACAGCAACCCATCCCGTTATAGCGAATTGCAATGGAACTTATTAGCTCAGTTTGTCGAAGAGAGTGGCCTTGCTTGTGAAATTCCTCCACAAATCGCAGAGGATAATAATGAAGAGTGCGCGAGTGAGGAATGTGTAGAGGCAACACTGAATCACAAGGTGGTCGGCATTTATACATTGACCGAATCGGTAGCGCTGCGCGTGAAAAAACAACTACTAGCCGATTATCCTCAGGCTGATATTCGTCTCAACAGCGATAAAGGCGGTTCGACCATGCTACGTTCATTGGCCAAAGAAGCAGATGTATTTATCTTTGCCTGGTTGAGTTCCAAGCACTCTGCTTATTACGCAATAAAAGAAGAACGCGGGGAAAAGCCTTTTCTGCAACCATCCGGTAAAGGTAGTACTAGCATGTTGGAATGCATTCGTAGTTATCTGAAAGGGTTGTAAAAATAAAAACAATTTTAGGTGGCGTGAACCCGCCACCAGGTCATGATCTCTTCCCAAAATCAGTTCCAGGGAAAATAATCAGTCTCCATTAACTCAAAAGCTCAAACTGAGTAATACAGGATGTTGATATCGCATCAAATCAGCCCCTGCCACACCCGACCAGATTCAATAATTCGAATAAATTCCGTTATTGAGAACGATTGTTGATAAAGAGATGCATAAGACTCACTTGGAGTATCATCCTCAGCTATTTCTTCAAAATCGTTCAGGAACGACTTCTCATCCCGCAAGGCAATAATCATTGTTTCTAATGACGTAACGAGATAACCGTCAATTTCCTTGCCATCAAACTCCAATGATGTATCGACGATCCAGGATTTAAGCATCTGCGGCAATTCATCTTGCTGAAAATTCAATTGTTCACGGAGTGCTGTATCTACCAATACTGCTTCTTTCAGCGCGTTTTCTTTTCTGCACAATTGCCATGCAGCTTTTCTGAGCGTGCTTGTTTTATGCAACCATGCTTCTTGTCGAGACGAACGGATATACCCCGACTTTACTTCAATGAGTAATAACACACCGTCAGCGTATGCAATGACATCTATCTCGCCTGGGTTTTCCTGTCCTACTGCAAATTTGGGGTTATACCCACAAACAACGTTCATTCCCTTCTGGCGCAACAACTCACTGATGTTCTGTTCAATGCGGTTCGTTTCTTTCTTGACCCCTTTCCTTCTGGCACCAACGCGACGCAGATTATTCACTGCGGAATTTGCATTATTCTGGTGACCAACAACCCAAGGGAACTGGAACAAATAAGAACCGATTTTGTAATACGGACGTTCATTTAATCGAGGAATAATAGTTGAGTTATGGCTGGCCAGTTCTTTTAAATCAACCGTCCAAGAATCAATTATCGCTTTGGTGATGTTTTTGTTACCGCTTGGAAACTCCGGACTAACAGACCAACCAACTAAGCCGTTTACTTTGTTTTCTACTGTTGACCATGTCATCGGAAACCGATTTTGCATGCCATTTACTAACCCGTTGAAGGCCAACATACTTAACGACTGGAAAAGAGAACCGTTCGCTTCGTAAATTGATTTAAATTCATCAATGTAGTCTTTCTGGAAGAAAACAGAATTCAGTTCTGCAAACAGCATGAACTTGAAAAGATCAATATGAATACCCGAATCCGTCTCCAACTTATCTGCAAATCCATACACCTCTTTCAGCATCAACTCGCTTCGAATTGCTTTAATGTAAGCCAGTTGGTTCAGTTCTTGATTTTCTGCTAAGCCAAATTGATGATCATGCAATCCTCGAATGATGAGTTCATCAATCGCCCGCTTCATCCAATAATTCCATAACAATCTCAATTTCTTATTGGTTTGCTCCCACTCAATTGCTCTCTGATTTGATGTATTAAAAATAACGGGTCGAAACGATTGATCGGTGTAGCCACATTCCTCATCGAATGAGAACCAGTTGGCGCTATTCTCATAATCTAACAACTCTCCCGTCGCATATATCAACTCAGAAAAGAGCGCTAAGTTCTCTTTGCAATGTAACGAAATATCGGATGATGGAAAGATGATCGGTGATAAATCTGTCTTCAGGCTTATTGCAATACTCATTTCGGTGATTGCAAAATCTTGTGGTGTGCTTTTCTGAAGTCTGTTCAGAACAATTCGTTGATATATCTTCTGATGCCGCTCTAACTGCTCATTTTTTGTTAACGCGTCATAAGCCAATACACTCAGATATGAAAAAAAAGAGATGATATTCAACGATGATAACTTCGCCTCGAGCTCATCAATCCGGTTTTGAAATGGTTTTAAAACTGCATTTAGCTCATTACAGACATAAAAGAACTTATCCCATTCACGTTCGCGCCGATCCACTTTGAGATATAACCATAAAGCAGAGTTTTCACGGGTAAACAGTTTTGAAAAACGGATAGCCCATCTCAATACATCAGGCGTATTGGAAGCTAAAAAATCAAGCTGATCATGACTAATTGCGTCGTCATACTGCAACACTTTGGCCAGAGCTAAGGATGCTCGTTTAGCGGAGGAAATCGCTTCGATATCACGTAGAAAACTTGATGACGCAAATGCAACCGCACGATCTTTGTTGCTATATTTCTTTCCATTGGCAGGGCGTTGGTCCAGAAAATGCTGGATACATTCATCTAATGCCAGATGTGACATTTGTAACCGCTTCAGTTCGGTTTGATAAACGTTCTCGTAATATTCCTTACAGCGCTGAACTGCGGTGACGTCTGACACGTTAGATATTCCATTATCTGGATGAACCCCGTAGATACACTATCGCATAATCGACCTATCAATCCCATTACTGATCTGGTCGAATGTGAATTGCTTTTCATCAGAATAACCAGATAAATTGATCAGTCATTTTTCTACTTTACCGTTGGTAATTCTTCCCACTAGGTTGCAAATGGGGAATAAGTCACACCACGCTGATGCATTTGTCTTTCTATTTACTAAAAAAAAAAGAGGCCATCACATCCAGCCTCGTTGAAATCTCGCCCTCTCCTGTCTCAATCACTCACCAGTAGTCAGTTCATACCAATCCCCTTTCAGCCATAGAGATACATGCCTTAGCCCCGACAACAATATGATCCAAAACCCTGACATCAATCAGACCAAGAGTATCGCGTAACAAAATAGTGATTTTTTTGTCTGCTTCGCTGGGCTTGGGTTCTCCGGATGGGTGATTGTGTACGAAAATTACCGCGGCTGCGTTAACAGCCAACGCCCTCTTTACCACCTCCCTTGGATGAATGTTTGTGACATTGAGTGTGCCGCGAAATATTTCTTCAAAACAAATGATCCGATGTTGATTATCCAGAAACAACGAGCCGAATACTTCGTTTTCGTAACTCCCCATGAGCGCTTGCAAATAGATAAATGCCGATGACGGGCGTTCGATGCAACGGCCTTTCGCCAATCGATTTTTAGCCAACCACCGGGCCATGATTAATATGTCTTTTTCTGTCACTGGTGAGGCCACCGTATAGGTTCCGTTTGTCTCATCAATTTTAAATTTTGTATTTCTCATAACTAATCCCACACCCAATCAATGACTTTTTTGATGCCGTAACCAACAACCACACCTGCAGCAATCGGCATGACCAATGGCGTCATGGAGGTGATAGTGAGGCCACAGCTCACCAAGGCGGTGCCTGATGAAAGAGCCACACCCGCACCGGTGGTATTAGCAACCAGCGACGAGCCCGCAGGTAATACCGCTTGCATAACATGACGCACAGCCTCATCTCTGACTGATTGCGTAGCCAGATAACCCGCCATGGCTACCGGCTCTGCGTGGTGGCTAAGTGACTTCATTACCGATTTCCCCACTATGCCCAGCGCAACCAGTTCATTGATTTGTTCACTGTAAGCAAAACCCATAATGCTCCAGGTCACGAACTGCTCGCAGTTGTTCAACAGCACGTCATACTGTGCCTCCCCTAACCGCTTATAAGCCCGCTGTACACTTTCCTTGCGGCCATAAATCCGGATGGGATATTCCCTGACCGTACAGCCATTTCCCTGACAAAACTCGTCAAGACTAACCAGAGTTATCCGACCTGCCGGGCCACCCAAAGAACTGCCTGCATAATGAATAACTTCTTTGTTCCCAAGATAGAGCCCGTGATGGGTATAGCCTATTCTTGGCGTGACTAAATGGTCGCCGATTTGCATATACATTCTCCTGTTTCCGGAAATAAAAACGCCCCAATGACGGGGCGCAGCGTGAATAAGCAATGAGGGGTTACGGTGTTCCCGAACCCAGCTTGTCCGTGAGTCTGGATGGTCTGGTTGCGGTACGACGGGTTGACGGTTGCGTCGTAATAGACGGTTCCGACTGGTCAGCTAATGGGTCGGACGGGTTTTCTTCCGGATAGAACTCTTCCATCATCAGTGGTATTTCTTCCTCTGAATCTTCAAACTGACCGTTCTGCAGTAACTGACGAGCTGTTTGTTCTAGTCCTTCCAGAACTAAGCCCGCCTCAATATCTGCTCCAGCAGCCTCTTTCGCCTGTGCAATGACTGAAGCAAGTTCTGCCCCTTCTCTTAATGTCAGGTCAACGTAGTAGACCGGGGTCTGATATGAGAGTGTGGTACTTTTGGCACGCAGTCTCAGTAACAGCGGCAGATAGCGGGTTAGCCCACCACTGATGGCATGAAAGTATTGCAACCGGGCGGCCAAAGTACGCACCGAGTTATAGCCGGTGGTACGGAAGATAAAGCTACCCAGTTCATCGTTTTGCCCGTCCACTTGCACATTTAATCGGCCATACAGTTTGCAGCCATGTTGTCGGGCGAATGGACAAAACTGCGGACCAGCACAAGCTTGTTCATCCGTGCCACCCTGTTCATTAACCCGCTTTGCACTCTCCCCATTCCCAACACAAAGTGGCCGCCCTGTGTTGCGGTCAAATGCACTGTATTCCGCTCGCAGATTCAGGTCGGTGTCGTTGAATAACATCCTTACCGGAATGGCGCGGATCTTGTTATTCGTTGCTGACTCAGCCAACTTCTGATGTAGCGGATGCAGTAACCACTCCCCTTTGTTTTTCACCTGGGTGGTGAGCGTGAAACTATCGTCTTTTTCTGGTAACCATTTGTCATTTTTACAGACCAAACGGCCAATCGAGATCCGCCCTATGACCGGCGGTGTAATTGCTAGCCCTTTGATCATGATTCGCTCCTTTCAGGTTGAACTAAGAAACGACGACTCCCCAAGACTGGTTTGCCGTATTGTTGAAGTATTTCCGGATGTTCTAAGGTGAGTTTGTCCAGATCCGGGACCAGCCGATCTTTGGCTTTACGCCATGTGATACGGCCCTGCTGAAAAACAGCCGCCGTAGCTGAACCCAGTGCAACCTGTAACCGTTGTTTGACCTGTGATTCCTGTCGTTCGGTTTCTTCTTTGTTCTGACGTAATTGCAGTAGTTCAGAAAAAAGAGCGTTGTATTCGACTGACTCAGACAGATCAACAGTTTGCCCGTCATCACGAGGGAACAGCCACTGTAAAGCTTGCCCTGCATCATCCGAACCATCCGGTTCCGGTTGTAGGTCATCGGTAACACATCGCCAGAATTGCGCTTCACGCTGGATCAGATCCGCGATCTTGTCATCGTCGCGATGGATGCGATAAATCCGGAAATCTTGCCCACCGATCAATACCGCGACATCCGCCCAGGCATGACCGGTAACAGCCAACTGATGCAACACCTGACATTGATAAGCGACCGGTACGCCCTCCTCCCACTGCGGTGCAGAGTGATATCCCGCCGTTTTGATTTCCAGCACGCCATCCCCTGCCGGGTCTAACACTTCCCGATCGAGGTTCGCCAGCATGAAGGGATAGTCCGTATTCTGTAGCACCGAATTCACACGGCGTACCTTTTTGCCGGTTCGTTCGGCATAGACCGATGCCAATACCGGTTCTAACACCGTTCCCCAAATGACGGCATCCTTCTCCGATAAATCATCCGGTACTTTGCGTTGTGTTTTCTCAAGCCACAGCGATAACGGACTTTTATACGGGGAAAGGCCAATAGCCACTGCCGCATCGGATGAGCCAATGCCTTGTTGTCGGATCTGCAGCCAGGCGTCACGAGTAAGATTCGAGGTAGAAGCCAGACGAATTGCGTGGTGATAACGTGTTTTCATTTTATCCTCCGGACATAAAAGAAAACCCCGGACAGGAAAACCTATCCGGGGTTCTTTGAGTAACAAATTGATGGGGTATCAGTGGAGCAGTGTTAATGCCTGATGGAAGGCTTTTTGCTTTAGTAACGCGCCCTGACCAAACCAGGCTGAATCCAGTCGGTTATCCTGATTACGTGCTCGGCGGTGGTGATCGACGTATTCCGTCATGGCATTGACCAATCCCCATGCCGTACCCGAGGAGGATGACAACTCCGAACCCATGCCTTCGCTCAGATAGAGATTGCTCACTTTCTGGTACGCTTTAGAACCCAACGAATTATCCTCCGTCAATTCCGCTTCATTGAGCACGGTTCGGATAAACCCATCGGCCTCTTCCGGTGAGACGGTACGCTGACTTAACTGCTTCAGATTTGTCATAAACGCATCCCAGTTGGCAAAGCCAATCCCTAATGCCTCTTTCACCTGCACCGGATCGAATTTAGTGGAATGGGGTACTTTCACTGCACCGGTACTATCACGCGTTGCCATCTGTAAGGTGTTATTACACACCACCCGTATTGAGGTGAATTGTGCCGTAGTACAGAGTGTACCGTCACAACTGGTCGCTAATAACAAATAAGCCTTGATGCGATCATTCCCTTTTATCTTTGCTTCCTGACCGGTTTTTGCTAATGCCCAGAGTTTACGTCCACCCTTTAATACCCCGGCAGTTTCCAACTCAAAACCGCCGGCTGAAACCAAGTCTTTATAGAAATGTAAAACTTCACATGGCTGTACTATTTTATAACGGTTAGAGACCACTGAGAGTGGCGCCAAAGTGTCAGAACGATAAAGCACCTTTGCATCAGCATGAGAGCGAAGATACAAGCCATCAGTGGCCGCATTAAACAAGACATCACTGTGAGCGATACGCCAGTCCATTCCTGCTTCAGTCAACCACGTTTCGATTGGTTGATGAGCTGTTAGTTGATTACCCAGACCATGCCAAGGCACATCACCAACGTAGGCCATCGATTCAATTAGGTGAGACATAGTAAATACTCCAACGGAAAGGGAATAAACGGGGTGATAAGCGACAAGACATGCCCATCACACGCTATATCAAATAGGTAATATAGGGCTGAAATCCGTTGGAGTAATTAAGATACCTATAGCTCAATAACTTATTGTAAAGCAATGATAAAGAACTAAGTTGGCATAGAAAAAAGAACCAACTTGCATAGAGGATTCTAAAGCTAACTGAATAGATTAATGGAGAAAAGTGACCGGTTTTATTGCGCATTTCATGACGAATATCGATCAATGTCAAACTAACAAAAAATTCATCTCAGAAGTGACCAATCTCATTCATAAATGCGTTTTTGCTAGGCAAAAAATTTTATGCCTAGTTGACGAACTACCTTTTGTTGGAAACGAGAATTAAAGTCTAAACATCGTATCCAAGAGAGAAAATCACATGACCAAACCCAACGATTCCAGCCCTAAAATCTTACGACTCAGTGAAGTCATGAGCCGAATCGGCATCAGTAGATCAACGATCTATGATTGGCTTAATCCGCGTTCGCCTCGGTTTGATCGCTCATTCCCTAGACCAATCCAGCTTGGTAAAGCATCTGTTGGGTGGGTTGAGTCAGCAATTAATGCATGGATTGAACAACGCATAACCGACAGTTCAAAACACTAACTTCGTCTGTTACGAGTATTAATTATGCAGCCAATAACCCATTTTCATTAACATTGCGTGTCTATACAGCCATATATTCATTAAATGTATTTATGGTTTATATGTTATTAATGTTAATTAACTCATTAAACACATATAACACGGTGTAATACACAATACTGAATTATTAATTCAGCACATATAACTTATAACATCTAGAATTAATTGTTTACCAAGGAATTGAAATGCTATTAACATGTTATTTGGTGAGTTTAAATGAAGCGTAAAGAAGATAGGCACCAACAAGTATTAATGGATGCATCGTTAGATTTAACTGATGTTAACGGTGTTGCGCATTATTGGAAATCTGATAACTATAACACTGCGGAAGAATATCTAAATATATGGAATACCTTTGACGATATAACTGAATCAAAGAAACCATCGTTTGTTCTAGTTAAAAGCAAACGGTCTAATCATAAAACAATAGAAATGAGCAATCTAGGTCGTGATATTATCAACACAATAAACTACAGCACGATTATAGTAACTCGTCATTTCAATAGCCACAAATTACACCCCAAGGTGGACTTATTCATCAAGGCAATGAATAAGTACGAATTAACCGGATTGGTTAAATACATCAACCCTAATATGAACCAAGATACAACTAAAAGAGTCTACGAGGCATTGTGTAATTTCATTGCCCATATAAAATCCTCTGCCACAGATGGCACTTTGCAAAAAGAAATAAATCTATTTTCACGGACATCAAGAAAGAACTACGCTAGCTTAGTTAACTACATAAACAAGTTATTTGACAAACAATCTCGTTTATTAGTTATTAGGATTGATCTTGGATACACTGAAAAACATTCAAAGGAAATAACAAGTGAAATGGCGATAAACCACAGAAATAAACTATTAAAAAACACAAGAAATAATGAAATATTTCAGTATATGCGAGGATATGTATGGAAGTTAGAATTTGGCGTGAGCAAAGGGTATCACTACCATATGCTATTTTTATTTGATGGTTCAAAGGTGAGAGAGGATATTAACATAGCTAGACGGATTGGAGAGTACTGGAGCTCATCAATCACGAATGGTAATGGGATTTACTTTAATTGCAACCACATAAAAAATACATATAAGTGTCTTGGTATCGGAATGATCAATCATTTTGAACATACAAAAAGAGAGAATTTAAAAAAAGCGGCTTTATATTTAACCAAGACTGACAGCTATATAAAGTTAGTTTTACCAACAGGTGCTAGAGTCTTTGGAAAAGGAGAAATACCTCATTCGAGTTTAATAAAAAAGGGGCGCCCCAGAGTTAAGATTTAAGCGAATAAAACCAGATCGCCCAATGTCAATATTGTTAATTTCAGGTCAATCCGGCGTCAATCCAGAAACACTATTCTCAAGAAAAACTGGCGCCACCATTTCATGATGATTTAACCATTTTTTCACGGTATCAAGCATACTGGTTTCAGACATAATATTTCCATTATCCCTATTGAATTGAATTATTTTATCCCCCATGCATTTAATGAATTCTTTATCATCTTTCCAGCCACCTTTCGGTTTTTCGTTTTTTATTAATTCGATGACTTTCTGCCTTGTAGGCATATAGCGCTCATCCCTTTTATCCCCTCCTTTTTTTGCGTTTTTTGTTAAATTAAGTTTGGATGGATTATGTTTTTCATTAAAAAATGAAAATGTTTTCGCACCTGAGAATTTACCTATATAGATTAGGGCCGAAGCAATAGCCTTCAATGCTTTACTTTTACCATCACTCTGTTTTTTTAAATATTCCACCTGGATATAATAGATAACTGATAATGCAAAACATGAAGACAAATAACTTTCTTCAACTAAAGTTCCAATATAAAAATCTGGAATATGATTTTCAGCAGACTCTCCATTATTCGTCCTTTCTCGCATTTTGGAGAAATAAGTTTTTAATTTTTCATTTTTATTTATAAATTCAACACCACTGCAAGAGTCAAACTCATCAATAGAGTTTTCGTCCATTAATGAAGCCTTTAACTCACACAAATAACATTCAATTAAATCATTTATTGACAGATTGAGAGCATTACTTATTTCTTTATTGTTCAGCATATAAGTTCCTTTTAAGGTATGGCTAAGAAAACAAAATTTAGCATATCTTAACGGTTCTAATTAATCTAATTAAGAATCCAAAATGCAGCCACAACGAGACCTTTGGTATATCTAAGGTGGCACCAATGAAAGAACAATGCTGTCTATCAGGAGGCAACAGGCGCAAGGAGATCATAGCCTACTTTGATGCGCACATATCAGTCACCAATGCTTACACGGAATCCTTCAATCATCTAAGCTTGAAGGCCGAGGTCATTTTTTCAAGGTGATGCGAACATGAATATTTTATACTATGACGTACAAGAAGCAGGCGCCTACTGCGAAGGTTTCTTTGTTTCACAAGAAAACTGTCGCTTATGGGCTACCAGACTATGAGTGTCAACTGTTTGCCGATGAACAGGAACAACGGAGAAATTTGAAATTCTGAAGCTTAAAGAGAGATACTTTTAAGTACGCCAGTAAGTACGAATTTTCAGTTTTACATATTTTCCAGAGAATTTACTGAATGTAACTTACTGATTTAATTGGTGCCGAAGTGGGGAGTCGAACCCCAGACCTTCGCATTACGAAAATGCAGATTCTGAACACTGTAAGGAGTTGATTGGGTTCTATCAATATTGAGCCATGATCCCAGTTCACCTAACCCTTGATGTTGGAACATGAACAATCGCGATTTTAAAAAAACATGAAAAATGATGTATTCTTTTTGATGTACTACAGTCATTCTTACTTACTTCCAAAAAAAATATTTTGTGATAAAACGCCAATCAGTCACACATAGCGAACCATACCAGTACGTTCATAAAATTCATGACAGATTTTACTTTAGGCATACGATTAGGCCTACAATCATTCTCTGAATCGGATTATTTTCATTATAAATCAACACTATACAAATCAAATTCAGCTGACGCCAGCCCACCAATCACTTAAAGCCCTGATTTTTCAGGGCTTTTTCTTTTTTAGCGCAGCTAAGCATCCCCCTGATGTGTCACACTATCCGCTATTAATTCCCTTAGAAAAAACCTCAATTCGCTGAAAATACAGATGGCCGAAAGTCAGAAAAAGGTCGGCACCAGTTTGGCGCCAACCAGACAGCTTTAACGCAATACCGTACGTGACGGAGCATTAGAACGAATGACAAAAGGATCTTGCGGTAGTTTATCGTGATCCACCCGCTTCGGAGTGAAATTGGTAACATAAGAAGATGGAGCCGGTTGCTCCGATATGAAGTGATATTTAGGTACAACTTCCCGGCTGCGGATCCCACTCCATTCAGCAAAAAATGACATGAAATCGTTAGCTGAGCGCACCGCCTTGATCACGCGCTGGCGAGTGTCTCCGCTGGAAGTAATAAACATCGGTACCTGATAGTTTTGCTGGAACTGGTCGTTATGAGACAAGTATTCAGACTGAGAACCTCGCTCTTTGAATGATAAGCCATGATCGGCAAAATACATCATCGAAAAATTCTTGCCACTACTTTGCAACTGCTGATGCAGCGAGGCCAGAAAATTGTCAGTCTGTGTGATGCTGTACAGGTAGCATGAAACTTCCTCATTATCTACAAACGTCGAATACTGGTGATGGGTTCGTTCGCAGGCTTTCGGATGAGATCCTATCAGATGATAAACAATCAACTTTGGCGCATCAGAATTTTCGTTCAGCGCATCATTGGTAAACTTCAAAAGATCCATGTCCTGAGTATTCTGCGAAAAGAAATTACCGCTTTTCAGAAAATGGACGTTATCTGCCCGCTTGGCAATGCTGGCGATAGCGGTATCGTAATGACCCAGCTGTCCCTGGTTAGAAAACCAATAGGTGTGGAATCCGGCCCGTTTTGCCAGCGTCACAATATTATTCTGGTATTGAGGCTGCTCATCCTTTCCAACCAGCGTCAGCGACAACCCCAAAGATTGCTGGGTTGATGACGCCGCAGACAAATAATTCTGGAACAGTACGCCATTCGCATGGCTAACGAATGGGGTGTTATCCCACTGGCCGCCGAATGCGCCCAAAGCATCACGCCGGGCACTTTCGCCTATCACCACCACATACACCTGATGCGCGGGTTTTACGGCAACGATATGCCAGTTATCCTGCAAGGTAGCCAAATCCTGCATACGCTGGTGTTCGTTATTCACGGTCATATTAATCAAAGTGATGTCTTTTACGAAACGAAACACCGGATAGCTGGCATTAAGCAAAGAAAACGAGCCTTCGGTATAAAAAACATTCAGTGGCGCTACCAACGCGATAGCCAAAAACACCGTTAGTAACGAAGAATGATGGCCCGACCAACGCGGGAAAACCCGGCCCGGGCACTTCAGCACCTTTAGCAGTGAAAATCCAACAATTCCCAAGGAAATCAAATAGTACCAGAGAGGAAAAACCCGCAGTATCTCGCCAGCCTCTCCCGGATTGGAAGAGTAAAGTGAGAGAATGCTATTGAAGTTCGGGGCTCCGTAAGTCCGGCCAAACGGGAAATAGCAGGCAGCTACCAGAGAACTGGTAATCAGTATGCACTTGAATGCTCGCCAGGACAGCCTTTCCAGCAAACACAGGAAGCAAAAAAAGCCCACCGCATCTAGCACACGCAATTCGTAGCCAAGCGAAATATTAATCAGAAAGGCCAGCAGGAACAAAATTCCTGTGTTCCAGTTCAAAAACTCCTGTATACGGGAATATGTCACAGCCTGTCGTATGGTTAAGTTTATAAAATTCATCTGGTTTTCTGGATGAGGAGTGAAGATATACATAGCTGCTACGCAGCCACGCCCCTAGAGGAGCGCAACATTGAAGCTCCAATTATGCAGGCTGTAAAAACACGCTCAGCTTATGCTAAGAAGCCATTGATAGGAGCCTTTATTCCTGTGACGCAGTATACAAAATTAAGTTTTTATGACAAAAAAATGACAAGAAAATCAAACCTAACAGAAAAATAAAGGTAAGACGGTCCATATTGACTCTTTTACCCGGTAACCTCCTCCCAAACTCAGAACCAGTCAAAATTCAGACAGTCGCCTCTCAGGCTGCAATTAAATGATTCTAGGTATGGAGATTATCAGTTGGTTTTCCTGGACATGAAAAATCCATCGCCCCCGTTCAGTGTGAATCCGGCATTGATCGGTTTGAGTCAGATTGGGACGTTCAAGACAATGCGCTGCTGTGACATGGCAATATGACCACGTAAGTCGCAGATTCAACCTTTCCAGACAATAAATTTGGTGGGTTTTCTTGTGGTTGCCAAGGCTCTTGCTCTGTTTGGCACGCGTTATACGATCAGTTCACCTTGCGTGCATCACTATAATTGCGCTTGATCGGCGCAGCCTTGATGGACGAAAGCTCGAAGAAACGTAATTCCGTGTCCCCGCCAAATGATTCGACTGAAAGGCCATTTGCACCGGGAGCTCCGAATACGAGATCCGAGAGAACAGCTTCGCCGTCATTCACAAAGACTTCGATCGAGATCGTATCAACAATGATGTCCAGTGTGACAATACCATTATGCGCTGGTGCCGGGGCCTTGCGGACTTCGCGGTAAACTTCTGGCATTGAGTCAGCGATGGCATCCGTATCACGCAAGACAAAGACAGTGCCATTTTTGAAATTGTACCCGACTACTGCAAAATGCCCTTTCCCTTCCTTGAGATGGAACCGGACCTCATTGGCATCGGAAGCTGCATCGATCTGGACCCGGAGTCGATAGGCATCGGATTTTGGCTGGAGAAGCGTCATCTTGGAGCCATCCGGTACCCGTGCCTTGTCACGTACCTCGGTGTTGTCTTCAAGCTTGTCGAGTATGTCGATAGGGCGCGAGACAAGCACCGGTTTGCCATTGATCGAGCGCAACTCGATACGCCGTACGATCGAATCAGTACCGCCATGCCAGTCGTTGGTCGGCAGTTTGGTCGCATAGGCCCAGTTATTGAGCCAGCCAATGGCATATCGCGAGGCCAGACGCTGAGTATCACTCAGTCGCGGGTCATCCCACGTCACCATCGCGTAGAAATCAGCGCCCGAATCGAGCCATTCAGGTTTGTCGTCATCTGCAGTAAAGTGCTTGCCATCCCAGTCACCAATCCAATACACGGTTCCCGTAGTCATTCCCGAACCAGCTCCGTTTGCACCTGTCGCTAGCACCCAGCGGGTGTGCTTTGGGTCACCATCAACCGACATGCGAAACAGATCGGGACATTCAAGGAGGCCGAGGTCATTGCGCTCGAAGCCCGATTGGTACTTCCAGTGCTTCAAATCCGGAGATGTATAGAAACCGATCTTGTGACCTTCCGCGAGAACCATGAGCCATTCATTGCGCACGTCGTCCCAGACGATTTTCGGGTCACGCCAGTCTCGGACGCCCGGGTTGTCCATGACAGGATTGCCGTCGTACGCCTGAAAGCGATAGCCGCCATCGGTCGAAACGAAGAGTGACTGGCGCTGCACGCCTTCATGCTGCTGGGTCATGATGGCAATCACCGCGTCTGCACCGAAGCCCGCAGTATTCCTGGAGTCAATCACTGCGCTGCCAGTTTCAATGTCGCCAAGACCATTCTTGTACTTGTCGATTGCGATACCGTGATCCTGCCAATGCACAAGATCCGTCGAAGTCACGTGGTACCATTCAGTACCATTCCCATTGGGATAATCAGCGTTGTAGAGGTAGTAGTAGTGCCAGACGCCGTTGATCAAAATCGGGCGCTGAGGGTCATTCATCCAATGTTTGGCGGAAGTAAGGTGTATTGCGGGCCGATAAGACGCAGTGTCGGATGCTGTTTCCGAATCGGAGCCGGATACGACAGCTATCGCAATCCTGGTCGTGAACAACACGGCAAGCGCGCAAACGATTAGGTGCCGATAAGTTACAGACATTGGGATGAGATTAAGGCTCATAATCTTCCGAATCGAAATATGAGGAGAAGGGGGTGCCGGCATGCAGACACCGCACCCCCTCAAGGCTTGAGCATGTATAACCAGAAAAGCTGTTACTTCAGCGACTTCGTGATTACACCGCTCGGATTCACATTAAGGTTCGCGGATATATCAGCCCAACCGCCCAGTCCATTGCCATTGAAACCGTAGGAATGATCAACTTCCGATGAATCTCCGTGGATATTGATCTTCACTGTTGGCGCCAGGGTACCACCGCGTCGGAAGTCTTCTTTGACACCAACCGTGTCGATGAACGATTGGACCAAACCGCCAGGCATAACGTAATGCGAGTACGACTGGAAGTGGCCAGCAGGCTGGTTATAGTCAGGATCGTACGGGGTCCCTGGCCAGTAGTTGAGGTTCGACGGGTTACCCAGCACCAGACCGGAGCCCTGGTTCATCGGCTGGTAATCGCTGCGGATACCGTTGCCCACGAAACCATACACGCCCTCAGGACCAGTAATACCTGCTGCATAGGTAGTGCTGTGGCTGATGGTAAAGAGATAGTACTTGCCGTCTTTCATGTAGATCTGCGGCCGTTCGGTCTGGTCGGTCACGCAGTTCGCCGAAAGAATCGGCGGCAGGAACTCCCACTCCGTAAGATCGGCGTTCTTTGCTTTCGCCAGACCAATGTTGCCGATCTGGTAGGTCGCACCTGATGCGTTAACCTGAGGAACGGTCTCGGCGTAAGGGTCACCCTCTTGATAGCCCAGATCCTCTGCGGTGCACTTGGCAGACACGCGCGGCATGGCCGAGTTGCCCTCGAAAACCATATAGGTCTCGCCCGGGTGAGCCGGATCCTTGAAGGTGAACGGATCGCGGAAGTTGAAGTACGGGTTCTGCTCAGCAGTCTGGTAATAGGTGCCGTCAGCTTCCAGAAGCGAAATAACCTTGTCGAAACCGGTGAACTTCACACCGTTCTTATTAGCATGCACGTGGCCCACGCTGAGCGCGATCCGCGGGTCGTATGGCTTGATATCATTGCCTTTGGCGTCACGATAGAAAGCGACATCCGTGAAGAACAGCTTGACTTCGCCACCCGGGAAGATGCGCGCCGAACCCGACCATTGTGTCTGGTGACTGTAGGACTGGTCCTCGAAAATCTGGCCGGTGACACCCTCGGCGAAAACCAGACCGCCATAGGTCCAGCCACCGTTTTCCGGACGCTGTTCAGCAGGAATGCCCGCCGGACGATAGAAGTAGCCGATCTTTGCGAACACGTGACGGTCATCGAAGCCAAGACTCCGGTCAGCAACGAGAGAAAAGATAATTTCCTGCCCGTTGACACTGTATTGGTTACCATCGGCATCGGTCAGAGGCCAGGAGTCCCATACCCAGACTTGTCCGTTCGACATGTCAGGGAAATCCTGCGGGACGCTAGGCATGGTGTATTCCGCAGGCATCGAGTTCTGGCGTGAGCCAGCCGTCGGATCTGACATTCGTTTGATCTGACGTGCATCGGCACGAGTCCACTTCGCAGTGAAGTTGTCCTCCGGTGCGTATGCCTGCTGAGAGTGATAAGTCGGTTCAGGACCAGGTTGCAGAAGAGGTGCGGCCATAGCTGTACCCATGACCATCCCCAACATAGGGATTACCGACAAATATCGATGATTTTTCACAGTTTTATCTCCATTGTTTTTTTGTAAATATCCATTTTTTCCAGAAGCAATGGACATCCGCAGTTTTGCCGGTCAAATCCGGAGAAACCTTTCTCCCGGCATAAGATACGCTCAAGAAAGCACCGTTCACTTGCACGAGGCAAGACGAGGCAGCGCAATCTCTGGATGCATCACGAGCCAGAGAGAGAAAGCAATGTCAAATTGAGGACACGAAAACAGACGTGCCGGCATACAAAACTAGCGGTCCCGCTGTCATAGGAAAATTCCGTTAGACCGGAGACTTTGCGTCGCCACCTTTCGATGGGTTTGCCTTTTTTAGTTAAGCAACCGCTCACAGACGGAGAGTTAGCCAACTAAACGAGAATGACAATCAGTCAAATCGCCATCTCTTATTGGGAAAGTAACACAATAGGAATTAATTGGAAATAAAAAACGTGAGCTAAATCGGTTTAGTTAAATTTTTTCGATTTAATTAAATTGACATAATTTGATGATTGTGATTCAAGTTACAACCGTGACGCTTCTGGATAAAAAGTGAACGCAACTGGCCTCTCAAGCCAAAACAGAAATTAAACCTATGATTTTGCACGATTTTTTATTTTTCACTTATGCCAACCCACCGTATTTCCGTCAGAAATTATTTATTTTTCCGAAAAGAAACCATAAGTCACATCCGGTACCATTAACAAAATAAGTCAGCCTAATAGATAGGATGTATAAAATGGCTATTCCGTTGTTAGCTGTAATATTAGGTTTAGCGGTTTTGGTCTGGAGCGCGGATCGTTTTGTTGAAGGCTCGGCGTCGACGGCTCGTCATTTTGGTATGCCTTCCCTTCTGATCGGCATGGTTGTGGTCGGTTTTGGCACTTCCGCACCGGAAATGGTTGTTTCTGCATTAGCTGCACTGCAGGGGAATCCCGGCATTGCCTTAGGAAACGCATACGGTTCAAACATCACCAATATTGCATTAATTCTTGGTATTACTGCGTTAATTTGCCCGATCACGATTCATTCACAGGTCTTGCGCAAAGAGCTGCCTGTCCTGACTGCCGTCACCGGGATTGCCGTCTACCAATTATGGGATGGTGAACTGAGCCGAATTGATGCGGCCATGCTGATTGCCATCTTTTGTATGCTGATGGGCTGGACTATCCGGCAAGGTCTGAAACAGCGCAGCGATGCGTTTGCCAATGAAATGGAAAACGAGTTAATCCAGCATACAATGCCTGTCCGTAAGGCTGTGTTCTGGATGCTCACCGGCTTAGTCCTTCTGATTATCAGTTCCCGTTTTCTGGTATGGGGCGCTGTAGCGATTGCCCAACAACTCGGGATCAGCGACCTGGTGATTGGTTTGACGATCGTAGCAATTGGCACATCACTGCCAGAACTTGCTTCGTCTGTGATTGCCGCCCGTAAAGGCGAAGATGATATCGCCGTCGGCAATATTGTCGGCTCCAATCTGTTTAATACTCTCATAGTCGTAGGCATAGCGGGTTCAATTTCACCGCTGCAGACCTCACCAGATATTTTATCCCGGGATATGCTGGTCATGACCATACTGACGATTTCACTTTTCATATTCGGTTTTGGCATGAAAAGAAAAAGAACAATTTCCCGCTCCGGAGGTCTGGCGCTGCTGAGCAGTTTCATTGGGTACACATCTTATTTGTTAGTGACGACCTTTGCATAACCCAAACTGGCAGAACGGCAATACCCCAGCATTTAGTTTGCCGTTCTATCCTGTTTTCGATTATTTATAATATCCGCTTGCTATATGAACAGCATCCATATAGGATAAATTCTGTTCAATGTGTAAGTAATAGCAGTTTTCTTCGCCACACCGTCTCTTCTAAATCTCACATAGAAAGTCTCGTTGTTCCGGTTCAGCTTCCCGTTGTTATGGATGCTGTCTCTGCCTTTTTGATTAGCTCTGACCGCACCAGCACTTACCCATATAAAAGCCCGCATACAGGCACATATATTTATCAAAGGATTTTTATGTTTATTAATATCTCAAATACTATCAGTGTTTCAAAACATCTTGGCCATCAACAAAATAACTGGATTTGTTATGAACCGCTGGAAGGTAATGAACAGCGCAAAAAACCGCTGTGGAAACGTCAGACCGGTCTCATGTCAGCAAATGCGATGCATAGCTGGTTGATGCATCAATACGCGGATCAAAATGCTGCCGCAGCTTTCCAGAATATCGCCGGAATATGAGTGGATAAGAATAATCTGACTGAATTTCCGTAATTAAAATAAAAATTCTGTTAAGTCAGTCAAGGACGTTTCTCCTGTTCTGAATGAAGATGGTACCAGATAGAGACTCAATAAAATCTCATTTGATATATATCTTTCACTTCAAAGTTAACAACAGGAGCACTTCATGAGTGTTATGCATTTTTCTGTTCCCCGCGATATCGTCTATGGTGAAAACGCGCTTCAGACGCTCAGTACCTTAAAAGGCAAACGGGCAGCACTGGTCACCGGCGGCAGCTCAATGAAACGTTTTGGTTTTCTGGAACAGGCGCAAGCTTTGCTGGCAAAAGCCGGCATGACCAGCATCGTTATTGATGGTGTGGAACCTAATCCATCAGTCGCGACCGTTCAACGCGGCGCACAGGCAATGCTGGAGTTTGAACCGGACTGGATTGTCGCCATTGGCGGTGGTTCGGCGCTGGATGCGGCCAAAGTAATGTGGTGCTTCTATGAACATCCTCAGCTGAAATTTGAAGACATTATCGCCGTTGGCTCCATGCCTCCGCTGCGGAACAAAGCCCGTTTTGTTGCCATTCCATCCACCAGCGGTACAGCGTCTGAAATCACCGCGTTTTCGGTGATCACCGATACGGAAAACCATATCAAATATCCGATTGTTGCCGCTGATATGGTACCGGATCTGGCGATCCTTGACCCTGCCCTGCCTGAACTGATGCCACCGCATATTACTGCCAATACCGGTATGGATGTGCTGGCGCATGCAACCGAAGCAGTCGCATCGATTGCAGCGACCTCGTTTACCGATCCTTATGCCATTGAAGCCATCAAGCTGGTGCTGGAAAATCTGGAAAATGCCTATAAAGAACCCGGCAATAAAGACGCCCGTTTTAATATGCACAACGCATCCGCATTAGCGGGTATGGCATTTACCAACGCATCACTGGGCCTGGTACATTCCCTGGCACACAAGATTGGTGGTGAATTCGGTGTCACACATGGACTGGCAAACGCGATCCTGATGCCTTACATCATTAACTTTAACCGTCAGTTCACCGATAAATATGATCGGGTGGAAAAATTGCTGGGAGTGACCGATCTGGCAGAAGCAGTCCGGCAGTTAAATGCAAAACTGAATATTCCGACCTGTTTCAAAGAATGCGACGAAGTGGATTTTAACGAGACAAAATTCCGTGATGTACTGGACCGCATGAGTGCCAATGCGCATGCAGATCCGTGCACTTTAACCAACCCGGGCAAGCCTACCGTTGCGGACGTTAAAGCACTTTATACCGCCGCTTATTACGGTTCTGCTGTTTAACTTTAGAGCCTTTCTGCAAGCGGATGATGGCAACATTGTCCGCTTTTTTATTACTTCAACAATGCTACTATGCCGCCTCATAGATCTTACGTTTGAGGAATCAGGTTGTGTGTCAGAACCACATTGAAACATTCACCGAAGCGCCACGTGCTCATCTGGCCATTCATCTGCCGGCATGGATCAATGAAGTGGTCGACTGGCAACAACCTTTATATTCTGACGATGAAAAAATGACACTGGCGATCGAATTGGCCAGACAGAATGTCCTGCGTGGTACGGGGGGACCTTTCGCCAGTATTATCGTACATCGCCAAAGTGGCCTGATATTGAGTGTTGGCGTAAATCAGGTCGTTGCGCAGAATAATTCCACGCTGCATGGTGAAGTCATGGCAATCATGCTGGGAGAACAACGGCTTCAGCAATTCAGTCTTGATAGCCAGTCGGATGAATATGAGCTATTCACTTCCTGCGAACCCTGCGCCATGTGCATGGGTGCCATTTTATGGTCAGGCGTCAAACGTCTGGTCTGTGCTGCTACCGGTGATGATGCCCGGGCGATCGGCTTTGATGAAGGTCCGGTATTCGAGCAATCGTACGATTATCTGCGTCATGCCGGCATTGACGTGATCCGCAACCAGCAACAACCGGCCGGGAAAGCCGTACTTGAACTCTATCTGCAGGAAGGCGGTAAACTTTATAACGGTAAAGCAGGCAGCTGATGCAACGCCGTCTCTTTTTTGCGCTACCGGCACAATCGTTAGCCAGTAAATTGCATCACTGTCAGCAGCGATTACGGACTGAGCATCACAAGAAACCGGTCAATGCTGATAACTTTCATCTGACACTGCATTTTCTGGGATTACAGGATGAACGTCTTCTGCCCCGCCTTTGCCAGGCCGCAGAGCAGGTTCATGTTGCGCCGTTTGACATACTGTTAGACCAGTATGGTCTGTTTCGGCATGCCCGATGTCTGTGGTTAGGACCGCAACAATCACCACGTCCATTGCGGGAACTGGTCAGACAATTAGGTGAGCAACTGAAAACATTGGACCTGCAAGTCAGCGATGACTATCGCCCTCATATCACCCTATTCCGTAACGCTCACGGCATGACCCAACTGACTGCACCAGTGCTGAAATTAGCTGTATCCGAATTCATTTTATATGAATCGGTATCTACAAATGATGGCGTTTTATACAAACCGTTGCACCGCTGGTTACTACAGTAACAATCCGGCGAACAAAAACCGTAATAGTTCATATTTCTGTTATATAACCGGACAGCCCTGGTCAGGCAGAGCTAAAATGATATGAAAACCAGGGAATATGATTTGTCATCAAATTGATAAATTATTTTGTCATAAGCATTGAAATGGTAAGACCGAGTCCCCATAAAGTGGTGCCAGTTTAAATTCACAATCAGAGATTGCTGTTACAGGTAATGGTTGTGAACAAGATTCAGGTTTGGCTAACATTTTTTGCCAACGGATTTGCGAGGCGAGGCTGCATCTGATATAGATACCGGCCTCAAAATTCATCGCCAGCACACAGTGACGTGCTGTGTCATGTAAAAGTAGGAGATAGGCATGTCAGCAGAAGATAACAAAAAATCTCTGGGACCGCTGGCCATCGCGGGCGTCACCCCTTACCAGTTAGCCCCTGGTGAGGAGTACATGAATGACCAGCAGAAAGAGCACTTCCGGAAGATTCTGGAAGCATGGAAAACCCAGCTGCGTGAAGAAGTTGACCGTACCGTTGATCATATGAAAGATGAAGCGGCTAACTTCCCGGATCCCGTAGACCGTGCAGCACAGGAAGAAGAATTTGCGCTGGAATTACGTGCCCGTGATCGTGAGCGTAAACTGATCAAGAAAATCGAAAAAACACTGAAAAAACTGGAAGAAGATGACTTCGGTTATTGCGAATCCTGCGGTGTTGAAATCGGTATTCGTCGCCTTGAAGCGCGCCCGACCGCTGAACTGTGCGTCGATTGCAAAACACTGGCTGAAATCAAAGAAAAACAGCTGGTTGGCTAAATTGCAACAAGATGACAAGGGAGCTGCGGCTCCCTTTTGTTATTTTACAGACTTGACGCTATGACTTATATCGGACGCTTTGCCCCTTCCCCCTCCGGCCCGTTACATTTCGGTTCACTGATCGCTGCCGTTGGCAGTTATCTGCGTGCGCGTTCACAGCAAGGGCGCTGGCTGGTACGAATCGAAGATCTGGATCCACCGCGGGAACAGCCGGGTGCCGCCGATAGCATTTTACGGACGCTGGAGCAATTTGGTCTGTTCTGGGATGGCAACGTTGTCTATCAGAGTCAACGTCATGCGCGCTACCAGGCTGTGCTGGATGATTTATACCGGGCAGGCAAAACCTACCACTGTCGCTGTACCCGCGCGCAGATCCACGCTGCCGGTGGTTTTTATCCCGGCACCTGCCGAGACCAGCATTATCCGCCGGAAAATGCCGCGGTACGGTTAAAAGTGGATAGTCCCTGCTTATCCTTTCATGATCAATTGTTAGGTCTGGTAGAGGTAGAACCTCGCCTCGCCGGCGAAGATTTTATTCTGAAACGCCGGGATGGGTTATTTGCCTATAACCTGGCGGTGGTCGTCGATGATGCCGACAGTGGCATTACCGAAGTGGTACGGGGGGCGGATTTACTGGATCCGACAGTTCGTCAGATCACCTTGTATCAGCAACTTGGCTGGAAAGTCCCGGACTGGCTGCATTTGCCCTTGGCACTGCAGGATAATGGTCTGAAACTGTCAAAACAGAACCATGCGCCATCGATTGAAGATTTACCGGTCGTTGCCACGTTGGGTAAGGCGCTGGCCTTTTTAGGACAGCCACTACCAGATGATATGACCGGTATGACAGCAGAAGCGTTATTGGCCTGGGCGGTAAAACACTGGCAATTGTCCTTCGTGCCGACAACGGCCAGTGTTCATCATGATTAAGAGCGAAAGTTCAGTCTGGCATGCCATGGCGCCAGATAGTGATAAATCACAGGCGTCAGGTAGAGGGTAACAACCTGCGACAGTAATAGCCCGCCTACAATCGCAACACCTAATGGCTGACGTAATTCAGCACCTGCGCCATAACCCAGCGCAATGGGTAATGCGCCGGCCAGTGCCGCGATACTGGTCATCATGATCGGTCGGAAACGCACCAGACAAGCCTGATGAATCGCCTCATCAGGGACCATGCCATCTCGTTCCCGTTCCAGTGCAAAATCGATCATCATGATGGCATTTTTCTTCACAATCCCAACCAGCAACAGAATACCGACAAAGGCATACAGCGTGACCGGAAACTGGAAAAGCCACAGCGTCATCAGCGCGCCCAGCCCGGCAGAAGGCAGACCGGAGAGAATAGTCAGCGGGTGCACAAAACTTTCATACAGCATCCCCAGCACACCATATACCACCAGCAAGGCCAGTAGCAGTAACACCATCATGCCGGACTGTGAGCCAGCAAACGCAGCGGCACTTCCCTGCAGACTGGTCACAAGCGTTGCCGGCGGCGCCAACTCCGTTTTGACCTGATCCAGCGCCTTCAATGCATCACTCAGCGCCATGCCCGGACGCATGTTAAAAGAAATGGTGGCGGCAGGTAATGTAGCCAGGTGATTCACGGTCAGTGTCTGTGGCTGACGTTTAAAACTCGCGACCGTATCCAGACTAATCAAGGTCCCATTACTGTTTCGGATACGGATACGACTTAGGTCAGTCACCTGTTGCTGGCGCTCCGGCAACACTTCCAGGATCACGGCATACTGGTTGGTATCGGCATAGATAGTCGATACCTGACGCGCCGCAAACGCATTCTGCAACGCTGTTTCCACCTGACTATAACTCAGGCCATAACTGGCCAGCTTATCGCGGTCAACCGCGACCGCCAGTCCGGCACCGACGACCTCCTGATCACTGGTAACATCACGGAATCCGGGGATCTCCCGGATAGCCAGCAGAAAGCGATCATGCCAGTCCTTCAGCTCACCAATATCATTACTTTGAATAGTAAACTGATATTCCGAGGCTGTGGATATCCCGCCAATCCGGATGGATGGCGGGTTACGCAGATAAACACTGAGACCCGGAATATGATTCACCTTCTGTCGCAGGCCGGCCATGACCTCATCAGCAGAAGGACGCTGTTCACGGGGCACCAGACGGATCGTCATGGAACCACCGTTGGCACTGCCATTCGGACCGGTACTGCCCACTGAAGACATAAATGCCGCGACATGCGGATCAGCCTGCACAATGGCGGCAACCTGCTGCTGCATCCAGGACAAGGTTGCAAACGAGGTATCCGGCGCTGCTTTGGTGGTCAGTGTGATTTGACCGCTGTCGGTACTGGGTAAAAAATCTTTAGGCAATTGCTGATACAGCAGCACCGTTAGCACCATGCTGGCAAAAAAGCTGAACATGACCCAGCGGGGATGGCGCAGGACAACCGCCAAAGATGCGCTGTACGCGGCAGTGAGTCTGGTAAAACTACGCTCCAGCCATAGCGCAAAACGCCCCTGCGACGTGGCGTCATGATCCGGGCGCAATACCCGGCTGCACAGCATGGGTGTCAGCGTTAGAGAAACCAGCCCTGAAATAGCAATCGCAGCACTGATCGTGACCGCAAACTCATTCAGCAGACGGCCCATCAGCCCACCCATAAATAGCAGTGGGATAAACACTGCTATCAGTGACAGCGTCATCGACAGGATAGTAAAACCGATTTCCCGGGCACCTTTCCGGGCTGCCTGCATGGCACTCATGCCCTGTTCCATATGGCGGACGATATTCTCCATCATCACAATGGCATCATCGACCACGAAACCAACCGCCAGCGTCAGCGCCAGCAGAGACAGGTTATCCAGACTGTAGTCCAGCAGATACATCACCGGTACCGCGCCCAGGATTGACAATGGCACGGCCAGCGCCGGGATCACGGTAGCTGACAAATTACGCAGGAATAACCAGATCACCAGCACAACCAGCGCACAGGAAAGCAGCAGCGTGAACTGGACATCATGAATAGAAGCCCGGATCGACTCACTGCGATCATAAAGAACATCCATCTGGATCGAATCAGGCAGGATCGTCTGAAACTGTGGTAACGCCTGACGCACCGCATCTACCGTGCTAATGGTGTTGGCGCCGGCCTGACGTTGTACGGCCAGAATGACGCCCGGCTTATCCACAAACCAGCTGGCAACCCGGGTATTTTCTTCGCTGTCCAGTACATTGGCGACGCTGGAAAGATACAACGGCGAACCGTTGCGGTAGGCAACCACCAGCTGCCGGTAGGCCGCCGCATTTTTTAGCTGCCCGTTACTCTGAAGGCTTAAACTGCGAAACGCGCCATCCAGACCACCCAGTGGCTGATTCACATTATTGTCACTAATTGCCGACGCCAGCTCATCCAGTCCCAGATTGTGTGCTGTCATTTTATCCGGATCAGCCTGAACCCGGACCGCATAGGGTTTGGCGCCGAATACGGAAACCTGCGCCACGCCGGGCAGCATGGAGAGTGACTGTGCCAGTTTGCTTTCGGCATATTCCGTCACAGTAGAAATAGGCAAGGTATCGGAATGCAGTGCCACAAAGAAAATCGGCGCATCCGCCGGATTGGATTTACGCATCGACGGTGATGATGTCATGCTGGCGGGTAACTTGCGTTGTGCCGCACTCAATGCGTTCTGGACATCCAGCGCAGCCGCATCAATATCCCGATCAAGATCGAATTGCAGTGTAATCCGGGTGACCCCCTGAGAACTGACGGAACTGATATTGTCGATACCGGAAATGGTTGCCAGTTGCCCCTCCAGCGGCGTAGCCACAGCTGATGCCATGGTTTCCGGTGACGCGCCCGACAAACCGGCTGTGACATTAATCGTCGGAAAGTCAATCTGTGGCAACTCGCTGACCGGTAGCGCCCGGTACGCCAGCACACCGGACAACGTAAAGAATGCCATCAGCAGGCAGGTCATCACGGGCCGGCGAATGGATAACATCGAAAGTTGCATGATCGCTACTCCGTACCGGATGCGGTGATATCGACGGAACTCTCCTGGTTCTGATGAGCAATACGGACAGAAGAGCCGTCATTCAGACGAAACTGACCATCGGTTACCACCAGATCTCCCTCCTCCAGCGCCCCAGCTATCGCACTCCAGCCATCACTGGACGCCAGCTCCGTGATCAGGATCTTTCGGGCAATATCATTTTTCACGACAAACAGCTGTAAGCCATCCGCTCCCTGCTGCAACGCCTGTGCCGGAACCACCAGCGCTTGTTTTAGCGTACGCGGCGCCAGTTTCACCGTGACATATTGTCCCGGTAGCCATTCGTTGTGCGAATTGGCAAAATCCGCTTTCAGAGCAATCGTACCGCTGTTGCTATCCACGTTGTTATCAACAAACACAACCGAACCATGGCGTTGCTCCACATCCGTTCCGGTATTGACCTGCGCGGTGACAGCCAGGGAGCCGGAACGCAGAGATTGCTGCAGATCAGCGAGATATTTTTCAGGTAAGGTGAAACTGACCGCGATCGGGTCGAGCTGATTCAGTGTCGTCAGCACCGTGTTGTAGGCCTGAACGGTTGCTCCGACAGAAACCAGATGCGCGCCTGCCCGGCCGTTAAATGGTGCTCTGATTTTGGTATATTCCAGATTCCGGGCCGCAATATCCAGACTGGCCTGATCCTGTTTTACCTGAGCGGCAGTGGATTGTGCCGTCGCCTGATAGCCATTCATGTCGGCTTCAGAGATGAACTTTTTCTGCAACAGCACCTTTGCCCGCGCCAGATCAGCCTGCGCTTTTTTCAGTAATGCCTGATCCTGTTGTAAAACGGCCTGCGCTTGTTGCCACTTGTTCCGGTAATCACTGTCATCCAGCTCGAACAATACCTGTCCGGCGTTCAGCTGGGCACCTTCTTCAAATAAAATTCTGGCAATTTGCCCTTCTATTCGGGGTTTAAGTTCAACGGAAGATTTGGCAACGACGCGACCAACCGCCTGCCAGCCAGCTTTAAATGTTTCTCTTTTGACCGGAGCAACGACAACTTGTGTCGTTTTTTTTGCGGGAGATGACTGCTGAGCCTGTTCATTCAGGGAAAAACGATAACCGACAACAGCAATAACGGCTGTTAAAATAAGCCAGCGCCAGATATTCATGTTTTCTCCATTATTCTGATTGAACAACTCTTGGCATAATCAGGCTGCAGTCTGCATGCTAATGTTGGTAAAAGTGTGTCAGGCAGCCAATACAGGGGCATAATTTACTGCTTCATCTGAAAAAAGCACGATCACGTTGCCCCGATGTTCGCATTTACGCCGGTGTGCGCTATCATACCGCCCGCTCTTTTTTTGTGTCAGAAATCCCGAGGTGCACTATTTTTTCCCATATCGCCAATTTGTATCGCAAAGTGCTTGGTAAAGAAGAGACACCAGCGACACCCAAAACCACACCCGAAGCGAAAGCCGCAATATCTGAACCTCAGCGCTCCGTTAGTGACAATCAGCCTGTTGCCGGTTCCTCACCACGTCGCGTATTGAGCCGGGATCAGCACAATATATCCCGTAGCATGATCAGTGAAAATGCACTGAAGGTACTGTATCGCCTGCATAAAGCCGGTTATCAGGGCTACCTGGTGGGTGGTGGCGTCCGGGATTTGCTGTTAGGTAAAATCCCGAAAGATTTTGATGTCGTCACAGACGCACATCCGGAACAAATCCGTAAATTATTTAATAACTGTCGGCTGATCGGGCGCCGCTTCCGTCTGGCTCATATTGTATTTGGCCGGGATATCATTGAGGTTGCCACCTTCCGCGGACACCATCATCAGGTACATACCAGTAAAAACATCGCGGTGCAGTCGGAAGAAGGCATGCTGTTGCGTGACAACGTATACGGCACCATTGAAGAAGATGCTGAACGCCGCGATTTCACCGTCAACGCGCTGTATTACAACATCAAGGATTTCTCGCTGCATGATTTCCATGGCGGACTGGACGATCTGGCAGCAGGCCGTCTGGAACTGATTGGCGATCCGGAAACCCGTTACCGTGAAGATCCGGTGCGCATGCTGCGCGCTGTCCGTTTTGCCGCAAAACTGGGATTGACCATCAGTGAACGCAGCGCAGAACCTATCCCCCGTCTGGCATCGTTGTTACAGGATATTCCGGCAGCTCGTCTGTTTGAGGAAACCATCAAATTATTCCTCGCCGGACATGCGCTTAGTACCTATCACCTGCTGCGCAAGTTTGGTCTGTTCCAGCAATTGTTCCCGCAGGTGGCAAAACTGCTGACACCGGACAACAATTCAGCCTACGAGCGCTTTCTGGAAAAGGCGTTAGCCAACTCGGATAAACGGGTCGCAACCGAACAGCCGGTGACACCGACCTTCTTCTACGCCACGCTGTTATGGGGCGTGGTTGCGCTGCGCCAGCGCGAGATCAGCAATGAAAGCAATCTGCCGTTCCAGGATTCCATGCAGATGGCCATGAATGAAGCCATTGAGCAGCAGATCCACACCGTTGCCATCCCGCGCCGTTTTACCAGCGATGTCAGAGAGATCTGGTTACTGCAGGAACGTTTGCCTCGCTATTCCGGCAAGCGGGCAGAAAAACTGTTTGCACAAGCCAAGTTCCGGGCGGCCTTTGATTTCCTGGAACTGCGTGCGCATGTTGAACCTCGTTTGCGCGATATTGTTGCCTGGTGGCAGGACTACCAGCAGACGCATGATTTTGTTCGTCCGGAGCATACCACTACCCGACCAGCACGCACCGCGGATGCAGAACAACAACCACGGAATGAAGAACATCCGCCACGTAAACGGCCACGCCGTCGACGCCGTTATCCGCAGCATCCGGGTCAGCGCCGCAATGACTGAGGTATTCATTGCTCTTGGCGCCAATCTGGCTGAACCCCGGAGCCAGCTCTTAAAGGCAATAGAAGCGCTACAGCATTTACCGGAAAGCGAACTGCTTTCCTGTTCACCGCTGTATAGCTCATCGCCGATGGGTCCGCAGGATCAGCCGGATTACATCAATGCGGTGGTCCGGTTGAAAACCTCGTTGCAGCCACATGTTCTGTTGGATGCCATGCAACGCATCGAACTGGAACAAGGCCGCGTACGCAAGGATGAACGCTGGGGACCAAGGACACTGGATCTCGATTTACTTTTGTACGGACAGCAGATTATTCAGGATGAACGTTTGACCGTCCCGCATTACGGAATGACACAGCGCGCTTTCGTGCTGGTGCCGTTATTCGATATAGCACCCGCGCTGACATTACCGGATGGACGTCAGTTGGCGGAGCTTGTTGCCGTCTGCGACCGCAGCACGCTGTTCCGTCTGTCGGATTAATAATCGTTTCACAGGAGTCGCCATGAGCAAAATCAGCCTGACCCATATTCAGAAAATGAAACAGAACGGTGAAAAAATTGCGATGATCACCGCTTATGATGCCACCTTTGCCCGTCTGTTTGATGATGAAGGTGTTCATTCTATTCTGGTGGGTGACTCACTTGGTATGGTGGTTCAGGGTCATAATGACACGCTGCCGGTTACCGTTGATGACATGGTTTACCATACTGCCAATGTTGCACGTGGTGTGCAGAATGCACTGCTGATCGCGGACCTGCCATTTATGAGTTACAGCGATATCCAGTCGGCCTGTATCAATGCCGGCCGTCTGATGGCTGCCGGCGCCCGGATGGTCAAGATTGAAGGTGGTGACTGGCTGTGTGAAACAGTCAAACAACTGAACCGTAATGGTGTGCCTGTTTGTGCGCATTTAGGACTGACACCGCAATCCGTACACCTGTTTGGCGGCTTCCGCATTCAGGGCCGGGATGCTCAGCGGGCAGAAGAGATCTATCATCACGCTCTGGCACTTCAGGCTGCCGGCGCGCAGATGGTGGTGCTGGAGTGTGTGCCGGAACAGCTGGCCGAACGGATCACGAAAGCGTTGCGTATTCCTGTTATCGGCATTGGTGCCGGCGTCCGGACTGATGGCCAGGTGCTGGTCATGCAGGACGCTATCGGTATCACCTCCGGTTATGTCCCTAAATTCAGTAAAAATTTCCTGGCAGAGACCGGGGATATCCGCAAAGCTATCCGCCTGTATGTGGAGCAGGTAGCCAACGGCCAGTTCCCGGCTGCTGAACATACTTTTAACTAAGGAAAAAGGAAGTCCGATCGTGTTAGTAACGGAACAGATCGACGCCCTGCGCGCCGTGATTCGCGAACATCGTCAACAGGGAAAACGCATTGCGTTTGTCCCGACGATGGGTAATCTGCATAATGGTCATCTGACTTTAGTGCGTGAAGCAAAATCTCATGCCGATGTGGTTATTGTCAGTATCTTCGTTAACCCGATGCAATTTGACCGGGCCGAAGATCTGGCCAATTATCCGCGGACACTGAGTGAAGATTGCGCCTTGCTGGAGCAGGAAGGTGTTACCGCCGTGTTTACCCCGACACCGGCAATCATGTATCCACAAGGTCTGGACACACAGACGTTCGTGGAAGTACCAGGTATCTCCTACCTGCTGGAAGGTGCGATGCGCCCGGGCCATTTCCGGGGAGTCAGCACCGTTGTAACCAAACTCTTCAATATCGTGCAGCCTGATATCGCCTGTTTTGGTCAGAAAGATTACCAACAATTGGCGTTGATCCGTAAAATGGTGCGCGATATGGCGATGCCGATTGACATTATCGGTGTACCTACCGTACGGGCAGAAGATGGCTTGGCGTTAAGTTCACGCAACGGCTACCTCTCGGCGGAAGAGCGGGTAAAAGCCCCTGCCCTGGCCAAAGTCATGGCCTGGATTGGTAACGAACTGCCATCCCGGCAAGATGCGGTTCCGGTATTAGTCGCAGAAGCCTCTGCGAAATTGAATAACGCGGGTTTCCGTACCGATGCCATTGATATCGTTGATGCAGACAGTTTATTACCTCTCTCTGCCGACAGTCATCAGGCCGTCATCCTGATGGCAGCCTGGCTGGGTAACCGAGCTCGTCTGATCGATAATTTAGTGGTCAATTTGCGTACAAACACCAGATAGTTTATAGTCGCGCGGCAGGTGTGATCTGTGACACACCAGTGCCGTGAATGTAAGGAAAAAGCAATGCAACGAATCATGCTGCGAGGCAAACTGCATCAGGCCCGCGTTACCCATGCGGTACTGAATTACGAAGGCTCCTGTGGAATCGATCAAGACCTGTTGGATGCTGCCGGTATCGTCGAATATGAAGCGATCGATATCTACAACGTCGAGAATGGTGAGCGTTTCTCTACTTATGCCATTTCCGGTGAACGCGGTTCCCGCATGATCTCCCTGAACGGCGCAGCAGCGCGGAAAGCGGCTGTTGGTGACCGCGTCATTATTTGTGCTTACGGCCCGATGACCGAAGATGAAGTGAAACAGCATAAACCGCGACTGGTTTATCTGGATGCCCAGAACAATATTGTTCGAACCAGTAAAGACATTCCGCTGCAACTGGCCTGATAAAGGCCAGTTTTCTTTCTACCTGCCGGAACAGAATTTGCGATGACACAACCCATACAGCTGATCGTCGGACTGGCCAATCCGGGTCCGGAATATGCCAATACCCGGCATAATGCCGGCGCCTGGTATGTGGCTGAGCTGGCTGATCGTTACAATGGCTCTTTGCGCGAAGATCCCAAATATTTCGGTATTACCGGCCGCATTCAGATCAACGGCCAAGATGTCAGATTACTCATTCCGACGACCTTTATGAATCTGAGCGGTAGATCTGTCGCGGCATTAGCCAAATTTTTTCAGATCCCGCCGGAAAGCATTCTGGTTGCCCATGATGAACTGGATCTGCCACCAGGGATTGCCAAATTCAAACAAGGCGGCGGTCATGGTGGTCATAACGGCCTGAAAGACATCATCAGCAAACTGGGCAATAACAATCAGTTTCATCGGCTGCGGATTGGTATTGGCCACCCGGGAAGCAAAGAACAGGTGGTCGGCTTTGTACTGACCAAGGCGCCTAAAGCTGAGCAGCAACTGATTGATGCCGCACTGGATGAAGCCGTGCGCGCAACTGATATACTATTTACCAATGATATGACCAAAGCCATGAATCGCTTACACAGCTTCAAGGCTACTGCCTGATATTGAGGAATCAACCACTATGGGTTTTAAATGCGGCATCGTCGGCTTGCCAAACGTAGGCAAGTCCACCCTGTTCAACGCACTGACTAAAGCGGGCATCGAAGCTGCCAACTTCCCGTTCTGTACTATCGAACCAAATACCGGTGTGGTTCCTATGCCTGATCCACGTCTGGATAAACTGGCCGAAATCATCAAACCGCAGCGCACCGTACCAACTACCATGGAATTCGTCGATATCGCCGGTCTGGTAAAAGGCGCCTCCAAAGGTGAAGGTCTGGGTAACCAGTTCCTGACCAACATCCGTGAAACCGAAGCGATTGGTCACGTGGTTCGCTGCTTTGAAAACGACAACATCATCCACGTTTCCGGCAAAGTGAATCCGGCAGAAGATATTGATACCATCAATACCGAACTGGCACTGGCCGACCTGGACACCTGCGAACGCGCTATTCAGCGTATCCAGAAGAAAGCCAAAGGCGGTGATAAAGACGCCAAAGCGGAACTGGAAGTGCTGGAAAAATGCCTGCCACAGCTGGAACAGGCCGGTATGCTGCGTGCACTGAACCTGAGCGATGCAGAGAAAGCCGTGATCCGTTACCTGAGCTTCCTGACGCTGAAACCAACCATGTACATTGCCAACGTCAATGAAGATGGTTTTGAGAACAATCCGTATCTGGATCAGGTTCGTGAAATTGCGGCTAAAGAAGGTTCTGTGGTTGTGCCGGTTTGTGCTGCTATCGAAGCCGATCTGGCCGAGATGGAAGAAGAAGATCGTGCTGAATTCATGGCTGAACTGGGTCTGGAAGAACCAGGTCTGAACCGCGTAATTCGTGCCGGTTACCAGTTGCTGAACCTGCAGACCTACTTCACCGCCGGTGTGAAAGAAGTACGCGCCTGGACCATCCCGGTAGGTGCTACCGCGCCTCAGGCTGCCGGTAAGATCCATACCGACTTCGAGAAAGGCTTTATCCGCGCACAGACCATCTCTTATGAAGACTTCATCACCTACAAAGGTGAACAAGGGGCCAAAGAAGCTGGCAAGATGCGTGCGGAAGGGAAAGACTACATCGTTAAAGATGGCGATGTCATGAACTTCCTGTTCAACGTCTAAGCAGTATCATACGTTCTGAGTGCCCGCAAATTGCGGGCATTTTTATTTCTGCTCAATAAAAGACCTTAATCACCACACTACCTGTTTCATGATAGGTTCTGACAAGCATCCGCAGCCAGATGCATCTCCTGTTCTGTGAGCCAGTCACGGTAAATATGTACAGAACCAGTGGTATGCTCACACAACAATTCTGCGGCCGGGACCATCATGAATCGCATCATGTTACAGGTTGCTGGTCATCATTCATTCTACAGCTTCGTCCATTCTATAGCTTTGCTTTATTTCGATTTCACTTAAAAGCTTTCGTTCGAAGTTTATTTTGATTTGCATCAATAAATATTGAGGTACGTATTTATATAGTTAGTTTTGTAAACTAACTCACAGGAGAGAAAGATGGAGTTTTATCTTGATAGCGCAGACCTGAACGCCATTGAACGTTTAGCCCGCTTTATGCCAATTCATGGTGTGACGACTAACCCAAGTATCATCGCCAAAGGCGGTAAACCATTAGCACAGGCATTACCAGCTCTGCGCTCAATCATTGGGCCAGACAAAATTCTTTTCGCTCAGGTCATGTCTGAAAAAGCAGAAGACATGGTGAAAGAAGCTGAACATCTGCAAACGCTGGATGAGAAACTGGTTGTCAAAGTACCGGTTACCCCTGAAGGTTTGCTGGCAATGCAACAACTGAAAACACGCAATATTCTGACACTGGGAACGGCCGTGTACTCACCCATGCAGGCATTCATGGCCGCACTGGCCGGTGCCAGCTATGTGGCCCCTTATGTCAACCGTATCGATGCACAGGGCGGCAGCGGCATCAAATGTGTTCAGGAACTGCAGCAACTGCTGACCTTGCATGCCCCACACTGTCAGATTCTCGCTGCCAGCTTTAAAACGCCGCGCCAAGTACTGGACTGTCTGTTGGCTGGATGCACCAGTGTGACCTTGCCGATTGATGTTGCAGAGCAATTGGTCCGCAGCCCGGCAGTTGATGCTGCTATTGCGCAATTTAATCAGGATTGGCAGCTGGCATTTGGTGCCTGACGGATTGCTGTGGTTTGACTAAAACTACAGCAAAACCAGTAGATAAGCTGTTCAATCAGTTAATTTGCGGATAAGTTTTAAGCATACAGAACAGGAACAATAAAAAAGGGTTGACGGTAACTGCGCATATACGCATAATGCGCCCCGCACAGTTCAGCAGCCCTGCTGAGTTGTTCAGGTGTTGGCTATGTAGCTCAGTTGGTTAGAGCATCGCACTCATAATGCGGGGGTCACAGGTTCGAATCCCGTCATAGCCACCATTACTGGGGTGTCGCCAAGCGGTAAGGCAGTGGATTCTGATTCCACCATACCAAGGTTCGAATCCTTGCACCCCAGCCACTTTTTCTTCCCAGTTGGGGTATCGCCAAGCGGTAAGGCAGCGGGTTTTGATCCCGCCATACCCAGGTTCGAATCCTGGTACCCCAGCCATCTTGATGAAAAAAATTTCGTTGGGGTATCGCCAAGCGGTAAGGCAGCGGGTTTTGATCCCGCCATACCCAGGTTCGAATCCTGGTACCCCAGCCATGCTTTACGTTTTAAACGGCTATGTAGCTCAGTTGGTTAGAGCATCGCACTCATAATGCGAGGGTCACAGGTTCGAATCCCGTCATAGCCACCATTCCCCTTCTTTCAGCTTCGCTTCTCTTTTTCAGCTTCGGCTTTTGCCGCTTTCATCTGCTGTTGTGCCTTAAGCTGCTGTTCTTTTAATTGCTTCTCTTTTAATACTTTCAATTCGACGGTCAGTGCCTGCATTTTCTGCGTCAAAATCACCAGATCAGACTGTAGTTTGGCTTCATTACTCTGACTGGCACAGCCGGTCGCGACAAATAGCACTGTCAGTAAAACGAGGTAACGGGTAGGTTTACTGTATGACATACACGCCTCCTGTTGTGAACGCTGGTCGGATAAAAACAGGGAAAATCCGGATGTAAAAAAAAAGCAGATCGTCATCCGATCTGCTTCTGATATATCTGGTTACCTGACAACCGGTTAGCCGATATGAGTCAAGCCACCCATATACGGACGCAGCACTTCCGGCACTTCAATACGGCCATCCGCCTGCTGGTAGTTTTCCAGCACAGCGACCAGCGTACGGCCAACCGCCAGACCAGAACCATTCAGGGTATGCAGCAGTTGTGGTTTGCCATCAGCACCACGCACACGCGCCTGCATGCGGCGCGCCTGGAAATCGGTACAGTTCGAGCAGGAGGAAATCTCGCGGTAAGTATTCTGTGCTGGCAGCCAGACCTCCAGATCATAAGTCTTGGCCGCAGAGAAGCCCATATCACCGGTACACAGCGCAACGACACGATATGGCAAGCCGAGCAGTTGCAGTACTTTCTCGGCATGACCGGTCATCTCTTCCAGCGCATCCCATGATTTTTCAGGATGAACCAGCTGCACCATTTCGACTTTATCGAACTGATGCATACGGATCAGACCGCGGGTATCGCGACCGTAAGAGCCCGCTTCAGAACGGAAGCACGGACTGTGCGCGGTCATTTTTACCGGCAGCGCTTTCTCATCAAAAATTTCATCACGCGCGATATTGGTCAACGGCACTTCAGCAGTCGGGATCAGGGAGAATTTGCGTACTTTGCCCTCTTCATCCCCTTCGCCATTAATCGCGGTGTGGAACAGATCTTCGGCAAATTTAGGCAACTGACCAGTGCCCAGCAGGCTGTCAGCGTTCACCAGATAAGGCACATAGCATTCGGTGTAACCGTGTTGCTGTGTGTGCAGATCCAGCATGAACTGAGCCAATGCACGGTGCATGCGGGCAATTTGCCCTTTCAGTACCACAAAACGGGAACCGGAAATTTTGGTCGCGGTTGTGAAATCCAGACCGCCATTATCTTCACCGACAGCAACGTGATCTTTGATTTCAAAATCAAACTGACGTGGTGTACCCCAGCGACGAACTTCCACGTTTTCACTTTCGTCTTTACCTACCGGCACTGTGTCTGCAGGCAGGTTAGGCACCAGCAATGCGATCTGACGCAGCTGTTCCAGAATTTCATCCTGCTGCTTTTTGCATTGCTCCAGCTCATCGCCCAGCGAACCAACCTGCGCCATCAGCGGCGCAACATCCTCGCCGCGACGCTTGGCTTCGCCAATCGCCTTAGAGCGGGCATTACGATCTGCCTGCAGTTCCTGGGTACGGGTCTGAAGCACTTTACGCTGTTCTTCCAGCGCGTTGATAGTAGCCACATCCAGTTTGTAGCCACGCAGAGCCAGACGCTCGGCAGCTGTTTCGATGTCACTACGCAGAAATTTAGGATCAAGCATGATAAACCTGCTGTATATGCGAAATTATTGGAGTAATAGAACGATCCGCGACCAAATAAACGTCGTCGATGACTGCAGTTTACCAAAAGCAACCGGTGGCGGGTACGTCCAAACGAGGATTATTCTGTTTTGATAACGTCAGGAACGGGATTTTGGATAACGCTGGAAAGTGGTTTGCGCATCCAGCTCCGCCAGATAGTTTAATTTTTGTGCGATCTGTTTTTCAGCACCACGTTCTGACGGCATGTAATATTCCCGGCCTTCCAGCTCCGGCGGGAAATAGCACTCCCCGGCAGCATAGGCGCCCGGCTCATTGTGGGCATAGCGATACTCTTCGCCGTATCCCAGAGACGCCATCAGTTTGGTTGGCGCGTTGCGCAGATGTGGCGGAACCTCATAATCGGGCTGCGTTTTCGCATCCTGCAATGCCGCCTTCCAGGCCACATAAACTGCATTACTTTTCGGTGCGCAGGCCAGATAAACCACCGCCTGCGCGATGGCCCGCTCTCCTTCGGCCGGCCCTACCCGCTCAAAGCAATCCCAGGCAGCCAAAGCAACCCGCATCGCATTCGGATCGGCGTTGCCTATATCTTCCGAGGCTATCGCCAGCAACCGGCGGGCCACGTACAGCGGATCACCGCCAGCGGCGACAATACGCGCATACCAGTAAAGACCGGCTTGCGGATCAGAGCCGCGAATGGATTTGTGAAATGCGGAGATCAGGTCGTAATAGACATCCCCCTGATTATCAAAACGCGCCACTTTTTCACCGGATACTGCCGCCAGCAAATGACGGTCGATATGTTTTACACCATTTTGGCTGTCGGCCATATCGTTCAGCAGTTCAAGATAGTTCAGCGCCTTGCGGGCATCGCCATCCACCAGTTGCACCAATGCCTTGAGTACACCATCCTCAAACTGTAGCTGTTCCCCGGCCAGACCTCTGGGATCAGTTAACGCCTGCTGCACGACCAGAGAAATGTCATCTTCGGTCAGTCGTTTCAGCAGATACACCCGCGCACGGGACAACAAGGCGTTATTCAGTTCAAAGGAGGGATTTTCCGTGGTGGCGCCAACAAAGATGATCGTGCCATCCTCGATATGAGGTAAAAAGGCATCCTGCTGGCTTTTATTGAAACGGTGCACCTCATCGACAAACAGCAAGGTACGCCGTCCGCGATAGCTATTATCTTTTGCGCGATCGATCGCCGCCCGGATCTCTTTCACTCCGGAGGTAACAGCGGAAATCCGTTCTACGTCCGCCTGACAGTAGCGGGCCATCAGTTCGGCCAGTGTGGTTTTGCCAGTACCGGGAGGCCCCCACAGGATCATGGAGTGACAATGCCCGGCTTCTATCGCCCGTCGCAGCGGTTTACCTTCAGCCAGCAGATGACTCTGGCCAATATACTGTTCTAACCGCTCTGGCCGCATACGTGCAGCCAGAGGGCGGAAATCAGCAGCAAAATCCAGCGACAGATTGCTCATCAGCGTTGATCGTCAACCGTCACACCTTCCGGTGTGCTGAATTTGAAGGTATCAGGCTTAATCGCCGGATTGGTATTAAACGAAGAAAGGGTAAACTCGCTGCGTTGTCCCTGCGCTTCGTTCACTTCCATTCGGGTAATACGGTTCTGGCTGTCAAACACCATACGTAACGACTCGATCCGCTGATCTTTCTTTTTGCTGGTGATCGTAAAGGCAGAGCCATCCTGATCGATCAGGTAGTTTTTCCAGATCTTGTCGTCAGTGCTGGAGATAAGCAGGAACGGCGTGTTCACCACGGCCTGGCTCAGGTTCATGACCGTAACCTGCTCGACAAACGGATCATACAGCCATACCGCCTTCCCGTCTGACAGGATCAGATTATCGTCCGGTTGCTTTGCTTCCCAGCGGAAATGATCCGGACGCTGCAGGACCATTTCACCACTGCCTTTCTGCAGCGGCTTACCCTGAGCATCCAGAACTTCCTGTTCAAAATGAGCACTGAACTGGCGCAGACCCGCCAGTTTTTTCTTTAATACCGCACTGTCATCCGCTAGGGCATTAAAACTTAACGACCAGATGCAGGCAGTTAAACCCGCTGTACACCATTTAGCCACAGTTCTCATATTAGTCTCTCATTGATGACGGAGCCAGCACCTCGCGCTGTCCGTTACTACCTGGTGCACTAACTATTCCCTGTGCTTCCATCTGCTCAATCAACCGGGCAGCGCGGTTATAACCGATTTTAAAACGACGCTGAACACTGGAGGTCGAGCCTCGACGTGACTCTACTACGAATTCAACCGCTTCATCAAACAATGGATCCAAATCTTCATCGCGGCTGGTCTGTTCACCCGGCAAGGCATTTTCAGCCGTGATCTCACCATTCAGGATTTCATCAATATAATTAGGTTCGCCGCGTAATTTCCAGTCATCAACGACCCGGTGTACCTCATTGTCACTCACGAAAGCACCATGCACACGGGTTGGTGTGCTGTCACCGGCCGGCATATACAGCATATCCCCCATCCCCAGCAGCGCTTCGGCACCCTGCTGGTCCAGAATGGTACGCGAGTCGATCTTCGACGATACCTGGAATGAGATTCGGGTCGGTATGTTCGCCTTGATCAGACCGGTAATCACATCCACCGATGGACGCTGGGTGGCCAGAATCAGATGAATACCTGCCGCACGCGCCTTCTGGGCAATACGCGCGATCAGTTCTTCGACCTTCTTGCCAACCATCATCATCATGTCGGCAAATTCGTCCACGACCACCACGATATGCGGTAAGCGCTCCAGATCCGGTGCTTCCTCATCGAACGAATCGCCCGGACGCCAGAACGGATCCTTGATCGGATTGCCGGAATCGATCGCACCGCCAATCTTGGCGTTATAGCCTTTCAGGTTACGCACGCCCATCACGGACATCAGCTTATAACGACGTTCCATCTCGCCCACACACCAGCGCAGCGCATTGGCCGCATCTTTCATGTCGGTCACCACCTCGGTGAGCAGATGCGGAATGCCTTCATAGACAGACAATTCCAGCATTTTCGGGTCAATCATGATGAAACGGACTTCTTCCGGCGATGCCTTATACAGCATCGAGATGATCATGGCGTTCACACCGACAGACTTACCGGAACCGGTCGTACCGGCAACCAGCACGTGAGGCATTTTCGCCAGATCGACAACAGAGGGTTCACCGGCAATATCCTGCCCCAGCACCAGCGTCAGCGGGCTGCTCGCCTGACGGAACGGTTCACTGTCCAGCACTTCCCGCAGATGCACGGTCTGACGGTGGCGGTTTGGCAGTTCCAGACCCACATACGGTTTACCCGGAATCACTTCCACCACGCGTACACTTACCGCCGACAGTGAACGAGCCAGATCACGGGACAGACCTGTGATCTTGCTGGCCTTCATGCCCGGTGCCAGATCCAGTTCAAAACGGGTGATCACGGGGCCAGGATAAACACCGACCACTCGAGCCTGGACGTTGTAATCAGCCAGTTTGGATTCAACCAGACGCGCAATACGATCCAGTTCCTCTTTGCTCATGGTTTGTATTTTCGCCGGCGGTGTATCCAGCAGGGAGAACGCGGGCAAATCACCGATTGCCGCCTTTTTACGTGCCTTTTCAAGCAGTGCCTGTTCAGCCAGCTGCAATGGCGTTGGTGCCGACGGTGCAGTTGGAACTACCGGCGCGGCGGGTTTGGCAACAACCGGTGCAGGTGTTACAGGCACAGTCACGGCAGGTGTAGTAGCAGCTGGTGTGTTTTCCTTGTTCTCTTCGGACCAAGGCAGAGTCGGCTCCCAGTCATCCTCATCTTCCAGCGCTGACCAGCTGGCAGTAAAGGTTGGCTCACTGCGGGCCGACGCATTTTCTCTGGCCGCATTCAGATTAAACTCCGGTTCGCGACGCTCGGAGACTGCGGATGCAGCCGGTGCCGGAACCTCATCATCCAGATCGTCATCCAGCTCGGTCTCGGCCACCACAGCAGGCTTACGGCTGAATGAAAAACGTGGCGCACTGCGGCGAGGCAGCAGATCCTCATCTACACCGACCGGAGACGGAATAAAGTCATCGTCGTCATCATCAGCAAAGACATCATCGGCAGAATCGTGATGAACACGCTGATAACCCGCCTTGCCCGCAAACCAGCCCACAATCCGGCCAGGCAGCGTATAAATAAAATTCAGTGACCCGGTGACGGCTTCACCGATTTTTTCTGCCAGCATCAGCCAGGACCAGCCGGTAAACAGGGTGATACTGGCCGCAATCAGGCAGAGTAATACCAGTGTGGTGCCCAGTTGACCAAAGATAGGCAGAATAGCCGTATACAGCATGTCGCCGATCAGACCACCGGAAGAGAAATTATGGATATCGGTAAAATTCATACTTCCCATGGCGGACATAGAAAGGAACAAGGCAATGAAACCGATAATCCGCAGACCCAGCGCAAAGTAATCCACTTCCAGCAAGCGGTAAGGTTTCCAGAATACCGCCCACCCCAACGCCACCAGCAGAACCGGGATCAGATAGGCGAATACACCAAAAACAAAAAACATCAGATCGGCCAGCCAGGCACCGGCACTTCCGGCGGCATTATGTACTTTGCCACCCCAGGCTGTTTGTGACCATCCCGGATCAGAGGGATGATAGGTAAATAACGAAAGCACCATGAACAACGCGGCTACCGTTAAAATTATTAGCCCCGTCTCAAAAATCCGCCGTAAACCTGACATCGGCGTAAACTTTCCAGCAGCCAAACCTATACTCCTTATTGGAAAGTACTCATTATGCGTCTGAGAATATTGAGAATAACGATACTCAGACGTGAAATCTGCGGCTTATTATAAGCGGTCGTGAGGGAATAGGTACAATTCTGTTATGAGGGATAACAGACAAAGCCCGTGCGGAAACACGGGCTGAACGCTTAGCGGGTATTAATGACCAGACGGCTGGTCTGTTTAACCTCTTCCATGACCACGTAGGTCCGGGTATCACTCACACCTGGCAGACGCAGCAGAGTTTCACCTAACAAACGACGATATGCAGACATATCGGGAACACGCGTCTTTAACAAATAGTCGAAATCACCAGAAACCAGATGGCATTCCTGTATTTCTTCTAATGACAGAACGGCTTTATTGAATTCCTCAAATACATCCGGCGCACCCTTTTGCAGTGTGATCTCAACGAATACCAGCAGCGATGCTTCCAGGTAGTGTGGATTAAGAATTGCGGTATAGCCCTCAATAAATCCTTGTCTTTCCAGACGTCTTACTCGTTCCAGACAAGGCGTCGGGCTTAACCCAACACGTTTTGACAGCTCAACGTTAGAGATACGGCCATCTTTCTGCAGTTCATTCAGGATGTTTCTATCTATACGATCCAAATCCCTGAGTCTGATCTGTTCTTCCAGCATTTCCTTCCACCTTAGATATGAAACACAGTGATAATCACTATTTGTTTTATAATGAACAAACTAAACTTTTATAAGATCATAGCCAGACTATGTCAATATTCCTTTATTGTCCAAGTTGAGGGTAAACAGCATAATCATCTGTATTTACAAGGAGATAGCAGCATGATCATCGGAGTACCTAAGGAAATAAAAATCCATGAATATCGCATAGGTATGACACCAGCCAGTGTACGCGAATTGACCGCAAGAGGCCACACTGTACTGGTAGAAACTGATGCAGGCAAAGCAATTGGTTATACAGATGCGCATTATCTGGCCGCCGGAGCTGAAATTACAGGCTCTGCAGCGGATATTTTTGCCACCGCAGAAATGATTGTAAAAGTGAAAGAACCTCAGCCGGTTGAACGCGCTCTCCTACGGCCGGGACAAATTTTATTCACTTATTTACATCTGGCGCCCGATCTGGCGCAAACGCAGGATCTGCTGCAAAGCAGGGCTATCTGTATTGCCTATGAAACCGTCACCGATGATAAAGGCGGCTTGCCATTACTCGCACCCATGTCAGAAGTCGCAGGCAGGATGGCGATTCATGCAGGGGCCTCGATTCTGGAACGCTCGCACGGCGGTGCCGGCATCTTGTTAGGCGGCGTCCCCGGAGTTGCTCCGGCGAAAGTGGCTATTCTGGGTGGCGGCGTTGTCGGTTCGAATGCGGCCAGAATGGCGATTGGTATGCGGGCCGATGTCACCGTGCTGGACCGGAATACTGATACCCTGCGCCATCTGGACAGTGAGTTTAAGGGCGCGGCCAAGCTCATCTACTCGACGTCGGAATCGATTGAACATGCTGTGCTGGAGGCTGATCTGGTTATCGGTGCGGTTTTATTACCCGGTGCGACGGCGCCCAAACTGATCACGGCAGATATGGTCAAGAAAATGAAGGCGGGCTCAGCGATTGTCGATGTGGCCATTGATCAGGGGGGCTGCGCGGCCACCTCACATCCGACCACACACAGTGCCCCGACCTATCTGGTCGATGAGGTCGTACATTATTGCGTGGCCAATATGCCTGGGGCGGTTGCCAGAACATCCACGCAGGCCCTCAACAATGCCACGCTGCCTTTTATCATCAAACTGGCCAAACAAGGTTATGCCGAGGCGCTGCGTAACGACAGGCATCTGCGCAACGGTCTGAATATATTCAAAGGTCAGCTCACCTGCGCGGAGGTGGGTCTTGCACACGCTCTGCCAACAATTTCGCCAGAGCAGGCACTAGGACTCCGTGAATAGCAACATCTCTCCGTGCAGCAGAAACCGGGAAAAAAGACAGATAATATATAATTTATCTGCCTTTTTTCTTCTCTACTTATACACAAATGCTATTTAATAGATAAAACCGATTAGTCTAATCGGTTTCTCCTGCTTTACCCCACGTAATTCATTTTTTATTATTTGGCTAATAAATTGTTAAAGGATATCGCCATGAGCCAAGTAAAACACAGTAAGTTGCTGATTCTCGGATCAGGCCCGGCAGGATATACCGCTGCCGTCTATGCGGCCCGCGCCAATCTGAGTCCGGTATTGATCACGGGTATGCAGCAAGGTGGCCAGCTCACCACCACCACTGAAATTGAAAACTGGCCCGGCGACGCGGAAGGCCTGACCGGTCCGGCGCTGATGGATCGCATGAAAGCACATGCAGAGCATTTTGATACGCAGATCCTCTTCGATCATATCAATGCGGTTGAACTGCAACAGAAACCGTTCCGTCTGAAAGGTGATAATGGCGAATACACTTGTGATGCCCTGATCATCGCTACTGGTGCTTCAGCCCGTTATCTGGGACTGGACTCCGAGGAAGCGTTTAAAGGCCGCGGCGTGTCTGCCTGTGCCACCTGTGATGGTTTCTTCTACCGTGGCCAGAAAGTTGCCGTGGTAGGTGGTGGTAACACAGCGGTTGAAGAAGCATTGTATCTGTCAAACATTGCATCCGAAGTTCATCTGATCCACCGTCGTGATACTTTCCGTTCAGAAAAAATTCTGATCAAGCGTCTTTACGACAAGGTAGAACAAGGCATCATCAAACTGCATCTCGACCGTACTCTGGAAGAGGTACTGGGTGATGAGATGGGTGTCACCGGCGTGCGTCTGCGCAGTACCAAAGATGATTCACTGGAAGATGTGGACGTGATGGGCGCTTTCATCGCGATCGGTCACAGCCCGAATACCGCCATTTTTGAAGGTCAGCTGGACATGCAGAATGGCTATCTGAAAGTGAAAGGCGGCAGTGAAGGTTTTGCCACTCAGACCAGCATTGAAGGCGTCTTTGCCGCCGGTGACGTTGCCGATCATATCTACCGTCAGGCCATTACGTCTGCCGGTACCGGTTGTATGGCCGCGCTGGATGCGGAACGTTATCTGGATAGTCTGGCGAAATAATCGACCTCGCTCTCTTCTTCTGAATGCCGCCTTGTGCGGCATTTTTTATGGCAGCGACATGACGCCATCCGAAAACCAGACATGCTATTATCAGATAAGAGTGTCTTTGCAAGTGAATGCTTTTAATGACGATTTATCTGACACAATTGGATTCCAGCTTATATTTTCCGCCACCAGAGGAAGCCTTGACCGAACCCAACGGCTTACTGGCCATCGGCGGCGATCTCTCTCCGTCCCGTTTACTGACTGCTTATTATAACGGCATATTCCCCTGGTACAGTGCTTATCAGCCTATTCTCTGGTGGTCGCCTGATCCGCGCGGCGTCTTACCGGTGGCTGAATTGCATATCAGCCGCTCACTGAAAAAAACGCTGAACAATACCACGCTGCATTTTACGCTGAACCATGCCTTTATGGAGGTAGTCGCCGCTTGTGCAGAACCAAGACGTGATTCCGAAGACACCTGGATCACCAGTGAATTCATGCAGTCCTATGCCATATTACATGAGATGGGACAGGCACATTCCATCGAGGTCTGGGACCGGGATAAACTGGTAGGTGGCCTGTATGGCCTCAGCATCGGCAAACTGTTCTGTGGTGAATCGATGTTTCACCGGCAGCCGGACTCATCCAAAATGGCACTGGTGGCCCTCTGCCGGCATTTGTCGCGGTATGATGCCCCGCTGATTGATTGTCAGATGCAGAATAGCTATCTCGAAACGATGGGGGTACAGGAGTGGCCCCGGGCCAGATTTTTACGCCGACTGGCTGAGTTGCGCGATCAAACCTTTCCGGCAGAATGCTGGCAACCACAGGTACTGACACTATGAATCCGACGCCCTTGCGGGTTGGCATCACCCCCGCGCACACCTGCAGTTACCTGCCGGATCAAGATGAACAGCTGATTGTGTTGCTGGATGACAGTTACCGGAATGCGCCTGGCTACGAGACGTTGCTGCAAGCCGGTTTCCGCCGTAGTGGCAATGATATTTACCGGCCGCACTGTGCCCAATGCTCCGCCTGTCAGTCATTGCGGATTAAAGCCACCGAATTTCAGCCCAACCGCAACCAGAAGCGGGTATTAAACAAGAACCGTGATCTCCGGTGGCAACTCAATGATACCGATAAACCGGCTTACTACGCACTGTATGAGCGCTATATCAGCCAGCGGCACGCCGATGGCAGCATGTATCCGCCCGGTTACAATCAGTACAAACAGTTTCTGTTTGCCGACTGGCTCAACCCGGTATTCATTGAGTTTTATCACGCCGAACGATTAATCGCGGTAGCCGTGACCGATGTGCTGGCCGACAGTCTGAGCGCCATGTATACCTTCTATGATCCGGAGTATGAATCACGCTCACTGGGCACTTACGCCATTCTCATCCAATTAGAACTGACATTGCATATGCACCGGACTTACCTTTATCTCGGCTATCAGGTCGATAACTGCCGGAAGATGAATTACAAATCTGCCTACCTGCCGCATGAGCGTCTGGAAAATAAAGTCTGGAAAAAATACGGCATTACGGCTGACCGAACTTTACACAACCGGTGAAATCCGGCATGATCCAGCAGATTTTTTTGGTGGTAATTACGAGGATTCAATGTCTAAAGAAGACAGTATCGAGATGCAAGGGACGATTCTGGAGACCCTGCCTAATACAATGTTCCGTGTTGAACTTGAAAATGGTCACGTGGTAACGGCTCATATCTCCGGCAAAATGCGCAAAAACTATATCCGTATTCTGACCGGTGACAAAGTAACAGTGCAGCTGACTCCCTACGACCTGTCCAAAGGTCGCATCGTATTCCGTTCTCGTTAAGATCCAGATAGAAAAAAGCCCCAGTTGTATCCGGGGCTTTTTTTCTGGTCTTAACGCCGGTTACGGCTGCAGGACACTCTCCGGGTTCGGCATATAGTCAAACTTCAGTTTGTCATCCTGCAAATCAACTTTCACGCTACCGCCAGACACCAGCTCACCAAACAACAGCTCATTGGCCAGCGGTTTCTTCATCTGTTCCTGAATCAGACGACTCATCGGGCGTGCCCCCATGGCTTTGTCATAACCTTTTTCTGCCAGCCAGTGACGGGCTGCTGACGTAACCTCCAGCGACACGCCTTTGGCATCCAGCTGCGCCTGCAGTTCAACAATAAACTTATCCACTACCTGATGGATCACATCCATATCCAGATGGTTGAACCAGATTATATTGTCTAACCGGTTGCGGAATTCCGGGGTAAAAGTGCGGTTGATTTCCGACAGGGCATCATGACTGTGATCCTGTTGCTGGAAGCCAATCGATTTACGCTGTGTTTCCTGTACCCCACAGTTGGTGGTCATCACCAGTACCACATTGCGGAAATCGGCTTTGCGGCCATTGTTGTCGGTCAGCGTCCCGTTATCCATTACCTGCAACAACAGGTTGAATACATCCGGATGTGCCTTTTCAATCTCGTCCAGCAACACCACACAATGCGGCTGCTTGATGACTGCATCAGTCAGCAGGCCACCCTGTTCATAGCCGACATAGCCGGGAGGTGCGCCAATCAGACGGGATACGGTATGACGCTCCATGTATTCCGACATATCAAAGCGCAGCAGTTCAATACCCATCGCTTTCGCCAGTTGCAGGGTGACTTCGGTCTTACCCACCCCGGTCGGACCGGCAAACAGGAAGGAACCCACCGGACGGTGTTCATTACCCAGTCCCGAACGGCTGAGACGGATAGCATCGGTCAGCACTTCAATCGCTTTATCCTGACCAAACACCACCATCTTCAGATTGCGCTCCAGATTACGCAGAATATCGCGATCACTGGAAGAGACTGATTTTTCAGGGATACGGGCAATTTTCGCCACAATGGCTTCAATATCCGGCACATTGATGATTTTTTTACGTTTACTTGGCGGTAGCAGACGCTGGCTGGCACCTACTTCATCAATCACATCAATCGCTTTATCCGGCAGGTGACGATCATTGATGTATTTGGCCGCAAGTTCGGCCGCCGCCCGCAGCGCCTTGTTGGTGTAACGCACATTATGGTGTTCTTCATAACGTGGTTTCAGACCAATCAGGATCTTGGTAGTGTCTTCAACAGACGGTTCTGCGATATCGATTTTCTGGAAACGGCGTGCCAGCGCATGGTCTTTTTCGAAAACCTGCGAGTATTCCTGATAGGTCGTCGACCCCATGCAACGTAGCTGGCCGGAAGAAAGAATCGGTTTAATCAGGTTCGCGGCATCCAGCTGACCACCGGAAGCCGCACCGGCACCAATGATGGTATGAATTTCATCGATAAACAGAATGGCGCCTTTTTCCCGCTCCAGCTGTTTTAATACCACCTTGAACCGTTTTTCGAAATCGCCCCGGTATTTGGTACCGGCCAGCAGAGAGCCCATATCCAGAGAGTAAACGACATTATCGGCAATCACTTCCGGGACATCGCCATGCACAATACGGTAAGCCAGCCCTTCGGCTATGGCCGTTTTACCCACCCCGGCCTCACCCACCAGCAACGGATTGTTCTTACGACGACGGCAGAGGATCTGAATCGTGCGGTTCACTTCCGCATCCCGGCCGATCAGCGGATCAATCTTACCCTCCACCACCTTCTGGTTCAGGTTCGTGACAAAATTTTCAATCTGGTTAGCGGCAGCCTCTTCCCCCATGCCCTCGCCATCGCTGGCATCATGGCCTGAATGGGAATCATCCTGATGCGGTATATCCTTGCGAACGCCATGGGAGATGTAGTTCACGACATCCAGACGATTGATATCGGCTTTTTTCAGGAAATAAACCGCCTGTGACTCCTGTTCGCTGAAGATAGCCACCAGCACATTGGCACCAAAAACTTCATTATGCCCGGAAGACTGAACATGGAAGACGGCACGCTGTAGAACACGCTGAAAACCGAGGGTTGGCTGGGTATCCCGCTCTGAATCGTCTTCAGGGATCAACGGCGTGGTCTGTTCCAGAAAGACGGTCAGTTCCTTGCGCAGTTGGTCAATATCCGCGCCGCATGCCACTAAGGCATCATGAGCAGAGTGGTTATCGATTAACGCCAGCAATAAATGCTCGACTGTCATGAACTCATGACGGGCATCTCTCGCTGCTTTGAATGCCTGGTTAATAGATTTTTCCAGTTCTTTGTTTAGCATGGGCACCTCCCAAACCAACTGACGACAACGCTATGCAAGGGGTACCTGCTGATCCTCAGGCTTTTTCCATAGTACACAGCAACGGATGTTCATGCTTACGAGCGTAACGGTTAACTTGATCAACTTTTGTTTCTGCTATATCTGCAGTATAGATGCCACACACTCCTTTGCCCTCATAGTGCACAGCCAACATGACCTGAGTCGCTTTTTCCAGATCCATGCGAAAGAACAGCTGCAACACTTCCACGACAAAATCCATTGGCGTGTAATCATCATTCAGCAATATCACCTTATACATTGGCGGCGGCTGAATTTCGGTTTTGCTCTCGCTCACGGTTTCCGGCGTCGGCGAGACACGGGTTTTACTCATTGATGACTACCTTTTTCTTTAATTACTACTGATGATAAGAATCGTTGTCAACATACAATTTGAATTAGCTCTTGCTTTAGAGATCTGATACTTGACTCAATGACTTTTTACACTAGATTGATGATTTGGTGACCAGCTGACCATTCAATACTAACGTCAGATGGTGATCATCCCAACGGCGTTTAAAGGTAATTTCATCTCTGAGGACGTAGATGTATGGCTACTGGAACCGTAAAGTGGTTTAACAATGCGAAAGGCTTTGGCTTCATCTGCCCGGATGAGGGCGGTGATGATATTTTTGCTCATTATTCCACTATCGACATGAACGGGTACAAGACGCTGAAAGCGGGGCAGCCTGTTGAGTTTGAAGTACAAGCAGGACCTAAAGGGTCACATGCCACGAGCATTGTCCCTACCTCATCCCAGGAATCATAAGAAGAGAGAACGGGATGTACCCTAAATGAAGAAGCGGGAACCTGGTTCCCGCTTCTGTTTTTTCACGCCGAAATAACCACAGCCGCAGACTGTGGTTATCATCAGAATTACATCTGACTGATCATGTCATCAGCGAACTCAGAGCATTTACGCAGGGTTGCGCCTTCCATCAGACGTTCAAAGTCGTAAGTCACAGTCTTGTTACGGATTGCGCCTTCCATACCTTTAACAATCAGATCAGCCGCTTCGAACCAACCCATGTAGCGCAGCATCATTTCTGCAGACAGGATCAGTGAACCCGGGTTAACTTTGTCCTGACCCGCGTATTTTGGTGCAGTACCGTGAGTCGCTTCGAACAGCGCAACGCCGTCACCGATGTTCGCGCCTGGCGCGATACCGATACCACCAACCTGTGCAGCCAGTGCGTCAGAGATGTAGTCGCCGTTCAGGTTCATGGTGGCAATTACGTCGTATTCGGCCGGACGCAGCAGGATCTGTTGCAGGAACGCATCCGCGATCACGTCTTTAACGATGATGTTTTTGCCGGTTTTCGGGTTTTTGAACTGGCACCATGGGCCGCCATCAATCAGTTCCGCACCGAACTCTTCGCGAGCCAGCTGGTAACCCCAGTCTTTGAACGCGCCTTCGGTGAACTTCATGATGTTGCCTTTGTGTACCAGTGTCAGTGAGTCGCGATCGTTGTCGATCACATACTCCAGTGCGGCACGCACCAGACGTTTGGTACCGGCTTCTGACATCGGTTTGATACCGATACCACAGTTTTCAGGGAAACGGATTTTCTTCACGCCCATTTCGTTTTGCAGGAAGTCGATTACTTTTTTCGCTTCTGCAGAATCGGCTTTCCACTCGATACCGGCATAGATGTCTTCAGCGTTTTCACGGAAGATAACCATGTCAGTCAGCTCTGGTTGTTTAACCGGGCTTGGCGTGCCTTCGTAGTAACGTACCGGACGCAGACAAACATACAGATCCAGTTCCTGACGCAGTGCCACGTTCAGAGAACGGATACCACCACCGACCGGCGTAGTCAGCGGGCCTTTGATACCAACATGGTATTCGCGCATTGCATCCAGCGTTTCAGCCGGCAGCCATACGTCATCACCGTAAACCTTGGTTGATTTCTCGCCGGTATAGATTTCCATCCAGGAGATTTTCTTTTCGCCTTTATAGGCTTTTTCTACAGCCGCATCGACGACTTTCAGCATGGCCGGAGTCACGTCCACACCGATACCATCACCTTCAATAAAAGGAATGATTGGGTTATTCGGTACAACCAGCTTACCCGCTGCATCTACAGAAATTTTTTCACCTGTAGCGGGTACAACGATTTTACTTTCCATCTGTGTCTCCTGACTTCCGGTTTATTGTCTTGCAAATCATTATTGTGTGATCGTCATCTTAGCCCATCAGTCGCTTTCTGCAAACGGCGGTACGCCGTGACAAGCCAGATTTAATGAAAACAAAATGCATTTAATCCGTTTGCTGGCCCGGATACACGAAAGATGACGAGGTAATGACTGTTCAGGTAATCTATAGCGGTTATCTGAGGAGTTAACATGACTTTTCGTCCGAATGTAACGGTAGCGGCCGTCATCCGCTATCAGGATCGTTTTCTGCTGGTGGAAGAACTTGATCGCCGCCGTCATGTCTTTAATCAGCCGGCCGGGCATCTCGAAGCCGGAGAATCGCTGTACGAAGCCGTATGCCGTGAAATCCGGGAAGAAACCGGGTTAACGCTGACACCGGACGGCTGGCTCGGCACCTATATGTACACCAGTCCTTACCGTAAGCTGACCTATCTGCGTTTCTGCTTTTACTGTGAACTGACTACCGATCCGGGGGCACATCAACCGCAGGATCCGGATAACGATATCCTGGCCTGCCACTGGAAAACGATAGACGAAATCCGTCATCTGAAAAAACAGTTACGCAGCCCGCTGGTGATGGAATGCTTCAACGATTATCTGGCCGGAGTCAGGCTGCCGCTGTCGGCGTTGAAAGATCGCCGCTGAGATTGTAGGCGCAGGGTTGCTTTTTTGCTAAAATGTATGCCGATTTTCCATCTTTACTGATATCCCGATGACAAACAACAGCCAAATTAAAGTCATCGTCGGCATGTCCGGCGGTGTGGACTCTTCTGTTTCAGCCTATTTACTTCAGCAGCAAGGCTACCAGGTCGAAGGCCTGTTTATGAAAAACTGGGAAGAGGACGATTCAGACGAGTATTGTTCTGCGGCCACTGATCTGGCGGATGCCAAAGCCGTTTGTGACAAACTGGGAATCAAGCTGCACACCGTCAATTTTGCCGCGGAATACTGGGATAACGTGTTCGAGCTGTTTCTGGCTGAATACAAGGCCGGCCGCACGCCAAACCCGGATATTCTGTGCAATAAAGAAATCAAGTTTAAAGCGTTTCTGGAGTTCGCGGCTGAAGATCTGGGCGCTGATTATATTGCTACCGGTCACTATGTACGCCGCGATGACAGCACCGGTCAGGCGCGTCTGCTGCGCGGTCTGGATAATAACAAAGACCAGAGCTATTTCCTGTATACCCTGAGTTCACAGCAGGTCGCACAGAGCCTGTTCCCGGTCGGCGATCTGGAGAAACCTCAGGTTCGAGCCATTGCCGAACAGCTGGGGCTGGCGACTGCGAAGAAAAAAGACAGTACCGGCATCTGCTTTATCGGAGAACGCAAGTTCCGTGAATTCCTGGCCCGCTATCTGCCGGCACAGCCTGGCGTGATTGAAACCGTGGACGATAAAGTCATCGGTGAACATCAGGGGCTGATGTACCACACGCTCGGTCAGCGTAAAGGTTTAGGCATCGGCGGTCTGAAAGACGGCGATGAAACACCATGGTATGTGGTGGATAAAGACGTAGAGCGCAACGTACTGGTTGTTGCGCAGGGTCATGATCATCCTCGCCTGTATTCCGATGGCCTGATTGCAAAGCAGTTGCACTGGGTTGATCGCGAGGTACGTCGTGAGCCGTTTGATTGTGTTGTGAAAACCCGTTATCGCCAGCAGGATATTCCCTGCCATGTCGAACCGCTTGATGATGACACCATCAAAGTGACTTTTGCCACCCCGCAAGCCGCTGTGACCCCGGGTCAGTCAGCCGTGTTCTATCTGGGTGAAGAGTGTCTTGGCGGCGGTATTATTGAACAAAGATTCTCCGGGAGTGTATAGCCATGCAGCATAAGCAGGCAATGCAAACAATGGCGCTGGCAGCTGTCTGTCAGGCCGCCTGGTTAGTGCAGCAGGTCGCCCGAAACGGCAGCTGCGATGAAGATGCTATGCGTTGTTTATTACAGGGAATTCTGAACACAGATCCGGATAATGCCGACTCTGTCTACCCTGAACGCCGCTTATTGCGTGACGGTTATAAAACCCTGGTCGAACAGCTAGGTAACAATCGTAATCCGAAAAACATGGAACTGACCCGTTATGTCATCGGTATGGTCGCCCTGGAACGCAAGCTGAGTGGCAAGCGCCGAGTGTTATCTGCGCTCGGTGAACGGATCAACCAGGTCAAGCGTCAGGCTTTTCACTTTGATCTGCTGACCGATACCGTAGTGAGTAATCTGGCCGGGATCTACAGCGATAACATCAGTAATCTGGGCCCGCGGATCCAGGTTTCCGGTGCACCGCTTTATCTGCAGCAACCACAGGTGCAACATAAAATCCGTGCGTTGCTGCTCGCCGGGATCAGAGCCTGTGTGCTCTGGCGACAACTGGGAGGTCGTCGCCGTCAGATCCTGTTCTTCCGCAAAAAAGTCATTGCCGCTGCCGAAGCTGCATTGCGCCAACTTTAATTTTTCAGTGACCGAGAGTGTCGAGGAGTGATGTGATGGAACTGTCAGCCCTGACTGCTGTTTCCCCGATTGATGGTCGTTATGGTGATAAATGTACCGACCTGCGGCCGATTTTTTCTGAATACGGCCTGTTGCGCTTCCGTGTGGAAGTGGAAGTGCGCTGGTTACAACAGTTAGCTGCCCACCCAGGCATCCCGGAAGTGCCAGCGTTTTCTGCCGCAGCCAATGCGCTGCTGGACAGCATTGTCAGCGACTTCAATGAAGCCGATGCAACTCGCATCAAGACAATCGAGAAAACCACTAACCATGACGTAAAAGCGGTCGAATATTTCCTGAAGGAAAAGGTCGCCGTGAGTGAAGAACTGAATGCGGTGACCGAATTCATTCACTTCGCCTGTACGTCAGAAGATATCAACAACAACTCGCACGGCCTGATGCTGAAAGCAGCGCGTGAAGAAGTGATTGCGCCTTACTGCGAAAAACTGATCGTCGCGGTGAAAGATCTGGCGCAGAAATACCGCGCTGTACCTATGCTGTCCCGTACTCACGGCCAGCCTGCGTCCCCGACTACGCTGGGTAAAGAAATGGCGAACGTGGCGTACCGTCTGGAACGTCAGTACAAACAGATCATGGCAGTGGAATTCCTGGGCAAGATCAACGGTGCCGTCGGTAACTACAACGCGCATATCAGTGCTTACCCGGAAGTGGACTGGCATGCCTTCGCCGAGCAGTTCGTGACCAGCCTGGGTCTGACCTGGAACCCGTACACCACTCAGATCGAGCCGCACGATTATATCGCTGAACTGTTTGATGCGATTGCCCGCTTTAACACCATTCTGATCGACTTCGATCGTGATATCTGGGGTTATATCTGCCTGGGTCACTTCAAACAACGCACTATCGCTGGCGAAATCGGCTCTTCCACCATGCCGCACAAGGTTAACCCGATTGACTTCGAAAACTCGGAAGGCAACCTGGGTCTGGCAAATGCGCTGTTCGACCATCTGGCAGCCAAACTGCCGATTTCCCGCTGGCAGCGCGACCTGACCGACTCAACCGTACTGCGTAACCTGGGTGTGGCAGTGGGTTACTCGCTGATCGCTTATCAGGCAACGCTGAAAGGCATTTCCAAGCTGGAAGCCAACGAAGCGAACATGGCTGCTGACCTGGACAGCAACTGGGAAGTGCTGGCCGAGCCAATCCAGACGGTAATGCGTCGTTACGGTATCGAGAAGCCTTACGAGAAGCTGAAAGAGCTGACCCGTGGCCGTCGCGTGGATGCCGCCGGTATGCGTGAGTTCATCGACACACTGGCACTGCCGGAAGAAGTGAAGGCCGAACTGAAAAAACTGACCCCGGCCAATTACATTGGTCGTGCAGTACAACTGGTGGATGAACTGAAATAAGTTCTGACCGGTTAGCTTGAGCGATACCCAGAGGCATGCATTGGCATGCCTCTGTCATTTCTGCGGAAAGATATTACATGCGCCGCATATTGATGTTCATGATCTGAATGCGATAGGCAATTTGTCTTGGGGTCATGCCCAGCAAACGCGCCGCTTTGGCCTGCACCCAGCCACAACGTTCCAGTGCGGCAATCAGGCGCTGACGTTCATCCAGTTGCGGATCGTTGAAATCAACGTCAGTCGCGATGGCCGGTTTATTGACCGCTACCGGGGTACTGAAACCGGATTGCGGACGATCACTCGTATGAAACAGCACAACATCCCGATCAATCAACCCTGTTTCGGACATAATCGATGCACGTTCCAGACAGTTCTCCAGCTCACGGACGTTACCGGGCCAGTCGTGTCCCATCAGCATCCGGATCGCGCCATCGCTGATCTGGATCTGGCGCCCCTGTTTTTCTGACAGCTTCTGTACCAGAAACTTCGCCAGTTCAGGAATGTCTTCCAGGCGTTCACGCAAGGCCGGTAACTGAATCGGCATGACGTTCAGACGGTAATACAAGTCTTCCCTGAAATTGCCCTTGCGAACTTCTTCCTCCAGATTGCGGTTGGTAGCGGTGACGATCCGCACATCGACTTTCAGCGTGTCGGTGCCGCCTACCCGCTCCATTTCGCCTTCCTGCAGAATACGCAACAGCTTGGCCTGAAACGAGGCACTGATTTCCCCGATTTCATCCAGAAACAGCGTGCCGCCATCAGCCATTTCAAACCGGCCTTTACGCTGTTTTACCGCGCCGGTGAAGGCGCCCTTCTCATGGCCAAACAGCTCACTTTCCAGTAACGTATCCGGCAACGCGGCACAGTTCAGTTTCACGAATGGCCCGTTAACGCGCGGCGAGTTATAGTGGATGGCGTTCGCGATCAGCTCTTTACCAGTCCCGCTTTCGCCGCGCACCAGCACGGTGGTATCCCATTTCGCCACCTGACGGATGGAATCAAAAATCTGCCGCATGGCCTGTGTCTGACCGACCATGTTGTCAAACCCGTACTGACTGCGCACCTTACGGCGCAGACTGTCGCGTTCCGTCTTGATCGCTTCGTGTTCGCTGTTCACCTTGCCGATCAAACGCACCGTTTGTCCGATCAGGTTGGCCACCATCTCCATAAAGCGGGTTCTGGCCGGTAATTCTGATTCATCCGCCGATTGGGGTTGTGCCGCCAATACGCCCACCGGCTGACTGTCTGCACCCGGGATAGGCACGCAGATAAAGGGCAGACCGTAATCGTACAGATTGAGGCGGTCCAGAAAACGCGGATCATCCGCTACACGCGGGATCACCAGTGAATGCCCCTGATGCATCACGGTACCCATGATCCCCTCGCCCATGCGGTAACGGACACTTTTCACATCCTTTACCACTTCGGCATCAATGCCATAAACAGCCTGGATAAACAAGGCGCTCCGGTTGTGATCAAACAGAGACACCAGGCCATATTGCATGTGCGCGATATCACTCAGCGTCTGCAGCATACTGCGCAGGGTATCTTCCATATCCAGCGAACGGCTGAGTACGATACTGATCTGATGCAGGGCATTCAGTTGCTGCTGCATGCTGAGACTTTTATTTCCGCTGGCGGAAAACAGGCTGGTTTGTGTGTTCATTTTTTATCCTCCCTGATAATGGTGCACAGAGGCAACCGGAGCCGGATACAACTTCCCCCTAAATCACTCGTTTCCACCTCGATCACTCCTCTATGATCGTTAACGATGTTCTGAACAAAACTCAGTTCCATCGTGTCGTTACGTTTATCACCGTTCTCTGTTGGATGTGGTTGTAATAAACGGTGTGTCGCTGTAATAACTGGGGCGGTGCCGCTGTCGTGTACTTCCAGACAAAGTTCCTGTTCGTTCTGATAAGCACAGAGTTTGAGCTGCGCGGCAGCCTGGCCGGTTACGGCCTGACAGGCACGTTCAAACAGCAGACACAGGCCGGTCAGTAACCGGGTCCGCTGCATGAATAAACGTGGTAAATCGGTGGCGATATCGATCTGCATCAGCACATCCAGATGTTCTAGTCGCAGAACCTGCATATCATGCAAATCACCGAACAGGCGGACCAAACCAAAATGGGAAGGCGCTTCTGTTTTCATCGCCGGGCGGTACTGCTCCAGACGTTTCATCGCTTCGCGTCCGACCTGCAGTGCGGTGTTAATCGCTATTGCCGCCCGGCTGTCGGTGTCGGACTCCAGACGCAGTGCGGCCTGCAGCATATTGAGCGGAGCCTGTGTCTGGATCATGGCAACATCCAGCGTTTCCCGGATGGCGGAGAACAGGGTCTGTTCTTCCACCTGGACCCGGAGTTGTTCCAGACGGGATTGTTCCATCTGCTGACGGCGTTCGGTCTGATCAGTGATCATCAGCAATGAGCAAGGCCGTTTGCCTTCCCCGAAATAAAGCCCGGCCTCTTCATTCAATTCAAACAGCGGCTGGATGTTGATGCTGAACCAGCGCTGGCGTCCACGAATGGTCAGCGGCCATAGCAGGTCGCGATCCGGGCGTTGCTGGCCAGGCGTAAATTCGAGTGCCAGAAACGGCTCAATGCCACGCAAATCGGTTCGAAGTGTTTTGTACGTCAGGTTATCCAGTACCACCTGATTAAATTCATTGAGCACCGCGATCGCGGTTGGCGCGGCATCCAGTACCGCCTCGATCATTGCTTTCTGATTATGCACCCGTTGCTCCAGCGCAAACTGATCGCTGATATCCCGGTGCATTCCCAGGAAATGGGTGATCTGGCTGTCGGTATTCAATACCGGTGTCACCGTGACTTCGGCAAGATATAAGGAGCCGTCTTTACGTTTGTTGATCAACCGGCCAGTCCATGGTTGATGTTGTGTCAGCTGATGCCACATTGCCTGATAACGGGATTTCGGCGTCTGCTTGCTGGCCAGAATATTGTGGTTCCGATATTGCAGTTCACCCCGTTTGTAGCCGGTCAGACGGCAAAAAGCGGTATTGCAGTAGAGAATGTTGGCTTTCGGATCCGTAATAGAGATACCCACTGATGATTGTTCCACTACACCATAAAACAACTCCATCGGCAGCAGCGATACCATTTGCTGCAAACTGGCACTGTTGATGCACACCGCACCGGTAGTCTCGGGTGTGTAGTTTTGCAGGATAGTCATATCCTCTCCTTCATGCGCTAAATCCGCTGCTGTGAGCAATCAGACAATTTGTCGATCTTGGTGAATCTGTGCATGGCTTGTCGCCAGTCCGACATAAGAAAAGCAAGAGTTGTTCCGGAAAGAAAATTTCATGGGAATCGTCTGATACGATTGTCATAACCAGCACAAAACCATACAAAAAGCAGGCTTATTGCGACAAAAATAGCGCGTTCTTGTCCGATCTCCTGCAATCGGATTTCATCTGAAGAAAACACTATCCGCACCTTAATGGGGCAGCCGTTCACTGTGATGTAGCACACACTTTTTGGCACAGGTTTCGCATTTTCACCCTCATCTGGGTTTGAAAGAGGCAAACGGAATGCGTGATCTGCTGCTAATCATACTGGCCAACGGGCTGGTGAATAATGTGGTGCTGTCCCGGTTTCTCGGACTGTGCTCCTTTATGGGGGTTTCGAACAAAGTGTCGTCGGCAATTGGTATGGCGATGGCGACCACCTTTGTGCTGACCATGGCAACCGGTGTCGGCTGGATTATTGAACACGCCGTGCTGGTGCCACTGGGGCTGGAATATCTGCGTCTGCTGAGTTTCATTATGGTGATTGCTTCTCTGGTGCAGCTGACGGAATTGTTTATTGCCAAACAAAGCCCGGAATTACACCGTACGCTGGGCATCTTTCTGCCACTGATCACCACGAACTGTGCCGTGCTTGGCGTTTCGCTGCTGACCATTCAGGAAAACCTGAACTTCATACAAGCGCTGGTTTACGGCCTCAGCTCAGCATTAGGCTTCTCGCTTGTCATCATTCTTTTTGCCGGTTTGCGTCAGCGTCTGGAAAAATCGGTTTTACCCGATCTCTTCAATGGTACCCCTATCAGTTTTATTACCGCAGGCATTCTGGCCATGGCGTTTGCCGGATTCGGCGGACTGGCCGGTTAAGGAGAACGAGATGCTGACATTACTTTATTTATTGGCCATTCCGCTCATCGCGGCGGGTATTGGGTATGCACTGGGATATGCGGCGATTCATCTGAAGGTGGAAGGTGATCCGCTGGTGGATGACATCAGTGCCTTATTGCCAAACGGTCAGTGCGGACAATGTGGTTATCCCGGTTGTGCTCAGGCGGCCAAGGCAATGGCCTGCGGCGAAGCAGCGCCGGATGCCTGTCCTCCCGGTGGTGATGCCTTAGCCCAGAAAATTGCCGCTGTCCTGGGGGTGACACTGGACAGCAGTGGCGCCAAGGGACCACAGGTAGCTGCCATTGATATGGAAGGCTGCGATGGCTGCGGCCGTTGCATCAAACAATGCAGTTATGACGCCATTATCGGCGCCACCCGCCAGTTACATGGCGTCATCGCGGATGCCTGTACCGGTTGTGGTGCCTGTGTTTCCGTTTGCCCACATAAAGGTATTTCTTTGTATCCCGATCCTGCATTTATGAGCCGGGTTGCCAAGCCCGGACTAATACCCATCGCTACGCTGGAGGTGAAAAATGCTTAAGGCCAGAATTCGTCCGCATGGTGGTATTCATCCGGACAGCCATAAACAACTGACCAGCCACAGCCCGGTGATCACCATGCAGGCACCATGGCGTCTGGTGTTACCACTCAAACAACATGCCGGTGCCCCAGCGTTACCGGTTGTTGCCGTGGGTGACACCGTCAAAGCCGATCAGCTGATTGCGAAAGGCAATGGCCGGTTCTCTATGCCCATCCACGCCCCGCTGGCAGGAGTGATCAGCGCCGTGGATCACGGCAACATTACCATCAAAGTGGACACGCAAAATCCACGGAGCAGTGCAGGCAATATCGCCAGAGCGAATAACACTCTGTCGCGTGAAGAGATGATCCATCTGATTGAGGAAGCCGGCATTGTCGGTATGGGCGGTGCGATGTTTCCTACCGCCGATAAATTGCGCCTCAGTATGAGTTATCTGATCGATACCCTCATTATCAACGGCAGTGAATGCGAACCCTATCTGACTTGTGATGATCGTCTGATGCAGGAACAGGGGGAACGCATTATGGGCGGGATCCGCTATCTGCAGCAAATTACCCTCGCCGACAAGGTCTTCATCGGGATTGAAGAGAATAAACCGGAAGCCATCGCGGCGATGGAAGCCTTGTGTGCCACAGAAGAAAACATGCAAGTTGTCGGCCTCCCGGCGCTTTACCCGATGGGTTCCGAAAAACAGCTGATTGAAGCCGTTACCGGTCGTCAGGTGCCCAGCGGTAAATTATCTGCCGATGTAGGGGTACTGGTACAAAACGTGGCTACCAGCATTGCCATCTTTGAAGCGCTGCGTTTTGGTCGGCCGCTGACACATCGCGTGATCACGATTTCCGGTGATGCGGTGGAAGTGCCCAGTAACGTGATGGCCCCTGTCGGTATGCCAATCTCCGAAATTGTGGCGCAGTGCGGTGGTCTGAAATCGACGCCGGCCCGCATTGTACTGGGTGGTCCGATGATGGGTCGCGCCATTAATGATATTCATGCGCCGGTCACCAAAGGGACCAGTGGTGTGCTGCTGCTGACCGAAGATGAATTGCCGAATCCGAAAGCCAGCGCCTGTGTCCGCTGCGGTCGCTGTATCGGTGCCTGTCCGATGAGTCTGACACCGCTGGATATGGTCGCCGAACTGAAAGTCGATAATTTTGCCAAAGCTGCCGACATGGGGGTAATGGATTGTCTGTTATGTGGCTCCTGTGCCTATGTCTGTCCGGCCGCCATTCCACTGACCCAGTATTTTGACTGGGGCAAACAGGAGATCGGCAAGATTCGGCTTTCGGAACAAAAAACAGCCCGTACTTGCCTGAACAGCGCCGCGCGCCGTGAACGGCTGGAACGTGAAGCCGCAGAGAAAGAAGCGGCGAAAGCCGCAAAAGCCAGCCGCCGGCCGTCACGCCGCAATAGTGCATCAGTGACAGAGGAGTCCGCATGATGATCTTACGTGCCCCCCATGCCCACGAGGGTATTTCAATTAAAAAGGTCATGTTCAAAGTGAACATGGCGCTGGCTCCGGCTTTGCTGCTCGGCATCCTGCAGTTTGGTATGCCGGCGCTGTTTCTGGTGGTCGCCACGGTTATCAGTGCTCTGACCTGTGAAGTGATCGCGATGAAACTGAATCCGCAGACTCAGGGGGAAATCAATGATGGCGCCGCCATCCTGACCGCCCTGATCCTCGCCATGAGCCTGCCACCCCATGCCCCGCTCTGGCTGGGTGCATTGGGTGCAGTATTCGCCATTTTCTTCGGTAAACAGGTTTACGGTGGTCTGGGTCAGAATCTGTTTAACCCGGCCATGCTGGCGCGGGTTGTACTGCTGATCTCCTTCCCGGTTGAAATGACCAAATGGATCAACCCAAGCGCCTTTTATGACGGTGTCTGGTACAAGATGGGCGTAGATGGTGTCTCTGGCGCAACCACACTCGGTCTGAGCAAGGAAGGAACTGAATCCAGCTTTCACTGGCTGGCGCATGTACTGGGAACCAGCACCGGCAGTCTGGGTGAAACCTCTGCCATCCTGATGCTGGCAGGCGGGTTATGGCTGATCCAGCAACAGGTATTTACCTGGCACGTGCCGGTCGCCACGTTGGCCGGTTGTCTGCTGCCGGGAACAGCCATGTGGCTGGCCGATCCTGCCGCCGTACCCGAGCCACTGGCCCAGTTAACCAGTGGTGGTTTGCTGATGTGCGCCTTCTTTATTGCCACGGATCCGGTCACCACGCCGACCAGTAACCGCGGCAAGCTGATTTTCGGTGCCGGCACCGGCTTTCTGATCTTCGTGATCCGGACCTTTGGTAATTTCCCGGAAGGGGTTGCCTTCTCCATTCTGATCATGAATGCCTTTACCCCGCTGATTGACCAGTACACCCGCCCACGCATGTATGGTTATGACTTGAAAACGGAGGAAAAATAATGAATCAGTCCGTTGTTTTACCGATGAAAGAACAGCCTTATTACCAGGCCTTTCTGCTCAGTCTGTTTGCCTTATTTGTTTGTGGTGCAGTGGCTGCGTTTTCAGCCATAACGAAAGAATCCATCATCGCCCGGGGGATTGAAGACACGCAGCGCCAGCTGGTACAGGTGTTGCCACAAAACCTGTATGACAACATGCCCAGCCAGGAGGAAATCACGCTGACACTGGATGGTCAGCCGGTACATTTTTTCCGGGCACGCAAGGGTGGAATGGGTTCCGGGATCGCCCTGTTTGCCCAAACCAGTGGTTATTCCGGTGTGATCCGCCTGCTGCTCGGTATTGATGCTAACGGCACACTGACCGGCGTCCGTGTGTTGAGTCATACCGAAACACCCGGCCTTGGTGATGCCATCGATCTCAGTAAAAGCGAGTGGATCTTAAGTTTTAACGGCAAATCGTTGCAGCAGCCTGACGAAAAAGGCTGGCATGTCAAAAAGGATGGCGGCCAGTTCGATTCCTTTACCGGCGCCACGATCACTCCGCGTGCCGTAGTGAAAGGTGTGCATGAGGCCCTGCAGCTGTTCCGGCAGCATCAGAATGAATTTCTGGATCGGAAAGGGAGTTAGTTATGAGTAACAGAAGCATATTTACCGATGGATTATGGAAGAACAACGCCATTTTTACGCAGTTGCTGGCGCTGTGTCCGTTGATGGCCGTGACCACAACAGCCACGAATGGATTAGGAATGGGCGCGGTTACCACGCTGGTGCTGGTTGCCTCGAATCTGCTGGTTTCACTGATCCGTGCCATTGTGCCCAATCAGATCCGCATCCCTATCTTTACGTTGCTGATCGCCGCACTGGTGACTCTGGTTGATTTAGGTATGAATGCCTGGATGCACGATTTGCATAAAGTGCTGGGGTTGTTCATCGCACTGATTGTGGTGAACTGTGCCATTCTCGGCAGGGCTGAAGCATTCGCCACAAAAAATCCACCCGTTCCCGCCATGCTTGACGGACTGGGTACCGGCCTGGGTTTTACATTGGCCATGACTATTATGGGTGGTTGTCGGGAAATTCTCGGTAGCGGCACCCTGTTTTCCGGCGCATCGCTGCTGTTAGGCCCGCACTTTAAATTTATGGAGTTGCATGTCTTACCGGATTATCACGGCTTTTTACTGATGTTATTACCTCCCGGCGGATTCATTATGTTGGGACTTTTATTGTGTGCCATCCGGCTAAGCAAACGCCTGTTCGCCGGAAAAGCGGTTCCAGCGACAACGACACCAGCGACAGACGGAGGTTGCCATCCATGAAAATCAGTGTAGCGCACGCTCGCGGAGCAAAAGGTAACTGGTACCAGCTTGACTTGCCTGAGCCTGTTACCGCACAGGAGGCACTACAGGCGTCCCCTGTCTTTCAGCATTATCCGGATCTGGATCTGGCGACGCACCGCATCGGTATTTTTGGCAAATTCTGTGCGATTGATACAATTTTGAAAGAAGGGGATCGTGTTGAAATATATCTGCCGGTACAGCGTCAGGCCGATGAAGATGAGGACGAAGATGCATAGTTTTGTCGGTGATCATGCTGTCCTCTGAGATTTGCTGCTATATAAATGTGTGTTCAGATAAATAAGCAGATTACAGCCTGTTGCAATGAGCAATCAGCAATCAGCAGCTCAGGCAGCCTGCTTGTTTTCCGGTTGTAGAATACAAGGATGACCTTTAAATGAAAAAATTGAACACTGGTAAAAATGCCGGCTCCTGGCTATTTTTGCTAACCGTACTCCTCTGCCCTGCACTGGCAGTGGCCGCCGATAGCGGTTCGATGCTCACAGTTGCCGGGATAAGACTCGAATTCATCCTGTTCGCAGCCACCTTGCTCGGTGTTGCATTATTCCATCATTACACCATGTGGGTCGCTTTAACGGGTCTTGCTTCGATTCTTGCCAGTAAGTATCTGTTTCTGAGTGATTTCTCGTTTGTTCATCATATAGTGGGTGGCAACGGTCACGAAGGCGAATGGCGAATTCTGCTCAATCTGCTCGGTCTCCTGTTTGGTTTCGCTGTGCTGGCCAAACATTTCGAAGAGTCCGAGCTGCCGAAAATCCTGCCGAAATATCTGCCGGACGACTGGAAAGGCGGATTTACCCTGCTGGTCATGATTTTTGTCATCAGCGCGTTTCTTGATAACATCGCCGCCGCCATGATTGGTGGTGCGATCGCGTTTGTTGTCTTCAGAAAACGTGTGCATATCGGCTATCTCGCCGCGATCGTCGCAGCCAGTAATGCCGGTGGCTCAGGCTCTGTGGTTGGTGATACGACCACCACACTGATGTGGATTGACGGCGTCAGTCCACTGAACGTGATTCATGCCTATATTGCCGCAAGTACCGCCTTGGTCTTGTTTGGCGTCATCGCTTCCCTGCAGCAGGACAAATATCAGCGTATCATCAAAGACGCGCCGGTGGATGTAGTGGTCGAATGGCGGAAACTGGGCGTGGTTGCGCTGATTCTGGTATGCGCCATTATCACCAACTATGCCCTTGATTTCCCGGCACTCGGTGTCTGGATCGCGTTGCTGCTCGGTGCCTTGTTTGTTAAAACACCGTGGAATGAACTTAAAAACGCGACCAGCGGCACTATCTTCCTGATGGGGCTGGTCACCTGCGCATCATTGATGCCGGTCGATGAATTGCCACCAGCTTCATGGGTGACGACCTTCTTCCTTGGCTTTATTTCTGCCGTCTTTGACAACATCCCGCTGACGAAGCTGTGTCTGGAACAAGGCGGCTATGACTGGGGAATTCTGGCTTATGCCGTGGGTTTCGGTGGTTCCATGCTGTGGTTTGGCTCATCTGCCGGTGTGGCACTATCCAACATGTACCCAGAAGCCCGTTCGGCCGTGAACTGGTTACGTCACGGCTGGCATGTCGCTGTTTCCTATGTGTTCGGCTTCTTTGTTCTGCTGGCACTGTCCGGCTGGGCGCCTCATGCACCGCACAAGGTCATGCAGGAAAACGTTGTCCAGCAGAAAGTTGTGACTCCGTCCAAAGCCTGAGGACAACCTCACCGACCAAGACCACCTGTTATGGTGGTCTTTTTTTGCTCTTTTGTCGCAGATTGTGAGGTTTATCACAAGCCAGCCTCAGTCAATCAAAAATAAAAATCTTAATTTTCAATATCTTACACAAAAAAGAAGATCGGCATCGTTCCTGCACTATAAAGAAAAACACCGTATTCAAGGAGAGACACCATGGCTAAAGTCGGCATTTTCTTCGGCAGTGACACCGGTAAGACCCGTAAAGTCGCAAAACTGATCCAGGATACCTTCGCCAGTGATGAAGTTGCTGCGCCGGTAAATATCAATAAAGCCAGTATTGATGATCTGCTGGCCTATGAGTATCTGATTCTGGGTACACCAACGCTGGGCGATGGCGCCTTGCCGGGTCTGGACTGTGATTGTCAGGCCGAAAGCTGGGCCGAATTCGTTCCTGAACTGGAAGCCGCCGATCTGACCGGCAAGAAAGTCGCCCTGTTTGGTTTGGGTGATCAAGCCAGCTATGGCGATGCGTTCGTGGATGCACTGGGTGAGTTGTATGACATCGTTTCTGAAGCGGGTGCGTCAGTGGTGGGTTTCTGGCCAAACGAAGGTTACGAATTTAACAGCTCGAATGCACTGGACGGTGATGACTTTGTGGGTCTGGTGATCGATCAGGATAACCAGGCCAGCCTCACCCCAGAACGCGTCAAAACCTGGGTGGCATCGCTGAAATCTGAATTTGCGCTTTGATACTACTGTTCCATTCCCGCTAACTTAGGGGCTCGTCAATTTTGAGCCGCAGACTCCTGCACCTGCGGCTCCTTTTTTCATCTTCTGTCATTTTTGCGCTCATGCACCGTTTGTCGCATAATCAGCGCCTTTCCGAACTTCAGACAATCACACAGCCTATGACCATCAGCACCACTCTCTGGTTTGTTTACCGCGGCATGATTTACTGCGGGATCAGCGGTCTGTTAATGACGGCGCTCCCGCATTTCCGGTTACACAAGCGAGCCTTGCAGCTTTACTGGCTGATGAACCTGCTGGTGATGGGAACCTGGTATGTGTCGCAATTCTCTGCACAGAACTGGCTGGTTGCCTCTGCCCCACTGCGTTGGATAGTCGCGCTCTGGCTGAATGCCAATATGGCGTATGCCGCCGCCGGCATGGGTTTTCTGCTCCTGTCGCTGCTGCTGAAAATCTTCCGCCGCAAATTGCATAGCCTGTTCTGGCGAAAACCAAACCGCCTGCTGATACCGCTTGTCTGCATCTTGTCGGTGGCCGGTGTCTATGAGGCAATGACCCCGCCGGTGCTGCGCCATTTTGATGTTTATCCTGATCAGTTACCCTCGGCGCTGGATGGAATGAAGATTGCCCAGATCACCGACAGTCATGTCGGCGATTTTGTCAGTAGCGCAGAGCTAGCTTCGGCGGTAGACAGACTGAATGCGGAGAAACCGGATCTGCTGGTGATGACCGGCGATCTGCTGGATGATGAACGACAGCTGACTAGCGCCTTTGCGGCGCTGGCCCAAGCGAATGCACCGCTCGGTGTGGTGGCTATCCTTGGTAATCATGAGAAATATCAGGGATTAACGGCCATCCTGCAGAAATATCAAAGTGCCGCAGCCAGTAGTCAAATCCGTCTGCTGGTGGATGAGAAAATGAACCTGAGCTATCGCGGTACGGCATTTCAGATTGTCGGGGTGGATTACCCGATCTTACCCGACTCCCGCCGCAAGCTGGCAGAAACCGCGCAGATGGATTACATGCAACGTTCGGCGGAGAAAGCCTTCCGCCATGTCACGCCAGATGAATGGCTCCTGTGCCTGACGCACCATCCCGACTTTTTTGATCTGGCCACGGCCCGTAACACTAATCTGAGCCTGGCGGGTCATACCCATGGCGGACAAGTCATACCACTGGGCTATACCGTCGGCACACTCTGGTCTAAATACATCAAAGGCTGGTTTCAGCGACAGCAAAGCCAGCTGTATGTCTCGACCGGCATGGGCCATGTCTGGCCTTATCGTCTGGGGGTACCCACAGAGATTGTCACGTTTACCCTGCATGCCAAAAAGTAAAAACGGGAGGCATCACGCCTCCTGTTGCATTAACCAGCTCAGCCACTGTTTCTGCAGTTTTTTTCTGGCATGATCCAGCTGTGCCGCAATGATTTTCGGTACAGCTTCATCCAGAGGCATGGGGGCAGCCGGATGGATTTTTTCACACCACAACAGATGGAACCCCATCGGACTGCGCAGGATATTGCTGAAGCCCCGTTCCGGCAGCTGGAACAACGCCGTATCCAGCTCCGGATACAATTGCCCTTGTTTCACCAGACCGATCTTGCCTTCATTGACCGCGGTCGGACATTCCGAATAGCGTATTGCCAGATCGGCAAATTTGCCCGGCGACTTGATCAGCTGACTGCGGATATTCTGTAACCGGCTATAGGCCGTTTCCTCATGGTTATCCGGATTCGCCTCATCAATGGTGATCAGAATATGCCGCGCCATGCGACGTTCCGGTTGCAGGAATTGCCGCGGATGATCCAGATACCAGGCTTTAGCTGCCTCTTCGGTCAGGGGTTTGATATTTTCCACCACCTTATCCATGACCTGCGACACCAGCAGTTCGCGTCGCAATGCCTCTTTCAGACTGGGTAAATCCAGCTTCACGGTTGCCATCGACGCTTTCCAGGCCTCCTCGTCCGGATAGGCTTTTTTCACCTCTTCCAGCGCGGCGTTCAGATCTGCGGCAGAAACCGACAGTGCTGCCTGGGTGGCATAGTCCAAAATACGGGTTTCAATCGCCAACTGATGCGTCAGCATCGTTTCCAGCCGGGCTGACTCATCGGCCGACAAATCAGAGGGCACTTTCCCGAAATGCTGGGTAGCCAATTTTAACCGGGGATACGCCTGCCAGTTCAGCATGCCACCTCCTCAGCCGGTTCCGTTTCCGGTGGCCAGCAGATGGCCGACGCCGGCACCAGCAGCATCCGATCACGAAACAGGACTTCATACAGGATAGGATCCAGGTCGCGGCGCACCGACATCACCTGCCCTTCACTGCCGGCCTCGGCAATGACTTCCCCTTTAATCGCCAGATGATTGGCCGCACGGATCCAGTCACCAAATTCGAATTCACTTTCAATCCAGGGTTCATCGGCGGGGATCAGCTCCTGACTGCGACAGCCGACGATCAGATCCTCGTCGATAAAATGCACCTGATAGATCAACTGATCCTGCAGGAACACACCCACATCGCGGACATAACCGGTGCTGCCCTTCCGCACGATCAGATCACCGCGCTGTTTTCCCGGGAAGGTGCCGTCATCACGAATATTGCGGACCACCCGCACTACTTCACCATAGTCATATTCAGGTTTCACAGGCACACCTCCTGTAACTGGGCAAAGCCGACAAAGCTCGGGGTCAAGCGACTATAGACTCCCAGCGTGGAATGCTCTTTCACTTCATGATGATGGAACGCCTGATAGCTGTCCGCCAGCAAGGTTCTGGCCAGTAAAAAGCGACCCTGCTCGGTCAGGCAGCGATCCGCTTGGGCCTTTTTAATCTGTTGATTGAAGTGGTGCATGATATGCAGTCGTTTACTGCGTACCTGCGCGGCTTCATACGGAATACCGAAAAAATCCAGAAAGGCTTCGGCAGTCTCTAACTCATCAACACCTTCCAGTGAGGTAAACCAATCCATACTGACTCCTTGGCCTGCATTACAAGGCAACACGTTGAGGGGATTTAAATAAATGCTGGTACACCCAGCGTAATTCTGATTCAGTCGGGTTACGTTTCGCACGCTCCGCAAAATGACGGATCTGCTCCAATACCAAATCAATTTGTTCGTTCGCCAGTTGATAGCCGAGCGAAGCAAAAACGGAACGGACGGCATTGCGGCCGGAATGTTTGCCCAGCACCAGTTTGTGCTCACGCCCTAAACTGGCCGGATCCACGCCCTGATAGTTATTCTTATCCTTGAGCAAACCATCGACATGCACACCGGATTCATGCGTAAACACATACTCGCCCACCAGCGGTTTTTGCTGCGCGATACGGCGGCCGGAGGCTTTGGACACAAAATCGCACAATGCCGGCAAACGATGGCTCTGGATCTGCAAATCGGTCGCAAAACACTGTTTCAGTGCCATGACTACTTCTTCCAGCGGCGCATTGCCAGCGCGTTCCCCAAGTCCAATCACTGTGGTATTGGCATGTGTGGCCCCCGCCCGGTAGGCTGCCAGCGTATTGGCGGTCGCCAGTCCCAGATCGTCATGCGCGTGCATTTCCAGTTGCAGCGGCCAGTACTGGCGCAATGCCCGGATACGGTCATAGGTGGTAAATGGGTCGAGAATACCAACCGTATCGGCATAGCGCAGACGCTCCGCACCGGTACGCAACGCCAGATCAGCCACCACCCGCAAATCGGCCAGTGCCGCACGCGAGGCATCCTCACAGCCGATACAGACTTTCAGTCCCAGCGATTTTGCCAGCGAGACATGCTCTGCCAGTTCAGTCAGTACCTGCTCCCGGCTGCGGGCCAGTTTGTGCTCCATCATCTGTTCAGAGATCGGAATCGAGACATCTACCCAGTTCATGCCCAGTGCCGCCGCCTGCCGGATATCCGTGGCATGCATACGGCACCAGACCATCAGCGTGGCATCCGGTAACGCCTGCCGCAGCGCACCAATGCGACGGCATTCATCCAGTCCCATGGCAGGAATACCCACTTCCAGCTCAGGAACACCGATCTCCCACAGCTGCCGGGCAATCGCAATTTTCTCATCCTGAGTGAATGCCACACCGGCTGACTGTTCGCCATCGCGTAACGTCGTATCATTGATGATCAGCGAGGGTTTCTGAAATGTGGTTTTCCGGGCCATAATGCACCTCCTGCGTAACAGGATTCAGCAATTCTTGTTCCCAAAACAAACCATTGATTTTTATAGAATATTTAATGGAATGGCGCGTCAATATTGAAACATACTGACGGGATTGTTGCAGATGCGACAAAAAAGGGATGTCACCGGACATCCCTTCATCTTCACAGTGACAGATCACTGATTAATAACGACGTGATCGCCTGAGCTATTGCCTAAAACACGGCATTTATAACGGTAACCCACCCAGTTCAGCACCAGCCAGACCGGCACCAGCTCCACGGCAATGGTTTCGCCGCTCATGTACAGCAGCACCAGTAACAGCCCCATGAACGCCAGACACAGGTAGTTGGTCAGCGGACTCCAGAATGCCCGGAACACCGGCGTGACACCTTCGCGATCTTTGGCCGCACGGAATTTCAAATGCGCCAGACTGATCATGCCCCAGTTAATCACCAGCGCCGCCACTACCAGCGACATCAGCAGTGCAAACGCTTTGCCCGGCAGCAGATAGTTGATCACCACACACAGGAAGGTCACTAACGCGGACAGCATGATGGCCGGTACCGGCACCCCGCGTTTGTCGACTTTACCCAGAATGCGTGGCGCATTGCCCTGCTGTGCCAGACCATGCAGCATACGGCTGTTGCAGTACACACCACTGTTGTAAACCGACAGTGCCGCCGTCAATACCACCACGTTCAGGATGTTGGCAGTCGAATTTTCACCAAGCGCGGAGAAAATCATGACAAACGGGCTGCCACCTTCGGCCAGCTGACTCCACGGGAACAGTGACAGCAGTACCGCCAGTGCACCAATGTAGAAAATCAGAATACGGTAGATCACCTGATTCACCGCCTGCGGAATGCTCTTGCGCGGATTATCCGCTTCTGCCGCGGTGATCCCTACCAGCTCCAGTCCACCGAAGGAGAACATGATGATCGCCAGCGACATGATCACACCGTGCCAGCCATTCGGCATAAAACCGCCCAGCGCCCACAGGTTGCTGACCTTGGCCTGTTCCCCGCCCTGACCGCTCAGCAGCAGCCAGCCACCAAACAGGATCATGCCGACAATCGCGACAACCTTGATAATGGCAAACCAGAATTCCATCTCACCGAACATTTTCACGTTGGTCAGATTGACGGCATTAATAATGACAAAGAACACCAGCGCAGAAACCCAGGTTGGCAAATCCGGCAGCCAGTACTGCACATAAATACCGACCGCAGACAGTTCCGCCATGCCGACCAGCACATACAGCACCCAGTAGTTCCAGCCAGACAGGAAGCCCGGAAAATCACCCCAGTATTTATAGGCAAAATGACTGAATGAACCGGATACCGGCTCTTCCGCTACCATTTCCCCCAGCTGACGCATGATCAGGAACGCGATCAGACCGCCCAGCGCATAACCGAGCAATACAGCCGGTCCCGCCATCTTGATGGTCTGCGCGATACCTAGAAACAGCCCGGTACCAATAGCACCACCTAATGCGATCAACTGAATATGCCGGTTTTTCAACCCACGCTTCAGTTCACCCTCAGTTTGAACTTCCATGAAAACCTCTGTCACGAATTTAATGCCGACTTCTCAGTTCAGTCAGCGAATTGAACTAGTGTACCTGCAATGATAAAAACCGGCGCTAGAATACCCTGAACCACCAAGGCTGGACAGTATGTCGTGAGCGCTTTTTGCTCACAATCAGACTGAAAGCAGAGTATTTATAAACAAAACCGGAATGATCAGCTGAAAGCGCCATAAGGCGGATAATTTTAGTTTGTCAACTGGAACTGCTGCGGTATGGCCCACCCGCGTAACCATCATGATCGCACCCAAACGATGACCTTGATATGGATCACAATAAAACCGGTTTCAGTTTATGTTACCGGAAACACTCTGCTAGTCTGATGGCAGTATTCAGGGAGAGGTCATCATGCAGGCATTATCAGCACAACGCGATCAACTGGGCGAATGTCCCCGCTGGCATGCAGAAACACAAACATTGTGGTGGGTGGATATTCTAAAACACCAGATCCACCGCCATCATCCGGCCAGCGGTGCGCATCGTGTCATTCAGCTGAATGAAGAAATCGGCTGTTTTATCTGGCGTAAAACCGGTGGCCTGATCGTCGGTCTGCAATCCGGACTGGCTTTTATTGATGATGTGGAAAATCCGGTGCTGACACCGATTGCCGATCCGGAAGCGGATAAACCCTGGCAGCGTTTTAACGATGGCCGCTGTGACCCGGCCGGCCGTTTTATCGCCGGTACCATGAACGGCCGCAAAGACGATTCCTACGGTACGTTTTACCAGCTGGATGCTGCACTGAATTTACGTCAACTGGTTGGCAAAAGCTGGACCTGTAACGGCCTGGCCTTCAGCCCGGACGGAAAGACACTGTATTGGTCAGATACGCCTAACCTTACCATTTACCGCTGTGATTATGATGTGGCCACCGGCAATGTCAGCAATCAGCAGGTATTTTTTGTCGTGCCGGCAGGCATGGGCCGCCCGGACGGTGCCACCGTCGATAGTGAAGGCAACTACTGGTCAGCCCAGTATGCCGGCGGACGGGTATTGTGCATCAGCCCGCAAGGTGAGTTGTTGCGTAATATCGAGCTGCCGGTCACCAACCCGACCATGCCCTGCTTCGGCGGCCCGGCGCTGAAAACGCTGTATGTCACCAGCGCCAGTCAGAAAATGACCGAAGAACATCTGGCCGCGCATCCGATGGAAGGCGCGGTCCTGGCCATTTCGATGGATATTGCCGGCTTACCGGAAGTCGCCTTCGCCGGTTAATCCCGGAAAACAATGCAAACAATAAAGGCGTGAGTTCAGTTGTCATCACGCCCTCTGTCAGCACAAAGCAGATATCAGTCAAACCGGTGCTGTGTTTTGTTGGAAATAGCGACCAATGACAGCATGACCGGTACTTCGACCAAAACGCCGACCACTGTTGCCAACGCAGCGCCAGAATGAAGTCCGAACAACGAGATGGCAACGGCAACCGCCAGCTCAAAGAAGTTTGATGTGCCAATCATGCAGGCTGGTGCCGCAATGTTAAATGGCAGCCGTAAGATCCGGGCTCCTGCATACGAAATGGCATAAATACCGTATGATTGTAATAACAGCGGAATAGCAATCAGCAATATAGTTTGCGGTTGCAGCATGATGGTTTCAGCCTGAAAACCAAACAACAAGACCACGGTTGCCAGCAAACCAACTATCGACCAGGGTTTAATGCGGCCAAGAAACGCATACAGGCTAACGTCCCCCCCTTTTCTTTCCAGATGATGACGAGTAAGCACACCAGCAAAAAGTGGCAGCAACACATACAGCACCACAGAAAATAACAGCGTTTCCCAGGGCACCTCGATATCACTGACGCCCAGCAAAAATGCTGCGATCGGTGCAAATGCAAAGACCATGATGAGATCATTTATCGCTACCTGCACCAGCGTATAATTCGGATCACCCCGGGTCAGCTGGCTCCACACAAACACCATCGCAGTACAGGGCGCAACGCCCAGCAGGATCATACCGGCTATGTACTCACCAGCCGATTGTGGGTTCACCCAATCTGCAAAAATAATCCGGAAAAACAACCATGCCAGAAACGCCATGGTAAAAGGTTTAATCAGCCAGTTGACCGTCAACGTGAGCATCAGTCCTCTTGGCCGTTTCCCCACATCTTTGATAGCGGAGAAATCAATCTGTACCATCATCGGGTAAATCATGACCCAGATTAACAGCGCCACCACCAGATTAACGTGAGCCCACTCCAGACTGGCAATCACACCAAATATCTCCGGTACCAGATTGCCGAGCACCACGCCGGCTATGATGCATAAGCCTACCCATACGGTGAGATAACGTTCAAAAATACCCATGCTGGATCCTTACTGTTTTGCTATGTATCACTAGCTCATCAGATAGTTATGTCCTCTCTACAGGGTAGACAAACGGCAATGGTTATGCGAACTTCACCAGCTCTTCCGGAGATGATTAATCAGGAAATAGCATGACAATCCGTATCGCCATCAATGGTTTTGGCCGCATTGGTCGTAATGTATTACGCGCGCTCTATGAATCTGGCCGCCGTGCCGAAATCAAGGTTGTTGCCATTAACGAACCGGCGGATGCGGCAGGTATGGCGCACCTACTGAAATATGACTCGACACATGGCCGGTTTGACTGGGATGTCCGTCAGGAACGGGATGTGCTGTATGTCGGGGATGACGCCATCCGCTTGCTGCATCAGAAAGAGATCGGCCAGTTGCCGTGGGGTGAGCTGGGCATTGATATCGTGCTGGATTGCAGCGGGGTTTATGGCAAACGCACTGATGGCGAATTGCATCTGGCGGCCGGCGCGAAAAAAGTGCTGTTTTCTCATCCCGGCGGCAGTGATCTGGATGCAACCGTCATTTATGGGGTAAATCACCAGGTGTTAAAACCGGAACATCGCATCGTCTCTAATGGTTCCTGTACCACCAACTGCATTATTCCGATCATCAAACTGCTTGATGATGCCTTCGGGATTGAATCCGGCACCGTGACTACCATTCATGCGTCAATGAACGATCAGCAGGTGATCGATGCCTATCATCCTGACCTGCGCCGTACCCGCGCCGCCAGTCAATCGATCATTCCGGTGGACACCAAGCTTGCCGCCGGCATCACCCGTATCTTCCCGAAATTCTGTGATCGTTTTGAAGCGATTTCCGTGCGCGTACCTACCATCAACGTAACGGCGATTGATTTGAGCGTGACCGTCACCAACCCGGTCAGCGTACTGGATGTCAATAATGTGCTGCAACGCGCAGCCAAAGACAGCTTCCGCAGTATCGTCGATTACACCGAACTGCCGCTGGTCTCCATCGATTTCAATCATGATCCGCACAGTGCCATCGTCGACGGCACACAGACCCGCGTCAGTGGTAAACACCTGATCAAAACGCTGGTCTGGTGCGATAACGAATGGGGTTTTGCCAACCGTATGCTGGATACCACGCTGGCGATGATGAGAAGCTGACGGTCAGGACGAAGTAACCTGAAATTCCTGCGCCGATACAGCGGTGATCTGCAAACCGGCCAGTGACGACAGTACCAGATCGACCTGATCCAGTTTCGGCGTATCCGCCGGCGCATTGACCGCAATCACTTTGCAGCCGGCAGCCAGTCCGGATAGCACTCCTGCAGGCGCATCTTCTACTACCACGCACTCTTCCGGTTTCAGTCCCAGCTTTTCTGCGCCCAGCAGGTATGGATCCGGATTCGGTTTGCCACGCATCACCAACTCTGCCGTGATGAAGATTTCCGGGCGGGCCAGCTCACCGGCAGCGTGCCGCGCATGAGCAACCGGTACCGAACCGGAGGTCACAATCGCCCACGGTACCGATAATTCGTTCAGACGATGCAGCAGTTCCGCCGCACCAGGTAAGGCTGAAATACCGACTGTATCTTCCGCTTCGGTTTTTTCCAGCAGGCGGAACTGCTCCTGGATCGCTTCTTCGCTCTCCCCCGGCATAAAATGACGCAATGAAGTGATCGCCTGTTTGCCGTGAATAAAACCCAGAACCTCTTCCGAATCTAGGCCGCGGCTTTTCGCCCAGTCAGACCAGGCGCGTTCTACCGCCGGTAAGGAATCGACCAGCGTACCATCCAGATCAAACAAAAAACCTTTACATTTCATTCAGATAATTCCAATTAATTAGTGTTTCCTGCACTCCGGCAGGAAATAAAGTGAATAGATTAATTCTGTTGCAGCTCATGGTATTTCGCCATCGCTTTTTTGTCATCGTCGGCATAGACATGATGATGGAAAATATAAAAACCCTGCTTCAGCAACTGCCGTGTAATTTCTTCACTATAAGGCTCATCCTGACAAATCTGGGTGACAACCCGGTTTTTGATCAGAAAAATGTATTTCATTGTCATACAACCTCCTGTGTCACTTAACGGGTGTCAGCTCTGGGTATTTATTGCGCTGCACCGATGTAGTGATTACAGCAAAGGTTTGTTATTCTTAAAAATGAATAATTCTCCATCAGTGATAACCAAACGGAATGGAACTACGTCAGTTACGCGCCTTTGTGACGCTGGCCGATTGCCTGAACTTCACGGAAGCGGCAGAAAAACTGTTTATTACCCAACCAGCCCTGTCGAAACAGATCGCGTCGCTGGAAGAAAGTCTTGGTGGTGAGTTATTTATCAGAAACCGGCGCGGTGCCGAGCTCACGTCATTGGGCAAAGAGTTGCATGAACAGGCCCGGGCGCTGGTATTACAGGCTGATCAGTTCAGACGCCATGCCCGTAGGGTGCTGCAGGGGGAATCCGGCAAGCTTGCCATCGGTATCGGCTTGTCTAGTCTGCGACTGGCTTCGTCGTTTACCGCGCAGTTCCGGACGCTTTATCCCGGTGTCACCATCACCATGCACGATACGTCATCCATTCCGCTGATCGCGCAGTTGCTGGCCGATCAGACTCAACTCGGTTTTTTGCGTCTGCCGGTCGAGCCGCCCTTAATGTCTTATAAGCTCTCCTCCGACCGGCTGGTCCTGGCCGTCAATCCGCTTCATTTCCCCGGTACCAGCGAGGCGGATTATCTGTCACAACTCGACCAGTTACCCGTACTACGCCTGATGCCGACTCAAGGGCAACGGCTGAATCGTCAGATCGATCAGTTCCTCGCCTTCCATAACCGCTACCCGGTGGTGGCACAATATGCCGGTGACAGTCCAACATTATTGGGATTGGTCGGTGCCGGGATCGGGGTGGCCTTTGTGCCGGAAAGCGCAGTGTCGATTGCACCGCCGGAGGTGAACATCATTCATCTGACCGGGGAATATACCGAATGGGATATCGGGATGGCCTGGAATCCGCGCTACAGCAATCCCATCCGGGATGCGTTTATTGAACTGGTGCTGGCAAAGCAGTCATAGTCCGACTGCCTTACATTGTATCTGATCACATATCTGTCATCGCCGATGTAAAGAACTACCGGAAATACCAATTTAAACTAGATTTAAAAAAGCCCAAGAAAACGAAACATCACAGCTTGTACTGGTTGCGCTGCTTCGAAGTTCAGATGACCAGTTCTGGTTGAAAATAGTTTAATCATTTTTATTTGCTAAACGAGAGCTTCCGGAAGGAAGCTCCATTGAACTTGTTCAAATGAAAGGGACTTGATCATGACAACATATAACTGGGAATTTGGCTCTCTGGACGCAGTTGTTCATTTCACCGTTACTTATGATTCCGCAACAAAATCGTTCACCGTTTTTTGCGATAAAGGTTCATTCGACCTCGGTGCACTCTGGTTTTCAGACGGCGATACAACAAAAGACTTTGGTACCGCACTGACTACGCTGACTAAATCCGATAACAGTCTTAACATGAACGGTACCAGCACGGTCTGGGCCGATGACGGTTCTGCCACTCAGGAAAAGATCGTCTGGGACGACTATGCAAAGCCCGTCTATCCAACGACTATTACTGAAGGCAGTACTGTCAGTATGACGTTGTCTGGTGATGATCAAATACAACTTGAAAGCTTCATCTCTAATCTGAGCAATCCGGATGATTTTGTGCTCGGCGTCCGTTCGACCAATGTTAATGGCACCAGTGATGGCTTCAAATGGGTGGACACAGAACCTGAAGTTGATACCAGTCAGGTTCTAGCCAATCAGGCACCGACGGCTAACGCGGTCTCTGCCAGCGGCGCCGAAGATGATCCAGCTATTGCTGTTACTCTGTCGGGTTCTGACAGCGATGGCTCTGTCGTTTCCTACACCATCACGTCCCTACCTTCTCAGGAGCAGGGAACGCTATACAGCGATGCGGCACTGACTACCCAGATCGTAGCCGGCGACGAGATTACCAGTGATACGGTTTACTTTGTACCAACTGAAAACTGGAGCGGAGACGCCAGTTTCAATTATTTTGTCACCGACAACGATGGTGCAGACTCTGCCACCGCGACTGCCAGTGTGACCGTCGACCCGGTATCAGATGCCCCGACACTGACCGTCGCCCCCGCTACCGGTGATGAAGACATGCCGATCGCCCTGTCCATCACCCCGGCACTGACCGACACCGACGGCTCGGAAACCCTGTCCATTACCATCAGTAACATCCCAACCGGGGCGACCCTGAGTAATACTGCCCTCGATACCCTTACCATCAGTAGCGGCAGCATCACCTTGACACCAGATCAGCTGGAAGGCCTGGCTATCACGCCGCCAGAAAATTTCTATGGAAACTTTGCCCTGACGGTAACTGCCATTTCGACGGATGGTTTAGCCACACCAGCAACAACGGTGGCTATCATCAACATGACTGTCAACCCGGTCAACGATGCACCTATAGCAGTGGATGACACCCTATGGGTATCTGAATCGACAATCGTCACGTTACCTGTCAGTGTGCTGCTCGGAAATGACACTGACATTGATGGCAAAACGATCACGTTTCAATCTGTGGCCTGGAATGATTCAAAAATCACCTCTGTAGAATTCAATAGCGCAACACAAGTACTTACTTTGGAGATCGCGAATCACACAGTAAATCCGAGTAACCCTCTCTGGACCGTCGATACACCTGGTACCGCAACATTTACTTATACAATTTCTGACAATGCCACTCCGGCATTAACCTCGACCGGTACAGTTACCCTCAAGATAGTGGATGTCACCAACTCCAGTTCTGACTCGATAGATCTCTCTAACCAAAGTTATCAGGGTTCCTATATTGATAGCGCAAGTGGCGCGGACACACTGACAGGCGCGGCTACGGGAGATGTCTTAATTGGCGGTGCCGGCGATGACGTTCTGAACGGCGGAGACGGCAATGACATCCTGCGGGGTGGAGCAAACGACGATGTCCTGAACGGTGGTGCCGGCATGGATCTGCTGGATTACTCGGCGGTAACCAGTGATTTCAGTTTTATACTTGGCGCTGATGGAAGTGGTACCGCAACAGCTCAGGGAAGAGACTCCTACTCAGGCATAGAAGGCGTTATAGGCGGCAGTGGCAACAATACCCTGACCGGTAATGATTTCAATAACATCCTCATCGGCGGCAACGGCACGGATACACTGAACGGACTTGGCGGCGACGACATTCTCCGGGGCGGCCCTGGCAACGACGACAAGATGGACGGCGGCACCGGCACTGACCTGCTGGACTTTTCCGACAGCTCGGTCGCCATCAATTTTACTCTGCAGCAGGGCACCGCAGCGGGTGGTGGTTATCATTCTATCGCGGACGGAACAGGCGGATTAGGCACCGGTGATGGATACATGAACATGGAAGGCGTGGTCGGTACCAACTTTGATGACACGATCACGGGCTCTTCTCTGAACGATGTTTTGATGGGCGGTGCCGGCAATGACACGCTCCATGGTGGTGCTGGCAACGATACCCTGATTGGTGGTGCCGGCGCTGATACGCTGGAAGGTGGCAGCGGTAGTGACAGCTTTGTCTTCCTGAAAGGCGATGCCGCCAGCGTTGATACCATCAGCGACTTCACCACCGGTGCAGGTGGTGACAGCCTGGATATCAGTTCCGTCTTGAGTGATAGCGGGGTTAGTACCGGGACATTGGCCGATTACGTTAGTATCAGGGAATATAACGGCAATACCATTGTCTCTGTAGATGCTGATGCTGGCGGTGTGGCATCTGCTCAGGACATAGCAATATTGACTAATGTCACGGGTGTAACATTAGAAGACTTGAACCTTATCCTTCCCCCTAATCCGTAAATGGTCACAGAAGATAAAACAAAGGGCGCTTGATGCGCCCTTGTGTTTAATTTATTTTTCTTCGTGCAATCCGCACTCGCGCTTCAGGCCAAAGAAACGGGTTTGTTCTTCCGTCATCCCCGGTTCCCACTTCGCGGTGGTCTGCACATCGCCGACCGACAGGTAGCCTTGCTCCCACAATGGGTGATATGGCAGATCGTGTTCTTTGAAGTAATAGAACACGTCTTTGTTGGTCCAGTCGATCACCGGCAGGAATTTGAAGATACCGCGTTGTACCGCCAGTACCGGCAGATTGCCGCGAGTCGATGACTGTTCACGGCGCAGGCCGGAGAACCAGGTCTTGACGTTCAGCTCTTTCAGCGCGCGCGCCATCGGTTCCACTTTGTTGATCTGATTGTATTTTTCAATCCCCTCAACACCCTGCTCCCACAGTTTGCCGTAACGGGCTTCCTGCCAGGCCGGCGTGATCGGTGCCTGATACACTTTCAGATTCAGTTTCAGACGATCCGTCAGCTGATCGATAAACTGATAGGTTTCCGGAAACAGATAACCGGTATCAGTCAGCACCACCGGTACATCCGGTCGCACCTGTGTCACCAGATGCAGCATCAATGCTGCCTGGATACCGAAGCTGGAGGAGAGAATGAACTCCCCTTCCAGATTAGCGAAGGCCCATTGCACACGCTCTTGTGCGCTGAGCGCCTCCAGCTGCTGATTAATTTCAGCCAGCTGAACTGTCTGTTCTTCTTTAGAGAGCGCAGTCAGTGCGCTCAGCGACAAAAAGTTATGCGGCATAGAAATCCTTAGCTGAGTTAACGACCGGTTTCACGATACCAGTGCGAATGACGAAATCACCAAAGCCTTCGTTTTCATTACGCTCTTTCGCCCAACGACCCAGCAGCACATCGATCTCTTTCAGGATCTCGGCAGAGCTGATGTTTTCACGGTACTGACGAGGGATACGCGTACCTTCGCGGTTACCGCCGATATAGAAGTTGTAACGATCCAGCGCTTTACCAACCAGACCAATTTCCGCCAGCATCGCACGGCCACAACCGTTCGGGCAGCCCGTGACACGGAAGATCACATGATCATCAGCCAAACCGTGTTTCGCCATCACTTCTTCGATTTGCGTGGTGAACGCAGGCAGGAAACGCTCTGCTTCGGCCATCGCCAGCGGGCAGGTTGGCAGCGCCACACACGCCATCGAGTTCTTACGCTGTTCGGTGATGCCATCATCAATCAGGCCATGCGCACGCGCCAGCTTCTCGATCTTGGCTTTCTCTTTTTTCGGCACACCGGCGATGATCAGGTTCTGGTTCGCGGTCATGCGGAAATCCCCTTTGTGGATCTTCGCGATCTCAGCCAGACCGGTTTTCAGCGGTTTGCCCGGGAAATCCAGAATACGGCCGTTTTCGATGAACAGCGTCAGATGATATTTACCATCGATACCTTCCACCCAGCCAAAACGATCGCCACGGCTGGTGAACACATACGGGCGGCTTTCTTCAAACTTGATACCAGTACGTTTTTCCACTTCTGCTTTAAACGCATCGACACCGACACGTTCCAGCGTGTATTTGGTTTTGGCATTCAGACGATTTGAACGGTTACCCCAGTCACGTTGAGTGGTGACAACAGCTTCGGCAAATTTCAGTGTGTCTTCTTTTTTGATAAAGCCAAAATCGTCCGCCTTACGCGGGAAGGTTTCTTTATTGCCGTGGGTCATGGCCAAACCACCACCGACCAGCACGTTGAAACCAACCAGCTTGCCGTCTTCGGCAATCGCCACGAAGTTCAGATCATTGGCGTGCACGTCGATGTCATTGTGCGGCGGGATCACCACCGTGGTTTTGAACTTACGCGGCAGATAAGTCGAACCCAGAATTGGCTCTTCATCCGGGCCTAACTTCTCGCCATCCAGCCAGATTTCGGCATAGGCACGGGTTTTCGGCAGCAGATGCTCAGAGATCTTCTTCGCCCATTCGTAGGCTTCCTGATGCAGTTCTGACTCCACCGGGTTCGAGGTACACAGCACGTTACGGTTCACGTCACCCGCAGTTGCGATGGAGTCCATTCCGTATTTGTTCAGCGTCTGATGCATCAGTTTGATTTTTGGCTTCAGCACACCGTGGAACTGGAAAGTCTGGCGCGTGGTCAGACGAATACTGCCATACATGGTATGGTCATGCGCGAATGCATCAATCCCTAACCACTGTTCCGGCGTGATGATACCGCCCGGCATACGGGCACGTAACATCACATTGTGCAGCGGTTCCAGTTTCTGCTGGGCACGTTCAGCACGAATATCGCGGTCGTCCTGCTGGTACATGCCATGCAAACGGATCAGCTGAAAGTTGTCACCGGTAAAGCCGCCGGTCAGATCGTTTTGCAGATCCAGTGCAATCGTCCCACGCAGGAAGTTACTTTCCGCTTTCAGACGTTCGTTGTCAGACAGTTTTTGTTCGCTCATCAGTAGACATCCCTCTGGTAACGCTTGGCACGACGCAGTTCATTCACATATTCTTCGGCTTGTTCGGCGCTCTTGCCACCGTGTTCCGCCACGATATTCACCAGTGCTTCGTGAACATCTTTCGCCATACGGTTGGCATCACCGCAGACATAGAAATGTGCACCGTCTTGCAGCCATTGCCACACTTCTGCGCCTTTGGCTTTCAATTTATCTTGTACGTAGATTTTCTTGTCCTGATCACGGCTGAATGCCAAATCGATCTTGGTCAGCAGGCCGCTCTTCACGTATTTCTGCCATTCCACCTGATACAGGAAATCCTGCGTGAAATGCGGGTTGCCGAAGAACAACCAGTTTTTGCCTTCTGCGCCCTGCGCGTCACGTTCCTGAATGAATGAACGGAACGGCGCGATACCCGTACCTGGTCCCACCATGATCACCGGGGTCTCAGGATTCGCAGGCAGACGGAAGTTGTCGTTATGCTCGATGAACACGCGCACGTCGCCACCTTCCGGCACACGATCGGCCAGGAAAGAAGACGCGCCACCAGAGCGAACAGAACCGTCTTCCTGCGGATAACGCACGACACCAACGGTCAGATGCACTTCTTCTTCCACTTCTGATTGTGCAGAAGCGATGGAATACAGACGCGGACTCAGCGCACGCAGTAAACCCACCAGCTGTTCAGCGGTCAGTTTGGTCGGGAAGCGTTTCAGCACGTCGACAATCTGTGCGTTTGCCGCCAGTTTGCGGGTTTCGTCTTTGTCAGCTGCCAGGGCTTTCAGCTGTTCATCAGCTGAGATTTCCGCTAAACCTGTGATAAAACCAGCATGCAGACGGGTCAGTTCAAACTGACTGGTCAATGCATCACTCAGTGCCGCAGCTTTACCTGATACGGTGACCTGTTCGTCGCCAGTCAGGCCAGTCAGAGACAGGATCTCTGCCACCACAACCGCGTCATTATCAAACCAGATACCCAGTGCATCACCCGGCTGGTAGGTAATACCGGAGCCTTCCAGATTGATCTCAAAATGGCGGATGTCTTTGGTGGAATCACGACCAGTGATTTTCTGGTTGGTGCTCAGAGTCGCCGTGAACGGATTGAATTTGTCGTAGGCACTGTGACCTGCAACGGCAGCACTACCCCCAACCGCAGCGGCTGCCGCAGGAGCAGCAGTCAGCGCAGAAGCCAGTTTATCCAGGAAGGCTGTTGCCCAGGAAGCAGCGGCATCACGGTAATCAACATCCAGAATGGCCGCATCCTGCAGACGGGTCGCTTCCGCTTTCTCAAAGAAAGCATCGAAATCTTTCGCAGTCTGGCAGAAGAATTCATACGAGGAATCGCCCAGGCCCAGTACCGCGTATTGCAGACCAAACAGCTTGCCGATTTTGCCGCCTTTCAGTTGTGCATGCAGATCAGCAGCCGCTTCCGGCGGTTCACCTTCCCCGTAGGTACTGGTCACAATCAGCACATGGGTTTCTTTCTTCAGTTGCTTCGGCTTGTAATCATTCATCGCCACCAGCGAAACCGGAATACCGCGTGCTTCAGCCTGCGCTTTCACGCTTTCCGCCACGCCTTTGGCATTGCCGGTCTGGGAACCGAACAGAATGGTCAGGCTGCCACTCGGCTGTGCTGCTGCCGGAGCCGTTGCAGCGACAGTGCCCGAAGTCGTGACACCTGCAGCGCCACCCTGACCCTGCGCCAGACCGAACAGATAACCACTGGCCCAGATCAGCTCAGACTGAGATAAGTTTGCAACGGCTTCTGCCAGTTTCGTCAGATGCGGTCCGTTCAATGGACCTAAAGAAGATTTCTCGCTCATATGCCAATTCCTGCATTAAGAATGAGGTTAGCTTACAAGCAAAACTGGTGCTTCACAAAGAATTAATCGAATTTCTTAATATAGAAATGTCATATCTATAGTCAGTTTATGGATATAGATAGGTGTTTTCCCCCGTCAAAATGGGCTTTAACAACCCAAATCCGGTAAAAACAGAGTAACATTATGAAAAAAAACAATAAAAAAGAGGATGCCGTTATAGACATCCTCTTTTCTTTTACCGGTTTTATATTTTTTCTTTATCGAAAAAATTAATAACGCAGTTCTGCACCCAGGAACCAGTTGTCCAGATGCTGATCCAGTTGCACGCCGTCTTCGGTGTAATTCACACGCATATTCCGGTAACCGGCACGCAGCTTCAGTTTCAGAATATCGTCCGGGAAGACCACATAGCTCACACCCATTTTCCAGTCGTGAGAATGGTCGCCATCCCAATGTGAAACACGCATATCAGCAAACGCACCCAGATCGGTACCTGGGATCAATGTTTCTGCAGCACCGTACAGCATGATGGTGTCGTTGGAATAATCATGGTGATGATTCAGCGTACCATCATAGCTGCGCAGGTTCAGACCGGCGTTCAGGGTCAGCGTGTCCAGCTCCAGTGGAGAGTAATACAGCGCGAAATCGTAGGTTTTCAGCTTGTTATCAAAGTCAGATGCATCAGAAGAGACGTCTGTTGCCTGAAAGTTCACATTCGGCACCATCAGCAGTGGATGACGGAAATCAACATATGTCGTCCACAGGCTGTTAGAAGAATAATTACGATCCTTGCCTTCTGCAGTACCATCCATGTCGGAATACATGTAGTCCAGACCGGCACCGATGCTGAAATCATCAGCAGCCTGTGCGGCACCAGCAACCAGTACAGACGCTGCCAGCAGACTTAGACTGTATTTTTTCATGTTGGAGCTCCCATTATTATTAACAAAGAAGCGGACACCTTCTGGGTTATCCGCTTCTGGTTATCAAAATTTATTCTGCCGCCGGCAACATGGCCAGGACTTTGTCCAGACGAGCCAGTACGCGCTCTTTACCTACCAGTTTCATCACCGCATCAATCGACGGTGACTGACCCAGACCGGTAACAGCAACACGCAATGGCATGCCCACTTTACCCATGCCCAGATTCAGCTCGGTCGCGGTATCCTGAATCACATGGTGCAGCGGTTCAGTTTCCCAGCTTTCCAGCGCCGCCAGTTTGGTGCGGATCAGGGCCAACGGTTCACGCGCCGCGGCTTTCAGATGTTTCTTCGCCGCCGCTTCATCAATGGCTTCATATTCTTCGTAGAAATAACGGCTCTGCGTTGCTAATTCACGCAGGGTCTGGCAGCGTTCCGCCAGCAGAGTAATGATTTCGGTCAGCGCCGGACCATTCTTATAATCGATACCCAGGTCATTCATCTGCCATTCCAGATGTGAAGCGACATAGGCCGGATCCATGGTACGGATGTAATGGTTGTTCAGCCATTTCAGTTTTTCGGTGTTGAATGCCGACGCTGATTTGCTGATGTTGTCGAGGCTGAACAGCTTGATCATCTCTTCACGGGTGAAGATTTCCTGATCGCCGTGAGACCAGCCCAGACGTACCAAATAGTTCAGCACTGCTTCCGGCAGATAGCCGTCATCGCGGTATTGCATCACACCAACTGCACCGTGACGCTTGGACAGCTTGGCACCGTCATCGCCCAGAATCATGGAAACGTGAGCAAATTCCGGCTCCGGCGCACCCAGTGCTTTATAGATGTTGATCTGACGCGGCGTGTTGTTGATATGGTCTTCACCACGCACCACGTGGGTGATCTGCATATCCCAGTCATCCACCACCACACAGAAGTTGTAAGTCGGCACGCCGTCAGAACGACGAATGATCAGGTCATCCAGCTCAGTGTTGGCAAATTCGATACGGCCACGCACATGGTCATCAAACGCCACAACGCCTTCCTGCGGGTTGCGGAAACGCACCACATACGGCTCATCATCCGCATGTTGTTCATCGCTGTCACGGCAACGACCGTCGTAACGCGGTTTTTCACCGTTCGCCATCTGCTGTTCACGCAGCGCTTCCAGGCGCTCTTTCGAGCAGTAGCATTTATACGCCTTGCCTTCCGCCAGCAGTTGATCGATCAGCTGGTTGTAACGGTCAAAACGTTTGGTCTGATAATACGGGCCTTCATCCCAGTCAAAACCTAACCAGGTCATCCCTTCCATGATGGCATCAATAGCGGCCTGAGTAGAACGCTCAGTGTCAGTATCTTCGATACGCAGAACAAACTCGCCACCCTGATTTTTAGCGTATAACCAGGAATAGAGTGCAGTACGGGCACCACCAATGTGCAGCAAGCCAGTCGGGCTCGGCGCAAAACGGGTTTTGACTTTCATGGGCTTCCTTGTGACTGGAATAATTTTCAGGATTTTAGGACAGATCACATTCTAACACTGGCATTGCCGGAGAAAAACCTTCGGCAGCATTTGAAGAATCATCACAGCTGGGAGATAGGGGAAAATCAGCGGAAACCGACCACTTCAAGTTGTTAACCCTTTTTTCAGCCACAAAAAATATTCACATGACTATTAGAAACAAAATGTTTGGAATATTGAAACAAAAACACACTTTATTGACGAATTAACGACACATACAGTGCGCTGTAATAAATGCAAATTTGAAAGAGTAAGTAAGATGAACATATCCAGTGAAGCCATTGATACCCCCCCAAACATCACGGTAAATAACAGCCGTCTTTTTCTGGTTTTGTTTCTTGGTGTGCTTGCAGCCATTGGTCCTTTTGTCATGGACTTGTACCTGCCAGCCCTGCCTAGTGTCGTGACTTACTTTGATACCAGCATGCCAACCGTTCAGTTGAGCCTGACCTCATGCATGGTCGGTCTGGCTGTGGGCCAACTGATCATCGGACCGTTGAGCGACAAATATGGCCGTAAAATGCCCCTGCTGATCTGTATCGGTATTTTTGCCCTGAGCGGTATCGGCATTGTCATGGCTGAAAATATGCAGTCACTGATTTCTTTCCGCTTTTTACAAGGCATATCTTCTGCCGGTGGTGTGGTGATTGCCCGGGCTGCGGCGGCTGATTTATATGAAGGCCCGGAGATGGCGCGCTTCTTTGCTTTATTAATGAGCGTGAACGGTGTTGCCCCGATTATCGCGCCTGTAATTGGTTCTCTGCTGCTCGAAATAACTGATTGGCGAGGTGTTTTTGTATTTCAGGCTGGGCTGGGTATATTGCTGTTTATGGCTTGCCTGCGCTTTCAGGAATCACTGAGCATTAATAAACGCCATGATGGTGAAATAGTGTCTTCTTATATGAACTACTTAGCCATTATGAAAAATGGGCCATTTATGCTGTTAACAGGCGTCTTGAGCTTCATGACTGCCGGATTAGTAGCTTATATTGCTGCATCACCCTTTATTTTTCAGGAACATTATCAGTTAAGCTCAATGGCGTTTAGCCTCATCTTTTCTTTCAATGCGGCAGGTTTTGCGCTTGGTGCATATATCGCGAGTAAGCTCTCTCAAAAAGCTGGTGTTAAGTTCGGGATCATCAGTTCGGTCATTGTCGGGGTTGCGCTTTATATCCTGGTCATGACCAATGGCAGTCTCTGGCTGGTAGAAATTTGTCTGTTCGCTTATGGCTTTAATTACGGTGTACTGGCACCCGGCGCATCGAGTCTTGCCATCGCGATGGAACGGAAATATGCCGGTAGCGCCTCTGCGGTTGCAGGGTTCTTTCCATTCTTGATGGGAGCGTTAGTTTCTCCGTTGGTTGGTATTGGTGATTCTTTTGTATCGACCGGATTCATCATGTTTATCAGCACGGTGCTGACGTTTCTGACCTGGTTATTTGCAAGGAAGAACATTTAAAAATACGCAATCGACAGGCCGCACCGGCTCAACATGAGAACAGATACCTATTCATACGAATTGATACCAAAATTGGCGATGATGAAATCGACGAAACTGCGCAATTTCGGGGTCATTCGTCGATCCGGTGTATGCACCAGATGCATGGGACGAGTCGGCGCTTTGTAGTCAGGCAGAATTTCCACGAGCTGACCCGATTGCAAATAAGGCGTGACCAGTTCAGCCGGTTGCAGCATGACCCCCGCCCCGCACAAACCAGCTCCGACGATGGCTTCACCGCTGTCCGACATCAAACGCCCTTTTACCTGTACGGATTCGCGCCCGGCAGGGCCATCGAATGTCCAGGTTGTCCGCAGTTCCGTATGTGAAAAGCCAAGGCATTCATGCTGAGGTAAATCACTGGGTGATAATATGGCTTCGTGAGTTTCCAGATACCGGGGGGATGCACATAAAATCAGGCGATATGGTCGCAGCTGTCGCGCGATCAAGCCACTATCTGAAAGTTCACCGATACGGAAAATGGCATCGAATCCCCCATCGATGAGATCTACATAGCGATTCGATAAACTGAGCTCGACCGACACTTCGGGATATAACTGCATATACTCCGCGATTTTGGGTGTCAGCGCGTGAATACCGAAGGTCACAGATGCATTGATGCGAAGCTTTCCTTTGGGAACGACGCGCGTCTCTGCAGCCAGCCCCTCTGCAATCTCCATTTCGGCCAGAATATTCCGGGCCCGTTCATAAAAAGTAGCGCCGATCTCGGTCAGATGCTGGCTGCGCGTAGTCCGGTTCAGCAACCGCACACCCAGATGTTGTTCCAGCATCCGGACATTTTTACCAACGAGTTGCGGTGACATCTGCAGGGCATCAGCAGCTGCTGAGAACGACCCCAGCTCTACCGCTTTGACAAATACCGTCATGCTGAACAAACGATCCATTGCTTTCTCCACGTCACATCGGGTGCAAGCTCATGAAACAGCACCGTTTACAGGCGATTTCTGACGAAAATCGTCTCACCATAACGGAACTGTCTATTGGGATAAATAGCCAAAATGTTTACACATTAACAACAGGATGTTTCCAATCAGATTTGAAATGATTCATTACAAGTGTTGAATCAAGACGGTCATTTATCCAGCCCTGCCAGTCTTTTTATAGTAATTGCATATTCACAGAGGAGAAAAACAATGCAAGTAGCAGTGATTGGCACAGGTAATATGGGTTCAGGTCTGGCATCGGTTCTTGCTCAGGCGAAACATGAAGTGATCATCGGCAGCCGCGATATGGCAAAAGCCGCTGCACTGGCCGCACAAATTGGTCATGGTGCAGTAGGCGGTGATGTTGAAGCTGCGGTAAAAATGGCGGATGTCGTGATCCTGGCGATCCCGTTCCCTTTCGCAGAAGAAACACTGAAAGCCGCTGGTGATCTGTCAAAGAAAATCATCATTGATATCTCGAACCCGATCACGCCTGATTTTCAGGGGTTGACCGTGGGTCACACCACTTCGGCGGCAGAAGAAATTCAGAAACTGGCGCCACAGGCTAAAGTCGTTAAAGCGTTTAATACGATTTTTGCTCAATTATTGCCAACCGAAGCACGCGCAGGCAAAACGCTACAGGTTTTCGTTGCCGCTGATGATGCCAGTGTCAAAGCAGAGGTTTCTGCATTAGTGGCATCACTGGGTTTTGATGCAGTCGATGCCGGCCCGTTAAGCAACAGCCGTTTCATTGAGCCGATTGGCGAGATGAATATTCACTTTGGATTCTTCCTCGGCTGGGGCCCGGTTTCTGCGCCAATGTGGCCTCGTGCGTAATATATTCAGGCATGGCAATTTTGCTATGCCTTTTTTTTAAGCGTCTTTTCAATGATAAGAGGTTCAACTGAAGTTAAGAACTATCTTGATACGGCGAGATTATGGGGCTATACAGCTGGGAATAAGATATTGGAGCGGGCAGCGGGAATCGAACCCGCATCATCAGCTTGGAAGGCTGAGGTAATAGCCATTATACGATGCCCGCAAGGCATGACCGGTTAAATAAAATACAGTAACATCAGAGCGTTACATACCGGTTGATAAGGCGACGGCTAATCTATCAAAGTCAGGATCAAAGAACAACCCTTGTTTCATCCAATTCCGGCGAATAAACCACCAGTTGATTCCGACCTTGCGCTTTTGCCTTATACATAGCCAGATCGGCTTTGCGGATACTCTCGTCGATCGTCTCGGTTTCACGGCATAAATAGGCACCGAGGCTGGCGGTGAGGTACCGGTTATCGTCACCCGGCAGACGGATACGCCGGATAGCCTGCATAAGATTTCCGGCCAGCGCGAATAGCGAGTCGTCGCAACAATCCGGCATCAGCACCAGAAACTCTTCCCCGCCCCAACGGGCACAGATATGCGAAGCCGGACAGACCGCCCGCAGAATATCCGCCACCGCGATCAGCAACTGATCACCATGCAGATGGCCAAACTGGTCATTCACTTCCTTGAAATAATCCAGATCCAGCAACAGCAGTCCGAAGCGCGACTGTCCAAGCGCCAGCTGTTCCATCAAGGCCGACATCTGCGGATATAGACCACCCCGGTTATACAAACCGGTTAACGGATCCGTTTCAGCCCGCTTATTCAGTTCGGAATTCAGATCCATGATCTGCGCCTGCATGAGATCACCAATCCGGGCTATTTTATTCAGTCGTCGTTCCAGCCGCTGATATTGGAGGTGCAATGCGGTCAGCTCGGTTAATAGCGGATGTCCGGCGTATTGTGTTTCCAGATGGTGATAACGCTCCGCCGGAACAACGGGTTGTGATGTTTCATCCTGCGCATTCATGGTTATAACGCCTCGATCTGGAAAGGCAGCGTCAAATCCTCGCTGAACTCCTCCGCCGTTTCCAGCGCACGACTATTTTTCTGATGATATCGCCAGATGACCGATATTTTCCGCCCTTCCTGAAAAGCGTCTTCCAGCAGATCAAAAATATCCATCAGACATTTAACGCTTCCGGTATTGAGATAAGCCAGTTCAAGATTCAGCGTTATTGCCAGATCCTTTTCGGCAATAAAGGTTTTTAACCAGCTAATGATGGGCGCATAAAACTCAAACGTATTTTCAGGATAACTCTCACCCGACATGGTTAATTGACCATTATCCGGATCAAAATAAACGGCTGGTGATGATATGCTGGCAACCCGGCTCAGTAATTCCATTTTTTACCCCTATACCACTGCTTTTAATGTGAAGAATGCAGTGTTGTTATCTATTTCCTGTACTTCATAGGCCAGTGGCTGACTAGCTTTCCGTGCCATATCGATTAAACCCAATCCGGCACCGGAGGCATTATCCATAACAGGTTTACGACGTTGCTCTTTATATAAAACTTTCAGACCCGCCATATCCAACGACCGCAGATGATCTATTTTCCCGGTCAGCTTGGTCAGATCATTTTTATTCACCACATTACCGGACATCACCACGTAATTATTATCTTCACGTCCGATCATTAAGGTAATCGCATTATAAACCGCATCGCTTTCTGATTCGGCTTGCTGGCAACGGGCATAATTCCGCACATTTTGCGTTTGTTCGATATAAACCGAAAAGACATCCATCATTTTTTCACTGCCCGTCGTTTCACTTTCCAGATAACGGCGGACAGCCAGCCCCAGCTCTTCAATAATACTGTGCGATAACGGCCCGTTAAAACAGATCTGAATATTGGCATTTTCAAATTGCTGATGTAACGATAACAGACTGATTTTCTGCATTTAGATTCCCTCATCCGGAGACAGCGTATTTACTGAAAAACCGAAGACCGTAATATCATCCCGTTGTGCGCGTTGTCCCCGGTAACTTTCCAGTAATTCAACTAATAATGTTTGCTGCTGACTCATCGGTAAATCAGCCCAGCCGGTAATCTGATTCAGGAAACGCTCACGTCCAAAACCAAATCCCTCGTCACCCCCATCCTGATCCAGCAAACCATCACTGACCAGATAAAAACTGGCCTGTTCAGCGGAGTTAATATGATGGACGGTAATCGGCTTCATTTTTTTCGGATTCAGGCGATAGCCTAATCCGCGGTGCGTCGCCTTAATGACCGACGGCACACCTTCATTCACCAGACACAAATCAATTCCGCATCCGGCATATTCCAGCGTTCCCGCATCCAGTCTGCACAGGGCGATATCCATCCCGTAATTCAGCGCGTCCATATCCCCGGTATGCTGCAGCGTCTGGCGCAGACGTTCATCAATCAGCGTCAGAATCGAAGACAGTGGCAATCCATCCGACTCGCTGAGCACCTGACGCAAGACAGCATGTGCCGTCATGGTCATAAACGCACCGGGAATGCCATGCCCGGTACAGTCAGCCAGGCCGAGAAAACAGGATCCGTCCTGCGCCGGATGTAAGAAGTAGAAATCACCGCCCACCACATCCCGCGGTACCCAGATGACCAAGTGATCCCGCAGATAGCGCGACAGCAGATCGGAACGTGGCAGAATCGCAGTCTGAATCAGTTTGGCGTAACGAATCGAATCCAGGATCTGTTTGTTCTTCTGAGCCAGCAGCTCATTGGCCTGCTGTAATTCTGCGGTTCGTTCAGCGACACGCAGTTCCAGTTTGGCAGTGTTATCCCGGATCATCACCGCCATATGATTGAATCCGGCGGCCAGCCGCCCTAACTCATCATTTTCCCGGCTGGACAGCTGAACATCATAATGACCGGCAGCAACTTTACGGGCCGCACTATCCAGTACTGCAATCCGGCGCAAAACAAAGAATTGCAGCACACCGGCCACGGCCAGCAAGGCCATCAGCAACGCCGCGATCAGCACAATAAACATCGGCGTAAAGGTATGTGTACCCAACAAAGTATCAATATCCATCACGGTAATATTGAACCAGTGCAGATCCGGCATATAGGCGATACCGACCAGTTTGCGTTCGCCCCGAAACGTCAGATAAAGTGTCTGCACCTGGGTAGGGACCATGCGCAGCGCATCCAGCGCAGCCTGCAGCTCGATACGGTCATCTTCAAGATCCAGCAGATTGAAAACAGTAAAACGGGCAGCCTCTGCGCTGTTATCACCACTCATTTCGATCAGTGATGCATCCGGATGTGCCTGTATCGCGCCATTTTCATCAATCAGGATATTGGTGATCGCCTCCTCGTTATTCCGGAGAAAATCATGAATAAAGTTCTGCAGCGGGATCCCGGCTCTGATCAGGCCGATAAATTCGCCGGACGCTGTCCTGAGCGGGACATCGACCCATATCTTCGTGATCTGCAGGTTATTATCTGGCGTGACCTGCAGGGTATACGGAAAAGCCTGTTGCCGGATTTGGTAATACCAGTGATCCGCCGCAACAGCAGGGTTCAGCGTGTAACGCAGTTCCTGCCCGGAAAAATCATTCCTCAGATTATTGAAATAATAATGCCCTGATTTATCAACAATAAAAGAAACACTACCATCAGAAAAATATTGGCGGTAATTATCAAATTCCTTTAATGCATCCGCTTTTAACTGAGGATTGTTTTCATTTTTAGCCCATGCCTGCAACACAGCAGAATCCGCCATTTTCCGTGCCAGCGTGATTTCTTTCTGCAACGGCGAACGGATACGGGATTTATCATATAACGCCTGCTTTTCGGCAAAGCGATCACCCAGTGCGACAATGATCGTGTCACTGACACTGCGAAACGCGCCGAAGGCCAGTAACAAAGCAATAATAAAAACTGCGGACATCCAGAAAACAAATTTCCCGCGCAGGCTGCCCAGCAATAATGGCATAACCACTCCACTGATTTTCAGAGGTTAATGGGTGATGAACAGATGCAAAAAGTTGCCCAATGAGAGCTGGTTGAGAACTATAAACAAAATAGGAGGATGAAGGAATAAATAAATCAGATTCGAATGAATTTGGAGCGGGCGATGGGAATCGAACCCACGGCATAAGCTTGGGAAGCTTAGGTATTACCATTATACGACGCCCGCACTGAGGTGCCTTGACAGATTAACCAAACCTGCCCTGTCTGGCAACCTCTGACATCAAATTCTGCTAATATGATCAAGCGGTTGAGCGTTTTTTGAACTATCCTTTCATCTCTGACTCATCTGTATCACAGTAAAAAACTTTACCTGATTACGGATGACCCTTGGATAAGCTTCGGGTAATATAGCGCCCCTTTTCGGGTCAGGCGTCCAGCTGCTATACCGACCCGTCGCCGAAACTGTCAGACAGTTGCTTTCGTTTTTATTTTATTGATACATGTGGAGTTATAGATGTCGTTTGCACTAGGCCAACGCTGGATCAGTGATACCGAAACTGATCTTGGATTAGGTACCGTAGTAGCAATAGAGGGACGTATGGTTACCCTATTGTTTCCTGCTAACGGTGAACAGCGTTTATATGCCCGAGACAGTGCGCCCGTGACCCGTGTTCGTTTTAACGAAGGCGATCGCATCACCAGTCACGAAGAGTGGCAGATGGACGTTCGCGCGGTGGAAGAAGCCGACGGTCTGGTAACTTATCACGGTACCCGCGTTGATACCGGTGCCGAAGTATCACTACGTGAGGTGATGCTGAATAACTTCATCAAATTCAACAAACCGCAGGATCGCCTGTTTGCCGGTCAGATTGATCGTCATTCCCGTTTTGCCCTGCGTTATGAAGCGCTGGTCCATCAGCATGCCCGTCGCCGTAGCCCGACCCGCGGACTGGCCAGTGGCCGTGTCAGCCTGATCCCGCATCAGTTGCATATTGCCCGTGAAGTCGGCCATCGGCATGCGCCGCGCGTATTGCTGGCTGACGAAGTGGGTTTAGGTAAAACCATCGAAGCCGGCATGATCATTCATCAGCAACTGCTGTCCGGCCGGGCACACCGGGTACTGATTCTGGTGCCGGAATCGCTGCAGTATCAGTGGCTGGTTGAAATGCTGCGCCGCTTCAATCTGATGTTCTCGCTGTTCGATGAAGAGCGTTGCGTCGAATCCGAACACGATGCGGTAAATCCTTTTGATACCGAACAGCTGGTGATCTGCAGTCTTGACTGGCTGCGCAAGAAAAAAGCCCGTTTTGAACAGGTTCAGGAATGCGAGTGGGACCTGCTGGTCGTCGATGAAGCGCACCATCTGGTCTGGAGCGAAGATGCGCCAAGCCGTGAATATCAGATCGTGGAATCGCTGGCCGAACAGATCCCGGGCGTATTGCTGCTGACCGCAACCCCGGATCAACTGGGTCATGCCAGCCATTTTGCCCGTCTGCGCCTGCTCGATCCGGAGCGTTTTTATGACTACGACGCTTTCGTGGCCGAAGAACAGGCCTATGGTCAGGTGGCGGATGCTGCCCAGCCGCTGCTGAGTGGCGATGCCCTGAATGCCGATCAGGTTGCCATACTGAAAAACCTGCTGCCGGAGCTGGATGCCGCTCAGCTGCAGAATGAAGAATATCGCGATGAAGTCCTGAAAGACCTGCTGGATCGTCACGGCACCGGTCGAATCCTGTTCCGTAACACCCGGGCCGCCAGTGCCGGTTTCCCGGTGCGCAAACTGAATTCATATGCCATGCCACTGCCGGAGCAGTACAAAACTGCCATCCGCGTAATGGGCATGATGGGTGGCAATACCGGGGATGCGCTGGCGAAAGCCAAACGTTATCTCTATCCGGAAAAAATCTTCGGTCAGTTTGAAGGTGATAACGCGTCCTGGACACAGTTTGATCCGCGCGTTGACTGGTTACTGAACCTGATCAAAACCGAACGCCATGAAAAGATTCTGGTGATCTGTTCCGAAGCGGCATCAGCCCTGACACTGGAAAACACCCTGCGTACCCGTGAAGGGGTGCGTTGTACCGTGTTCCACGAAGGCATGAGCCTGCTGGAACGCGATAAATCCGCCGCCTACTTTGCTGATCCGGATGGTGGCGCTCAGGTGATGCTCTGCTCCGAAATCGGTTCTGAAGGCCGTAACTTCCAGTTTGCCCGTCATCTGGTACTGTTCGACCTGCCACTGAACCCGGATCTGCTGGAGCAGCGTATCGGTCGTCTGGATCGTATCGGTCAGAAAAACGTGGTGCAGATCCATGTGCCTTATCTGGAAGAAACCCCGCAGCGCACGCTGATCCGCTGGTATCACGAAGGTCTGGATGCTTTTGAACACACCTGCCCGACCGGCCGTGTGGTGTTTGATGAAGTGCAGGAACAGCTGTTCACACTGCTGGCCGAAAACCAGAGCAGTGATGATGCCATGTCTCCTCTGCTGGAAAAAACCCGGACGATGCACCATGAACTGAAAGCCAAGCTGGAACAGGGCCGGGATCGTCTACTGGAAATTCAGTCCAGTGGTGGTGCTCATGCTCACCAACTGGTTGAACAGCTGGCGGAAGAGGATGACGACACCAGCCTGGTGGCCTTTGCCCTGCATCTGTTTGATGACATCGGTATCGCCCAGGATGATCGTGGTGAACAGGCGGTAGTGCTGACCCCGACCGATCATATGCTGATCCCGAGTTTCCCTGGGCTGCCGGAAGATGGCGTCACCGTGACCTTTGAGCGAGATGTCGCGCTGAGCCGTGAAGATCTGAGTTTCCTGACCTGGGATCATCCGATGATCCGTGGCGGTATCGATCTGGTACTGGCGTCAGAAATTGGTTCCTCCGCAGTGTCATTGCTGAAAAACAGCAAGATGCCTGCCGGCACCATTTTCCTTGAACTGATCTATGTGGCGGAATCAGCCAGCCATCCTCAGTTGTACCGTTTCATGCCGCCGACACCAATCCGGCTGCTGCTGGATAAAAACGGTAGCAATGTCGGTGAACAGGTTGGTTTTGAACAGTTCCACCGTCAGCTGATGCCAATTAACCGTCAGCTGGCCAGCAAGCTGGTAGCAACCTCTCAATCTGTGATCCACGAGCTGATCGGGAGAGCTGAGCAGATTGCCCATCCGCGCATGGAACAGATCGTCGCTGAAGCCCGTCATACCATGCAACATACGCTGAATGCGGAACTGAGCCGTCTGGAACAACTGAAAGCGATCAATCCATCGGTACGTGACAGTGAACTGGAACACCTGCAATCGTTGCAGCAGGAACTGAACCATTTACTGAATCAGACGCAACTTAAGCTGGATGCGATCCGTTTTGTAGTAGTCACCAACCAGTGATCTGCGGCAAAATAGCCCAACTCAGGGTGCCTTATCCCGGCACCCTTTTTACCCTCTGAATACGCGGAAAACACATGAGTACCTTTGTTTACAATCCACCAATGGAGCCTTATCTCGACATCCTGTATGAGGATGAGCACATCATTGTGATGAACAAACCCAGCGGGTTACTCAGTGTTCCGGGAAAAGCGGCCGAGCATGCCGACAGCATTGCCTGGCGGGTGCGGCAGCGTTGCCCTGAGGCAGGCAGTGTTCATCGGCTGGACATGAGTACATCCGGTGTGATCCTGATGGCGAAATATGCCAAAGCGACCGGTATTCTGGGTAAACAGTTTCAGGAACGTAAAACCGAAAAGTTTTATTACGCCTGGGTCTGGGGACAGGTAGAAGGAACTGAAGGCACAATTGACCTGCCTTTATGTGTGGATTGGGAAAATCGTCCGCTGCAGCATGTCAATTATGAACATGGCCGCCCGGCGCAAACCCACTGGCACCGTGTTCGGGTGGAAGCTGATCGCACACTGATGAAACTGACGCCCTACACTGGCCGTTCTCATCAGCTGCGCGTGCATATGCAGCAACTGGGACACCCAATCCTCGGTGATCACCTGTACGCACCGAAAGAAGCACAGGATCTGGTGCCGCATTTACAGCTGCATGCCGCCATGCTCAGTTTTTATCATCCGGTCACCGGCGAGCAGATGCGTTTTGAAGCCCCGGCGCCATTCCCGCTTTAAACAGTCCGTCACGAATGCGCTGATACTCTGCCGCTACCGGCATGCATTGTCAGCGCATTCCCCGAGCTTGCTTTATCAGCTCCCATGCCTGCTGAATTTCCTGCGCTTTTTCCTTGGCCATATTCATCATTTCCGGCGGCAGGCCTTTGGCAGCCAATTTGTCCGGATGATGCTGCGACATCTGCTTGCGATACGCTTTCTTGACGTCACCGTCAGAAGCCTCGGCAGAAACGCCTAAAATGGCATAGGCATCCCGTAAACGATCCCGGGGGGGGGTTGCTTGCTGCTGCGCACCGCCGGAGGAATAACTTTGCTGCCGGTATCCCTGATGGGAAAAGTTAAACCCGGCTTCGGTCATCGCCAGTAACTGTTCCAGCTCCCAACGGGAGAAACCGAGCAGCTCGGCAACTTCCAGCAGGCGCTGCCGGGAGGCCGGATGCAAAGATCCGTCTGCAAACGCCGCCTGCAATTGCATATCAAGAAACACCCGTAACAAATCCGGACGACCCCGGCAGGAACTACGAAACAAAGCCAGGGCTTCTTCCAGGTTGTAATCCGGTTCCTTCCCCTGCCGGAATGAATCCTGAGCACCCCGGCGCAGCTCACCGCTCAGCCCCATCCGGTCCATGAACAACATGGCAACCTGGATCTGCTGCTCGCTGACCCGTCCGGACGCTTTGGCGATATTCCCCATCACCGCAAATGCCGTATGCAGGAACAACGCCTGCTCTTCCCGGGTCGGCGTCCGCCAGCGGCCGAATCCGCTGCGCCGGGCCTGCAGCCCCTGATCGTAGATATGACCAATCCACAGCCCCAGTAATGCACCGGGAATATTGAGGATCCATAACCCGATCAGAAATCCGATAATCTTGCCTTTCATCGGCATGCTAACCTCGCTGTAATTCCTGATCTAACTCGTGTAACCGCTGCGGCGTACCAATATCCCGCCAGTCTGCTTTCAGGTGTGAACCGGCAACCCGTTGTTCCTGCATCCATTGCCGCAGCAACGGCGCCAGCTTATGTACGCCCGGTTGCAACACAAGAAAACTGTGCGGACGATAGATACCGACACCACTAAACGTCAGCCCGGGACGATCTTCAACCCGATCGCCGGATAAACTGAAATCACCTTGCGGATGCTGCGGCGGATTATCCACCAGCCAGACATGCGCGTGATCCTGCTCTGCCAGCCGGAAGGTACTGAACTGCCGGTAATCCGTATCAATCCAGATATCACCATTCACGACCAGAAAAGGTTCATGTCCCAGCAACGTCAGCGCCTGACGAATACCGCCGGCCGTTTCCAGCCCTGAGTCCCCTTCCGCTGACCATCTGATCGTCACACCGAATGCCGAGCCATTGCCCAGATACGCCACCAACTTATGACCCAGCCAGGCATGATTGATCACCAGCTCTGTGATACCTGCTGTCTTTAATTTTTCGATATGATGCTGGATCAGTGGTTTACCACCCACCGCCAATAAAGGCTTGGGTAAATGATCGGTCAATGGCCGCATCCGTTCACCACGGCCAGCAGCTAAAATCATCGCTTTCATACAGAGACATCCATCTTGAATGCCGGTAGAACACGTTGCTGTAACCAGTCGGAAAAAACTGACAACTGCGGATAACTGGCCGCGACATCACGGACATAACCCAGTGTACGTGGAATATCGTTCAGATAACCTGATTTACCATCACGATGATGTAAGCGGGCAAAGATGCCTGCCGCCTTGAGATGACGCTGCATACCAGTCAAATCCAGCCATTGTCTGAATTGCGCCGGATCGGTATTGCCATCCAGTATCCCGCTATCGGCATACAACTGCCAGACATGCTGAGTACCATGGGCAATGACTTCATCCGGCCAGCGGCAATAGCAATCCTTCAGCAGAGAAACCGCATCATAAGTCAGAGGCCCCAGCACCATGTCCTGAAAATCAATCACCGCCAACGCATCGTCATCCGTCACCATTAGGTTACGGCTATGAAAATCACGGTGCATCACCACCTGGGGCTGCGACAGGTTATTTTCTGTCAGCAATGCAAACGTGTCCGCCAGGAGCGCTTTCTCTTCCGCCGACAAAACAAGCTGCAAATGCGTTTCCAGTAACCATTCCGGGAAAATAGCATTTTCCCTTGCCATGAATTCAGCATCAAATTCTGGCAACGCTAGATCAACCTGAGTGAATTTCGGCAATAACTGCAATGCTCTGGCATACCATACTGTCACCGAAGCTTCTGACAGACAGGATAATAGTGATCGGTCACCTAAATCGGAAACACAGAGAAAACCATTGTCCAAATCCGCATGTAGCACTTGAGGTGCCTTGATCTGCGCATTGAGCAAAGCGGCTGAATTGGCGATGAACTCACGGTTTTTTTCCGTTGCGGGGGGCGCATCCACCCAGATACAGCCAGCGGCACGATAATACCTGCGAAAGCTGGCATCGCCGGAGATTAGTTGTAAAGTTAAGTCAGAATTCTGTTCGATTTGTTGTGCCCATTGTTGTAACAGGGCGTGACGTTGGCTCATCATGCAGGCAGGCTCTTACTCGGTGTTAGCCGTTATCGGAATAATGCTTTATCATAGCCTGCTACCATAAAAGAATGACCGTGAAAGCACAACCGCAGAAAGGGTATGTGCTTCAGTTGCCAGGGGATGAATTAACCAATGGTGTTTCGTATCAACGCTATTACTGCGGCGCTTCTCTCTGTTTCTGCCGGATTCGCATTCATACCACACACAGGGCAGGCAGCGGATAACGGCGTAAAAGTACCCCCCAATCTCCGGGCGGGCGCATTTGATGAACGTTGCTACAGCGATGTTCCGCCGGCAACAGCCACCGAGTATAGCCGGACAACGCCTGTCGAAGTATCCGCCGATCAGTTGAATGCCATCCGTGACGGAAAAGCCGTTTATGAAGGTGGTGTTGAGGTTAGCCAGGGTAATAAATATTTCAGCTCAGATTATACCGAACTGGATCAGGTCAGCCGTAATGTCCTGGCGCACGGTAATATTTTTTACCGTGATGGTCAGGTCACCCTGAAAAGTAATGATCAGCTGACCACAAACCTGGATACCAAAGAATCACAGATTGACAATGCAACCTATCAGTTGCACGGCTCTCCTGCGCGTGGCGAAGCTGAAAAAATTCATCTTGATAACGAGAAAAAAGCACTGACGCTGAGTAAAGCCCGGTTCACAACTTGTCCGGTCGGGCAGGAAAGCTGGTGGCTCAGTGCCAGTGAAGTGAACGTGAATCAGGAAGAAGTCTTTGGCGAAGCCTGGAATGCCACCTTATGGCTGAAAAGCATCCCGGTATTTTACACGCCGTATATTACCTTCCCGGTCAAAGATGAACGCAAGTCAGGGCTGCTCTACCCGAACTTCACCTATAACAGTACGAATGGTTTCGATGTCAGTACACCCTATTACTGGAACATTGCCCCGAACTACGATATGACCCTGACCCCCCGGGTGATGTCAAACCGCGGCACCATGGAGCAAATCGAATTCCGCTATCTGCCTGCAGCCGGACACAGCGGTACCATTTATACCGAATATATGGCGAACGACCGGAAAATCAGCGATCAGGAACTAAACCCGCGCTGGCTGGCCAATATCAATCATAACTCCGGTTTTAAAAACGGTGATCTGCGCTGGAATCTGGATTACACCCGGGTTGCTGAAAACGATTACAACTATTTTAACGATTTACATCCGCCGGTCGGCCAGATTGTTGACAACCAGCTGCTGCAATCCACCAGTGTGGGTTACTATCAGCAGGACTGGAACCTGAAAACAGAAGTCCGGGATTATCAGATCCTGCTGCCCAATACACCGGCACCGCATCAATTGCTGCCACAGGTCACCTATAACCAGTATCACACCGCCGATAAATACAGTTTCAGTTTTAACTCTGAAGCCGCAAACTTCGGCAATCGTTCAGAAACATATAAAGCCTATACCGGCCAGCGTCTGCATGCCGAACCTGCCATGCTGGTACCGATAGTACAGGCACCGGGCTATTCTCTGGAGGTGGAAGGTAAACTGATGGCAACCTACTATCAGCAGGATATCCCTGATGATATGTCATCCTTTTACAGCAGTTATCTGGGCATGGACAGTCTGGAATCCAGCGTAAGCCGTACGTTGCCGGAAGCCCGGGTTCATGGCGGAATGAGTTTCGATCGTAAAACATCGTTTAATGATCAAGCCTTTACCCAGACTCTGGAACCGGAAATCCAGTACCTCTATATTCCGTACGAAAACCAGAACAATATTGGTCTGTATGACACCACCAACATGCAGTCCGATTATTACAATCTGTTCAGTGATCGCCGTTTTGCCGGACTGGATCGTATCAGTGATGCCAACCGTGTCAGTTATGGTGTCACCACCCGTCTGTTTGACAGTGAAAACACCGAGCGGATGCGTTTTACCGTTGGTCAGGCGTATGACCTGGTTGCACCGAAAGTGACGCTGCTGCCGAATGATGAGGTACAAACCAATTCCCGCTCATTATTGTCACTGCGGGCGGATACACATCCGACCGATGACTGGTACACCCATACCGGTATTGAATATGATACCGAAAGCAAAAAAGTGTCTTCCGGTAACGGTGCGGTCGAATATCAGCAGGAAAAATATATTACGCAGTTAAACTACCGCTTTGTCAGCAAAGAGAACTATGTCGTAGATACCTATGACGATCGGGAAGATATCAGTCAGCTCGGTGCTGTCGTTAAATTCCCAATTACACGTGACTGGCAATTGATCGGGGCGCATTACCGGGATGTCCAGACCGGACAAAGTGTTGATAGCCTGCTGGGTGCCCGTTACGATTCCTGTTGCTGGGCTGTGAATTTTACCTTTGAACGCAATAATAAACGGGATAACTACTCAACCTCAGAAACCAGAGAAATTGAAACCTCATATGGTTTACAGTTTGAATTCAAGGGACTGGGTAGTGTTGGTAACGGACCGAAGTACAACCTGAATACCCGGTTGCTGCCCTACTCCCGACCATTTAACCTTAACGACTAAGTAAGGTATTTTTTCATGCAGTTAAAACACTTTTTACCGAAATGGTTACTGGCTGGCGTGTTATTCGCGTTGCCATTATGCAGTCAGGCTGCTCAGCAATCGCTGGATAATGTCATTGCCATCGTAAACAAAGACGTTGTGTTGCAAAGCGAAGTCGATCGTCTGATGCATAAAGTGCAGGCTGACGCCGCCGCGCAAAATCAGAGCCTGCCGCCCTATCATCAGCTGCATAGACAAATACTGGATCGTCTGATTGAAGACAGTCTGATTCTGCAACTGGCTCAACGCCAGGGTTTGCGGATCAGCGACAGCCAGCTGGATCAGACGCTGGCCTCCCTCGCCGCAGAAAAAGGGCTGAGCGCGGCAGACATGCAGGCAAAGGCAGAACGTGAAGGCTTAAGCCCCGCCGAGTTCCGGGAAACAGTCCGCAAAGAGATGCTGATCTCTGAAGTGCGCCGTAACCAGTTGCGTCAGCGGATCAATATTACTGACCAGGAAGTGAAGCAGTTAGCAAAACTGATCAGTGAACAAGGCAGTAAAGGGCAGCGTTTCCACATTGAGCATATTTTGCTGAGCCTGCCAGCGGATGCGGATCGGACAGAACAGCAGCGTGTCGCAGAAAAAGCCAAACAACTGCTGCAACAACTGAAAAAAGGTGCTGATTTCCACCAGATGGCTGTCGCTGAAAGTGCAGATAATAAGGCGCTGAATGGCGGTGACTGGGGCTGGATGACGCAGGAGGAAATGCCTTCCCTGATGGCGGAAGCAGTCAGCGGGGCCTATAAAAACCAGTTTATCGGACCCTTACGTTCCGGAGCGGGTCTGCATATCATCCATGTAAAAGATATCCAGGGACAACAGGCGATTGAACTGCAGGAAGTCAATGCTCGTCATATCCTGCTGAAAACATCCGTTATCCTCAGTGACGAAAAAGCGGAACAAATGCTGAAAAGTTTCCTGCGGGACATTCAGTCAGGCAAAGCAACCTTTGCCAAGCTGGCAGAGAAATATTCTGACGATACCGGTTCGGCCACCAAAGGCGGAGAGCTCGGCTGGGCGAATCCGGAGATGTATGTGCCGGAGTTCCGGGACATGGTGAAAAAATTACCGGTTGGCGAATTCAGTCAGCCATTCAAAACCATGCATGGCTGGCATATTGTCCAGGTAGAAGGTCGCCGGAATCAGGCCAACACACCGGAAGCTCTGGAAAACCGCGCCTATCAGCTGATTTACAATCGTCGTTTTGCAGAAGAAGCTCAGACCTGGATTGACGAACTGCGTGATGAGGCTTTTATCCAGTTCATGGACGAGAGTGACAAACAATGACCACTATCCCCCGTATTGTAATTACACCGGGTGAGCCAGCCGGGATCGGCCCGGATCTGATTCTGACACTGGCGGAACAGGCATGGCCGGTCGAACTGGTGATCATGGCGGATCCTGCTTTATTGCAGCAACGGGCAACCATGCTGGGCAAAGAGATTGCTATCCGCTTTTATGATGCCAGCCAGCCGGCACAAGCACAGCAAGCCGGTGTTTTAACGGTCTGTTCAGTGCCTTTGCTGGTGCCGGTCTCTGCCGGCAAGCTGGACAAACGCAACGGCAAATATGTACTGGCAACATTACAGCGGGCCGCAGAAGGTTGTCTCAGTGGTGAATTTGCAGCCCTGGTGACCGGCCCGGTACATAAAGGCGTGATCAATGACGCTGGTGTCCCGTTTAGTGGACATACCGAGTTTTTTGCCGAGCAGGCCGGTGTTGATCAGGTCGTCATGATGCTGGCCACAGAGGGGCTGCGAGTGGCATTGGCCACCACCCATCTGCCACTGCGTGATGTCGCCGATGCCATTACCGCGGAAAGCCTTCGCCGGACTATCGATATTCTGCAACATGACCTGCAACACCAGTTCGGTATCGCCACGCCACATATTCTGGTTTGCGGACTGAACCCGCATGCTGGTGAAGGTGGTCATATGGGCAGGGAGGAAATCGAGGTCATTGAGCCTGTACTGAATGAATTGCGCACCCAAGGCTATTCATTAGAAGGCCCTCTGCCCGCCGATACCCTGTTCCAGGACAAATATCTGCAGCGGGCTGATGCCGTTCTGGCGATGTATCATGATCAGGGATTACCTGTATTAAAATACAAAGGATTTGGCCGCGCGGTAAATATCACATTGGGGTTACCGTTTATCCGGACCTCGGTGGATCATGGCACGGCACTCGAATTGGCTGGCAGCGGCAAGAGCAATAACGGCAGCCTGCTGACAGCATTACAACAAGCGATTTCAATGGTATCTCATAAACAATGATTAACGACAAGGTTCACCTCGGCCACCACGCCCGTAAACGTTTTGGCCAAAACTTTCTGCATGATCAATACACGATCGATTCTATCGTATCCGCCATCGCGCCCCGTCAGAGTGATGTGATGGTGGAAATCGGTCCCGGACTCGGTGCACTAACCGAACCGGTCTGTGATCAGATAGATAAACTGCATGTCGTTGAGCTCGACCGCGATCTGGCAGCCCGCTTGCGTGAGCACCCTCGCCTGAAAGACAAGCTGATCGTGCATGAAGCCGATGCGATGAAATTCAATTTTGATGAACTGGCTCAACCAGGGCGTCCGCTGCGTATCTTCGGTAATCTGCCATATAACATCTCAACCCCCCTGATTTTCCATTTGCTGGAAAAATCGCAGCATATTACCGACATGTACTTCATGCTGCAGAAAGAGGTTGTGGAACGTCTGGCTGCTGGCCCGAACAGTAAAGACTATGGCCGTCTGACGGTAATGACACAATATTACTGCCAGGTTGTACCCGTGCTGGAAGTTGGCCCGCATGCATTCAAGCCGGCACCGAAAGTAGACTCGGCTGTGGTACGGCTGGTGCCTTATCAGACACGGCCATACGAAGCGTTAAACGTGGCAGATTTACACCGGGTTTGTCAGGAAGGGTTTGGTCAGCGCAGAAAAACCATCCGCAACAGTTTCCGCAATTTTATCACTGCAGAACAGCTGGAAGAGCTGAATATTGATCCGAATCTGCGTCCTGAAAACTTGACGCTGGCTCAATTTGTCAGTATTGCTAACTGGCTGACTACTCACCGCTAAAGGATGAACCATGCCAGGCATACAGATCACACCGCGCCCGTTCTATATTGCTGAACAGTCTGCACCCGACGATGCTCAGTATGCCTTTGGTTATGAAATAACTATCCATAATCAGACAGATGACGATGTACAACTGATGGATCGTCACTGGCTGATTAGTGATGCCAACGAGCAGCACACCGAGGTGCAGGGACAAGGCGTTATCGGTCAGCAACCAGTGATCGCGGCCGGCCAGTCCTACACGTATCAAAGTGGTGTACTACTGAAAACACCGTTTGGCTGTATGCGGGGTAGTTATACCTTCCTGAATAAATATAACGATCAGTTGTTTGAGGTCACCATTGCACCTTTTGCTTTGGCCGTCCCCCATCTGATCAACTGAGATCTCACGCGTTATTCTGCTATTTAGAGCGTTGATGTATGGCAACCTATTTTGTTGGCGACGTCCAGGGATGTAATGATGAATTACAGCAACTACTGGCACTGGCACAATTTAACCCCCTAAATGATGAGCTCTGGCTGACAGGCGATCTGGTTGCCCGCGGACCGAAATCACTGGATGTACTGCGTTTTGTCCATGGATTAGGCGACAGAGCCACTACAGTCCTTGGTAATCATGATCTGAATTTATTAGCCGTTGCAGCCGGTCATGCACACCCCAAGAAAAAAGACAAAACCGAGAATATTCTGACTGCACCGGATTGTGATGAACTCATGAGCTGGTTACGTACCCGGCCTATTATGGCTGAACATCCTGTTTTACCCGTCATGATGACGCATGCCGGCCTATCCCCTCAGTGGGATCTGGCGACAGCCCGTCATTGTGCCCGGGAAGTAGAAATGTTACTCAGCAGTGATCAGGGTAACTGGCTGCTGGGGCATATGTATGGTGAAGAACCTTCTCACTGGGATCACCGATTAACAGGCCTGCCCCGCTGGCGCTATATCATCAACAGCTTTACCCGTATGCGGTTTTGTCGCACTGATGGCAGCCTGGAGTTTAAATGCAAGGAATCGCCGGAGGATAAACCGGCACAGTTGGCCCCCTGGTTTGAAGTGCGCCAGGCCGCACCTGATGAGCCACATCTGGTTTTCGGCCACTGGGCCGCCTTGATGGGCAAATGTCCGTTACCAACGATAAAAGCGCTCGATACCGGCTGTGTCTGGGGTAATCAGCTCACACTGTGGCGCTGGGAGGATAATGCGATGTTCAGCCTTAATTGCCCGGCTTATGCCAGTGGCGGGGAGTAAAAAGAATCGACCCGGGATGATCCCGGGTCATTTGATTATGAACAACGCTCCAGCGTTTCAAAACGGTAATCATAGGGATTCTTTTCATCGGCGCAGTGCAACTCTTCATCAATTTTCTGCCATTGATATGAAGAATAATCCGGAAACCAAGTATCAGCATCATTAACGGTCAGCGCAATATGCGTCAGATACAACCGCTGAGCCAGTGGTAGCGCTTCACGGTATAATTGCCCGCCACCGATGATCATCACTTCTGCTTCATGACTGACTAATGCCAGCGCAGCATCCAGACTACTGACAGATTCCACACCATCAGCCTGCCATTCATGATTACGGCTAATCACCAGATTACGCCGCCCCGGTAGCGGACGCCCAATTGACTCAAAAGTCTTGCGCCCCATGATCACGGGTTTGCCTAATGTAACATTCTTAAAATGACGCAAATCCGCCGGCAGATGCCAGGGCATCTGGTTACCACGTCCGATGACCCGGTTCTGAGCCATCGCAACAATCAATGAAATCAACATACAGTTATACAATTGGTCGGTTACGGTAAATAAACAAAGATGGTACAGCAAGTCCGAAACACAGTGCAAAAAGGATGAACAAGGTTTTTAAACCATTTTCAATACCCGCTTGGAGAAGTTTCTCAGTCACTCCACTGCTGTTCATAGTCAGTATCGCAATAATGGTATTAAACGCGAATTTTCCCGGAATCATCGGGATAATACATGCCACGGTAAATACCGGGCGGGGAGCCACCAGGCGCCGGCAGATATAAACAAAGATCAAACCGATCAGCGTAGTTGTAATAAACGTTGCCCATTCAATCGGAATACCAAAATGAATCAGCAACATACGGAAACTATGCGCAAAAGCACCACCCGCCGCACAATATTTCAGCATTCGGGGTGGGACAGCAAATATCATTGCAAAACCGACAGCAGGAATTGCTGACCAGAATGCGTCAAATACGATCGCCTGTAACAATTGCATTATGGGTTCCATCCCCAGACACCGGTTAATTTCATCGCCAGCACAATACCCGCTGTCGCGCTCACAGTTAATAATGTCGCCGTTCCCCAGCGGGCCAATCCCATATTGAAATAGCCTTTCACCATATCAAAGACGGCATTCACCAGAGGAAAACCAGGAACCAGCAGCAACACGCAGGCAGCCATGGCCAAATAAGGTTGATCACCCCATTGATATACAGTGGCCATACTGGCAATAGACGTCGCTATAAACGCGGTAGCCGCAAAGTTGATTAACGGACTGAAATGACGGTGCGCTATCTCCTGCCGGACAAACATGCCAACAGCCGAAGCCACACAGGTAGTAAAGAAAACCGGCCAGTCACCGCCAAACAATAAACTGAACGCGCCACAAGAGAGCCCAACCATCAGAACAACCAGCCAGCGGTTATAACGGAACGTTTTGATCTCTTTTAAATGCTTATCGACGTCATCCACCGTGGTCAACAGGCGTTTTTCACATAAAATGCACACCCGCTGGATAGCGCACAGGACATGCATATTAATACCCAGTTCGTGTACCCGACGCGTGGTCGTAATGCAGGAACCATGGTTCAGGGTTGTTAAAACAATGGCACTGGGAGAGATTGCCATCTCAACACTTTCTACCCCCAGGGCAGCACCCACCCGGCATGTGGTTTGCTCAATCAAACGGCTTTATGCCCCGCATTGTGCCAGCATTTGTGCCGTTTTCACCAGCACCCGGGTAATTTTGGTCTGCTCTTCCCGGGATAACAGCGCTCCTTGCTTATGCATACCCTGATTCCTGTTTTTTATATTACGTAACTAAATAATACTTGCTTAGTTTATATCATTTCCACATATCACCACGAACCAGTTTTTTGCACATTCTCATATCAGTCACCACAGAAATGCGCCGGATCAAACTATCAAGGTACGCTATCTGCAATCAGGTCCGGTTAAGCAGATATTCATCTGACCACAGATACTGTTTGCCAAAAAAAATCCCTCACAATGTGAGGGATTTTTATCATTCCCGGGTATAGATTATTTCAACGCCATCATCATCGTCGTCGTCCCAATCATCATCCCAGTCATCGTCATCTTCAACGACAGCCTGAGAAAGCTGTTTCTTGTGGTAATCATCCCACATAAACTCAACTGTGTCTGGTGCAGCTTTTTCCTGCTCGACTTCTTTAGGCAGCGATTCAATAAATTCAGCCAGTTTGTAACAGATAGGATCCGTACCGTCTTTATTAAATGCAGAAATACGGAATACTTCGCCTTCCCAGTTCAGCTCGGAAATGACATGCTGAATTACCTCTTCGGCTTCTTCTTCCAGCATCAGATCCATTTTGTTAAATACCAGCCAGCGCGGCTTGGAAGCCAGTTTAGGGCTGTATTTTTCCAGTTCATGGATAATAACTTTTGCATTTTCAGCAGGGTCAGAGCCATCAACAGGGCAAATATCCACCAAATGTAACAGAACCCGGCAACGTTCCAGATGCTTCAGGAAGCGAATCCCCAGACCAGCACCTTCAGCAGCACCTTCAATCAGACCAGGAATATCAGCCACCACGAAAGAGCGCTGGGTACCGACACGGACTACACCCAGATTAGGAACCAGTGTGGTAAATGGATAATCAGCTACTTTCGGTTTTGCTGCAGAAACAGCGCGAATGAAGGTTGATTTGCCGGCATTCGGTAAGCCCAGCATGCCGACATCCGCCAGCAGCAACAGCTCCATTTTCAGGTTACGCTGTTCGCCTTTGGTACCCATCGTTTTCTGGCGCGGAGCCCGGTTTACCGAACTCTTAAAACGGGTGTTGCCTAACCCATGGAAGCCACCTTTGGCGATCATCATGCGATCACCGTGCTTGGTCAGATCACCCAGCACTTCACCGGTATCTTCATCCGTCGCACGGGTACCAACAGGCACAGTCAGAACTAAATCTTTACCCCGGGCACCAGTACAATTTGCACCGCGGCCATTTTCGCCACGCTGAGCCATATGGAAGCGTTCAAAACGATAATCAATCAGGGTATTCAGGTTTTCGTCAGCCTGCAGATAGACATCGCCGCCATCGCCGCCATCACCACCGTCCGGTCCACCGTTAGGGATATATTTTTCACGACGGAAGCTAACGCACCCATTACCACCATCACCGGCTTCGACCCGGATCAGGACTTCATCAACAAATTTCATGACGTCAGGCTCCCCTGTTTGTATCCTGCTACATTATAGAGAATAACCAACTATGATTGGCTAGATTACCGTCATTCTCTTAAGAATAAACCCCCACTCCACAATTGTATCCGCAGGGAACAGGAGAGGTCAGGCTTATGCAGAAATTGATATTACGCTGTGTTAAATGCCAAAAATAACAAAGCCCCGCCATTACGGCAGGGCTTTTGTGTCTGACAACTCAGAAATTATTCAGCTACGATGCTGACATATTTACGGTTGTTAGGACCTTTAACTTCAAACTTAACAGTACCAGAAGCGGTAGCAAACAGGGTGTGGTCTTTACCACAACCTACGTTCGCACCAGCGTGGAACTTGGTGCCACGTTGACGGATGATGATGTTACCTGCCAGTACACTTTCACCACCGAAACGTTTTACACCCAGGCGTTTGCTTTCAGAATCACGGCCGTTACGGGAGGAACCGCCAGCTTTCTTATGTGCCATTTAAAAACTCTCCTGAATTACGCGTTGATACCAGTGATTTTCACTTCAGTGAACCACTGACGGTGACCAGCTTGTTTGCGGTGATGCTTACGACGGCGGAATTTCACAATGTGAACTTTCTCGCCACGGCCGTGTGCAACCACTTCAGCAACAACTTTACCACCAGCTACGTATGGCGCGCCGACTTTAACGTCATCACCATTAGCAACCATTAACACTTTATCGAACTCAACGGCCGCACCAGTAGCTACTTCCAGTTTTTCCAGGCGCAGAACCTGACCTTCAGCTACACGATGCTGTTTTCCACCACTTAGGATAACCGCGTACATGTTTAAAACTCCGAATTCGGCATACAGCGTCGTAATGTATTTCTATAAACGCTGATGCACTTAAACTTAATGACAATGGACGCGGATTCTACGCAAGTTGCGCTCATTACGCAATAAGCAAATTACTATCTTGTGTAATTTCGCGCCATACTGGCGATGAGTATAGGCCAGACACTGCACTTGAGATTTGTTTCATGTAGAATTAGTGACAATCTTTAGCCCGCACGCTAGCCCGAGAGCATATTAGAACGCCCATGGATCAACAAGTTATCCGAACTCTCGCCGATAATGATATGCAGGCGGTGAATCAATTGATTTATCAACGTCTGCAATCGGATGTCGCCCTGGTTAATCAGCTCGCCTATTACATCATTAATGGTGGTGGTAAACGCATTCGCCCTTTACTGGCCGTCCTCTCGGCCCGGGCCATTGGTTATCAGGGTGATGCACACATCAGCCTGGCCACTGTTATCGAATTTATTCACACTGCGACCTTATTACACGATGATGTTGTTGATGAATCAGAACTACGTCGTGGTCGTGATACTGCCAATCAGCTGTTTGGTAATGCCGCCAGTGTCCTGGTTGGTGATTTTCTGCATACCAGAGCATTTCAGATGATGGTTGAAATTGGTGATATGCGGGTCATGAAACTGCTTTCCGATGCCACCAATCTGATCGCTGAAGGCGAAGTCATGCAATTAATGAATTGCAATGACCCGACCACAAGCGAAGATAATTATCTGCAGGTTATTTACTGTAAAACAGCAAAACTGTTTGAAGCGGCCACGCATTGCACTGCGGTTCTGGCTAAGCAGCCGGCACACATCGAAGAGGCGCTACGTGATTACGGTAAATACCTGGGTACTGCATTCCAGTTGATTGATGACGTCATGGATTATTCATCCAGCAGTGACACCATGGGAAAAAATGTTGGTGATGATTTATCAGAGGGCAAACCAACACTACCCTTGATTCATGCGATTGCGCAGGGAACGCCTGAGCAGAAAAGACGAATTGAACAAGCGATCACTGAGCGTAATGGCATGGAGTATCTTGATGAAATACTGGATATTCTTAAACAAACGCACGCGCTGGAATATACGGTGAACAGAGCCGAACTGGAAGCGCAGAAAGCAATCGATGCGTTGGCTGTACTGCCAGACTCAGAATATAAAACTGCCTTGCAGACACTGGCCAATTTAGCGGTACACCGCCAGGCATAACAATAAAACAATACAAAAAAATGCCGGACATTATGTCCGGCATTTTTATTGCGATCTGTCACTGATTAATCAGCAAACGGATGACGCAGAATCATCGTTTCATCACGATCCGGACCGGTTGAAATAATATCAATAGGTACACCGGTAATCGCTTCGATACGCTTGATATAGTTGATCGCTGCTTGTGGCAGTTCAGCCAGACTCTTCACGCCAAATGTATTTTCCTGCCAGCCAGGCATTGATTCATACACTGGAGTTACCAGATCATAGCCTTCTGCTGCCATCGGCGGTACGTCACGAACAATGCCGTCTGCGCCTTTGTAGCCAACGCAAACCTTAACTTCGTCCAAACCATCCAGTACGTCCAGTTTTGTCAGACAGAAACCAGAGATAGAGTTGATCTGGATTGCACGTTTCATGGCTACAGCATCAAACCAGCCACAACGACGTTTACGTCCGGTCGTTGCACCATACTCATGACCTTTCGCACACAGACGTTCGCCAACATCGTCGAACAACTCTGTCGGGAACGGACCTGCGCCAACACGCGTGGTATAGGCCTTGGCAATACCCAGCACATATTCCACAAAGCGAGGACCATAACCAGAACCGGTCGCAACACCACCCGCGGTGGTATTTGATGAGGTTACATAAGGATAGGTACCATGATCGATGTCCAGCAGTGTGCCCTGGGCACCTTCGAACATGATCTTGTCACCACGCTTACGAGCCTGATCCAGCATTTCGGTGACATCAACAACCATTGATGTCAGCAGAGAGGCATAGCCTTTCACAGCGGTCAGTACTTCATCATAAGATACAGCTTCTGTACCGTAGAACTGTGTCAGCTGGAAGTTATGATAATCCATAACCTCTTTCAGTTTCTCAGCGAAGGTATCCATGTTGAATAAATCACCGACACGCAGGCTGCGGCGGGCAACTTTATCTTCATAGGCCGGACCGATACCACGACCTGTAGTACCAATAGCTTTATTACCACGAGCCAGTTCACGCGCTTTGTCCAAAGCAACATGATAAGGCAGGATCAGTGGACAAGCTTCACTTAAGAATAAGCGTTCACGAACCGGATAACCGCTGCTTTCCAGCTCACCCATCTCTTTTAACAGAGCATCCGGAGCCAGAACAACACCATTACCGATAATACATTTGCAGTTATCACGCAGAATGCCTGACGGAATCAGATGCAGAACGGTTTTTTTACCATCGATAACCAGGGTATGGCCAGCGTTGTGTCCTCCCTGATAACGTACAACGAATTGGGCTTTGTCAGTCAGCAGATCGACAATTTTACCCTTCCCTTCGTCACCCCATTGGGTGCCCAAGATAACGACGCTTTGACCCATTTTTTTCTGTCTGAAGTGTGGTTAAAAAAGGATTCTAACAAAATTTGAGCAGAGCAGAAACGCTCTTATGCGAAGTTTAGCCAAGAAATTTGCCATAAAAAAGGGGGCTTTCGCCCCCATTCGATATAAAGATTATTTTGTAGCCACAGGTTGAGCATTTTTAAGATATTTAAAGAAATCATTCTCGGTGCTCAGCACCATGAAATCTTTACCGCTCTTAAAGCTGTTCTTGTAAGCGTCCAGGCTACGCAGGAAAGAAAACAGTTCCGGATTTTTGCGATAAGTTTCAGCATAAATTTTAGCAGCTTCGGCATCACCCTGACCACGCGCTTCACGCGCCTTACGCTCAGCCTCCGCAATCATGACCGAGACTCGACGATCAATATTAGCCCGTATAATCTCGGCTTTTTCTCTACCCTGAGAACGGTGTTCTCTCGCTACCGCATTTCGTTCTGCACGCATACGCTGATAAATAGAGTTAGATACTTCCAGCGGCAAATTGATCTGTTTGATGCGCACATCAACAACCCGGATACCGAGTTCCGAAGAACGGGCCATCTGGCGCAGCGCATCTTCCATTACCTCTGTCCGTTGCCCTGACACGATATCAGTGATGGTACGGGCACCAATTTCGGAACGTAATCCGTTATTAATTTTACGCTTCAGCAAAGATTCCGCTTGGACACGGCTACCACCACCGGTTGCCAGATAAAATTTGGAGAAATCTTCAATTCGCCATTTCACATAAGAATCGATAATCAGATCTTTTTTCTCAGAGGTAACAAAGCGATCAGCCTGTCCATCCAATGTCTGAATACGGGAGTCCAGCTTACGGACATCATCAATAAAAGGCCATTTCCAGTGTAAACCAGGCTCATATACCTTAGGAATATCACTATCACCTTCACGAATGACTTTACCAAATTGCACGACAATGCCACGTTGGCTCTCATCAATCACAAACAGTGACGAGGACGCAAGCATACCAACTGCAGCCAACCCAATCAGAATATAATTTTTCATTAGTATCTCCCGCTTGTACGGCTGCTATCACGTAGTGGCTGAGTATCTGTTACGCTATCAACGCCACTATCACTTTCTGTTGATGAACCAGCCTGAGAGTTACTATTGGTTGCTGAAGAAAGTGTCGCTGGAATACCATCTTTTCTATTATTTGTGTTTGTCTGAGATGTGTTCATTTTATCCAGAGGCAGATAAATCACGTTGTTGTTCCCTTTCGGGACATCAATCAGCACTTTATTTGTCTTCTGATATAACTCTTCCATGGTATCCAGATACAAACGTTCACGGGTTAATTGCGGCGCTGCAGTATACTCTGGCAACAGTTGATTAAAACGAGCAACTTCACCGGTAGCCTTTAACACAACCTGTTCTTTATATGCCAGGGATTCCTCTTCCAGTCGCTTGACCTGACCACGAGCCTTTGGCTCGGTTTCACGCGCATAGGCTTCCGCTTCACGGATGAAGCGTTGCTCATCTTCTTGCGCAGAAATAGCGTCATCAAACGCATCTTTTACTTCTTCCGGTGGACGGGCTGGCAGGAAGTTCACATCGACAATAGCGAGCCCCATCCGGTAAGGATTAATAATCCCTTCCAGTACCTGCCAGGTATTTTGACGAACTTTCTCACGTCCACGGGTAAGCAAGTCATCCATGCTGGTATGACCCACCACATAACGTAGCGCACTGTCTGTTGCTTCCCGCAAACTATCATCAGCATTAGTGACACTGAACAGATATTCCCGTGGGTTTACAACACGGTATTGCACATCCATTTCAACCCGAACTACGTTTTCATCCTGTGTCAGCATAAAGCCTGAAGACGGTATGGACTTCACTGATTCAACATCAACCGGGATAACTTTATCGATGAAAGTCCACTTCCAGCGTAAACCAGGATCAACGGTTTCGTGATATTTACCGAAACGCAATACGACACCACGTTCAGCTTCCTCGATAGTGTAAAAACCACTACCAATCCAGATCACAACTGCCAGTAACGCAAAAATAACAAGACCAGTACTGCCACCTGAGCTCTGACCGCCAAAGGTACCGGTCAAACGTTCCCGGACACTTTTCAGCAATTTATCCACATCAGGCGGGATCTGACTCTTTCCTGTGTTTTTCCAGGGGTCTCGATCTTTATCTTTGTCATTATTGTTTCCAGGCTCATTCCAGGCCATTCGAGTCTCCGTTGATTCTCATAGTGTGTTTAAACATACAAATAATTAACACATTATTGCTTAACGATGAAGTTAAGAATATGCGGCCCTTCCTGTTTGACAAGACGCAGCCATTCCACTTCAGAAAGACGGATTTGCACGATACAGTCACCATCTTCCGCATAACTTTCCCGCTGTATCGATTTAAGCTCATACAACCGGCTGCGTAAACGAGCAGCAGATGCCGGGAGCTTAAGCTGGTGTTCAACAACCTGAACACTTAGCAACTCATCCAGCACAGTTAAAAGCAGGTCAGTGCCTTCTCCCGTCAGTGCCGATAACCATACAGCAACAGGCTTACCTGTGTCATCTCGCTCAATCCGAGGCATTCCTTCGGGAAGACGATCAACTTTGTTATATACAAGCAATTGAGGGACTTCATCCGCATCAATTTCATGCAGCACTTCATTCACCTGAGCCATGTTATCTTTTACTCGTTCATCCGAACAATCGATCACATGTAACTGTAAATCTGCTTCCCGGGTTTCCTGAAGTGTTGCTTTAAATGCAGCAACCAGATCATGCGGTAAGTGCCGTATAAATCCAACCGTATCAGCTAAAACAACTGGCCCCAGTTTTGCCAGTTCAATACGGCGTAATGTGGGGTCAAGCGTAGCAAACAGCTGATCAGCCGCATACACCTTGGATTGTGTCATGCGGTTAAACAGCGTTGATTTACCGGCGTTGGTATATCCAACCAGTGATACAACCGGTATCGCATTGCGAACACGGGCTCGCCGTCCCTGTTCACGTTGTTTTTCGACCTTTTCTAACCGCAACAGAATATTGGCGATTTTTTCTCTGATCAGGCGTCGGTCAGTTTCAAGCTGCGTTTCCCCCGGCCCTCTCAGACCGATCCCCCCTTTCTGACGCTCAAGGTGGGTCCAGCCCCGGACCAGACGACTTGAAATATGGCGTAACTGGGCCAACTCTACCTGGAGTTTACCTTCATGAGTCCGGGCCCGCTGAGCAAAGATATCAAGGATAAGAGTCGTTCGATCGAGAACACGACATTCGAAAATACGTTCGAGATTACGTTCCTGTGCTGGCGTCAAGGCATGGTTAAAGATCACCAGATCAGCATCTAGACGACGAACCTCCTGGGCTATTTCATCAGCTTTACCTGTACCGATAAAAAATTTAGCCTGCGGGGAATCACGACGGGTTGTAACAGTGCCCAGAATGGTAGCACCTGCGGACGTGGCCAGCATTTCCAGCTCACGTAAATCTTCTCTGGCTGTTTCGTCTCTGAAATCAACATGCACCAGAAGAGCCTGTTCTCCGCCTTGATAGCGTTCAAACAAGAGATAACTCCTCAGTAACTAACAACGAAATCCCTGCCGGAACAGCAGGGAAAAGCAGGTTACTCTTCAGACTGTGAATCACTTTCACCGGCAGCTGGTGCAGTATGATGCGCTACCGGACGAGCAGGAACCACGGTAGAGATTGCGTGTTTATAAACCATCTGACTGACAGTGTTTTTCAGCAGAATAACAAACTGATCGAACGATTCGACCTGCCCTTGCAGTTTAATACCATTGACCAGATAGATAGATACAGGAATACGTTCACGACGTAACGCGTTCAAAAATGGATCTTGTAAGGATTGCCCCTTAGCCATGTTATTGTCCTTATACTTTTGTTTTAATTGAGCAAGGCGTCAAATATTAAAGTAGCAGATATTATTGAGGACGTCATGCGCTTGTGACGCTGTGACAGACAATATCTGCGTTATTGATTGCGCCAGTTTCAAGCCAGGTCACGTTTTGCCAACTTCTTAACCAGGTCATCTGACGCTTCGCCAGCTGACAGGTTGCAACGATGCCTCGGTAAACCATTTCGTCATAGCTAATTTGCCCGTCGATATATTCCCACATTTGCCGGTAACCAACACAACGGATGGAGGGTAAATCAGCATTCAGATCACCGCGCTGATACAATGCCCTGACCTCCTGTTCAAAGCCCTGTGCGAGCATCAGATGAAAGCGCTCTGCAATACGTTGCCGTAAGAGTTCACGATCACTAGGCGCAATGGCAAATTGCAGGGTACGGTAAGGCAGTTGTTCACCTTTGGTTTGCGTCAGTTCGGTTAGGGTTTTACCACTGATCCGGTACACCTCCAGCGCCCGGGAAAGGCGTTGCGGATCATTAGGATGAATACGCGCGGCTGCTACAGGATCAATATGTTGTAATTGAGCATGCAACGCCTCCCAACCTGACAGGCTGGCTTCTTCTTCGATTACCTGCCGGATAACCGGATCAGCCGCCGGCAATGGTGATAACCCCTCCAGCAACGCTTTGTAATACAGCATGGTTCCGCCAACCAGTAACGGAATACGACCTTGTGCAACGATGGTCTCTATTTCACGTAATGCGTCCTGCCGGAAATCAGCGGCTGAATAAGCCTGGGATGGGTCCCGGATATCCAGCAGGCGATGCGGAGCCTGAGCCAGTTCTTCGGCAGTAGGTTTGGCGGTACCGATGTCCATTCCACGATAGATCAATGCAGAGTCAACACTGATGATGTCACACGGTAAGCGCTTCACTAATTCAATAGCCAGTGCCGTCTTGCCGGATGCGGTTGGCCCCATAAGAAATATCACAGGCGGGTGACGCGGATCAGTCACGGGAAAAAACCTCGAAAATATTGGTAAGATCAACAACCCGGGTCAAATGAGGGTTGGTCTGCCAGTCCGAAATATTATGCAGCAACCAGTGCCATAATGAACGGGCTGACTCTATTGAGTAATTGTGCGCAATAAGCCCAGGCTGTTTAAGCCAGTCCGCTATAAATGAACACCACTCCTGCTGTGAAGGCGTAACGGAATAACCATCCAGTAAATTCAGCATAGCCGGAATGGTCGAAGCCATATCCGTCTGGCGTAACATTGCCGGAACAGCCTGAATAATCAATTGCTGATGTTTATGCGTGTTAAATCGCAATCCCAATTTCTGCAACCATACCTCATACCCGGAAAACCATTCGGTAGGGTATGGCGCTTCAATACGCTGAGGAATCAGCAAAGGCTGCGATATCAATCCTTCACTGAAAGCTGTACCACATTGCGTCAGATATTGCTGATACTGTATAGCTGCAACATCCGATAGCAATAGCGTATCGCCCTGCGCAGATAACAGATATCGCTGCCGGAACAGACGTAACACCGGCCAGTCGGAATGTTCAGGTTCGGAAGAACATTCGTCTGAGTGAGCAGTGGAAACCGGTGACAGTTCTGCAGCCAGCAGATGACTATAGGTGCGTAGCTGCGTCACGGTGGGTGACGAATAACTACCTGCCGGAGAGCTGTATTGGTGCTGGCCTGCGGTTCTGCTTTTTAACGGCGTAACCGGGTAAGCAGGTATAATCTCTTCTACTCCGGAGACAGGCTCAGATATCGGTTCACTGCATGCTGTTCCGAGTGCCTGCCCCAACACCTGTACGATAAAATCATGTACCAGACGGGACTCATGAAAACGAACTTCATGTTTTGACGGATGCACATTCACATCCACCTGATGCGGATCCAGTTCCAGATATAAAATATAGGCGGGCTGAAAAGACATCCCGGTGAATTCACTGTATGCCTGACGGATTGCATGAGTCAGTAATTTGTCCCGGATCATTCGTCCGTTGACATAGCAGTACTGCACTTCACCGATGTTGGTAAGTGGTTTCGGTGCCATCCAGCCATATAATCGCAGGCCGGCGTGTTCACTATCCACCCGCACTGCAGCTTGCATAAATTCGGCACTACAAGCCTGAATGACTCGTTGTTCCTGCTGTGCTTCTGTCCCGGCCGGGCGGTATTGACGCAGTAGCTTACCGTTATGCTTGAGATTAATGGCAACATCAAAACGGCTCAGCGCCAGCCGCCGTAATAACTCATCGATATGTGCGAATTCCGTTTTCTCGCTACGCAGAAAACGCCGTCTGGCCGGAGTGTTGAAAAACAGATCCAGCACTTCAACTGTCGTACCCACCGGATGTGCCGCAGGTTTCACCGTGACTTCCATTTCACGGCCTTCGGCATAGGCCTGCCATGCTTCATTCTGATCGGCTGTGCGGGAAGTTAAGGTCAGTCGGGATACCGAACTGATAGAAGCTAACGCCTCACCGCGAAAACCGAGACTGGAAATATGTTCCAGATCATCCAGCGTCGCAACTTTAGACGTTGCATGCCGGGCCAGAGCCAGTACCAGCTCAGCACCACGGATACCACAGCCATTATCTCTGACCCGGATCAGCTGACAGCCGCCTTTCTCCAGTTCAACCTCTATTCTGTCGGCACCGGCATCAAGACTATTTTCCACCAGCTCTTTAATCACGGAAGCTGGCCGTTCAACAACTTCACCAGCCGCTATCTGGTTAGCCAGGATCGGCGGCAAAATTTGAATAGGCATATCAGCTCGCTGGAATGACGATCACTTGTCCGATCAGTAAATTATCAGACTTCAGTTTGTTTTTATCGCGGATAGCTCTTTGACTCACACCATATTGTTGTGCCAATCCTGATAAACTTTCACCCGTTTTAACCACATGTTTACGAGAATCGATACTTGCGGTTGCAGGAAGAGTTTTACCGGTGGATTTTACGAGCGTACCGCCGGCTTTAGGTAGACTATGCCCATAATAGTCAAGAACACCGTTAAAGATGGCTTTTGCCAATTGCGACTGATATTGCGCAGAGGCCAGTAAACGCTCCTCTTCGGGATTGGAGATAAATCCGGTCTCAATCAGCAAAGATGGAATATCCGGCGCTTTCAGCACGGCGAGACTGGCATGTTCAGGGCGTTTTTTATGTAATCTGGCTACATTACCAATCCGGCGTAATACCCGTTTTCCAATGTCATAACCTTCACTGCGGGAATTATCCCAGGAAAGATCGAGAATAGTCTGAGCCAGATATTGATTAGGCTCCGTTTCCGCAATGACCTTACCTGCACCACCCAGTAGTTCGGTATGTTTGGATTGCTGATCCAGCAATTTGTTCATCTCTTTGTTAACGCGTTTTGCGGAAAGGATCCAGACTGATGCCCCCTGAACTGTATTACTGGGGCCACTGTCAGCATGAATGGAAATCAGTAATCTCGCATTTTTACGACGCGCGATCGCAGAACGTTCATCCAGCTCGACAAAATGATCCCGGGAACGCGTCATGACCGCCTGCATCCCCAGCTGTGCATTAATCAGTCTCGCCAGTTGACGGGCTATCGCCAGTGTGACTGTTTTTTCATAGGTATTACCCGGACCAATAGCACCCGGATCTTTTCCGCCATGTCCAGCGTCAATAGCCACGATGAATGGTCCGCCATGACCAGACAGCACGGCTTTGCCAATACCCGGTGTATCATCAGACTCATCAGCGGAAGAAGAGGTATCCGGCGCGGCCAATTCCTCTTTTGAGATTAAATCGCTCATATGAATAATGCGACCGGCAACTGCCCTGTCGATTTTTTTCTCTGGTGATACCGTCTGCAACCCATTCAAGTCCGACTCGGATTTTCGGATTGTTTCTGTTTTGAGGGTAGTTACCGGCACTTCATCATTACGAGATGCTGTCAGTTGTTTTCCGGTCACATTACCCGACGCGCCATTCTTCGCGACTAACGATCCCTGCTTGATATCAATGACCAGACGGTGATGACGGTAATTGGCCTGTGGCGCCAGAGAAAATAACTGAGGTTTCACTCCATCAGCCAAGAGAAACTCTACCCTGACCATATTATTGGGCAGAGTACTGCGATGAATGCTTCTCAGAAATTTTTCGCTGCCAGCAGTGCGCGGCACAGAAAACAGCTGACCGGTTACATCCCGAAATTCGATAATCAGGCGTTTAGTACTGGTATCAACGGTAAAACTGTAATCAGGCTGACTATTCAGATCAAAAACCATCCGGACCTTGTCAGCGGCCGGAGCAATGCGCAGTTTTTCAATCTGATTGGCTGCTGCCGGCCAAGCCAGGACAGCAAGTAACATAAGAAGAAATCTGATTTTCACGATAAATTCAATCTGGCAACAATCGTTTCACCAATGTCAGAACGAGGAGTTATTTCAGCCCGTCTGGAACCATGCTCATAATGTAATGTGACTTCCAGATCCGGATCAGGCAACCATCCGGCGCCTTTTTCCGGCCATTCGATCAGACATAAACAATCAGGGGCAAAGTAATCCCGGATCCCCATGAATTCCAGCTCTTCCGGATCAGCCAGACGATACAGATCAAAATGATAAACCTGCCATTGCGGAAGTTCATACGCTTCAACCAGTGTATAAGTCGGACTTTTCACTTTTCCCTGATGTCCAAGCGCAACCACAAAACCCCGTGATAACGTAGTCTTACCGGCGCCGAGATCTCCGTGCAAAAAAATAGTGGTGGACTGCTGGCAGGCATGAGCCAGCTCAGCCCCGAGCGCGACCGTAGCATCACTATCTTTCAGTGTTCGTATCAGCGTTGTTCCCATGTTGATACCTTTGAGGATTAGCCAGTTTTTGTAACCAGAAAAATAAATCCGAAGCCAGCATGCCTCGTTCACCATGTACTTTAGCTACTTCGCTGGCAGCTTTGCCATGAAGCAATGCGCCACAACACGCTGCATCAAACAGCGATAAGCCCTGAGCTAAAAGGGCCGCTATAATGCCAGAAAGTACATCCCCCATGCCACCACTAGCCATGCCGGGGTTACCTTCTGTGCAGATAGCCATCTGTCTGCCATCGTAGATCAGTGTTCCGGCGCCCTTTAATAATACCACGCCACCATAACGATGCTGCAATTCCTGAACGGTGGCAAAACGATCAGTTTGTACATCTGCTACGGTACATTGCAGTAAGCGGGCCGCTTCGCCGGGATGTGGTGTTAACACGCTGTTTTTATGTGTTCCGGGATGGCAAGCCAGCCAGTTCAGTCCATCTGCATCGATCACCCTATAGCCAGAAAAATCAGCAACTGATTGCCATTGTTCCCGGCCCCATTCTTCCATACCCAGCCCCGGCCCCACGACCAATACGTCCGGCCATTGCAAATTCAGCTTCGTTAAATCCTGACATGACATCAGTTCGGGACGGCCACTCAGCACCAGTTGCCGGTTTTCCGGATGACAGAAAACCTTGACCAGCCCCGCACCGGTACGCAAGGATGCTTCTCCGGCCAGACGAATGGCACCCGGCATCCCCGGGCCGCCGCCAACAAGCAGCACTTTTCCGCAATCGCCTTTATGAGCGGTACGTTTACGGGGAGAGAGCCATGATGATACCCAGGCATAATTCAGTACCTGTATGCCACCAGTATCACAATAATTTGCTGCATCATCTTTTAAATCAGACAAATAGAGATGACCGGTGTAATCCGCCGCTTGTCCGGTCAGTAAACCGCATTTCAGACCAACCAAAGTTAAAGTCGCTGTGGCATGAACAGCGCCACCGAGAGGCATACCTGTATCCGCATTCAAGCCACTTGGTATATCAACAGATAATACAGGCGCATTTTGCCGGTTAATGAACTGAATCCAGGCTAGCAACTCCCCGCGTAGCGGCGTAGAGGGGCCAATACCTAATAAGGCATCAATAATGAGATCCGGTTTGCCATAGACAGCCGACAGCCCGCAGCAGGTTCCGCCAGCCTTAAGCCAGTCCCGTTTCGCTTGTTCAGCAGGAATATCCGGTGCCGGTTCATCAAATGCAATCACTTCAACCCGGTAGCCGGCCTGTCTGGCAAGTCTGGCCACAACATAGCCATCCCCACCATTATTACCTTTGCCACAGAACACCCACAGATGCCGGGCTTGAGGCCAGCACTGCTGTACCGTCTTAAACAGCGCCTCACCGGCCCGGAGCATTAACTGATACATGGAGATATTTTGCGCAGAAATCAACTGCTGTTCCATCTGGCGGATCTGTTCGGTACGCCAGCTGTACTGTGGTAAACTATCGCAAATATTAGTGATAACCGGTGCGCTCTGATTCATGACGTCCACACTCGATCTGCAAAAGTTAGCCCACGATATCAAGCTATGGGGGCTAGAGCTAGGCTTTGATCAGGTCGGGATCACAGACTGCGATTTAAGTACCGAAGAAAGCCATCTGGAACGCTGGTTAGCTAATGGCTACCACGGTGATATGGAATACATGGCCCGTTACGGGCTAATGCGGGCCAGACCGGCCGAACTTCAACCCGGAACCCGTTCCGTCATTTCGGTACGCATGAATTATCTGCCGCCGCTGGCAAAAGTTGCGGAAACGCTGGATAACCCTGCCCGGGGTTACATCAGCCGGTATGCGCTAGGACGGGATTATCACAAGCTCCTGCGCAATCGCCTTAAACAGTTAGGGGAACGAATTCAGCAGGCATGCAGCGAATTGCAATTCCGGCCATTTGTTGATTCGGCACCGATCATGGAACGACCATTAGCGGATAAAGCCGGCCTCGGCTGGACAGGAAAGCATACACTGCTACTCAATCAGCAGGCCGGTTCGTTCTTCTTTCTTGGTGAATTGCTGCTCGACTTGCCTTTACCTGCAGATAAACCAGTTGAAGCTGCTTGCGGTAACTGTACCGCCTGTATCCAAATTTGTCCGACTGGCGCTATTGTCGCGCCTTATGAATTAGATGCCCGCCGTTGTATCTCTTATCTGACCATTGAATTGAATGGATCCATTCCGGAAGAATTCCGGGCCCTGATAGGCAACCGGATATACGGCTGTGATGATTGCCAGCTGATTTGTCCCTGGAACCGGTATGCGGTTTCCTCCTCGGAAACTGATTTTCTGCCTCGCCAGGCATTACACACCCCGGATTTACTGACACTCTGGTCATGGGACGAAAACATGTTCCTGAAAACAACCGAAGGCAGTGCCATCCGGCGGATCGGTTTTGAGAAATGGCAGCGCAATATTGCCGTTGCTTTGGGAAATGGCCCGGCATCCGAGGCCGTCATTCAGGCATTACAGGAAAGACGTGGTCAAGCCAGTGTGTTAGTACAGGAACATATCGACTGGGCATTACAGCAGTTACAAACCAGACAAATTACGGACAACAAAAAACAGGCGCGGCTGATTCGTTGTATCTACAAAGGATTACCTGCGCATGCCTAAGGATAAATCATGCACATTTTAGGTGTAGATATTGGTGGTACCGGCATCAAGGCCGCGGTCGTAGACACACAAACGGGCAAACTTATCAGCGAACATCAACGGATCCCGACACCTAAGCCGGCAACACCAGAAAATATCGCCGCCAGCTTATCCGAACTGGTCAGGAAATTAGCCTGGTCCGGGCCAGTAGGCTGCGGTTTTCCGGCGACCGTTCACCATGGGGTGGCTTACAGCGCCAGTAACATCGATCCAAGCTGGATCAACACCGACGCTCAAACCCTGTTTTCAGAAAAAACCGGTCAGTCCTGTTTTGTCGTCAATGATGCAGATGCAGCCGGTATGGCCGAGATGTGCTTTGGTGCAGGTCAGAATCAGCGTGGCGTAACGATTTTGCTGACTATCGGAACAGGTATTGGTTCTGCGGTATTTGTAAATGGTGAACTGCACCCGAATACGGAACTGGGGCATCTGAAATTTGCCGGGGATATTGCCGAACGTTATTGTGCAGAATCAACCAGGGTCACCCGAAACCTGAGTTGGCCGGAATGGGGAACCCGCTTTAATGAATACCTGCACCATCTGGAATTTATCTTTAATCCGGATCGCGTCATCATTGGTGGCGGTATTGCTGAACAGATGGATGAATTCAAATCCTTCATTACGACTAAAGCACCGGTACTGGCGGCTCAAAGCCTGAATCAGGCTGGTATCATCGGCGCTGCATTGTTTGCTGAAAGCCAGTTAAATAAGCAAGAAAAAGCCTCGTGATTTAAACGAGGCTTCGATACCTGTACCTGATTTATTCGCGTACAGGTTGATTTTTCACATCAATAAATGGCACCGCGCTATTTGGCAACATGGTTTGCGGTAATTCACCATTCCAGCGTTCCGCTTTAATTAATTCCACCAAATTAGGATTTTGCTTCAGCGCATCACCTTTCGCTTTGATTGCCGCAGCTTCGGCCTCCCCTTTCATCCGGGTTGCATCCGCTTCTGCAGCCGCCTGGGCTTTTACACTTTCAGCCTGAGCCTTTGCCCGGGTAACCGTAATTTCAGCCTGTACTTTTTCACGCAGAGCATTTTGCTGTAACTTGGCGACTTCGACTTCGGCCAGCATCCGTTGTTCAACTGATTGTTCATAAGCATCAGAAAAATCGATGTTATCTAACTGAACGCTTTCAATCACAATCGGGCCATGCAGAACTTTAGATACAGAATCAAAGATATCGGTGTTCAGTTTTGCCCGATTTTGAATTGAGCTGGCTGCGACATAACTGCCAAACACCGTTTTCACAGCCTGAGGCAGACGTGGCTGGATAATGCGTGCCTCTAAGGCAGCAAGAGAACCAAATTCAGAGTAAATTTTTTGTAACTCAGGTTCCTGCGCATGCCAGTTCACAGATACAGCCAGATTCGCGGGTTGCTGATCGCGAGAATAAGCAGGTAACTGGAAATGAGAGACCTGTGTTTGCAGACTAATAGTGTGTGTAGATTCAAAAAATGGCAGTTTAAAGTTAAGTCCCGGCTCGGCTATACGCTGAAACGCACCAAACCGCAAAACAATCCCTCGTTCGCCCTGATCAACAGTGAAATAAGAGTTGAATACCAGAAAGAAGATAAATGCAGACAGAAAGATAAAAATGACAGGTTTACGAGCCGGAGAATGTTTTATATCGGTCGTATTTTTAGATACATCAAACAACATACGTTCATCCCAATGCTTTATGCTTAGTTATGATTAAAGTTGTTTGATTATATTCGAATTTGGAGCGGGAAACGAGACAGGCACTAGGGCGCTAAATCCTTGTTTCCCAATCACTTTCTCCGCCGCCGTGAGCAGCGAAGGCCTGAATTATAGCCTTGTTTTTCGCCCTCGGCAACAGAGTTCATCCAACAACTTCCATCAGCGTCCAAGGACTGCCATCCATCCGCTGACACCGGACGCAGAACACATCGCTGCCAGAGCCCCGCCGCTGCAACGCCGTTGGCACGCCCAGGTCTTCTTGCGTCAGGAATGGCATCAGCATCGAGCGTTGAGACCGCGCTTGGTTTGTTGATGCAGTGCGCACCACAGCCCAAGGCTGGTCGTGATGAAGGTCATGCGGCGAGCGAAGAAAGATGGGGCGCATGTTCACATCGCCTGGTCGGCTGGCGACCGTGTGGGAGCGACGCGCAACAGCCTCAAACTAGCCACAGCCCATGATCGCTGGATGCTATGTCGATATATCAGGATGCCGGAACAAGCATCACACGCGTGGTTTTCTCTACGTCACTCTGGACGTTGAGCAACGACGGCGACCGCAGCGCGACTTGTGAAACCGTAGGGATATCAGACCATAGCCAATCGGTCTTGATGGGCTTGACGCACCCCATGACGCTGGCACCGTGAGCGCCATTGTCGAGCGTGCTTCTTCCTTGTTACTCGACGGGCCGGCAACTGGTCGATTCTTGCACATCGAGCAAGAGAGGACCACCTGTGCGGATGCCATGATTTCTTCCGCCCACGTTCCAGGGCATGGTCCCAGGCATCCGCCACAGGCATAACGACACAACAGCCCTTGGCAGGGCAAGAAAGGAGCCGGTGATGTAGCGCTTCCGAAAGGAGACGAAAACATGCACAAGGAGCCACCATTATCAAAGGTGTTCTATCGTCCCATCGAAGCTGCCATACGGTGGGCTGGGTTGCTGCGGTACAAGGCTTCGATTCTCGCGTCGATCGCATCACCGCGGTGCCTGCCGCAGATGTTGGACTGCCCTCGATGGAACGAGTGTCGGCTGTACTCGGAACGCATCTACGACGGCATCCTCAACTCGGAGCTGCCCTTCGGTGTCACTGCCGGATGTAAGTTGATACGGGCTGCCGATTGAAAGTTGATACACCGAGTTGAGAAGATCGGGCCATTTGGAGCCCGGGTGATCACAGACGAGGTGTATGTGGAAATCGAACTGTTGAGGCGTCACGGGCTGAGCCTTCGGCGGATCGCCGCCGAGGTGGGGTGCGCGGTGAACACGGTGCGGGCGCACCTGGCGTTGCCGGGGCTGCCGCGCTACGCGCGCAAGGTCCAGCGGGTGACGAAGCTGGCGCCCTTCGAGGCGTACTTGCGCGAACGCCAGGCGGCGGCGCATCCGCACTGGATTCCGGCCTCGGTCCTGATGCGTGAGATCGTGGCGCAGGGCTATCAGGGTGGCGCCAGCCAGCTGCGCGCGTTCATGCACATGCTCAAGTCGGCGCAGCCATCGGAGCCGGTGGTGCGCTTCGAGACGGCGTCGGGCCACCAGATGCAGGTCGACTGGGTGGAGTTTCGCAAGGGCGCGCAGCCGCTGTACGCGTTCTGCGCCACGCTCGGCTACAGCCGCATGAGCTACGTCGAGTTTGTCACCGACATGAAGGTGACGACGCTGATCGGCTGCCACGAGCGCAGCTTCGCGGCGTTCGGGGGCGTGGTGCGCCAGGTGCTGTACGACAACATGAAGACCGTGGTGCTCGAGCGCGATGTCGAGGGCGAAGGCGCGCACCGCTACCACGCCGGCTTTCTGGACTACGCCCGTCACGCCGGGTTTGTGATCAAGCTGTGCCGCCCCTATCGGGCACGCACCAAGGGCAAGGTGGAGCGCTTCAACGGCTATCTGCGGCGCTCGTTCTATGTGCCGTTGGTGGCGCAGTTCAAGCAGGCCGGTCTGGTGCTCGACGCCGCCACGGCCACGGTGCAGGTGCGCCGCTGGCTCGACGAAGTCGCCAACGTGCGCGTGCATGGCACCACCGGCGAGCCGCCCGTGGCCCGGTTGGCGGCTGAACAGGCCGCGCTGCAGGCGCTGGCACCGCCGTGGCGGGGCGACATCGAGGGCGCCCGGCCGCAGGCTGAAGTGGCACACGACGAGGGACCTGCGCGCCCGCCCGCCGTGCGTGCGCACCTCGAAACGGAACAACCCGCCCAGCATCCGCTGGCCGTCTATGACGCGTTGCTGCAGACGCTGCAACAGGCGCAGGGGGTCGGCGTATGAATCTGCAATACGAACGGATCCAGGCGCTGTGTCAGACGCTGAGCCTGCCGCTGACCGCCCAAGGCTACGCCGCAGCGGCCCAGCAGGCGGCCACCGACCAACTGGCCTACAGCGACTTCCTCGAGCAGTTGCTGCGGGCCGAGGCGGCCGGGAGACAGAGCCGCAAGCAAAGCATGCTCACGCGCCTGGCGGGCTTCCCGGCGATCAAGACGCTCGAGGACTTCGACTATGGCTTTGCCAGCGGGCTCAAGCGCAGCCAGATCGAGGAGTTGGCCAGCCTCGCTTTCGTCGAGCGTGCCGAGAACGTCGTGCTGGTGGGCCCCAGCGGGGTGGGCAAGACGCACTTGGCCATCGCACTGGGCTACCGCGCCACGCAGGCCGGCATCAAGACGCGCTTCACCACCGCCGCCGATCTGCTGCTGACGCTGGTCCTGGCGCACGAGCGCAACCAGCTCAAGAACGTAATGCAGCGGGCGATCAACGCCTACCGGCTGTTGATCGTCGACGAGATCGGCTACCTGCCGATGACGCGCGAGCAGGCCAACCTGTTCTTCCAGGTGATCGCGGCGCGCTACGAGCGGGGCAGCCTGATCGTGACCAGCAATCTGTCGTTCGGGCAGTGGGACAGCACCTTCGCCCAGGATGCGACGCTCACGGCGGCGCTACTGGATCGATTGCTGCATCACGCCCACATCGTGCCGATCAGCGGCGAGAGCTATCGGCTGAAACACCAGCGCAAGGCCGGGATGGTGCAAGCGCTCGCCGCTGCCGGCTGAGAGCCGCGCGACGGTGCGCCCCTGCGGTCGGGCCTTCGGCCCTCCCTTCGGGGCGCACCGTCGCACATGTCAATGAGATAGGGGTGTATCAGTTTTAAATCGGCAACTGCCGGAAAAGCGTGTCAGTTTTAGATCGGCATTGACATTCGGCAAGGACGGGATCACGATCAATGACCCCGAACTGGTGAGTTCACCCGATCTGACCGTCCGCCATGTCGATCTGAAGCGCTGGATGCGCACCCACTATCCCGAGCATCGGCCGGGATTCCTGTTCAGCCGTGGCGAGCGCATGGCGCATCCCTTCATCACCTTGGAAACAGGGCAGGCGCTTCTACTGGAACGGCTGGCTCTGCAGGCTGCGCTGGACCATAGCCGGCGTGAGACACGCGAACTGCAAGCGCAGCACGAAGCCTTGCTCAAGCAGTCGGCGGTCCTGCTGGCGTCTCAGCAGTGCACGATCAGTGATCGAGCAGAGACCACATACCTGAACATCATCGGCGGGATGCTGACGCTGATGCTGGGCCATTCCCCATCGGGCGTGCCGTACTCCAGCTTCAAGACGCAGGAGGCCATCGTCACTGCATTGCTCGCCCACTATGGCGGCACCATGGGCATCACGGAGCGAACCTTGAACGGCAAGTTCGCCAATGCCAGGAAGAATGTGCGTAGCGCAGCCGCGTGAATTCTTCCATCTTGTATGTGCAGTCGCGGAGATTGCATTTGCAATGTCTTTCCGCAGCCATGTCTATTGAATAGAGGTCACGCCAACAAACGCCACTGAGCGTTCAGGAGTGACCGCCATGTCGCAAGCACCTGTACTGCCCCCTTACGAGCGCCGCATCCTGCGGCTCGATGAAGTTGAAGCGAAGTCCGGCTTCAAACGCGCCCACATCTACAACCTGATGAAGAAGCGCCAGTTTCCACAGGCGCTGCGCCTGGGTGTGCGCGCCGTGGGCTGGGATTCGGTCGAGATCGACCAGTGGATCGCCGAACGCCTCAACAACCGCACCTGACCCGCTCCCCCTCGGATTTCCCATCGCCAAACGGAGAGCGCCATGCAGGTCGTATCCATCATTTCAACGAAAGGTGGCGTCGGCAAGACGACGACGGCCGCCAACCTCGGCGGGCTCGCCGCGGACGCGGGGCTGCGCGTGCTGCTGCTCGATCTCGACGTGCAACCCACCTTGTCCTCTTACTACGAGCTTGCCCACCGTGCGCCCGGCGGCATCTACGAGCTGCTGGCATTCAACGAGCGCGCCGTCGACCAGCTCGTGTCCCGCACCATCGTCGCGGGCCTGGACCTGGTGCTCTCGAACGATCACCGGGGTGAACTGAACACGTTGCTACTGCACGCGCCAGACGGACGCCTGAGACTGCGGCACCTGCTGCCGGCGCTGGCGCCGCTCTATGACCTGGTGCTGATCGACACCCAGGGCGCGCGCTCGGTGCTGCTGGAGATGGCGGTACTCGCCTCCGGCCTGGCGCTATCGCCCGTGACCCCGGAAATCCTCGCGGCCCGCGAACTGCGGCGCGGCACCATGCAATTGCTGGAGGACATCGCGCCGTACCGGCACCTCGGCATCGAACCGCCACCGCTGGACCTGCTCATCAATCGCGTCCACCCCGTGTCCGCGAATGCACGGATGATCCAGCAGGCGCTGCGCGACCTGTTCCAGGACCATGCCGGCATCCGCGTGCTGGGCACCGACGTGCCGGCCATCGAAGCCTATCCGCGCGCTGCGACCCGCGGCCTGCCGGTGCATCGCGTCGAGTATCGACAGCCACCAGGCAGAGTTGCGCCCGCCGCGCTCGACACCATGCGCGCGCTTGCTGGCGAATTGTTCCCTCAGTGGCAAGACAGATTCGCCCTCGTGTCCGGCCGTCCTCCACGTTCTTTTGAAACCGGGAGGCCCCATGGCGAACGCACATGAGCTTGCCCGTGGCCACAAGCGGCTGCGCGCTCTGATCGAGTTTGCGGTGAGCGAAGGCTGGCACGTCAAACGCACCCGGGGTGGACACCTCAAATTCACCAAGACCGGCTGCGCCGCCATCTACACCAGCTCGACCGCGAGCGATTACCGGGCAGACCTCAACGCCCGTGCGCAGATTCGCCGAGCCGAGCGCGAGGCCCGCATGGCCCGGCCCGCCAACGCCGAGGGATGCGGCCATGGCTGAGATGACCTCCCAGGACATGGCCGGCAAGCTGCTTGCTGCCGGGTTCGAGCGCGGTGGGCCATCGGCCACGGCCTTGAGCGACCCGATCGCCGACACACCGATGGTCGTGACGCTGGACCAGTTGCGGCCCTACGACCACGACCCCCGCAAAAAGCGCAACTCGGCCTACGATGAAATCAAGGCCTCCATCCGCGAGCGCGGCCTGGATGCGGCGCCCGCCATCACACGCCGTCCTGGCGAGGCGCACTACATCATCCGCAACGGCGGCAACACCAGGCTGGCGATCCTGCGTGAACTCTGGGCGGAGACCAAGGACGAGCGCTTTTTCCGCATATCGTGCCTGTTCCGGCCCTGGCCTGCGCGCGGGGAGATCGTCGCCCTGACTGGGCATCTCGCCGAGAACGAACTGCGCGGCGGCCTCACGTTCATCGAGCGCGCCTTGGGCGTCGAGAAGGCGCGCGAGTTCTATGAAGCGGAAAGCAGCACGACCTTGAGCCAGTCCGAGCTGGCCCGTCGCTTGGGCGCCGACGGCTTCCCCGTGCAGCAGTCGCACATCAGCCGCATGGCCGATGCGGTGCGCTACCTGCTGCCGGCGATCCCAACCGTGCTCTATGGTGGCCTCGGTCGCCACCAGGTCGAGCGGCTGTCGGTCATGCGCAAGGCCAGTGAGCGCACGTGGGAGCAGTATGCCAAGGGCCGCTCCCTGCCGCTGGACTTCGACAGTTTCTTCCAAGAAGTGCTGTCGCAGTTCGATATCCAGGCCGACGAGTTTTCGCCGCAGCGTGTGCAGGACGAGTTGATCGGTCAGATGTCCGAGCTGCTGGGCATCGACTACGACGTGCTCGCCCTGGACCTGACCGAATCCGAGAGCCGCCACCGCGCCCTGGTCAGCGACCCAACCCCGCCATCGGCGCCGCCGACATTGCCTGAGCCTGGGGCCATTGCGCGGGCGCCGATCGAACCAGCACCATCCCCCGCTACAGCAGCACCTTCTGCAGGCCACCCTGCGGCCGCGCCGACGAGGCCCGAGGACGATGCGGCCCCGAGCGAGGCATCCGCGGCCAGCCCTGCGGCAGCGGCTGGCGGTCTGCTTGACGAGCACATCATCTCTCCGGCACCCACGACGGAACGTCTCCAGTCCATCCAGCGCATGGTCGCCGACCAGTTGGGCGATGTGCTGCCGCCCGACTTCTCGGCCAACGTATTGCAGTCGATTCCCGTGCAGGCCGGGGGCCTCTATCCCATCTCGGACATCTGGCATATCGACCCTGGCCTCGACACACCCGACCGCCTGCGCATCCACATCGCGCAGTTCGCGCGCGAGATCGCGGGCGAGGCCGACCTGGACGCATGTGTCGAGGATCGTTCTGACGGCATCGGGTTCGCGTGTCGTGCCCCGGCCCAGGTTTCGTCGCCGCTCGCACGTGCCGTGCTCGCGCTGCTGGTTTCCCTGGCCGGTCAGCAGCCGGCCGACGTCGGCTTGGACGTCGGGCACTTCGTCACCGACCTGCCAGCGCTGTTGCATGGCCAGGGCCAACGTCATGACGACGGGGCCCGGCGATTGAGCGACAACACGCTGGTCAAGCTGTTTCGGCTGCTGCGGCTGGCCCGGCGCCTGCTGGATCTGGAAGCCGGCGCTGTCGGCTCTGGGACCTGAGCGAGGGAGACCAGCATGTCCGCACCGAACCCACTCAACCAGGCCGTCATCGCGCAGGCGCTCTACGATCTGCGCAACGGGCAACTGCGCCGCTGCAAGGCGATGGGATTCGGTGAGGAAGAACTGGATGCGCTCAAGCATCCGGCGCTGATCAGCGTGCTGGCCAATGCCAACGTCTCGTGGTGCTCTGTCTCGGTGAACCGGGAAGTGCTCCGGCGATTGCTCAAACAGGCGCAGGACGTGGAGAAGGAGATCGCCACCGTCGATCGCATGCTGCGCCTGGGCGCCAGCACCGAAATGGTGAGCCGCTTCTACGGACTGACGCACCAGGAAGTCGCGCTACGGCGTGAAGTTCTCGGCCTGCCCAAACGCAAGGGGCGCCATCCGGTTCTGGACGAGGAGCAGGACACCGAGCTGTGGCGGCGCTGGAAGGCCGTGACCAGCAGCAGGACTGTCGAGCAGGAGGATGAGACCTCGGTTCTTGATGCGGCAATGGATCTCGCCGAAGGCATGGAACTGCCGCTGTCGGTGGTCTGGGCTGCGATCAAGAACTGGATCGATCAGGGGTTGGGTTGAATCATGGCCGTGGACGACGCTGCACCACGAGCACCACGCCAAGGCCCGGTCGCCCTCGCTGATCTGTTCGACAGCGCGCTGAAAGACCTTGCACCGAAACCTCACCCGCCCGCGCCCGAGCCGGCTCCCGCATCCGCGACGGCTCCTGTGTCTGCAACCGGCGACGGTTTCCTGTTCAGTGGCAATCGGCACGAGAGCGTGCCGCGACGGCTGTTCCTGGACCGACGCCTGACGCCGCTGGAACGCAATGCCTGGCAAGTCTTCCGGATGATGCTCAACGAGGATGGCGTCACGGCGTTTCCGACGTATGAGCAACTTCGCCCGTGGCTCGCGTCAATGCCTTGCGCCGGACAAGCCTCCCACGAGACCGTGGCACGGGCGCTGACGCTGTTGCGCCTGACGCGCTGGTTGAGTCTCGTGCGTCGCAGGCGCGACCCCAAGACCGGGCGCATCCTCGGCAACCTCTACGTCCTGCATGATGAGCCCCTGACCCCGTTCGAGGCGATGCAGCTCGACCCGGACTACTTGCAGCTCGTCAGCCAAGCCCTGGGCCATTCGGCCAGGGCCGTTCAGGTCGTGGGCTTGCACACGCTCAAGGAGATCGCCGAAGACCCGTTGCTGTCTGGCCGCATGCTGCCCTCGCGGCTGCAGGTCCTTGCCGAACGCCTCGCAAGCCAGGGCATTGGGGCGCAGGAGAGTTATCCACAGGAGGACACGGTTCACGATTCCGAAGAAGGGGCGCCGAGCCTTCTTCGGAATTCTGATGACCCCTCTTCGGATTCCGAAGCAGGGCCGAAACCCGCGTCAGATGGCACTCTTCGGAATCCGAAGCAGGACCGTACTGTACGTAGTAGTCGTATTAATGAAGTACGTACTACCGCGCGTGAGCGTGGGCAGGTGCGCGCGATGCCGGGAGTTCGTCTGCCTGATCGCTTCCTCGGCTTGAAGGAAGAGCAGCAGGCCGGAGCCATGGTGGCATTGCAGCAGGTCGATGCCCCGCTACGCCAGGCCGTACTGGACGAATGGGCGGATCGCTGTCGCGGCAGCACCATCCGCAACCCGGCAGGCTACCTGTTTGGCATCATCCAGCGCGCCATCCGTGGCGAGTTCAACGCATGGGCCAAACAAACTGGGTCAGCATCGCCACCTGCCACTGCACGAGATGCACCGCCTGAACCACCGCGCAATGTGGTTCCGCCCGAGGTGGCCCGGCAGCACATCAGCCGGCTGCGCGACCTTCTGCGCAGTAGCTGAGCGCGATGAGCGACAAGGGCGTGAAGCAGACGTCCATGGCCGTCAGTAGAGCTATCCCCAGGGGATAGATGTGCTACAAGCTGTAACGCCGACCGGCGCGGCCTGGTACATCCGTCCACGGGGCCGTAATGGCGTCGGTTTCATGAGCAGCCCGCACCATCTGCGCGAGCAACGCTCCATGGCGGTTGATGGAGCTATCCCCTGGGGATAGCTCGCGATACGGGCCGCCACTGCCACGACAACCGGGGACTGGTTCATTTCGGTTTGTTGACTGACTGCCTTCCGCTGCGTGCCGATCCTGACCGCTCCTTTCCCCAAGCGAGCGGACACCATGGCAACCAACGAACCTCTGCAACTCAATCTCGGCTCATTGCGCAGCGCGATGTCGCTGACGCTTCACACCCACCACGCCTCGCGCATCTGGCATGGCCGCGCCGCCGCCGAGGGGCGACCCGGCATCGTCGGCCTGAACGGCTACATCGCCGTGATGAACAAGATGAAGCGCGGCTCGGAGCAGGACGATCCGTACAGCGACTGGTGGATGTTGCGCATCGAGGAGAAGCTCGACCAGACCAAGGCCACGTTGCAATCGCTGCGCGGGCAGGTTGACCAGGCACTGGCCGGCGTGCCTGCGGCGTTGAGCCTGGGCGAGAACCTCAACGTGCAGCCGGTGAAGCTCCCCTTGTTCGTGAACGCGCAGCTCGGCTTTGCCGCCGTCTATCTGCTGGCCGACTACGACGACATCGCCCGCAAGCTGATCCTCGCCCATCACACCGCGCTGATCGATCGCTCGACATTGGAGCGCTGGCTCAATGAAGGTGCCCACGCGCTGCGCAGCCTGTTCAGCCTGGCGCAGCAATACCGCTACTCGGGCTGCACCCGCGACGACTTCGCGGCCAAGAACGCCGCAGCTCGGGCAGCATTGGAGAAGTTCGGCGAACTGCCGCAGGACGTGCTCGAAGGCATGCGCCGCTCGAAGTTTGCGCCGCCCATCGCACGCCGCGGGCTGCAACAGCGCGGTGATAGCGCTGCCGCAGCCGCACCTCCCAGCGACGAAGGCGCTGCCGCCGATTCGGCCGAGGCCAGGTCCACAGCCGCCGGCGAGGACGAACAGGCATGAGCGACCCGAACCGCGAACCGCGCTACTTCCGTCGTCTGGAACAGCCAGCCTTCATGCGGCTGGAACACGCGGCCTCTCTAAAAGGCCTTTTAAAGCCTTTTAAAGGTAAAGGAGACTTCGAGGCCTGGGCCAGCCAGTGCTTCGCCATGCGCGACGAGTTGATTGCCCTGGCGCAGCGACAGGTGCTGCCACAGGCGTGCGGGCATCCCTTCCACCTGCTTCCCGTCGAGCTGGCCCAGCAGACCACTGGCGCAGGCACGACCTTTCTTCGCTGGCGCAAGCACGATCGATCGGCCATGGGCGTGGCCCTGTGGCAGGCGCTGATGGCGAGCACCAGCACGCCGGTCAACCTGCTGCACGACCTGCACGCGATCGAACTGCAGCGCATCACGCTGAACATGCAGATCAGCCTGCTGCACACCCTGGGCAGGCAAGCACAGGAATGCGCCAGCAAGGCCGCGCAGGCGGACAACGCCTACCTGCGCCGGCTCGCGTCCGTTCCTGCCGCAGTGCGCGATCGGTGATTGCGCCTGCCATCCGAGCACGCACCCGTGCCCAACGAGGCACGGGTATTTCAACCACCACGGAGATTGCACCATGAGCACACAATTCATCGGCGAGGGCAACATCGGCTCGCCTCCCGAGTACCGCGAATTCCCCAACGGCAATGACGATCCTCGCCGGTTGCTCCGGCTGAACGTGTACTTCGACAACCCCGTCCCCACCAAAGGCGGAGAGTTCGAGGACCGCGGCGGCTTCTGGGCGCCGGTGGAACTCTGGCACCACGATGCCGACCGCTGGCAGAACCTCTACCAGAAGGGCATGCGCGTGCTGGTCGTCGGCCGCATGGAGCGCGACCCCTGGACGGACAACGAAGATCAGCCGCGTGAGACTTGGCAGGTCAACGCGCGCAGTGTCGGCATCCTGCCGTACCGCATCGAGTCCGTGGCCCTCAGCCCGAAGCCACAGGAGGCAGAGCCGAAGCCCCAGGCCAACCAGGAACCGGCTGCACCGAAGGAAGCGAAGCGCAGGAAGTGACCCAACATGGAGGGCGGCTGCCGCAGTGCTTCGCCGCCCTCCATGCGCTGCGAGCTATCCCCAGGGGATAGCTCCACCAACGTCCACCGAGTTCCACGCGCTCCCGGAAATCGCGGCTCCCGGCCCGCACACTTATGGCCATGCGCCCTCCCTGCACACGCCATTTCATCTCGTAAAGCGGTCGCCACCGCATGCGGCTTGTTTGCTGCTGCCCTCAGTGGCGCTCGGCATCCTCGATCCCAGCAACTCATGAACCACGGGAATCGGAATGGACGGACATGCGGCTGTTCTTGTGCGAGAAGCCCTCCCAGGGCAAAGACATCGGCCGGATTCTCGGCGCCACGCAACGCGGTGAAGGCTGCCTCAACGGTTCCGGCATCACGGTCACGTGGTGCATCGGCCATCTCGTAGAGGCGGCAGCGCCCGAAGCCTACGACGAGCAGCTCAAGCGCTGGTCCATCGAGCAGTTGCCCATCATTCCCCAGCATTGGCGGGTCGAGGTCAAACCGAAGACCGCCACGCAATTCAAGGTCGTCAAGGCGCTCCTGGCGAAGGCGACTCACCTGGTTATCGCCACCGATGCCGACCGCGAGGGCGAATTGATCGCCCGCGAGATCGTGGAGCTTTGCGGCTACCGCGGCCCCATCGAACGCCTGTGGCTGTCGGCGCTCAACGATGCGTCGATCCGCGCCGCCCTCGGCAAGCTGCGGCCTTCCGCCGAGACGCTGCCGATGTACCACTCGGCACTGGCGCGCTCCCGTGCGGACTGGCTCGTGGGCATGAACCTCAGCCGGCTGTTCACGGTGCTGGGGCGGCAGGCGGGCTATGGTGGCGTGCTGTCGGTCGGCCGCGTACAGACCCCGACGCTCAAGCTCGTTGTGGACCGCGACCGCGAGATCGCGCGCTTCGTGTCCGTACCATACTGGGCCATCGCCGTGTCCCTGTTCGCAGGCGGTTCGACTTTCGCCGCGCAATGGGTTCCACCCGATGCGTGCACCGACGACGCAGGCCGCTGCCTGCGGCAGCCGGTCGCACAGCAGACCATGCAGCAGATCCGCGCTGCGGGCAGTGCCCACGTCGTGTCGGTGGAGACTGAGCGTGTCCGCGAAGGCCCGCCGCTGCCGTTCGACCTGGGCACCTTGCAGGAAGTGTGTTCCAAGCAGCTTGGGCTGGACGTGCAGGAAACCTTGGAGATTGCCCAAGCCCTGTACGAGACGCACAAGGCCACGACGTACCCCCGCTCGGACTCCGGCTACCTGCCCGAGAGCATGTTTGCCGAAGTGCCCACCGTTCTCGACAGCCTGCTCAAGACCGATCCCTCGCTGCGCTCGATCATGGGCCAGCTCGACCGCTCGCAGCGCTCGCGCGCCTGGAACGATGGCAAGGTCACGGCGCACCACGGCATCATCCCGACGCTCGAACCGGCGAAGCTCTCCGCCATGAGCGAGAAGGAACTGGCCGTGTACAGGCTCATCCGGTCGCATTACCTGGCGCAGTTCCTCCCTCACCACGAGTTCGACCGCACTGTGGCCAAGTTTTCGTGCGGGGGGCAGAACCTGGCGGCCACGGGCAAGCAGGTTGTCATCCCGGGTTGGCGCCAGGTGCTCGCCGAGCCGCAGGCCGAAGACGGTGATGGCGAGGGCGATACTGCGGTCCGCGCCCAGGTGCTGCCCGCGCTGCCGAAACTGTATGAGGGCCTGGCATGCCAGGTGGCCGACGTCGATCTCAAGGCACTCAAGACGCTGCCGCCCAAACCGTACACGCAAGGCGAGTTGGTCAAGTCCATGAAAGGCGTCGCCAAGCTGGTGTCCGATCCCCGCCTGAAGCAGAAGCTCAAGGATACGGTTGGCATCGGCACCGAAGCGACGCGGGCCAACATCATCGGCGGCCTGATCGCTCGCGGCTACCTCGTGAAGAAGGGGCGCGCCATCCGCGCCTCGGATGCGGCTTTCACTTTGATCGATGCCGTGCCTGCGGCGATTGCCGACCCTGGCACCACCGCCGTCTGGGAACAGGCGCTCGACATGATCGAGGCCGGACAGCTCACCCTGGACGTGTTCATCGGCAAGCAGGCCGCGTGGATTTCGCAGTTGATTGCGCAGTACGGCAGCGCCTCCCTGTCCATCAAGGTTCCCCAAGGGCCGGCATGCCCGCAGTGCGGCGCACCCACGCGCCAGCGCAGCGGCAAGAGCGGCCCGTTCTGGTCGTGCAGCCGCTACCCGGACTGCAAAGGCACGCTGCCAGTCGAATCCGGCAGCTCCAAGCGCGGCGCCTCGCGCCCGCGCCGTAGCGGCCGCAAAGGCTCCTGACCGCCCCCGTTCCCCGTGAGCCGTGCCCGCCTTCGGCGGCGTGGCCCCTGTCCCGCACTCCGCCGCATGCCCTGCGGGACGCCCAGCGCGCAACGCCTTCTTGATCCGTGTGCGCGTCCCGCCCAGCCGTCCCCGGCCGCGGGACCTGAAGGTAGCTTCTCTGCGAGCCGCACCACGCGCGTTCTGTTGATCTGCGTTTCTTCCGCCCTCTGCGAAGGGTCTCCCGGTGGCTTGCCAGGCTGCACGAGCCACCGGGAGACCCTTCGTGGTCAGCGGTAATCGGTGCCGGTGCCCGCCGGTGCAAAAACGGGCTCCCTTTGTGCGCGGATGTGCGCCAGACGATGCCGGCCCCAGCCACGACATGGGCCGGGTGTGATTGCTTGATGAGCAGACGGTTCTAGCGACGACCGGGCCTGCCAATCAGCCCACGGGTGGTTCCTCTTTTCTCCCGAGCCGAAGGCCGTTGGGCCTTCGGCGCCATTCTCCTGCCCATCAACGTCCCGGCCCGGCCATTGGCCTGGGCCACACGAACAGGAGAGACGACATGCACCCTCAACCTTGCGCACCGCTGCTGTACGGCAGACGGAGGTCGAGAACGGCATGCCCGCCTATCGCGCGGCCATCGCCAATGGTACGCTCGGCTGCAGCCGAGGCCGTAGCCCAAAGGCTGGACTACCTCTTTTGCAGAGGTAAACCTCGGGATGAACTGGGCGAAAACATGCCTTATGTGCCCGCCTTACGGCGAGCTGTTTCCGATGCTTCGCGCAGGATTTCCCGCCCCCCATTCGCTGCGATTGCGGCCACGATGACGCCCAGCACCAGATCCGGGATGTTCGACCCGAACCCCATCACCAGCACCCCGGACAGCACAATCGCACCATTGACGATGGAGTCGTTGCTGGTAAAGATCGCTGACGCCTTGAAGTTCACATCTTCCCCGCGATGGCGGCGCAGTAGTCTGAGGCACACTAGGTTCAAAGCCGCGTTCAGCGCGGCCATGGCCATCATGGCTGGGCCGACAGGCTCTTCCCCTCCAGCGAAGCGGCGTAGGACTTCCAACAGCAGCAGCGCGGCCAGGCCGATTAGCAAGAAACCCGACAAGCGGGCCGCGCCCACCTTGACCGTTGCCGCACGACCGACGGCATACAGGCTAACCGCATAGACCGACGCATCGGCGAGGTTGTCCAACCCGGCGCCCATCAGCGCCGTAGAGCCAGCCCAGATGCCAAGGGCAATGCCGGCGGCGGACTGCGTCAGGTTGATCAGCAACACAGTCAGAAGAATCTTTCGGTCCTTCGCATCGCTCGCATCTAGGCGGCCCAACTCGTCGTTTTCGTGATTTCTGTGGTTTTCAGCCATGCATTGTTCCTTCCAAATCGATGGATGCTGAAGCCTGTAGCGGCTGGAGAGTCAAGGCGCAGATGCAACGAACTTGCCACAGGGTCTTCCCGGACGCCCTTGACTCTACCGTAGCTAGAAGGTTTTCCAATCCAGTCAGAGCTTTAGGACAGAACAGATGAGCACCAATGCGCCCCCTTCATTGCGACTGTCATCCGGTATGGCTGCTATCCACTGATCCGTGGCGCCACTGCGGTTGTGCTCTTCGGCGAGCTCGCGACCGGCCGGCCGTCTTTTCCGACGGAGCTACTCACAGTGATCGTCGCGCTCGCTTGTGCCGCCTTGCTAGAGGGCGGGCGGCCTTTCCACTCCCCGTTGAGCCAGTAGCGGCGTTCCAAGCTGTGGTTGGCCGTCGGCGCATGGCTCGGCTTCTTGGTCGTGCATCTGGCCTTCCAGCACTCCAATCTGGGATACCGGGTCGGGCCGTTGGGATTGTTGATCGGGGTGGCTGAAGCCCATCGCTGGCATCACAAGCGTGAGCACGAAGACGCCCAAGTCAACTACGGCGATTTCTGGATGCCCGGGGGCCACTTGTTCAGCGCTTTCCGGTCGCAAAAGCACACGCTGGGCGCCAAAGAGTGACACTCAAGAAAGATGGACTTTCCAATGGACTACGGCCCGCAGCTTGTCTATCCCTTCCGGAGCCGGCCAGCAGCGGCAAACGCTTGCGCTGCTGGCTATACGATCTTGCCCACGTCGCATTCTTGCGCGAGTCGGGCCTTGCGGCTTCTTGCGGAGCGATCGCGAGTTGCGTGGCGTGCCCATGAGTCGGGCCGCGTCGTGGCGCACTGCTACCTTGGCCTGCACCTGCACCTGCGCAGCCACGCCGCGATGCTCGGTCTGGCCTGGAGAACCCGTAAGGTGGCGGAGATTGCGGCGCGCAGGTCGTCCGGCTCGCGCTGGCTCCTGTGGGCCACGCCCTCGGTCGCACGCCGTCTCAAAACGTCAGAACCGCGCGCTTTCGCATGATGGAGCGCGGCACGTGGCTCTCAGAACTGGACCCGATCACTTCCAGCACCGATGACACGCTCGAGCTTCAGGCGGGCTCGGCCAAGCTGTTGAGAATGCCGCACTCGCGCGAGGTTCGGGCGCTATCGCAGGAGCGTCGCAGATCCATTAACTCGCGCTCCAAGGCGCGCAATTCCTTCATCTTGGTCCGCACTTGCGCGATATGAGCGTCGACCAGCGCGTTCACCTCGCCGCAGCCCAACTCTGGCCGATCCCGTAAGTTCAGCAGTTGACGGATCTCATCCAGCGTCATGTCCTTCGCCCGGCAGCGGCGGATGAACAGCAAGCGCTGCAAATGGACTTCGTCATAGAGCCTGAAGTTGCCCTCGCTACGTGCAGGCTCGGGCAGCAAGCCTTCTGACTCGTAAAAGCGCACGGTCTGCACCAAGCAATCTGCCTTCTTGCCCAGTTCACCGATCCGCATCATGGTTGCTTCCTATAAAAAACTTGACTCTATATCTACTAGAGGTTTTCTAATGATGGCATCCGGGGAAAACCTTGTCAATGAAGAGCGATCTATGAACAAAGAACCTTCCAGCCCATGCGCCTGCTCCGGCGGCAATGGCCAACAGACGGCGTGCGCCAGTGAGCAGGCCAGCACTGAAACCACCGTTTTCCACGTGAGCAACATGGATTGCCGCAATGAGGAAGCACTGGTGCGGCGAACGCTGGAGGGCATGCCCGGTGTCGAGCGGCTCCTGTTCGATCTTCCGCAGCGTTTGTTGACCATTTCGCACCGCGAAGTCTCGGCCGATGCCTTGGAGCAAGCGCTGAATTCGGTGGGCATGAAGGCTCAGGCTGTCCGAGACGCCGCCGTGTCGACCACCTACCGCATCGAGAACATGGACTGCCCGAGCGAGGAGAAACTCATCCGCTCGCACCTCGGGGCAGTCGAGGGAATTCAGGACCTCGACTTCGACCTCGCTGAGCGCACCCTGTCGGTGAAACACCTCGCTCAGGCACGCGCGCAGATGGAGCAGGTCCTGGCCTCGATCGGCATGCGCGCCAAGGAGCAGACCTTCGGCCACACGGGGCCGATCGAAGCCGCGGCTGTGATCCCATCCTCGGCCCTGCAGCAGCAACCAACCGCTGCCGTTTCCGCGCCGCCGATCGGCGAGCGGGTGACGTACCGGATCGAGAACATGGATTGCCCGACGGAAGAAGCGCTGATCCGCGACCGGCTGGGCAAGCTGCCGGGTGTGACCGCGCTCGACTTCAATCTGATGCAGCGTGTGCTGGGAGTCCAGCACACGCTGGCGACCTCAGCGCCGATCGAGAAGGCGCTTGCTTCCATTGGAATGCAGGCTGCGCGGCAGGACATGCAGACAGCCACCACGGTACTTCGCATCGCGAAGATGGACTGTCCGACCGAGGAAAGTCTGATCCGCGGCAAGCTGCAAGGCATGCCGGGCGTGCAGGGAATGGATTTCAACCTGATGCAGCGCACGCTCACGGTTCGGCACACACCCGACGCGATCAAGCCGGCAGTCGAAGCCATCGAATCGCTGGGCATGGAAGCCGAGGTCCAGAGGACTGATGAGCCGCGCGATGCCCCGGTGGCCGCGCACAAGACCAATTGGTGGCCGATGGCGGTTTCGGGCGTTGCGGCGGTGGCCGCCGAAGGCGTGTACTGGGTCAACGACGGCAATCATTGGGCCGTGATCGTGCTGGCACTGGTTTCGATCTTCACCGGCGGCCTCAGCACCTACAAGAAGGGCTGGATCGCGCTGAAGAACCTCAACCTGAACATGAACGCCCTGATGGCCATCGCGGTCACCGGCGGCATGGCGATCGGCCACTGGCCGGAGGCCGCCATGGTCATGTTCCTGTTCGCGTTGGCGGAAGTGATCGAGGCGAAGTCGCTGGACCGCGCCCGCAACGCCATTCGGGGGCTGATGGACTTGGCGCCCGAGACCGCGACCGTGCGGCAGGCCGATGGCTCATGGACAGAGCTGCCGGCCAAGGAGGTCGCAAAGGGCGCGGTGGTCCGCGTGCGTCCTGGCGAGCGCATCGCACTGGACGGCCTGATCACCTCGGGTCGATCGGCCATCAACCAGGCGCCCATCACCGGCGAGAGCCTGCCCGTCGAGAAGGCCGAAGGTGACCAGGTCTTCGCCGGAACCATCAATGAGACCGGCTCTTTCGAATACAAGGTGACCGCAGGCGCCAGCGACTCGACGCTCGCGCGCATCATCCATGCCGTGGAGTCCGCGCAGGGCAGCCGTGCGCCCACGCAGCGCTTCGTCGACCAGTTCGCCCGCGTCTACACGCCGGCGGTGTTCGCGGTGTCCGTGCTGGTTGCCGTCGTGCCGCCGCTCGCCTTCGGCGGCGCATGGTTTGACTGGGTCTACAAGGCCCTGGTACTGCTGGTGATCGCCTGCCCCTGCGCTCTGGTCATCTCCACGCCGGTCACCATCGTCAGCGGCTTGGCCGCTGCCGCCCGACGCGGCATCCTGATCAAGGGTGGCGTCTACCTGGAGGGCGGGCGCAAGCTCAAGGCGTTGGCCCTGGACAAGACCGGCACACTCACACATGGCAAGCCCGAGCAGACCGACTTCGTGCCGCTGATCGGCGAGGCGCAGGAAGTTGCCGCCTGGGCCGCAAGCCTCGCGGCACGCTCGGACCATCCTGTGTCTCAGGCCATCGCCCGCAAGGCGAACCGTGACGGCATCGCGCTGCACGAGGTCGACGACTTCGCGGCGCTGCCTGGCCGCGGCGTGCGCGGCCGCGTCGCCGGGCGCATGTTGCACATGGGCAACCACAGGCTCGCCCAGGAGCTGGGCCTGAGCGAAGCGACGCTCCAGGCTCGGCTGGAGACCCTGGAGCGCCAAGGCAAGACAGCGATCCTGCTGATGGACGATGCGACCGTGCTCGGCATTTTTGCAGTGGCCGACACCGTGAAGGAAACCAGCCGTGAGGCGGTGGCCGACCTGCAGGCGCTGGGTGTGCGCACGCTGATGCTGACGGGGGACAACCAGCACACGGCCGCGGCCATCGCTGCCCAGGTCGGAATCTCTGAAGCCCGTGGTGACCAACTGCCCGAAGACAAGCTCAAGACCATCGAAAGCCTGGTCGGCGGCGAGGGCCAGGTGGGCATGGTGGGCGACGGCATCAACGATTCGCCCGCGCTCGCCCGTGCCGACATCGGCTTCGCCATGGGCGCGGCCGGCACCGACACCGCGATCGAAACAGCCGACGTCGCCCTGATGGACGACGACCTGCGCAAGATCCCCGCCTTCATCCGGCTGTCGCGTAGCACTGCGGCGATCCTCACGCAGAACATCGTTCTGGCCCTTGGCATCAAGGCGGTGTTCCTTGCGTTGACGTTCACAGGGCATGCCACCATGTGGATGGCTGTGTTCGCTGACATGGGGGCAAGTCTTTTGGTTGTCGTCAATGGGCTGCGCCTCCTGAAGTTCAAGGCGGCATGAACAATGGATGAACCATCTCTTCGCAAGACGCAGTGGTACTCACTCGCGATCGTTATATTCGCCGGCGATCAGGCAGCTAAGAGCTACATTGACGCGACAACTCCCTTGGGTTGGTCGCACGAGGTGGCGTCATTCTTCAACCTAGTTCACGCTCTCAATCCCGGCGCGGCGTTCAGCTTCCTTGCTGGCGCGGGCGGCTGGCAGCGGTGGTTTTTTCTGGCGATCGCGTTCGCAATATCGGCATGGCTCGCATGGCTGCTCTCCCGGCCGCTGCGCAAAACGGAAGGCCTTTCGTACAGCCTCATTCTGGGCGGCGCATTGGGCAACGCGTTCGACCGCGCCACGCGCGGGCACGTTATCGACTACATCGACTTTCACCTGCACGGCTGGCACTGGCCCGCCTTCAACATCGCTGACATGGCCATCGTGGGCGGGGCGATCGCGCTGGTGGCCCAGTCGTTCATGAGCGTGGAGAATCCGGCCGCCACAAAGGAGTCCCAGTGACATTGGGACGATCCGGAAATTCGCAATGCACACGGTGCAGGACACCAATCTGAAGAGAACGGCCCCCAGCATGAGCGGCCGCGGCTTGGCCCTCATGCTAGCGCCCACCGCCGCTTTTGCTGCAACGCCCTGTTGCGATGGCGGCGATTGCTGCAACGACGTCGCAATGCCTTGCTGTGAATAAACAGCACGCAAGCCAGTTGACCTGGCAATTATGAAAGTCCATCACGGCGATGCTGGCCTTTTTCGTTCCAATGAGCCGTCACGGAGAGGTGATGATGAAGCTATGCCGGGATCCTGCAAGCTTTAGGACGGTCTTCTTTACCGCATAGCGATATGCTGATGTCACCCGTTCGCCTCGCCTGGCAAGTACAAGTAGTTCGTCGCGGTTTTCTGGCCGTGTCCGCCCGCTTCGCTGGCCCTTTTGCCCCAAACAAGCGCAATCATGCCTGCGTTACCACCAAAGTTCGCCCCCGCCAGTTGCTGTTCCTAAAGGGCATCAAGCTCAACGCCATCGCCGACCGGCCAGCGTATTTCGCATCGCTGCGTGCCCGTCGGGGCCAGCCCATCGTCATCCTCGCAGAGCTGGGACCGGACGAGGCATTCGCCCTGTGGAAGCAGCATGTACTGGGCGACAGGCCTCGCTGACCCAGTTTCGCCTCATCCTCCTGACAGCCCCGCACTTATTGCGGGGCTTTCTTTTTTCCGCGTTCGCCAATCGGGGCTGTTGCAAATGCCGATTTCCGGCTGACGCGGCTCGCCTCGCGCATGAAGCTGCCCGCATGTGTCGCTGATTCGTCAGCACCATGCCAGCAGCCAGAGTTTCCAGGCTGCCGCGGATTCTTTCCGCGCTACCCGCCAGTCCGCCATCGCATCGAGTCTGCGGACGCGCGTCACCCGTGACGCCGATGCTTTTTTCTCAACCGCGTGCGGGAGCTGCCATCCCGTGAGGGACGAGGCCCCGCTTTTTCCAAGGAGCCCGTCCATGTCCCAGCAAGCCTCTTTCGGCCAGTTGGCCTTGATCCATTGCGGCAAGTTCCTGCCGCTCGAAATCCTGCATAGCGCCGCCGGCCACTACATCGGCACGCGCGATACAGAAGGTCCCGTTTCGCGGGAATCCTGCCAGTACTTCCGCAGCTATGCCGCGGCTCAACGTGCCCTCGAAAGAGGCGGCTGGTCCCAGCTCGCCACACCCTGATCCAACTGGAGGAACCACGTCATGAACCAGCTTTTGCCCCAGGAAGTCGTCGATCAGATCATGCGGGAAGAGCAGCATTTCGCCGCCGCGCCCCAAGCCTTCTTCGAGGTCTGGAAGCGCGGCGTCGAGATCGCAGGCCCGCAATGGTTTGGCGACGGCACGCGCGAAGGCCTGAACCAGGCAAAGAGCAAGTGGGATCTGCGTCCCGACATGCTGCGTGCCAACGACGCACTCGGCGTCCTGAGCAGCGGGGAACGCATGTTCCTGTCCGCCATGTTCAGCTTCTACAACGCGCGCGAGGGCGGTGCCATGCTCAAGCGCTGCCACTTCCAAGGACTGTCGGACTTCGATGGTCTCGATCTGCAACGCCGCAAGGTCATCGCCGATCTGTTGGTGAACTACAGCGGTTGGTGAGCCGGTCTGCGGCATACCACCGTCTTTTTGTTCACTGCCCATGAGGGACATGCGTCCACGCGGCCATGTCCCTCGATTTTTCTTCCGTCAGCCTGCGCCGATTGGCCCAAAGCCCTCGATCAGTGCCGCCTGACGCTTTTTCCACTTTCAACCCACCGGGGTTCAATTCCCGGTGGCGGGAATTGGCTCCATTATTCAATCTGGAGAAATTCCATGACCCAGAATCCCAATCCCTTTGTACGCGGCTACTGGAATCTGAGAGTCGTCCGAACGCTGTGCATCTGCTACGGGGACGGAAGCCCGCATGTCTGGCGATCCATCCACACGAGCCAAGCGCATCTTTCCGACAACGACCTGATCTCATCGCCTTGCATCGTCACCAGCGACTTCGCGTTGATCAAAAGCGGCACTGACGCCATCAGCGACGAGCTGATTGCTGAATGTGATGCTGTTGAAGGCATCAACGGCGAAGGCGTGGTGGGCGCCGTGGTCTATGCCATCCATGGCGACGACCTCGACGGCCGCCCGGTCCATGTCGGTGATACCTATTCGGCCGAAGCCGCGCGAGACGTGGTGCAGCGGTTGAGTTTCGAGACCGGCTATTACAGCCGGTGCTGGGAAGTCAGCAGCGCGCACATCTGCCAGGAAACCGGCCAGTACCTCGCCAACCTGGCAGACCTCGCCACGCCGGAGGCTTTTCTGTTCATCGCCTTTCGGGTTCCGTACAGCCCGGCGATTGGCGTCAAGCTGATCTCCACGCCCTGGACAGACAAGAACCTGGAATATGCCGAGGGCATCAGTGCTGAGCAGCTTCGACAGGAGCACCGCGACAAGGGCATGCCTGACGACCTGGCGAACATCCTTGAACTGGCCGGCCAGGCAGATGTGCGCATCCTCATCCTCGATGCCGACGCACCCGCGCTACTGGGCTTGCCACTGGCCGAGACCTAGCAGACACGCGACGCGCAAGCCTTCCCCTTTATCCCCCATATGCCAGCCCGCCTCCCACCAGGAGCCGGGCTGGTTCAATTCCATAGGAGCAATCTCATGTTCCCCGATCTCATCTTGCCCACGCCCGACTTCGAGAATCAGCTTGGAGCCTGCGTCAACGCCATGAGCCAGGACGACGCCATCGGCCAGATCCTGGTGTTCGAGCGCATGAGCGGTACGCTGCACATGCGCCATATCGACAGCGCCGATCTGGTGGACACCGACATTGACGACTACGAAATGGTCGTATTCGACGGTGGCAACACAAGCGGCGACACGTGGAAGCACGTGTTCTTCCCGCGTCAGCGAGAACACTACTTCGTGTACGAAGCCTGACCCCCAAGCCCCTTTCGAGGGGCTTTTTCTCGCCCGCAGCGCTGGAAAGCGGGTGCGATGGGGTGCCGTTTCCTGCAAGCGGGCCGCTTACTCCCGGGCCATTCTTGCCCCATGTTCGTCGGCGTTGCCGACACATGCCCAGGCAGCCAAGACCTTCAAGGCTGCAAGCACGGGAAGCCGTGCTGGTCGATGTTTTCCACGGACGTACCGCGTCCATCCACACCACCCACAAGGGACCTCTCCCTTGCGGGCGGGGAATCCCTTGTTTCTTCCTCAAGGAGATTCCCATGGACCGTTCCCTCATCAAATCCATGATGCCTTCGCTAGTCGCAGGCCACGTGCCCCGCAACGTGCGGTCGTTCAAGTACCGCGTGTTCGACGATCAGCCGCAATCTTCGACATTGGGCTTCGCCGTCGACCCCCAGCCCTTCGACGGGAAGGTAGTCGCCATCACCGACGATGCCATCGTCGTCAAGCTCAAGCCGAGCGAGTTCGCTGTGCTCGATTCCAAGCTGGTGACCACCGTCCCCGACGAAGGCGCCAAGGTGCATGTCCAACCCTACGCACGGCGCCGTTTCGATGGGCTGCGGGCGGACACGCCGGAAGAGCGCACCGAGATGACGTCCGACGGCATTCCCTACACCGTCAAGACGCACATCCTCGGCTCCGCGCCGGCCAAGCTGCCCATTCCCGAGCCGCAGTGCATGGAGCTGGGTCAGCTCATCCAGCAGTTGGAGGAAATGCCGGCGCCCGATGGCTTCCGGCGCATCACCCACATGCTGGTCGATGCGGGTGCCCGGGATTTCACCTGGGTCGATCCGACGCCGTCCAAGATCATCGAGACGCCTCCGGCGATCAGCTTCACGGTCTCGACCGCGAAGTTCGAGGGCCGGGTGACGGTGCTGTACGACCGAGGCGGCGACACCTACGTGGTGGAGCTGCATCGCGACGGCGAATTGGTCGATCGGCATGACGAGGTGTATTTCGACATGCTCGGCGAAGTGCTGGAGCGACTCATCGACGACGGACGTTGGCGCCAGATCGACGTGAGCATCCTCGACGCGAAGGCGGCCCGTAAGCGCCAAGCCGTCCCGGCATGACGCCCCTCGGCTGACCCGAGGCACCCGCCACGGCGTTCCAGCCATTCCTGCCGCGTGCCCTACAGGCCCTTCATCCCATCGGGTGGAGGGCCTTTCTCTTTTTTTACACAGGAGATTTCATCCATGTCACTGCGATTCAAAGGCGCCGACCTGCGCCCCGTGCTGACCGAAGCCATCGCCAATCAGTGCCGCATCGTCCTGGTCAAGGACCAGGGCGTGTACTTCCTCGCCGAGCGTGGGGA
>NZ_JACHGR010000005.1 GCF_014202415.1 Tolumonas osonensis
TTTCTGATTGGTTTTCTGTGTTCATAGTTATAAGCTCACTCTGCCTTGCTATACGGGCTCGAGGCCCCGATGACTGTCCGAGTTATCGCTAAAGAATTATGCAGCGCTCACACTTGTTATCGGTCTCTCAATGAGGAGCCAAACTTGAATCGAGCTACTGCATAAAGGCCCTCAACGGCCATTGAGGGTGGGCCTCTAATTTACCCGTTTTACTGAACACATTAACCATACAAAAATTTAAAGCTGGACGTGGACTTCACCCACTTTTTCGGACACGCATTGATAACTAAAACAGAGGTCATCAATGCCTGCTTATACAAACCCTAAACGTATTTTTAAGTACTCCGACGAGTTCAAAATGAAAGCCGTCCAATGGAGTTTTGATCCCGAGCGCAGCGTCAAAGAAGTCGCTGCTGCGCTGGACATTCATCCTTTTATGTTGTCTCGTTGGCGTAAAGAATTTCGTGAAGGTAAGTATGGTCCCATGAAGTCCACAACCAAATCAGCGAAACCCAACGCTCAGCTCAAAGAGCAAGATGAACTGAAAAAACTCAGAAAGCGCATTGCTGAACTTGAAGAGGAAAATGACATCCTAAAAAAGTGGCAACGCTTTCTGGCCGAGGAACGGCGGAAACCTTCCGGTTCATAAAAAAACAGGCTCATCGTCTTTCTGTGGCCCGTCTCTGCCAACGGCTGGGCGTTTCTCGCAGTGGTTATTATGACTGGCTGAAGCGCCCGCCCAGTGCTCATGAGCAACAGGATGCTGTATTACTGATGCATATTCGTCGCGTGTTCAAAGCATCTTCGGAACGTTACGGCAGTCCTAAAATTTATCAGGTACTTCGCTCAGAAGGCATTGTCATTAGTCGTAAGCGCGTTGCCAGATTAATGCGAGAAAATGGCTTAAAAGCTCGTGTTGAGCGAGTTTATAAGCGATTGAACAAGCTGCGGGCTGAATTAAAAGTGCTGCCGAATCATCGGTTACAGACACCGAAACCAACAGGACCAAATCAACAATGGTCCAGCGATGTCACGTATATCCGTCATGGTCGCAGACATGTGTTTCTCGCAGTAATTGTCGATCTCTGGTCCCGAAAAATTATTGGTTGGGCACTCCATGAAAAGCTCAATGCTGAATTGTCAGTAGCGGCTTTATATAAGGCATTGAAGCAACGGAAACCGAAACCAGGTCTCCTTCTTCATACTGACCGTGGCGTTGAGTTCAGAGCGCAAGCCATGCAAGTCTGGCTGAATAAGTTTGGTATTCGGCACAGTATGAACCGACCAGGTCAATGTACTGATAATGCAGAGGTTGAATCGTTCTTTAAGACTTTAAAATCAGAACTGATTTACGAAAATTATTTTCCAACTGTAGCTGCATTGCGAGAGCAGATCAGTGGATACATTCGGAATTTTTATAATAAGGTGCGGCTGCACAGTAGTTTGAATTACGTATCTCCGATACAGTTTGAACATGCCGCTTAATAAACGCGTGTCCGTTTTATCGGGTGAACATCAATTGCTACGCAACCCCACAAGTAAAAGTTGTGCTGTCTTTATATATAGTCATATTAGTATCTAGCCAAAGGATAGTTGGCTATCGTTGTAAACATAATGCTTTTAAGGGATAAATTATGAGTGATTGGGATTTCCTTTATGATATGAATGCTCGCGGTTTCAGTTCCTCTGAAATTGCTGATGCCGCTGCTTGTGGTTATGCCCCTTGGGAATATATTGACGACGATGATGAATGTGAAGAACAAATCCAATCAACTGTAGAACCCAAAAAGAAAAAAAATAAGCAGAAACAACAAATTAGCTACTCGCAAGCTTTTAATACCTTTGAATATTCCATCAAAGACGCTACAGAACTTCTAGATCATTTTGATTCCATTAACACAAATCCACCTCCAAGTAATGCTGAAGTATTAAAAAGAGCTAGCCTAATAATGGCATTGGCGGCTCTAGAGACATATATAGAAGACAGAATTACAGAGGCAGCAAACAAAATTTCGACTAATAATGATGAAAATAAAAAATTACAGTCATTTTTTACAAGGTCGTTGCAGCATGATCTAAAAACATTCCATACACCTAGCACTGACCGAATAAAGTCCATTTTCGTGAAATACTTTGATATCGATGTAACCGAAGGCTGGGTTTGGAATAACGTAGATCAAAATAAAGCCAAATCTGAACTCAATAAAGTTGCAAAAAAACGTGGTGATATAGCACACCGGTCTCTTAGACCACAGCCAGGACAACCAATGCCTCACGCTGTCACTCGTGAAGAATTGTCAAAACATATTAGATTTATTTGTAATTTAGTTCTTGCTACAGAAAAGTTCCTATTTGAAAAAATTTGATGCTAAAGCTCATAATATCTCGGCAAACAGCACAATAAAAACTTGGTATGGGACCGCTCCGCGGCCCCACAAGTAAAAGTTAAACCGTTTCCTGGATTCAAAATTTATGAATAATCAAATCAAAACTATCTATCAAAAACTTTTTGATTCGTTGATAAGTTCAAAATACAAAGGAAAAGACAAAAAACTATGTTTATTTAACGCTCAAGTTGGTAATCAATATGATAAAAAACTAATGATCGTTGGTAGAGCCGTAAATGGATGGAGTAATGAATTTACAATCAACAATATAAATAACACAGAACTATTAAGTGCATTAGATACACCAAAAACATCTGAATGCCCACTAAAATGGATTATTAACACCTCAAATGAAGATGAAGGTTACAATTCAAATAGGTCTGCATTTTGGCGTATTGCTAAAAAAACAGCCTTTCATCTGAATCCTAAGTTATCAAATGATAGCTGGTCTTCATCGATTGTTTGGTCAAACTTATACAAAATTGCACCAAGTGCAGGTGGTAATCCATCTGATTCCTTATGTGATCTACAATTCCAATTTTGCAATAAGATATTGCAGTTAGAAATTGAGTTATATAAACCAAAATATATTTTATTTCTTACTGGCATTAACTGGTTCAATGGTTACCTTGAAGAAAATAATTCATTTAAAAACAATCTAGAATATAAATACATAGATGCAACAGGCACTTATTTGTCATCAAAAATCATTATTGCCAAACACCCACAAGGCAAACCAGAGGATATTTTTATTTCTGAACTATCAAAAGCGTTTTCAACGGTTTAACAACCAATTTAAACTCGTTCGCTTTGCTCACTGGACGGCACTTCGTGCCGCCGCTTAATTGAAAGTTATGTTTAATGGAGATATATGTGGGTATACGTGAGATATATGCGCTCGGAACTTACGGCAAAGTCAAAGGTAAAAAATTTAAAGCTAGAAAAAATAGCAAAGGTTTCTATATTTTAAACAAAAAAGCTAAAGAAGATGGTGTCAATACTACTAACAGAGCAAAAAATATTGTTTTGGTTGAAACACTCGAAGATGCTCTTATTCTGCTCAAAACAAATGATTATCTAATAAATTTGGTTTGTGACGATAATACAAGAGCATTAAGAGAGTACACCAAAGTCGTAGTGGATTTTTATTGAGGTTGTCCAAGTGACTATCGTTGAAGCAATTACATCTGTTCTAAAGTCCCAAAATAAGCCTCTTACTTACAAACAAATATACAATTTTATTATAGAAAATAATCTATATTCATTTGGTGCGAAATCTCCAGAAAGCATAGTAAATAATAAGCTAAGGAAACATTGTTTCGGCTTAGACTTCCCATCTGCAAGTCCTGAAAAATTTTTCATTATTAGTTCAATCGAAAATGAAACTAGATACTTTTTATATGACAAAAATATAAATGAGCAAATAATTCCGAAAACAAAAGCACCAATTGATGCCGAAAAATTACCAGAAGAAAAATTAGAGGATGCCTACACTCATCATAGAGAAGGCATAAAAATTAGTTTACTTGAGCAAATATTACAATCTCCCCCATCATTCTTTGAAAGATTAGTTGTCGATTTACTTCTTGCCATGGGCTATGGCGGTGATTTTAAAGATGCAGGTATTGTTCAAGGTGGTACTGGTGATGGTGGTATCGATGGTGTAATTAAAGAAGACAAACTAGATCTTGATAAAATTTATATACAAGCAAAACGATATACAGATAAAAAAGTTGGTAGACCAGAGTTACAACAATTTGTTGGGGCTATGGAAAATGTGCAAAAAGGCGTTTTCATAACAACTTCTGGCTTTAGTGCTGGTGCTATTGAATATAGTAAAAAACAACAAAAAAACATCGCATTAATTGATGGCACTGTTTTATGTGATTTGATGGTTACACATGGTGTTGGTGTGTCAAAATTAAAAACTTATACAACATTTCGTGTTGACTCTGATTATTTTAGTGATAATTAACCATACAAGTGACTGTAGATTTTAGTGGACTTCACCCACAATCCAAAGTCATAACAATGGACAAATCTCCGTGTTTGCCCATTATCAAAATATATCAGAAGCTCATGCCCATATTACAACCGTCAGGTCATTGAGCATCAACCACCAACTTCCTCCCCCATTGCCTCAACACAACATTTCAGCATGAAAAAAGGCAGCTTCGGTATTACCACCGAATCCACGCAGACCGACTACATGGACATGTTCCTGCTTGCCATGCACCTTACGGATCAGTTTATACGTTGTGCCTTTTTCCGGACTGATATTTTCCGGTGCCGCAATCAGCAATTGTATATCCTGCCGTTCACACAACTCGAACAGGGCCGCAATCGACCTTGCATCCAGACGAGCTGCTTCGTCCAAGAACAGCAGGCGGCAAGGTTCCCGATCACTGCTGCGCATGTGGTTCCATTGTCCGATCACAAATTCTGCTTACACAGATCTTATCGATATTAAAGAACAATATATACTTGAAAGTGTTGAACATATTGGTGAGAAACATGTTACTGATATTTTTGAGCACATTGAAAAGCTCCCTATACACCCCCCATATGGATCGCATTGTTTATCTTGTGAGATGCTGACTTACCCCACGAACTCAAGTTGGGAGTATCCGGAGAGGATGAAATGGATATACAGGCAACCAGTCTGCAGACTTTATTCGGCGCCCTCTCCGCGATTATCCTGTTTATCTACGGACTCCAAGGATTTAGCCGGGAGTTGCGGGCTGTCGGTGGACTTGCCCTGCAATTCTGGCTTGGGCGAGTGACGGCGAACCGTTGGCTCGGCTTCACCGTCGGTGCGCTAGCTACTGCTGTCGTGCAATCAAGCAGTGCAATCACGTCTTTGACTGCGGCCTTTGTCGATGCGTCAGCCATCTCGTTCCGTGCCAGTCTCGGGGTATTGCTGGGGTCCAATGTCGGCACGACCGCAACAGCCTGGCTAGTATCACTCAAACTTACAGATATCGGTCCATTCTTTATTGTTCTGGGTGCACTTATATCCATACTGCCCAAGCGAGTGAGCGTGATTGGAAAAGCTGTCTTTTATTTCGGACTGATCTTCTTTGCGCTTGATCTCATTTCAGCAGAACTAACGCCGCTTCGCGAACAACCTGAATTCTCCAAATGGCTCTCCCTTGCTCAGGCACCATGGCTGGGCTTGGCCACCGGCTTGGTGTTCACCGCGCTTGTTCAATCGAGTAGCGTAACAACCGGGGTCACTATCCTGTTAGTACAGCAGGGAATGTTACCCGCTGAGTCAGCGATACCCATCGTGGTAGGAGCCAACGTTGGGTCGACTTCGACAGCATTGCTAGCGAGTATCGGGATGAACGCTGTAGCCCGTGCAACTGCAATAGCCAATTTCCTGTTCAATGTCGCCGGCGCGGTTATCTTCTTCCCATTCTTGCAGCAGTTCGCTCACGCAATGGTGCAGCTTGCTGGAGATCCTGGCATGGCTGTCGCCTGGGCGCATCTGCTCTTCAATCTGACAACCGCGCTAGTGTTCCTTACTTCCATGGACTGGGTAGAGCCTCGGCTCCAAACGTTGCTGTTACGAAATCGTTCTTGAAATTGATGATAAATACAGACAAAGGATAAATATCGTATTCTGGTTGGCTCAATCGGCGAGTTAGAATCAAAAACAAAAGGCAGCCTCGGCTGCCTTTAGATTCTGTCATGCGGCTTCGGTATTGCCCCCGAAACCACGCAAACCGACTACATGGACATGCTCCTGCTTGCCATGTACCTTACGGATAAGTTTATACGTCGTGCCTTTCTCCGGACTGATGTTTTCCGGTGCCGCAATCAGCAATTGCATATCCTGTCGTTCACATAATTCGAACAGGGTCGCAATCGACTTGGCATCCAGACGGGCTGCTTCGTCCAGGAACAGCAGGCGACAAGGTTCCAGATCACTGCTGCGCAGACGACGATTTTCATCTTCCCAGCTCTGCAGCACCATCAGCAGAATAGCCTGACCCGTACCGATAGCCTCACCGGTAGACAGTGCCCCACTCTCGGCCCGTAACCAGCCATCCACACCACGTAATACCTCAATTTCAAGTTCAAGGTAGTTGCGGTAATCCAGCAAGGCCTCGCCCAGTACCTGGAAGCTGCGGTCACCCTGATCGATATGCGGATTCAGGCGTTGGAACAGCTTGGCCATCGCTTCAGAGAAGGTCAGCTCGTTGCTGGAGAACAGATCCTGATGCTGCTGCGCATGTTCACCCAATGTTTGCAGTAAACGGGCATACGCCTCACGCACATTCACATTCAGACGCACACCACGGACCTGACCGAAGGTAATATTCTGCAATCCCTGGTTCATAACGCGGATACGGTTCTGTTCCCGGCGAATAATATTCGTGATCTTCGCGGCCACTTCATGCGATGACAGGGACAGATGCGTTTCGCGCTGTTTTAGCTCATCCGCCAGACGTGCCAGCTCAATTTCCATTTCCTCGATCGCATCAATCGGATCATCCGAACGGATGATGTCATGACGGATACGATCCTTCAGATAACGGTAAACCTGAATATAGAACTGTACCTTCTGCTCCGTCTGACGATTCCCTTCTGATAACCGCAGACTGTCGCGCAATGAGTCGTCACCCGCTACCGCCAGACGTAAGGCGCCAAGCGATTTATCGGACATGGAACGCAGATCTTCCGCTTCCAGATAAGCCAGTTCACGGCGGTTGAGTTGCTTCTCGACATTGTTGGTCCGGGCCAGTGACAGAACCCGGCTCCAGGTTTTCTTATGTTCCAGCAGCAGATGCCGTGCGGCGCGATACTCTTTGTTTTCCGAGTTAAAACGCTGATTCAGGCTGTCGATATCACGCCGGCAGATCTGGTATTGCGTCTCAGCCTGCGTACGGCGACTGCGGGTACGCACCAACTGATCTTCAAGATCACGTTTTTTGCTTCTCGCCTGATCTTCCATATCCGTCGCAACCTGCAGACCCATTTGCTGCAATTCACGCTCGAATTCCTGCAGCGTCTGTGTTTTTGCCTGCAAGCTGGAATTCAGTGCTGTCTGCACCTGGATCGCGTCCTGATACCGCTGAGCGATCTGTTTTAATTGCTCGGTCAGCTGACGACGTAACTGCTCGGCATCCGCTAGTTTCTGTTTCAGACGTTCGCTGATCTCGGAAGTCTGACCCAGCAGGCTTTCCGCGTCGTGGTAGGCAAAATAGGCTCGGCGGGCAAAGAGTTCATCCAGCGCAAAGGCCTGACGACGAACCTCGGTCAACTGCTGCTCGGCAGCGAAGCCTGCCTGCTGCAATTCATCATAGGCAGCCGGATCTTCACGTAATACATCCAGCATCGTTTCCAGCTGACGGCATGCTTTATCGTGTTTATCCAGGAACTGCTGTGCCTGCTGGCAGGATTCAAGTTCTGTCTCGGCCTGCACCAGCCGTTCACTCAGTGAGGTATCAAACAGCAGACTGAACTGCGACTGCAGACGAACAACCAGTTGCTGTTGCTGCTGCAAGGCAGTCAGACGCTGGCGATATTGATGTTCATTCTGCTGCTGTTGCTGCAGATTATGTTCTGCCTGCCGAATTTCGGATTGTAAAGCCGCCAGGGCCGCTTCCGGATCATCCTCAAATGCCACATGCAGATGTTCCGTCATGAACTGGCTCAGGTGATGATACAGGCGGTTCTGTTTCTGCTGTTCAAACGCGGCTTTGGCATAAGCCTCAACGATTTCATCACGCTGCGCAGACAGCAGTTCAATACGTTGCTCCCGCGCCGCCCGACCGAATACCGGTACTTCCGGATAACGCGAATAACGGATTTCACGCTGACTGGTCCGCACCAGCACGGCTTTATCAAACTCGCTGGCGTCATGCAGATTTTCATCGAAGGCATCCGGATTACCCTGAATCAAATAGATATCGTCAGGCAAATCCGTCAAGGTGTTCAGCTGCGTGATGGCACCGTCCAGATCCATAACGACAATCGCACTGCGTGCCGGTCCGAACAAGGCGGAATAGTACGGCGCATCGTCGAGAGAGATATCGTCGTAAACATCGGTCAGCAGCACGCCGCCCAATTGCTCACAGATACGAACCAATTGCGGATCTTCGTTACCGGCAAATTGCTGCAGATTGCGGAGCTGCTGCTCTAGCGACTCTTTCTGCTGCTGCAGCCGGTGCTTTTCCTGTTCCAGACGACGTTCTGATTCCAGCGTGCGCTGCAACAACTGACTGATGGCCACAGGCGATTCCAGCGTTTCGCCGGTCATCTCCTGCAATTTATCCAGTTTTTCATGCGCCACCAGCCAGGCGGGTGCTTTCTTGCGCAGTTGCTCGATCTGCTGACGCGTCGCATCCAGCTGGTGATGTACGCGGATGCGATCCTGCTGATCATGCTCCAGCTTCTGCTGCAGCGTATCCTGCTGTTCTGTTAATGCGGCGGCTAACTCACCGAGTTGCGCATTATCCGTCAGGTCATAGTGATTACCCTGACTTTCCAGCTGGCGTAACAGTTGTTCCTGAATGGCAATCAGGGCATTTTGCTGTTCAAGATCGCGGCTGATATCCTGCAGAGCCCGTTCAGCCTGCTGACGACGAGCAATCGCAGTCCGGTAGCTCCGGGCCTGTTCAATCACGCTTTGCGCCTGTTCCCATGCCTGTTCGCGGGAAATCGGGCCGGTGATTTGCTGTAACGCAGCAAATGCTTTTTCATACTGGTCTGCAGCCGCTTTGGCCAGTCGTAACCGTTGTTGCAATGACAACACCTGATCGGTCGCCTGCTGTTCCTGATCACGCAGCGTTTGCTGGAAACCAACCACATTGTCCGGTGTCAGATCCGGTAGGTCACACAGCTTCTGCGCCTGTTCCAGTGCATTCACTGCCTGACGGTACTGAATTGCCCGCGTTTGCTGTACATCCAGCGCCTGCTGATAGTCTGCCAGCTGACTTTTCAGGCTGTCGGCTTCATCTTCACTTTGCGCCTTGCGTAATTCCAGCTCGGTTTTTTCTTCAGCCAGTTCAGCCGTAATCGCAGACTGTTCTTCGGCTTTCAGCGTCAGCTCTTCAACATCTTCCCGGTACTGGACGATCTTGTTGGTCAGGCCGGTGGCTGCCATCACCTTGGCCAGATGTTCTGCGGCTAGTTCCAGATCTTCCGTCAGATGTTTTTCGCGTGCAGTCATCTGTTCAGCTTCTTCCGCCAGATAGATTGCCCGCTGTTTTTCTTCACGGATCAAACGCTGCTTGTCCTGCAACTGCTTACGCCCCTGCAGCGCCAGCTCGGACAAACGCTGTTTCTCGCTCTGATTCCGCACATAGTCCGCAGCCACGTAATTCGTGGTTTCAGTGATCAGATGGCGGAACAAGTCGCGCTGCGTCTGCGTCTCTTTAATCGCATCCAGCGTCCGGCGGTTTTCATGAATCGCCGCTTCCATATCCTGGAAGGCCTTACGCACACCGGAGTTTTCCGGCAACAGATATTCACGCAGGGAACGGCTGATGGAAGAAGAAATACCACCGTACAGTGATGCCTCGATCAGGCGATAGAATCGGGAACGATCACGCTGATCACGCAGCTTCTTCGCGGTAACCCCGTATTCGAACATGACGTTGTGATAATCGGTCACCGAATTGAATTTCACAAAACGGATGGCACCCAGCTCGGCCGCGTATTTGCGCAATTCATTGAACGGACGAACCTTTGCTTTATCCCCGTCCAGCTTTTCCAGAAGAAAATCGGTAGGTTGCAAATTTTCCGGTACATCCAGCATACAGAATGGCGTGATATTGACTTTATTATCACGGTTAGCCACCTGCTCCAGATGCACACCAAACCACAGGCGCTGGCCTTTGGAGTTACGGACATCAATCATCGAATAGCAATGACCACGCTGCAGTTTGCCGTACAGCCCGCGGTCCCGGCTGGCAGAAGAACTGCCCGCCTCTGTGGTATTACGGAAATGCAGCAAAGTCTGGTCGGGAATCAGTGCCGTGATCAGCGCCGCCATACTGGTCGACTTACCCGCACCGTTACCGCCGGATAATGTTGTCACCATCTGATCCAGTTCAAAGGTCCGGGCAAAGAACCCGTTCCAGTTGATCATGGTGAAAGAGAGAAATTTACCACGCGTGATCATATATCCAGCCCCAGTTGCTCTTCGTCTTCTTCTGCTTCATCCAGTGAATCCCATACGGTTTCACGGGTTGGTAATTCGTCATCATGCAAAATCGCTTCGCCTTCACGGATCATGCGCAGTTGCACTGCACGCGCATCTTCATCGGTGCGGACATCCGCGGCGAACCGGAACACAGCTTCATTCACCCGGAATCTGTCCCCGGTTCCCAGCGCCGTTACCATACCGAGACGGCGCAGACGGCGCATGGAGGTACGAATACGTTCCTGCAGTTTTTTCTTGTCTAAATCGGTACCACCACTACGCTGGTTTACCATGCGCAACAACTGACGTTCATCTGCCAGGGAAACAATCTCTTCCTGCAGATCCTGCAATGAAAATATGCCTTCATTCGCCAGACGATCAGGGCTCAGATAGAGATAGCACAGAACCTTACCCACCAGCATATCCAGCTCAGACAGCACGGAGGTGCCGATTTCAGAAGTTGAACGCGGACGCAGATAGAAGAAGCCTTCCGGAGCTTTGATGAGCTCAACCTGATAACGGCTGTAAAAACTTTCCAGCTCGTCATGGTAATCCAGCAGATAGGAATGACTGTCCAGATCATCTGCGCTGATATGCTTACCACTACGTAAAGCCGTATCTAGTTTGGGAAATAATGGATTAGCAATTGCCTGCGCCAGACGCAGAGCAATAGGAAGTTCAGTATTGATCAATGACATGAGCCTGTACCTTGGCGCCTGAATTATTAATAGGTTTCCATTTAGGATGACGAATGCCGCTTAACTCGGTGGCCGAATAGCCAAGACGAACCGCCTGATCCACCAGCATGCGGGCCACATCAAAATGCTGATATTCGGGATATTGCAGCAGATACTCTTTCAGGATGTCGGCCATATCCAGCGGTTTGCCATGTAACTGGAAGTCAGACAGATAAACACCGATATGTTCCGACAGTTTTTCATCCAGCGCCTGAATTTCCTGGAATTCCAGTGTGGCTGGTAACTCGCCGGTGATTTCATCGTTATGCAGTACCAGTGTCTCATCCCGCAATTCCAGCAGACGATTTTCCTGTGCCACCAGCAGTAACCAGTTGTGATTGTCAAAATCACGGATGGATTCACGAAGGCGCTGGCTGAACACGCGGTTCTTATCCATATCAATCGCATTACGGATAAATTTGTGCACATGGCGGTCATACCGGGCCCAGAGCTCGATACATTGCTGGCCCCAGTTCAGAATCGCATCAATACGGCTTTGCAGATCAAAAGTCAGCTGTTCGACATGCGCAGAAGAAACGGCCTGCTCGCGGGCAGTTTCCTGAATATTCAGCAGACCGGATTGCAGTTTATGCCCGGCCGCGTCCAGCGTATCCTGCAATTCACGCAGCGTTTGTCCTGTTTCCCGCAGCAGCTTTTCACAGTTATGAATGGCCTGCGTCCAGTCCTGATTCAGAAGATCAGCGATATCCGCTTTTACCTGATTTTGTTGATCATCCATCGCCCTTTGAATCAGATCGATACGACTCAGGATCTCTTCAACCGAGTATTTAAGACGTGGGTAGACTTCAGCATCCCAGGCTGATTCGTCAGTAGCATGCAGTGCGGCGGAATACGCCTTATCCAGCTCGCCGGCAACCTGCTCCAGTAGCAGGGACAGTTTCACGCTGTTAACCTGCTGCTGATCGAGATAGAACTCGATAATGCCGACCGCAAGCCGGGTCAGACGGTAAACGCTTTCACCAGCGACCGGATCCGTATTAAAACGTGACAACAGTCGTTGACGAACAAGTTCATTGATGGCGTTATTAGCCCGGATTGTCAGGGTTTCATCCATGAGACCATAAAGCTGGCTGACATAACCAAACGCGTCATGCAGTGTCGCTTCGCTTAATTCCTGCGTTTGCTCATCCCGTGCCATTGAGGAAATAGCGATCAAAAACGCCAGTCGTTCATTACCAAGATGAAGTTCCAGCTGTTCCTGTTTCACCCAACCCACCAGTTCCGGCAGGCTGCGCTCAGGCCTTAGTTGTTGGTTCATTATAGTCTCTTATCAATCATAATTTACTGGCACGGTTTACTGGCCAGCAGATGCATGTAACGTCCAAGATGAACGAACGGCTCCTGCTGACAATAACGTAATTCCATTTCCAGTAAATCGGAAAATTTTTTGTGCTGATCTTCTTTATGACGCATGTAATCGTGAATCACCCGCACACCGCTGCGACATAACAGTGGCATCTTCCACTCTTCCAGCCATTGATATACATCGGCTGGCTTCTGCGGATTGGTGGGCGTCAGCTTTTGCTGACGTTTTTTTACCAGACCCGCCCGGATGTAGTCAAAATTACCGACCACCAGACTCTGGAACAGCAACGCATCGCGGTTATAAAACAGCAGCGAAAAGAGTCCGCCCGGTTTCAGGTAGTTCAGTAAACCGGCCAGCGTTTCTTTCGGATTGGCCAGCCATTCGACCACGGCATGGCATAACACCAGATCGAAACTACCATGTACATGAATAGGCAGATCCTGAATAGAACAGTGCACCAGCCGGATACGTTCTGTCAGGCCTTTTTCCGCAACCTGTTCTTTTGCCAATGCCAGCATATCAGCCGAAAGATCACATAGTGTGACATCATGACCCAATGCCGCCAGCTTCTGGGCGAAAAAGCCAAAACCGCCGCCGGCATCCAGAATCCGTAGCGGTCTGTCACCCAAATGAGCCAACCCCTGTTCCAGGTCACGCCAGACCACCGCAGTACGTATTTTCCCTTTACTGGTGGCATAAATATTCTGGGCAAATTTTTCTGACAACCCATCAAAAGAGTGATCTGACATAAGCGTTTGTTCTGCTGCAAGCGATAAAAAAGGCCGTTATTCTGTCACAAGCCGTGAAAACGGGGAATTTGGATCATCAAATCGGAATGAAGATATGGTTTTTGTGCTTAAAAAATGGCTTGGTTTACTGCTGATGCCATTACCTTTCTGCTCATTATTGCTTTTATTGGGCTTAATCCTGTTATGGGCAACCCGCTGGCAAAAAAGCGGAAAACTGTTCATATCGGTTGCCACCGTATTACTTATCACCTTCTCCCTGCGTCCGGTCAGCGTTGAATTAAACCGACCACTGGAGCAGCTTTACCCACCCTTCCCGGAAGAGCAGCCGGTTGATTTCATTATTGTTCTCGGCCATGGCCATGTTTCCGATCCCGCCGTTCCGCTCGCCAGCCAGCTGACCGAAGCCGCTTCAGCGCGGATACAGGAAGCCATCCGGATCAAACGGTTAAATCCGGCTGCACATCTGATCTTCTCCGGCAGCATTGCCGGCGATCCGCTCTCGGGAGCCGAGATGTACGCCCGTATTGCCGAAGCCAGCGGGATTCCCCGTAGTGATATGACTCTGATTGAAAATGCCCGAGACACCGAAGAGGAAATCGCGCGTGACAGCCTGCTGATCAAAGGGCACCCGACCGCGTTGGTGACGTCGGCTTCGCACATGCCCCGGGCCATGACGCTGTTCAAAAATACCGCTGCGAATATTATCCCGGCACCGGCACAGTATGTGGGCCGCAGGGCTCAGGGGGAGATTCCTCTCTACGGGTATTTACCATCCGGCCGTTATTTGATGTACTCTGAAATGGCACTGCATGAATGGATTGGCGCACTGTGGAATCGTATTCGTAACTGATTTGTTAATTTTTGACGATTAATTGAACGGTTTCGTTACTTTCGAGTGAAGTTTCTGCTAATAGCTGGTGAGCAGAATAAAAAATTACGGGCAGTAACAAAATGGCGTCTATTCGTCAGGCGTCACACCTTCTATAATGCGGTGCAAATACTTATAAACATCACAAACCATCCTGAGGATACAGCAAATGAGACAACACCTGATCATGGGTAACTGGAAACTGAACGGTACTAAAGCGTCTGTTGAAGCTCTGGTTGAAGGTCTGAAAGCACCGGTAGCTGCAGCTGCAAACGTTGAAGTTGCTGTTTGTGCGCCTGTTATTTTCCTGGGTCAAGTTGAACAACTGACTGCCGGTTCTGCACTGAAATACGGTTCACAAGACGCAGACGTTCACACTTCCGGCGCATTCACTGGCGAAAACTCTCCGGTTATGCTGAAAGAATTCGGCTGCAAATACGCTCTGGTTGGTCACAGCGAACGTCGTACTCTGCACGCAGAAACTGACGCTGTTGTAGCTGCTAAATTCGTTGCTATCCAGGCTGCTGATCTGGTTCCTGTTCTGTGCATCGGTGAAACTCTGGAACAATTCGAAGCTAACCAGACTAACGCTGTTGTTGAAGCTCAGCTGAAAGCGGTTATCGACGTAGCTGGTATCGAAGCTCTGGCTAAATCTGTTATCGCTTACGAGCCAGTATGGGCTATCGGTACCGGTAAAACTGCAACTCCTGAAATCGCTCAGGCAGTTCACGCTCACATCCGTGCTTACCTGGCTGGTTTCAATGCTGACGTTGCCGCTAAAGTACAGGTTCTGTACGGTGGTTCTATGAACGCTGCAAACGCTGCTGACCTGCTGGCTCAGGCTGACATCGACGGCGGTCTGATCGGTGGTGCATCTCTGAAAGTAGCAGACTTCACTGCTATCATCGAAGCTGCTGCCAAGTAATATGCTTTGTAAGGCATCCCGTAAAGGGGTGCCTTTTCTGTATTACACAGTCTGGGTATGACCAGGGTGAATATCGAGACAGCTGATATAATCATAAAGACAGGCTATGTGTAGTACGTGACTCGAGAATCTGTTTTTTTTGTATTTCATAAATAGAGGCACACTATGATCAAGAAGATTGGTGTTCTGACCAGTGGTGGTGATGCACCAGGTATGAACGCAGCCATCCGTGCTGTAATTCGTGCGGCACTGGCTAAAGGTATCGAAGTTTACGGTATTCACGACGGCTATCTGGGCCTGCATCGTGACCGTATCGAAAAACTGGATCGCCGCAGCGTTTCTGACATCATTAACCGTGGTGGCACCATGCTGGGTTCCGCGCGCTTCCCTGCATTCAAAGAGGAAAGCGTTCGTCGCGAAGCTATCGCCAACCTGAACAAACACGGCATTGAAGCGCTGGTTGTTATCGGTGGTGACGGTTCTTACATGGGTGCTAAAAAACTGACTGAAATGGGTTATCCATGTATCGGTCTGCCAGGCACTATCGACAACGATATCGCTGGTACTGATTTCACTATCGGTTTCGATACCGCTCTGAACGTGGTTATGGAAGCGATTGACCGTCTGCGCGACACCTCTACTTCTCACAAACGTATTTCTGTGGTTGAAGTAATGGGCCGTCACTGTGGTGACCTGGCAATGGCTGCTGCTGTTGCGGGTGGTGCAGAGTTCGTTATCGTTCCGGAAAAAGGCTTCAAAAAAGAAGAACTGCTGGCACAGATCGATGAAGGTATTGCAAGCGGCAAACGCCACGCAATCATCACCATCTGTGAGCATGTTACCGACGTGAACGCTCTGGCTAACCTGATCGAACTGCATACAGGTCTGGAAACCCGCGCAACCATCCTGGGTCACATCCAGCGTGGTGGTTCACCAACAGCGCGTGACCGTATCCTGGCCAGCCGTATGGGTGCCTATGCTGTTGATCTGCTGATCGATGGTCAGGGTGGCCGTTGTGTCGGTCTGCTGAAAAACGAACTGATCCATCATGACATCATCGATTGCATCGAGAACATGAAGCGTCCATTCAACGAAGAACTGTTCAACCTGACCAAGACTCTGTTCTGATCCGGTTGTCTCTTTGTGAAAAAAGCCTTCCCTGATGGAAGGCTTTTTTATGCCTGCCGCCTGGCCAGATCAACCACCCGGTCAAACATCTTCTGTAATAAAACCGGTACGCTATCAACCCCCCGCTGCATTGCTTCCTCAATAACAGCCAGTGCCATGCCCGGTTTGGAACGACGGGATACCGCGCGTTCAATAATTTTATTTGGCGGCAGATTACGCAGATCGCGGAGCACCGCTTCCCGACGGTAAACATCAGCAAAACCATGCATATAAAGGAAATGTTCGATATCCCTGTTGGGTAATAATGTCAGACCACCGCCACTGCTGCCGTTACGCTGATGTTCATCGGTCAGTAATCGTCTGGCACCATGAATATAACGGATACCGGCTTCGTCACCGTCAGCCAGCATATGCCAGTTAATCCCCAGGTCATTCGCCAGCTTGATCAGTGGGGAAAAACCACACTGTGCATATTCAATAATACGGACCCCTTCCCCCGGGAGATGATAACCACATAACTGAGCCAGTTCAGATAACAGCCACAGCTCCGTCTCACCTTCCACTAATAACCAGCAGCGGGCAAATAATGACATCGGCCGGTTGATGCGGACATGAAAGGTTATCTTGCGCAGATCATCGGCCGAAAAACGGTTTTCATCCATCAAATAACTGTGTGTCGTGCCATTAACCCTGACCAGCCGCCGGATTTGCCCCAAGGGTAAAGTGGCCAGCAGATCGCCGGAATTGGTTGTCAGTATTTTTTGCCCCGGCAATTGCTGGATCAGGCCCCAGGCAATCGACATCATGGTGGGATGCAAGCGGCTTTCCGGGTCTTCCAGGATATAAATCGGCCGGGCTTCGTTTTCCAGATCTCGTCCGGAATGCGCTGCCAGCAAAGCGTGACCGATACGGGATAACACCTGCTGCATGGTGTCATTATCCATATTCCGCAATAAGTCATGCCAGTCAGTCAGCCCGTGCAATGCGCCCGGTTGATTAATGATATCGCGCTGACTGCGCTTGCTTCTGCGTGGAACGTTCATGAAATAACGATCAAGCAGATATTCTGCCGCGTACACACCTTCCGTAATATGTTGCTGCCGTTCGGGTGTACAGTCCTGCAGAAGATCGGAAATATCTTCGATGTAATTATCCGATTCAACCGTCGGGCCGGAAAGACCGCTGATTGAACGGGAATCCCGCAAGCGGAGCACCGGATTCATTGAGCTCAGCAAACGGATCAGTTCATCGGTATTCTCATCCGGTATTCTGCTGCCGTGCGCGTCTTCGAAATAGTGCTCGGTAATAACGCCACCCGTTTGCAGGCGGGCTTTAGCGACATAATGGATACGATGAAACATATCCATATGATGACGGGTCCAGATGGCGGACAAACGATTCAGACGCTGGGAATGCTGACTGATCCCCGGCCGGTGTTCCCGGAATGTCAGGCGGATGGCCAGTTCCTGGTCATTGATACCATCACAGGCGGCGCGGTAAAAATCCTCTGCCACAAACTGGTATGGTATCTCATCGTGTCCCATGAGACTCCATAGCGCACGTAGCAGACTGCTTTTACCCCAGGTGTTTTCACCGATCAACGCGGTAGTCTGGCCTAAGCTGACCGATAATTTGGATAGACCACGGAATCCGGTGATATCTATTTTTTCCAGAAACATAAGGCACTACCAGCATTTATTTTTAACTATAACTGACTGATAGCAAAGCTGCCTTCTGTTCTGCAACAACAAGCTTAATTATCTTTCGCTGACCTTGACAGGCGTCATGTTCGGCTGGTCCGCTGGCGATAATTCATACTGCCACAAATTAAACCACATATGGCGTTGTCTGTTCTGTTTACGACGTGATTTCATAGGCACTCTCCTTTATTTGTCCTATTCAGAGTGCCCGGAATAAATGACAACAATATGACTAAATTCAGCTTATATAATGCTGCCACAGTAATCTGGCTGACATAATCAATGACATTGAAACCAGTAATGGCCGGATAATCTTGCTTCCTTTACTGACTACCATCCTGGAACCCAGCCGGGCACCGATAAATTGTCCGACACCCATAATCAAACCTATCTGCCAGAGGATCTTTCCGCCCAGCATGAAAAACAGGAGCGAGGCTACATTCGAGATGAAATTAAGCAGTTTGCTGTACGCCGTGGCTTTGGAAAGATTGAATCCGGCCAAGGCGACAAAGGCGATGGCGAAGAACGAACCGGTACCGGGGCCGAAAAAACCATCATAAAAGCCAACACCCAACCCCACCAGCAATGAAAACAGGAAAAAGCTGATGCGTTGCTGGCGATCTTCGTCACCGATTCGGGGAGAAAAAATGAAATACAGCGCAAAACCAATCAGCATATAAGGGATAGCCTGTTTCAATGCTGACGGGTCGATCTGTTGAACCAGTAATGTTCCGCACGCACTACCGATAAACGTAAAAATGACGCCGTTTCTGATCAGTTTCAGATCGATATAGCCCCGGCGCAGAAAATAAAATGTGGCCGAAAAACTGCCAAAACTGCTCTGTAACTTATTGGTGGCAAGTGCATGGGCCGGAGGGATCCCGACACTCAATAAGGCCGGCACTGTCAGTAGCCCGCCGCCACCGGCAATAGAGTCAATAAAACCGGCCGCAATACTGCAGCCAAAAAGTAAAACCAGTGTGGAAAGCCCGATATCCATAATTCTGATGACCGATGAGGAAAAGCGAGCATCATCACATAATTACCCCCTTATTTCTATGGATACAAATTTGCTATTTCGCGCTTCATCTCCTACTCTGTCGGCTTGTTTTTTATTCGCCGGAAATCTGTATAAATATGACCCAACCTCAATCAAAAGATCCGTTACATGGCATAACACTGGAGCGGATCGTGACAGAACTGGTTGAGCATTACGGCTGGAATGAATTAGGTCAGCGGATTGATATTCGCTGTTTCCAGCATGAGCCCAGCATCAAGTCCAGCCTGAAATTCCTGCGGCGGACCCCCTGGGCCCGCGCCAAGGTTGAATCATTGTATGTGATCACGAAAAATTCACCCTGGGCCAAGAAAACATCGTCAGAAGAGTAATAGGCATGTCTGACTTGATCTATCTCCGAGGGTATCCGGAACAAATTCTGCAACAGGTCAGCCAGCTGATTCACAAACAGCAATTAGGTGACTGGCTGGCCAAGCGCTATCCGGCGCAGCATGAAATCCAGAGCGATCTGGCCTTGTTTGATTATGTGACCGAGTTGAAAAACCGTTACATGCGTAATGTGTCCGCAATCAGTAAAGTCCGCTATGACAGTAAACTGTCTGTGGTGCACCATGCCCTGGGATTAAATGTCCGTAAGGCTCAGTTGCAGGGAAACAAGATCCGGCGCAAACATGACATCATCATTGCCAGTGTGTTCCGGGAAACCGCGCCGGAATTCCTGCGAATGATCGCGGTGCATGAACTGGCGCATCTGAAAGAACCGCAGCATGATAAAGCGTTTTATCAATTGTGCACACATATGGAGCCCGCTTATCATCAGCTGGAGTTTGATTTCCGGTTGTATATGACCCAAAGAGATCTCGTCAGGAAAAGCCAGAATACGGAAGAGTGAATTTTCCGCTACAATACACACCATCGTTATAATCCACTGAACTTGGAACCTAAAAATGACCGATCATACTGAACAGCATATTCCGGAAAAATTTATCACTGAAGTTAAAGACAGCGGTGTATTGTGGGGGCTGCAGTTTGAGGATGAATGGGTAGTTTGTGATTCTCAGGATGACGATGCCATTGACGTCATGCCTTTATGGTCAACTGAACGTGCGGCAAGACTGCTATGCTGCGACGAATGGCAGGATTACGAGCCGGCTGCAATCCCGCTGGATGAATTCTACGACGAATGGGTAAACGATCTTCACGCCGATGGCGTACTGATTGGTGTGGAATGGGATGAAACGCTGACGGGTGCAGAAATGGACGTCATGGATTTTGCCCGCGCACTGTCTCACTTCGAACAATAAGCCTGAAACAGATATGAGGGGGCTGCCCCTCATATCTCCCTCTCATTTCAGTAACTGTCTGAAACCTGTTCCCGCACTGCCGCGCGCTTCTCCGGTAACTGACTCATCACAACGCCGGCAAATACCACGCCGCAAGCCACGCACTGCCAGAAATTTAATCTTTCGTTCAATAGGAAGAAGGCCAGTAATAGTGTAAACACTGGGATCAGATTGATATAAGCGCTGACCAATGATACTTCCACCTGGCTGATCGCCCAGTTATACAACCAGTACGCGCCGATAGTCACGATCGTTCCCAGATAGACCAGAGAGCTTATCTGCAAAACAGAAATATTCGCCGGCAGCACATGCTGCAAGGCTAATGGCCCGAAAAAGAAAATGCCGACAAAAGCCTGAAAAGCGGTTAACACCAGCGCTGAATAACGGGACGACAGTTTGCGGATAGAAATGGAATAAATCGTTCCACACACCATGGCCATAAATTCCAGCGTATTCCCCAGTAGCGGATTGCTGGCCTGCACATCACTCTTCCCGGCCAGACTCAAGGCCGAACAACCCAGAATGGCGATAATGAATCCCAGAATCTGAGGCTTGCCAATACGTTCCTTCAATATCAGATAGGCGGCTACAGAAACCAAAAGCGGTAACGTCGCGGTAATCACGCCAGCCTGTCCCGCAGTCGTATATTGCAGTGCCGTAGTTTCAAAAAGGAAATAGAGGCACGGTTCTGCTATACCCATAATCAGCAACCAGCGCCAGTCTCCGGTCTGATAGCGGAAGTTCAGGAGCTGCCGGCCAAAGAACAAGAAACAGCCACTGGCAATCAGCATACGGATGAAAACAATCTGGGTCGGATGGAAAAAATCCAGCAGATATTTTAATGCGATAAAAGCACTGGACCAGAGCAGCATGGCGAGAGTAAGTGCCAGCATCGGAAGAACGCCCAAGATAACCTCCCAGGAAAAGGGCAGAAAAGAGCAAAGTCTAGCCGTTCGGTATATTAATATCCAGAAACCCTTCGGTTTAACGGTTGTTAAGCTTCGGACATCCGAAGATAATATGCCGGCTTGCAAGCTGAGGTATGTATCATGTTGGAATACCTGTTACTTTTGATTAGTACAGTCCTGGTTAACAATTTTGTTCTGGTTAAATTTTTAGGTTTATGCCCGTTCATGGGGGTATCCAAAAAAATTGAACCCGCTATAGGTATGGGGATCGCAACCACATTCGTGCTGACCCTGACCTCCGCCTTCTGTTATCTGGTCCAGCAGTATTTACTGGTTCCTCTGGCTGCAGAGTCGTTGAGTACACTGGCCTTCATTCTGGTCATTGCTGTCGTTGTGCAATTTACCGAGATGGTGATACATAAAAATGCGCCGGACCTCTACCGCGTTTTAGGTATCTACCTGCCTCTTATTACAACTAACTGCATTGTGCTGGGTCTGGCTTTGCTGAATATCAACCTGCAACATAACTTTATGCAGAGTGTGATCTATGGTTTTGGCGGTGGTCTGGGTTTTATGCTGGTACTGGTTTTATTCGCCAGCTTACGTGAACGGCTCGCCGCCGCAGATGTGCCTGCGCCCTTTCAGGGAATTGCAATCGGGATGGTGACAGCGGGACTGATGTCTCTGGCATTCCTTGGCTTCACTGGCTTAATCAAGCTCTAATATCATGAATCATATCCTATTAATCATTATTACTTTTGCTGTCCTGGCGTTGATCTTTGGATTGCTGCTCGGTTATGCCGCCATTCGCTTTAAGGTTGAATCGGATCCTATCGTTGATCAGCTGGATGCGCTGCTGCCGCAAACACAGTGTGGTCAGTGCGGATACCCCGGATGCCGGCCGTATGCCGAGGCGATCGCCAATGGCGATAGCATCAACAAATGTGTGCCGGGCGGAACACAGACTATCCAGAAAATTGCCGATCTGATGGGTGTTGAGCCGCCGGCCGATGATAATGAACTACTGCTCAACCCGCCGAAACGGGTCGCTTTTATTCATGAAAATCTGTGTATCGGTTGTACCAAATGCATTCAGGCCTGCCCGGTGGACGCCATCGTTGGCGCACCGAAACTGATGCATACGATTTTACGCAGTGAATGCACCGGGTGTGACCTGTGTGTTGATCCCTGCCCGACCAACTGTATTGAAATGATTGAATTACCCGCTACGCCTGATCGCTGGAAGTGGGATGTTGAAACAATTCCAGTGAGAATGGTGCAATGAGTATTGTTGATATCATCAGTAAAATCCGCAAAGGTAAAATCTGGGACTTTCATGGTGGATTGCATCCCGATGAACACAAGCGTGAATCCAGTGAAGCTCCATTAGTCGACGCGGGAATCCCGCCATTCATTGTGCTGCCAATCAAACAGCACAGTGGCCGTGTCGGCCGTCTACTGGTGAAAGTGGGCGATCGCGTCCTGGCCGGACAGCAACTGACCGCCAGTGACCACCCGATGGAAGTGCCGGTTCATGCCAGTACTTCCGGCGTGATCTGTTCGATTGAATTACATACGGTGGCTCACCCTTCCGGTCTCAGCGAACCTTGTATTCATATTAAACCTGACGGTCTGGATACATGGCGTGAACGTGACCCGTGGCCCGACTTCAGACAGCGGGATGCCGTACAGTTGTTTGAACGTATTCGCCAGGCCGGTATTGCCGGGCTGGGCGGTGCGGGCTTTCCGACTTACGCCAAGTTAAGTGTTGCGCGTGAAAAATCAGAAATTGTCATTATCAACGGTGCGGAGTGTGAACCTTATATCACTGCCGATGACCGTCTGATGCGGGAGCATGCCCGTGAAATTCTGGAAGGCGTGGAAATCATCAAGCATATTCTGCGCCCTACCGTCACGATCATCGCCATTGAAGACAATAAACCGGAAGCGATTTCTGCCTTCCTGTTAAATCCGCTGCCGGATGATGTGATCGTCCGTGTCATACCAACGAAATATCCATCCGGAAGCGCCCGCCAGCTGATTGAAATCCTGACGGGTAAACAGGTTCCTGCCGGCGGACGTTCGCTGTCATTAGGCATAGTAATGGTTAACGTCGGTACGACCTATGCCATTCGACAAGCGATTGTCGAAGACGAGCCACTCATTCGTCGCGTGGTGACCCTGACCGGCTCGCAGTTTAAGCACCCCGGTAATGCCTGGGTTCGTCTCGGTTCATCTGTACGCTGGCTACTGGCACAGTTCTCTTTGATCCCGGAACCACGGCAACGCGTGATCATGGGCGGTTCAATGATGGGCTTTACCCTGCCCCATGCTGACGTCCCCGTAGTCAAGATCACCAACTGCCTGCTGGCACCGAGTGTGGCAGAGTTGCCGCCGCGTGATGATGAGATGAACTGTATCCGCTGCAGTAAATGCGCGGAAGTCTGTCCGGTGAAGCTGCTGCCGCAACAACTTTATTGGTACAGCAAAGCCGGCGATCACGAGAATGCCGAAAAATATAACCTGGCGGACTGTATCGAATGCGGCGCCTGTGCCTGGGTTTGTCCGAGCAATATTCCACTGGTGCATTACTACCGTCAGGAAAAAGCCGAAATCCAGCATCTTCGTGAAGAAGCTGCGCAAGCGGACCGGGCTAAATTACGCTTTGAAGCGAAAAAACAACGACTGGAAGAAGAACGCCGTGCGCGTGAATCGGTTGTACCACCAGTAGCGCACCGTGCTGTCGGGCAATCCGCTGATAGCGATCCGGTTGCGGCAGCGATCATGCGTATCAAGGCGCAACAAGCGCAGACCGTGCCAGGTACTACCGATATCCGGGCGGAACGCGAAGCCCGCAAAGCGCAGGCTATCCGTCATCAGGCTGAAAAAGCACAGTCTGCCGAACAGGCAGCCTCTCCTGCCGGAACGACTGATGATGCCAGAAAAGCGGCTGTCGCTGCGGCCCTGGCCAGAGCCAAAGCACGTAAGGCTGAAATTGTTGCATCCGATGTGGCTTCATCTGCACCCGCAACAAGTACAACTGAAGATCCGGATGCAGCAAAAAAAGCAGCGGTTGCCGCCGCCATTGCCAGAGCCAAAGCGAAAAAAGCTCAGACTGAACAACAGCCTGCGAATGAGGCGGATAAACCTCAGCAAGCCGCTTCTGAAAATGATCCGGATGCCGTCAGAAAAGCCGCTGTTGCCGCAGCCATCGCCAGAGCCAAGGCGAAAAAGGCACAGGCTGAACAACAGCCTGCGAATGAAGCAGATAAACCTCAGCAAGCCGCTTCTGAAACTGATCCGGATGCTGCAAAAAAAGCAGCGGTTGCCGCCGCCATCGCCAGAGTGAAGGCGAAAAAAGCACAGGCTGAAGCCGAGGCCGCTCAGAATAAAGAACCACAGGAATAATATTCATGTCTTTTGCGATTGCCGTTTCACCACATGGCCACAGCCAGAAAAACACCAGCAGTGTGATGCGACTGACATTCATCGCATTAATTCCGGGGATTGCTGTACAATGCTATCTGTTTGGCTGGGGCGTATTATTCCAGCTTGGGCTGGCGATATTAACCGCGCTGGTTTCCGAGGCCTTCATTTTACGTCTCCGGAATTATTCGGTATCAACAGCATTACGGGACAGCAGTGCACTGCTTACTGCTTCCTTGATTGCGGTTGCCATTCCGCCGCTGCTTCCCTGGTGGATGGTGGTTCTGGCGACTGCGTTTGCCATCATCATTGCCAAACAGCTGTATGGCGGACTGGGCCAGAACCCTTTTAACCCGGCCATGGTGGGTTATGTTCTGTTGCTGGTTTCTTTCCCGGCCCAGATGACAAACTGGTCCACACCGTTGGCAATCGCAGCAGAGCGACTTTCGCCGATTGAAACAGCCTCTGTCATTTTCCAGGGGCAGACCAGCAAGGGGCTGACCAATTATCAATTAAACAAACAGGTTGACGGAACCACGATGGCCACGCCACTGGATTATCTGAAAACCGAATCTCAACGTGGCCATGCGGTCGATTCACTGGTGGCATCTGACAAATTTACCGCAGTGAGTCACGATGGCTGGCGATGGATTAATCTGAGTTTTCTGGCCGGTGGCATTCTGTTGTTTTTACTGCGTCTGATTCCCTGGCAGACACCGGTGGCTATGCTGGGTACCCTTGCCGGAGCCAGTGCGCTGGCGCATTACCTCGCGCCGGCACAATTTCCCATACCGGCGATAGAGTTGCTGAGTGGCGCAACCATGTTGGGTGCTTTCTTTATTATTACTGATCCGGTAACCAGCAGTACCACGCCTCGCGGACGCCTGATATTTGGTGCTCTGGTAGGCGGCATGGTGTTTATGATCCGGCATTTCGGTGGTTACCCGGATGGTGTGGCGTTTTCAGTATTGCTTTGCAATATTCTGGTACCACTGATCGACAAATATAGTCAGTCTCGCGTTTACGGACACTAATCATGCTTCAATCAATGCGGAAAAATGGTCTTCGTTTAAGTTTCTTTGCGTTAGTGTGTACAGGCGCCATCGTCTTTACTGATTATAAAACGCACAACACCATCGCGGCACAGCAACAACTTCAGCTCCGTCAACTGCTGGTAAGTATGTTGCCGGCCGAAAGTTACGATAATGATTTGAGCAAAGAGTGTCATTCATTAACCTCTGACTATCTGGGTAATCAGAAGGCACATCCGGTCTATATCGCCCTAAAAAATGGCAAGATCACTGGCTATGTTATCGAGTCAGTCGCACCTGATGGTTACAGTGGGTCTATCCGTTTGTTAACGGGTGTCAGTCCAGATGCAGTTATTCAGCGTACAGAAGTACTGGAACATCATGAAACACCAGGCCTCGGCGATAAAATCGAACGCCGTAAAAGTGACTGGATAGATAGCTTTAATCATCAGCAATTAACCGCTGAAAACAGTACGCTCTGGGCAGTAAAGAAAGATGGTGGCCAGTTTGACAGTTTTACCGGCGCAACAATCACACCGCGTGCCATCGTCAGACAGCTTAAGAATGTCTTGCTACTGGTACAGCAACATCCCGAACTGATTGAACAGGCACCGGCCTGTGAGGCGAAATAATGGAATCTTCACCAAAAGGGTGTCATGACCTCTCCCCACAGCAAAAGGTCAGCGGAAATGGTTTAGCTGAAATAACCAAACAGGGTTTATGGAAAAACAACCCGATTCTGGTTCAGATCCTGGGGTTGTGCCCTACTCTGGCAGTAACTAACACGGCAGCAAACGCCATCGGTATGGGTATCGCCACCATGCTGGTGCTGACGCTCTCGAATCTGGGCGTTTCTCTTTTCAGACGCTGGATCCCGAATGAGATCCGTATTCCTGTCTATGTGTTACTGATCGCTGCGCTGGTGACTTGTCTGCAACTGGTGATGAATGCCTATTTTTATGAGTTATATAAATCACTGGGTATTTTTATCGCATTGATCGTGACTAACTGCATCGTCGCCGGCCGCGCCGAGGCTTTTGCCAGCAAGAATAGCCCGCTTAAATCGGTTTTTGACGGTTTTATGATGGGGATGGGCTTTGCAATCACGCTCTTCATGATGGGCGCTATCAGAGAAATTCTTGGCGAAGGAACCCTGTTTGCCGGTGCAGATGTGCTGTTCGGCCCATGGGCTGCCGCATTACGCGTTGATGTTTATCATAGTGACACCACTTTCCTGCTGGCCATTCTGCCCCCTGGCGCTTTTCTGGTGCTTGGTTTCCTGATTGCCGCTAAAAATGCCATCAATACGCGTTTTGCACGGAAAAAAGCGCCGGTCAGAGCACAGGTAGAACGCGTACGGGTAACAACATTCTGATTATATGAATAAAGATAAACGTCGTCAGATCCTGGAGCGCTTACGAGATGCGAACCCGCATCCGACAACGGAGCTGGAATACACCACTCCGTTTGAACTGCTGGTTTCCGTCATTCTGTCGGCACAGGCAACCGATGTCAGTGTGAACAAGGCAACAGCGAAGCTGTATCCCGTTGCCAATACCCCGGAATCCATTCTGAATCTGGGGGTTGGAGGTCTGAAGGAATATATAAAAACGATTGGCCTTTATAACGGCAAGGCAGAAAACATCATCAAGACTTGCGCTATCCTGCTGGAAAAACACCAGGGTAAAGTACCGGAAAACCGGGCTGCACTGGAAGCGTTGCCGGGTGTCGGACGGAAAACAGCCAATGTCGTGTTGAATACTGCTTTTGGCTGGCCAACGATTGCCGTGGATACCCATATCTTTCGGGTCGCCAACCGTACGGGATTTGCCCCCGGTAAAGATGTGAACGAAGTTGAAGACAAATTACTCAGACATGTCCCGGCCGAATTTAAACAGGATGTGCATCACTGGCTGATTCTGCATGGCCGCTATACCTGTATCGCCCGCAAGCCGCGATGTGGCTCTTGTCTGATTGAAGATTTATGCGAGTATAAAGATAAAACTGAACCCGAGGAGTAATTATGCGCATTCTGCATACCATGTTACGTGTTGGCAATTTAGAACGTTCCATTGAATTTTATACCAAAGTATTGGGCATGAAATTACTGCGTCAGAGCGATAACGAAGAGTACAAATACTCTCTGGCTTTCGTTGGCTATGGTGAAGAAACCGACGAAGCCGTCATTGAACTGACATATAACTGGGGCGTTGAAAGCTATGAGCTGGGTACAGCTTATGGTCACATCGCGCTGGAAGCGGAAGACATTTACGCTACTTGCGATGCGCTCCGTGCGGCTGGCGCGAAAATCACCCGTGAGCCAGGTCCGGTCAAAGGCGGCACTACGGTGATCGCGTTTGTTGAAGATCCGGACGGTTACAAGATCGAGCTGATTAACAAGAAAGATGCAGGCAAAGGCCTCGGCGCTTAATTCAATGCTATAAAACGGCCTCTCGATGAGGCCGTTTCTTTAAACACACGGCTCAATTCCGGCGGTGGCCGGCACAGCATTAAAATCCAGAATCACCCGCTATTTATGCTGTTTCCCATATAAATGAGAACCCGTTTTTGCGATAATGCTCCGATTTTTTGGATTTTACTATTGCTTCACTCAAAGAAAGGAGGCGTCTGTGCGCAGACAGATCATTCAGGTTGATGAACGTCCACCGTTACTGCAATCCATTCCGTTAAGCCTGCAACATTTATTTGCCATGTTCGGCGCGTCTGTTCTGGTGCCGATGCTGTTCAAAATCGATCCCGGTACTGTTCTGTTGTTCAATGGTATTGGTACCTTGATCTATCTGGCGTTATGTCAGGGTAAAGTACCGGCATACCTGGGTTCCAGCTTTGCATTCCTGTCCCCCGTATTCGCCGTGATGAGCACACTCAGTTATGAAGCAGCGCTGGGCGGCTTTATTGCGTCAGGTCTGATCTTCATCACCGTTGCCCTGATCATCAAAACCTTTGGTCATCGCTGGATTGATGTGGTGTTCCCTCCGGCTGCAATGGGCGCCATCGTTGCCATCATCGGTCTGGAACTAGCACCGGTTGCCGCCGATATGGCAGGATTAACCGCTAAAACGCTGGATATGAGTACGGTTACCGTCTCCATGTTTACCTTTGCGGTCGTAGTTTTCGGTTCTGTCTTGTTCCGTGGTTTCCTGGGCGTGATCCCGATCCTGATTGCTATTGTTGCAGGTTATCTGCTGGCGCTGTCGATGGGTATGGTGAAATTTGATGCCGTGAATACTGCCGCTGTATTCTCTATGCCGACCTTCTACACACCAGTACTGAACTGGGGCGCGATCATCACTGTGCTGCCTGCCGCATTTGTTGTCATCGCCGAACACATCGGTCACTTTATCGTGACTGAAAAAATCATCGGTAAAGATCTGAAAAAGGACCCGGGCCTGCATCGCTCACTGATGGGTGACGGCGTCTCCACGACTCTGTCCGGTTTCTTTGGCTCGGTACCTACCACGACTTATGGTGAAAACATTGGTGTTATGGCTATCACCCGTGTTTATAGTGTCTGGGTTATTGGCGGCGCCGCACTGATCTCTATCGTGATGGCCTTCATGGGTAAATTTACTGCGATCATCGGTAGTATCCCGGTACCAGTCATGGGTGGTGTATCGTTGTTACTGTTCGGTGTTATCGCTGCGTCAGGTATTCGTATGCTGGTTGAATCCAAAGTGGATTACAGCAAACCAAAAAACCTGATCCTGACTTCTATTGTTCTGATTGTTGGTTTATCCGGCGCTCATGTTGAAGTTGGCACCGTGTCTCTGAAAGGTATGGCACTGGCGACTTTACTTGCGATTGTAGTCAGCCTGCTGTTTGGTCTGTTTGAAAAAATGGGTCTGATGAGCACTCAGGAAATCCGTGAGCCTTAAAAATTTATAATTAATTCTGAGTTGGTATCTGTTTATGTGCTTGAAAGAACGCTTTCGTGGTTATTACCCGGTTGTCATTGATGTTGAAACAGCAGGGTTCAACCCGAAAACGGACGCATTACTGGAAATGGCAGCGACAACGTTAAAGATGGATCAGGATGGCTGGTTATTCATCGACCAGACTATCCATTTCCATGTTGAACCTTTTGAAGGCGCCAATATTGAAAAAGCGGCCATTGAATTCAATGGAATTGATCCGTTTAACCCGCTACGTGGCGCTGTCAGCGAACATGATGCTTTGCACGAAACGTTCAAAATCATCCGTAAAGGAATGAAAAACGAGGGGTGCAACCGGGCAATCGTGGTCGCGCATAATGCGACTTTTGATCATAGCTTCATCATGGCGGCCTCTGAGCGGGCGTTGCTGAAACGTAATCCGTTTCATCCGTTTGCCACGTTCGATACGGCAACCCTGGCTGGTCTGGCTCTGGGCCAGACTGTGCTGGCTAAAGCCTGCCAATCTGCGGCGATCCCTTTTGATAATAATGAAGCGCATTCCGCGTTATACGATACCGAGCGTACCGCGGAATTATTCTGCTATATCGTCAACAAGTGGAAAGCGCTGGGAGGCTGGCCGTTACCGGACTCAGAACAGGATTAATCGAAGCGGGCTCAGGCCCGCTTTGTTTTTGCAGCAGTCAGTTGCTCAATGAATGTCTGGGTATCATGAACCGTTCGGATCGACATAAACAGATCAGCCGCTTCGGAATACTGTTGTTTCAAGAAAACCAGCCACTGTTTGAGCCGGCTGGGCAAATAATCCGCTCTTGGTTGCTGCAACGCCGCTGCCGCATATTGCAGCAATAATTCCAGTACGGCAGACCAGCTCATCTCTGGTTCTGCTTTTGCGATCACGGCACCCAGATTCGGAAGTTGCAAGGCCCCTCGCCCGACCATCAGGTCGCTGCAGCCGGTAGCCTGCCGGCAACGCGCTGCGTCATCCGCATTCCAGATCTCGCCATTCGCGATCAACGGAATATTGATTTTAGGACGTAACGTGTTGATCCATTCCCACTTAATAGCATCGGCCTTATAACCATCTTCCTTGGTGCGGGCATGTATCGCCAGTTCACCGGCACCGCCTTGCAATACGGCATCAATGATTTCATGACATTCGTCAGGCGAACTCCAGCCCAGCCGGACTTTCGCTGATAAAACCTGCTCAGCCGGTAATGCTTCCCGTACCGTTTTCAGGATCTGATAAATCGTTTCCGGTTCTTTTAATAACGCAGCGCCGCCACAAGACTGGTTAACTCTTCTGGCCGGACAACCGAAGTTGATATCAATTCCGGGCGATCCCATTTCCGTTGCCAGCACCGCATTCTCCGCCAGCCATTGCGGATGCTGACCTAATAGTTGCACCCTGACTGGTGTTCCGCTGCGGGTTTGACCATTTTGTAAAAGTTCCGGACAGAGACGCAGCAATGTTTTACGGGTGAGCAGTTGATCGACAACCCGGACAAATTCTGTAACGCACAGATCATAATGATTCACGGCGGTCAGAATTTCCCGTAATAACGGATCCAGAACCCCTTCCATGGGAGCAAGAATGATACGCCCAGGCTCAGGCAGAACAGATGAAAACGACATGGTGCAACCTCTGAAAATGAGGTCGCTATTCTACTCATCCGTCATCAATTCGCCAATTTAATCACCGTGACATGAGCAGTCAGCGATCGGTATTTTTCTCTGTGAATAATATTTTTTTCGCAGCCTGACTGACCGCCAGAACCGCAGGATGAGTAATGCGGCGCTCAACGGATATCGCGTAATACCGGATAAGGGCATCCGGTATGACACCCAGTACATCGGCACCGTATTGTCCTCTGACTTCCTCTACCATGACCGACGGTACCGGAAATATCCCAGCACCGGCTTTTCCGAACGCTTTCATCAACGCGCTGTCATCAAATTTACCAATGATGTGCGGGTGGATCTGGCATTTACTGAACCAGCGATCAAGCAATGCCTGCATTGCAGTTTTATCACCCGGCAATAACATCGGTGCATTATTCAAGGAAGATGGGAATGCCGGACTATACCGTTCGACCAATTCAGGCACCGCACAAAAGGTAACCGAACAACGACCCAGTTCATGGTTATACCCCTTTACGCCCAGCTCAGAGGGTAATGGCTGATCTGCAATCACCAGATCCAGCTTATGAATCGCCAGTTCCGCGAATAACCGATCCAATTTATCTTCATGACAAATAAGACGTACCGGCACGGGAAGCGATATCACCGGGGCCAGCAACTGGTAGGCCAGCGATCTCGGCACCGCGTCGGCAATACCAACCCGGAACGACTGTTCACTGCTATTCACACCATGACGCAGTAATTGTTCCAGCTCATTACCGATCTGAAACAGATCATCCGCATGGGATAACGCCATCTTACCAGCTGTTGTCAACTCAAACCGTTTGCCAACCCGCCGGAACAGATCAACGCCTAAATTCCTTTCAAATTCGGTTAACTGGCCGCTGATTGTTTGCGGCGTCAGGTGCAGTTTTTCCGCAGTGCGGGTAATGCTTCCGGTTTTGGCGACATTCCAGAAATAGTAGAGCTGCTTATAGTTCAGCATTGCCATAACCCTTCATCAGTTTTTCTCGAATATTTCTCAGTAATAATCTGATTTTTTCGATTAACAAACAAGTCTACCATGGCGCCGTCGATACCCTGTCGGCTGTCTTTCCAGAAGAGCAGGTGTATCTGAATAATGTCCGAATTCAGAGTTAAGGAGCATGAAGTCGTCTATGCCGGATATTGTGGTGCTTTTTTTCCTGTTCGGGTTACTGGCTGGTCTGGTGAAATCGGAACTTAAATTACCTTCTGCGCTTTATGATTCTTTGTCTGTATTTTTGCTGATAGCTATCGGGCTTAAAGGCGGCCAGGGGTTGGCGCAACAATCAGTTTTGTCCCTGGCACCACAGCTTTTGGCTGTCATTTCCCTAGGTATTCTGCAGACACTGATTGCCTTTTCCATTCTCAAGTATTTATGCCATTTCGATCGGGCTAATGCCGCTGCAACCGCGGCCCACTACGGTTCCGTTAGTGTTGCCACTTTCGCAGTAGGCTCTAACTGGCTGATAACTAATAACATCTGGTTTGAATCACAGATGGCGATCTTTTTGGCGGTGATGGAAATCCCCGCCATTATGGCAGGCATCATTCTGGTTCGTGGCGTTAAAAAAGGAACTGACTGGCGACAACTCGCGCATGAAACCTTTTTCGGCAAAGGGGTCACCTTACTGCTGGGTGGCATGATCATCGGATGGATTGCCGGGCCGGACGGACTCTCATCCATCAAAGGCTTGTTTTTCGACCTCTTTAAAGGCGCGCTTGCTCTGTTCCTGATGGAAATGGGACTGATTGTTGCAAAACAGGTTGGCGTCCTGCGCCGTAATGGCATCGTCATCATCGCATTTGGCATCACGATGCCACTGATATCCGCGGTACTCGGTACAGCCTGTGGTGTCCTTATCGGCTTATCCGCCGGAGGTATTACCTTGCTGGCTGTCCTGGCTGCGAGCGCATCCTATATCGCGGTTCCGGCAACGATGCGTTTAGCCGTACCTGAAGCGAATCCTGCCCTCTCTTTATCTGCAGTACTTGGTATCACCTTCCCCTTCAACATCATCATTGGTATTCCCTTGTATCACCATGTTGCACAAATGCTGACCGGAGTGAGTTTATGACATTACTGACAGAGAAAAGAACCTTGCTCACCATTATCACTGAAGCGGCGATAGAACAGTCCATCCTTCGGGATGCAGAACAACTGGGTATTACAGGCTATACCGTTTCTGATGCCCGGGGCCGGGGACGACATGGTCTGCGCGATGCCGCCTGGGATGAAACAGCCAACATCAGAATTGACGTGATATGCACCCGAGCGCAGGCAGAACAGGTGCTGACGCATATTAAAAAACGTTATTACCCCGATTACGCCATGATGGCCTTTCTTCAGGAAGCAGAAATTCTGCTTCCCTGAGATTTTTAATATCCCGCAAAAATGACCTTAATACCGGAGTAAACATGGATCAGGAAAACAAAACAACACCGATTATTGGTATTGTGATGGGCTCGAAGTCTGATTGGCCTGTGATGCAGGCAGCCGCCGCCATTCTGGATGAATTTGGCGTTCCTTATGAAGCCAAAGTCGTCTCAGCACACCGGACGCCGGATCTCCTTTTTAGTTATGCCGCAACGGCCCGGCAACGAGGATTATCTGCCATTATTGCCGGTGCTGGTGGTGCGGCGCATTTACCCGGCATGCTGGCAGCAAAGACAACCGTTCCGGTATTAGGGGTTCCTGTTCCGTCCAAATATATGAAAGGGATGGATTCGCTTTTATCCATCGTCCAGATGCCGAAAGGCATTCCGGTTGCGACCTTTGCGATCGGCGAAGCTGGCGCGGCCAATGCGGCACTGTTTGCGATTTCCATGCTTTCAGCCGGTCACCCGGGATATATCGCCTCGGCTGCGGAACAACTGGCAACGTATCGCCAGCAGCAGCAAGAGATGGTTATGGAAATGAGTCTTGAACCGGAGAACGTCGAATGATATTGCCACCTGCAACCATAGGCGTTTTAGGCGGCGGTCAGCTGGGTCGCTACTTTGTTCTGGCCGCACATAAACTGGGTTATCGTGTGCTGGTGCTTGATCCTGACAAGCAAAGCGTTGCCGGGCAAGTTGCCGATGAACACATCATCGCGGCTTACGATGATGTTAATGCGCTGAATTACATCGCGGCAACCTGCGCCGCCGTTACCACCGAGTTTGAAAATATTCCGGCGGATACGCTGGATTATCTGGCGGGTCACATCCCTGTGCGCCCTAATGCAGCGGCCGTACGGATCTGTCAGAACCGGCGTCTTGAAAAACGGTTTCTGCTGACCCATGACATCCCGCACGCCACCAGCCTGAACATTACTTGTGAACAGGATATTCTGTTGTCACCGACCAGCATCTACCCGGGAATCATCAAACTCGCCAGTTCAGGATACGACGGTAAAGGCCAGCAAATTGTAGAAAACAAATCTGAAGCATTAGCCGCGTTCAGCCAGTTCAACTCGCAGCCATGTGTGCTGGAAAAAAAACTGGAGCTGGATTACGAGATCTCTGTCGTTCTGGCCCGGGATGAAGCTGGCAATATTGCATTTTTCCCGGTTGCACAAAATCTGCATAAACACGGCATCCTGGATGTTTCGGTAATGCCAGCACCGGCATTACCGGACGATTTAAAAACAGAAGCAGAGCGCATTACCGGACTGATTGCCGGGAAAATGGATTATATCGGAACAATGGCAGTCGAGTTTTTCATAGCCGGTGGCCAGCTACTGGTAAATGAAATTGCACCCAGACCGCATAACTCGGGGCATGCGACCATTGATGCCTGTTATTCCTCGCAATTTGAACAACAGGTTCGGGCTTTGTGCGGTTTACCATTAGGTGATAGCCGCGCACATTCATCCGGTATCATGGTCAATCTTCTGGGTGATCACTGGTATCCGGATTCAGACGATCAGGTAAAAACACCAGACTGGCCCGCATTGCTGTCCATCCCTTCCCTGAAACTCCATTTATATGGCAAAGAGGAACCCCGTCCGGGCAGAAAAATGGGACATTTCACAATCCTTGCCGGTCAGTCTACCGACTGGGCAGAAATAGTCGCCACTGCGCGTCAAAAGTTATCCGCGTAGAAAAAGAAAAAGGACAAGCCTGAGCTTGTCCTTTCTTTCAATATCAACGAGGGGTGATTAATCAGCTAACTGCTGACACTCCAGCGTCTTGTCATCCCAGTAGATAGTCGCAGCCTGTTTACGTTCCACCAACGTCAGTTCATGAGATGTGTACTTAACCCCACGGCTAAGAGGCCCCATGAATGCTTCCCGGTATTGATCGTTATTTTTCACGATAACGGCAGGCAGTGATGTAGCGTAAAACGTCAGCCAGACATCCTGTTTTTCCGGTCCGCACTGATAATGAATTGGCCCCTCTTTCGGCACCAAATCAAACTGGGACTGCAATTCAGACAACCTTTCCATATAGGAAAGTTCCAGACACATTTTCAGGTCTTTATCTTTCATGCACTCATCATGGCGGGACAGCCAGGACTGCTGATCTTTCTGCAGATCCACATAAGGATATTGAGCTTGCTTAGACGGCAACTCCTGCATCAGCTGACGGATCTGCCCGTCGAGTTTCGTCAGGACCGGCCGTTCACAAAAAGCCAGCAACAACGGCTCTTTGACATCATTACAGTTCGGTTTTTTGTCCAGTGTCTGCTTGGTGATGGCATATTTCGCCATCATCTCCGGCGTCACCAAAGATGGTTTCGCCGAAGCACCTTTTTCACCAGAGTCTGTTGCAGCGACAGAGACAGTCTGAATTCCACTCAACAGCAATGCTGCTAATAAGAATTTGCTTATGTTCATGTACTACATCCTCTCCAGAGATTATTCAGCAGACGGCTCTGCAGAAACGTCGATATCGCCTTCAGCATCAGTGTCATCACCTTCCGGTTCAGCAACGCGCTCCAGGCTTACCAGTTTCTCATCATCGCCAGTACGGATCAGACGCACACCCGCAGTGTTACGGCCAATCAGACCCACTTCAGACACACGGGTACGCACCAGCGTACCGGCGTTGGTGATCAGCATGATTTCATCAGTTTCTTCAACCTGAATCGCACCAACCACTTTACCGTTACGCTCTGAAACCTGAATGGAGATAACACCCAGTGTTGCACGATTCTTCAGCGGGTATTCAGACAGCGCAGTACGTTTGCCATAACCGTTTTCGGTTGCAGTCAGAATTGCGCCTTCACCGCGAGGAACGATCAGTGATACCACCTTGTCGCCTTCCGCCAGTTTGATACCGCGAACACCGGCTGCAGTACGACCCATTGGGCGAATACCTTTACCTGAGCTGCTGGATTCTGCGTTCTCGTTTTCTGACTCTTCCGCTTCATCATCGGCATCGCTGTCAGTATCGCTACCACGGCTGTTGCCTTCAGCGAAACGAACCACTTTACCTGCGTCAGAGAACAGCATGATCTCGTTGGTACCATCGGTAATATCGACACCAATCAATTCATCGCCGTCTTTCAGTGTGATGGCACGAATACCAGAGCTCAGCGGACGTGAGAACGCAGACAGCGCAGTTTTCTTCACTGTACCGTTAGCGGTTGCGAAGAAGACATATTTGTCATCATCGTAAGATTTCACTGGCAGGATCGCCGTGATACGTTCATTTTCATCCAGTGGCAACAGGTTGATGATCGGACGACCACGCGCAGTGCGGCTGGCTTCAGGGATTTGATACACTTTCAGCCAATACACTTTACCCAGTGTCGAGAAGCACAATACGGTATCGTGTGTGTTCGCCACCAGCAACTGCTCTACAAAGTCTTCATCTTTTACTTTCGCCGCCGCTTTACCGCGGCCACCACGACGCTGCGCTTCGTAATCAGACAGCGGCTGATACTTCACATAACCTTCGTGTGACAGGGTCACGACTACGTCAGTTGGCGTGATCAGATCTTCCATGTTGATCTCAACACTGGCAGCCTGAATTTCGGTGCGGCGTTTATCGCCGAACTGCGATTTCACATATTCCAGCTCTTCGCGGATCACTTCCATCAGACGTTCGGTGCTTGCCAGAATCCGCAGCAGCTCTGCGATTTCGTTCAACAGTTCACGGTATTCTTCCAGAATCTTTTCGTGTTCCAGACCGGTCAGTTTGTGCAGACGCAAATCCAGAATAGCCTGAGCCTGTTGCTCGGTCAGGAAGTAATGGCCATCACGGATACCGAATTCCGGCTCCAGCCATTCAGGACGCGCGGCATCATTACCGGCACGCTCCAGCATGTCAGCAACCGCACCCAGTACCCAGCCACGGGATACCAGACCTTGCTTCGCTTCCGCCGGGCTGGCGGAGTTTTTGATCAGCTCGATAACCGGATCAATGTTGGCCAGCGCGATCGCCAGACCTTCCAGGATATGAGCACGTTCACGCGCTTTACGCAGTTCGAATACGGTACGGCGGGTCACTACTTCACGACGGTGATCGATGAAGGCTTCCAGCATCTCTTTCAGCGTCAGGGTTTTCGGCTGACCATTGACCAGCGCCACCATGTTGATGCCGAATACGTTCTGCATCTGGGTGTGCGTGTACAGGTTATTCAGGATAACCTCGGCCACTTCGCCACGACGCAGTTCGATCACAACACGCATACCGTCTTTATCAGACTCATCGCGCAGTGCCGTGATACCTTCCACTTTTTTGTCTTTTACCAGTTCGGCAATTTTTTCCACCAGACGGGCTTTGTTGACTGTGTATGGCAACTCGGTAACGATGATGGATTCTTTGCCTGATTTCTCGTCGGTTTCAATTTCAGTGCGGGCACGCACATAGATCTTGCCGCGGCCAGTACGGTAGGCATCGATGATGCCGGAACGGCCATTGATGATACCGCCGGTCGGGAAATCAGGGCCCGGGATCAGTGGTAACAGTTCATCCACGGTCAGAGTCGGATTTTCCATCAGCGCCAGACAGCCGTCTACCACTTCGGTCAGGTTATGCGGCGGAATATTGGTCGCCATACCTACCGCGATACCGGACGAACCGTTTACCAGCAGGTTAGGAATTCTGGTCGGCAGAACAGCCGGAATTTGTTCGGTACCATCGTAGTTAGGCACCCAGTCTACGGTTTCTTTTTCCAGATCAGCCAGCAGTTCATGCGCCATGCGATCCATACGGATTTCGGTATAACGCATTGCTGCTGCGGAATCGCCGTCAACAGAACCAAAGTTACCCTGGCCATCGACCAGTGTATAACGCATGGAGAAATCCTGCGCCATACGGACAATCGTGTCATAAACCGCAGAGTCACCATGCGGGTGATATTTACCGATAACGTCACCGACGACACGAGCAGATTTCTTGTACGGTTTGTTCCAGTCGTTACTCAGCTCATGCATCGCAAACAAGACACGACGATGTACAGGTTTTAAGCCGTCCCGCACGTCTGGCAGCGCACGCCCAACGATAACACTCATCGCGTAATCGAGATAAGAGTTGCGCAACTCGTCTTCGATGTTTATCGGGATGATCTCTTTGGCTAGATCGCTCATATAATTATGTATTCCTACTTCAAGCTACTTGAAAGCAATGGGCGACGATTCTACCACAAATGATGGATTTCCCCAATCGCTGACAGAGAACCTGTTTAAAGCTAACCCGTTGGATATAATGCACAGAATTCATCCTTTTACTGTCACGAAGGACAGCCCGCAATGAACGTTGATTCGCAGGAAATCGCAAAATTTGAGGCCATGGCCAGCAGCTGGTGGGATCCGCATGGTGAATTTAAACCACTGCATCTGATGAACCCGCTGCGTCTGGAGTGGATATCCGATCATTGTGAGGGATTATTCGGCAAACAGGTGCTGGATGTGGGCTGTGGCGGCGGCATTCTGAGTGAAAGCATGGCCAGACAGGGCGCCAATGTACTGGGTATTGATATGGGGAATGAACCGTTACAGGTAGCCCGCCTGCATGCGCTGGAACAGGGCATCAAGCTTGATTATCAGCGTATTCCGGTGGAAGAGCTGGCCGAACAGCGTCCGGCTTCCTTTGATGTAGTCACCTGTATGGAAATGCTGGAGCATGTGCCGGATCCGGCATCGATTGTCCGCGCCTGCGCCAAATTGGCCAAACCCGGAGGAAAACTGTTTTTCTCCACGATCAATAAAACAAAAGAATCCTGGTTGCTGATGATTCTGGCGGCAGAACAGATCCTGAAAATTGTGCCGAAAGGTACGCATGATCATAAGAAGTTTATCCGCCCAGCCACGTTGATCCGCAGCTGTGATGCCGCCAATTTATTAACCAAGAAGGTCGCGGGTGTGCGTTATAATCCGTTGACTGAGCGTTTTAAACTCTCTGATGACGTTTCGGTCAATTATCAGATTTATTGTGAAAAACCATTATGATCCATTCTCGTTTTTCTGCCGTATTGTTTGACCTTGATGGCACTTTGCTGGATACCGCACCTGATCTGGGAGCGGCAGCAAACCATGTATTGCAACGCATCGGCAAAGCCGCCCTGTCAGATAGAGTAATCAGACAAACCGCTTCTGATGGCGCATTGGCGTTGATTAAGGCTGGTTTGTCTGAAGCGGAACAGACTGAGCATGATCTGACCGAATTACGCCAGCAATTACTGGATTATTATGCTCAACATCTTTATGTCGGTACCCGCCCCTACACAGGCATGACCGAGCTGATTCACTGGTTGAATCAACGTCTGATCCCGTGGGGTGTCGTGACAAACAAACCGGCTTTTCTGACCGAGCCACTGCTGGCGCAGGTCACCGAATTGCCCGGTTGTGCCGCCATAGTGAGCGCGGATACATTACCAGTCAGAAAACCCCATCCGGAGCCATTGTGGCATGCCTGTGCCCAGATGAAGGTGACCGCAAGCGAGTGTCTGTATGTTGGCGACCATATTCGCGACATTGAAGCTGGCCGTAATGCCGGGATGAAAACAGCGATTGCCGGCTGGGGCTATATTGCCGAAACGGAGGTACTGTCAGAATGGCGTGCAGATGTCACCATGGCTGATCCGTACAGTCTGTTGCAGTGGTTATCCTGCTGAAAATCCGGTTTATTTTCTGACAAACAGCGCGTTCCTGGCGCTGTTTATTTCTCTCCTTCCTGTGATTTACTGCTAAATTTTTCATCAGGCGATTTTTGTCAAGCTATCACTTTTAATCTTTATGTTGTATTTTATATACATCATAGACACTACATATTGTGTTTTTCCTAAACAACAACGGGAGTCACCATGACAGCTAGCCTGATGGTCACGAAACGGGATAATCATACCGAAGCACTGGATCTGGATAAAATTCACCGCGTTGTCACCTGGGCCGCCGAAGGCCTGCAAGGTGTATCAGTTTCTCAGGTTGAACTGAGCGCACATATCCAGTTTTATGACGGCATTCGTACCTCTGATATTCATGAAACGCTGATCAAATCAGCAGCCGACCTGATTTCTGAACAGGCACCGGATTATCAGTATCTGGCAGCACGTCTGGCGATGTTCCATCTGCGTAAAAAAGCGTATGGCGGCTTCACACCACCGTCACTGTATGAGCAGGTAAAAACCCAAGTCGAAGCCGGCCGTTATGATCAGCAATTGCTGACCGATTACTCCAAAGAAGAGTTCGATCTGCTGGACAGTTATCTCGTGCATGATCGTGATATGCACTTCGCCTATGCGGCTGTCAAACAGCTGGAAGGCAAATACCTGCTGCAAAACCGCGTGACCGGTGAAATTTATGAGAGCCCGCAGTTCCTGTATATGCTGGTGGCGGCTTGTCTGTTTGCAAATTATCCGCGCACAACACGTCTGGATTACATCCATCGTTTCTATGATGCGGTATCTACCTTCAAGATTTCACTGCCAACGCCGATCATGTCCGGTGTGCGTACCCCTACCCGTCAGTTCAGTTCCTGTGTTCTGATCGAGTGTGGCGACAGTCTGGATTCAATCAACGCAACCGCCTCTTCCATCGTGCGTTATGTGTCTCAGCGTGCCGGCATCGGTATCAACGCCGGCCAGATCCGGGCACTGGGCAGCGAGATCCGTGGTGGCGAAGCGTTCCACACCGGTTGTATCCCGTTCTATAAATATTTCCAGACTGCCGTGAAATGTTGCTCGCAGGGCGGTGTTCGCGGCGGCGCGGCGACTGTGTTCTACCCAATGTGGCATCTGGAAGTGGAATCACTGCTGGTACTGAAAAATAACCGTGGTGTGGAAGAAAACCGTGTCCGCCACATGGATTACGGCGTACAGATCAACAAGCTGATGTATCAGCGCCTGATTCAGGGCGGTAACATCACACTGTTCTCACCTTCGGATGTTCCTGGCTTATACGATGCCTTCTTTGCCGATCAGGCCGAATTTGAGCGTCTGTATCTGCAATACGAGCAGGACCCTGCGATCCGTAAACGTCAGCTGAAAGCGGTCGAACTGTTCTCGCTGCTGATGCAGGAACGCGCCAGCACCGGCCGCATCTATATCCAGAACGTGGATCACTGCAATACGCACAGCCCGTTTGATCCAGCGGTAGCACCGGTTCGCCAGAGCAACCTGTGTCTGGAAATTGCGCTGCCGACCAAAGCACTGGATCATTATCTGGATGAAAACGGCGAGATCGCGCTGTGTACTCTCTCTGCCTTCAACCTGGGTGCGATTGAATCACTGGATGAGCTGGAGCCGCTGGCGGAACTGGCTGTCCGTGCGCTAGATGCGCTGCTGGATTATCAGGATTACCCGATCCCGGCCGCAAAAAATGGTGCAATGTGGCGTCGTCCGCTGGGTATTGGTGTCATCAACTATGCCTATTATCTGGCGAAAAACGGTGTACGTTATTCCGACGGTTCAGCGCTGGGTCTGACCCACCGCACCTTCGAGGCGATCCAGTATTACCTGCTGAAAGCCTCGGTAAAACTGGCTCAGGAATATGGTGCCTGCCCTCGTTTCAATGAAACAACCTACGCTGAAGGTATGCTGCCGATCGATACTTACAAGCGCGATCTGGACGATCTGTGTCAGGAACCACTGCACCTGGATTGGGAAAGTCTGCGCGAAGAAATCAAACGTTATGGCCTGCGTAACTCGACCCTGACTGCACTGATGCCGTCTGAAACATCCAGCCAGATCGCCAATGCGACCAACGGTATTGAGCCGCCGCGGGGCCTGATCAGCGTCAAGGCATCGAAAGACGGTATTCTGCGCCAGGTGGTGCCGGATTACACCGAGCTGAAAGACAAGTATGAATTGTTGTGGAATCAGCCTAATAACGACGGCTATCTGCAACTGGTTGGCATCATGCAGAAATTTGTCGATCAATCGATTTCTGCCAATACCAGCTACGATCCAAGCCGCTTTGAAGGGCATAAGGTGCCGATGAAGCAGTTGCTGAAAGATCTGTTAACTGCTTACAAGTATGGCCTGAAGACATTGTATTACCATAACACCCGTGATGGTGCTGACGATGCACAACTCAGCCAGGCCGCTCAGGCCGATGATTGCGCTGGTGGCGCATGTAAGATTTAAACAGGAACAGCCTCTCTGCGGAGAGGCTTTTATCCTTGCTAGCAGGAACAACCAAGATGGCGTACAGCACTTTCTCTAAACAACCAAACGATGCCCGCAAAGAACCGATGTTCTTTGGTCAGACCGTCAACGTGGCACGTTATGACCAGCAAAAATATGAAGTTTTCGAGCGTCTTATCGAGAAGCAACTCTCTTTCTTCTGGCGCCCGGAAGAGGTCGATGTCTCACAGGATCGTATCGACTATCAGGTTCTGCCACCGCACGAGCAGCATATTTTTATCTCTAACCTGAAATACCAGACACTGCTGGATTCTATTCAGGGACGCAGTCCGAACGTGGCATTGCTGCCGCTGATTTCAATTCCGGAGCTGGAAACCTGGATTGAGACCTGGGCTTTCTCGGAAACCATCCATTCCCGCTCTTACACGCATATCATCCGTAATATTGTGAACGATCCGGCGGTTGTTTTTGATGATATCGTGGTGAATGAGCAGATCATCAAACGTGCGGAAGATATTGCCGGTTATTACGACGAACTGATCGAACTGACACAATACTGGCAGTTGCTGGGTGAAGGTACGCATCAGGTGAATGGTAAAACCGTCGTTGTTTCACTGCGTGAACTGAAAAAGAAACTCTATCTGTGTCTGATGAGTGTCAATGCGCTGGAAGCCATCCGTTTCTATGTCAGTTTCGCCTGTTCTTTCGCGTTTGCCGAGCGTGAACTGATGGAAGGAAACGCCAAGATCATCAAGATGATCGCCCGCGATGAAGCGCTGCACCTGACCGGCACACAGCATATGCTGAACATACTGCGCGACGGCCATGATGATCCGGAAATGGCAGAAATTGCCCGCGAACTGCAGGATGAATGTTTTAATCTGTTCAAAAAAGCGGCCGAGCAGGAAAAAGAATGGGCGGCTTATCTCTTTAAAGACGGCTCTATGCTGGGTCTGAACAAGGATATTCTTTGCCAGTACGTGGAATTTATTACCAACGTGCGCATGCAGGCAGTCGGTTTACCGCTGGCATTTGATGCTGATCGTCAGAATCCGCTGCCGTGGATCAATACCTGGCTGAATTCCGATAACGTTCAGGTCGCACCGCAGGAGGTTGAAATCAGCTCTTATCTGGTTGGCCAGATTGATGCTGAAATCAGCACGGATGATCTCGATGGATTTGAACTGTGAGTTCAGTGAAAATTACCATTAATAATCAGACAGTTCACGGTAATACCCGTGAGCTGTTACTGGATCAGCTGGAACAGGCTGGTTTTCATCCGGAATACCAGTGTCGCAGCGGATTATGCGGTGCCTGCCGCTGCCGTCTGCAGCAAGGCGAAGTCGCTCAGCTTGATGCCCTGGCCTTGACCGGTAAAAATGAAATTCTGATCTGCCGCACCATCCCCAAATCCGATGTGGAGCTAGTTTTTCCCTATCAGCTCAGATGCAATGAAGATGCTGAGGATATGTTATAGATTTTGCTCTATAATCAAACAATCTGGGGGTAATCACAACGGTGGATATGACTGCCATGCCAACAGAAAAACGTTCCGCAAATGAGCATGAACCTGGACACGATCTTCCTTTAGAGCATGAAGATCCCACGATCAGATTTTTACATCGGATAATAAGATATGCCGTAAAAATACTCGCCGTCCTTATGGTACTTGTGATCGTATGGGGGATAGGAGATGTTATTTATGTTTTATATCAGCGGCTTACTCAACCACCATTCCTGCTGCTGCAAATAAATGACATACTTGCAACATTTGGTGCGTTTCTGGCTGTTCTGATAGCAATAGAAATATTTATTAATATCAGCATGTATCTCAGCACCAATGTCATTCCTGTACGACTTGTTATCGCAACAGCGCTTATGGCTATTGCACGAAAAGTTATCATCTTTGATTTCGAGAGAATAACCCCACCATTGGTGTATGGAACGGCCGCTGTTGTTCTGGCTCTTGGAATAACATATTGGTTAATCACAAAAAGAAACTGAAAGCATATCTGTGAAACCACCATATCAGCCCGTATTCCATTAAATCAGGGCACCACAAATAATGCTGGTGCCCCGGCACCAATTATTTTTTATCTCCGATAGGCACCATGATGTGGGCATAAGGCGTGTCTTTCCACATAACATAAGGGCCACCGTTATGGGGATCCGTTGGTAAAGAATTTAAATGATCCTTATCCGGAGTGATAATCATCAGATGCGGTCCTTCTTTTACCCACTGATTATCTGCGGTTTCACCTTTGGCATACGGGTCTATATTACTAGCCCCCTCATCACCTGCCAGCATGTATGAAATACCGATGGTTTTAGCTTCAAATGGTTTTTTGTTCATCCATGCATCAGCCCATTCCATCCAGGCTGCATCCATACACATTGGCGCAGTGCCCTGTAACTGAGCAGGCGTTGGAAAACACGTATACGTACCCGTTCCCTTCTGGAGTACGTTGTGATTCCAGTCCATGACGGTGACTTTATCGCGCAAAGAAGGAGGCGCAGCGCTGAGCGCATCTTTCAGAAGTTGTTCATTATCTGCGGCGTTGACACTAAAAACAGACATTAATATCAGCCAGGCTGACATGGAGTTTGCGATAACTTTCATAGCAATATCCTTTGATTGATTTCATCAAGAAGAAGATGCATTTAAAAGTATAGTTCTAGAAATGATTTTCATTCCTATTTGTGGGGTTTATTTTTCAGTGGTCAGGTTAGTCTGTAAATTTAGTTTCGTGAGCAGACAGGTTACCCCGTCTGCCCTCAATGATGATTACAGATTTAACTCAATTTCAGTCTGTAATTTATTGTTATCGCATGCGGATGAATCACAGATCAGCACAGTTCGTTTACCCTGTAATACTTTCCAGCCATGTGTCGTCACATCCCAGTAAGAAAATGCCCGTTTATCCAGCTGGAGACTGACTGTTTTACTCTCACCTTTAGCCAGTGTGACCTTTTCAAATCCGGCCAGTGATTTGGCAGCCATTGGAATCGGAGCATCCGCGGCAGCACCAAGATAGACCTGAGAAACATCAGTACCGTCACGATCACCGGTATTGGAGACAGTAAAGCTGACCTGATAACCATCGGTGATTGGTTTCACTTCCGGGGCACTATATTTAAACCGGGTATAAGAAAGACCGTGACCAAACGCGAATAGTGGTTTGATTGCTTTCGTGTCATACCAGCGGTAGCCAACCAGAAGACCTTCGCTGTAATTCACGCGACCTTTCACGCCCGGAAATTGTTCAGCCGTCTGCAGCGGCGTATCCTTTTCCGTCACAGGGAACGTAACCGGCAATTTACCGGACGGATTTACCTTACCAGTAAGGATATCTGCCGTAGCCATCGCGCCTTCCTGACCGGAATACCACATTTGCAGTACAGCCGCAGCCTTCTGAGCCCATGGCATGGTCACCGGATCACCGGTATTTAATACCACGACAGTATTCTGATTCGCCTTCGTAATCGCAGAAAGCAATTCATCCTGTCCATCCGGCAATGCCAGTGAAGGACGATCCTGCCCTTCTGTTCCTTCATTAAAGGCAAAGACAAGAACTTTGCCTTTATGCTGTTTTGCCGCCGCTACCGCTTTCTGCAATTCGGCCTTACGTTGTGACGGTGTAACCCACGCCATCCGGATTTCCAGCGGATCATCCGGGCTGGTAATGCCATTGGAAAGCATATTGGCTTCACCCGCCGACCCCGTAACTGTCAGAGGCAATTGTTCCCCTTTTTTCAGCAGGATCCGGAAAGACGCGATATCCATTCCTTCCCGTGACGGCAGTAAGCGATTGGTGGTGGCGAAGAATCCGTTACTGTTCAGTTGCGGCTCACCTTTGGCATCACCGTTGCCCAGTTTCAGGGTAGCGGCACCGCCCCGGATATGGAGTTTGATATCATATTCCCCGGTTTCCGGTGCTGTCAGCATCCCCTGCCATGTCACCTTGCTATACGCAGGCAGCGCATTTTTCTCACCGGCCAGATCAATGTTGGCAACAGTAATCGTGCTGTTTTTAAGCTTGCGGGTTAAACCGCTCTGACCATCTGCTGTTTTTAAAGCAGACATTGGAATTGCGGTACCATCCAGATCAATACCCAGAATTGCCGTCTGTGCTTTACCCGCCACATCATTCAACGCCTGTAAAGGAGAAATACTCTTTTTCGCTTTAACATGCGAACTGCCACCACCGCCGATGACCGGCACCTGAGCTGTCGACCCGATAATCAGCAAATCATTCAGATCTTCTGCGGATAACGGTAGAACTGACTGCCGGTTCTTAAGTAAGACAGCGCCTTCCCGGGCAGTTTTTAAGGCAATCGCCGCATGTTCGGCAGCCACATCATCCATCTTCGCCCGGGCAGGTAATTTACCATCCAGCATATGGAACCGTTCCATCTGTGTCAGAATACGGCCAACGGCCTGATCAATATCGGAAACAGGAATATCCCCTTTTGTCACAGCCTGTTTTAACGGTTCACCGAAGAAGAAGCCGGATGGCATCTCCATATCCAGACCCGCCTTGATTGGCGTCGGATCGGGCGCTTTCCCTTCAAATAAGGTGGCATACCAGTCGGTCATGACAAACCCTTTGTAGCCCCACTGACCGCGCAAAATATCCGTTAGTAACATTTCGTTCGCACAGCTGTAATCGTTACCTTTGCCATCTATAGCCAAACGGTTGTAAGAACACATGAACGAAGCGACATCTGCTTTCACTGCCTGTTCAAACGCCGGCAGATAAATTTCCTGCAGCGTGCGTTCATCAACCACGGAAACGCCTGTACCTCGGTCGGTTTCCTGATTATTAGCGGCGAAGTGCTTCACCGTTGCCATCAGGCCTTTGTCCTGAATACCTTTGATTTCAGATGCCACCAGCTTTCCGGCAAGCAAAGGATCTTCACCCAGAGTTTCAAAATTACGCCCGGCCTGAGGTGTTCTGACAATATTCACCATCGGGGATAACAGAATGTCCTGATCCAATGCCCTGGCTTCAACACCAATTACGTTGCCATATTGCTCCGCTAAAGCCGGATCAAAACTGGCCGCCAGTGCCACCGGTGACGGCATCGCGGTCGCCAGATGCATTGGGTGTCGCGCCCCCGCCGGGCCATCGGTTAAACGTAAAGCAGGAATACCTAATCGCTTCACACCCGGAATAAAGCCAACAGCCGCTTTATTTTCCGGATCATGCTGATTCGCCATATCAAAGCCTTGCACAGTACCGTGCAGGAAGCTGATTTTTTCATCCAGCGTCATCTGGGCAATCAGTGAAGTAATTTTATCGGATACAGGATTTGTCTGGGCGACAACAGACTGACTGGTCAGTGTGATTAATGCGGTGACAGCTGCGGCAATGGCACTCTGTCTGAATGTGTTCTGTTTTTTCATTTTTGTGGAAACCCCGGTTAAATAACTGCTTTAGAATATTCATTCTATAATCACAGCTATTGAAACCGGTTTCATGGTTTAGCGCAAAGATTTATAACCGCATGAATCTCCTTTTATCTCGATTTGTTAACTCGTTCACAACTTACGCCTCATCACAAACCTGACTTGAAAGATTAGGCTTCTTTTTTGTGGTGGGGTTTCATCATCAGATAACGTTCCCGGAAAAGCGTGAACCACTGCTGTAATGTCGTAGCTGCTGCAAGATCCCCTTGCTGCTGCAATAAACAACCAGCAACTTCCGCCGTACACAAGTGATGATCATGCGCAGCAACACGCAGCCGGTATGCCGACAGGGTTTCCGGCTGAACAGAAATCACCGGAAATTTATCCAGATACGGACTTTTGCGAAACATCTTGCGTGCCTCGCTCCAGGTTCCATCCAGCAGAATATAGAGTGGGCGCTTGGATAGAGTCTCTGTTGATCTCAGCGTCGCCCTCTCTTCTCCTTCTCTGACATAACTATCAGGAAAAACGACAACCGGAGAGAAATCCGGATTATTCAGCAACGCCAGCAAGGCCTCGTCCGGATTTGTCCGTGACCATAAAAAGGCAGATGTATTTTCCGGAAATACGTCAGCAATCAAACGACCGGTATTGGAAGGTTTCATGGGTTCGGTGTCATACATCAGCAGACAGAAATCAGCTTCCGGAATAGCCGATGGCTTCAGATGACAGGCGCAATGAATTTCAGGTAACCCGCAACCTTCACAGCGAATGATGGAACCACCTCTGGCCTGAAATGGCCGGGTAGACATAGCGATACGTTGCCTTCTGAGACGTTGGAATGCATTCATTTGAAAAAACCGGAAAAAATAAAAGGGGTAACCTTTCGGTTACCCCAAAAAACGAGGCACTGACAATATCAGCAAAAAGAAAGCCCTTTCAACTGGTTTTAGTGGGGGTGAATCACCGGCAACCACTTGGGGGCAACAACACACAACAACAAAGGAAACATGACGACAAAGCGGAAGCTAAGTCAATGGGTGTATTTTTGATCCTGATAGAACAAATGTCCAGCACATTTTGTAATTTTTTTACGTACAAAAAATAAATCCCGGTTAACTAATAGGCACAACCCTGTCATTTATTGCGTTAGATCATTTTTTACCAGTAATTTATATTGTTTTAATTTCATTTATGTAACCAAATTACATAAATGAGTCTATTCCATTGCTAACAGAAGAGATGGGTTTGACGCCAAGGTCAGGTATAATCATCTATGTCTATTGCAAAGGAATTAAATCTAAGTGACAGAACTAGCTGCAGAAGCCCTTCTCCCCGACTTTTCAGATTTGTCGTGCGAAAAATTATCCTCTGTTCAACCGATTAGTTTTGCAGAAACGCAGGGACGCGCGGCCTCCGCCATTCAGCGTCTCAATGCTGCCAGTCAGAGTTGCCCTGCCTTGCTGCTGAACGGTTATCCCGGCATTAACTACGAAAAGGTTATCATCGATCTGATCGATGATTGCCCGGTACCCTATAACCGTAGTTTTGACCTTTGCTATACCGAGAATCTGGAAAATCCGTTCCGCCCAATCTGGCTGAAACTGAAAGCCGGTACGGGTCCGGAATTCTGTGAAATGCTGGACGACCTGTTCAAGTTATTACGTCTGCATTTAGATGCGGAAGAGGTCGTCAATAAAATCCTGCGCAAACAGGATAATGATGAAAAACTGGCAGAATACCTCACCGAATTGTCGGCGCATGTCGCCCAGGATGGCGTATTCACGCATCCGGTACTGATGAACCTGATGATCCACCAGCTGCAGGATCAACCGCCCGTCATCTATGCCCGCGATTTAACCTGGCGTTCATTATTCGGTGCCATCAATTATGTCACCGAGCAAGGCAGTGTTTACAGTAACCATCATCTGCTGGAACCAGGCCTGTTACGTGAAGCCAACGGTGGCTATCTGATCATGCCAGTCGATGAACTGCTGATGAAACCCCATCTCTGGTTCAAACTGCATAATGCGCTGACAACCGGCTATCTGGACTGGTCCGCACAAGAAGATACGCCGCCACAGACCCCATTCTTTCAACCGGAAGCGACGCCGCTTGATATCAAGCTGATTCTGGTTGGCGATCGGATTTCTATTGCCGAATTCAATCTGCTGGATAATACCTTTGCCGAGAAAGTCTTTTTGCGGACCGATCTCATCACCGAATTCCCGTACGATGAAGAATCCCGGAATCTGTTTATCGGCTTGCTGAGCCATATCCGCCAGACATGGAACATGCTGGATTTCGATCATTCAGCCATTAAAGAATTGATGCGCTTTTCCTGCCGGTTGTGTGAGCATCAGCGTATTCTGTCATTTGCCGAAAATCAGCTGACCGCGTTGATGCAACTGGCGCACAGTATTGCCCAGGAACAAGGTGCAGAGCTGATTTCCGTGTTGCATATCAAGGCTGCATTAGCAGAACAGGAATACCGGCTGAACCATATTGTGGATATGTCCGATCAAGGCATTGTGGATGAACAAATCCTGCTGCAAACCGAAGGTGAAGTCGTTGGTCAAATCAACGGACTTTCCGTCATTCAGATCATGGGACATCCTTATGACTTCGGAGAACCCGTTCGTCTGACCGCTACGGTGCATATGGGTGACGGCGATGTCTCCGATATTGAACGTAAGGCCGAACTGGCCGGACACATCCATGCCAAGGCCATGATGATTATTCACGGCTATCTCTCCACATTATTTGGTGCCGAAAACCCCTCGCCGCTGTCTGCCAATCTGGTTTTTGAGCAATCATACAGCGAGATAGATGGTGACAGCGCGGCCCTGACCGGACTGTGTGCCCTGCTTTCTGCGCTGGCGAAACAACCGATTTATCAGCATCTGGCCGTAACAGGCGCCGTTGATCAGTTCGGCAATGTTCAGCCTGTCGGCGGACTGAACGAGAAAATTGAAGGCTTCTTCCGGGTTTGTTCTATTCAGGGTCTGAATGGCAAACAGGGCGTTGTGATCCCGGAATCGAACCGTTTGCAGTTAATTCTGTCCGACGAAGTGATCGAGGCGGTTGAAAACGGCCAATTCCATATTTATCCCGTCAGTCACGTAGAAGAAGCAGTCGAATTATTGATGGGCTGTCCGGCAGGTTCAATCGATGACGATCAGACTCTTTTCGGGCGAATCCGGCAGCGACTGGACGATTTAAACGGCTCTACAGGCAGAAATGGGCTATTCAGCACACTTTTCCGCAGATTACACTCACTGGTTGGACTTGCTTAGTCGTCGCATGTTGGGTAGATTCTCCAGTTCAAAATTGACTATAAGGATTTAATAAGCGTGTCAGCAGAAATGACCAATACTCCTAAAGTATCCCTGTGCGATCAGGGTCGTAACAGTTTCACCAAAGAAGACCTGCTGGCTTGCAGCCGTGGTGAGTTATTCGGTGAAGGCAACAGCCAGTTACCAGCACCTAACATGCTGATGATGGATCGCATTGCTAAAATTACTGACACTGACGGTGCTTTTGAGAAAGGCGAAATTATCGCTGAGCTGGATATCACTCCGGATCTGTGGTTCTTCGATTGTCACTTCCCTGGTGATCCGGTAATGCCTGGTTGTTTAGGTCTGGATGCAATGTGGCAGCTGGTTGGTTTCTTCCTTGGCTGGAAAGGTGGCCCGGGTAAAGGCCGTGCATTAGGCGTGGGTGAAGTTAAATTCACCGGTCAGATCCTGCCTGGCGCCAAGAAAGTGACTTATAAAATTCAGATGAAGCGCGTCATCATGCGTAAACTGATCATGGGTATCGCTGATGGTGTTGTTGAAGTCGATGGTCGTCCAATCTACTCTGCAACCGATCTGAAAGTGGGTCTGTTCCAGGATACATCATCCTTCTGATCTATCCGGAATCCCCCAATAAAAAGGCTCACAGTTGTGAGCCTTTTTATTCTGAATTCGTAATTAGTTAACCATATATCCCTGAGCACGCTCATCAACAGCGTCTCGCCAGCCACCCAGCCAATAGCCTCTTGCATCTATGCATTGATAAGGACAGAGCTCTTTAGAACGCCCAGCCAAACCAGCCTGGTACCCTTTAGTACGCGCTCTTTCTAAACGATCTCTTTTCTGTCTCTTCATACTTATTAATCCTCTTTTCCACAATGAAAAAAGACGACAGATTCTGTATCTCTGTCGTCTTAATTGATATCGGATTAAACCGTCGGGATCAATAGCAGATCGCTAGTTTTTTGCGCTGAAACCCAATTTCACCACGTTATCGTGACAATATCATGACCCTTTCTTTACAAAACGGCGATATTGCCCTAACAGCGCGGCACCAGCCATAGCAAATAAACCAAAGAAGCCAAAGCTGCCACCACCACTGCTGCTGTCACTGGCACCGTAGTCAAAGACCGGCAACTGGTTATCGATCACATAAGCAGATGGCACATCACCATTGGCATCAAATGCTGTTGAAGCAGACACTGCCAGTTTCACAACCACATTGGTACCATTGCTTAATGTAGACCAGTCATCATAGTTGTCAAAACGACGCGCTGATGCCAGAACAGTACCGTCATCGAGGATGTCGTTAGCATATTCGATGTAATAGTATTTGCCGCCCTGCGCACATGACGTTGTACTGCTACAAATCAGATCATTGATAGCATAACGGCTACCCGTTTTGATGTTATACAGGAACGCTTCCTGCAGACGCGGTACAGAGCCATAAACTGGCTGAGTAGTCACACTGCGTTCATCCGTCCAGCCGACAACCTGGTTGCTATTGTTCAATGCCGCAGCTTCGGAGTTAACGCCATCCGTTGATACAGGAATCGAGGTAGAGGTAATTGCCTGTGAACCTGCGTCGTATTTGGCAACAAACATCTGTGTCGGGTAATTACGGCTAACCAGTTTGCGGTAGACGCGGTTACCAACGATATAACCATCCGAGTTGATGTCTACTGCCCAGCTATTATCAATATCAATATCTTCGTCAGTACCAGGGTTATCGCTGGAACTGACGAAAATCGCTTTAGAGCCCAAAGCAGCAGGTAACGCGCCATCACTCAATGTTCCCAGATTCCAGAAAGTTGCCAGATTTTTCGGTTTGGAGTTGTCCCCTTCTGTCGCTGAATAACCCACAGCAACATACTTGCCATCCACATAGGCCACTTTCATGGCACTGGCGGTGTAAGGATAATCGGTCGTTTCCGATGTATCGTAGGATGTCGCGAGCTGTTTCGTCTTAACGCCAGCCGAGTTAACCAGCCAGAACGCAGCCTGCGTTTCATAACCAGGGCAATATTTACTGTTACTTTCAATGCTGGAGTTACTGTAGCAGTTCGTATATGCCGTACTCTTTTTGTTCCCGGCAGAGCCCAACACCAGATAATCGGTACCGACCGGAATAATGTCATAGGCAGAAGCAAAGGCATAATCCGTCCCGGTAGTGACATCCACTGAAGTATCAGCAATGGTTGCTACCGCCTTTCGCTTATGCTCAGAAAGAGAGACATAACCTACGGAGGTCACTTCACTATCATCACGACCATAGCGGGTAACGATACCTTCCGATTCAGCGACGACATTAGCAGAGATTGCATCTGAATCGACACCACTGGCAATCACGTTATACGTTTGATCAGCATTACTACTGCTTAAATCAGCGAACCATTGTGCGGCATAATTCGAGTTATCCAGATACGCATCACATGCAGCAGAACTAAGAGGTATATCGGTACAAGCTGTTTCATAACGGAACCGGTGAGCCAGATCCATACCTGACGGCGCCATCCGGAAATAGGAATACCAGTTGCTTTTTACCGCCAGCGCACTGACAGTGGAACCATCTCCGGAGATACTTAAGGCCCACGGACCAAATTTGGCATCGCCCCGGGCAGAAGAAGTGGCAACCTCGGTAATGGTATAAAAAGGATCCTGTGCAGCGGAAACTGCACCAGCCAGCAACAAAGGTAGCAAAGCTGCAATTCGGCTTATTTTCATCAGACTTTATTCCTCGTTCTTCATCGCTTCCAGCTCTTCCCAGCGGGCAAAAGCCTGTTCTAAATTCGATTCAGCTTGTTGCAGGGCATCTAATGTTGACTGGGTGCTCTCTAGCGGCAAACTGAAAAAATCAGGTTGATTAACCTGTGCCTGTAACTCGTTAATTTCAGTCTCTAATTGTTCCAGCCGGGCCGGTAATCCGTCCAGCTCTAACTGTAATTTATACGAAAGTTTACGATTTTTTTTCGCAGCCGACGGCGTTTCATTTTTAACGACGGTTTCCGCACTGGCTTTTATCGCCGGAGCGGTACTGGCGAGCTGAGCCTGCCGCTGCTGGCGCTGACTCATTAAATCAGCATAGCCACCGACATAAGGCGTGATCTGGCCATCCCCTTCGAATAACCAGCTGTGTGTCACCGTATTATCAATGAAACGACGATCATGGCTGACCAGCAGCAATGTTCCCTGATAATCCGCCAGTAACTCTTCCAGCAATTCCAGTGTTTCAATATCCAGATCGTTGGTCGGTTCGTCGAGGATCAGCAGATTACAGGGCCTCAGGAATAGTTTAGCCAGCAACAGACGATTTTTCTCGCCACCGGAAAGTGCTTTGACCGGCGTCATGGCGCGTTTCGGTTCAAACAGGAAATCCTGCAGATAGCCCAGCACATGACGACGGCGACCGGCAAAGTCGATTTCCTGACGACCATCCGCAACGTTATCGATCACCGTCTTTTCCAGATCCAGCTGTTGACGATACTGGTCAAAATAGGCCACTTCCAGCTTGGTACCGCAATGCAGATGACCGCTATCCGGCTGTAAATCACCCAGCAATAACTTGATCAGCGTCGTTTTACCGCAGCCATTCGGACCGATCAGGGCAATTTTATCACCACGCATCACACGGAAATCAAAATTACGAATCAATGGCTTGCCATCAATGCTGTAACTGACACCCTCGCCTTCAAAAATGATCTTGCCGGAGCGTACTGCCTCGTCCAGCTGGATTTTTGATGTGCCAACCTTCTCGCGACGATCGGCACGTTCCATACGCAACGCTTTCAGCGCGCGAACACGCCCTTCGTTACGGGTACGGCGCGCCTTGATACCCTGACGGATCCAGACTTCTTCCTGCGCGAGCTTTTTATCAAACTCGGCATTCTTCAGGGCTTCGACCCGCAACCACTCTTCTTTACCGTCCAGATAAGCATCGTAGTTGCCAGACCAGGAGGTCAGAATACCGCGATCCAGATCGATAATGCGGGTAGCCATTCGCTGAATAAATTCACGGTCATGGCTGATGAATACAATCGCGCCTCTGAACTGGCGCAGGAAATCTTCCAGCCAGGCAATCGAGTCGATATCCAGGTGGTTGGTAGGCTCGTCGAGCAGCAGCAAATCGGGATCGTTCACCAGCGCACGGGCTAACGCGACTTTACGCAGCCAGCCACCGGAGAGATTCGACAGCGCGGTATCCGGCGACAGCGACAGCATGCTGAGGATCTGGTTGATCTTGGTTTCATACTGCCAGCCTTGCTGCAGATCGAGCTGTTCCTGTAACTCGCTCATCCGCTTCATGACGCGCTCATCATGCGCTTCAGCCAGCAGAGCAGACTGGTGATGATAATCAGACAGCAATTTACCGAGTGATGCCACACCATCGGCGACGTAATCAAATACGGTGGCGGATTCGGTTTGTGGCGGATCCTGCTCCAGACGGGCAATTTTCAGATCTTGCAGATGAGTAACAGAGCCATCATCCAGCTGGATTTCTTTATTAATCACTTTCATCAGCGTTGATTTGCCGGCACCGTTGCGGCCGACGAGACAGAGGCGTTCGCCTTCCTCGATATGTAAATCGACGTGATCCAGCAAAGGGGCTGCACTGTATGACAGATACCCCTGTTGAATAGAAAAAATAGCCATTTCTTATGCTTGTCCGTGTTCTGTAGCTGCGTGACGGATCAGCCAGCAGTTGTGGATCTGCGGGTTACGCGCGAAATCTTTCGGTAAGGTTTTGGCACTGATATTCTCGGCCACCAGCCCTAACGCCTCCAGTCCGGCAAAGTCCATCTTGAAATGTCGTTTGTTGTTCGAGAACACGATCAGGCCATCCGGATTCAGAATATTTTTCAGCATCATCATCACATCAATATGATCACGCTGTACGTCAAATGTATCGTCCATCCGCTTGGAGTTGGAGAACGTTGGCGGATCAATAAAGATCAGATCAAAAGTCTGCTCACAATGGCGTAGCCAGTCGAGACAATCCGCCTGTTCAAATTTGTGCTGCCAGCCAGTCAGACCGTTATGCCGCATGTTGTCGCGTGCCCAGTTCAGATAGGTACGTGACATATCCACGGTCGTGGTAGTACGCGCCCCGCCGAGCCCGGCGTGAACTGAAGCAGTACCGGTATAAGAGAACAGGTTGAGGAAGTCCTTACCTTTCGCCATTTGACCTAACATGCGACGGGTATAACGGTGATCCAGGAACAGGCCGGTATCGAGATAATCCCGCAGGTTGACCAGAAACTTCGCGTTGTACTCTTTGACTTCGAGCAACTGCCCTTCAGCATTCAGTTTCTGATATTGCGATTCACCTTTCTGACGCTCACGCACTTTCAGAATGACGTTTTTACCCGGTACGCCGGTGACTTCGATGGTGGCTTGCATCAGATCCAGCAAACGCTGACGAGCCACATGTTCCGGAATGGTTTTCGGCGGCGCATATTCCTGAATGACCAGATACTCGCTATAACGATCGATCGCGACGTTGTAATCCGGCAGATCGGCATCATACAAACGGTAGGCGTCGATACCTTCCTGTTTGGCCCATTTATCCAGCGCCTTGATGTTTTTCTTCAGACGGTTGGCAAAATCTTCCGCCACCATTTTCTGTGAAGCAACAGAGTTTTCCGCAATCTGGTAGTTGCGCAACTGACATTCCAGCGCGCCGTTAAACAGGCGGTATTGCTTTTCTGCGCGCAGACGCAGACAGCTCAGCAGTTCAGGAGATGCTGACAATATCGTGACTTTCCAGCCCTGGAATTGGGTACGCAGTGCATTACCCAGGCTCTGATAAAGTTTCAGCAATTCAGGGAATTCGCCCAGACGCTCACCGTATGGCGGGTTACTGATCAGGAAGCCTTTGCTGCCCGGCCACGGGTTATTCAGCTTCATCGCGTCGGCTTGTTCAAAACGGATCAGATCACCAACACCGGCCCGGTTGGCGTTCGTTTTCGCGCGTTGCAACACGCGGTTATCAATATCGAAGCCGACAAAACGATCCGGTTGTTGTAATGCTTCTTTATGGCCGCGCTTCGCCCGCACGGAGGCTTCAGCAAACAACGGCTGCCAGATTTCCGGCTGATGTTGCAACCATTTTTCAAAACCAAAGCGGCTGCGCAATAACCCTGGGGCCATGTCGCACGCCTGCATGGCAGCTTCGATCAGCAAAGTACCGGAACCACACATCGGGTCCAGCAATGGTTCATTCTGCCAGCCACTACGCGCCAGCACGGCAGCCGCCAGATTCTCTTTCAGTGGTGCTTCGCCGGTTTCATCACGGTAGCCACGCTGGTGCAGCGCCGGGCCGGATAAATCCAGAGAGACGCTGACCGTCTCTTTTTTCCAATGAACCAGCACACGGGCATCAGGGATTTTCTTGTCAACGGACGGACGAATACCGGAGCGCTTGGTGAAGCGATCCACAATGGCATCTTTGACCTTTAAGGCACCATACTGGGTATTGTTGATGGCTTTTGACGTACCGGAGAAATCGACCGCAAAGGATTGATCGACAGAGAAATGCGTTTCCCACGGCACATTGAAACAGCCAAGATAGAGATCCAGATCGGTATCAGCGCGGAAGGAAGTCAGCGCCAGCGCGATACGGGACGCATAACGACTCCACAAACATGCCCGGTACGCCACTTCCAGTTCACCACTGAATGCGACACCTGCGACGGTTTCTTTTACGTCGGATGCGCCCAGTTGGGTTAATTCAGCAGCCAGTATAGATTCTAACCCTTTCGGGCATGTTGCAAAAAAGTCAGCCATTCGTCTCTAATTCATTGGAACAAATAAACGCGTATTATAGCCGTGAATTGCTAAAACAGATATGAATTGCAGGTAAGTTACTGATTGCTGAAATTTAACGCGAATTGCCAACTTATTGAGCAATTGACTAATAATCGGAAAATACCGCTTGCCATCCGTGATCATGATCACTAATATGCGCTCCATTGACGCGGGATGGAGCAGCTTGGTAGCTCGTCGGGCTCATAACCCGAAGGTCGTAGGTTCAAATCCTGCTCCCGCAACCAAATTTAAAAGGCCACTCAGACGAGTGGCCTTTTTCGTTTGCGCTTCCCGTACAAACCTCTGTATGACTGCTGATTTCCGCTATCCTTAATGAAGAAAAACGATGCTTTGACTCATTCAGGACACCATCTTTATGCCCATATCCGAATCTGATCCTCGTGTATTTTTTGCTGCCGAGCGTACCCTGCTGGCATGGTTACGCACAGGACTCACCATTATTGCTCTTGGTTTTGTTGTATCCCGCTTTGGATTATTTATTCAATTGTTTGAAACTCAATTACAAAGCACCCCGGCAGTATCACATACGTCTTTATCCGCCTTCATGGGTATCCTTTTTGTTCTCACCGGTTCGTTGACCATCATTGTGGCCGCCATTCAGCACTACCGGTATATCTCTCTGTTACCTCAGGCCGATCTGCCCCCCAGATATTCCAAATCGTTTGTCGTCTTTTTATCGTTTCTGCTTGGAATACTCGGGATAGGCCTTGCCGGCTATCTGCTACTGAGTCAGCCCTGAGTCATGAGATCACAGCCTTCATATACTTTTTCCTGAGGGTAAATAATGTATGAACGTAAACGAGATTCAATCAAAGTCGATTCTTTCTGCATCTAAAGTGTATGACTATGTGATTAATCCTTATGTGGGATGCCAGCATGGTTGCTCATATTGTTACGCGCGATATATGAAACGGTTTACCGGACATAAAGAACCCTGGGGCGAATTTGTTGATGTAAAAGTTAATGCTCCCGAGCTATTACAAAAGGAAATCATCAGAAAAAAGAAAGCCCAGGTATGGATCAGCGGAGTATGCGACCCCTATCAACCGCTGGAAGCAAAATATGAGTTAACCAGAAAATGTTTACAGATATTGGCTCAGAATGATTGGCCCGTTGTCATTCAGACGCGTTCGCCGCTGGTGCTCCGCGATATCGATATTATTAAACAGGCAAAACACTTCGAAGTCGGGTTTTCCGTCACAACTGCGGACGATGAGATCAGGAAACTGTTTGAACCACATGCACCTTCAATAATGGATCGCTTAAACGCGCTATCCGAGTTGCATCAGTCCGGTATCAGAACTTATGCAATGATTGCCCCTATCCTTCCGGGCGCAGAATATTTGGTAGAAAAGCTCGAAGGGATCGTGGATTACATCTATGTTGATCGCATGAATTACAATTATGCGGATTTCATTTACAAAAAGTACCATCTGGAAGATAAACGCTCTGATGAATACTTTGAATTTGCGGGTCAGGAAATTATGTATCAATGCAAACAGCGGGGCATCGCGTGTCAGGTATTCTTCTGAATTCAGCTCTGCAAGAATGGGCTGGCCGGATCATGCTGTTTATAATTTCTGACCGCCTGCTGATGATTGTAGGTTGCATAGCAATACTGGCAGCCATGCACACAGGTGTTATACGCGCCGATATCAACGCTGTGCGCACATAAACATTCTGCGCGCTGATTTTTATCTTTCTTCAATGACAAATTCAGATGAAATAGTTTTTCTATCAATGCCGCATCAATACAGGCGCCATGAGGAATATCCTGTTCCGGAATGACCGCTTTTTCTGAACAGGTCCTGATCTCCATTCCATTTGCCGCGGCAATCATCATAAACGCTTCCGATACGCGCAAATAATCAGCCTCATTTTGCATAATATCACGCGAATTTAACTCGCTGATGCGCAGCAGATTTCTTTCCGTTTTCTTATAAAAATCGGCAAAACTGATAACAACCCGTTCTGTATATCCGGCTAATAAACCGGCAATTTTCGAGAATAGCCGGATGTGTTCCCCGACCGGCAACAGATCACATAACAACACCGGATCATATCGCCAGATCACTTTCTCCCTGCCAATCTGTTGCGACAACTGAATAAAATGATCGATCGCTTTTAATGGATGCAGGGTTGCCGTTTCCAATGTCCGGGGATAACCGGTGATCGTGTACTGAAAATAATAATGGTAACCCATGTCATCCAGTAATTTCAGATCGGATTGCAAAGGTGCGCTGTTGCGGGTCCAGAATACGATGACATCAACGTCTTCAGGCCGTAATGAAATCTGCCTGGTTTGATGATAATTAAATGGATTCCGCGTCATCACAAATCCGGCTTTTATCCGGTTCATAAACCAGGTGGAATAAAAAGCCGGAATATCAGTCCGTCGGCTGACGCTGATGATCATATTTATCGCTGTGAACGGCGCTTATTCAGTTCTGCTGCCGCACTCTGACCACGGACGGCTTCCGCTAATTCTTTCGGCACGATAGTCATACCGATCGGTGCCAGCGCAATACCTGCCAGTTTCAGATGCTGAATGGCAAACGGAATACCGATGATGGTGACAAAACAGGCGATGGCAGAACAAATGTGCCCGAATGCCAGCCAGATCCCGGCAAACAAAAACCAGATCACATTACCAATCAGACCGAACGGCCCGGTACCAATATCTTCTTGCAGATAAAGATCTTTACGGCTGACCGCTTCTTTCCCGAACGGGAAAAAAGAAAACTGACCAATGACAAAACAGGCTTTTGCCCATGGAATACCCACAATGGTAATTAATGCCAGTAAACCAGCCAGCCACCAGCCCAATCCCATCAGTACGCCACCAAAAACAAACCAGATAATATTGCCCAGTAAGCGCATCGTTCTCTCCCGTTGTTTACAAAGCGTTATCAGGTTATCCGTATTTCCTGAAAAACAGCTTAAGTGCATCAATAATCATTTTTACTCAAGATCCAGCGTAAATGAAATTCAACGCAAATTCATGACATAATGCATTGATTCAACCATCTCGAACGCCGTCCATGTCTGCTTCTTATAACATTCCTGCCGCTGAAAACCAGTTCGAATTCGAAATCAAACGCAGTCAGTTCATTAGTTATGCCGCGCAGGCCAGTAATCGCCAGGCTGCAGACACCTTTATTCGCTCAATCCGGGATATGCACCCACAGGCCCGTCATGTCTGCTGGGCTTATATTGCCGGTGCACCCAATACGACCGAAATGTCGATGAGTGATGATGGCGAACCCAGCGGTACCGCCGGACGCCCGATGCTCAAAATTCTGCAGCACAGCGGCCTCGGCGAAATCGTTGTGGCAGTGGTCAGATATTATGGCGGTATCAAACTGGGTACCGGCGGACTGCAGCGGGCATACTCCGATGCGGTCAGTGGTGTACTGGATAATTTATCTGTAAAACTGAAAGTGCCGCGGACAAAAATAGCACTGCGCTATGACTACGCGCTGGAATCGCCGGTGCGGCACGTACTGAGCCGTTACGATACAGCAGAGGAAGAGCAGAGTTATGATCTGCAGGTTGCAATGACGTTACAACTGGCCACGGCACAGCTGGCTGCCTTTAGAACCGAACTGACCAACCATTGCGCCGGAGCTGTAGAAATCATGACCGTAAACACAGAAGAAAATCTGACTTAATGGCAGACAAGATTCAAAAGCCATACACTACCCGGCAATCAATACTCTCTGTTACAGACTGACAAATCATGCGATTAGATAAACATCTTCATCAATGTCTTGGTATTTCCCGTTCTCAGGCATCTCAGTTACTGAAAACCGGCCGTATCAGCGTCAACAATCTGATCATCAAAAGTGGCGCGCACCATGTAACAGAGCAAGATCTCATTCTGCTGGATGGTGAACCACTGGATACCCCCGGCGAAAAACATTATTACTTTATGCTGCATAAGCCACAGGGGTATGTATGTGCTAACGGTGATGCCAGCCATCCGGGTATTGCACGGCTGTTTGATTTGCCTGGTGCCAGTGAATTGCATGCTGCCGGCCGGCTTGATGTCGATACTACCGGGCTGGTGCTTGTTACCAATGATGGACAGTGGTCTCACCGCGTCACCTCCCCCCGGAAACAATGCGATAAAACCTACCGCGTATGGCTGGCCGAACCACTCTCCCCAGAAACAGAAGAAGTATTCGCTAACGGTATTTTACTACGCAGTGAAACCCAGGTGACACGACCGGCGCAACTGGAAATCATTACCCCGCAGGAAGTGTTACTGACCATCCATGAAGGAAAATATCATCAGGTCAAGCGCATGTTCGCGGCCGTCGGCAATCATGTGGAACGGTTACACCGTGAACGCATTGGTGAACTGGTGCTGGATCCGGCTGTCCCGGAAGGCAGTTACCGGGAGCTGACCCCTGAAGAGATTGCTCTCTTCTAGCGGGCCAGTACCAGCGCCGTTCCGGTCACGACTAATACAGCCCCCAGCCATGAGCCGGCGCCGGGTCTCTGCCGGGTAAAAATCCAGAGGATCGGCAACAGCATCACCGGTGAAGTGGATGACATAATGGCCACTAATGTCACGTTGCCATGCTTCAGGGCAAACAAGAAGATCGTCATCCCGAGCACCATCGCCAGCAGACCATTCAGTGTGATGATACCCAGAATCCGCAAATTGATCGGTGATATGGCTTTGCTGAACGGCACTTGTGTCAGCCTCAGCGCGGCATGTGCAGCAAAAGCAACCAGCATCCGGATACATGACGCGGCAATGGGATCTGCCCCGGCCATCATCACCGGTTTGGCAATAATAGTACCCAGCGACTGACACAATGCCGCCATGAGTCCCAAACACAGGCTCAGCCACAAGGCACCATGGCTATATTCGAGTTTTTGTGTTTGAGAACCACTAAAAGCGACCGCAATCAAAACGCCGGCAAATACCAGCGCAGCCCCACTCCAGCCTTGCAAAGAGAGCTGTTCCTGAAACAACCAGATACCGAATAGGGCCGAGAATGCCGCATGCGTAGCGAAAAGCAGACTGGATCGGCGGGGACCAATACGGTTCATGCAGGCATACAGACAGGTATCGCCGATAAAAATACCGATCAATCCGGAACTGGCCATCATTCCCACCTGAGTCAGGGATAGAGAATAAAAACCACCACTGACCAGCCCCATCACGCCCAGCATCAGACTGACACAGGCCATTCGCCAGCGACTGAACGCAAACGTACCCAGATGTCTTGCCGGAACAACAGATAACAGACTGGCACAGGCCCATAAAAAAGCTGACACTAGGGCCAGCCATTCCAGAGACATAACAACCTCAAGACAACACGGCAGATCGGCCAGATCCGACCTGCCTCAGAAAAGAGTTACCGATCAGAGAAGACCCGGTTCATCACGTTTCAGCGGATCCAGTTCCCAACTCAAAGCCGGACCTTTAATTTCCACCTTGCCGTTCTCATCATGTAATTTGATCTTCAGCTTCAGGTTATTGACGGAGTCTGCGTTACGCAACGCTTCATCTTCATCAATCACCCCTTCGCAATAAAGCTCAAACAGACACTGGTCAAATGTTTTCATGCCCAGGTTGACCGATTTTTCCATAATATCTTTGATATTGGAGAAATCGCCGCGACGGATCATATCCTGAATCGTTGCCGTTCCTAACAGCACTTCGACGGCTGCACGGCGTTTGCCGTCCACGGTTTTTACCAGACGCTGGGAAACGAAAGCCTTCAGGTTATTACCCAAATCGTTCATTAACTGCGGATGACGCTCTTCCGGGAAGAAGTTGATAATACGGTCCAGTGCCTGGTTCGCATTGTTGGCGTGTAGTGTCGAGATCGCCAGGTGACCTGTTTCGGCAAATGCCAGGGCGTGTTCCATCGTTTCACGATCGCGGATCTCCCCGATCAGAATAACGTCCGGCGCCTGACGGAGTGTATTTTTCAGTGCCGCATGAAAACTGCGGGTATCCACACCGACTTCACGCTGGTTGATGATGCTTTTCTTGTGCGGATGAATATATTCAATAGGGTCTTCAATGGTGATGATGTGCCCGCTGGTGTTTTTATTGCGGTGATCGATCAGTGCCGCCAGCGACGTTGACTTACCAGAACCGGTCCCGCCGACAAACAGCACCAGACCGCGTTTTTGCATAATGACATCCAGCAGCACCGGCGGCAGCTTCAACTCTTCAAACGTCGGAATATCCAGTTTGATGTTACGGGCGACAATCGAGATTTCATTACGCTGGCGGAAAATATTGACACGGAAGCGGCCAACCCGGGGTAAAGAAAGCGCCAGGTTCATCTCCAGCTCTTTTTCAAACGCGATTTTTTGTTCTGCATCCATGACTTCGTCGGCAATCGCCGCCACTTCGCCCGGCTTCATCGGAAGTTCCTGGATCGGTGTCAGTACACCATTAAATTTGATACTGGGTATTGCTCCTGTAGAAAGATATAAGTCTGAGCCATTTTCATAGGCCAGCTTAATCAGCATATCCAGAAACTCCATCGATTCGACAACAGGCATGTCACGTCTCCCTAGCGTGCTTATGTTTTATATGGCGTGTATTTTGCCGGTTTATTTCCGTCATGTACCAGAAATATATAGAAAAATTTACACAAGTCGCATCTGTGACCAAAGATATCCGCCTAATCCAGCAACCTGCTCTATACTTTAAGCAGCGTGTGGACTGAGTCTGGAGGTTTATATGTGGCAATCCATTACAAAACAGATCTCCGAATGTATGGATACACCGTTTACTATCGAGAAACGTCAGTTGTTGCTGCATAACGAAGACTCGAATTATTACCGGATAACCGATCAAACCCGGGATATCTCTTTTGTCATACGGATCACGCCCAAATCCCTGTCCACCAAATTTGATATTGTAACCCGTAACCAGGCCCTTATGGCTGACTGGCTGACCTCCCCTAAAATTATTTTATACGGTTCAACTTCGGATCAATGCTTTGTTGTTTTCCAGCCGTTTGAGGTAAAAGACGCCCAGCCCACTTCGGATGAATGGTATGACTTAGGCAAACGCTTTGCCGGCATGCACAAAAATTGTCAGCAAGGTATGTATGGCTGGGAAGAAGATACCTATATATTCCAGCAAATTCAGCCTAATCGCTGGCAAAAAAACTGGGCCTCGTTCTTTTCTGAGCAGCGGATTGGCTGGCAGTTGCAGTTACATGAGGAAAAGGGAAAACACCTGATCAATATTTCAGATATGACCAGCGTGATACACCGTCTTCTGCATCATCATCATCCTGAGCCCTGTATGCTGCACGGGCAATTATTACCAGACAACATACTGACCACTGATGATGGTCTTTTCCTGCCCGATAACGCCTGCTACTGCGGGGATCGGGAACTGGATCTGGCCTGGCTGGCAGCCTTCTCGCCCGACCAAACCGATTTTATGCGCGGCTACCAGGAGGTCTGGCCACTACCCCACGGGCACGATGTCCGGCAGGTCATCTATACGTTATATCCGTTACTGGTGCAGTTACATAATGATCCTGTGGTGGAAACCCGGGTGCAGCATCAGATTGCGCTAATTTTAGCCATTTGAGAGAGATAAACTGGCGGGTTAAGCCACTTATGGCTATAGTGTCGGCGGTTTAAAATAACAGAGACTGACCGATGAAACACCTCGCCTACTGCGAAAAAATCAGGGAGGTTTACAGTCAAATCGGGAGCGGTGATCAGGGCTATATGCCAAATGCTATCGGTGTTGTGTTAACCACACTGGATCAAATTGCCGCCAATCCGGATCTGCCTGAAGACGTTCGTAACAGAGCAGCGTTTGCTGCAGCCAATCTGCTAATCAGTGATTACTCCGAAGACGCCTGATATTCAGGCGTCTTTATTTTCTTACACGTATAAAGGTCATGTTGTGATTCAGTATCAACAGGAGATCCGCCGCCTGGTCCGGCTGGCATTCCCTATTCTTCTGGCGCAAGTCGCCCAAACAGCGATGACGCTGGTGGATACCATTATGGCTGGCCGGTACAGCGCTATCGACCTGGCCGCTATCTCCGTTGCCAGCAGCTTCTGGCTGCCCATCGTATTAACCAGTCAGGGCATCATCATGGCGCTGACGCCGATCGTTGCGCAACTCAACGGAGCCCAGAAAAAAGACAAAATACCCAATGCGGTGGCACAGGGGTTGTGGCTGACCTTACTGGTATTGATTCCTGCCGGACTACTGCTGTATTTCAGTCCGTTGTTACTTCACTGGATGGATGTTTCCAGCGTGATGGCGGATAAAACCACCCGCTATCTGCATGCCATGCTGCTGGGGCTGCCAGCCTATCTTTATTATCAGGTATTACGGAATTACGCCGAGGGGCTGTCGCACACCATACCCGGCATGTGCATCGCTTTTGCCGGTCTGCTGCTCAACATTCCGCTTAACTATCTGCTGATCTACGGTGTCTGGGGATTACCTGAATTAGGTGGTGTCGGCTGCGGCTTTGCATCCGCCGCTGCCATGTGGTTCATGGCCATCGTCATCACAGTATATGTACTGAAATCACCGGCTTACCAGGAATACCGCCTGTTCCGTCAATACATCGGCTGGCAATGGAGCAGCATGGCTCGCATCTTCAAACTTGGTGCGCCCATTGCAATGGCACTGTTTTGTGAGGTGACCCTGTTTACCGTGGTTGCCTTGCTGCTGGCACCGCTCGGCCCGGAAATTGTTGCCAGCCATCAGGTTGCGTTGAACTATTCTTCACTGATTTTCATGCTGCCTTTGTCTCTGGGATACGCCATTACTATCCGGGTTGGACACTCGATGGGAGAAGAACAGCCAGCGCAGGCCCGCGTTGCAGTATTCAGTGGTCTGATGGTGGGCTTATCAATCACCGTCATCACCGCGACTTCCACCATTTTGCTCCGGCACTGGATAGCCACACAATACACCAGCGAACCTTCCGTGATCACATTAGCCGCCCACCTGATCATCTTTGCGGCAGTTTATCAGTTCTCTGATACCGTGCAGGCCATATCATCCGGCGCTTTGCGTGGATTCAAGGATACCCGAATCATCTTCCTGATCACTCTGTTCGCATATTGGCTGATCGGCATTCCAACCGGCGTCCTGCTGGGATTAACGGACTGGGTCACGCCGCGGATGGGACCTCAGGGTTTCTGGATCGGCATCATTCTTGGTCTGACGACCGCGGCAGCTCTGCTGGCCTTCCGCTTACGGACCACCTTACGGAAAACACTTAGCCAGCAGATTAGCTAGTCAGAATGCGAGCAGATGAAATGGGACACAGTTCACTGTTCGCACCCATGAAACCGGTTTCATCTTTACAGTCGACATGAATACCCATACCTTTCGTAAAGTCATTATTCCTTAATATTCAGAGACGCCCAGATGCAGAAAAAAGCCGTAATTTTCGATATGGATGGTGTATTGATCGACTCAGAACCTTTCTGGCAACAAGCCCAGATTGAAGTATTAAAAGATCTGGGTATCGAGATCACGCCTAAAGAATGTGAAGAAACCATGGGACTGCGTATTGATGCGCTGGTCGCTCACTGGTATGCCAAATATCGTTGGGAAGGTCCGGGTATTGAGGAAACGGCTAGCACCATTGTCGGCCGGGTAGCCAGTAATGTGATGCTTTCAGGCGTGGCAAAAGAAGGGGTTCGGGATGCACTGAAAGTAGTGTCCGACCAGGGGTTTGCCATCGGTCTGGCCACGTCCTCCCCCATGGAGCTCGTTCATGCCGTTCTGGCTCGTCTGGAAATCAGCCATTATTTTTCTATATGTCATTCCGCCGAGTTCGAAGAGTATGGCAAACCACACCCTGCGGTTTATCTGCAGACCGCGGTTCAGATGGGTGTTCATCCGAAAGAATGCATCGCAATCGAGGACAGCTTCAATGGGCTACTGGCTGCCAAAGCCGCAACCATGAAGGCGATTGTGATACCAGAATCTGTTCATGCCGCTAACCCGCGTTTCTCTATTGCGGATATCTGTTTATCCAGTCTGAAAGAGCTGACAACAGATCATCTGGGCTGAAAAAAACAAAGCCCGCATTCCGGCGGGCTTCTCTTCGCATGCACATTAACGTGAATTAGCCACGGCGTGCTTTTACGGCTACCGCCAGCTGACGCAGCAAATTGGCAGTATCATCCCAGCCGATGCAGGCATCAGTGATACTTTGGCCACAGATCAGCTCCTGACCTTCAACCAGATCCTGACGACCTTCAACCAGATGACTCTCCACCATCACACCCATGATGTGGTGATTGCCGGACGCGATTTGACCACAGACATCAGCACACACTTCCATCTGTTTCTTGAACTGCTTGGAACTGTTGGCGTGGCTGAAGTCGATCATCATCTTGGTTGGCAGATCGGCTTTTTCCAGATCTTTCACTACTGCAGCAACATGTTTGGCACTGTAGTTTGGCTCTTTACCACCACGCAGGATGATATGGCAGTCTTTGTTGCCTTCAGTAGACACGATGGCTGAATGACCGAATTTGGTGACAGACAGGAAGTTGTGTGGCGCACCTGCCGCGCTGATCGCATCGATCGCGACTTTGGTGGTACCGTCAGTGCCGTTTTTGAAACCCACCGGGCAAGACAGACCGGAAGCCAGTTCACGGTGAACCTGAGATTCGGTAGTACGCGCACCGATAGCACCCCAGCTCATCAGATCCGCCATATACTGTGGCGTGATCATGTCGAGGAATTCGGTAGCTGTTGGCATACCCATATCATTCAGGTCCAACAGCAATTTACGGCCAATACGCAGACCGTCATTGATCTTATAGCTGTTATCCAGATACGGATCGTTGATCAGGCCTTTCCAACCAACTGTAGTACGCGGTTTTTCGAAATAAACGCGCATTACGATTTCCAGTTCGCCCTTCAGCTCGTCACGCATTGCCAGCAAACGCTTACCGTATTCGATAGCCACTTCCGGATCATGAATAGAGCAAGGACCAATCACGACCAGCAGACGATCATCCTGATCATTGAGAATATTATGAATCGCCTGACGGCTCTGAAACGCCGTCTGAGTGGCGGTTTCAGTCGCAGGATACCGCTCCAGCAGAGCAATCGGCGGTAATAATTCTTTAATCTCTTTAATCCTTACATCGTCTGTCTTATACATCATGACCTCTACGCTATTTTCATATACAGGCAATTCCTGTTTGCCCGTTTGTGGCGAATTAATCTAGTTAGATTGCCCCGCTACGTCAATCATATTGTGACTTTGTTCGCCCGGAACCCCGGCTCAGGGTATAATGATTAGAAATTTTATCTGTTGTTCCAACCAGGAGATTTACATTGCGCTTTGATGAACTAACGATGCACAAACGCTTAAAAGAGGCCATGGCGCATCTTGATTACACGGAGATGACCGAAGTACAGGCTCAGACTATCCCTTATGCGTTAATAGGGCGGGATCTTGCCGTGGCTTCCAGAACCGGATCCGGTAAAACACTGGCCTATCTGCTTCCGTTGATGCATCGGTTGTTAACCTCAAGAGCGCTTTCAACCCGCGGCCCCCGCGCCCTGATTCTGGCGCCAACCCGGGAACTGGCAAAACAGGTCTATGCCCAGTTGCGTTTTCTGGTCGCCGGAACCCAAATCCACTGCAGTCTGGTGCTGGGTGGTGAAAACTTTAACGATCAGATCAAGGCACTGCGTAAAACGCCTCAGGTTCTGGTCGCGACACCTGGCCGTCTGGTCAACCATCTGGAAGCCCGTAGCTTCCTGTTCGATGGGGTTGAAATCCTGGTTCTGGATGAAGCGGATCGTATGCTTGATCTCGGATTTGCCGATGCGTTGAAATCTATCCACTCGGCAGCCTCGCACCGTTTACGCCAGACCTGGTTATTCTCGGCCACGCTGCACCACAAGGCCGTTGAAATGCTGTCCGGCTATATCCTGAAAGCACCGCAGACCATTTCTATTGGTGAAATGCACGCGGTTCATGCGGATATCAACGAAGTATTCTATTTATGTGATCATCTGGATCATAAACAGGCATTGCTGCAGCATCTGCTGTCCCAGCCTGATTATCAGCAATCGATTGTGTTTCTCGCCACGCGTGAAGATACCGAGCGTCTGGCCAGTCACTACAGCAGCCTGAATATCCCGGCACTGGCATTATCCGGTGACATGAAGCAAGCGCAGCGTAATCAGGTGATTGATCAGTTCTCCCGCGGCCATGCCAAAGTGTTGTTTACCACCGATGTCGCGGCCCGTGGTCTTGACTTGCTGCATGTCTCGCTGGTGGTGAACTTTGATATGCCTAAGCAGGCTGAAGAATATATCCACCGTATCGGACGTACGGGTCGTGCCGGTAATCAGGGTACGGCGGTCTCACTGATCAGTCCGAAAGACTGGGGCTCTTTCCAGAATCTGCTGACATTACAGCGTCGGGAAATAACATTCAGTGTGATTGAAGGTCTTGAAGGTAAGTTCAAAGGCGTACTGGCACCGAAGAACAAGAAATTCTCCGGCAAGGAACTGCATCCGCTGGCAGCAGCAAAAGCGGCGCAGGGTAAGCGGACCGTCAATAAGAAAGGCGGACCGGCCGCCAGAAAAGGACCCGGACGTAAAAGCGAAGCCTGGGAACGCGATACCGATGGTTTTGCACCGGTGCGCCGCAAGGCCCCGGCGGAAAACAACTACACCGATAACGATACTGGTAACGAGACAGAAGCCGAGTAATTGTTTCGGCAGCCGGTTAAGTTGTTAGCCTAACCGGCTGTGTAACGCCTGCCATGAGGCTTCAGCAACATTGGTCGTTGCCTGCAGTAATGCCGCAATGTGTGGCTTTGACTCCCGGCAAGCAATTTCAAGCTGACCACACATATCCTGCAATGCCACCGCCCCCAGCGCACCAGCGCTGCTTTTTACCGCATGAGCCCGTTTCGCGGCAGCGGCCGAATCTCCTTGCGGGATCAATTGTGCCATGGCATCAAAATGCTCCCGGCTTTCCTGCAGGAAAATGATAACCAGCTGTCTGAACAAGTCCGGACTGATATCATTGAGCAGAGTCTGAATAATGTGCTCGTCAAGAATCGGCTTCGTTGTGCCAATCATGGTAACGGGCGGCGGCAGTGTCTCAGTAACAGTCCCCGTGTCTTTGCTCAATGTCCATTTTTTCAGCAATGAGTAGAGTTGTTCCCGCTGTAGTGGCTTACTCAGGTAATCATTCATTCCGGCTTCCAGACAGGCTTCCCGATCATGGGCAAACGCATGCGCCGTCATCGCCAGAATCGGCAATGTCTGATATTTGCCGCCCAGAGCCCGGATCCGCCGGGTCGCTTCCAGACCATCCATTCCCGGCATGGAAACGTCCATCAGCACAATATCAAAATCAGCCTGCTGAACCTTTTCGAGTGACTCATAGCCGTTATTGGCAATGGTTAGCCGGCAGCCCGTTTTTTCCAGCATGGCCGTTGCCACCATCTGATTAGTCTGGCTATCTTCCACCAGCAAGACATTGACAGGCTGTAGCCCGGAGCTATCCGTCCTGCTCTGTTCATGCACGGTGCCATTGGTTCTGACCGGCAAGGTAAACCAGAAGGTGCTGCCAACACCCGGCACCGAATGGCAGCCAATTTTTCCGCCCATCAGCATGACCAGTCTTGCCGCAATCGCCAATCCCAGACCAGAACCACCAAACCGGCGATCCAGATTCGTATCAACCTGAGAAAACTCCTGAAATAACCGTTGCTGATCCTGTTCTGAAATACCGATCCCGGTATCGCTGATATGGAAAATCATCATGGGCACATTACCGGCTCTCTGTTGCTCCTTTGGCAACATCTTCACCGTCACGCTGACACTGCCCTTTTCCGTGAATTTAATCGCGTTCGCCAGGAGGTTTTGTAATATCTGACGCAACCGGGAAGGATCTGCGGCAATGACTTCAGGAACATCGTCGCCGATACTCAGCCCGAAATAGAGTTTTTTCAGCGCTGCATCTTTCTCAAACAAGGATGCCAGCCCGTCCAGCAGATCATGCAGTCTGAACGATGTCGTCACCAGCTCCAGCCGGCCAGCCTCTATCCGGGAAAAATCCAGTACATCATTCACCAGCTGTAGTAGCGAACGGCCACCTTCGCAAACACCCTGGATTAATTTTCGTTGCCGGTCATCCAGCTTCGTTTCCAGCAACAGTTCTGACAGATTGATAACCGCATTCAGCGGGGTTCTGATCTCATGACTCATCGTCGCCAGAAAATGGCTTTTCGCCTTATTGGCGGCCTGAGCCTCATCTCTGGCCTGAATCATGCTCTGCTGTGCCAGCTTCAGCCGCTGATACTGGCGACAACTGACTAACGCCAGTGCTAGCTTATTGACCAGCGGCTGGATTTCCCTGAGCAAGCCATCGCGGAACTGGGTGCTGCGGCCCAGTAATAATGCGCCGAAATCCTGTACCGGCCAGGCATAATAGTAGAGTCCGGTCGACTCAAAATGACACAGGGGAACAGGTAAGGGTTCATGAACGGTCAGGCATTCTACCGAGCGGTTAATAGCCTGGTGCAGATGATGATTACGGACAGCTGCCCGCGGTAAAATATAAGTAGGGGTATAAAACTCATCCTGCTCATCCCGCAGTAACACCGCTGCGGTCGCACATCCCAGTCCACGCAGAAAAACCGGAATGCACTCTGCCAGCATGTTCTCCATTTCAATACTCTCGCCAATCGACATGGCGATTTCATGTAATACTTCCTGCTCAATTAGTCCCTGACGTATCACTGGCCAGTAATCCTACTACCGAAGTTTTGTTATAAAGTTCCAGATAATCATAGCCACAGTTGGCTATTTCACCCACCGTCAGAGCACCGGCAAGCGGAACCCCCGGCATAGACACATTGGAGATCTCCCGGGCAAATAATTCCCCCAGAAACAGAACGCGGGAAATACAATCCATAAACAGCATCAGATTCGGTGCCCGCCCCTTCAGATTCTCAGCCGCTTTCTGACGGGCTCTTCCAGCTGCAGCCGAAACATAGTCCGGCTTCCCGTGCATCACATGCACATAAGATCCGCGGCGAACATCCCCGACACAGACAATACGCTGACCATTGAGCGCGATAGGATCCCGGATAACCAGTTCATCGGCGAGTTTTGCAATACCAAACGGATATGCCCGTGCTATTTCCGAAAAAGGTATTTCAGAAAAACGAATGCCGGAATGATCTTCAACTACATTACGGTACACATCAATCGCAGGGCGCCAGTCAATGGAGATAATCTCATTACCTTCCACTTCAGTGACCTTGAACGCCCGGGAGATGGATTGCCAGCCATGTGCGACCCCGATACCACTCGGGACATCTGCCATGACTAACACCGCCGCATCAGACAGAATCCCCTGCGGAGTGATCACACAGGGTTGATTCAGCTTTTTCAGGGAGCCACAGCCACCGCCAATGTAGTTTATCTCCAGACCATACTGGTTAAACAAACCATCAATAAGTCGCTGTACCCCCGAACTCATACCATGAACGAAAGTAAACAACGTACCCCGTCCGGTATTCTGCCAGGGAAGCTGTCTTTGTAATTCGGCCTCCATCTGGCCGTTTTTACTTAACTCGGGAATGACCGCCATACTATACGGACAGGAGAATCCGATAAGCACAATGCCGCTCGCCAGCAGCGATTTGTCATACAGGACATAAGGGAAGACACCGCCGATAACAGGCTTTGAATTGGTCACCAGCAGATGATTGATCTTTTCATGAGCAATATCTGTTTGTACCGCCAGCAGCATCATAATGAACCGGATCTCCGGATCATCATTTAACGCCTGCAATTCAAGCTGCAACTGAGCAACGCCAGCCGATACCAGCACACATTTCATAACCCCGACTCCGTCTTACACTTATGCAGGCCTTCAGTTTGACTGCCAGGCCAGCCTTTTGCGATATATGGTAGAGGGACTCAGTTCCAGCAATGCCGCCGCCTGCGGAATGTTACCTGAACACGCCGCTATCGCATTTTCAATGGTTTCCTTTTCTACCAGCCACATCGGGCGGATAGCATCAGCACTGCTGACAGCCACCGGCGCAGAGGTAATGGCCTGAGCAACAGGAACAGTGACCGGCACCGTATTCAGCGGAGGCGGGAACATGGCAGGCAGTACCTTCTCCCCATCATGCAGAACCACAATATTGCGGACGACATTCTGTAATTGTCTGACATTTCCGGGCCACTCATAGTTCAGCAACATCTGCGCTGATTCCGGGCTGAAATCGGTGAAATGCTTGTTTTCCTCTTCGGCGAACTGACGAAGAAAACGGCGGGCGATCGCCAGTACATCCTCACCTCGTTCACGTAACGGTGGCAGGTTTACCGGAATAACATGCAGCCGGTAATATAAATCTTCCCGGAAACGGCCAGCTTTAACCTCTGCGATCGGGTCACGGTTGGTTGCACAGACAAAACGAACATCCACCGTCTCCAGTTTGCTCCCCCCGACGCGCTGGAAAGTTCCGGTCTGAATAAACCGTAGCAATTTAGCCTGCAGATCCAGCTCCATTTCACAGATTTCATCCAGGAACAGCGTTCCCCCGTCAGCACGGGCCGCCGCCCCTTCGCGATCTGCCTGGGCACCAGTGAATGCGCCTTTGACATGACCAAAAATTTCACTTTCGATCAGATCCCGGGGGATCGCGGCACAGTTCAGCACCACCAGCGGTTTATCTTTCCGCGGACTGATTTTATGCAGGGTTTCGGCACAGACTTCCTTGCCGGTACCACTCTCCCCGGTAATAAAGACGGTCGCCTTGCTGGGCGCCGCACTTTCCAGAATACGGTATACCGACTGCATTTGCAGTGAACTGCCGATGAACCCGCCAAAACCGGACAAATCGTAGTTTGCCCGGTAGATATCAACCAATGAGGTCAATTGCTGATGTTTGGCCGCATTGCGCACGGTCGTGCACAAACGCTTGCCATCAAAAGGTTTGGTCAGAAAATCAAATGCACTATGCCGCATCGCCTCAACGGCAATGTCAACCGAGCCGTGAGCAGTGATGACCACCACACTGGTGGGCAGCCCTTGTTCACTGACATAACGCAGCAAGTCCATACCATCCATATCAGGAAGTTCAAGATCCAGCAGCAGCACCTGTGGCGGCTGTTCCTTTAAGGCATCCAGACCTTCTTTGCCAAAGCGGAATGCCCTGATGTCATAGGATTCTGCACGCAAATAATCCTGATAGAGCATGGACAGCATTTCGCTGTCTTCTACCAGATAAACCAGTGGACTCGTCATTCTTGTTCTCTTCGTTATTCTAGTGTGATACCCAGATCGGCAGTTGCAAATGATTAGAATTATTCGTTACCAAAGCTCTCTTATGATACGCTTTGCGCATCTCTCCTGCTATGTAACATCGTGTTTTCTATCACATGTCTTCAACATTTAGCTTAAAAACTTTTCCGATTCAATCGACAACACAGCAGATGTTCTCAAAAATTGCACATCTGCCATGGTCAGTGTTACTTGAATCTGCTAATCCTGACCATATTGATAACCGATTTGATATCTTCTCTGCTGATCCAGTTGCCACCGTACAGACCACGGGAAACCAAACCACCGTGACGGAAGGTGAACAAAAGATCAGTTATGCCGATCGTTCACCGTTGCAACTTTTGAAAGACGTGCAGCAACGCGTGCTGGGTTCAGACCCCGGCTACCAGGATGAACTCCCGTTTACTGGCGGCAGCATTGGTTTGCTCGGCTATGACCTGGGCCGGCAATTCGAAAAACTGCCTGAGCAGGCTTCAAGGGATATTGATTTACCTGATCTGGCAGTCGGCATTTATGACTGGGCATGGATCATCGATCATAAAACCGGACAAGCGCATTTTCTGGTTTGTGGTTCGCAAACTGACTTGGAACACCGCTGGGAATGGTGGCAACAGCAGGTAACAAGAAATAGTGAGACATTCGAATTAAAATCCAGCTGGAAATCGAATCTGTCGCAACAGGAATATACGGAGCGCTTTAATGCGATCCAGCGTTATCTGCGGGCCGGCGATTGTTATCAGATCAATCTGACCCAACGTTTTCAGGCTGAATACAGTGGCGATGAATGGCAGGCCTATTGCCTGTTATCACAAGTCAATCAGGCGCCTTTTTCCGCCTTTATGCGCCTCCCGGACGCAGCTATTCTCAGTTTATCACCGGAGCGTTTTCTGGCACTGAATCAGCAGCATGTGGAGACCAAGCCAATCAAGGGAACCCGCCCCCGTTATGCTGATCCCATCGCCGATCAGGCCAGTATTACAGCATTACAACAATCTCCCAAAGACCGGGCGGAAAACCTGATGATCGTTGATCTACTGCGTAATGATATCGGCCGCGTTTGTAAGCCAGGAACAGTCCGGGTGCCGAAATTGTTTGATATTGAATCGTTCAAGGCAGTGCATCATATGGTCTCGACCGTCACCGGTACGCTGGCTGATGAATACGGTGCAACCGAACTGCTGCAGGCCTGCTTTCCGGGCGGTTCCATTACCGGCGCGCCCAAGGTCCGAGCCATGCAGATTATTGAAGAACTGGAACCTCATCGCCGTTCTGCTTATTGCGGTAGTATGTTCTATATCAGTCGGCATGGCCGGATGGATTCAAGTATTACCATCCGCACACTGATTGCCTGGCAGCATCAATTGTATGTCTGGGCTGGTGGTGGCATCGTTGCCGACTCTGATGCCGACGCCGAATATCAGGAAACATTTGATAAGCTGGCCAGAATTCTGCCGATACTGGAAAAACGCTGATATGGACCGAGCCGGGCATTTTCTTAACCGCTTTGTATTGCAAACCGTTCACCAGGAGCGAACGGACAAACCATCGCAGATCCGTGATGCAGCCGTCATTATCCCGCTGATACAACGTCCCGAAGGCTGGTTTGTGCTATTCACCCAGCGTAGCTGGCAGTTACGGCATCATCCTGGTCAGATCTGCTTTCCGGGCGGCAGAAAAGACAGCGGTGATTCATCACTACAGATGACCGGTCTGAGGGAAATGGAAGAAGAACTAGGCATTCCAGCCAGCCAGGTTGACATTATCGGTGAACTGGCTGGAGGGCAAACGCTCACCGGTTATCAGATCCATCCCTATCTTGCGCGGTTACATACCCCTTTCATACTTTCTCCGGCCCAGGCGGAAGTAGCCGCAGTGTTTGAACTGCCACTGAGCACATTACTTGATATCAGGAACTACCATTCATTAATGATCGTCCGGAACAATAAACCACATAAGATCATCGGTCTCACCGTGAATGGCTGGTTTGTATGGGGAGCAACGGCACGAATGCTTTATCAGCTGGCGAAACAATATGGCTGACGGACGATTATTTTTCAGATGAAAATCAGGATAAGAAAAGAAAATCTGGAGGCGCGTCCCGGAGTCGAACCGGGCTAGACGGATTTGCAATCCGCTACATAACCGCTTTGTTAACGCGCCATATTTGGAGCGGGAAACGAGACTCGAACTCGCGACCCTAACCTTGGCAAGGTTATGCTCTACCAACTGAGCTATTCCCGCTTTAATGATGTGTTGCCTTGGCAACGGGGCGCATTATACGCAGAGGCAGAGTGAAGGCAAAATACTTTTTACAGAACAATGAACTGACTGCTTAGTATTTCCGCACTTCACTCCTGATTGATGATTACTTGGCCTTTCCGGCAGAAACCTGCCACAGGCCGTTTGCATAATAAGCCGCCCAGCCGGTCGCTTTGCCTTCTACCTCGGAAGCCACATACTGCTCTTTGGTTTTACGGCTGAAACGAACCACGGTCGGATTACCCTGCGGATCGGCCACCGGTGCTTCGGCCAGATACCGGTGTTTCGGCGCTAACCGATCTTTAAACCGGACCAGCTCAGAAACCAGAGGCGCGCGTGTTTCCCGTGATTTCGGGAAGGTACTGGCCGCCAGGAACAGACCCGCAGCGCCGTCACGTAGTACAAAATGCGCATCCGATTTGCTGCATTTCAGTTCCGGCAATGGCACAGGATCTTCTTTTGGCGGGGCTACATCGCCATTTTTCAGGATCTTCCGCGTGTTCTTGCACTCCGGATTGGTACACGCCATAAACTTGCCAAAACGGCCTGTTTTCAGCTGCATATCCGCACCGCAACGATCACATTCGACCACCGGGCCATCGTAACCTTTCAGGCGGAAATTACCTGTTTCAATTTCATACCCGTCACAGTCCGGATTATTACCGCAAATATGGATCTTGCGGGTTGCATCCAGTACGTAGGAATCCATTGCGGTACCGCATTTCTTGCAACGGTGCATCGCACGCAGCGCATCAACTTCACCATCCTCGGAGTCTGCAGCAATAAACTCATCACCCGGAACCAGGTTAATCGTCTGTTTGCAACGCTCTTTCGGTGGTAACGCATAACCGGAACAACCCAGGAATACCCCGGTCGACGCAGTACGGATGCCCATTTTGCGGCCACAGGTCGGACAATCGATATCCGTCAGCACCATCTGGTTACTGCGCATACCGCCGGCCTCGCCTTCCGCTTTCTGTAGATCGGCTTTGAACTCGGCGTAAAACTCATCCAGCTGCTTATGCCAGTCCAGTTTGCCCTGAGCAATATTATCCAGTGAGTTTTCCATCTGCGCGGTGAAGTCGTAACTCATCAGATCAGTAAAGCTCTCGACCAGACGATCCGTAACGATTTCGCCCATCTTTTCTGCATAGAAACGACGGTTTTCCACCTTCACATAACCCCGATCCTGAATCGTGGAAATGATTGATGCATACGTGGATGGACGGCCGATACCGCGTTTTTCCAGTTCTTTAACCAGCGCCGCTTCAGTAAAACGTGCTGGTGGTTTGGTAAAGTGCTGTTTTGGATCCAGTTTGACCAGTTGCAGGATATCGCCGGCATTAACTGCAGGTAACTCAATATCGTCACCTTTGCGTCCCATCGGCGGTAAAGCTTTGGTCCAGCCAGCGAAACGCAGAATACGGCCTTTCGCTTTCAATTCAAAATCAGCCGCCGTGACAGTCAGCGTGCTGGTGTCATATTGTGCTGGTGTCATCTGACAGGCAACAAACTGACGCCAGATCAGGTCATACAGACGAACCGCATCCGCTTCCATATCTTTCAGTGCATCGGCTTTCACTTCCACATTCGATGGACGGATCGCTTCGTGCGCTTCCTGGGCATTGGCTTTAGCCCCGTAAGTCAGCGGATCTTTCGGCAGATATTTTTTGCCGAACTGCTGTTCAATATATTCACGAACCGCGACGACAGCTTCCTGACTCAAATTAGTTGAGTCGGTACGCATATAGGTAATATGCCCGGCTTCGTACAGACGCTGTGCCATCATCATGGTCTTTTTCACACCGAAACCAAGGCGCGTACTGGCAGCCTGCTGTAAAGTCGATGTGATGAATGGCGCCGAAGGCTTGCTACTGGTCGGTTTATCTTCGCGATCACGGACCTGATAGGCAGCATTTTTCAATGTCTGCACTGCAGCCATCGCTTGCTGTTCGTTCTTCGGATCGAACGCTTTGCCTTGCTGCGAAGTAACCTGCAGTCGCAGCGCTTCGCGGGTTGGTGTCTGTGTATCGGCGTGAATATCCCAGTACTCTTCCGGTACAAAGGCTTTAATCTCACGCTCTTTTTCAACAATCAGACGCAGTGCAACGGATTGAACACGGCCGGCAGAAAGTCCGCGGGCGATTTTTTTCCATAACAGCGGCGAAACCATATAGCCAACCACACGGTCCAGAAAACGGCGGGCCTGCTGCGCGTTCACGCGTTCGATATTCAGTAGTCCCGGATGGGAAAACGCTTCCTGAATGGCTGTCTTGGTAATTTCGTTGAAGACCACGCGTTTAAAACGGGACTCATCGCCGCCAATCAGCTCACGCAGATGCCAGGCAATGGCTTCCCCTTCTCTATCCAAGTCGGTTGCGAGATAGATGGTATCGGCCTGCGCCGCTAAAGTACGGAGTTCCGCAACAACTTTTTCTTTACCGGGAAGCACTTCATAGCGGGCTTTCCAGCCATGTTCCGGATCAATCCCCATCCGTGACACCAGAGACGAATATTCTTTTTGCGCTTTATCAGCAGCACTGGCTTTCGTGCCTTTTTTCGCTCCTGCTTTATCGGCTGAAGGAGATGCGCTGCCACTCGTAGGCAGATCTCTGACATGACCAACACTGGATTTGACGACAAAGTCTTTACCCAGATATTTATTGATTGTTTTGGCTTTTGCCGGGGACTCTACAATGACCAGTGCTTTGCCCATATGACCGACGATTTCCTTATTAACACGCAAAATTAAGCAAATTTAATAGCTTCGCCCGGCGTCAGGCGAAGTCTCTTCTTTTTATAAAATGGTTGGAGCTTCGGTGATAATCAACTTTTATTTACAGTAAAACTGCAAAATTCTCATTTTTAGCCATCAGAACGGAATCTTACAGGTCTCAATGACACGATATATCGCCTTTTCTACGGCCAGTGACGCGGCATGAGAAAAACGATCGGCGAGCCCTTTTTTGTTGTGCCAGGTCACTTTGATCACCTGTTTATTCTCAAACTGAGACAACAGATAATCGTCGCTGGTACGTAATTCATCCACCAGGCCCAGCTTCTTCGCTTCCGCCGCCAGCCAGTGTTCACCGGTTGCAATCTGCTCAATATCCATCCGCGGACGATGTTCACTCACAAACTGTTTAAACTGCTGATGTACCGTTTCCAGTTCCGCCTTGAATTTCTCACGGGCCTTATCATCATTCTCACCGAAGATGGTCAAGGTACGTTTGAATTGCCCTGCAGTATGCAACTCGACATCAACATCGTGTTTTTTCAGCAAGCGGTTAAAGTTAGGCAATTGCGCGACGACACCGATAGAACCCACGATGGCAAAAGGTGCGGCAAGGATCTTCTGCGCCACACAAGCCATCATATAACCACCACTGGCAGCGACTTTATCAATGGACACGGTGAGGAACAAACCCCGGTCCCGGATCCGCTGTAACTGGGATGCTCCCAGTCCGTAGCCATGAACGACACCGCCACCTGACTCCACGCGCACCAGCACTTCATCATCACTTTTGGCCATGGTTAAAACCGCCGAGATTTCCTCACGCAGTGATGACACTTCACGGGCATCCATTCCACCTTTAAAATCAATCAGAAACAGACGAGGCTTGACCGAATCAGACGCATTTTTCTTTTGAGCTTTGGCTTCTTTTTTCTGTTGCTTCGCAAAAGCTTTCAGCTGATCTTTCGTCAGCAAGGATTCTGTCAGATGCTGTTTGTTCTGCTGATAATCAGCGGACAAATCCGTAATTTCCAATGAGCCTTTGCGTACTTTATGTCGTGCAATTGTTGTTATGATTGCGATCACACCCAAAACAATCACGAGGACAAGTGTGATACTCTTGGCAGCGAATAAACCATACTCATAAATAAATGCCATTCATGCTCTCCTGAAAATGAAAAACTGTTGCATTCTACGCGGTTAGACTAGCAGACAAAATCACTTCCGGGTGACTGGTTCAGAGACGGCAATAAAATTATTGGAGACGATTCAATGTTTCGTCCTAAAAGTACACTGGAACAATGGCGCATATTTCAGGCAGTGGTTGAGCATGGTGGCTATGCTCAGGCAGCCGAAAAGCTCAACAAAAGTCAGTCATCCCTCAATCATGCCGTTGCAAAACTGCAACAGACGCTTGGGGTGGCATTGCTTGAAGTCCGTGGTCGGAAAGCCTATCTGACGGACGCCGGTGACATGTTTTTACGCCGGGCCAAACTGCTGAATCAACAGATGCAGGAACTGGAGTTGCTGGCGCACAACATTCATCAGGGATGGGAAGCCGAAATCCGTCTGGCCATTGAATTAGTCCATCCCCGCCGTCCACTGAATCGCGCATTACAAAATTATTATCCGCTCTCCCGTGGTACTCATCTACAGATGTTCGATTCCGTACTGAGCGGAACGCTGGAATATATTCATGAACAAAAGGCCGATATTGTTATCTCCGGCCATGTACCCAAGGGATTTCTGGCCGAACCACTGGCTGAGGTCACTCTCTTGCCGGTTTGTCATATACAGCATCCGCTAGCGCTGGAAAAAGGGATGCTGAGCCCGGATGAACTCAGTCAGCAACTGCAGATAGTGATCCGCGATACCGCGAAGAATCCGAAAGAATTAACAGGTTGGCTGAAAGCCGAACAACGCTGGACCGTCACCAGCTTTCATGAAGCCATCGAAGTGTTACTGACCGGAATGGGATTTGCCTGGTTACCCCAGCATCTGGTGGAAGGTTTTATTCAGCGCCAGCAACTACACCGTATTTCTTTACGCGAAGGTAACGAACGTAAATTTTTCACGCATCTGATTGTTCCGGCACCGGATCGGCTGGGACCAAGCGCAAATTGTCTTCTGGAGTGTCTACGGCTCTCTCACCCGCTGACTGCGAGTTACTGGCTGAACAACAAGAAAGCAACCGCCGTTGAGCTGACGCCTCCTACTACAATGAGCTGATCCGCCATAATGCGAGCAATGCGCAAAGAGATAATCCAAGCGCACAGATAAATACCCCGTCAAACTGAAACCATTCCACAATAGTACCCGCCAGCATACCGGCGACAATGCCGCCGCAGCGGATACTATTGCTGAATAGCGTCGACGCCTGGCCAGCATAGCCCGGCAATAGATCCTGGAAACAGGTCATACCTATCCCGGCCAGAATGCCAATGAACAGGGCATTTAATATCTGCGCCAGAAACAGCACCGATGGTTGCTGCGACAAAAGCAGGACCACATAGAACGCCACCGCAGACATGCCGGATATCAGCATGAGTTTGCGATTGCCAATACGCAGGCTATAACGGCCTGCGAGCAGCATCACCGGTATTTCCAGTCCGGCAGCTAACCCCATCAGCCATCCGGCCAGCCCTTGCGACCAGTGCAGTGCCTTGCTGATATAAAGCGGCATCGTGATTAGATACATGCTATTGCAGGTCCATAGGAGAAAAGAACTCAGAAACAGCAATAACAGGCGCCGGTTCTGCCAGATATTACCCGATGAGGTCAGCTTGGCAGCAGCTTGTCTTGGGATCACCGGCAGATACCGCGCCATGATCACGACGCACAATAAATACAAAACAGCGACGCCGGCAAACAGACGGGTAAAGTCAAAATGCGCGACAATGAAAAAAGCCAGCGGCGGACCGATCACCCAGGCCAGCGAGAACTGCGCACGCATAACGGTACCGAACGTCACCGCCTGCTTATTCTCGGCATCCGTATATTCCCGGGCCAATGCGTAGAGTTGTGGTGTAATGGAACCACAGACACTCATCAGCACAATGCCCAGACTGATCAGCACGCCAAAATGACGATCAAAGGCATATAACAGACTCCCCAGAATACCGGCTATACCACAAATAATGATCAAGGGTTTCCGGTTAGTGAGATTGTCTGAATACCTAGCCAGTATCTGTCCGATAATGATCCCCATCACCGCATTTGCAGTAAAAAATGCTCCTATCAGTAATGGTCTGACCTTTAATTCATCGCTGAGAAACAAGCTCAACACCGGAACAAGAAACGCTATAGCCAGACCGGTCAGAAATGTCACGCCCATAAAGCTCATTTCAACCGGGTTTCGCATGAAAGCGGGTAATAAACGTTTCATTTGCTTTTGTTTCTCCTTGCACCACTCCGAAATTCACCCTAGAGTGACCATTCTTTGATATTGCTCATTAATGACAGGGATGCAGCATGTTTGATTTCGATAAGCAGATTGATCGCCGCGGTACAAACAGCCTGAAATGGAACAAATATAAAGATCAGGATGTTATTCCGTTATGGGTAGCTGATACCGACTTCATGGCACCACAGGGTGTCATCGATGCATTGCATCAGCGCGTTGCTCATGGCGTCTTCGGTTATAGCCGTCCATCCCCGCGCCTGATCGAGCTGATTATTGAAAGAATGCAGCAGCGGTATGGGTGGAAAATTGAACCCGAGTGGCTGTTATTCATGCCTGGTGTGGTACCGGGCCTAAATTTTGGCATCAAAGCATGGTGTCGTCCGGATCAGCATGTTATCACACCTAAACCGGTGTATTACCCATTTCTTCATGCGCCTGAATATAACGAACGCCCCGTCAGCCACTTACCAATGCAGTTGGTAGACAACCGCTGGTTGCCGGATTATGAGCAACTGGAACAGTTGGCAAAAACAGCGGATGTCCTGCTGTTATGTAATCCGCATAATCCGGGTGGTACCGTATTTACCCGTGATGAACTGCAACGTATTGCTGACATAGCGATTCGCCACGATTTGATCGTGATTTCAGATGAAATCCATTGCGACCTGCTACTGGAACCAGGAGCACAACATATTCCGTTTGCGTCACTTTCACCTGAAGCCGCAGCCCGCAGTGCAGTTCTGATGGCACCAAGCAAGACATTTAATATTGCCGGCTTATGCAGCTCCTTTGCAATCATTCCGGATAGCCGCCTGCGCTTTAAACTGCAGCAGGCGATGCGCGGATTAATGGCAGACAACAATCTGATTGGACTGGTTGCCGCCGAAGCTGCCTATGAGTATGGTGACGAATGGTTACAGGCCCAGCTGGTATACCTGCGGGCTAACCGGGATTTAGTGGAACAAACACTGGGCTCTATTCCGGGTATCAAAATTGCCAAACTGGAAGCGACCTATCTGGCATGGATTGATGTTTCCGGCTTAGGAATGGAAGACCCTATCGCCGCATTTGAAGCCGGTGGCGTTGGTTTATCACCTGGCGCACAGTTTGGGGACAAAAATTTTGTCCGCCTCAATTTCGGCTGCAGCAGAGCTTTACTGCAGCAGGCCCTGGAGCGGATGGTAAAAGTGATTCAAATGACACGGCTGGCGGTTCAGAAATAAAACAGGGATAATCCCGCTTTTGCATATGAACAATAACCATAGGAAAAACTATGTCTTGCATGCGTTTATGTGGCGTATCTCTGACAAATGCACTGACATGGATGTGTCTCACATTGGGAATCAGCAGTAGTGCCTCAGCAGCAACGCCTGTCAGTCTGACCATAGCGACCGGAAATGTTTCCGGCGTTTACTATCCGGCCGGCGGCGCCATTTGCCGGCAGATAAATAAAAGTCAGAGACAGCATATGCTGCGTTGCTCTGTCACTACCAGCGAAGGTTCCGTGGCAAATATTCAGAAGCTCCGTAACAAAGAAGTGCCTTTGGCGCTGGTTCAGTCAAATATTCAGCAGTACGCATTTACCGGTACAGCTGGATTTGCGCAGAACGGAGCAATGCCTCAGTTAAGAGCGCTATTCAGCCTCTACCCAGAAGCATTTACTTTGATTGCCCGTCAGGACAGCAATATCGCTCGGTTTTCCGATTTGAAGGGGAAACGGGTAGATATCGGCAATACCGGATCAGGTGAGCATGCAACCATGCAACTGTTACTGCCGTTATTCAACTGGAAACTAACCGATTTTTCTGTGCTTTCAGGCCTGAATGCGGATGAACGGGCGCAGGCACTCTGTGATAACCAGATCGATGCTTTTGTTTATATCGTTGGCCACCCTAACGGCGCTATCAGAGAAGCAACGAACAGCTGTGATACCCGGTTGATCTCCTTCTCTCCGGAGGAAATCAAGACCATTCTTTCTTCTTATCCGGAATATCATGCCATGACCATCCCCGGTGGACTGTACCAGGGAAACGATAATGATATTAATACGTTTGGCGTTACATCTACGTTGCTGACTACTGAAGATCTGGATGAAGAAACTGCTTACCAGATCGTAAAAGCCACGATGGAAAATCTGACACAACTGGAACGCAGTCATCCGGCATTAAGAGGGCTTAAACCGGAAACAATGGCCACCGAAGGCCTGACCGTACCACTGCATCCCGGCGCACTGCGCTATTACCGGGAACATAACATTCCGGTGAAATAATTCCTTTGAGTCAAGATAAAAAAGAGAGGCCAGCAAATGCTGACCTCTTTTTTTATCTTTTTTCAGACTGATTGCTGAATCAGTCGTGATGACGACGATCACTGGCCTGCGCCAGCAGTTGCTTACTCTCTCTGAGGAATTGCTGTGCATAATCGCCGAAGTACGCTGCAACTTCCTTGAAATGGGAAATAAAGACCTGCTTATCACCTTTTTCCAGTCGCTGAATAGCTTCGCCCATACGCTGATGATAACGACGGATAAGCTGCAGATTCTGTTCGGATGACAAAATAATATCGGCATACAAAGCCGGATCCTGCGCGAAGAGTCGCCCTACCATGGCTAGTTCCAACCGATAAATCGGAGAACTCAGCGCCAGCAGACACTTGATATCCGCTTTTTCTTCAAATAAATGATAGCCATACGCATAGGTGGTGAAATGACGCAGAGCCTGAATAAAGCTCATCGCATCATCATGTTCTTTAGCTGTCACACTTTGCAGACGAGCACCCCAGATCTGCATCTGTTCCAGTAACCACTGATACTGTTCTGCACCGCGGCCATCACAGCAGACAATCACCTGCTTCGCCAGGCTGGCCACATCCGGACCAAACATCGGGTGCAGGCCCAGAACCGGCCCTTTATGCGCAGCCAGCATATGCTGCAATGGCTTCTGCTTGATACTGGTGATGTCAACCAGCAGACAATCCGCCGGTAAATGAGTCAGACGGTCGATGATCTGACAGGAAATATCAATCGGTACCGCCACCAGAACCACACTAGCCCCTGCCAACAGGGTATCTGCTTGTTCCCAGTCGTCTTTTTCCAGGATATCAACCTGATAGCCGGAAAGGCGGAACATCTGGACAAACAGGCGCCCCAGTTGTCCCTGGCCACCGACCACAACAATACGCCGCAGCTCAGGCTTGACACACTTGAAACCAGAGTCATTTTCACTACTGTAGGATTCACGCATAACGCGGCGCAGTACATCTTCAATCAGATCAGCCGGAATTCCTGCGGCTTCCGCTTCCGCTCTGCGACTGGCCAGCATCGCAGCTTCACGCTCCGGAGCATAAACAGGTATACCATACCGGCTTTTAACTTCCCCTACTCCGGCAACCAATTTCAGACGCTGTGCCAGAAGATCAACCAGTTGCTTGTCGACGTGATCAATCTGATCACGCAACGCATTCAGCTCTTCATTCATCCGTATGCTTCCATTAAAAAAACTCCGGCCTTAAGGCCGGAGTACATTATGCATTGTGTTCAGGCTCAGAGTCGATCTCTCAAAGGCTCTTTCAGCTCTTCGTAGCAGCCTGCCAGCAGTTTTTCTGTCGCATGCCAGTCAATACAGGCATCGGTAATCGATACACCGTACGCCATATCGCATTTTGGCTGTTCACTGGACTGACTGCCTTCCCCGATGTTGGACTCCAGCATAATACCAATGATGGATTTATTGCCATCCTGAATCTGACGGATCACGTTTTCAGCGACCAGCGGTTGCAAGCGGTGGTTTTTGTTGGAGTTACCATGGCTGCAGTCTACAACCAGACACGCAGGTAGTTTCGCCTTCGCCAGTTCCTGTTCAGCCAGAGCAACATTTACAGAATCATAGTTCGGCTGTTTACCGCCACGCAGGATGACATGGCCATCCGGATTACCCTGGGTCTGCAGCAGCGCCACCTGGCCTTGCTGGTTGATACCCATGAAAGTATGCGAAGAAGAGGCGGCTTTCAGTGCATTGATGGCTGTATCCAGATTACCATCGGTGCCGTTTTTGAAACCAACCGGCATAGACAGACCGGATGCCATTTCGCGGTGTGTCTGAGATTCAGTGGTACGCGCACCGATAGCAGACCAGCTGAACAGATCGGCCAGATATTGCGGGCTGATCGGATCCAGCGCTTCAGTCGCCAGCGGCAGACGCAGTTCACCTAACCAGGAAAGCAATTCACGCGCTTTTTGCAGACCCAGTTCGATATCAAATGTGCCATCCAGATTAGGGTCATTGATAAAGCCTTTCCAGCCGACGGTGGTACGTGGTTTTTCAAAATACACACGCATTACGATATACAGAGTGTCAGCATATTTGTCATGCAGCGCTTTCAGACGAGTGGCGTAGTCTTTCGCTGCTTCCATATCATGGATAGAACAAGGGCCGCAGATCACCAGCAGACGATGATCTTTATGATGAACGATATCAGAAATCTGACGACGTGCGTCGGCGATGAAAGTCAGCGTTTCGTCTGACACAGGCACTTTCGCTTTCAGCTCTTCCGGCGTCAGTAGTACTTTTTCTGATTGGATGTGAATATTATTCAGTAAATCTTTCTGCATGATGGCACCACTCTGTAAACCTTTCTTTACACCAACACTGCATCCTGAATTTTAATCTCGTATTGACATAATTCTGAATTAGCATTAGCTCCGATGACAAAATACCAGTCTCAGCTATTTTTGCAAGTCCTAAACATCAGATAAAAAAGAGCAACCCAAAGGTTGCTCTTCACAGGAACGAAATGAGACAGAAAGGGTTATTCCCTTTCCTTCACGTATGCCGTCCCCAGCGCTTTCGGGGCAATGGCTTTACCAATAAATCCGGCCAGCAGGAATACCGTCAGCACATATGGTAAGGCTTCAATGAACTGAACCGGAATGGTATGTCCGGCAATTTCAACACCTTGCAGGCGGATCGCCAGCGCATCCAGAAAACCGAACAGCAGGCAGGCACTCATGGCTGGCCACGGGCGCCATTTACCAAACACCAGGGCCGCCAGTGCCATATAGCCTTTACCAGCACTCATATTAGGAATGAATTGCGCGGTCTGAGCCATAGAGAGATAGACGCCACCCAATCCGGCCAGCAATCCACAGATCAAGATGGCGCTGTAACGCATACGGATGACAGAGATCCCGGCGGTATCAACCGCCGCCGGCGCTTCCCCAACGGCTCGCAGACGTAATCCAAACCGGGTGCGGTATAAAACCCACCATGCGGCGGGTACCGCAAGAAAGGCCATATATTCCAGGACAGTGTGGCCACTCAGCAACTCGGAATAGAGCTGACCGATCACCGGAACATCAAACAATTCCTTTTCAAACGGGAAATGCAGCGGCGCAAACCGGGCATCGCCATCCAGCGCCGGCGTTTGTCCACCCTGATCAAACCAGTAACGCCCCAGCGTCACCGTGAGACCAGCCGCCAGAATGTTCACCGCCATACCACTGACAACCTGATCGCCACGGTGAGTAATCGTTGCAAAACCATGCAGTAAAGACATGGCGATGGATACCACCACACCAGCCAGCAAGCCCTGAACTGCGGATCCCGTCATGGATGCCGTTGCGGCGCCGGCAAAAGCCGAAGCCAGCAAGTTACCTTCCAGACCGATATTAACCACACCAGAACGTTCACAGAACAAACCGGCCAGTACAGCAAAGATCAGCGGTGTCGCGACACGGATGGTGGAGTCCAGCATCAAGATTAATGTTTCGTACATTATTCAGCCTCCTGCTTACCGGCCAGCCGGAGATAAAGTGTTTCAAGCTTGGGTTTGAACATATGTTCCAGCGCACCGGAAAACAGAATCACCAGCCCCTGCAGTACCACCACGATGTTACGATCCACGCCATATTCAAAGCTGAGTTCTGCCCCACCCTGATACAGGAAACCAAACAACAAGCTTGCCAGGATGACGCCAACCGGATGATTACGGCCCATCAGCGCGACGGCAATCCCGGTAAAACCAAACCCTTCCACATAGTTCAGTTTGATCTGATGCAGTTCCCCCTGGATGACATTCAAAGCGAAGAAACCGGCCAGCATACCGGACATAACCATCGCGATGATTGTGACCCGGGAATAAGAAATACCTGCATAGCCGGCGGCATGCACGTTAGAACCGACTGAACGGATCTGATATCCCCAGCGGGTGTACCACAGAAATCCCCAGACAAAGACCGCACATAGCAAGGCCCAGATCAGACTGGCATTGACCGGACTCGCCGGTACTTCAATACCCATACCGGCCAGTATGGCATGCAGTTTGGGTAACCAGCTTGCCTCGGCAAAGACCGCACTCTCGGGCGCCATGGTAGTGGCCGGTTTCAGCACATCCACCAGCAGATACGCCATCAGCGATGAGGCAATAAAATTGAACATAATAGTTGTGATGACGATATGACTGCCACGCTTTGCCTGCAGATACGCCGGGATAAATGCCCAGGCGGCACCAAACAGACCGCCAGCCAGTAATGCCAGTGGCAACAATAGCCAGAAAGGCAATGTATTCCCCAGCCACAGACAAACCAGACCCACGCCCAGTCCGCCGACATAAGCTTGTCCTTCACCACCGATATTGAAGAGACCCGCGTGATAGGCTACGGCAACCGCCAGCCCGGTAAAAATAAAACCGGTGGCATAGTAAAGCGTAAAGCCAATCCCTTCGGCATAGCCAAACGCGCCTTCCCACATTACCTTCACTGCATCCAGTGGATTAATGTCAATGTAGTAAAACAGCAGCACAGACACGGCAAACGCCATTAAAAGATTAACCAGCGGAATTAATCCGACGTTGATCCAAAGCGGGATCCGTTGCTGACTCATACATGATCCCCTTGTTTAGCCTGTAAATGATCAGGAACAATATTGGCCATCATTAAACCCAGTGTTTTTTCATCCGCCTGTGCAGCAGATACTTCACCGACGATAGCGCCATCAAACATCACCAGAATACGATCGGCGAGTGAGAGAATTTCATCCAGCTCTACCGAGACCAGCAGCACGGCTTTGCCGGCATCACGCATTGCAATAATCTGTTTATGAATAAACTCTATTGCACCGATATCCACCCCACGGGTTGGCTGTCCTATCAGCAGTACATCAGGATTTTTTTCCACTTCCCGGGCAATAACCAGTTTCTGCTGATTCCCGCCGGAGAAATTGGCGGTTTTGAGTTGCGGATTCGCCGGACGGACGTCCCATTTATCCATCTTTTCCTGGCAATCACGCAGGATCGCATTTTTATCCTGCAATACACCCCGGTTGTACATCGAATGATTGTGATAGCCCAGAATGAAGGCTTCCTGCGCCGTAAACTTATTGATCAGCCCCATCTTGTGACGATCTTCCGGTACATGCGCCAGACCGTATTTGCGCATGGTCGCGGCATCGGCCGGCATATCGGCACCAATCTGGTGTTCACCGACCGAGAATGAGCCGCTGACCGGCTGAATAATACCGCTCAGTAATTCCAGCAGTTCCGACTGACCATTACCGGAAACCCCGGCAATGCCGACCACCTCACCGGCACGAACATGAAAGGAGACCGATTTAACCCGTTCTACCCCGTTGGCATCGATGTAACGCAACTTGTCTGCACGCAGCAATACATCCGCCGGGTGTGCTTCCTGCTTATCTACTTTGAGGCGAACCTTGCGACCCACCATCAGCTCGGCCAGGTCCTCACGCGAGGTTTCTTTCGTCGCAACATGCGCGACCATTTCGCCACGGCGCATGACTGATACCTGATCTGTTATCGCCATGATTTCACGCAATTTATGCGTGATCAGAATCACCGTGGTCCCCTGCTCTTTCAATTTCGCCAGAATAGCGAACAGGTGTTCCGCTTCCTGTGGAGTCAATACCCCGGTTGGCTCATCCAGAATCAGAATTTCGGCGCCACGATACAGCGCTTTCAGGATTTCAACCCGTTGCTGCAAGCCAACCGGCAGATCGCCGACATAAGTATCGAGCGGCACTTCCAGCCCATATTGCTCCGCCAGCTCTTTCAGTTTCTTTCTGGCGGAAGAAAGACTTGGCTCCAGCATCCAGCCCTGCTCAACACCCAGAATGATGTTTTCTAATACTGTGAAGGTATTTACCAGCATGAAGTGCTGATGAACCATACCGATACCGGCGGCAATCGCATCCTGCGATCCCTCGGGTTGATAAGGAACACCTTTGACTTTCATTTCACCGCTGTCCGCGTGATAAAAGCCATAGATGATGCTCATTAATGTCGATTTTCCCGCACCGTTCTCCCCAACGATGCCATGGATCGAGCCTCTCCGAACCTGTAAATCAATATGCTTATTGGCATGAACCTCACCAAATCGCTTATCAACACCACTCAGTTCTAACGCATATGAGTCTGATTGCGTCACAGTATATTTCCCAGGCCACAGGTTAATAAATACACAAAACCGGCCCCTGTGAGCCGGTTTCATGAGTTTCACAGATAGAAATCAGTATTTGCAGGTGTTATCAGTCATGTAGTCATGAATCTGAATTTTGCCCGCAATAATATCTTTCCGGATCTCTTCCATTTTAGCTTTCATTTCTGGTGTGATCAGTTTTGCATTGTTTTCATCCTGCGCCCAATCCACCCCGTTTTCTGCCAGACCCAGGGCTTTTACCCCACCTTTCCATTTACCCTGAGCCGCATCATCCCAGCTCTGGAAGGACGCCAGTCCCACACTTTTCACCATGGAGGTCAGCATTGTGCCCGGATGCAGGTGGTTCTGGTTTGAATCCACGCCGATTGCCAGCTTGCCGGCATCTTTCGCAGCCTGATATACGCCCAGACCGGTACCACCAGCGGCAGCATAAACAACATCAGCGCCTTTGGAGAACTGGGTTTTCGCCAGTTCCGCACCTTTAGCCGGGTCAGCGAATGCCGCTGGCGTAGAACCGGTCATATTCTGGAACACTTCTGCTTTAGGGTTGATATATTTTGCACCCTGCTCATAGCCACATTCAAATTTGCGGATCAGCGGGATATCCATCCCACCCACGAAACCGACTTTGCCGGTTTTGGAGGCCTGCGCTGCCAGAGCACCAACCAGGAAGGAGCCTTCATGCTCTTTAAAAACAACAGACTGGACATTTGGTTTATCAACGACCGCATCAATAATCGTAAATTGAATATCCGGAAACTCGGCAGCCACTTTTTCAACGGAAGATGAAAAATTGAAACCAACCGCGACAATAGGACTGAAACCTCGGCTGGCCAGACGACGCAGACCCTGTTCACGCTGTGCTTCGTTCTGCGGCTCGAATTCTTTAACCGTAATATTTTTGACCTTTTTGTACTCTTCAACGCCATCACGGAAAACCGCTTCGCTAAATGATTTGTCAAATTTGCCCGCGGTATCATAAATAACAGCTGGCTCAGCAGCTTTGGCATGAGCGCTTAATGAAGTCAGTGTAAACGTCGCTATCGCTGCCATTTTCAGAATATTATTCATTTTTTTATCCTTTCAAAGGTAATCTGGCCTGAGCCCGGAGAAAAGCACAGTATATAAGTCTATGAAACGCCGCATTCTGGTCAAGTTTTTTACCGTAAAACTTGCGCTCTCAATGATTTATTGCATAAAAATGAGCTGGTGCAAGGTCAGCAGCCATGTCACCTCCTAAAATGAGACAAACCAATCGGGGTCCATATCATCATGAGTCTTCAGCAAATCACGCTTATTGTGTCGCTTTTGCAGCAGATGTGCGTCTATGTCGTCATTGTTTATCTGCTCAGTAAAACGCCTCTTTTCCAGCTGCTGACACAGGTGACGATCAGATTACCCAATAAAATCCTCTGTTATCTGATCTTTTCCGCTTTTTGCATTATGGGGACCTATTTCGGCCTCCGCATTGACAACTCGATTGCCAATACACGCGCAACCGGCGCTGTGCTGGGCGGTATTGTCGGTGGCCCGATGGTTGGTTTTATGGTCGGTCTGACAGGCGGAATCCATCGTTACAGTCTAGGTGGTTTTACTTCTTTTGCCTGCATGGTATCAACTATTGCGGAAGGTGTGTTGGGCGGATTGGTGCATCGTTACTATCTGAGACAACGACGTCCGGAGCAGTTATTTAATCCCTGGATCGTCTTCTCTACCGCTTTAGTCGCCGAATGCCTGCAGATGGGAATTATCCTGCTACTGGCACGCCCTTTTGATCAGGCATGGCATCTGGTGCAAAACATCGCATTACCGATGATGCTGGCCAACAGTTTTGGCGCGGCGATCCTGATGCAGATGTTGCTGGACCGACGAGCCATGTATGAAAAGTATTCCGTCGCTTTTTCCGCCCGCGCCCTGAAAATCGCCGAACGCTCCATGGGGATTCTGAACAAGGGCTTTAATCAGGAAAACTGCAGCCAGCTTGCCCGGATACTACTGGAAGAAACGAATGTCGGAGCGGTTGCGCTGACCGATCGGGAAAAACTGCTCGCCTTTATTGGTATTGGTGAAGACCATCACTTGCCCGGTTCACCGATTACTTCTTCGCATACACTCAGGGCGATAGCCAACAATGAAGTGGTTTACGCCGACGGTAACCTGATCCGTTATCACTGTACCCTCGATCCGCGCTGCAAACTCGGTTCCACACTGGTGATCCCGCTGCGGGGTGAAGATAACCAGGTCATCGGCACCATCAAACTCTATGAACCGAAGCGAAAACTGTTCTCCTCGCTGAACCGGACACTGGGTGAAGGCGTGGCAAGACTGCTTTCCACCCAGATCCTGGCCGGGAAATATTCCGCACAAAGTGAACTGTTAGCTCGTTCGGAAATAAAACTACTGCATGCGCAGGTTAATCCGCATTTCCTGTTTAACGCATTAAATACGCTGGCTTCCGTTATCCGCACCGATCCGGAGAAAGCCCGGCAGTTAGTCCAGCACCTGTCGCTGTTTTTCCGTAAAAATTTACGCCGGGAAGCGGAAGAAGTGACTCTGAAAGAGGAGCTGGAACACGTAAACAGTTATTTACAGATAGAACTGGCCCGGTTTCCTGATCGGCTAAAAGTCAATTTAGAGATTGATGAATCACTGCTGCAGCAAAAATTGCCGGCGTTCTCACTGCAACCAATCGTGGAAAATGCGATAAAGCACGGTATATCTCACGCTATGGATGGTGGAACAGTGTCGATCAAAGGACAACCGTACGCTGATCACTGGCAACTGCTGGTCGAAGATGATGCCGGTTTATTTGATGCCCCTGCGCAGCCGGAGAAAAGCGAGAGTAGTAATGGCCTGGGCATGAATCTGGTTGATCGCCGCATTAAAGCACATTACGGGGAACAGTATGGCGTACAGGTTAAATGTCAGCCGGAAGTATTAACCCAGGTCATCATTGAATTACCGTTTTCAGAGGTTCAGCCATGTTGCGCGTGATGATCGTTGATGATGAATTACCTGCCAGAGAGGAATTACGCAGTATTCTTGCAGACTATGATGGTCTGGAGATCATAGGAGAATGCAGTAATGCGCTGGAAGCAATTCCGGCTATTCATAAATTACATCCGGATGTCGTCTTTCTGGATATCCAGATGCCTCGAATCAGCGGGCTGGAAATGGTGAGCATGCTGGATCCCGAGCAAATTCCTGCGATTGTCTTTGTTACCGCTTACGATGAATTTGCGCTGAAAGCGTTTGAGGAAAATGCGTTTGACTATTTGCTGAAACCCATTGAACCAGCCCGGCTGGAGAAGACGCTGCACCGGTTACGCAAAGAGCTGCCCCCCCAATCCTATCAACCACTGACTGAACTGGCGCCGTTGCGCTCTATTCCCTGCTGTGGTCATAACCGGATTTTTTTAGTGCCACTGACGGAAGTGGAATATATTCACAGTGATCTGGCCGGCGTGCATGTCTGCAGTGCCAAACAGGCCGGCGTCACCCAGCTGACCATGCGTACGCTGGAAGAGAAAACACCATTCCTGCGCTGTCACCGGCAGTACATGATTAATCCGGATCAGGTGGCGGAAATTCAGTTACTGGAAAACGGCAGTGCCGAAGTCATTACCCGTGCACAGCAACGGATCCCAGTCAGCCGCCGTTATCTGAAACCGCTTAAACAGAGTCTGAACATTCCTTAAATACATAAAAACCACTCCCCGGCGAATTAAAACCGCTTAAATACGTCATACAACCGCTCACCTGATTAGAAATGTGATTCCTGAAATGAGTCTCCTAAAGTGAACCTGTACCGCCAGAAAGGATCTGGCGTCAGTTTCCACTTAAATCAGGAGTAACACACATGACGCATGCAATTACATTTGTCATCAGTGCACTGTGTATTCTTGCCATCTGCTATCGGTTCTACGGTATTTTCTTCGTGCGTAAAGTACTGCAGGCTGATGACAGTCAGGTCACGCCTTCTCATGCGTTATCTGATGGCAAAAATTACGTGCCAACCAACCGTTGGGTTAACTTCGGTCAGCATTTTGCTGCTATCGCGGCTGCCGGCCCGCTAGTTGGTCCGGTTCTGGCCGCCCAGTATGGCTACCTGCCCAGCTTCCTCTGGCTGCTGATAGGCTGTGTCATTGGCGGTGCGGTGCATGATACGGTTGTGCTGTTTGCCTCAATGAAATATCAGGGTAAATCCCTCTCTGAAGTTGCCAAAGCCGAGCTTGGTCCGGTAGCCGGCTGGTGTACTGGTCTGGCGATGCTGTTCATCATCACCATTACTATGGCGGGTTTGTCTATGGTGGTTGTGCATGCGCTGGAACGTAACCCATGGGGTACTTTCGCGGTATTCATGACGATTCCGATTTCCATGGTGGTTGGCCTGTATCACAAATATACCGGTGATCTGAAAAACTCATCCATCGTTGGTTTTATTGCCGTGCTGGCCTGTGTGTTCTTCGGCCCGTATATTCAGGGCACCGTGTTCGGTGACTGGCTGACCCTGCACGAAACCACCATCAGTCTGGCACTGCCAATCTATGCCTTCTTCGCGACCGCCCTGCCAGTCTGGTTACTGCTGACTCCTCGCGGCTACATTTCTTCTTTCATGAAGATTGGTGTATTCGGTGCGCTGGTGATCGGTGTGGTATTCATCAACCCCGAAATCAAGTTCCCTGCTCTGACTCAGTTCATTCACGGCGGTGGTCCTGTTCTGGGTGGCCCGGTATGGCCATTTATTTCTATCACCATCGCTTGCGGTGCCATCTCAGGTTTCCATGCCTTCATCGGTTCAGGTACTACACCGAAACTGGTCGACAAATGGAGTGACATCCTGCCTGTCGCATTTGGCGCCATGCTGGCGGAATGTGTGGTTGGTGTGATGGCGCTGATCGCTGCTACTGCCTTACATCCTGCAGATTATTTTGCCATCAACTCATCTCCGGCTGCCTTTGCAACGCTGGGCATGAACGTGATTGATTTGCCGCAACTGTCTCAGGAAATTGGTCTGGACCTGTATGGCCGTACCGGCGGTGCCGTTACTCTGGCTGTTGGTATGTCTTATATCTTCACCAAAGTCAGCTGGTTCAGCAGCCTGGCCTCTTACTTCTTCCAGTTCGTAGTTATGTTTGAAGCCGTGTTCATCCTGACTGCGGTTGACTCAGGTACTCGTGTGTCACGCTATCTGATCCAGGACTTCTTCGGTGAATTCTATGCGCCACTGAAACGTCTGGACTGGTTGCCAGGTGCTATCGGCGCGAGCGTACTGGCTTGTGTGATGTGGGGCTACCTGCTGATGTCCGGTGATATCGGCTCAGTCTGGGCACTGTTCGGGGTTTCTAACCAGCTGATGGCTTCTGTGGGCCTGATCATCGGTACAACCATCATCCTGCGACTGTCCCAGAAACGTCGTTACGCCCTGACCTGTCTGATCCCACTGGCCTATCTGTTCGTGACAGTGCAATACGCCGGTTACTGGATGATCAAAAATGTTTACTTCAATCCGGTTGCCAAAGGTTACAACATCTTCAACGGCTGTATTTCCATCATCATGCTGGCATTGGGCATCATCATCCTGATCTCTGCCATGCGTAAATGGAAAGAATTGCTGGCAAAACCTGCATCGCAACGCGCACAGGAAGCTATCGAATCAGCGGCTGAACAAGCTGGTTAAGATAGAGATTCCAGATAGCAAAACGGCCCTTAACGGGCCGTTTTTTATATCCGTCAAAACTGACAGAAATTATTTGGCGAACTCAGCCGCGCCTTGTGCAATCACCAGCTCTTCGTTAGTAGGGATAACGAACGCTTTAGTGCTGCCAGCTTTGGTGATCAGGCCTGAATTGCCGAAACGAGCTGCTGCGTTACCAGCTTCGTCTTCAACAAAACCGAAGCCTTCCAGCAACTTCAGTACCGCACTGCGCATTGGCATGGAGTTTTCACCGATACCACCGGTGAAGATCAGTGCGTCTACTTTGCCTACGGCAACGTAGTAAGAAACGATATATTTCGCCAGACGGTAGCAGTAGATATCAAATGCCTGCTGGCACTGCTCATCACCCTGCTCCAGACCTTCGATAACACCACGGAAATCGCTGGTTTTACCAGACAGACCCAACAGACCTGATTTTTTGTTCAGGGTGTTGCGTACATCTTCAACAGAGTAGCCCAGTGTGTCGATCAGGAAGAACACGATGGATGGATCGATATCACCACAACGGGTACCCATCACGATACCTTCCAGCGGAGTCAGACCCATACTGGTATCAACACATTTACCATTTTTGATTGCGCTGACAGAACCACCATTACCCAGATGTGCAGTAATGATATTGGTTTCTGACATCGGTTTACCCAGCAGTTTCGCCGCTTCGGTAGTCACATAATAATGGCTGGTACCATGTGCGCCATAGCGACGGATCGCGTGTTCTTTGTACAGCTCGTTCGGGAGCGGATACATGAACGCTTTAGCTGGCATGGTCTGATGGAAAGCGGTATCAAAAATAGCGACGTGAGGAAGTTCGGAGAAGAGACGGCGGGCTGCTGCAATACCTAACAAGTGAGCCGGGTTATGCAATGGTGCCAGAGGGATGCACTGTTCAATGCCTTTTACCACTTCGTCAGTGATCAATGTTGGATGAGTGAACAACTCACCGCCATGAACCACACGGTGACCTACTGCGATGAAAGATTTCATCAGCTCTGGTTTACCTTCAAGAATATGCTCTTCAAGATAAGTCAGTGCTGCAGTGTGATCCGCGCCGGAGGCCAGACTATCTTTCCGCTTCTCGCCATCACCGAAACGCCAGCTGATCTGAGCTTCCGGTAAACCTAACGCTTCCGCAAGACCACTCAGGTATTGCTCACCAGTCACTGGATCGACAATAGCAAATTTAAGAGATGAACTACCGCAGTTCACAACCAGAACGGTTGGATTGATTGTTACTTCCATTCTTTCCTCGCATGGCTTAAGACACTCTGTGTCCAAGCAGTTCAAGGTCAGGGCGAACGAATATTGGATTAAACGCTCGGCGATGGCCTATTTGTATAGGTAACGTCTAAAAACCGGCTCAACGACTTATTCTTCATAAGTTTCAGCTTTTAGATGCAGCCTGTATTACTGTCTGAACAACTCAGACAACCATTACTGCAAGGCAATCATAATTTATGCCAACCCACAAAAACGGACCCATTTATCATCTGTTCACCCCAAAACCGCAGTGGTATGGCGTTACAGGCTGACAGTCTGACAGTCTGTTTGTGCGCCGTTTGTAACAAACGACACATTCAAAAACAGGGTGTCACGTTCTTGTGGTTATCAGCACAATAAATTGGTAATACCAATTACTGATTGGCTTGCAGGGCTATTCTCCCTCATTCCAACCCATCAGTCACCTGTTTAAATAAGATTTAAATTAACGTTAATACTGTTAAATGATTTAGATCATTTTTCTGTATCAGCCGCTATTCTGCCCATGAAATGTACTTTCTTAATTCAGTTGTCATCTGAGTTACAGACTGAAAGTGAATGCCTTTGATTCCCAGATTTTCTGCAACCTGAACGTTAATCAGCGAGTCATCGATGAAGATGCAATCAGAATTGGTCAGACCATTATTTTTTAGCAGATATTCGAATATCGCCGGATCCGGTTTAACCAGTTGCACTTCGGCAGAAATCACTCTGGCATCAAACTCATTCCAGAATGGTGCAGTCGCAGCAAGATATGCTGCAGATTCATGCCCCATATTGGAGAGAGCATAAAGACTAAACCCAGCCTGCCGGAGTTGTTGTAGTACAGCGATATTTTCAGGGATAGGAGTCAATGAAGCAGGAACAGAACGATAAATGGCAGTCACGATATCCTCATCAATATCGGTACGCTCTACAGCACGGGCGATGACATCCGGAATTGAAAGACACCCCTTATCCACCTCCTGCCAGTCAGAATGAGCAAACAAATGCTCCGCGACCCGGACTGCCCCCGGCGCGTTAATCACTGAACGCACGATATTGACCGGATCCCATCTGACCAGCACATTTCCGATATCAAAAATAATATTCATAACCACCCTCATCTGTAATTCCGGTAACAATATGAACATACAGTCAGACTGTCCATCAGTTATTCAGTATCCGGTTTTTTATTACGGTATATTTTTTGCTTAATCTTGAATCTCTCTGATGCATATTGGTATAGCGCATTAGTCATATAGAAAATTTGTATTACGTTAAGGCAATCTTCCTTGGCGCAGACTCCCCTTTTTTGTTAATTTACTACGCAATCCAATGACGTTGCGTAAAAGGGAGCGCAGACATGACCAAATATTCTCTCGACAAGGACAAGATCAAGGTTTTACTGCTGGAAGGTGTGCATCCGAACTCAGTAGATAACTTCAAATCTGCTGGTTACACCAATGTGGAATATGTGAAAGGTTCACTGGAAGAAGAAGCGCTGATCGAAAAAATCCGCGACGTGCATTTCATTGGTATCCGCTCCCGTACTCACCTGACTGAAAAAGTTCTCGACGCAGCGCAAAAACTGGTTGCCATCGGTTGCTTCTGTATCGGCACCAACCAGGTTGATCTGGCAGCAGCTGAAAAACGCGGTATTCCTGTATTCAACGCGCCATTCTCAAATACCCGCAGCGTAGCTGAACTGGTATTGGGTGAAATCCTGCTGTTATTACGCGGTATTCCGCACAAAAACGCCGGCGCTCACCGTGGCGATTGGGACAAGAGCGCAACCAATTCCGTTGAAGCCCGTGGTAAAAAACTGGGTATCGTGGGTTACGGTCATATCGGTAGCCAGCTGAGTGTTATCGCTGAAAGCATCGGTATGAAAGTTTATTACTACGATATCGAAAACAAACTTTCCATGGGTAACGCTATTCAGGTCGCGACACTGGATGAGCTGCTGGCTCAGTCTGACGTGATCACGCTGCATGTTCCGGAAACGCCATCCACCAAAGACATGTTCGGCGAAGAACAGTTCGCGAAGATGAAAGCCAACTCCATTTTCATCAACGCTGCCCGTGGTACCGTTGTTAAAATCGACGACCTGGCTGCAGCACTGGAAAGCGGTCATATTGCCGGCGCCGCTATTGACGTATTCCCGGTTGAACCAAAAGCGAATGGCGAGAAATTTGTTTCTCCGCTGCAGAAGTTTGACAACGTGATCCTGACTCCGCACATCGGTGGTTCTACTCAGGAAGCACAGGAAAACATCGGTATCGAAGTTTCCAGCAAACTGATCAAGTACTCCGATAACGGTTCAACCCTGACTGCAGTGAATTTCCCTGAAGTATCACTGCCAGAAGTGAATCGTAAAACCAGCCGTCTGCTGCACATTCACCGCAACCAACCTGGTATTCTGAACAAGATCAACCAGGCATTCGCTGATGAAGGCATCAATATTGCTGGCCAGTTCCTGCAAACCAATGCAAACATCGGCTACGTTGTGATCGAAGTTGAGACAGAGCACAGTGATGTTGCTCTGGCGCGTCTGAAAGAAATCGACGGCACACTGAAAGCACGTATCCTGTTTTAAGCGTATTCTGTTCTAAGACAAAAAAGTTATCTTATCCAACCCGGCTATATGCCGGGTTTTTTCTGCCCGATAGATTTTCCCACCCCCGAGAAAAAAACGAAAAGTCTCATTCAGATCTCAATTAAATTGCAAATGGTCACAATCGGAAATGTGATTCAGCAATCGCAATAAAGCTGAATCAATTCAGCTTTACTTTAAGCGTGATAGCGATCACAAATAAATCTCATATCAGTTATTACCATGTAAGAAGAATCGTTTCAGCAACACAAATGAATCCAATAAACATGGGAATTACTGTTATGAAAAAAACACTGTTGTCCTTGAGTATTTCTGCATTACTCCTCTCTCCTGCTGTTTTCGCCAAGGACTTCATCCTGACCGATGTTGCCGACAATACCGAAGTCGCCAACTGGAAAGTCACCAGTGATGAGCTGGGTCTGAAAGATGCTCCGGCCTTTACTGTGACCAAAAAGACATTGCACGGTGGAAAACAGGAAGGCAGCACCCTGATCACCATTGATGCCAAGGATCTGCAGGTATCCCTGATCCCAACCCGCGGTATGGATATTTATGAAATCAAAAGCGGCGATGTCCGTTATGGCTGGAAATCCCCGGTGGATGAAATCGTCAATCCAGCCTATATGAATCTGGAAATGCGTAATGGTCTGGGCTGGCTGGACGGATTTAACGAGATGATGGTTCGCTGTGGTTATGAATGGACCGGCCATCCTGGCGAAGAAAATGGCAAACTGATGAGTCTGCATGGCCGCGCCGGCAATACGCCAGCCTCCAAAGTGACTGTCAGTATTGACGAGACCGCACCTTACGCGATTCATGTTAAAGGCCTGGTGAAAGAGAATACCTTCAAGCTGAGTGCGCTGGAAACATGGACACAACTCACTGTTGTTCCTGGTCAGAAATCGGTGAAAGTACATGATGAACTGACAAATAACAGCGACTATGACCGCGATTACCAGATCATCTACCACAGCAATTTCGGCGCACCTGTCCTGGAAGAAGGGGCCAAGTTTGTTGCGCCAGTGAAAGAAATCTCTCCGTTTAATGACTATGCGAAAAAAGGTCTGCAAGACTGGCAAACCTATCTGGGGCCAACCAAGGGCTATGATGAGATGGTCTTTAATCTGATCCCCTATGCCGATAAAGATGGGATGACAACCGCTATGCTGCATAACAAGGCTGCCGATAAGGGTATTGCCATCAGTTATGATACTAAACAACTGCCAGCCCTGACCTTGTGGAAAAACACGGATACCCTGAAACAGGGTTATGTCACCGGCATTGAGCCAGGCACCAGCTACGCTTATCCGCGTCAGATTGAACGTGAACAAGGTCGTGTAAAAACACTGCCGCCACTGGGCCGTCAGGCATTTGATCTGGAATATCGTGTCATGACGACAACGGAAGAAGTTTCTTCTGTTCAGAAAGAAATCGACACGATCACCGCCGATCAGAAAACCAAAGTAACAACCAAACCGATAGCAAAAGAATAATTTGCCGGGATGAAGTAAGAAAAAAGCCGGTGTTTCATCACCGGCTTTTTATTGATCCGAATACCAGAATCAGCGTTTAGAAATAGACGCGAACTTGGTGAAATAATCCGGGAAGGTTTTAGAGGTACAGTCCGGATCATTAATGGTGACTGGAGTATCACTCAGAGCCACCAGCGAGAAGCACATTGCGATACGGTGATCATTGTAGGTATCGATGGCTGCATGTTTCAGTTGCGCCGGTGGCGTGATTTCGATGAAATCATGCCCTTCCACTACTTCGGCACCCACTTTACGCAGTTCGGTAGCCATCGCCGTCAGACGGTCGGTTTCCTTGACGCGCCAGTTATAGATGTTGCGAATCGCCGTTTTACCGTTGGCAAACAATGCCGCTGTGGCAATCGTCATCGCCGCATCCGGGATCTGGTTCATATCCTGATCAACCGCCTGCAATTCACCGACGTTTTCAGCCTCGATATAATCATCACCCCAGGTAATTTTCGCACCCATGTTTTCCAGTACATCGGCAAAACGGATATCGCCCTGGATACTGTCTTTACCAATACCTGTCACGCGGACTTTGCCTTTAATGGCGCCCGCAGCCAGGAAGTAAGAGGCTGAAGAAGCATCGCCTTCCACCAGGAAAGTACCTGGAGAAACATAAGTCTGATTACCACGCACATAGAACACCTGATAATTATCGTGCTCTACGGTGACACCAAACTGTTTCATGATATGCAGGGTGATGTCGATGTAAGGTTTGGATACCAGCTCGCCACGAATACGGATGCGGACATCGCCGGAAGCCAGTGGCGCCGCCATCAGGAACGCAGTCAGGAACTGACTGGAAACGGAACCATCGATAACAACTTCCCCACCCCACAGGCCTTTGCCTTCAATGGTCAGCGGCGGATAGCCATCTTTTTTCAGATAGTGAACATGCGCACCAGCCTGACGCAGCGCATCAACCAGATGCGCGATCGGACGTTCTTCCATCCGGGGCTCGCCAGTCAGCGTAAATTCGCCATTACCAAGACACAACGCGGCACACAGAGGGCGCATTGCAGTACCTGCATTACCCAGGAACAGACTTACCGGCTCGGAAGAAGAAAATGCACGGCCTAATCCATGTACGGTGCATTCGGTCTTGTCCGCGGACAACTCATAGCTTACGCCCAGTGTTTTCAGTGCGTTCAACATATGACGGATATCGTCACTATCCAGCAGGTTAGTTAATCGGGTTGTTCCACGAGCCAGAGCAGCCAGCAATAAAGCACGGTTGGAAACGCTCTTGGATCCAGGCAGGTTAACCGTTCCTTCTACACGCGCAATCGGTTCCAGAGTCAGGGTTTTCATAGTGTTCCTGTTACAACGAAAAATTCTTATTGTTCGGGCAATGAGCAAGGCTCATCGATTCCACCAGAAAAATAACGCCGGATAATCCGGCGTTATCCTCTTACATTTAATATTACACTGCAGCGCAGAGGAACGCTGCTTTAAATCACGTCAGGTTATGACTGATTCGCGGATCACGCATGTTTCTTGGCGAAATCATCCATGAAACTGACCAGCGCCTTAACACCTTCCAGCGGCATGGCGTTATAAATGCTCGCACGCATACCACCAGCAATACGGTGACCTTTCAGCGCCATCAGACCCGCCGCTTTTGATTCAGCCAGGAAAGCAGCATCCAGTTCAGGATTTGCCAGATGGAATGGTACGTTCATGCGTGAACGGAATTCAGGATCAATGTTGTTGCTGTAGAAGCTGCTGTTATCAATGTAGTTATACAGATAATCCGCTTTTTCCTGATTCAGCTTGTCCATTGCTTCCAGACCACCGATACGTTTCAGCCATTTGAACACCAGGCCTGCCAGATACCAGGCATAAGTTGGCGGCGTGTTGAACATGGAATCGTTTTCTGCAGTCAGTTTGTAATCCAGAATTGCAGGAACATCAGCACGAGCCTGGTTCAGCAAGTCATCACGTACGATGGCAATACACAGACCGGAAGGGCCGATGTTTTTCTGAGCGCCAGCATAGATGATGCCGAATTTGGACACATCCAGAGGACGGGACAGGATGGTAGAAGACAGGTCTGCCACCAGCGGAATATCACCGGTGTCCGGCAGATCGACCATTTCGATCCCTTCGATAGTTTCGTTCGGGCAGTAATGCACATAAGCGGCATCAGGACGGAACTGCAGATTTTTGTTTACAGTAGTACGACCCTGCGCATCTTTTGTGATGCAGTCTACGGCAACCATATCGCCATATTTTTTGGCTTCAGTCAGTGCAGCTTTAGACCAGACGCCGGAGACGATGTAGTCTGCTTTTTTGTTCTCGCCACCCAGCAGATTCATTGGCACTGCAGCAAACTGGCCACGGCCACCGCCATGCATGAACAGGACTTTGTAGTTATCCGGGATGTTCAGCAGGTCACGCAGATCCTGTTCCGCTTCAGCCGCCAGCGCCATGTATTCCTTGCCGCGGTGGGACAATTCCATTACAGAGACACCTAAGCCTGCGTAGTCAATGAACTCGCTTTGTGCCTGTTGCATTACTTCCACCGGCAACATAGCCGGGCCTGCGCAGAAATTGTACACTTTCTTCATAATGTCCTTATACCTCAGCGTCTTATAGCTAAATAACAAAACGGAACTGTCAGCTTTTTGCAATGTGTTGCGGAATTCCGGATAACGAAGGAAAAAGCCAGGCAGATTTGATCTGGATCTCATCATACAACATTGCGCGGGCTGGGACGGAGTGGTTTTTTTACTAAATATTCTGAGATCTGATCTCGTTGATTTTCGGGATATGGAATAACCGGAATACCTTTAATCTGATTTCATTTGGATTAACTTTCTCACTAATCCATGTATCCCCTGTTCATTGATGGACAGGGGATACTTTATGCCCGGAGATAAAACACCTCCGAATGGAGCTGTTTTTATTACCGTCTGCCGCCACCTCCTTTGGTGGACAACGGGATATCGATGTAGACTAGGCCACCTTCATCACCAAGAGCGGAGTCACCTTTGGCTATGATGTTCGGGGAGAAGTTCTCACCGACATTCACAAGCTGAGTGCCGCCAAGAGGACCGAACATGGTTGCCAGCGCTGTTGGGCACTGAGGTCCTTCTGTATCGTTACCATCCAGCACAAAGGTCAGGCGATACGTCCCTGTGGCAGCAGTCTTGGCGTTCCAGTTGTAGCCATATACAATGCTGCCACCTGAGGTAATTTCAACCGACCAAGGGCTAGTAGTCGAGTAAGTAGCAACGTTGACCATCGGTACATCCACGCCTGCGCCAACCCACCGACCAGTGGTCTTATCCCAAGTCGGCGTTCCGCTGATTTTCTGGATCACCAGACGTGCACACTGGGAATATACCAGCGCGTGGACCGGGATAGAGGTACCCTCGGAAGTTAACGCTTGTCTCACGCTAGTCGGGTCAACCAGAGCTTGTGTGCCTGGGTATGAACCGTCACCAGAGCCGAAGTCTGTGCCCTGCATCTCGTTACCGGACTGTTCAGTACCGGGCACCGCCCCGCTCATGCCTAGGGCTGCGAAGCAGCCAATGCTGGTATTGCCTCCCACCTCATTAGGTATGTTGCATTCCGTCGGAATACCGGTGGTAGGCCACTCGGTTACAACATAGGGGCTCAGAGGGCTACCTGTCTCTGGTACGCTCTGCAACAGGTTGAACTCGACTCGGATCTGCCGCGTGGCAAGCGACGGGGTGGATTCCAGCAGGTCACCAACATCGACCGCACTCACGACTAGTGGTGTGCCGGTGTTATTCCCAACGGTCAGCGCTTTCCAGAAGTTCTGTGTACGTTTTTGCAGCCACCAGACCCTGGTTGGCTCGTCAAATTGGAGCTCGCCAGTCTCCGATATTACGGTGATATGTCGTCCGTAGTAGCACAGGTAGTTAGGCGGTACCGGCTCACCAGCGGTCACGCCAGTTTCGCCAATACACTCACTTTGCGGAGTGGTGATCGGGGCGAATCGCCAGACACCGTCAGCTGGGAAGGGGCCGGTGTTGTCTGACAGGATCACCGGGAAAGATAGGTTGTTGGAGCCTGTTTCAGTGGTAGGTGGTTCACCTCCGCTTCCTCCACCGCCAGGGCCGCCCTTCGCTGCGTAGACGCCGGCACTCATGCCAATTAATAACGCTGCAACCACGATTTGCCGCAGCCTGTTTAATTTGAATGCGTTCATATTACGTTCCTTTTTATGAATGTAATCAAGGTTCAGGGAACGGATTACCCAGGCGCTTGAGTTCCGGCGCGTCTGGCGCAACTCCATAGAGACCGTGAAGGGCCTCTTTTTTAATTATAGATAAATCGATAAATTCGTGATAAGGGGTGTATTGTTTTGGACGTATAGTGTGAGGTGTGTAACGTAGCGCCTATTTCAAAAAATATATGATCCGCAATAAAAATCCGGAGCCAACTTAAAGCTGAGCCCCGGATTCGTTCGTTTTACAAAGAGTTTATTTACTATTGCCGCCGCTTCCGCCGCCGCCACTATTTCCACCACTTCCGCTATTTCCGCTGCTTCCACTACTGTTTCCACTTCCTGCGCTACTTCCGCTGCTTCCACTACTGTTTCCACTTCCTCCGCTACTTCCGCTTCCGCTGCTACTACCTCCCTGGCCCATTCCCATACCTTTACCCATGCCCTGACCGTTCATCATTGGCATGTCTGGCAAGGTTATGCCCTGAGCTTTAGCACGTTCAAGCATTTGTTCCCGGTGTTGCAGACGGATTTGCTGACGCTCTTCATCAGTTGCAGCATTCTGCATCTGAGTACGGAACTGCAGCCGTTCTTCCATCGTCATCATCTGACCACCAAAAACAACTTCGTCGCCAGGAGTTATAGCTGGCGGGTCAGTCAAGGTGACGCCTTGGGCCTTGGCGCGCTCAAGCATCCGTTCCCGGTGCTGAAGACGGATCTGCTGACGTTCTTCGTCAGTTGCAGCATTCTGCATCTGAGTACGGAACTGCATCTGTTCCTGATTCGTCATCATCCGACCACCAAAAACAGGTTGCTCACCAGGCGCAACCACAGGTGGTTCAGGTAAGGTGACGCCTTGAGCCTTGGCGCGCTCAAGCATTTGTTCGCGGTGCTGAAGACGGATCTGCTGACGTTCTTCTTCTGTTGTAGCCGTTTGCATTTGATTGCGGAAAGTTGCCCGTTCTTCCTCAGTCATCAGTTGGTAACCATAAATAGGTTCTTTGTCTGCAGTAGCGACAACCGGCGTTTCTGGCTTAGCCGGCGGTATGGGCTTGTCAGCGGCCACACTCAAAGCCGGCAGCAATAACAAGCCGAGCAATGCAGATTTTTTAAACAAACCAGATTGCATGTTAACCTCCAATGTTCATTGATAGCTGTTAAACCGCTATCAGGATTTATCTTAATAAGTATAGGTCACGATGACCGGAACGAGGCTATCTATACTTAACTTAAGGCGGAACAAATCAGGAGCGGGATGTGCTGACCTGGCGAAAGGCATTTCTCATTTTTCTGTTACTGACAGTGGCAGTTGCAGGAGCCATTTATTTTTATCTGCCGCTCAGTGTCAACGTGGCCTATCCTTCCCGCGGACAGGTAGTAGAGGCCGTTTACACCACCGGCACGATTGAACCTGACCCACCGATTCGTGTGGCAACAGAACGGGCGGCAAGGCTGACAGCCTTACTGGCCGATGAGGGAATGCAGGTGAAAACCGGTCAGGTGCTTGCCCGGTTTGATGATGCAGAGTTGCAGGCGACACTGCGGGAAATGCAGATCCGACAGCGTAACGCCGAGAATAATTTTTCCCGTGTGGGAAGGCTGTATCAGCGAAGCATGGTCAGTGCAGAACAGCTGGATCAGGCCCGTACAGAAGCAGAAGCGGCACGGGAAGTGACACGGCGAACGCTGGCACAAATAAAAGCGCTGACGCTTATCAGCCCGGTGGATGGTGAAATCATCAAACGTGATGGTGAAGTCGGTAATTATATACCCGCCAATCAGGTGGTTTTCTCCCTGAGAAAATCAGCTACGCAATTGCGTCTGACCGCCGAGGTGGATGAGGAAGATATTCCCAGGGTCAAACCGGCGCAACGCGTTCTGATCACTGCGGATGCATTTCCGGGAAAAGTATTTGAAGGCAGCATCCGGGAGATTACCCCTGAAGGTGATCCTGTCACCCGCAGTTACCGGGTGCGGATCAGTCTGTCTGACGATGTACCGTTTTTCATTGGCATGACAGCGGAAAGCAATATTCTTGTCTCACAACGGGATAACGCCTTGCTGGTGCCCAACTCCAGCGTCCTGGATAATGCTGTCTGGCTGGTCAAGGATGGCAAAGCGTTCCGCCAACCGGTCAAAACCGGGGTGAAAAACGCGGATAAAACAGAAATAACGGAGGGCTTAACCGGGAAAGAAGCGGTCATTGTTGATCCACCCGAAAAGCTGACCAACGGGCAATCCGTGCGTGAAGCCTGGTTACGTCAGTCGGACAAATCATCATGAATCTGGCCACATCCATTGCACTCAGCCATCTGATGTCGCGTCGCCGGCAAACCGTCGTTTCTGTGCTGGGCATTTCGCTGGGTGTTGCTTTTTTTCTGGCTATTTCAGGGTTGATGCGCGGCTCTGAAGAGGATTTTATACAGCGTCTGGTCGACAATTCGCCCCACATCACCGTTTACGATGAATATCGTCATCCCCGCTTGCAGCCGGTTGAAATTGTTTATCCCGATGCCGTTTACGAATTACATGGCATTCAGCCACGTACCGAGATCAAGGGAATACGGCAATACAAAGAAAAACTGGCCCGGATCGCCCTGCGACCTGATTTACAGATCGCACCTGTTTTACAAGGACAAGTGATCGCTTCCTATGCCGGCATGACACGGGGCGCAACGATTTCCGGAGTTGAACCGGAGCTGATGAAGAGTGTCAGTTCCCTGACAAAATATTTCATTCACGGCTCACTCGACAGTCTGTCGGTGAATCCGAATGGTGTCATTATTGGTGCCGGACTGGCCGAGAAATTCCAACTGCAGATGGGCGATAAACTGACCATTACCTCTTCCTCGGGCACGGTGCGTCTGATGAAAATTGTGGCCATCTTCCGTACCGGCACTGCCAATTATGATGATCGCCAGATCTATGCCCTCTTAAACCGGGTACAAAATCTGCTGGAACAGCCGAATATCGCCAACATGCTGATTATCCGGCTTTCTGATCCGGCGCTGGCACCCACTGTCGCGCATCAGATTGAGCAGGATCTGGGTTATAAAACGCAGTCCTGGCAAGAAGCCAGTGAAGATCTGATGAGCATGGTACTGATCCGGAATCTCATCATGTACAGCGTCGTCAGTGCGATCCTGCTGGTTGCGTCATTTGGTATTTATAACGTGATTTCGACAGTGGTACTGGAAAAGACCAAAGACATCGCCATTCTGAAATCGATCGGCTTTGATGCAAGTGATATTGAGCGTATTTTTCTAATTGAAGGCACACTGCTGGGTCTGTTCGGCAGCCTGCTTGGGACTACCCTTGGCTTGTCACTGATGTATGGCCTTAGCCGTATTTCTTTCAAAAGTCCGTTTTATACGGCGGAGGCTTATATGCCGGTTTACTGGGGTATGGATCAACTGCTGCTGGCAATCGCGTTTGCCATGTTGTCAGCCCTGTTTGCTGCCTGGTTACCTGCGCGAAAAGGCGGACGCGTCAGACCAGTCGATATTCTGCGGGGTGCCGAATGAACAGTATTTTGCGCACAGAAAAACTAACCCGGGTTTTGCCGGGTGAAGTGCCCGTGACGCTGGTACAAGATATCGATCTGACGATCGGAAACAGTGAATTTGTGGCGATCATGGGCCCGTCAGGCTCGGGAAAATCATCGTTGCTGTATCTGCTCGGTCTGCTTGATTCCCCTACTTCCGGAAAATTATGGCTGGAAGATGAGGAAACCAGCCTGTTCAATGATAGTCAGTTGGCACAGGTTCGTCTGCAGCGGATTGGTTTTGTCTTCCAGTTTCACTTTCTGCTGGCCGAGTTCTCGTCACTGGAAAATGTCATGCTGCCAATGCGCAAACTGGGGCTGCTTTCCGAATCACAGGCTAGGGAGAAAGCAGGCATGCTGCTGAATAGTTTAGATATGCAGGAACATAAACATAAGCTTCCCAGCCAGCTTTCCGGTGGCCAGCGGCAGCGGGTGGCGGTAGCCAGAGCACTTGCCAATGACCCGGTACTGATTCTGGCTGATGAACCCACCGGCGCCCTGGATACCAAATCCAGCGCCAATGTCCGCGACATCCTGCACGATCTTTCCCATCATCAGAAATGTGCCATTGTGGCGGTGACGCACGATCCAGAGTTTGCCCAGGCAGCTGACCGGCAAATTCATCTGATCGACGGGCATCTGGTGCCCTGAATCACGGAGGACAAAGTGATGACATCACAGATATCTCCCGGTTTGCTGTCGTTACAACAGGATTCCGCACCGCCGGTATTACGGATCAGCGGCGACTGGACGCTGCACCACTATGCCACCCTGAAACACCGGATCGCGGAGTTCAGCGAGCCGCTCCCGTCTGACACCCTCATTGACTGGGATGATACAGTCGTGCTGGACACCGCCGGGGCCGCGTTGCTGGCCGAATTACTGGGTACGGCGCGTATCGCCGGTCTGACAACACAAAACACCAATCTGCCGGCTGAACGACTGGCATTACTGCACACCATCGCCACGGCGCTCGCTGAATGCGAGAAAACAACACCCCAGCCCGGACATTCAACCCTCAGCGAAATACTGGCTCATATCGGCGAAGTCATGATCCGGTTATGGCAACAGCAAGTCGCATTAACCGGCTTTATCGGGCTGACGCTGGAAACCCTGGTCAAAAGTCTGTTCCGGCCTGCTCGCTGGCGGGTTACCGCATTGGTCGCCCATATCGAACAGACCGGACTGAACGCCGTGCCAATTATTGCTTTACTGACCTTTCTTGTCGGTGCAGTCGTCGCCTTTCTCGGCGCCACGGTCCTCTTTGATTTCGGCGCCAGTATCTATACCGTCGATCTGGTGGCCTTCGCCTTTCTGCGTGAATTTGGTGTCTTGCTGACCGCCATATTAATGGCAGGACGCACAGCCAGTGCGTTCACGGCGCAGATCGGTTCGATGAAAGCCAATGAAGAGATAGATGCCATCCGGGCGCTGGGGCTGAATCCCATTGAATTGCTCGTTCTGCCCCGCGTGCTGGCTATGCTGATTTCTTTGCCCATTCTGACGTTTATTGCCATGGGATGCGGCATCATCGGAGGGGCCGTAGTCTGTTCTCTGGAACTGAATATCTCCCCCCGGCTGTTTCTGACCATTATGCAGCGCGATATCAGTCTGACCCATTTTTGGGTTGGTATCAGTAAAGCGCCGCTGTTTGCGTTTATCGTGGCCGTCATTGGTTGTCTGGAGGGATTTAAAGTCAGCGGTAGCGCGCAGTCCGTCGGTGAACACACGATTTCCAGCGTGGTGCAGTCTATTTTCATGGTGATCCTGCTGGATGCACTCGCGGCCCTTTTCTTTATGGAGATGAGCTGGTGATGAGCACAACACAACCGCTGGTCAGTGTGCGCGGACTGATTAACCGCTTTGGCGATCAGGTCGTACATGAGAATCTGGATCTGGACATTCAGCGTGGCGAAATCACGGCGATCGTCGGTGGCTCCGGTACAGGGAAATCGGTGCTGCTGCGCAGTATTGTCGGGTTGCATCAGCCGAATGCCGGCGACATCCGGATTTTTGGCCGAAGCCTGACGACGTTATCCGCAGAAGAGCGTTCTGCTCAGGAGCAACGTTTCGGCATTCTGTTTCAGCGCGGCGCTCTGTTTACATCGCTCACTGTGCTGGAAAATACCGCGCTGCCCCTGATGGAGCATGCCGGCCTGCCCCGGTCCGATGCCGGTTATCTGGCGCGGATGAAATTAGCTCTGGTTGGATTACCTCCGAATGCTTGCGACAAGTACCCCGATGAACTATCCGGTGGCATGATTAAACGAGCCGCGTTAGCCCGTGCGCTGGCATTGGATCCGGAAATCCTCTTTCTGGATGAGCCCACCGCCGGGCTGGATCCTATCGCGGCAGCCGCATTTGATCAGCTGACGCTCACGTTGCGCGACGCATTGGGTCTGACGGTGTTTCTGGTGACTCATGATCTTGATACGCTCTACAGTATTTGTGATCGGGTAGCAGTATTAGCCAATAAGCAGGTGCTGGTAACAGATAATATTGAAACGGTCGCCAATACTGATAATCCATGGATTCGTGAATATTTTCATGGACCCCGCGGCCGGGCTGCGCGTAAAGCGGCAGAGAAACTGAAGGAGAAATCCTGAGATGGAAACACGTGCTCACCATGTGATCATCGGGTTGTTTGTCATCAGCGCATTTGCCGGCATAGTGCTGTTCTCCCTTTGGCTGGGAAAATCCAGTGCCGAGAGGGAGTTTGTTTACTACGACATTGTATTCAATGAAGAGGTCAGCGGCCTGACCCCGGGAAGTCCGGTGGAATACAGCGGCATTAAAGTCGGTGATGTCGACACACTGCAACTGGCGCCGGACGATCCACGGAAAGTCATCGCCCGCGTCCGCTTATCCGCCAGTACCCCTGTAAAAAAGGATACGCATGCCCGGCTGGCACTGGCGAATATTTCCGGCAGCGCCTTGATCCGTCTGTTTGGCGGTTCGCCGGGAAGCCCGTCGCTACAAGCCAGTGAGGAGTTCATTCCCGTTATTATTGCCGATCCCTCACCCATCAGCCGTTTTCTGGCCAATGGCGAAAGTCTGATGGCAGACCTGAATAGTCTGGTCACGAATGCCAACCGGTTACTTTCCGAGGATAACATCAAAAATCTGAGCAAAATGCTCAACAATGCGGAACAGGTGACCGGCATCGTTGCCACACAGAAAACCGAACTCTCCGATACGCTCCACCAGCTCAATCTATTGAGCAAACAGGCCAACACGGCCATGCAGGATATTTCCGCGCTGGCCGCTAACGCCAACGGATTACTGACCTCTCACGGGCGTCAGGCGCTGGACAACGCCGCCCGCTCCATGACAACACTGGAGCAGACGACCCGTCGAATCGATCAGTTACTGGCGAAAAACAAGGTGCCTCTCGAAAATGGACTGCAGAGTCTGAACGACCTGGGCCCGGCGTTGCAGGAACTGCGTATCGCGCTCGCCACGCTTAATCGTCTGAGCCGCCGCATTGAGGAAGATCCGTCCGGTTTTCTGCTCGATCGGGAAAAGAATAAGGAGTTTCAGCCATGAGCATCCCTCTGCGCAGTCTGCTATTTCCATGCCTTATCCTGCTGCTCAGTGCCTGCTCTCTCTTGCCTGAAAGCAGCCCCGTCAGCATCTATACACTGCCAGCGAGCCCGGCAGACAAAAATACAGACCAAAATACAGCCACACTGGACTGGTCTGTGCGGGTAATGACACCTTATGCCAATCAGACATTAGACAGTACCCGCATTGCCGTCATCCCCGAAGCCAACCAGATCAGTCATTATAAAGATGCCCGCTGGAGTGATCGCGCGCCGGTTTTACTGCGGGAACGGCTCATTGATGCCTTGCGTAGTGATGGCCGGATTAAAACCATTACCGGCGATACCAGCCTGCTGGCTGCCGATACCGAATTATCCGGCGAACTGTACGCCTTCCAGAGCGAATATCACGATGGTCGCCCTGAAATCCATATCCGGCTTGATGCACAATTGATACAGCAAAATACACGGAAGGTGCTGGCCAGCCATCGCTTTGAGGTACGTTTGGCAAGCCCGGAGACGGATATAAAATCCATTGTCCGATCATTCGGCTCTGCCTGTGACAAGCTGACACAGGAAATGACGGCGTGGACAATCCATATTCTGCAAAATCAACCTCGTGGTGATAACCATGATTGATCAGGTCACAGCACGTTTTATCCGCCGGATCATTATCAGCCTGTTGCTGGGCGGACTGGTTCTGCTTGGTTATATCGTCGTACAGCCATTTATCGTGCCTGTGGCCTGGGCAATGATCATTGCCTATGCGAGCTGGCCATTGCATGTGCTGGTCCGGCGGTATGTAAAACAGCGGACGACACTGAGCGCTTTGCTCACGACCTTGCTGCTGGCAACTGCTTTCATATTGCCTACGTTATGGATCATCTCTCTGCTGCGTACTGAAATCGGTTTTGCCTATACCCACTTCAGCGCACAAGTTGCGATGGGGCCGCCCAAACTCCCCGACTATATGCGTAACCTGCCGTGGCTGGGCGAGTGGCTGAATAATCTGATATTGCAAAGTAATGATAACCCTCAGGCCTTTCAGGATAAAATTACTCTCTGGCTGCAGGAGAGCTCGAATCAGCTGATTTCTGTTTTAGGCGATGTCGGACGCAATGCAGCCAAAATAGGTTTTTCGCTGATCACCCTGTTCTTCATGCTACGCGACGGTGATCGGCTGTTCCGGCAGGTTCACAAGGTATTATTCCGTTTTCTGGGTGCCCGCATTGATAACTACCTGACTGCCGTCGGCAATATGACCACCGCCGTGGTCTGGGGGTTGATTGTGACTGCACTGGCACAAGGCTTTGTTGCCGGATTAGGCTATTGGTGGGTGGGGCTGTCTGCGCCGATGCTGCTGGGGACGATTACTGCGTTAGTCGCCCTGATTCCGTTTGGTGCGCCATTTGCGTGGGGAAGTATTTCGCTGTTTCTGCTGGTCAACGAACAATATTTCAACGGCGTGATCCTGCTCCTATGGGGCGCGCTGGCAGTCAGTTCCGTCGATAATCTGGTCCGGCCAATCGTCATCAGCACGGCGACCCGGATCCCTTTCCTGCTGGTGATGTTTGGTGTACTGGGCGGATTAGCGGCATTTGGTCTGATCGGATTATTCCTGGGGCCGGTGATTCTTGCGATATTGATGGCAATCTGGCAGGAATGGCTGGAAGAGTCAGAACTGGAGTCACAAACTGAAAATGATACCGCCTCACAGGATGATCAATCTCCGTGAGCAGCATTTGTGACAGACAAAAATAAAAAAGGCCACTTTGTTAAGTGGCCTTTCTGATTTGGTTGCGGGAGCAGGATTTGAACCTACGACCTTCGGGTTATGAGCCCGACGAGCTACCGAGCTGCTCCATCCCGCGTCAATACATTACTTTTTCGAATCTGGTTGCGGGGGCAGGATTTGAACCTACGACCTTCGGGTTATGAGCCCGACGAGCTACCAAGCTGCTCCACCCCGCGTCAAAGTGGGCCGAATCATAGTCATAACCTGTTATACATGCAAGCTTTTTTTCTTCATCATGGTTCTATCGGCGACAAAATGAACTATAACCAATCAAACAGCGATGACTCACTGCCCTACAGTCAAGGAACTCATTTCGGCTTGGACAAGTCGCAGAACAGATGGGATCATGACTTCCTACTTTCATCCCCGAGATAAGGCACATTATGAGCTACGAACTGACTGAACTGGAACGCAATGCCGCACTGAGATTAAATGCTGATTATCGTTATGACCACTTTGTCAGCAAAGTCGCGCGCAGTGGCGAATTATGGGCACTGAAAGATGAGAACGGACTGCTATTCTTAAATTCAGACAGTGATGAAAATTGTCTGCCAGTGTGGCCGCATCCTGATTATGCAAAACTGTGGGCCGTTGGCGATTTAGAACGTTATCAGCCACAAGCAATCACGCTGAAGATCTGGCTGGAACGCTGGATTGACGGACTGACACAAGACGGTATTGATGTCGCGGTGTTCCCTGTGCAGGGGGAAGAAAATATGGTGGAAACCCCGTCTGCGCTGGCTGAATCACTGACTAAAAAGCTGGAACAGTACGCGCAGGAAGTCTGATCCGAGATAAGACTGGCCATGCATAACCCCCGATAAGAGGAGTTAATATGATGAACCTGCTGGAAATAAACGATGCGCTGACAGAAATTCGTCAGCAGGAAGAATCTCTGCAATGGCCGGTATTTAATGAAGCGCTGGCCTGGGAACTCGGTTGCACCTTACAACGGGCGGCGGAACTGAATCAGGCCGCAGTGCATATTGAAATCGAAGCATTCGGCCGGACCCTGTTTGTCTGTGCGATGCCCGGTAGCGCCCCCAGTAATGCCGACTGGGCACGCCGTAAACGGAACGTCACCCAGCTGTTACAACGCAGCTCGCTCGCCATCGGTTTGGGTCTGAAACGTGATGAAACCGATCTGCAGCTGAAGATGGGCCTGCCTGACCGTGACTATGCCGCTGCCGGTGGCAGCTTCCCGTTACGGATTGCCGGTTCAGGTTGTATCGGTTCAATTACGGTTTCCGGTATGCCGGAATTTGATGACCATGCCATGATCGTGAATGTACTGGAAACCTGGCAGGAGAACGGCTGGGAAAAACCGACACTGGTGATGGAATAACAGCAGATAAAAAAAGACCGCCCCGGGGGGCGGTCAGGATTACACAGGGGGTGAATCATTTCTGTTTCAGCCACAGGAACTGGAATGGTTCCAGTGTCACGACGCCGTTTTCCAGTGCCACATCCTGCTGCTGATACTGGTCGTAAACATAGTGACCAAAACCAGTCTGCTCCAGAATCGCCTGTGACACCGTTTGCGGTTGTGCAGACATATTCATCAGCACCAGTGTCTTGTGCCAGTCACGGGTACGCAGGAATGAGAACACATGCTGATTCTCGTTTTTAACCAGCTGATAATCGTTTTCGTTATAGAATTCAGGAATCGATTTACGCAGCGCAATCATGCGTTTTAATGCGCTGAAGACCCGGTGTTCAATCGTCCCTTCTTCATTACGTTTTGCGGCTTTCTTCCAGTCAATGACCGGGCGGTTCAGCCAGCGGTTATCATCGAATTTCGTTGGATCATTCAGGAAGGAATAATCATTGGTACAGGCAATTTCATCACCGTAATACACCAGTGGAATACCGCCGAACGACATGATGCCGCTATGCATCAGCAAAATTTTGCGTACCGCCATTTCGGTCAGCTTCGCATCACCTGCTTCCAGCCCTTTTTCCAGCCCCAGTAACGTCGCTGTTGCACCGGTAATACGGGCATCTTTGGTTTTCGGGTTATACATGAAGCGCTGGCCTTTGGCCGGGCTGCCCTCAAACTCACCCACATAGTAGGAGATCATGAATTGCTTATGATCGAACGGGTTGTAGCCGGCAGCCAGAATGTCCTGATCGGCATAACCTAACCCGATATCATCATGACAACGGATGTAGTTGATCCAGGTTGTGCCTTTCGGCAGCCGTGGAATATTCTGTAAGCCATGCTCCAGAATCCGCTTGTTCTGTGTCGCCATCGCATCCCACAGATACACCATGTACGACGCGTTATAGGCAATCTCGCATTCATCGACGACGCCACCGCCAAGGTATTTGACGATCTCAACCGGCTGCACGATCGCTTCGGCCTTGAAGACCGCACCCGGTGCAGCGATTTTGCTACAGGCCTTAAACAGCTGCAGCAGGATATGCGCCTCTTCCAGATTCTGGCTCTGTGTGCCCAGTTTCTTCCACATGAAAGCCACGGCATCCAGGCGCAGAATATCCACCCCCTGATTCGCCAGATTGAGCAGGATCTTGATCATCTCAATAAAGACTTTCGGGTTGGTGTAATTCAGATCCCACTGGTAGGTATTGAAAACCGTGAACACCCACTTATTGATCGATGGCAGAAAGGTGAAGTTGCCCGGCGCATTTTCCGGGAAGATTTCCGGCAGGGTCTGCTCAAACGCATCTGGCATCGAGCGATCATCATACATGTAATACATGTCCTGATACTCTTTCTCGCCTTTCAGTGCTTTTTGCGCCCACTCATGCTCGTTCGAGGTATGGTTCAGCACCAGATCCAGTTCCAACAGCATATTTTTCGCACGGAACGTTTTCGCGATCTTGCGGATATCCGCCATTGAACCAAAACGCTTTTCCACCGCCCGGTAGTCACTGACGGCATAACCGCCATCATTGGCTTCCTGCGGCATTTTTAACAGTGGCATCAGGTGTACGTAGTTGACACCCAGCTCTTCCAGATAGTCGATCTTCTGCATAAAGCCTTTCAGGTTTTTGCTGAAGCGATCGACATACAACATGGTGCCGACCCAGTTCGGGCTCATGAACCAGCCTTTGTCTTCCTCACGCTGGCGATCCAGTTCGCGCAGTTCAGGATCACGCGCCAGATACATTTCTGCCAGCGCCAGCACCAGTTCGGCAACGCGGTTGGAAAAATCCTCCCGCTCACCATACAGGCGGGTAAATTTGGCGAACACCTCGCCAAACTGCGCTCCCAGACGAACCATAAATTCCGATAAATCCTTACCGGGATGTTTTTTACTCAGAAGGCTTACTACATCATGCAGTAATTTATCTTTATTCACTGGCATTGATTACCTCTCTCTGAAACTTATGCCGCAGACAAAATTTTCGCCACGACAGGCGCTTTCTGTTGCTGTAACAGGCTGGTCGCAGTATTGGTGTCAAACAGATGCACATGCTCCAGATTGAAGCTGGCAGTAATAGTTTTTCCACGTGGGATAATGTGGCTGCCATCAGTCACAACCACGACCTGATCTTCCCCGGCGTATTGGGTATACGCGAACGTCGTACCACCCAGCGCTTCCACCACATCCACTTTCAGCGAAATATTCACATCCCCGGAGGTATCCACCTCAAGATGCTCAGGACGGATCCCCATCAGCAGCACATCACCCACAGAAACCGGACGATCCAGGGTCATGGAGAACTGCTCACCGCCGGTCAGTTCCAGCGAGACTTTATTGCCATCCATCTGCAGCACTTTGGCATTCAGGAAGTTCATCCGCGGTGAGCCGATGAAACCGGCAACAAACTGATTCACCGGGTTGTGATACAGCTCCAGCGGCGCACCCACCTGCTCTACCCGACCATCACGCAATACCACGATCTTGTCGGCCATAGTCATCGCTTCCACCTGATCGTGCGTAACATAGATCATGGTGTTACCCAGTTGCTCATGCAGCTTGGAAATTTCCACGCGCATCTGCACACGCAGTTCGGCATCAAGGTTGGACAGCGGTTCGTCGAACAGGAACACTTTCGGGTTACGCACGATGGTACGGCCAATCGCCACACGCTGACGCTGACCACCGGAAAGCTGTTTCGGCAGACGATCCAGCAAATGTTCCAGTTTCAGAACACGGGCCGCTTCGGCCACGCGTTGTTCGATCTCTTCTTTAGGTTTCTTGGCCAGACGCAGACCAAAGCTCATGTTTTCTTTGACCGTCATATGCGGATAAAGCGCATAGGACTGGAACACCATCGCGATGCCACGATCAGACGGAGATACGTCATTAACAGTCAGACCATCGATGATCACTTCCCCATCAGAGATGGTTTCCAGACCGGCAATCATACGCAGCAGCGTCGATTTACCACAGCCGGACGGTCCGACAAACACCACAAATTCGCCATGTTTGATATCCAGATCCACACCGTGGATAGTCTGAACATCACCGAAACGTTTAATGACTTTATTCAGTTTTAAATCAGCCATTCTGGTAATCCTTCTTTAAATTCTTTGCTAATCAACTCGTAACTAACCGGTTATTGGTGAATGATTTGCGCTTGGCGTCTTATCAACCTTTCACACCGGCACTTGCCATACTTCTGACGAATTTTTTCTGGAACAGCAGGAACACAATCAGTACCGGGATAGTCACCATGCTGGCATAAGCCATGATTTCACCCCACTCGGTAGTCGTACCGAAGAACTGCTGGATACCTGGTTGCAGCGGGCGCGCCGCTTCGCCCTGCACCACCATGATTGGCCACAGATACTGGTTCCACATGTTCAGGAATTGCAGGATGGCAACGGTGGCGAACACCGGACCGGACATCGGCACAATCACCTTCCAGTAGATCTGCCATGGGGTAGCACCATCAATCGCCGCCGCTTCATCAAAGTCTTTCGGAATATCACGGAAGAACTGATAGAACAGGAAGATCGAGAACGCATTGGCCACCATCGGCAGGATCTGCACATGCAGCGTATTCAGCCATGAGGTTTCCAGAATGAACTGACCGTTCTCCCAGCCGATCCATGGCAGATGAGCAACCAACATCAGCAGCGGAACAGAGATCGCTTCAAACGGAATAATCAGCAGTGCAATGATCGCAGCCAGCACCAGCCCTTGCCCTTTCCAGCGCAGGCGTGACAGAGAGAAAGCGGCCAGACTGTTGACCAGCAAACCGAGCAGCACTGTTGAACCAGTAATGAACATGGAGTTCACAAACATGGTTTCGATAGCACTCTTCTCAAACACCGAGATGTAGTTGTGCAGAGAGATCTCGCCCACCGGCAACAAAGCTCGGATAGAGAACAAATCAGTGAAGATCTGCTGTTCTGGTTTAAATGACGACATGATCATGAAAACCAGCGGGAACAGGAAGATATACGCCAGCAACAACAGGGCTGCATACGTCAGCAGACGTTTATAGATAAAGCGAGGATCAACCATATTAGATGAGGAAACCATGATTATCTCTCCCGCTTGTCGAAGTAGTATTTCTGACCCAGCGCAATCGCCAGAATCACCAGGAAGTACACCACACTGATGGTGGCGCCGTAGCCGATATCCTGCTCACGGAAGCCTTTACGCACCGCGTGATACATAACCGTAGTCGTTGAATCAGCCGGACCACCGGATGTCATGACATCCACCTGAGTAAACAGACCAAATGCGGCAATCGTGGTGGACATGATGACGAAGATCGTCGTATTACGCAGACCCGGTAAGGTCACATTGACAAACTTCTGCCAGCTGTTGGCACCATCCAGAGAAGCTGCTTCATAGAGGTCTTCCGGAATATTCTGCAAGCCAGCCAGGAAGATCAGCATCTGATAACCTGCACCTTGCCAGGCAGACATGATGACGATAGCGGGCATTGACCATGCCGGATCGCCCAGCCAGTTGATCTTGTCGATCAGACCGAATGAGGCTTTGTTGAGGAACTCGTTCACCAAACCGATATCTTTGTGATAGAGGAACGTCCAGACAATGGACACAACGACCATCGACGTTACAACCGGCGCGAAATAAGCCGTCCGGAAGAAATTGGTCCCCTTAAGCCCCAGGTTGACCAGCAATGCCAGTAACAATGCCGCACCACACTGCAGCGGTATCACCAGAAAGGCGAATTTGATGGTATTGATGAAAGATTTAATAAACAGCGGATCTTTCGCTACAAAAACCACCCGTGAATCACTGAACGTGAGCGTAGAGAGTTCGCTGTAACCTTTATACGATGGATCTTTACGCAACACCGTACGCAGACGCTCGAACTGAGGTTCCCCTTTTACGTCAAGAACGAGATTATTCTGTTCATCACGTTGTGCGTCCTGCGTTAACCAGCTCACCGCCAGCAGGCGATCATAGTTGCGCAGCCCGATGCCTTCGGTCGGATTTGGCGACAACAAACGCTGATCGGTGAATGACAAAACAATTGCCATTACAAATGGAATAAAAATAAACAGGATCAATCCCAGAAATGCAGGACTGCCCATGAGCCAGCCGTAAAACCGCTGACGCCGCATCAGGCTGTCTTTCTCTGGTTTCCGCACCGGCGGAGCGGGAATGAAATCTGAATCGGTCATCATTTACGTCCTATCTGAACATCAGGAAGGGCCCGCATTGCGCGGGCCGTCTTGCAGAATTGCTGATTATTTCTTGAAGCCGTAACCGTTGTTGTCTTCAATGTTACGCTCAATCGCTTCTACCGCTTTATCCAGCGCATCCTGAACATCGCCGCCATCCAGAATGTCATTCATCGATTTTTCGAAGCTGCTGGTAATTACCGGATAGGCTGGTGTTTCCGGACGCATCTTGGCGAATTTCTTGGAGAATTCGTAGAACACGCGCCATTTACCACCGGTCTTGTAATTTTCAGTCAGCGCGGCAGCCGCTTCCGTATTCGGGATCAGGCTGGTCGCATTAGACATCGCAGCAATTTCTTCCGGTTGCAGCAGGAAGCTCAGCCATTTGGCCGCGCCGGCTTTGTCCGGACAAGCCTTGCTGATACCCCAGTGCCATGAACCGCCACCAATCACCGGACCATTGCCGAAATCAGGTACCGGCATGATGGCCAGATCATCACCATATGCGGCCGTCATATCACCTACCGCCCAGGAGCCGTTGTAGTGGATAGCCACTTTGCCTTGCAGGAAGCCTTTATCGTCGGTTGGTTTACGATCGATGTATTTGTTTTTAACCAGTGATTGCATCCAGTTACCAAATGCCACCGCTTTCTCACCATTCAGCACGCCTTCAGATTCGACATAATTGTCGCGGTTGATCTGATCGCCACCGAAGCTCTGCAGGAACGGCGCAAAGCCATAGGAATACCACTCACCGCTCCAGCTGGTGTTCACATCGAACGGATAACGGAACTCACCGGACTGTTTCAGTTTTTCCAGGATCTGGTTGAACTCTTCCAGAGTGTAAGGTTTATCCAGGGTTGCGATACGGATACCGTGTTTTTCCAGAACGCTCTTACGGCTGAACAGAGTCAGTGATACGTCATACTGACCAACGGAATAGACTTTACCTTTATAAGTACCTTTACCAACGTTGTTCAGCTGTTGCAGCTGATCCGCAGGCAGCAAGCCATCCAGCTCGACCAGGTTGCCGGCCCAGGCAAAGTTAGGCACAACCGGTTGGTCCATATCCAGTGCGCAAGGCAATTTACCCGCCAGCGCCGCCGCGTTGATGGTTTCGGTATAGGCCCCTTCCGGGATCATTTCCATCACCACTTTGTAATCATTCTGACTCTTATTGAAACGTTCCACTGCAGCCTTGGAAGCGGCGATCTCTTTCTCGTTGGTATCGTGACGCCATACTTTAATTTCAACTGGTGCTGCCATTGCTTGTGCAGAAGCTGCTGCAATCAATGTAGCCAGAACAGAGAAGCTTACCGTTTTCATGTTCATTTGATCATCCTTTGTTGATTTCCGCTTACCTGGCAGTGGAACACTGCATTTTTACGGCTGAAAAAGCCTGCACCCTTAATGAAACAGAGGGAAACAAGTTAAAAAACACCGCTTTGTTTCAATGGCGCTAACTATGCCGCTAAAACGTTTTAGCGTGTGTGATCTATGCTGTGAATTTGTAACAAACGCAACAATGTAACTGTTACATCAATGAAACATGAGCTGCATCACAAAAGCTCAAAACACCCCTGCTTTACTTCTGTTCCTGCTTTGGTTTGATGGCACATCACATTGCAGTTACAGAAAGAAGTATGGTTCAACTTTTCAGCTCTGCACGCGCAGGAACCTCTTCAGAGGGTGAGTCAGAACGGATTTGTTATACAGACTGAACAGAGTGCGCAGCGGATCACAAACACACCGCCCGCACTTAGTGGACTATTATTAATAGTAGGAAAATCAATAACGCGCCGGAGTGCATTACCATGAAATATCTGGTTATAGATGTAGGTGGCTCAGCCATTAAATATGCATTAATGGATAAACAAGCCACGATACTGGAAAGTGGTCAGGTAACGACGCCATCCGATAGCTTTGATACTTTCCTGGCCGAAATTGCCGGGTTATATCAGCACTATTCGGAACGAATAGCAGGCATTGCGTTTAGTTTGCCCGGCGTCATCGACAGTGAACAAGGCAGAAGTGTCACCGGAGGGTCACTGACTTACAACAACAACCGGGATTTCGTTGCCGATATACAGGCTATCTGTCCTGTGCCTGTAACCATCGAAAACGATGCCAAATGTGCCGTCCTTGCCGAAGCCTGGAAAGGTAGCCTTACGAACTGCAAAAATGGTGTGGTGGTCGTGCTGGGAACCGGCGTCGGCGGGGGTATATTCCTGAACGGTCAGCTTTATAAAGGCTCTCATTTCGCAGCCGGAGAACTAAGCTTTTTACTCACCGATAGTTGGCATTGCAAAGGCGATCCTTACCACTACTGGGGGCATGACGGCGGCGTCCGGGGTTTATGCCGTGCGGTAGAACACATCAAGCGTTTACCCCCCAAGAGTATTAATGGGCATCAGGTATTTGAATGGGCGAATGAAGGCGATACTGAGGTTTGCGAGGCGCTGGATGCATACACCTATCGTCTCGCTATCCAGTTCTTCAATCTGCAATCGCTGTTTGACCCTGATGTGATTGCCGTTGGTGGCGGGATCAGCGCACAGCCGCTGTTATTCCAGTATATCGAACAGAATATGAACTATCTGGAAGAACATCTGCCGATGCATCTGACCATCCCGAAAGTCGTTCGCTGTCATTTTATGAATGATGCCAATCTGGTGGGCGCACTGCAGCATCATCTGCAAATGACAGAAACTCCAGTTCCTTGATACAAACAAGCCCTCTTCACTGAAGAGGGCTTTGTTCTTCTAACTCAGATCCCCGACTTCCAGCTGCGCCAGTTCCGTTAATTCCTCGGGTAATTCTTTTTGTACCGAAACCCCCAGATCCTTGAACTCAGCGGCCTGTTTGATCAGGTTGCCCTTGCCGGAATAAAGCTGGGAAAACGCTTTTTCATAACTACCTTTGGCCTTATCCAGCTGTTTTCCCACATCCTGCATACTGAGCAGAAAATTGTTCAGTTTGCTGTAGAAACGCTCAGCCCGGTTAGCCAGTTCCGCAGTATGTTTATTCTGATCTTCGAACCGCCACAATTGCCGCACAATGTTCAGACTGGTCAGTAACGTCGTCGGAGTTGCGACCAGCACATTGCGTTCGATAGCCCGTTGGTAAAGCGTATTATCGTATTTCAGTGCTTCGACATACGCCGATTCGATCGGAATAAACATGATCACCACTTCCGGCGAATTCAGCCCCGGCAATTTATAATAATCGCGATCAGCCAGCTCATTGATCCGGGCCGCCACCGCCTGCGCATGTTCTGTCAGCGCCTGCCGGGACTCAAGCTCGTTTTCCGCATTCACATAGCGGGTATAAGCAGCCAGTGAGGTTTTCGCATCGATGATCAGATGCTTGTTCTGCGGCAGATAGACAATCACGTCGGGCCGCTGACGCCCTTCGGCTGTCGTGAAACTGACTTCCCGCTCATAGTCCTCTCCGAGGCGCAGACCAGAATTATCCAGCACATTTTCCAGCATCAGCTCACCCCAGTTACCCTGCATTTTCTTTTGTCCCTGCAGGGCATTGGTGAGCCTGTCCGCCTGGTCGGTAATCTGCCGGTTGAGGTTCTGCAGATTGATTAACTCGGCACGCAGTTCACTGCGCTGTTTCAGTTCTTCAACATGGATACTTTCCACTTTCTGCCGGAATCCCTGCATTTCGGTCTGTACAGGTTTCAGCAGGTGATAAATACTTTCCTGATTCAGTTCTTTAAAGGCCTTGCCTTTACGTTCCAGAATTTCATTCGCCAGATTTTCGAATTCTTTTTTGAGCGCTTCCCGGCTATCAGAAAGTAACTGTAGTTGTTCATTAAAATGCAGCTGTTTTTCATCCAGTGATGTACTGAGCGCCGCATGCTGACGCAGCAGTTCCGTATGTTTACGCTGGATCTGATTAAATTCATCTTCCTGCTTGTTCCGCAACCGGTCATATTCATCCAGCCGGTCCAGCAGCAGTTCCCGTTCGGTTTCCAGTTTTCCCAGCTGGATATGTTGCCGGGTAACGATTTGCTGTGATCGGACATAAGCGATAAACCAGCCGGCCACGCAGGCCAGCAACACGGTCAAAATCAGGACCGGGAGCCCGAAAACCATATCTGCCATAATTCTTCCTGTCTTTCTAACTGAATGCGGAATGCATTATTAAAAAAAGAGCGTGATAAATCACGCTCTTAAATGTCAGGGCACCTTTCGGAAAAGATGGTACAGCTTGCGATCTTTTTTCAGCATATGACCTTTCACCAGATCATCAATGATGAAATCGATTAATTGCCCTACGGATAACTGACGAGTGGTTATCGCCTGATATAGTTTGTTTGCCCGCAGAACCAGTTCCCGATGTAATCTGACGTGTTCCTCCAGATCTTCATATTCATAGGCCGCCAGGATCTGCTCTTCTCCGGCAAAATGTTTGATTGCATGCGCAAGTAACGCCTGAAACGCCTGTGCAAACCTGTCCGGATGATCATCCTGTTCCATTGCTGTATTAATCAGAACACTGGCCAGACGAAACAGCTCTTTGTGTTCTTCATCAATCGACGGTTCGCCACTCTCATAGGATTTTCTCCAGTTCAGACGTAACAATATCTCGTCTGACATGGCGGAACCTGTGTTGCCATGGTAAATAAAAACTTTGTTTCTGCCGGACTCTTTTGCCTGATACATCGCTGTATCACCATTTTTCATCAGCTGTTTTTCAGTCAATCCATGTTCCGGATACAGGGCAATACCAATACAGGCGGAGATATTCAGCAATTGCCCGCTGAGCATATAGAATGGCTGATTCAGTATGTCCCTGATTTTTTCAGCTACCGTCAGCGCATCAGCGCTGTTATTGATCTCTGGTAGCAGCACGATAAATTCATCCCCGCCAATACGGGCCGCAGTATCCGATTCCCGCAGACAACATTGCATTCGGTGCGCAACAGCCTGCAGTAACCAGTCGCCGACTTCGTGTCCGTACAGATCATTTACCGGTTTGAATTTATCCAGGTCAATAAACAACAGGGCCAGTGATATGCCTTTTCTTTTTGCCTGGGCGATGGCCTGTTCCAGTCTGTCCAGCAGCAGACGCCGGTTTGGCAGCCGGGTCAGAGAATCATAGAAAGCCAGATTCCGGATCACTTCCTCCGATTTCTTCCGTTCGGTAATATCCCGACTGATGCCGATGATCGACGTCAGTTGTCCTTCTGCATTCGTGTGTAATGTCGTCACCACCTCGGTTGAAACAAGGTGTCCGTCCTTATGCGGCTGATCCACCTCGGTGACTCGCCGGGTGTCTCCCCGCTCTCCGGCACTCCAGCGTTCCATGGCGTGTGTTAGCGCCCCGAAAGCTCGTTCCGCCGATTCCGGTGTCATCAACTCTTCGCGCGACTGCGCCATGACTTCTTCTACGGTATAGCCACGCAGGTTATACACCGAAGGACTGACATAGGTGAACTTGCCGGTAGCGATATCCATCGTCCAGATAACATCCGCAGAATTTTCGGTGATAAACCGGAAGTTGCGTTCTTTTTCCTCAAGCTCGGCCAGCGCAACCTGCCGGGCATTACTCTCTTCTTTCAGCTTGCGGTATAAATGAATAAAAATAGCCGCCAGTGCAACACACAATCCGCTGATAACCAGCGTGACCACATTGAAAATATAAAGATGAATAATACCGCTCTGCCCTGTTGCCTGATGGGCAGGACGAATGGCTCCCTCAGGTATATCAGCCATGTTCGCGACGGAAAACAGGATCAGCGACAAGATCAGAATCAGAATAAGGTACAAAATCCGTCTGTTGACACGGCTCGGCCTGTCAGAATCTTCAGGGGGGATCTTTCGCATTGATAGACAAATCCTTCTGTCAAACAAGAAATATTATAGCAATGGGAATATTGGTCTCTGATTTCAGATTAGCATGCCAGTGACGCCATACCAGTAATAAGATTCGTTTATTCCCTGATTTTTCTAATAATATGAACTGTCACTAATTTAAGAGCCCGGAATCCGTTCCGAGGGCTCTTAAACCGGTATTTACTTAATAAAAATTAAGGCGTTACAGGTTTGGCTGTGATTTTTTTATCACCTTCTCCCCTGATTAATAAACTGCCATCCGGCAGAATGGAATAATCGGTTACGTTATGCAGAATGCCAAGAAACTGGCTCTGTAACCGCATCAAGGACGGCTCACACGCCATCTTGGTGCTGGCGATCTGCGAGATTTCCAGCTTTTTATCCACCAACTGATACTGTGTCATGTAGTTATTACAAAACGCCTTACCGGCTAATCGTCCGTCGGCAGAGAAGTTCAGCGTCGCTACAGCATCCGACGTCACAACGCTGTCATTCAGACTAATCACGGTCCAGTGACTGTCTGCTAACTGACGACGCTCTTCCGGTTGCGTAGCGGCACAGGCATTCAGCATCAGACTGATGAATAAAGAGACGAAAGTAGACCTGATGTACATTTTCATTTTGACTATATCCGGAGATTTATGATGAATTAAAGGTAGCGGTAACTTGCGCCTTATGCAAAGCAGAACAGACTCAAAAGTACTTTTCACGATCATTTAACTGACTGTCTGCAGTAAGTTTTTTGCGCTTCCTCTAATTATCCCCGCTTTAATAAGTTTTGTAATTTTTAACTGATTTCTTCCTGCTCCTGCCTTTGAAATATTGAGCGCGATCGTAAGATCTTTTTCATAGGGAGAGCGATGTGACTAATGTGATTTGGTACAACCAACTCAACATGCAGGATGTGTGTCGGGTAGGTGGAAAAAATGCGTCTTTGGGCGAAATGATCACTAATCTGACCTCATCAGGCGTATCCGTGCCAAACGGCTTTGCCACTACGGCACAGGCTTTTGATACTTTCCTGGAACAATCCGGCGTTAACCAGAAAATCTACCCGCTACTCGACAAGCTTGATCCCGACAATATCAGTGCATTAACTGAAGCAGGCAAACAGATCCGCCAGTGGATCATTGATACCCCTTTTCAGCCTGAGCTGGAACAGGCCATCCGTGATGCCTATAACGAGCTGGCTGATGGTCAGCCTGAGGCTTCATTCGCCGTGCGTTCTTCTGCCACTGCGGAAGATATGCCGGATGCCTCCTTTGCCGGTCAGCAGGAAACTTTCCTGAATGTGCAGGGCATTGATGCGGTCATGCTCGCTATCAGGCATGTTTTTGCGTCTCTGTTCAACGATCGGGCCATTTCTTACCGGGTTCATCAGGGATATGACCATCAGGGTGTCGCCATTTCTGCCGGCGTACAGCGTATGGTCCGCTCCGATCTGGCCTCGTCTGGTGTGATGTTCACGCTGGATACCGAATCCGGTTTTGATCAGGTGGTATTTATCACGTCTGCCTATGGCCTGGGTGAAATGGTGGTACAAGGCGCGGTCAATCCGGACGAGTTCTATGTACACAAACCCACACTGAACAATGGCAAGCCGGCGATTGTGCGCCGCACCATTGGTTCGAAGAAAATCCGGATGGTCTATGCCGCCAGTCAAGAACATGGCCGCCAGGTGCAGATTGAAGATGTACCGGCTGAACTTACCCGCCAATTCTCCCTGACCGACGATGAAGTGGAACAGCTGGCCCGGCAGGCACTGCTGATTGAACAGCACTATGGCCGTCCGATGGATATCGAATGGGCTAAAGATGGTCACACCGGCAAACTCTATATTGTACAGGCTCGTCCCGAAACGGTCCGTTCCAATGAACAGGTCATGGAGCGTTACCACCTGGCTTCACGGGGGAAAGTGCTGACAGAAGGCCGCGCGATTGGTCAGCGTATTGGTGCCGGTCCGGTAAAAATCATTCATAACCTCAGTGAAATGGATCGAATCAAACCCGATGATGTACTGGTCACCGACATGACCGATCCGGACTGGGAACCCATCATGAAACGCGCTGCCGCGATTGTTACTAACCGTGGCGGGCGAACCTGTCATGCGGCCATCATTGCCCGGGAGCTGGGTATTCCGGCGGTAGTCGGCTGCGGCGATGCGACCGGCATTCTGCAGGAAGGGCAAAATGTCACCGTTTCCTGTGCCGAAGGCGATACCGGCTTTGTCTATCAGGATCTGCAGGATTTCACCGTGCGTCGTCTGCAGGTTGATGAAATGCCCGCATTACCCACGAAAATCATGATGAATGTCGGCAATCCGGATCGGGCCTTTGATTTTGCCCGCTTACCGAATGATGGTGTGGGTCTGGCCCGGCTGGAATTTATCATTAACCGCATGATCGGTGTACATCCGAAAGCCTTACTGAAATTCAGCCAGCAGAAGCCGGCATTACAGCAACAGATCCGTGAGCTGATGACAGGTCATGATGATCCGGTCGAGTTTTACATCAGCCGTCTGGTGGAAGGTATATCTACCCTCGCCGCTGCATTCTGGCCGAAACGAGTGATCGTCCGTCTGTCTGATTTTAAATCCAACGAATATGCCAATCTGCTGGGAGGCGATCGCTACGAGCCGGAGGAAGAAAACCCGATGCTGGGTTTCCGTGGCGCTGGCCGTTATATTTCCCCCGCCTTCCATGACTGTTTTGCGTTGGAGTGTGAAGCGGTTAAACGCGTCCGCAACACCATGGGACTGACCAACATTGAGCTGATGATCCCGTTTGTGCGCACCGTTGCTCAGGCCAAAGCGGTCATAGCCCAACTGGAACAGGAAGGATTGAAACGCGGAGAAAATGGTCTGAAAGTGATCATGATGTGTGAAATTCCCGCCAATGCCTTACTGGCAGATCAATTTCTTGAGCATTTCGATGGTTTTTCGATCGGCTCGAACGATATGACGCAGCTGACCCTCGGACTGGATCGCGATTCAGGTCTGGTCTCGGCATTATTTGATGAACGCAATGACGCCGTTAAGCATTTGCTGACACTGGCTATTCAGGCTGCGAAACGCCATGGCAAGTACGTCGGAATTTGCGGACAAGGCCCGTCAGATCATGCGGATTTCGCCCGCTGGTTACAGCAACAGGGGATCGACAGCCTGTCGCTGAACCCTGACAGCGTCGTGCAAACCTGGCTTGATCTGGCCGATAACACAACCGTGAACTAATCAGGTTAGTCCGTTTGCCACCGTCTGAATTCAATATGTATCGTGAGCCTCTACATCCGGACGGTGGCTTTTTTCGGTGGTTTTATTTACCGCCAAGGCCACTCAGAACAATTTCTTCAGGCTTTCAGACAGCGCATCACCGGCTTTTTTCTCCAGCTTTTGCTGTACTTCCTGTTTCTTCTCTTCCAGTTTGGCGCCCGCGTTTTCCTTAATAGCAGCAGTCAGATCAAGCGAGTATTTCGGTGCAGACGTAGCCCCTTTTATACGGATCGGAACCGTTACACCATGCAACTGATCCCGCTCCTTACCCATCTGACCTTTACTGCTATCCACCAGCACCGCCCTCAACAGATAATTGATGTTGTCTGTTTTCAGGTTAACGTCACCCTCACCACTGACCCGCAGTAACGGCGATTTCATTACCAGATCCTTGTTCGTCGCTATTCCCTGATTAAACAGCAGTGAAGCCGTTAACTCAGTAAAATCCGTTTTCTCTACATTACTTGCCGTCACTGACTGTTCCCCGCCTTTCAGGCCGGAGATGGCTGCCTTGGCTTCGCGGATAGTTTTCGCGATATTAATACCCCGCCATGCGCCATCATTGACCCTAGTGTTCAGGTTACCGGTCAGGCTGTTTTTCAGTGCCGTCGTATCGCCGCCCTGCATGGTCAGACTGCCATTCACATTTGCTTTGCCCTCGATTTTTTCGAACCCAGCAAATTGTTTGAGCAGCGCGTAAATATCAACACCGGTGATATCCGGTTTCACCGTGATCCGGGGGCTGGCCGTCGTGGTTGCGGTTCCACTGGCAGCGATAGCGCCACCGAACGCTTTCAGGCTGAACGCCGGCACCGAGAGCAATCCTTTTTGCGCTTTGACTGCTAACCGGACATCTCCCGCATCGACCGTACCATATTTCAACTGACCAAGGCTCAGCTGACCGTCCATATTCAGCGCATCCAGACCGGAAAGATCGACTTTGGTTGCCGGCACTTTGCTGCCTGCGCCTGCACCGGAATCAGCTTGATTGCCACTACCGCCCGTCGATTTTCCGGAAACTATATAACGGTTCAGATCCAGCGACTGCGCTTTTACATCGAAACGAATAAACGGATTTTTGAACCCTTTAACATCAGCACTGAAATCAAGCGGGTTACGATCCAGTGCCCCCTTCATCACCGTATTAACCTGCTGAGCCTTCAGATTCGCATTCAGTTTGCCCGACAGATCCACCGGCACTGCCTTCATCCCGCCACTGGTAACGTCACCTCTGATCGCCAGTTGCGCCAGGTTGATGGTCTGGGTAGCCAGATTGACGTTAACCGGGCTGTTTATGGTCATTTTTACTGCCTGATCAGCCTGATTCGCCGTCAAATCCAGTTTCAATGCCCTTGCTTTGATTTGCTGGCTATCACCTGAAACGCCGTCCAATTTGAAAATGGCATCGACCTTACGGGCTGTGCCGCTCAGTAGCGTGGAAACAGCCATCGTATCTGCCGTGGCAGTATTCCCTTTGATATATAGCTTAGGTGCCGTCAGTGTCAGTTTCAGTGCATCTTTATCTGCTTTGCCATCCAGCACATTATGCAATCCGTCCAATAGCCATTGACCGGTTTTCTGATCGAAATTCAGGCGATCCAGTTTCGTATTGAGAAGCAAATCCAGTGCTGGAGACGGGCTTTGCAGACGGGAGCTGAAATCAATATGCTCGGCTCCGGAAACCGTGATCCCATCGCCAAACAGAGACAAATCACTCAGTTTCAGCTGTTGCCCGGATTGCAGATCGCTGTAACTGACACTGCTCCCGGCAATATTAAATTGTGACAACTGAAAGCCCGGAACCGGAGAAGAGCCGGAAGTGGTTTCGGAATCTGTCAGAATTTCAGGCGTACTCTCTTTTGTTGCGGATGTGTTCTTTGTTTCCATCAGATCCGCAAAGTTGTATTGCCCAGTTTTATCTTTCGTCAGCTTAATCGTGGCGCCCTGTATATCCACTTCATCAATAACAAGCTGCTTCGATAACAGTGGCCAGAACTGCATCACCAGGCGGGCATCATTGATATGAGCGAACTGCACATCCGAATTTCGCTCAGACAAACTGACATCGGAAAGCGTAATACCCGGTTTAGGGAAGAGGGACAAACTGAGGGGGCCGTTGAATTTAAGCGTTCTCTGCTTTTCTGATTTAACCAGTGCTTCTAACCGCGGTTTCAGTGTATTGGCATCAAATGTCGCTGATACATACACGGCCCCTCCTGCAATCAGGGCAATAACCGCACCGATCGAATAGAGAGAATACTTTGTAATTTTATCCATATTTCAGCTCCCGTTTGGCAGCGCCCTGCACGGGAAAACTCAGCCTGAACCGGAGAAAACATCCTGCAATACCCGATCGGACAGGAGACATGCAAATGGCGCTGAATGAGTTATTACCTACAGTATTGATTTATACGGCATAAATCGCCAGTAAATAACGCATGCTATTGTTTCCATTCCTTCCGCATGCTTGGAGTCAGACTGAAATTCGCATCGCCGGCACTGATAAACAGTTGCCCTTCACTGATGGTCACCTGCCACTGCATATTACGTTCAGCCAGTGCAACCAGCGGCGTCAGTTCATCTTCCGGAAAATCAATGATGCGCAGATTGTCATGTTTACCGAGCAACGCCTCATTCTGCTGCCACCAGAGATCCACGTTCCGTCCGCCATAGGTATAAAGTGAAACCTGTTCTGAACGGTTACAGGCTTTTTTCAGACGACGCTCATCCGGCAGTCCGACGTCAATCCAGTGTTCAATGCCGCCATGCAGATTCTTCAGCCATAATTCAGGCTCATCATCCGCGCACAGTCCTTTGGTAAACGTCAGCGCTTCATCGGCATTCAGTACCCAGGCCAGTAAGCGGACAATCAGACGTTGATCCGTTTCAGAAGGGTGCCGGGCCAGTGTAAGGCTGGTATCAAGATAGACCGCCCGATCAATGTCGGCAATGTTCAGCGTTGCCTTGAAAATAGTGGCTTTAAGTGCCATGAAGAACCCTGATAATAATGATTAGGAAAGACAATAGTTTAAAACACCTGAACCTGATTTCGCCCGTTTTCTTTTGCCCGGTACATGGCCATATCCGCGTTTTTGGTCAATGTCCGCTCATCGGTAGCGTGCTCAGGATATAGCGCAATGCCAACACAGCAGGAAATGTTCATCTGATAACCCGCCAGTTCAAACGGCTGATTCAGTGCCAGACGTATTTTCTCGGCAACATGGAAAGCACTATTGGCATCAGCGACATCCTGCAGCAGGATCACAAACTCATCGCCGCCAATCCGGCTGACGGTATCGGAAGCCCGGACGCAGCTTTGCATCCGCACTGCCACTTCTTTCAGTAACAAATCCCCCACCGCATGCCCGAAGGAATCATTGACCGGTTTGAATTTGTCCAGGTCCAGAAACATCAGCGCCAGATTCTTCTTGTTCCGTTTTGCAGACCGGATGCTCTGTTTCAGACGATCGGAAAACAGCACCCGGGTCGGCAAGCCGGTCAGGACATCATAATGCGCCAGCCGACGATGCTTCTCTTCGCTTTGCCGTAAAGCCTCTGCGGCGTGATAACGTTCGATGGCGATTGCCGCCAGATTGGCCGAGGCTTCAATCAGACTGATATCTTCGGGCTCGGGCGAATGCCGGTCACGATGATAAATGGCAAAGGTACCTAATACTTTATTGGCCGAGCCATAGATGGGTTGCGACCAGCAGGAACCTAATCCGGCCCGGGTCGTCACTTCAAGATAAGATGCCCAGTACGGATGGGAGGCGATATCTTCCACAATGACACGCTCACCGGTAAATGCGGCTGTTCCGCAGGAGCCCGCACCGATACCGATCTCAATGCCATCGATCGCCTCATTATAAAAATCCGGCAAACTACGGGATGCGCCGGAATGCAGATGCTTCCCTTCTTTATCGAGCAGCAGGATTGAACACATCATCTCCGGATATTCGGTTTCAACGCTCTCGACAATAGCCAGCAGAATGACATCCAGTGACGCGCCGCGGGACAACAGCTCCAGCACCCGGTTATGAACCCGTTCATGCTGCTCACGCCGTTTTCGATCCGTAATATCCAGTTTGACGGCGACATATTGGGTAACCTTACCCTCAGTATTCAATATTGGGGAGATATGTGCCTGTTCCCAGTATATTTCCCCGTTCTTGCGCCGGTTAACAAACTCTCCCGACCAGTTTTCCCCGCGACTTAATTTTTCCCACATCGCGTCATAAAGTTCCGAACCGGTTAAACCCGAATGCAAAAGCCTGGGATTATGACCCAGCACTTCATTCAGCGTATAACCAGTCACCTCAGTAAAACGGGGATTCACATAACTGATATTCGCGTCCGCATCGGCGATAACAACCGAAGCCGGACTTTGCTCTATCGCGGTATAAAGCGTACGCAGCCGATCTTCATGCTCCCGGCTTTTCTGCAGACGCCTTTTTAATTTCCTGTTCTGAAAGAAAAAGTAGATTGCGGAGATCACCGCCAGAACAAATAACGCCCCCATAATCTGTGCGAATGCATGTAACCAGCTGACTAGGGATTGTTCCGTTTCCGGGATCAGACTGATCTCGGCACGAACATGCTCACTGAGAAAAGCCAGAGACAAAAAAATGAATAACAAGTGTGGACGACTATTATTTGTCTTGTTTTGCATTCGCCACCTCTCACACTACGGGGCTAATTTTCTCGCAATCTTTGCGCTGTATTAAAGTATGACCGATATCAGACAATGTTCATTATCTGTTTATTTTTTAAATAGAAACGGGACGTACACATCAACTAAACACAAAATATTCATCTAATGCAAGCAACCGGATAATCTCATCAACTAAAATCCCTCCAGCCTGTCCAAAGTGATATGATTCACTCTCATCTGTTATGTATCACTGATTGTCAAAGAGACCCGCATATGATCCAACTTGGCCGCATGAACTCCCTTCCTGTAATTAAAATCGATGAAAAAGGTGCCTGGTTGGATGCAGACGACTTGGGACAAGCTTTTGTTCCGCAAAGTCAGCTACCGGAACACATCAAAGAGGGCGACGTTCTGCCTGTATTCCCTTATCTGGATGGTGACGGAGAGCTGGTAGTCAGCACCGACAAACCTCTGGCGCAAGTAGGCGAATTCGCTGGAATGAAAGTGGTTTCTGCCAGCCGTATTGGCGCCTTCCTTGACTGGGGGATGAAGAAAGATCTGTTTGTTCCTGCCAATGAACAGGCCAAACCAATGCAGTCAGGCCACACCTATGTGGTTTACGTCTATCTGGATCGTGAAAGCCGCCCTACTGCTACCAGCCGTCTGGATCATTACCTGAGCATTGAAATGCCACGTTATGAGCCATGGGAAGAAGTTGATTTGCTGATCTGCGAACAGACCGATCTCGGCTATAAAGTGATCGTGAACAAGAAGTTCTGGGGTCTGATCTTCCGTAATGAAATTTTCGCTAACATCAAAATCGGTCAGCGTACCAAGGGCTACATCAAAAAAATCCATGACGATGGCAAACTGGATGTCACGCTGAACAAGCCCGGCCTCGCCCGCAAAGACGAAGCCGGTGAAAAAATTCTGGTCCGTCTGCAAAAAGCCGGCGGCTTCCTACCTGTTGGCGATAAAAGCTCACCGGAACTGATCTACTCGCAATTCAGCATGAGCAAGGGCACCTTCAAAAAGGCGATCGGCGGTCTGTATAAACAAGGGCTGATCACCATTGAAAACGATGGTATCAGACTGAATTAAAAGTATTTTTACTAAAATAGATTAGATTCCGGAACTTGCTTAAATGAGAACATTCCTGCTTACCGCGCTTGTTGCGCTCACATTTTCTTCGTTCAGCTTCAGCAGCACCGACATGTATCTCGCATCTAATGACGATTATGATGTGGGTGGCGGTGGTACTTATCATTCGCCTGACGGCCTGGCCCCTCAGAAGGAATGCACAACAGAATGCACCTCTGAATATCATGCTTGTACAGCTGATTGTTTCAGAGACGATATCCTGCTAATGGGAGGATGTATCGCTGGCTGCAAGATGAACAACTGCTCCACTCATTGTGAATAATCCAGTTCCGCCTTGAAACAGGGACACGATGTGCAGTTATTTATGATGAGAGCCGGTGTGGAAGCATAAGATGATGATCAGAACGCTTTATTTCTGATCGTTATCTTCGTCTTTTGTCTCGTTCTCTTTCTCATCTTCATCAAGTTTAGCAAGCTCCGCTCGCAGTCTATCCAGTTCATCACGGTAAGTCTCGGCATCACCGTAATCAACAAATCCATCATAGTATGGATGCGCCTGCATGACCCGGCGGGCATGTTTGATCGGACACCAGTATTGCTCGGTTCGTCCGACAATTTCCTTAATATAGGAAATTAACCCGTTCCCATAGGAACAATATGCGCAATTGATTTTTTCAATAATATTGAGATAGCCAAGATAAGCCCGGTCAAACACAAAATAATCCCGCCGGCGTACCCGGGGAATACCGTACAACGGAAAGCAGATGTATTGATAAATAGTGACGAAAAGATCCAGCAGCAACATGGGAACAAGCACTGAATAGATAATCGGTGCAGAGATAACATTACGAAATCGTGCCTGGCGCAGATATTTAAACAGCCCCATTTTGAACCGGCGTTGCTGCTCCAGCACTTCCCGTTCAAAACGAACACGCCTGTTTTCAAAATCGGTATGGAGCTCGGCACGCCGGCGTGCCATTTCCTGCTCGATTTCATCTTGTATCTGACGAATACGCTCCAGCAACTCTTTTATTTTCGGGTTCATAGTATCCCTTGTTATCTGTCTGGCGCTGTTTCTTTAAACGTATCAATGTTTTCTGTGGTTGTCGTTGCCTGCTGCAGATTCTGTTATGCCGATGTGAGCATTATCTGATTATTTTCTCCCCGGACAGCGTTTCCCGAATTTAACCTCTTGCACCAAACCGGTACTTGTCGCTGACTTCATCATTGGCATCTATTGTGGTTTTGTTCATCGCGCGGAGGAAATAGGCATGTTTTTCATTAAAGTAGGTCAATAGCTCCCGCAGTTGTAATGCATTATCAGGTTCGACTGATATGGACATCCACTCGGCAATACAAGCCAGCATGATCCGCTCCGTCCACGGATTCGAAATCGGAGTGGTCATTGCCTGTTCTCTAATGATCCGGGTGATAGCTTCATTTTTGCTCAGAATTTCAATCAATTGTTCTGTTGAATAATTATCTGAACGGGTCAGCGTTTTGACAGTCGCAACCGGCTTCTGTGCCAGAAATGACAGAAAATGAGCGGAAAGTTGATACTCCTCCGCGTATTCCAGAAAAAAACGGATTTGTGTTTCTTTATCCCATGCCCGAAGAGCAATCAACTCGTCATATTGTTGTTTTGCACCACTCATGCGCATTCTCCCTGATTATGCACATTAATAATACATGCATCAGTATCTATGCATCCGAGATAGTGCAAATGCAAATCCGGTGCCGTTCCGGCCTTAGGACAGGTTTACTTTTGCGGCATACCTACAATATGCGCATAGCGGGCGTACATGTTATCCAGATAATCATCCGGATTCTGCTTGTCATTCACCCCGGCCGTCGCATCATCATCTGGCTGGCTAAAAAAGGCATGCTTCAGATTAAAATAAGCCAGCAGTTCCTGAACCAGTTGTTTATTTTCCGGATCAATCGCAATTGACATGCAGGAAGCGACGCACTTAATCACATCCTGCACCGACCAGGGATGCATATCACGGGTAACCAGCGAGTTATCCTTAATCGCGTTCGTCACTGCTTCATCCTTGATGACCAGCCGTATGAGCTGTTCAAAAGAGTAGTGATCAGAGGCGGTCAGCACTTTAAGACCAGGAGCAGGTTTCAGGCCAAGATAAGATAAAAAATGTTCCCCGAGTTTATATTCCTGCGCATACTCCAGGAAAAAACGGATCTGGGTGTCTTTATCCCATGAACGGGCAACGACCATCTTTTCATACTGCTGCTTCAGATCACTCACAACCACTCTCCAAAATACAACTCGCCAATGTACAGCTTGCGTAAACGCAAACATTGCGCGTTATTATATTCCGTTCGACCCAAGCGCATCTATTAAGCCTGTCACATGCCCGCCATATTTTTACGATATAACTGTCCGATTTTGCTTCGGTTATTTCCCCGGTAGCGAAAGATTCTCGGATTCGGTATTCGCAATCCGGGTCACCAGCAGCTGATCTATCTTGTAACTGTCGATATCGACCACTTCAAATTTATAGCCAGCATAGGTCACAGAGTCGGTCCGCTTAGGTATTTTACGCAGCATAAACATCATAAAGCCGGCAATCGTTTCGTAATTCTCATATTCCGGAAACGTTTCAATATCCAGTACCCGCATGACATCATCAATAGGTGCGATACCGTCAATCAGCCAGGAGTGATCATCACGCTGGATGATCTGCTCTTCCTGATGCTGGTTCACCAAATCACCCATCAGGGTATTCATGATGTCATTCAGCGTGATGATCCCTACCACCAGCGCATATTCATTCAGGATCACCGCGAAATCTTCCCGGGACCCTTTGAACCCTTCCAGCGCTTCGGTCAGCGTTAAAGTATCCGGAATGATTAATGGCGTATGAATCAGCTTCTCATCAGTCAGCGATATTGGTTGTTTGTTCAGTACCCGCAGCAGAATATCTTTGGAATCCACATACCCCAGTACGGTATCAATGTTGTTATCACAGACCAGAAATTTGGAATGCGGATGTTCCGCTATCTTCTGTCTGATCTCCTCTTCTGTTTCCCTGCGATCAAAATAAATAATGCCGTCCCGGGATGTCATCGTGGATGGAACAGTTTTTGAATCCAGCTCGAACACATTTTCTATCAGATGATGCTCCTGTTCCCGTAATACCCCCGCCTGCGCCCCCGCCGACATCATGGCGTAAATATCATCCGGCGTGATCACTTCCTTATGTGTCGTCGGTAATTTGAACAGGCGAAACAACAGGTTGGCTAATCCGTTAAAGATAAAGACCAGCGGCTTGAAAACGGCCACGCAGAACAGCATTGGATTGACGATATGAATAGCAATCTGCTCCGGTGCCATCATGGCCAGTCGTTTCGGAATCAGGTCTGCAAAAAGAATAAACAGCGAAGTCACCAGCATGAACGATATCGCAAAACTGATGGTGTCCAGCAAAGGGGATGCAATCCAGTACTGCAGGACGTCGGAAACATAAGGCGTCAGCGCCGATTCACCGATAATACCGCCGAGAATCGCCACGGCATTCAAACCGATCTGCACGACGGTAAAGTAATGTCCCGGTTGCTCCTGTAAAGCAATCACCTTATTGGCCTGCTCACTCCCGGATTCAGCCAACTGCTGTAATTTCAGTCTGCGGGAGGCCGCCAGCGCAATTTCCGAGACAGAAAAAAAAGCACTGGCAATAATTAATACCGCTATAGAGAAGATACTGTTTGTCATGATGAGAACTCTGAAAAGAAAATTATGTCAGCCAGGCATGACATCTGTACCACAGTATGCCACTAAAGCACTGTTTTGTGACAGGTTTACCATCATGAGTCCGGTATTCCTGCCAAATTACAAGTGTAGTTCAGCTTTAGATACCGAGATCGGATAAGAAGGATGTTATCGATGATAGCCCGTATTTATGCCCTGCTCGCCGACATCACAACCTTACATGTGGATGCCATTGTTAACGCTGCAAATTCATCGTTATTGCCCGGTGGCGGGGTGTGTGGCGCCATTCATCGTGCCGCCGGCCCGGAATTACAGCATGAATGTCACATGCTGAAAGGCTGTGCAGCCGGCGACGCCAGACTCACGAAAGGATACCGGTTGCCCGCTAAATACGTTATTCATACAGTCGGTCCGGTCTGGTACGGCGGCACTCGTCAGGAACCGGAGCAACTCGCGTCCTGTTATCAGCGCAGTCTGCAAATCGCTGCTGAAAACGGGATTACTTCTATCGCTTTTCCCTGCATTAGTACCGGCATTTTTGGCTATCCGCCGGATCTGGCAGCACAAACGGCAGTGACCACCGTTCGTCAGGTTGCCCGTCAGTCCGATACACTGGAAGAAATTATATTTTGCTGTTTTTCACAGACAGATTTTGAGCTTTATCAGCAACTGTTATCACCGGCGGAGACGCCCTGATCACAGGTTCCGCCGGGAAGCACAGGAGTCAGTTTGCGAACTGTTGTTTCAGATAGCTGATAATATCCATTGATTCATACATCCAGTGGCTGTTGCCCTGCTCATCAATGATTCGCAGACAAGGAACCTGGCGTTTTCCGCCACCGGTCATTAACGCTTCCAGATGTGCGCCTTCAGCAATATTCCGGTTTTCCAGAGTAATACCTGCCTGTTGGCAGTAATCACTGACCCGGACACAATATGGACAGGACGGACGAATATACAGCGCCAGACGATTAAGATCAGATACCGCAGGAAATGACATAAGAAAACCCTCAGTCAGGAAACAAATATTCTATATATATTATTGTTTACGCTGGATATATGCCATCCATTAACAACATATATACCCACTTATTTTATGTGATACCTATCATAGGATGAGCATGCGTCATGCTTTTTATACATCCCTTATCTTAAGATGAATTTAGTCTCCTTATTTTCTTTTCAGGAAATGCTATGGCGCCGCGCAAAAATAATAATGATCAGATATGGGAAAAAGAAAATATTGAACAACTGATCACCGAGCTTTCCGTATTACAGGAAACCGTAATAGAAGCGCCGGCAGTCGCCCAGGAGTATCTGAAAGCCGTTCATCCTGATTTTTATGAAAGTGCGGTCAATCTGCTGCACTATCTGGCATTGCGCCGCCATGATTTACGCCCGCTGCAATGCAGACTGTCAGAGTTGGGGCTCTCTTCGCTTGGCCGGGCCGAAGCACATGTTCTCGCGTCTCTCGAAAAAGTACTCTATTTGCTGCATAACCTGAATCAGGACGCTCATTCGCCCCGGGAAAAACATTCCCGCCTTGATTTTTCAAAGGGACAAAAACTGCTTAAAGAGCATACCGATGCCCTGCTTGGACAGACTAATTCCGGTCGGGATGTACGAATCATGGTCACTATGCCCTCTGAAGCCGCAGACGACTACACGTTAGTCCATAGTCTGCTGAAACAGGGCATGGATTGCATGCGTATCAACTGTGCGCATGACAGTGCCGGTGTCTGGCTGAAAATGATCGAGAACCTGAAAATGGCACAGCAGGCGCTGGATATGCGCTGCCGAATAGTGATGGATCTGGCCGGTCCTAAATTGCGGACAGGTCCGATGGAAGCGGGTCCGGCAGTTGTGCATATCCGGCCTAAACGCGATGCTTATGGCAGAGTTGTGGCACCAGCCCGGATCTGGCTGACGGTTGATCCGGCTGTGACTCCGTCCCCTTCCCTGGCCGATGCTACACTCCCTGTACCGGCAAAATGGCTGCAACGGCTGCATAAAGGAGACATCGTCTCGTTCCGTGACACCCGCGAGTCAAAACGGCACCTTCTTATCATGGATGTCACCCAAAATGGCTGTTGGGCCGAAATAACGCAGTCGGCCTACATCGTCTCTGGTACCGTACTGCAGCTTGAGAAAAAAGGAAGCCGCGAAGATCGCAAGGCCGCCGTCGGTTTTTTACCGCACACAGAAAATACCATTACCTTGTTCCCCGGCGATTTGCTGCTATTAACCCGGGACCTTAAACCCGGGCGTCCGGCTACGCGGGATAGCGTTGGGCTGATTCTGACGCCGGCACATATTGGCTGTACCTTGCCGGAAGTGTTTGATGATATCCGTTCGGGAGAATCCATCCGTTTTGATGATGGTAAAATCGGTGGCATCATTGAAAAAGTAGAACCGGAGCAGGTGTATGTGCGGATCACGCATGCCCGTATGCAAGGTGAAAAGCTCCGCAGCGATAAAGGCATCAACCTGCCTGACAGTCAGCTGCATTTAACTGCATTAACTCAGCAGGATCTGGATGACTTGCCCTTCGTCATAAAGCATGCCGACGTGGTTGAGTTATCCTTTGCCAACAGCGCTGCCGATGTCGAACTGCTACAGAATCACATGAAAAGCCTGGGCGAGCAACAACCCGCTATAGTGCTGAAAATCGAAACGCGTCGCGGTTTTGAAAACCTCCCGGACATGCTATTAACCGCCATGCGGGCACCTAAATGCGGCGTCATGATCGCGCGCGGTGATTTGGCCGTCGAATGTGGTTTTGAACGGCTGGCTGAAGTGCAGGAAGAGATCCTCTGGATCTGCGAAGCAGCACATATCCCGGTTATCTGGGCCACCCAGGTTCTGGAAACGTTGGCCAAGGAAGGTATGCCTTCACGAGCTGAAATCACGGATGCGGCAATGGGACACCGTTCGGAATGTGTGATGCTGAACAAGGGACCATATGTCCTGAATGCAGTCCAGGTGCTGAATGATATTTTACGCCGGATGCAGACTCATCAATCGAAAAAACAGTCCATGCTGCGCGAACTGCATTTGGCCCATATCTTCCCGGATTAGTGGCACCCTCCGGTTCTGAACTTAGTGCTTGTGTGAACTGGCATACTCATCAATGTAATGCCAGATAGTCAGGATCGGATGATAAATCATCATGCGGGGACCGGAGAAACGCATGACTTTACGGATTTTCTCCCGCATTTTGCTCTGATAGCAGTGGATCGGACATTTGGCACAGGTCGGCTTATCTGCCTTGAAGCGGCATTTATCAATACGATTCATCGCATAATCCGTCAATGTCTGACAGTCCGGGCAAAGCGGCTGGCCGGCATGCTGACTTCTGCAATAGATACCAATCATAAAACGGATGGTTTTACGTTCCCGATCCAAGCGATTCTGCTTATTAGACATCCTGATTCCTCATTTCCTGCCCGGATGCCATTATGCAATAGTCTCGCAGCTGGCACCAATCCCCTGTCCACTGCTATTGTTTCTATAAGACACTATTCACATTATCCATGTCACGGAGTCTTGTTATGAGCATGCTTGTCTATCAGGAAACAGAACCTTCTCTTGCCGAAGCAGAATCCTGGTCCGGCCCGGTTGTGATTGAATTCGGTAACGCCTGGTGTGGCTTCTGCCAGGAAGCTCAGCCTTTCATTTCAGCCGCCATGGCTGAACATCCGGAAATAAAGCACCTGCATATCGCCGATGGCCGGGGTAAGCCGCTCGGGCGGGCATTCAAGGTGAAATTATGGCCAACGCTGATATGTCTTCTCAATGGTAAAGAAGTCGCCAGAGTAGTACGTCCGGACGATACCGATACCGTCAGGGAAGCATTAGCCAAAATCAGTACTGTTAATTAACATCTGAACTATAAGTTATTAACAGCACAAAGATAATGTTAAAATAGACGGCTAATTTGCTGTCGGAGTACTGTTTTGTTTCGTTTTCATTGTGAAGGGTTTAATGGCGAACGGGCTGATGTTTCGGTACTTGCGGTGGATTGGTCAATCCCGGGTGATGTGACATTTTCCTGTAACGACGATACGTTTGCCTGCCTGCTTCTGAGCGGATGCAAGAGCGATAGTGGTGGTTTTTTCAACCTGCTGGCCGGAACCAAGCCCATGTATGTGGAACAATGGCTGGAATATCTGCAGGAACAACAGAAGATCCGCCAGGTTAGTCTGAAAATCACGTTGCCGGATGATGAAGCCTACAACGAAGCGCTGGGTTTGACCGAAGAAAAGATACAGCAACTTTTGCCGCTGATTTTTAAGGTTGGCGGTTTCAATCGCCTGCAATTAAACCGTTACCTGAAACAACGCAGCAATCCGGCCACATTATCTACCCGATACGGGCCGGCCGAATTGCAGCGTTACCGGATCCTGAATGACATTATCCGTTTACTGAACAAGCTGCGCCGCTGAACTATTTACAATTGGGACGTGCAGTGTGGGCAACGGGTTGCCTCGAGAGCAATCTCAGAACAGCAATGCGGGCATTTTTTAGTGGTAACGGGTGCCGGTGCCTCTTCAGCACGCAGTTTATTCATCGCTTTTACAATCATAAACAGGGCAAAGGCGACAATAGTAAAGCTGATGATGGCATTTACGAACAAACCGAAGTTGATTGTGACCGCTCCCGCGGCTTTCGCTTCAGCCAGAGTATGATACGGCGCAGCTGCTTTCGCGCCCTCTTTCAGTACAACAAAAAAATCGGAAAAATCCACGCCCCCCAGCAACAAACCGATTGGTGGCATCAGTACATCATCCACCAGACTTTTCACTATCGCCCCAAACGCCGCACCGATAACAATACCGACGGCCATATCAACCACATTGCCCCTCATGGCAAATTTTTTAAATTCATTGAACATATGGTTTCTCCTGTCACTGCCGATATAACACTTAACAAATGAATCCCTTATAAGAGTAAACTAGATTCAGATATTTGTATGGGAGATAACAAATGAAAGCCGGTGTTATAGGCACAAACTGGGGCCGCGTCCATGTTCAGGGGTTACGGAAAGCGGGCTGTGAAGTCACCGCCATGATGGCACATGATGCGGATCTGGTTGCCAGAATAGCTGCGGAGGAAGACATCCCCCGGCACGGAACCGAGCTCGCCGTATTACAGGACTGCGATGTTGTTGCGATAGCGACACCTACCGCCAGCCACCTCGGTTATCTGCAGGCTCTGCAGGACAAAATCATACTCTGTGAGAAACCACTAGGCCTGACGCCTGATAATCTGCCGCAATTTCAGGCTCTCAACGCCGAACGCAGTTATATCAGTTTCCCGTTTCCTTTCCTCGACTCTGCCAGACAATTACAGCAACTGATCAATGGCGGTGATTTTGGCGAACTGATGCGGATCACAGTGGTAACCGGAGTTAATCTGCCCTATCCCAAGACGCCGGTTGAATGGTTCATGGAGGACATGATCCATCCATTTTCCCTGTTGACACATTTGTTTGGTGATATGACGTTTCTGGGAGCCTGTCAGGGAACTGGCTGCAATATCTCCGCACAGTTGCAATGCCATCATGCGCTGGTTGATCTGCTGCTTTGTCCCTGGCCCCATCCCGGGCTGCACTTTGACATTACACTAATCGGCAGTAAAAATGCCTACCAGCTACGCGGCGGATTCCGTCCTGACCGTCAGTGGTGGATGGAGCCATTAATGATCGATGATATTGCTCAGGGTACCGGAGAGGAAGCAAAAGACGCCATCTGGATTCGCGCCAATCATCGTGTCGCCAACACATTGATTAAATTGCAAAAAGGTGAGATCAGCTCACAGCAGGCACAGGAACTTGGTTTATTCCCGCTGCAACGTGCTTTGGCGATGGAGCAAAGCCTGTTACCCTTGTGGCAAGCACTGTCTCAGTATGACCAGCGTCCGACATTAGCCGGAAATATGGTCTGGCAAACAACGTAATATTTGCAGGAATGTTTAGCTGTTATGTATCAATGGATTTTAGTCGCCGCCATGAGTAATCCATGGGCACAGCAGGTTACACCCAGTCATGGTTCAGCAGAAGCAATCGGCGGCTACGCTGCCGGTTGCCTGCAAGGCGCCGTCGCACTGCCTGAAAACGGCACCGGATACCAGATTCTGCGTCCTCGTCAGAAACGTTTCTATAGCCATCCGGTGATGGAACAATACGTTCTCGATTTAGCCCGGCAATCGAAAAAGGTCGGTCTGCCCGACATTCTGGTAGGTGATATGGCCATGGCCAAAGGTGGCCCATTCAGCACCGGACACCGCAGCCATCAGAGCGGACTGGATACCGATATCTGGTTCCGGTTCGCCGGCAAACCGCTAAGTGCTGCGGCACGTAATAACATCAAAGCGCAGGAAATGGTCGATTTCCGACGGAACAGAGTAAATAAAAACTTTAGCTCTCAGCAAATGACATTACTGAAGCTGGCCGCACAGGATCCCCGTGTAGAGCGTATTTTTGTCAATCCGCCGATCAAAAAAGCCATGTGCGAGCAATTTGCTGCCAGCGGCCCCTCCTGGTTGGGTAAATTACGTCCCTGGTTTGGCCACAGCGCACATTTCCATGTCCGTTTACATTGTCCGGTCGGCAGCAGAGATTGCGAACCCCAGAAACCATTCCCGCCGGGCGATGGCTGCGGAGCAGAACTGGATTCATGGCTGACCAAACCAGCCAGGGTAAGCAGCAAACCGGTGCCCAACCGGATGCCTCAGTTGCCAGAACGCTGTGAACTATTGCTCTCGGGCAAACAGCGATGACGCTAATCTGGCAATTAGCCTGGTTTTTCCGCGCTCACTGGCAGCGATATCTGCTGACCGTGAGCGTACTTTGCATTATCGCGGTTATTCAGACCAAAGTGCCCGCGCTGATTGGTTCCATGATCGATACCGTTGTTCACCCCGCCCCCGGCTCCACGATCTGGTCCGGATTTCAGCCGTTGCTCATCTCTCTTCTTGCTATCGGCTTTCTGGTGTATGCACTGCGCTATATCTGGCGGGTCGCGTTATATGGTGCCGCCTACAGACTCGGCTATTTACTGAGGCAGCAGCTATACCGGCATTATCTGGCGATGGATCCGGATTTTTTCCGGCAACACCGGACCGGTGAGCTGATAGCGCATGTCAGTAATGATATTCAGGCCGTAGAAATGACGGCCGGTGAAGGCATTCTGACGTTGGTGGATTCGTTGTTTATCGGTTGCCTGGTGCTCTGGATCATGGTGACACAATACTCGTTACCGCTGACCCTGCTGGCATTGCTCCCGTTGCCCATCATGGCATTTCTGGTCGCCCGGATCGGCAGAGAAATCCACCAGGCCTTCGGTAAGGCTCAGGCTGCTTTCGGGGATGTGAATAACATTGCACACGAAAATATGAGTGGTTTACGGACATTGCGGTTATTCGCGGCAGAACACTATGCCGAGCAGCAGATGCAGCAAAGTGCTGAATCCGCTAATCAGGCCAATATGCAGGTAGCCCGGGTTGATGCCAAATTTGATCCGGTAATCTATCTCTGTATCGGCAGTGCCTATCTGCTGGCGATTGCCGGAGGCAGCTGGCTCGTCATGCGGCAGGAATTGACTATCGGTCAGTTAACCAGTTTCAGTCTTTATCTGGGTCAGTTGATCTGGCCGATGTTTGCTATCGCCTGGCTGTTCAACATCCTGGAACGCGGTAATGCCGCTTATCAGCGAATCCGTTCCGTGCTTGCGACCAAACCACAGTTAACTTCAGGCCAGATGGTCTCGCCACCCTCTTCTGCCGGTCAGCATGCGCTCGGAATCCGGCTGGCGCGGTTTGAAAATGAAAACGGCGTAGCATTGCTGCAACATATCAGCCTGCAGATTCAGACGGGCGATTTTATTGGTATTGTCGGACCAACTGGTGCCGGGAAAAGTACTTTGCTGAAACTGTTGCAGCGATTTGCCGATCCTCAGCAAGGCACGATTCACCTCTATGACAAGGCATTACCCGACTGGCCGTTGCAGGAATTACGTCAGCAATTCGCCTATGTGCCGCAGGAACCCTATCTGTTCTCATTGTCGGTGGCAGAAAATATTGCGTTAGGCTGTCCGGAAGCAACGGAAGAGCAGATCATTGCCGCCGCCAAGCTTGCCGAATTACACCGGGATATTACCGCCCTGCCGGAAGGATATCAGACCGCAGTCGGTGAACGGGGGATCACGCTGTCTGGCGGTCAGAAACAGCGCCTTGCGCTGGCCCGTGCCTGGCTCACTCAGCGGCCGTTCTTATTACTGGACGACGCCCTCTCTGCCGTTGATGCCAAAACCGCGTCCCGGATTCTGAAAAACCTGCTTTCCGCGTCAAATACCGTCACTGTGCTGATGGTGACCCATCGCCTGCAGGAAATAGAACAGGCTGATCAGATTATTGTGCTGGAACAGGGTGAACAGCGGGAGTCCGGTACACATCTTTCGTTACTGGCACAGGATGGCTGGTATGCCCGGACATGGCATTACCAACAACTTGAACAAGCATTGACAGAGGAAGTGAATGAATAACACCCTGCTGCGTCTGCTCGCCTATTGCCGGCCTCACGTGAAGATTATTCTGGCCGGGTTGTTTTTCCTGTTTCTGTCAGCACTGGCGGAAATCAGTGGTCCGCTGCTCATCAAGCATTTCATCGATACCCGCCTGGCCGCTGGTCTCTGGTTCGTCAATGAAATCAGCCTGTTCGTTCTGACTTATTTGTCCCTGCAGATCATCGCCGCCTTCAGCAGTTACAAACAATCTCTGCTGTTTAGCAAAGCGGCTCAGGCGATCATCAAGGGGCTCAGACAGCAAACCTTCTGTGCCGCACTCCGTCTGCCAGCCAGCTACCTTGACCGGCATCAGACCGGGCATCTGATCTCAACCATCGGGAACGATACTGAAACCCTGCTGCAACTTTATATTCAGGTGATCGGCCAATCCATTCAGAAGATCGTCTTACTGACCGGCATTCTGGGAGGCATGTTCTGGCTTAACTGGCAGTTGGCCTGTGCGGTTGCGTTAATGATGCTGGTTACCACGGGGATCATGCAGATTTATCAGCGCTGCTCCATGCCATGGTCACGGCAAGCCCGGCAATGTCTGTCAGACCTCAATCACCAGCTCAGCGAAACCCTGCAAGGGATCCCGATCATCCAGTCGCTGGTACAGGAAGCCCGTTTCGCTGATAAATTTGCCGCCACGAATGAGCAGCATCAGCAAGCCCGGATGAAAGTGTTGCAGCTTAACGGGCTATTACTGCGTCCGATGATTGACCTGCTTTATATCATTACGCTGGGATCACTGCTGAGCTGGTTTGCCCTGCAGGGCACCTCTCAGATCCAGGTCGGGGTTATCTATGCGTTTGTCAGCTATATGGGTCGCATGATCGAACCATTGAATGAACTCACCAATCAGCTGACACAAATCCAGCAATCGTTAATTGCCGGAGAACGTATTTTTAACCTGCTTGATACGGAGAAAGAATCATCAGGAACATACCAGCAGCGAATTCAGGGTCACGTCAGCTTCCGGGAGGTCTGTTTCCGTTACCAGGATGACGGCGGACTGGTGCTACAGGATATCAACCTGGAGCTGCAGCGCGGCAAAATGATGGCGCTGGTTGGTCATACCGGCAGCGGCAAATCGACCATACTGCATCTGCTGAGCGGCATGTACCCACCGGTGTCCGGCGACATCCTCATTGAACAGCACCCGCTCAGAGACTGGGACATCAAACAACTGCGTTCACAGATCGGTGTTATTCAGCAGGATCCGTTTATCTTTGCCGGGACAGTGGCAGAAAACATTCGCTTCGGACGCGCTCAGATCAGTGATGATGACATCAGACAGGTGTTAACGCATGTACAATGGTTTGAGAGCATGAATGCGCAGGATGCGTTATCAATGCCACTCCAGGAGGGAGGCAAGAATCTCTCGGCCGGACAGCGACAATTGCTCTCTTTTGCCAGAGCACTGGTGACTCATCCGCCTATCCTGATTCTGGATGAAGCGACCGCCAACGTAGACTCTCAGACAGAGCATCATCTGCAGCAGGCTATCGCTTCTATTCGCCACCAGCACGCCTGGCTGATTGTCGCTCATCGTTTGTCTACCATAGTAGACGCTGACGAAATTCTGGTGTTGCAACATGGCAAGGTGATTGAACGTGGCAATCATAATGCGTTGCTGGCAGCCAACCAGCATTATGCGACGTTATATCAGTTACAGCAGATGAAAATCAGCTGACACGGCAGCCCGGAATCACCTCGTCACTATCTGGATCTGAAGTCATCCGGTTTTGCGAGAGCAAAAAAAAAGCGCCTTAAGGCGCTTTTTCTATCTGTTGCTGTATAAATTACAGTACAGTTACGTTTTCAGCCTGTGGGCCTTTCTGGCCTTGAGTCACAGTGAACTGAACGCGTTGGCCTTCAGCCAGGGTTTTGAAACCGGTAGAGTTGATAGCGCGGAAGTGAACGAACACATCCGGACCTTCGTCCTGCTGAATAAAACCAAAACCTTTAGCTTCGTTGAACCACTTTACTTTGCCAGTACGTACGGACATAACACATTTCCTAACACAAAATACTTGAGCCTTTCGGCCATTAACGCTGAAAGGGGTTTACTTAAATGGACAACGATGACTTTCTTGTAGGAAATGACGCCGTATGTCACGTAAGCGCTACCGCACTATCAGTTGGTAACCAATCTAAAGCATTCCAAGCCGAAGTCAATTAAAAACAGTAATGAAAAAAATAATATTTCTTTTACAATTGACTAGCATTTAATTTTTATACCCCATTCAGGATAACAAACATGAAAAACGGGATTTTATATGCAGCGATCGCGTCTGCTATCGCTGTCGGGGCTTACTATGCCGTTCAGCAAAAAAACGATAATACTTCAGCCAGTCTGACCTACGTTCCTGCTGACACTCTGGTATTTATGGGCGATCTTGAGCCCACATCATGGCAGGACACCATTTCTCCGCTACAGGCCCGTTTTTCTCAGTTGTTCACTGGCGGAACAGCCGCATCCGTTCAGGAAATAGAGCGTCTGCAACAAGAAATTGAAACAAAACCTGAAGAATGGAATAACGGTTTAAAAATTATCTTCGGACTTTATGCCGAATATGTGACCATGCTCACTAAAGGAACAATTAATCCTCAAAGTTTTGGTTTTGCTGATAAATCAGACGCCGCTTTTTATACCGTTGGCGCCTTACCGGTATTACGTTTTAAATTAGAAAACGAAGCTAATTTCGACAAATTAATTGCGGCGGCTGAATTACGTTCAAAGGCCAAGCCTGAAACAGCAAAATTTAAAGAATTTACATATAAACGCTATTTCTTTAACCAGGGCAACCAGCCGGTCGCCTTTGCCATCGGTAAAAAAGACGGCTTTGCCATCCTCACACTGGATCTGGGAAATATGGTGCCGGAAGAAGATATGGCAATCGCTTTCGGTATCACCAAACCGGCTCAATCGCTCAAACAGGCCGGCACACTCGACAAGCTGGTACAGGACTACGGTTTCCGTAAAAACGCGCTCGGCTTTATTAACAATGAAATGCTGGTCAAAACCCTGACCCGCGCAGACAGCTCGCTGGCCAGATTACTGGATAAGCTCACCGAAGGTGAAAGCACAAAGAATCTGGCTGAATACCGCACCCCCGAATGTCAGAAAGATATTGAAGGCATTGCAGCGCTCTGGCCCAAAGAAGTATTCGGCTATACCAATCTGGATACCAAAAGTAATCCGAACCGTTTTGACAGTGTGTTTAAAATCGAATCCAAAGATGCGGCAACAATGACCTCGCTGCAAAAACTGCGTGGATTTATACCTGACTATGCGGCAGATAATAAATCGCTGGTCAAAATCGGCATTGGTCTTAACGTCGACGAACTGGCACCCGTGATTACCGATTTATGGACACGGGCAACACAGGCTGAAGTCACCTGTGCCGCATTAAAGGATGTGCAAAGCAGCCTGAAGATGAGCAATCCGTCAATGCTGGCGATGGGGACCGCTCTGGTCCAGGGCCTGCAGGGAGCCAGCTTTAGCCTGCAGGAACTGAAACTGAAAGATGACACGGCAGACATGCCGGCCACCATTGAAAAACTGTCCTTTGTGGCTTCTGTTTCCGGGAAACAGCCTCAACAATTATGGGGCATGCTGAGCATGGTAGATCCGGAGCTGGCAAATATGGTGAAACTGCCAGCCGATGGTCAGAGTGTCGACTTGCCAGTGCTCCCGTTGCTGCCGTTACCGGAGAAAATAAAGCTGGGTTTATATGGTCAGCACATTACTGTCTTTACCGGCGAGTCAGGTGCTAAACTGGCCGCTTCGCTGACTAAACAGCCTCTGGCTGCTAACGGATTCTACCAGTTAGGTCTGGATTACAGTCTGCTGGCGGACATGGCACAGATCGGACGCAATCAGTTTGAACAGACTGTGACAGAGAATGCAGAACAGCCAGAAACAGCGACCTCTGCTGCTGAAATGACTGCAGAACCATCTACCGCTGCATCCGGCAGCATGACCGATGAACAGGAAGAAGTGCAGCAAGTAGTTAATATGCTGGAAGAAATGCGTGGGGTTCGTCTGTTTACCTCTCTCGACTTCGAACCAAACGGCATTACCGTGAAAGGCAATATGGAATTGCCGCAGAAGAAATAAGCATTCATGTATAGAAAATTGGCCTCGTTATTGAGGCCAATTTTTACATACCAGATCCCATCTGCAAGATTAAATTTTAATCGCCTCGATCGCCTGCAATACCCGCTTGTCAGACACCGCATATGGTGTTCCCAGAACCTGAGCAAAATAAGAGATCCGTAACTCTTCAATCATCCAGCGGACATTACGAACCTCTTCCGGTATCGCCTGCCCTCTTGGCAGCTTACCCAGTAATTGCTGATAAGCCTGTTCCACATGCTGGACCTTCAGCATATACATACGATCCCGGTTGGCATCGACCGGAATTTTCTCCATACGCCGCTCAATCCCTTTCATGTAGCGCAGCAGATCCGGTAAACGCGCCGCACCGGTTTCCGTCACAAATCCTTTGTGAATCAGGCGATCCAGCTGTATCTGAATATCCGAATGGGCAAATGCCAGCTCCAGCGTCATCTTGCCTTTGAAATGTTTGCGGATGCCGTGTGCCGCAGTCAGGATCTGTTCCACCTGCGCCGCAATTTTTACCACAGCTTCATTAAGCTCACCCCGGATGACCTCCTTTTGCGCCTGGAAGGCATCGCCATCCCATGACAGGCCACCGTGCTGTTGCATCAGCTGATCGCAGCCACAGGCAATACAATCGTCTATCAGGTCCGTCACCTTGCCAAACGGCGTAAAATACAGCCCCAGCTTGGCTTTATTCGGCAGTTTTTCCTGCAGATATTTAATTGGGGACGGCACATTCAACAACACCAGTCGGCGCTGCCCCTCCCACATAGCCGTCTGCTGTGCGGCCGGAGAGTCAAACAGCTGAATCGCCACGGAGTCTTTCTGATCCACCAGCGCCGGATAGGCTTTAACTTCAAAGCCGCCCCGTTTCTGACTGTATTGCTGCGGTAGCGGACCGAAGCTCCACAGCGTCAGGCCTTCCTGCTCGATATCATCATCTGCCACCTGAGATAATGTCTGCTGCACCTGCTCCCGCAGTTGTTCTTTCAGCAGCAGTAAATCCTTGCTCTCCGCCACTTTGCGCCGTTTGTCATCAATAACACGGAACGTCATTTTCAGGTGATCGGGTATCGCATTCCAGTCCCAGCATTCACGGGGAACGGTCAGCCCACTCATTCGTTTCAGTTGCCGTTCTATCGCATCCAGCAAGGGGCCCTGCTCCGGAGAAACAGACGCCATCAGCGCATCCGCATAATTTGGTGCCGGAACAAAGTTCTTACGCCACTGCTTGGGTAATGATTTGATCAAGGCAACCAGTAACTCGTGCCGCATACCGGGGATCAGCCAGTCAAAGCCCACCGGTTCGACTTGGTTCAGCAGAGGCAACGGAATATGGACCGTCACACCATCCGCCTCTTCGCCCGGTTCAAACTGATAGGAAAGACGGAACTTCAGGCGTCCCTGTGTCCACTGGTTCGGATAATCATGTTCATTGATGTGTGAGGCATCGCCTTGCAGCAACATTTCCCGCTCAAAATTGAGCAGCTCAGGATTCTTTTTACTGGCCTCTTTCCACCAGCTATCGAAATGACGGGCAGAAACCACGTCGACCGGGATATGCGAGTCATAAAACTGATAGAGCGTTTCATCATCGACCAGAATATCGCGGCGGCGGGATTTGGCTTCCAGTGCTTCGACTTCAGCCAGCAACTTGCGGTTTTCCGCAAAGAAGCGGTGGCGGGTATCAAAATCCCCTTCCACCAACGCACGGCGGATAAACAGCTCCCGGCTCACGACCGGATCAATCGTGCCATATTGCACCTCGCGATCCGCCACCAGCGTAATGCCATATAAGGTCACTTTCTCGGAGGCCAGCACCGCGCCCGCTTTTTTCGACCAGCGGGGATCACTGTAACTCTTCTTGATCAGATGGCCGGCCAGCGGCTCGATCCATTCCGGCTGAATACGGGCCACAATACGACCATACAGCCGCGACGTTTCCGTCAGTTCGGCTACCATGCTCCATTTCGGCGGTTTTTTGAATAAACCAGAACCCGGGAAAATCATGAACCGGGCGTTACGCGCACCGATATATTCTGATTTATCACCATCTTTAACACCGATATGACTCAGCAAACCGGTCAGAATGGCACTGTGAATCGCCTGCTCCGCCGCTGGAGTCTGATTGATGATGAGCCCTAATTCACGGGTGGACTGACGAACCTGATAATGAATATCCTGCCATTCACGCAGGCGCAGATAGGAAAGAAACTCTTTCTGACACTGTTTACGGAACTGGTTCTGACTCAGCTCGTTCTGCTGTTCCTGCACATAGTTCCACAGATTGATAAAGGCCTGAAAATCAGAGTCTTTATCCTCAAAACGCTTATGCTTTTCATCCGATGCCTGCTGTTTCTCCATCGGACGTTCACGCGGATCCTGAATACTTAACGCCGAGGTAATAATCAGGATCTCATCCAGACAGTCAAATTTAGGCGCAGCCAGCACCATACGGGCAAGACGCGGATCGAGCGGAATACGGGACAGCTGACGCCCCAGTGGCGTTAATCGTAACGGTTGTTTGCCTTCAATCGAACCGCTGACTGCTCCCAATTCCTCAAGCAGACGCAAACCATCTTTGATATGGCGACTGTCCGGCGCTTCGACAAACGGGAACCGGCTCATATCACCCAGCCCCAGCGCGAGCATCTGCAGAATAACGGACGCCAGGTTGGTACGCAGAATTTCCGGATCGGTGAATTCCGGACGGCCTAAAAAGTCCAGCTCAGAGTAAAGACGAATACAGATACCCGCCGCAACACGGCCACAACGACCTTTACGCTGATTTGCGCTGGCCTGAGAAACCGGTTCTATCGGCAGGCGCTGAACCTTGGTACGGTAGGAATAACGGCTGATACGGGCGGTACCCGGATCGATGACATAACGGATACCAGGCACGGTTAATGACGTTTCCGCGACGTTGGTCGCCAGAACGATACGGCGCCCGGCATGTGGTGAAAAAATCCGGTTTTGTTCTGCGTTGGATAAACGCGAATACAACGGCAGGATTTCTGTATCGCGCAGATTTCGCTTCCGCAAGGCATCGGCGGTATCCCTGATCTCGCGTTCACCGTTCATGAAGATCAGGATGTCACCCAGCCCTTCCTCGCATAACTCATCAACGGCATTAAACAGCCCCTGCAGCGGATCGCCGTCTTCCTCTTCCTGCCATGGGCGATAGCGCACCTCGACCGGATAAGTCCGGCCAGATACCTCAATAATTGGTGCATTGCCGAAATGGCGGGAAAAACGCTGCGGATCGATCGTCGCTGACGTAATGATCAGTTTCAGATCCGGACGTTTCGGCAGCAGCTGTTTCAGATACCCGAGAATGAAATCAATATTCAGACTGCGCTCATGCGCTTCATCGATGATCAGCGTGTCATACTGCATCAGCATGCGATCATTCTGAATCTCCGCCAGCAGAATACCGTCGGTCATCAGTTTGATATAGGAGTTCTCATTAACCTGATCATGGAAACGGACTTTGTAACCGACATGAGAACCCAGCTCACAGTGCAGCTCTTCCGCAATACGGGCGGCAACCGTTCTCGCTGCCAGCCGACGGGGCTGAGTATGACCAATCATGCCCTGATGGCCCCGGCCAGCCTCAAGACAGATTTTAGGTAATTGGGTGGTTTTACCGGAACCCGTTTCCCCCGCGACGATGACAACCTGATGCTTGCGAATCGCGTCAGCAATGTCGTGACGTTTATCCGTAACCGGGAGATCGGGATAATGCAGCTGCGGAATATTTTGCTGACGCAATACGGCCCGTTGACGGGCTTTTTCAAGCTCCTGCTCAATAATGGCTAAAACGGCGGTTTGCTTATTAGCCGGCAACCGCTGCACACCTTGTAAACGGCGCTGTAACTGAACTTTATCGGCAGGCAGACATTCAGACAGTTGGTTTTGCAGCGAATGAAGAATTGCATCAGACAAAACATGACTCCAGATCGGTTAACACAGTCAGACACTTAGTCAGCTTGGTTTTATACTGCAAATGCTAACAGGTCAGGCCCGATCCAGAAACAACAGAAACCAATATTCCCGGATTCTCTATTCAGACGCAGGACTGATATTTAACATTTTTTCGATAACCGCCCAGGCATGCGACACATCAAACGGTTTGATTAACGCATAAGTAAACCTTAGTCCGGGTGTCGCGTGCAGTGATAAAGACATGATCTCATCCGTTATGGCAATCACAGGCGTAGCCCGGTTCCTCTCGGTACCGCGCAGATGCCGGAGCAACGTATAAGCGTTCATATCCGTCCGCTGAATATCCGCCAGTATCAGATGGATATCATTCTGATTGAGCATGCGTAATGCGTCTGCCACTGATGTAACAGAAGAAATAACCACAGGCCCCTTCCCGGATAACAATGTCAATTGCCGGACTGATTCCGGTTCACAACCAATGCATAGTATGTTGTATGTCGCAGCCGCCATCCGCTCAGACTCATCCCCCTGCACAGTTTTCACCGTATCAACAGATTCAGGTACCCGCTCTGATTCAGATACGGTGGCGGGCTGGTCAGCTAATGGCAGCTCAATCCAGAACACGGATCCCTTATCCATACGACTGCTGAACCCAATCCGGCCATTCATGGATTCCATCAGTTGCCTTGAAATGGACAATCCGATTCCTGTGCCTTTTATTCCCGACGTCTCGTGTCCCAGGCGATTAAATGGCGTAAACAGTTCTTTTTGTTTCTCCGGCGCAATACCTTTGCCGGTATCATGCACATTGACACGCAAATAGTTATCGCTGATTTCAGCAGAAATATTGATTGCACCATGCGGACGATTATATTTAATCGCGTTGGAAAGCAAATTAATCAGTACCTGACGCAGACGCGTACTATCCGCCAATATCAGAACAGGATCTGCCGGTAAGTCTGCCGATAATATGAGTTGTTCTTTTACTGCGATAGGCCGCAGCATTTCGCTGCATTCCTTGATCACGCTGACTGCATCCAGTAATTCTATTTTTAACAGCGTGTTATTATTTTCTATCTGTGAAAAGTTAAGTACATCATCAATAAGCTTAAGCAGATGATCACCAGCGGTCATCATTTCATTGATGTAATTCTGACGCTCCCTGAATGACAGATTGTTATCATCTTTTTGCAATAACTGTCCAAAGCCGAGAATCGCATTGAGTGGCGTTCTGAGCTCGTGACTCATGCTGGACAGAAACAGGCTTTTGGTTTTATTCGCAGAGTCCGCCTCTTCTTTGGCCTGCTGGAGAGCACAGGTGATCTCATTCAGTTTTTGTCCCATGTTCACAATGGCAGTCGCTGTATCCTGCAGTTCCGCAATCCTGAATGCCGGTTTTTCCAGCTGGTATTCACCCTTGCCGATTTGATCCACCATCGCTTTCATGTGCAGTAATGGCTGTGAAACGGATTGACTCATAGAGCGCGAGCGCAGCCAGATAAAGAAAATAAAGATCATATAAAACAGACACAAACCCGCGATCATCAGATAGCCGATCCGCTCAAAATGCTTGGCCAGGGTATTCGTTTCGGTATAGACCTGATTCTCATCAGCAATCGTGATCAGCTTCCAGTGCGTTTCGGGAATGGTATCCCAGGCGATCAGTTTTTTGTTTCCTTTCAGAACAAGAAAACCTTTGCCGTTATGACTGTTTTTTATATCGCTAATGATCTGCTGTGAATCTTTGCGCAGGAAAAGATTAAACTGTTCCGGTTTGAATATTTCCTGTTTGATCGCTTCCTGATAGCTGTGGGTGGTTAACTCGTTTAATCCGAAATCCTCTTCCCCTTCCGGCGGCATCGCCATGATATTGCCATTCCCGTTCACCAGAATGGCATATCCTCCCCAGGGAATATCCAGACTCTGAATTTTCTCAATGATCGTGCCAACGGTAATATCCAGCCCGACGACACCTTCCAGAAAATCACCGTTATAAACGGGCGCAATACAGGATGCCATCCAGCCATGGCCCGCCGGATCGATATAAACATCTGTCCAGATTTCTGTACGTGACGGGTTATTTTTACCATCAGCCAGATAATAAAAATTGTAATTGGGAATCACCATATCAACAGGATACTGATCCGGCGTAAAAAACCAGGGATAAATCCGGTTATAGGAATCCCAACTATTAAAATAGAGAGAAGCTATCAGCGGATTGTTTTCTTTGATCTGTTTCATTAAGGGATCAAGCTGGGATAAGCGCCATACCTTCTCATGATCCTGTTTTGACGCAGGTGTTGACGCTGAATAGAAGGAAGCTGCGCCTCCCGTATCTTTTATCGAATGAAACACACCCTGCGGTGATACTGCATGATTTGATTTTTCTGCCTCAGAAACAAAATAATGCGCTTCTGTTAAAACCCGTTGTGTCTCTGCTCTGTATATTGCCGTCTGACGGGATACAGCCAGCACTTGTTCACGGATAATCCCCGATTCCCGCAACGCCGATATCTGCAATTCGTTATCGGCCTTCTGGTACAGGTAATCCATATTGGCTTCCCGAATCAGATTATTACTGATCAGATAAACGGCTATCAGCACGGTTTCAACGAGGACCAGCGGCACCAAAGCACTACGCACCATTGCCTGCCAGACCCATTTCTGAGCAGAAACGCCTGTTGAACGCCGCATAACCATCTCCCTAATATGAACCGCGGTGAGATTAACGTATTTTGCCATTAATTGCTCCGTATCCGGCAACAGCAAGCCCCGCCTAGGAGCTGAATCACACTAATGCTTTCCGGATGGCGAACTTTAAGGATGTCTTAACCCAACTCACGTATCATACCTGCACTTCGTTTTTTGCAGGTTTAGGTCGTTTGTGAAACCAGGCAGTTCAATCAGTCGTTACCACTTCGCTATTTGGTTAAGTTTTCTGTTTCTTGTGACCAATACCGTCAGCCGTATTGTGCTGACAGTCATGGCAACACAGAAAAATACATTGTCATTCATTGATCTCGGCTTCTCTTTCATCAGTGGCGTTGTCTATGATCTCGCCACCCTGAGTTACCTGCTGATCCCGGTGCTGCTCTGGCTGACAGTGATCCCGTTACGCTGGCGGCACAATAAAATATGGATCATCGCCGGCCGGATTTTCAGTCTCGTCACCGCCTATGCGCTGGTTGTATTAGCCGTCAGTGAATGGGTTTTCTGGGAGGAGTTTGAAAGCCGCTTTAACTTCATCGCGGTGGATTACCTGGTTTATACCAATGAAGTCATTGGGAATATACAGGAGTCTTATCCTCTGCTGACGTGGCTAAGTCTGTCTGCGCTGACGAGCGTCATACTCGTTGTCGCGATCAACCGTTTATCATTCCTGGCTCAATGGGGGCATACGCCACGCAGATACATGCTGTCCGGTCTGATCATCGTGCAGTTGCTGGTGAATGTTGCCTTGTCCGGACAGGCCAAAGATCTGCGGGAAAACCGTTATGCTAATGAACTGGCAGGCAGCGGGCTTTATTCTCTGTTTTATGCCTTCAATAATAATGAACTGAACTACCGTCATTTTTATCCAACAGAAAATGATATTTCTGCTGCATCGGTTGTTCGTGAACAGCTCGCAACACCAGAAGCACAGTTCGTCTCGACTCAGCCCAATGACATACAACGCAATATCCAACATGCAGGAACAGAACGTCGTTTGAATGTGGTTCTGATCTCTGTGGAAAGTCTTTCAGCCGACTATCTGGGTAAATTTGGCAATGCCAAAGGCCTGACGCCCAATCTGGATCGACTGGCAGATTCAGGAATGTTGTTCACCCGTCTTTATGCGACAGGAAACCGAACCGTCCGGGGGCTAGAGGCCTTATCACTGGCCGTGCCACCGACACCGGGGCAATCCATTGTCCGCCGTCCTGATAATGAATCCCTGTTTTCCCTGGCCAGCGTCTTCAACAGTAAAGGCTATGATTCTTCCTTCCTTTATGGCGGCTACGGTACGTTCGATAATATGAACTACTTCTTTGCGCATAACGGTTATAACGTCAAAGACCGTCTTGAGCTGAACAGTAACCAGATCACCCATGAGAACATCTGGGGGGTGGCAGATGAAGACTTGTATGCCATGGCATTGCGCGAGTTTGATGAGACCAGCCAGAAAGGGAAACCATTCTTTGCGCACATCATGACGACCAGTAACCATCGTCCATATACTTTCCCGGAAAACCGGATTGATCTCCCCACCGGCAGCCGACAGGCCGCCGTGAAATATACCGACTGGGCGATTGGCCATTTTATTAAACAGGCAAGTGAGCACAGTTGGTATAAAGACACCGTATTTGTGATCGTGGCTGATCACTGTTCATCCAGCGCCGGTAAAACCGATCTGCCGGCAGAGCGTTACCATATTCCGCTGATTGTCTGGTCCCCGGCCCATATACCGGCACAAAAAGTTGTTCGGTTAATGAGCCAGATCGATGTTGCCCCGACTCTGCTTGGTTTGCTGAATTTCTCTTATAAGTCGAATTTTATGGGAACCGATGTGTTTGCGACGCCAGATGGCCCGCAACGGGCATTCATCGCGACTTACCAGGGGCTTGGCTATATGACGTCGGATCGACTGGTGATCCTGCGACCACGCAAAGAACCTGAAGTTCAGCAACTGGACAAGGCTTTTGCCAAAACAGCAAAAAGCGATGACCAGCTGATAAAAGAGGCGATCGCCTGGTATCAATTCAGCAGTGATGCCTTTAGCCAGGGGCGAATGAAACTGAGTCACTGAAGATTTATAGCGGTGACAACCAGAGCCGGATTGCATCCAGAGAATCCGGCGTAAATTCTGACTCCCGGGCCAGCATTTCCTGTGGCGTCATCAATAATACATACTCGACTTCTTCCGCCTGCAGCGTCAACTCACCGTCATACTGACAGCTGAAAAGCGCGCCCCAGACTTTCCCCTCGGAATTGATATGCAAAAATGAACCATGCGGTGTCAGTGATACATCCCGGATCCCCATCTCTTCAGCCAGTTCCCGGTAAGCCGAAGACAGAATGTCTTCTCCCGCTGCTACCACGCCGCCGCAGCAGGCATCCAGCATAGAGGGGCAATAATCTTTTGTTGCAGTACGGCGCTGTACATACACTTGTCCCAGCTTATTAGTGATCACAATATATGATGCCCTGTGCAGTAATTTCTGCCGGCGCATCTCGGAACGCGGTGCGGTACCGATGACATTATTATTTTCATCGACGATATCAACCCACTCTTCGCTCACTATTCTTTCCTCGCTGATTCAGTCGTATCGACGTAAACTACACGTCTTGTAAAATAATGCTTAGTTTAATGATTATCCGCGCAATTAAAGAGACTGACTGGCCGGCAATCCTCCGTATCCAGAATGAAGTCTATCCGGACATTGTTCCCGAATCCGAAGCTGTCTTACGTTCAAAAACAAAACTGGGCCCGACAACCTGTCTGACTATCTGTGATCGGCAGAATAATGTGGCAGGTTATTGCCTGGCACATCCCTGGACACAAGACCCTGCAAGTCTGCACAGCATTTATGAAATGCCCTCAGCGCCACAATTACTCTACATCCACGATATGGCGATTGCACCCAGCTATGCAGGAAAGCGCCTTGGTAACAGGACGCTTCAATACCTGCAGTCATGGGCTAAAAAACATGGCTATACGACGCTGTCACTGGTGTCACTTGGTCAGGCTGTTTCATACTGGCAACAACATGGATTTCTGCACACCGGACTCCAGGTCGATACCGATCAGTATGGTGAAGGTGCCAGTTATATGCTGAAGCAGATATGACAAAGGCCGACAGTTCAGAACTGCCGGCCTTTTGTATTTACCCTTCAGGAACCGATTAATCAGTTCACAAAAATATAGGTACCTGCCCAGAACAGGCCCGCAGATAAGCCGATAGAAACAGGAAGTGTTAATATCCAGGCTAAAACGATGCTTTTCACTGTGCCGGACTGCAGGCCGGAACGGTTAGCCAACATGGTACCCGCAACAGCTGATGACAGAACATGCGTTGTAGATACCGGTAATCCGCTGATACTGGCAATACCGATAGCTGATGCAGCGGTAATCTGTGCCGCCATACCTTGTGAATAAGTCATGCCTTTCTGGCCGATCTTTTCACCTACGGTATAGACAATACGGCGCCAGCCGATCATGGTTCCGCCGCCCAGCGCTAACGCAACAGCGAAAATAACCCAAGTCGGCGCATACTCGGTGGTCTGAGTCAGATCTTTACGCAGCTTGTTCAGATCGGCGATTTCAGAAGCCGGGATACCTGGTAATTTACTTACCTTCTTCGCGGTATCATCCAGACACAGCAATAAACGACGAACTTCTCTGCGTTTCTCAATATCCAGCTGGTTGTAATGCTCGGTGGTACTCAGCATATTTGCAACTGTGGCAATAGAAGACATTGAGTCTTTTGTATCGCACTTAAAGACCTGCGGCATTTCAGCATTAGGCACTTTTTTAAGATCGATCATCTGATCCAGGTAAGCGCTGTTACGCTTATAGAAATCACCCATATGCAACGCGGCATCTTTAGTGCGACCAATCTGGTAGCTGGTACTTTCCATGTTCAGCACAAACTGGCCGGGAACAATACCAATCAGCACCAGCATGATCATACCGATACCTTTCTGGCCATCATTAGAACCATGCACAAAACTGACACCCATTGCAGAGGCAATCAGTGTGAAACGAGTCCAGAACGGCGGACGTTTTTTACCGTCCCATGTCTGTCGCTCTTCCGGTGTTTTGTGAATTTTGGAACCGGAAAAATACTTCTTCATCAGAAGTAATAATGCGCCGGCAATCATCAGACCCACCAGAGGAGATACGATCAATGACAGCATGATATCAATGGCTTTCTGCACATTGATGCCCTTGCTGACTTCAACTCCGGTCATCAGTGAGTTTGCCAGACCTACGCCCAGAATAGCGCCAATCAGGGTATGAGAACTGGAGGCAGGAATACCGAAATACCACGTACCCAGGTTCCACAGAATTGCAGAGCTCAGTAGGGCAAACACCATCACCAGACCATGTGCCGATGCCACATTGAGCAACAAATCAACAGGCAACAAGTGAACAATGGCGTAGGCAACCCCCAGCCCACCGGCTAATACACCGGCACAGTTAAAAATACCGGAAGCAACAACAGCCATATGCGGCGGCATTGCCTTGGTATAAATAACGGTTGCTACAGCATTCGCTGTATCATGGAAACCATTGATAAATTCATAGGCAAGAACAAATATCAAAGCCACAGCTAAACCGAGACCCAGTTCAAAGCTGAGTCCATTAAACATTTCTAGCATATATTTTAATCATCAGTGGATAGACGCGGCGCATTATGACAGAAAGATGACCAATCGACAGTCTTGACAAAAAAAAAGCCGAAATTTTTCACACGAAAGAGACTCTAACAAATCCCAACACTGAGTTATTTTTAACCATTTTTGGTGTCAGTCAGAAACTTCATGAAATCATTACTTTTATGTAACAAAAAAGACACTCACTGATGAAACCATAGCGTGGTCAAACAAGACCGGAGTTATGCTATGAAACGTTCATTTCGTGAACATCAGGCTTTAAAGATTGCCCAATACATTCGCAGCTATTATCGGGGCAGTTTTTACATTGAGCAGTCAGGTCCATTCCATTTCGAAGCCGGCAAAGCATGTTATGACAATGTCGATAACGTTAAATGGAGAAAACTGCTGTCCCAGATCAACAAAGAAATCAAAAATATGAACCCGCTGAAAGTCATTTCAGCCGGCTAACCCCGGGGACCATCAACAATGCGTGTAATGATGCCACCTTCTACTGTCACCATCTGTAAAAAGTGATCGGGTCCCATATACATAGTCCAGACTTCGCCGGTTCGGACAACCTGTCTGTGACCATACTCGTCAATGACAACCCTGCTTGTATCATCAACGGTCAGCGGACGACCGCACTTAATCAGCAATACCGCCGCCGGATCGCCCTCAGAGATCAACGCATTTCCACACCGGAATGAACCGTCTGCCCACGAAGATGGGGAGACTGCCAGCGCAATGAACGCCAGCACGGCAAAAACTGCTTTTTTCATGACTCACCTGAACCTTATCGGATGTGGAAGCCTTTATACACTTCTTATATTAATTTTACATCTCTGATAAAAAACAGGTCATTCTTTTCGAACGATACACTGAAACAAATTGAATTATTCTTAATTGCAGTTGCCAGTATCAGCAACAATCGTCACAATCGGAAAGAACCTATATGAAGCAGAGAGGAAGTCCATGAGCAGTGTATCTCTGGTCGCTAGTGCCCAATTACCTACCCCGTGGGGCGTCTTTACTATGACCGGATTCAAAGAAGAAGCGACGGGTAAAGATCATGTAGCCTTATCCATGGGTGATTTGACCACTGATGCTCCGGTATTAGCGCGTATTCATTCAGAATGTCTCACTGGTGATGCCTTATTCAGCTTGCGTTGTGATTGCGGATTCCAGTTGCAAGCAGCATTGCAGCGGATCGCGAAAGAAGAACGCGGTGTTTTACTGTATGTGCGTCAGGAAGGCCGTGGTATTGGTTTGCTGAACAAAATCCATGCCTACCATTTGCAGGATCAGGGGGCAGATACAGTAGAAGCGAACGAAGCACTTGGTTTTGCTCCGGATTTACGAGATTACACGATCTGTGCCGACATGCTGAAAGCGCTGGGTGTTAAATCATTACGTTTAATGACCAATAACCCGCGCAAGATTAAAGCCATGGAGCAATTCGGCGTCCATGTCGCGGAACGTATTCCGCTGGAAGAAGGTCGCAATGCCTACAATGAATTTTATCTCGCCACCAAGGCAGGCAAATTAGGTCATATGCTGCACGATTAACCTGATCTTCACGCAATAAAAAAGGGCTTACTGATTATCAGGCAAGCCCTTCTGAATATCCCTGATCGCATCATCCATGCTGACCATTACCACCCGCATTATAAAAATGCAGGGCGTCCAGTGGATCAGATACCCCTGAATTAATATAAACGCTTTCGAAATCAGCCGGCATGACACCCGTCTCCGGAGTATTCGCCACCGGTTGTGTCTCACCGATATTCTGCAATACCAGATCCAGCGTCGTATCTCCCTCATCCAGCAACATTGCCGGTGCAATATAATCATACTGATGATGAAATTCGTCTGGAGCCGGACTCTCAGAATGAACCTGCGAGATCGTGGCCAGAGACGACCAGAGCTCAGTATCGTCCTCCGGTGCCATCACATCATACAGTGTGGTGACACGTGGCAGTTGCGATAACTCGGCCACCGTCTCGGTTCCATCCACCGAATAATACACTGCCCCCCCGGAGATCTCGTCGTCCAGAGGTTCAAACGCCAGTGTCCCGGCAGCAAAATCAACAAATAGCCGTCCGGAAACATTATCCGCACTGCCATTTATTTCCAAACCATCCAGGTGATTGCCTTCCATCCTTGTTGAATAGCCAACACCGGTTTCACAGACAATTTCTTGTCCGTCCCACCGATAAAGCACTTCATCCACAGAGATCCAGTCAATCATTTGCGTAATTACCCGGTTAAAAATAAACAGGGAGCAGACATGCTGCTCCCGCCCGTTGTTTTAGTGGATAACTCCAGTTCCGGTCTGCAGATAGGTTTGTAATTCAGCCAAAGTATCTGTTGGATTCTGAATAACAATGGTCATGTCTGTAATGTTAATGTCTCCGGATGCATGAACAGAGACCTCAACACCATTGCTGGTAGTAGTAAATGTCAGATAGTTACTCAGATCATTTGCAGGTTCATTTGTCAGTACGTCGGTTAAATCCAGCATATCATGCTGATCTATAGAGAAATCAGTAATGGTATCCTCGAACGGAGCACCCGATGATGTGATATCGGCAGCCGTCCATTTGAAGATATCCGCACCACTACCACCCGTCAGGATGTCATCGCCCAGACCGCCGGTGAGCGTATCCGCACCGGCACCACCATTAAGCACATTGATGCCGTCATTTCCTGTCAGACTATCGTCGAAATTAGAACCGGTGATATTCTCAATATTCGAGAGAATATCAGTACCGTCACCACCAGTCGCTGAATTGGTGCTCAGGTTCACCGTCACTCCAGCAGTCGCATCTGCGTACATCGCAGTATCCGTGCCATCTCCGCCATTCAGGATATCGTTACTTGGACCACCCAGCAGAATATCATTACCGGCATCACCATATAACATATCGTTGCCATAACCGCCCACCAGGGTGTCATTTCCATCACCGCCATATAACTGATCGTTACCTGCTCGGCCGGCAATAAAGTCATGATCGTTGCCACCAGACAGAATGTCATGCCCGGTAGTACCGTAGACGATATCATCGCCACCATAGTAATGCTGAGTTACACCAGTCTGGAGTTCAATAGTACCGGTAGAGAATTCACCACCATTGACATTAGTGTCATCCATTGCGTAAGGACTCAGCCAATCCTGATCAGCCACAGTGTTATTTACAGTGACAGCGCCAGTATCAAAGACTAATGGACTGAGATAGTTTGTATTGTAGTTGTTGTGAGGACGGATAAACTCATCGGAGTTAAGCAGTACAATTGTTGGTCGTAGCCCATCCGTCCCATCAGCATCCACATTATGAAAATAGATATCAAACTGGTCAGACGGAGTGACCGTTGTACTTGCTGTCGCAGTTAAATAGACCCTGAATACCACGGTGCCATCCGCATTATACAGCTTGGTATAGCTAGGTATGATTGTATCCGGTAATTTACCAGTGCCAAATGTGATTGTTGCGTTATTGTCAGCATCTCTCACCAGAAAATCCCAGTAAATCACCCCGTTGGTAGCAAGTGTTACATTCCCGCCTTTCACTTTCATATCGAAGGAGTCAGAGCTGTCAATCTCATTCATGAGCCACCCAGTATCTGCATCCTGATAAGAGATCGGGGAAATATAGACAGTATCCGTACCGCTACTACCCGGATTTCCTGCCAGATCAGCGTAGCTCAGGCTATTGACTGTTACTTCGGCAGCACCTGAGTAACCAGGTGTAGGAGTGAAAGTGGCTGTCCAGTGGATCCCATCCCCGCTATCCACCGGCATAGAAACAGTACCACCGGTCACTGTCAGGTCTGTCTGAGTAAAACCGGTCACAGCTTCACTGAAGGTAAAGGTCACCTGACTGGTCTGATCGTCCGACATCATGTCCGAAACAATGTTGACATTAACATATGGATTTATGTCAATCGTTGTTGTGGCATGATTAGAATCAACATCACCGTCATTAACCACTACGTCAATGGTGCGGTTAATGGATGACAAATCATCCTCTGTGTTAGAGAAGGTGACCGCAGCAATTGCCTGCTCATAAGCATCCCGGCTGGCGCTGCCGGTAAGAGTAACTATCCAGCCATCCGGACTGATGCTGTAGTCAATGCCAGCAGGCAAAGTACCCACAGCCAGTACGTCGCCACTCTGAGGATTAGTCAATGTAATCGTTGCGCTAGTTATATCATCAGATACATCAGGATCTGTGATCACGATGTCATTGAAGTCACCAATTGATATTGGGGCACTGCCTGCAACATAGTGAGTATTGTAATTAAACCCTGTGGCTGTGGAGTCGTTTCCGTCAAGATCCAGTACTGGCGGGTCATTGTCCGGAGTGATGGTGATGGTTACTGTCGCGGTATCTGTACCACCCTTACCATCACTTACCTCGTAGACAAAGCTGTCGGTACCGTTATAGTTATCGTCCGGGGTGTAGGTAAATGTACCGTTTTCATTCAGAACCAGCGTTCCGTGTGCCACATCCGTCACCGGTGTGGTATTGACGGTCAGGGTATCTCCATCAATGTCACTGTCATTCAACAGCAGACTATCAAAGACGTTTCCGTCAACCGTCAGTGTATGATCCTCAAGCACACTGTAGTTATCTGCCAACGCGACCGGCGGGTCATTATCCGGAGTGATGGTGATGGTTACTGTCGCGGTATCTGTACCACCCTTACCATCACTCACCTCGTAGACAAAGCTGTCGGTACCGTTATAGTTATCGTCCGGGGTGTAGGTAAATGTACCGTTTCCATTCAGAACCAGCGTTCCGTGTGCCACATCCGTCACCGGTGTGGTATTGACGGTCAGGGTATCTCCATCAATGTCACTGTCATTCAACAGCAGACTATCAAAGACGTTTCCGTCAACCGTCAGTGTATGATCCTCAAGCACACTGTAGTTATCTGCCAACGCGACCGGCGGGTCATTATCCGGAGTGATGGTGATGGTTACTGTCGCGGTATCTGTACCACCCTTACCATCACTCACCTCGTAGACAAAGCTGTCGGTACCGTTATAGTTATCGTCCGGGGTGTAGGTAAATGTACCGTTTTCATTCAGAACCAGCGTTCCGTGTGCCACATCCGTCACCGGTGTGGTATTGACGGTCAGGGTATCTCCATCAATGTCACTGTCATTCAACAGCAGACTATCAAAGACGTTTCCGTCAACCGTCAGTGTATGATCCTCAAGCACACTGTAGTTATCTGCCAACGCGACCGGCGGATCATTATCCGGAGTGATGGTGATGGTTACTGTCGCGGTATCTGTCCCCCCCTTACCATCACTGATGGTGTAGGTGAAACTGGCAGGACCGTTATAGTCTGTGGCCGGCGTGAACACCACATTGCCATTGACCAGCGACACAGCGCCATTCACTGCATTCTGCACACTGACAATACTCAACGGATCGCCATCAATATCCGAATCATTCGCCAGTAAAGTCGCTGGCAGAATGGTCAGCGGAACGTCTTCTTTGGTGGTTAATGCATCAGGATTTGCCTCAGGATCATCGTTCACCGCATCCGGATCATCATTCACCGGAGTGACATCAATACTGACCGTCGCAGTGTCTGTCCCTCCCGCACCATCGCTGATGGTGTAGGTGAAGCTGGCTGGGCCGTTGTAGTCTGCGGTCGGCGTGAACACCACATTGCCATTGACCAGTGACACGGAGCCATTCACTGCATTCTGCACACTGAGAATACTCAGCGGATCACCATCAATATCCGAATCATTTGCCAGTAAGATACCAGGCAGAATGGTCAGCGGAACGTCTTCTTTGGTGGTTAACGCATCAGGATTTGCCTCAGGATCATCGTTCACCGCATCCGGGTTATCATTCACCGGTGTGACATTAATATCTAACGTTGAACTAGCACCGGTATTAGTGGTGTAAGTAACTTGAGGAACATCCCCATTCCAATCAGATACTGGAGTGAATGTATAACTACCATCTACATTAATTATTAATGAACCGATACCATCTAACGAAGCAGTGCTACCTGCTAAGAAATTTTGTCCATTAATAACAAAGTTAGCGACAGATAATGCATCATCCGGATCGCTGTCGTTAGCCAGCACATTACCGGTGGCCGGGGTGTCTTCCTTAACGGTATTGGTATCCGGAGCAACGAGTGTCGGACGGTTTTCCTCTTCCGGAATCAGTGCTGCAGGCTCATCAAAGTGAGCTTGCGGTGCAGCATGCTGTGCCGCTGTGTCATATCCGGCAGCTGCAATAGTTGCATTACCGACACGATCGATAGAGACAAACCCGCTATTACCACTACCCGGACCTCTGCCACCTGCATCGGCGGCCACACCGGCCGCGGCAGCTTCGAATGCCTCGGTCGGATCAGCCCCGGCCAGAATGGCTTGCTGTAATTGATTGATCTGGGCCAGCGTCTGATCATCCGCACTTCCCATTTCCGGACTGGCTGGTTGTTGATCGGCAGGAAGATCGCCCGCCGCAACGGCTTCTGGCGGCATTTGCGCACCCGTCGCTTCAGGCGCAGTCGCTTCCACAACGAAAACGGAGGCATCGGCCAGTATTACTTCCGTGCCTGGTTGCAGAATGTCTCCCACCTTCAGATCGTGTACCTCGCCATCAGGTGTGCGGACTTTTGCGACACCGGAGATAAACGTCACACGAGAGACTTCTGTGATTGTCTGATTATTCATAACCCACCCCCAACAGCGGAACACGAAGTTACAACTTTGTTGATTAAATTTTAGTAACCAAATGGATTATGTACGTTGAAAAGAATGCGCAAAGCGTGCGCCAAATGAAGATAATTGATGCAGAAAATCGAACAAAAAATGCAGCAGCAATGAAAAAGGGTGCCATTATGCACCCTTTTATCAGTGTTAAGCCCTGATAATCAGATCTCGCGGGCCGGATGGACAATCCCCTGATAGGCATCGACAAACAGCTGATTAATTATTTCCATCTGCTGTTCATTCTCGACCCGGGTCACCACAGTGATGACACCCGCGTTATGTGCTGTACGGCATACTGCGGCCAGAACACTTTGCGCATTTTCATCTTTACTGATAATGCTCATATATCCTTGATCAACCTTCACATATACGGGTGACAATTCCGTCAGATACTCCAGCGACTGGAAATGACGACCAAACTGGTCTATTCCCCACATCACATTGAAATGCTTACATATCTCACTTAACGATTTCACCGCTTCCCGCTGATGAAATATGGCGTTTTCCGGAATCTCTATCGCAATACGACGGGAGAGCCCGTGGTTTTTTATAAAGAAATCATTCAGATAATTCAGAAAGGACAGAGAAGAAATACTGCCAATGGTCAGGTTGACCGACAAACTCATACCTGGATTTGCAGACAACACAAAAACCGCATGTTCGAGCACATAGCGATCCAGTTTTTCGCCCAGCTTAAACATTTCAACAGCCGCCATAAACTGAGCCGCACTGAAGCGTTGCCCCTGATGCCGGATTCCGGTAAATAATTCGGATGGCAGCGCTTTCTCTCCGGTCAGCATGGTGACCGGCTGAACACGAAAATCAAACTGATCATGTTCCAGCGCTTCAAGAATAATATCTTTCCAGGCCAACCGGCCAAGCGTATCCGCCTTTTCCGCATGCTCGATTGTCACCGCACCTAAACGTTCACTTCTGGCCCGACGTAATGCACTATCCGCTTTGGTCAGCAAAGCCGATAAATCCTCATCTTCATTTCTGACTGCAATACCAATGACTGAAAATGCCGAATCCGTCTCCAGCGGATTCACAATCAGTTCAGCGATAGCATCATTCAGAATATGCGCCGTTTCCAGTAAGTCTTCGCTGGTCAGGCCTGGTAACAGCACTGCATATTCTGTCGCGCTGATACGCGCAATAGCGGCACTGTCCAGATAAGCCAGTTTGGTTTGCAGGGCATTGGCTATCTGCCTGACCATCTGATCTCGTGCCCCATAACCTTCGATACGGTAAATCTCATCTAATGCATCGACAGCCACCAGCATGATGCCGCCAGTACCATGCTCTGCGATCCACGCATTAATCTGACCAATAAAATAGGCTCTGTTACCCAGACCGGAAACCGCATCTCTGAACGCCCGTTCTCTTAATAAATCTGCGGCAACCGCTTCTTCTTTAAATTGTTTGGCCAGTTTTACTGTCAGTGTATTAATTGACTGAACGACTTCCCTGAGCTCCAGCGTTTTCGGTAAGGGAATGGATTTATTAAAATGATGTTTCTCAATTTCAACCGCCTGTCTGCGGATGAGGTTTAAAGGCCGCAATAAGAAATGTAATGCCGTAACAACCAGAACGGAGACAACAATAAAACAGGCAATATATGACCAGAACAGGTTCGACATTGTCCGCCAGAATTGAAAATAGGCATCTCCCGGATGTCCTTTTACCTGTAACTTGCCGAGTTGCAACCACCCGGATGTCAGGATTGATTCATACGTTTCACTTTTGAAAAGATTAAGCTGAATAAACCAGCCAGGCACACCTTCAATTTCTTTCTTATTGGTTTTTTCGATTGTTTGTTTGGATGCCAGAAGATCAAGATGTATCTCCTGATAATAACCACCATCAAACGCGGCATTTATTATTGACTCTGCGCCGACCTTATCACCGGTTTCCAGATAAGGCGTTAATGCAATCCCGACAGAATTCGCAGTATTAATGACGGAAACCCGCTGCTGTTCGGCCAGGTAATCTCTGGTGGACTGAAACTGCACTGCATAAGCAATGATCAGCAAGCCGGCAAAAAGAAATATCACAAAAGCGAGAATCTGCTTATAGAGAGTCATGGTTAATTATCCAAATTTAAAATTGGCCGGTTAAAATTCTGAGCGCTGAGCCTTTTTTGTAATCCTGACCATAAACTTAACCGCCCAGATGATCCCGCCAGTTGCCCCTGACCTTTAGCCTTCATCAACCACAGATGACTACCATTAAAACTATAGACAGGAACCAGGTCTGTCCGCAAATTGGCAGGTTTAAGAACAGGATCAAGGTTATCCAATATCACTGGCATAGAAGATGGCGTCGCATAATTGGCTACAACCATATGGAATTGATTATAATTAATCGCTTTAACATAAATAAGCCGTAAACTTTCATCAGTAAATCCCATTTCACGTAATGTAAAATATTTGGCAATACTGAAATCCTCACAATCACCACCGCCAACTGCCAGAAATTCAGCGGGTGATGCCCAATAATCGTTCTGACCCCACAGCTTGATATCATCAATAAATATCTGGCGATTAAAAAAGCGGTTCGTTTCTTCCAGCGCCTGCTGTTTACTCCACTGTTCTGCATTGGCGCGCTGAATTAATAATCGCCAGTCAATCACCCTGCGCGCCGCTCTTGCACCATATTCAGCCTGTATTCGATCCGCCAGCTGACGCTCTTTTGTATCAAGCGCATCGGCCAGTAAAAACGACGAACTCCCGCTGAGAAACAGTACTCCCAGAAATAACAGAGCACTCCATCCCCAGCGGGAGCCAGACCCTGATATGGTCAGAAAAGTCATAATTACTTAATTATTTTCTTTCTGCCATTCAGCCGGTGCTTTAAAACTGACACTATCCAGCAATTTACCAGTGGCATTCAGTATTCGGTATTCCGCATACAGTGCATCATAATCTGTATTTACTGAACTCTGACGTGCTTCAAACAGCTCATTTTCTGTGTTCAGCACATCCAGTAAAGAACGGGTACCTAACAAGAACTGTTTCCGATATGCCATTACTGTGTCATAGCTGGCCAGCACATGCTGTTGCATGAACTCTTTTTGCTTCAGCAAAGCCTCTCTTGCATTCCAGGCCAGGCTCAAGCCTTCCTGCACCTGACGGGATGCATTCGTTTTCACATCTTTCGCTTCCGCCATCTGAGATGCGGTCGCGCGTTTCTGGGCAATATCGGCACCACCATTAAACAGGTTGTAACGCGCCATCAGCATCACCTTGCCGCTGTCGATACTTCCCTCACGACCATCGATATCCTCATAAAAGTTCTGATCTGCTTCCAGAGAAAGCTTAGGATAAAAGTTCGCTTTAGAGCCTTCATACTGATAACGGGTTGCTTCAATATCCTGATCTGCCGACAACAGTGTAGGATGCACTTTCTGTGCTGACGCCAGAGCATCAGGCAATGAGGCAGGTAAATTTCCGGCTGCTGGTACTGGTTGAGTCAGATCCATTGGTTCAGTATTGGTGACACGGAAATATTCCGCTTTAGCATCAAGCATGTTGTTTTCTGCAGCGGACAAATTCGCCTGAGCCCGGGCTACACGACCTTTGATCTGCATATAATCAGCGGTAGACCCAACGCCTGAATCTGTTCTTTTACCGATATCAGCCATGATTGCCTGATGAGTAGCCAGGTTTTCTTTTGAAAGCTGATATATTTCCTGCGTCCGCAGTACATTCAGATAAACTTCTGTGACACGCAAAGCCGTATTGTTTGCCTGCGCAAACAAGGCATGGTTTTGCGCCAGCGCTTCCGCTTTTGTTCTGTCGACATTGCTGCTGGTTGCAAAACCGTCAAACAACATCTGAGTCAGAGAAACACCCATTTGCTTGCGGGTTAATGTGTGTCCGTCATAATCCACATCATCATTGTCATATTTCTCTTTCCCGATACCGGCACTCAGATCAACCTTGGGGTAATAACCGGCTTCCGCCTGCCCGACCAGATGTGTTCTGGTCACATAGTTATCATATGCCTGTCTGACTTCCGGATTATCCATTAACGATTGGGCTATTGTTGCTTCCAACGATGCAGCGCCTGCGGTACTCGTGAACAAACTGATAAACACGGCCAGCGCAGATAATTTACATATTTTGTCCATAGTTATATCCCCTTCCTGTTTCATCGTTCTCGCAGTGCTGATTGTTTGGCACGCAGAATAGGTTTTAACAAATATTCAAGAACACTTTTTTTCCCTGTAACGATATCAACTGTTGCCATCATCCCGGGAATGATTGGCAACGGCGCCTTTTCATCACCCAGAAAACTACGCTCCGTCCGCACCCGGACCAGGTAAAACGAATTACCCTTATCATCCTGGATTGAATCTGCGCTTATATGTTCAAGTTTCCCGTCTAATCCTCCATAAATAGTGAAATCATAGGCAGTAAACTTCACCATTGCCTTCAACCCCGGACGTAAAAACGCAATATCCTTGGGTAATACTTTAGCCTCAATCAAAAGAGTGTCTTCCGTTGGAACAATTTCCACGATGTCCATACCTGGCTGAACAACACCGCCAACCGTATTCACCTTCAGTGTTTTTATCGTCCCTTTGACCGGGGACGTGACACTGGTTCTGGAAACCCGATCGCGTAATCCGACCTGACCCTCTTTTAACTGCGAAAGCCTGCTCTGTTTTTCTTCCATCTCCTTCTGTGCATCCACTCGGAACTTAAGAGCGACATCTTTCCGTTTAAGAATAGACTCTCTTAGCAAAGAATTCTGTTTGGGTAACAATAATCTTGCATTTTCTAACTCACCCTGCATGTCATTGAGCTGTCTTTGCATTTTCAGGAGATCAACCTGGGAAACGATACCTTCTTTCACCAAAGGACGATTGATGGCGACCTCTCTGCTGGCCAAACCGACGCTGCGGCCATATGTCCTGATTTTGTTATTGATCTCCAGAATCTCGTTTTCTTTCTGCTCAATCTGCTGCCCCATGATGACCAGCTGGTTATTGAGGTTATTAATATTGACCTGCAGAGCGCTCCGCTGCCGGGCTGCGTTTTCGGGAAAGGATTTTTCATAATCATCCGGGAAAACAATGGTCTGTTCTTTAAGTACAGCCTGCTCCCGCCAGGGCAGCGTGGAATCATTAGACACCGTAATACTCGCTATCTCTGCTTTCAGGCGGGCGACGTCGCCCTGCAGACTGATCAGTTCCTGCTGCCTTTCCCGGAAGTCTGAACTGAAACGGGTATCATCAATGCGCAGTAATTCCTGCCCCTGTTCAACCTGCTGTCCTTCCCGGGCAAATATTTCTTTTACAATGCCCCCTTCCAGATTCTGGATCACCTGCAACTGCTTCGAAGGAATAACCTTGCCTTCACCTCGGGTCACTTCGTCCAGTTCTGCCCAGGCAGCCCAGATAATGGCAACAATAAAAAACAGAAAACAGGCCCAGAGTAATGCTCTGGCGCCACGGGGGGTTGTCAGCAAGACGGCAGCAGAAGCATCATCAAGCAGATTTTGCTGCTTTTGACTAAGTCCGGAATTCGCCATTACAATGCCTCCTTCGCCCGAACTTTACCTTCTTTAAGTTGCTGTAATACCAAATCTTTCGGACCATCAGCAACGACCACTCCCTGCTCAAGCACAATGATCCTGTTTACGATATCCAGCATTGAGGTTCGGTGAGTAATCAAAATCATGGTTGTGTCAGCAGATAAACCGGCCAGCTCCCGTTTAACTATACCTTCAGAGCGGTTATCCATATTGGCGGTGGGTTCATCCAGAATGAGAATCGGCGGATCAAGCAATAATGCCCGGGCCAGCGCAATTGACTGTCGCTGACCACCGGATAAGTTTCTGCCACCTTCCCCGACCTGCCGATCCAGACCGTTAGGATCATGGTTGGTAAACTGGCTGACACCCGCCCGATGAGCCGCACGTAATATTTGCGCATCCGTGGCCTGAGGATGGCCAAGTTGAATGTTCTGACGGATTGTCCCGTAGAACAGTGCAAAATCCTGCGGAACACACCCGATATTATTTCGGATCGTGGAAGGGTGAAGCTGGGGCAGTTCAAATCCATCCAGACGAACAGCCCCTTCCAAAGGTTTGTAGAGACCAAGGATGAGCTTCTCGAGGGTAGTTTTTCCGGCGCCGATGCGACCTATCACCGCCACTTTTTCACCGGGCTGGATCTTGAGAGAAACATGCTTCAGCGCCGCCTGTTCAATACCCGGGTAGTTGAATGACACGTCGTCCAGTTCGATGCGCCCGGACAGACGATCATAATCAAGATAATTTCTGTCATCTTCTCTTTCTGACGGGCTTTGCATGATAGTTTCAAGCAACAGCAAGGCGGATTTAGCCTGGTTATAGCGGGTTGATAAGACAGATAACTGGATCAACGGACCAATTGCACGGCCGGAAAGCATCACCGCCGCAATCATGCCACCCATCGACAGATTGCCTTCGGATATTTCATATACCCCGAGAACCACAATCGCAACCATGGTCATTTGCTGAACATAGCTTGCCAGTCCCCCTACCATATTTGTGATCTTGCGGGTTTCGATGCCGACATTCGCCATATGGCTGACCGCCTGCTCCCAGCGATGCTGGAACTGACCTTCCGCATTATGGATCTTGACCGATTCCAATCCGGCCAGCGCTTCTATTACCGTGGCATATTTTTGTGATGCCAACCGGCTGCTTTCCTCGATGCTCTGCCGTAGCGGCGCCTGAATATAGAGGCTGTAGACAATCATAATGATGATGGCAACCAGGGGAACGACCGCCAGTACCCCGGCAAATATCCAGATAACCAGCAGAAACAGGAAGGCAAAAGGCAAATCCACCAGTGCCGAGACGGTGGCTGAAGTGAAAAACTCCCTGATGGATTCAAATTCCTGCAGATGACGGGCAAAAGCTCCCGTTGAGATAGGTCTTGACTCCATACGGATACCAAGAACCTTGGCAAAGATTTTTGCCGAAAGCAGTAAATCCGATTTTTTACCTGCTATATCAATGAAATAGCTTCTTAATTGCCGGATGATAAGGTCAAAGGCAAATATCAGTGAAACACCGATTGCCAGAACCCAGAGCGAATCGAATGCCAGATTAGGTACGATCTTGTCGTAAACATTCATGATAAAAATCGGACTGGCAATGACGAAGATATTGATCAGTAATGACGCCACCAGCACATCTTTATAGATAGGCACAGACTCAAGCAACGTACTCCAGAACCAGTGCCCGCTCCGGGGTTTCAGTACTTCCGGTGCCCGCGCATCAAATTGCAGACGACGTTTGATATAAAATCCGTTACCTGAAAATTCGCTTTCCAGAACAGAAAAAGAGACAGATTGCTGACCAACACTACCTACCGGATAAAATAGTACAGCCTGCGAAGTTTCTTTATCCAGAGATAACAAGACGGCTGCTCGCCCGTCTTTCATCAATAAAACACACGGTAGCAGCAAGACAGGAACAGATTCAAAAGAAGAAGCAAAATAATCAACAACAAAACCGGCTCTGTGCGCGGCACGGGGAAACAGTTCCGGCGTCAGCACACCATTTTCCAATGGCAAACCGGCGGTCAACGCCTCACTCGTGTTACTCATGCCATAGTGCCGGGACATGAACAGTAAACACTCCAATAACGCATCCTGTTGCCTGCTAGCCATTGCCATAGAGTCCTTTTTTATTCAGATAAACCTGAAAATCAGAGCTCAAGAATCCGGAAGAGCCCTTTTGAGTATCATTAATTCACCTATAACAGTACTACAAAATAAACTTTTTGCTTTATTAAAGAATAAGCTAGGCAATAAAAAAGCGCCTGCATTGCAGGCGCTTTTCTTTAAAACTCAGAGGAAACTCTGAAATTACAGTACGTCGATCGCGTTCAGTTCTTTGAATGCCTGTTCCAGACGGGCAATCATAGTTTCCTGAGCTTTACGCAGCCATACGCGTGGATCGTAGTATTTTTTGTTTGGTGCGTCTGGGCCTTCTGGGTTACCCAGCTGACCTTGCAGGTAAGCTTCTTTGTCTTTGTAGTAGTTCAGGATACCTTCCCAAGTAGCCCACTGGGTATCAGTATCGATGTTCATTTTAACTACGCCGTAGCCTACAGACTCTTCGATTTCCTGCTGAGTTGAACCTGAACCACCGTGGAATACGAAGTTCAGAGTGTTAGCTGGAACACCGAATTTTTCAGAAACGTATTTCTGAGAAGCATCCAGGATGCTTGGAGTCAGTTTAACGTTACCTGGTTTGTAAACACCGTGTACGTTACCGAAAGAAGCAGCGATGGTGAAACGTGGGCTGATTTTGCTCAGACGCTCGTAAGCGTAAGCAACGTCTTCTGGTTGGGTGTACAGAGCAGACTGATCCATGTGGCTGTTGTCTACGCCATCTTCTTCACCACCAGTGCAACCCAGTTCCAGCTCCAGGGTCATGCCCATTTTCGCCATACGTTCCAGGTATTTGCAGCAAATGTCGATGTTCTCTTCCAGAGATTCTTCAGACAGATCCAGCATGTGAGAAGAGAACAGTGGCTTGCCGGTTTCAGCGAAGTGTTTTTCACCCGCGTCTAACAGACCGTCGATCCATGGCAGCAGTTTTTTAGCAGCATGGTCAGTATGCAGAATTACAGGGATACCGTAAGCTTCAGCAACTGCGTGAACGTGTTTAGCACCAGAGATAGCACCGATGATAGCGGCTTTCTGACCTTCCAGTTTCATGCCTTTACCAGCGATGAATGCAGCACCGCCGTTAGAGAACTGAACGATTACTGGCGCTTTAACTTTAGCAGCAGCTTCCAGTACAGCGTTAACTGAATCAGTACCAACACAGTTAACAGCAGGCAGAGCGAATTTGTTCGCTTTAGCTACTTCAAACACTTTCTGTACGTCGTCACCGGTAATAACGCCTGGTTTAACGAAATCAAAGATCTTAGACATTTCAAAGGTCCTATCAGGTGTTTAGCTACGAACTGCGGAGCTAAACGAGTTGCTACAAAAAATTAATCACTGCCTGTTGGCAGAAGAACGGGAGGCTATTGGGCCTCCCGTCATATCATTACGCTTTAGCGCGCTCTTCCAGAATCGCAACTGCAGGCAGTTTTTTGCCTTCTACGAATTCCAGGAATGCACCACCGCCGGTAGAGATGTAAGACACTTTGTCAGCGATACCGAACTTGTCGATAGCAGCCAGAGTGTCACCACCGCCAGCGATAGAGAATGCTGGTGATTCAGCGATCGCTTTAGCGATGATTTCAGTACCTTTAGCGAACTGGTCGAATTCGAATACGCCTACAGGACCGTTCCACAGAATGGTTTTCGCGTTCATGATGATGTCAGCCAGTGCTTTCGCAGAATCAGGGCCGATATCGAAGATCATGTCGTCGTCAGCAACTTCAGATACAGACTTGATAGTAGCTGGAGTTGATTCAGAGAATTCTTTACCAACAACAACGTCAGTAGTTGCAGGAATAGAAGTTTCAGCAGCCAGTTTCTTGGCAGTGTCAATCAGGTCGTGTTCGCACAGAGACTTACCAACATTGTGGCCAGCAGCCGCGATGAAGGTGTTAGCGATACCACCACCAACTACCAGCTGGTCAGCGATTTTAGACAGAGATTCCAGAACGGTCAGTTTGGTAGAAACTTTAGAACCACCAACGATAGCCACCATTGGGCGAGCTGGTTTGTCCATTGCTTTACCCAGAGCTTCCAGTTCACCAGCCAGCAGAGGACCAGCACAAGCAACAGGAGCAAACTGAGCAACACCGTAGGTAGAACCTTCAGCGCGGTGAGCAGTACCGAAAGCGTCCATTACGAATACGTCACACAGTGCAGCGTATTTCTTGGCCAGCTCTTCAGTATTTTTCTTTTCGCCTTTGTTGAAGCGGCAGTTTTCCAGAACAACCAGTTCACCCGCTGCAACTTCAACGCCGTCCAGGTAATCTTTAGCCAGACGTACTGGGCAGGACAGTTTGTCTTTCAGGTAGTTAACTACTGGCAGCAGAGAGAACTCTTCGTTGTACTCGCCTTCAGTCGGACGACCCAGGTGAGAAGTGATCATCAGCTTGGCGCCTTTTTCCAGGGCCAGTTTGATGGTTGGCAGAGTTGCAACGATACGTGCGTCAGAAGTTACTTTACCATCTTTCACTGGTACGTTCAGGTCAGCACGAACCAGTACGCGCTTACCAGCCAGATCCAGATCAGTCATTTTGATAACAGACATGTTAGTCCCCTATATTTTTCAGACATATAACGAAGTCAGTGCCGTGGCCTTATTAATCTTCCTGATAAGGCACAATGAATAAAGTTAGCAGGTCAACCGGAAATAGCGGAATAAACTTCAGTGGTGTGTGTTGTTTTTTTCCTGACGCAGAGTCAGACACTGAAGCAAACTCAAAACGGTTATATGTGACTTGCTAAGCGTTTCATTCAAACGCAAAGAGTTTACTGTGCTTATGCATCAAACGCGATACTTGACACAGATTTTCTGCGAAAAAAACGGGAGCCGAAGCTCCCGTTTAACATTGCATTTACGCTTGGAACAAACTTTCAACAGTTTGCACTACATTTTCTACAGTAAAGCCGAACTCTTTAAACAACAATTCAGCCGGCGCTGATTCGCCGAATGTACGCATACCAATGATTTTGCCGTTCAGACCGGCGTATTTGTACCAGTAATCCGCGATACCTGCTTCTACAGCGACACGTTTGGTCACCGCTGATGGCAGTACGGATTCTTTATACTCGGCAGACTGCGCATCAAACGCGTCGGTACATGGCATGGAAACCACGCGAACCTTACGGCCTTTTCCGGTCAGTTCTTCTGCCGCCAGCATCGCCAGTTCAACTTCAGAACCAGTCGCAATCAGGATCGCTTCCGGTGTACCAACACAGTCACGCAGCACATAGCCACCCTTGGCAACGTCAGCCAGCTGAGCTGGAGTACGATCCATCTGTGTCAGGTTCTGACGGGAGAAAATCAGCGCGCTCGGGCCATCTTTACGTTCTACCGCATATTTCCATGCAATAGCTGACTCAACCTGGTCACATGGACGCCATGTGCTCATGTTCGGGGTCAGACGCAGAGAAGCCATCTGTTCTACCGGCTGGTGAGTCGGGCCATCTTCACCCAGACCAATTGAGTCATGGGTATAGACAAAGATAGAACGCTGTTTCATCAGCGCAGCCATACGCACCGCGTTGCGGGCATATTCCATGAACATCAGGAAAGTTGCGCCGTAAGGAATGAAACCACCGTGCAGTGCAATACCGTTCATCATCGCTGACATGGCAAATTCACGCACACCGTAGTGCACATAGTTGCCGGACGCGTCATCCGCAGTCAGAGAAACAGAACCGGACCACATGGTCAGGTTAGATGGTGCCAGGTCAGCGGAACCGCCCAGGAACTCAGGCAGCAGCTTACCAAATGCTTCAATCGCATTCTGGCTGGCTTTACGGGAAGCAATCTTGGCTGGGTTAGCCTGCAGGTCTTCAACAAACGCTTGTGATGCTTCAGCCCAGTTAGCCGGCAGTTCACCATTCACACGACGTTTGTATTCGTCGGCCAGTTCAGGATGCGCTTCAGCGTAGGCAGCAAATTTTTCGTTCCAGACGGCTTCTTTGGTCGCACCGGCGTCTTTTGCATTCCATTCTGCAGCGATATCGGCAGGGATCACGAATGCTTCATGGTTCCAGCCCAAGAATTCGCGAGCCGCAGCGATTTCAGCAGCGCCCAGCGGTGCGCCGTGGCAATCGTGAGAACCGGCTTTGTTCGGCGAACCGAAACCAATCACGGTTTTGCAGCAGATCAGGGTTGGTTTGGTCGTTTCTGCTTTGGCTGCTTCGATAGCGGCCTTGATGGCGTCCGCGTCATGACCATCAACCGCGCGGATCACATGCCAGCCGTAAGCTTCAAAACGCGCCGGGGTATCATCGGTAAACCAGCCTTCAACATGACCGTCGATAGAAATACCGTTGTCATCCCAGAATGCGATCAGTTTGCCCAGTTTCAGAGTACCGGCCAGAGAACAGGCTTCGTGAGAAATACCTTCCATCATGCAACCGTCACCCATGAACACGTAGGTGTGGTGATCAACGATGTCAAAGCCAGGACGGTTAAACTGAGCAGCCAGCACTTTTTCGGCCAGCGCCATACCAACACCGTTGGTGATACCCTGACCCAGCGGACCAGTGGTGGTTTCAACACCCGGTGCATAGCCATATTCAGGATGGCCCGGGGTACGGGAATGCAGTTGACGGAAGTTTTTCAGATCGTCGATGGACAGATCGTAACCACTCAGATGCAACAGGGAGTACAGCAGCATAGAGCCGTGGCCATTGGAAAGAACAAAACGGTCACGCTCGCTCCATTGTGGGTTAGCTGGGTTGTGGTTCAAAAAGTCACGCCACAGCACTTCGGCAATATCAGCCATGCCCATCGGGGCGCCCGGGTGTCCGGAATTGGCTTTCTGAACTGCATCCATGCTCAATGCCCGGATGGCATTGGCTAACTCTTTACGAGAGGGCATTTGTCACTCCTGCTTTCAATTGGGTCTGTACAATTAAGTAAGGTGCGTATTGTCCCAAACTGATCACCGGTTGCGCAAATGTTATCTCGGTTATTTTATCGCATGGATGCTATATGTACTGATCGCTTGCTTAATTAGTACCGTACATTGACGATATCCGCATTGACTGCGACAATAGTCACATAGATAGACGTCCAGATGTGGATACTGCTATTTGTAATCGGGTTATTACCCGCGTTGCAATCGCCTTCAACTTTATTTACACAGAGAATTAAAATGGCAAAACTGTTTACCTCCGAATCCGTTGCAGAAGGACATCCAGATAAAATCGCGGATCAGATTTCCGACGCGGTATTGGATGCCATTCTGGAACAGGATCCCAAAGCCCGTGTTGCTTGTGAAACATTCGTAAAAACAGGGATGGTGCTGGTTGGTGGTGAAATCACTACTTCTGCATGGGTTGATATTGAAGAGCTGGTGCGTAAAACCGTTTGTGATATCGGCTATACCCATTCTGATATGGGCTTCGATGCTCATTCCTGTGCCGTACTGAATGCAATTGGTAAACAGTCACCGGATATTAACCAGGGCGTTGATCGTGAAGATCCAAGAGAACAGGGTGCTGGCGACCAGGGCCTGATGTTCGGTTATGCTTCTAATGAAACAGAAGTGTTAATGCCTGCGCCTATTACCTATGCACATCGTCTGGTGAAGCGTCAGTCTGAAGTGCGTAAAAATGGCACCCTGCCATGGCTGCGTCCGGATGCAAAAAGCCAGATCACCTTTATTTATGACAAACAAGGCAAGATCGAAGGGATTGATACCGTTGTTCTGTCTACACAGCACGCGCCGGACATCAGCCAGTCTGATCTGATCGAAGCGGTACAGGAAGTGATCATCAAACCGGTTCTGCCGGCAGAATGGGTCAGCAAAAATACCAAGTATTTCATTAACCCGACCGGCCGTTTCGTAATCGGTGGCCCAATGGGCGACTGTGGCCTGACCGGTCGTAAAATTATCGTAGATACATACGGTGGTATGGCACGTCACGGTGGTGGTGCGTTCTCCGGTAAAGATCCGTCTAAAGTTGACCGTTCAGCGGCTTATGCTGCCCGTTATGTCGCGAAGAACATCGTGGCTGCTGGTCTGGCTGATCGCTGTGAAATCCAGGTTTCCTACGCCATCGGTGTTGCGGAACCGACTTCTATCAGTGTTGAAACATTCGGCACCGGTAAAGTGGATGAAGAACTTCTGACTCAGCTGGTGCGTGATCAGTTCGATCTGCGTCCATATGGTCTGATTGAAATGCTGGATCTGGTTCGCCCAATCTACAAAGCAACTGCGGCTTATGGCCACTTCGGCCGTGAAGAGTTCCCGTGGGAAAAAACCGACAAGGCCGAAATGCTGCGTGACCTCGCCGGTCTGAAATAATTACTGCGTTAAAAGGGGCTGCGGCCCCTTTCTTTTATCTGTATTATCCCTGCCAGATCGTTCGTTGTTTGCCCCCGCGCTTTTATGCTGAATACTACCCGTGCTACCAACCTGATCCAGATAGAGGTCGTCGCCAGTCATTATTTGTCTCTGGCGAGCCGCCATTTCCGGCGTGAATTTAATCACCCGAGAATTACGCTGGATCAACGGGGACAATGTGCCGGCACGGCCCGCCTACGCGACTGGCATATCCGTCTTAATCCGGTTTTGCTGCAGGATAATCAGAGCGAATTTGAGCGGGAGGTCATCCCGCATGAGATTGCACATCTGGTCGTGCATGCCATCTGGGGACGGGTAAAACCACACGGGGAAGAGTGGAAGATGGTAATGCGGGACGTCTTCGGTGTTTCGCCCCGCACCACCCACAAGATGGATATCAGTAAAGTTCAGGGAACGCTGTATACCTATCAGTGCAACTGTCAGCAGCATCAGCTCACGGTTCGCCGTCACCGCGCCATAGTCCGCGGTGACCGGCAGTACTGTTGCCGTCGCTGCGGGGCTAATCTGCAACCACTTGCTGGCGCAGCAGACTCATCCCCTCGCCCGTAAATTCACCGGTAACCGCCATGTTCCGGATCTGTTCCGGCGTGTGGCAACGAGCGTCATACACCACCACAATACTTTCATCACCCGGTTGCAGAAAATTCTGTTCGCCGAATGGTGTATAACGGGTTGCGCCGATACTGATAACCGCCTGCTGCGGATAGTGCGCCGCTTTCAGCAAGGCAGCGATGTCTTCGGCCGGACCTTCATCCTGCTGATGGTTCATCTTGTCGATCACCCAGTTCAGCAAGGTTTCGTGGAAATAGCTGTATTCGGTTGCCGGACTGTCCAGCCCGTACGCATGGCATTCACCGTTGCGGCGCAGGAAACTGGCAATATGGTAACGATCCAGTTCGCCACCTGAAGAAAACTTGTCCAGTGCAATCCGCTGCAAGGACATGCCTTTACTGGCGGATCCCCAGTTTTTCTTTTCGCTGATCTTGCGGGCACCCGGACGACGAATCGAACAGTCATTGAATGCGGCAAACGCCCGTGGCATCAGGGCTTTTACCTGGTTGTTCTCATATTCGATGTCACAGATCAGGCACACTTCCGGTTCAATCTGTAAATTGTCCGCTCCTTCAGGAAACTGGATATGATCATGCGAGACCGGAAATACATTCAGGAAGCTGTTTTCAATATGCGGAACATAAAACGGGAAAATGGCCTTCGGCTGAATGGCGTCCTTCACTTTTACATTGACGAAATCGCTGGCTTCGCCGGCCTGTTCCAGATGTCCGGCAAAATTGCCCGCCACGCCAAAACCAATCAGTCTGGTTAAATCCATCTGCTTATGCTCCTTACCGAATGCACACGCATTCTCAACAAGATTACTGTTAAAAATCGCAGGCATGTTATCCTTGCAACATGTCATTTACACCATAGATATGCAGTTATGGTAAAAAATATTTTTTTAGCGTCTGTTTTTGCCGCTTGTAGCTTGTTTATCGGTTCGGCGCTGGCCGATCAAACGTTTGTTCAGGCAAAAAAAATGGCGGCCGAGTTGTATAAGCAGCATCCCGTCACCTTCTACTGCGAGTGTCCGATTATTTACCGGGGTAAAAAACTGACCCCGGATCTGGAGGCCTGTGGTTATCAGGTCCGTAAACAGGAAAGCCGGGCGAATCGTATCGAGTGGGAACATATTGTTCCGGCCTGGGAATTTGGCCACCAGCGTCAGTGCTGGCAAAAAGGCGGACGCAAAAACTGCGTGGATAATGATCCGGTATTTGCCCAGATGGAAGGCGATATGCACAATCTGGTTCCGTCTGTCGGCGAAGTGAATGGCGATCGGGCGAACTACCGTTATTCCGAATGGAACGCCAAACCGGATCAGTACGGCAAGTGTGAAATGGTGGTCGATTTTAAAGCCAGGAGAGCACAGCCGCCATCTCATAGCCGTGGCGCCATTGCCCGTACCTATTTCTATATGCAGGAGCGCTATCAATTGACGATAGCCGAACAGCAACGGAAATTATTTGAAGTCTGGAATAAAAAGTATCCGGTTACCCCCTGGGAATGTCAGCGCGACGACGCGATTGCCAAACTACAGGGTAACCATAACCGGTTTGTGAAGGAGCAATGTCGTTAAATGCGTGTTCCACGAATTTATCAAAACTCGCCGCTCAGTGTCGGCGCCACGATTGCGTTAGACGATGACGCAGCTAATCATGTCGGTCGCGTATTACGTATGCTGCCCGATCAGGAGATCTGTCTGTTTAACGGGCAAGGCGGTCAGTATCAGGCTGTTATCACCGAAAGTGGTAAAAAGCATGTCACCGTGACGATCACTGATTTCTCGGATCATTCTGTTGAATCACCGCTGTCTATTCATCTGGGACAGGTGATCAGCCGTGGTGACAAGATGGAGTTCACCATTCAAAAGTCGGTCGAACTCGGCGTTAATGTGATCACGCCGCTCTGGTCTTCCCGCTGTGGTGTGAAACTGCAGGGCGATCGGCTGGACAAGAAACTGGAGCAGTGGCAGAAAATCGCGATCAGCGCCTGTGAACAATGTGGCCGGAATACGGTGCCACTGGTGCGCCCGGTTATGTCGCTGGAACACTGGCTGGCTGAACCGACGGAAGAACTGAAGCTGACGCTGCATCCGCGTGCCCAATATTCCGCAGGAACCTTGCCGGTTCCGACTCATGGCGTACGTCTGGTCATTGGTCCGGAAGGCGGTCTGTCAGATGACGAGATCGCGCTGACAGAACAATATCATTTTCAGGAAATGCTGCTTGGCCCACGTGTATTACGCACTGAAACCGCCGCTTTGACCGCCATTACCGCGCTGCAATGTCGTTTCGGCGATCTGTCTTAGGAGAGCAAATGAGCATTAAATTAGGCATCGTGATGGACCCTATCAGTTCCATCAATATCAAGAAGGATACCAGCTTCGCCATGCTGGAAGAAGCACAGCGCCGTGGTTACGAACTCTATTATATGGAGATGAGCGACCTCTATCTGGAACAGGGTATTTCTTTCGCAACCATGCGTCCGCTAAGCGTTCGCCGGGATCCTGCTGACTGGTTTACCCTGGGCGATGTGATTGATCAGCCGTTGCATGAGCTGGACGTGGTCCTGATGCGTAAAGACCCGCCGTTCGACACCGAATTTATCTATGCAACTTATCTGCTGGAACGGGCAGAAGAACAGGGAACCCTGATCGTCAACAAACCGCAGAGTCTGCGGGATGCCAACGAGAAGCTGTTCACCGCCTGGTTTGCCGAACATACGCCGGATACGCTGGTCACCCGTTCTGCTGCTAAATTGCGTTTATTCCACCAGAAACATAAGGATGTGATCCTGAAACCGCTGGATGGGATGGGCGGCGCGTCTATCTTCCGGATGAAACAGGATGATCCTAACGTTGGTGTCATTATCGAGACCCTGACCGAGCATGGCGCCCGCTATTGCATGGCGCAGACCTATCTGCCGGCGATCAAAGATGGCGACAAGCGCGTACTGGTTGTTGATGGTGAACCTATTCCTTATTGCCTGGCCCGAATTCCTTCTCAGGGTGAAACTCGCGGTAATCTTGCCGCCGGTGGTCGTGGTGAACCTCGCGAACTGACCGAAGCTGACTGGCGAATCGCCCGGGCGGTTGGTCCGACCCTGAAGGAAAAAGGGCTGATTTTTGTGGGCCTGGATATTATCGGTGATCGTCTCACCGAGATTAACGTGACCAGCCCAACCTGCGTCCGGGAAATCGAGGCCGTATTTGATATCAATATCTGTGGTTTGCTGATGGATGCGATTGAGCGCCGTCTGGCCAAGACCCACTGAGGAACTGTCTTTAATAATGATGCAGTCATTACAGAATTATTTTCTGGTTGCAATGCCGACGCTCAACGACTCGGTGTTTGAGCGTTCGCTGATTTATATCTGTGAACACAACGAAAAAGGGGCAATGGGCATTATGCTGAATGTCCCGCTTGATCTGGATGTTTGTCAGTTACTGACGCAGATGAAGCTGGAAAATACCTCTTTTTCACTGAGCGGAAAACCGGTGTTGTCCGGCGGCCCGGTCAGCACGGATCGGGGGTTCGTCCTTCATACCCCCATGGATGGCTTTCATGCCTCAATGGCCCTGACTGACGAGCTCATGCTGACCACATCGCTGGATATTCTGTCTACGCTGGGTACCTCTGCCGAACCCAAGCAGTATCTGATTGCGCTGGGTTACGCCGGCTGGGAGAAAGGGCAACTGGAGCAGGAGTTACTCGACAACACCTGGCTGACGATCCCCGCCTCTTCCGGGATTATTTTCAATACGCCGGTGGAAGATCGCTGGCTTGCTGCCAGTCAATCGGTGGGCATTGATATCTGGCAGGTTGCACCAGTGGCGGGACATGCATGAAAGAACCGGGTAATCGTTCATTAATGGGTTTCGATTTCGGAACCCGTAGTATTGGTGTTGCCACCGGTCAGGAAATAACCGGTACCGCCTCGCCGCTGACTTCGCTGAAAGCCAATGATGGCATTCCGGACTGGGCTCAAATCGAGAAGATCCTGAAAGAGTGGCAACCCGATCTGCTCATTGTCGGCTTGCCGCTGAATATGGATGGCACCGAGCAGGAGATGACGCAGCGCGCACGCAAATTCGGTCAACGTCTGCATGGTCGTTTCGGTTTTCAAGTGGAATTCAAAGACGAACGTCTGACCACAACGGATGCCAAAGCCCGCTTGTTTGAACACGGCGGCTACCGGGCTTTAGGAAAAAGCAGGGTGGACGCGGTGTCGGCTCAGCTGATTCTGGAAAGCTGGATGGAATCGCACTACGGTTGATGCTCAACGTGATTTATAAATCCGGGCTAGTGTTGCTGCAGATGAACTCTGTTACAATTCAGCCCTCTCAAACCAGCCTATCTCCTCAGAAGGGAACTCTATGAGTCTTGCAGATAAAGTTCTTGCGGTAAACGATAACCTCCCGATCCGCACTGATAAACCTGTACATTCCGGTAAAGTCCGCAGTGTGTACTGGCTGACAGCCGAAGACAGCGCGCGTCTGATCCGTGAAAAAGGTTATGACGTTCCTGCTGATACACCACTGGCTATCATGGTGATTAGTGACCGCATCTCTGCTTTCGATTGCATATGGCACGGCGAAGATGGTCTGAACGGTGTACCGGGTAAAGGTGCCGCGCTGAACGCCATTTCCAGCCATTGGTTCAAGTTGTTTAAAGAAAAAGGTCTGGCTGACAGCCACATTCTGGATATTCCGCATCCGTTTGTCTGGATCGTGCAGAAAGCCCGTCCGGTCATGGTTGAAGCGATTGCCCGCCAGTACATTACCGGTTCTATGTGGCGTTCTTACAGCAAGGGTGAACGCGAATTCTGCGGTATTACCCTGCCGGAAGGTCTGAAAAAAGAACAAAAACTGCCGGAAATTCTGATCACTCCATCGACCAAAGGCATTATGCGTGGTCTGGATGGCGTACCGGAAGCCGATGACGTCAACGTATCGCGTGCGGATCTGGAACGTCACTACAAAGCGTTCAACTTCCTGAGCCTGTCTGACATCGATCAGTATGAAAAACTGCTGAAAGAAGGCTTCAACGTGATCAGTGACGCGCTGGCTGAACTGGATGAAATCTTTGTTGATACCAAATTCGAGTTTGGTTACGTCAAGGATGCCGCCGGTAATGACAAGATGATCTACATGGATGAAGTTGGCACACCAGACAGTTCCCGTATCTGGGAAGGTGCGGCTTACCGTGAAGGCAAAATCATCGAGCAGTCCAAAGAAGGTTTCCGTCAGTGGTTGCTGAACAACTTCCCTGATCCGGACATTCTGCTGAACAAAGATCGTATGCCGGAACGTGCTGCGTTGGCGCGTGACAATGCGCTGCCGGTAGAAGTGATGATGGATATCTCCCGTACCTACGTAGGTATTGCCGAGAAGATCGTGGGTCACAAGCTGGACTTAAGTGCGAATCCGAAACAGGAAATCATCGATATCCTGCGTGAACAATATCAGCTGATTGCTGACTAAGCCAAAAGACAGGGAGCTGATGCTCCCTGTTTTATTTGTACCCTGCCCTTCGCCATCCTCTTCCGGTCGTATCTGACCATCCGATAAAAAACCGCTATATTCATAGATACTAATAAATAGTTTCTCTGCCCGGCAGTTGACCGTCCGGAACCCACGCACGGGAGAATAGCGATGATTCTGATTAAGGCGGACCGACTTTCCAAAAGCTACCGCACCGGCGAAGTCGAAAGCATAGCATTGAAAAATATCTCTTTTTCCGTTCAGTCCGGAGCTTTTGCCGCGATTGTCGGTCCTTCTGGCAGCGGTAAATCCACGTTGCTGAATCTTATCGGTTGTCTGGATCATCCTGACCAAGGCTCTTTGCTGGTGTGTGACACCAACGTCACATCGCTTTCACGCACAGAAGCCGCTGATTTCAGGGGTAAAAATATCGGCTTTATCTTTCAGGATTTTAATCTCATCCCGGTGCTGACAGTGTTTGAGAATGTCGAATATCCCTTGCTGATGGTACGCAACTGGCCTGCGGCAAAACGACGGGAACGGGTGCTGCAGATGCTGGAAGCGGTCGGTATGCGGGAACAGGCGGATAAAAAACCGGACCAGATATCAGGGGGCCAGAAACAGCGGGTCGCGGTGGCCCGGGCATTGGTCGGTGAACCAAGGCTGGTGCTGGCGGATGAACCGACGGCTAACCTGGACCATGACACAGCCTACCGTATCCTCACGCTGATGAAACAGATGCGGGATAACTTCGGCACGACCTTTCTCTTTTCCACGCACGATCCCAAGATCATGCAGGAAGCAGAACAGACCTTCATGCTGGAAGATGGGCATCTGACGACAACCGGAGGTGCTCAATGATCGCACTACTGAAACTCGCAGCCCGTAATCTGCTGCGTTACCGCCGGCGGACACTGCTGACAGCCATTCTGATTGCCGTCGGTGTGGTTGCTTTGCTGCTGTTTGTCGCCACCGCCGGTTCATTCAAGCAGGTCATGGTCGGCGGGATTACCGACAGCATGCTCGGACATCTGCAGATCCATCACAAGGGATATACCGCTTCTATCGACAATCTGCCGCTGAATCTCGATTTAAAACCAACCGCTATCAGGAAGGTCGAAACGCTGCTGCAATCGGAACCTGCCATTGCCAGCTATTCTGAGCGGGTGAAACTGGGGGCCATGTTCAGTAATTTTAACGAAAGCACCAGTATCCGTCTGAATGGTATCGATCCTGTTGCCGAGGATAAAACGGTACCCGCGTTACGCCAGCGCATCAGCGAAGGCGATCCGAAAGGCTTACTGGTTGAACCGGGTCAGATCCTGATCCCTGATCTGCTGGCCAAAGGCATGAAAGTGAAAACCGGCGATTCGGTGGTTCTGGTCGCAACCAATGCATCCGGTTCGGTGAACGGTAAAACGTTCATTGTCCGTGGTGTGCTGGAAGCGGTTACCGGCCCCGGTGGTCGTGATGGTTACATTCATATCAGCGATGCGCGGGAACTGCTGCGACTGGAGCAGCCGGATATCATGGAGATCGCGCTCCGTTTGCACAACCTGGACCAATTACCTTCTGTCATGACGAAACTGAGTGTTCAGCTGGATGAGATCCGCAATAAGGATAATAAACCGGTCACCGAACTACATAGCTGGAAGGAGCTGTCGCCGTTTGCCAACATCGTGAAAATGATCGACATGATGACGCTGTTTATCCGCATCATGCTGATTGCCATTGTACTTGTCAGCGTACTGAACGTCATGCTGATGGCGGTTTATGAGCGTATTCGCGAGATCGGCACACTGGCCGCCATCGGCACACAGCCGAATACCATCATGGGGATGTTTATCTGTGAAGGCTTACTGTTAGGTCTGGTTGGCGCTCTAGCTGGGATCCTGCTCAGTCTCGCCTGTCTGGCACTGCTGCAGGCCATGCCGCCGACGTTTGCTTTCGGGCGGGAAATCATCACTCTGCATCCAACGGTTTCCCTGGCTGATCTGGGCTGGGTATTACTGGCTTCGGTTCTGGTTTCCGTTCTGGCCAGTTTCCAGCCTGCGTGGCGTGCTTCACGCATGGACCCTATCAAAGCGCTGCATCACGTCTGAACAGGAGATTCATATGCGTTTACTGCATTACATACTGACCGGATGTTTATTCTTGCTGCCATCCGCTGCCATGGCGCTGGACGGCAAGACGATCCTGCAAAAGGTCGACCGGAATCTGGAACCCGAATCTTACGAGTCATACCGCAAACTGATTAATATCGAACCGGATGCCAGCCGCAAAGAGTTTGTGATCTACTCGGTTAAAAGCGGTCGCGACAAGATTGTGACACTGTTTCTTTCCCCTGCCAGTGATAAAGGCCGCACCACATTACGTCAGGGAGAAAATATGTGGCTGTATATCCCGAATGTCGGCAAACCGATCCGCATCACCAGCCTGCAATCCGTCACTGGCGGTGTCTTCAACAATGCCGATATCATGCGGGTAGACTATACCGAAGAGTACGATGTCACCACGATCAGCGAACAGGGCGACACGTATCTGTTAACCCTGAAAGCGAAAAATACCAGTGTCGCTTATGACCAGTTGAAAATGACGGTCGATAAGACATTACTGCTGCCGCGGGAAATCGAAGCCTACGCCAGCAGCGGTATGCTGATTAAAACGCTGCATTTCAGGGATCTGAAAGACTTCGGTGACGGTATCAAACGGCCAGCGACCATTGAAACAGATAGTCCGTTATATAAAGGTTACCGCTCCGTCATGCTCTATTCCGGGCTGAAAAAACGTGAAGTGCCGGCAGAAGTCTTTACGCTGGGATATATGCCACGCATTGAGGAATTGCGTCAATGAAAGCGGTGATTGCCGCACTCCCCGTGCTGCTGGCGATGTTCCCTTCGGATGTACCGGCCGAAGATTTTTCTTTCGATGCCAGTGAGTACGAGAAGAAAACATTTGAGTTCAGTGGGTATGCAGAGGCCAAACAGGAAGCGCTGGATCTGCAGCCGGAACGGGCGGCTTATACGCTGAACTATCCGGATGAACCGCCGCGCGACTGGTTGTATCGCAGTACGGGTACGCTGGATCTGGCCGGCACACTCAATCTGACCAACACTATAGTCAATCTTCATGGTCAGGCCTTCTATGCGCAGGATGCTTTCGCCAGCAGCCATGACTACGACAAGATCATGGATGGCGGCATCCGCTGGAGCCCCGCTTCTGATTTCTCTATGGATATGGGAAAACGGGTACAACGCTGGGGTAAAGGCTATGCGTGGAATCCGGTGGGCTTTATCGAGCGGCCGAAAGATCCGTCCGATCCGCAAACGGTGCGTGAAGGCTTCAATATGCTCAGTCTGGACTGGACGAAAACAGGAGAAGGTGTCATCCGCACGATGACATTCACTCCCGTGATCGTCCCGACCTATGACGAACTTAACCCGGATTTTGGCAGTGAGGAATATCTCAATCCGGCGGCAAAACTCTATCTGCTGGCCTGGGATACGGATATTGACCTGATGTGGCTTGGCGAAGGCGCCCGTCCGCAAAGTATCGGATTCGACTTTTCACGCAATATCACCACCAATCTGGAAGTACACGGTGAATGGGCGCATCAGTATGGTGTGACGCAGAATTATCTGCAGCCCTCCGGCGGCATGATGTCGCAGAACAGAAATACCGACAGCTACTTGCTGGGAATCCGCTATCTGACCGAACGCGAGGTTACCTGGATTGCCGAGTATTATCACAACGGCCGGGGATACACCGCATCTGAACTTGATACCTATTACCGCTTGCTGGATACCGCTACGGCGCCTGATGCCACACCAGCACAGTCAGCGAAAGCCCGGCAATTGCAGCAATCCGGCTATGGCAAGGCCAATACCGGCGAGAACTATCTCTACTTGCGAGCCAGTATCAGTGAACCGTTCAATTGGCTGTATACCACGCCGGCAGTGACCCTGATCAGCCATCTGGATGACAACAGTTTTCAGATAACACCGGAAATCAGCTATACCGGTTTGCCGGATACGGAAATACGGGCCCGGGCAATGATTTTCACCCGGGAACAGCGTACCGAGTTTGGCGAGAAACTTTCCCGTTTCCGGTTCGAGATTTATGCCCGGTATTACTTCTGATGACGTATCAGGCAGCCGGAGAAAGAGATCGCCGTTGTTCCTTGAGCCAGTCAGTAAACGCCTTTAAACGGGGCCGTTGCGCATTTTCTTCCGGATAAAAAAGCTCATAATTCCGACCGGCAGGAACCACCGGACCACACGGGCTGACCAGCTGACCCGATTCCAGCAGCTGTTTGATTAAAACATGCCGTCCCATCAGGACTCCCATCCCGTTGAGTGCTGCCTGCAAAGCCAGAGCGTAATTGTTAAAGCCATAATACCGTCCTTCCAAAGGCAGGTTTGTGTTGCTGGCGTCACACCATATCCGCCATTCCGCGAACAGGTTCTGCACATCGGTAGATTCCGAGGCATGTAAAAAACAGGCTTCGGATAACCGCACCGGATTTTCTGCCAGACCGAGCTGTGCGGCATAGGCCGGCGTACACACGGGTAATAATTGTTCTTCGAACAAGAGCTCGCGGTATAAACCCGGATAATGCGTGGCACCATAATAGATCGCCAGATCGATCTGTTCCTCGTCAAAATTTACGAGACCCGCCCTGACCCGTAGCATCACATTCAGACTCGGCCAGCGTTGCTGAAAATCCGGCAGCCGTGGCATGAGCCATAACTGGCCTAATATCGGCGCAATACCCAGCGTCAGCGTACCGCGAAGGTCGTTGTCGCGGATGTCTTCGATCTCATCATCAATCCGGCGCAATGATTTGGCGAGTGTGCGCAACAACCGGCTGCCATCCTCCGTCAAAACCAGTTTTCGCGTCATTCGCAGAAAAAGCCGGAAGCCCAGCTGCTTTTCCAGTTGCTGGATCCGGTGACTGATGGCACTTGGCGTGAGACAAAGTTCATCGGCGGCCAGCTTAAAGCTGAGATGCCGGGCTGCCACCTCGAAAGTACTGAGCAGGGTCAATTTGTTTTGCAGCATCAACTGAACATCCCATCACTTATAGGTGAAAATGATTCATCTATATCACTATATATTTCGTTTGTTGGCCTGTAAAACCGACGTTTAAAATATCCCACATACGCCATAGCGTAGTCACTCAATACCGACTGGGTTCATACAACACGCAACATGAAGGATTGTAACTATGTCTTATAAATTACCGGATCATTTCCTGTGGGGTGGCGCGGTTGCCGCGCATCAGGTGGAAGGCGGCTATAATCTGGGCGGCAAAGGACTCAGTATTTGTGACGTACTCTCTGGCGGTTCGGTTGATCGGGATCGCGTCATCACCGATGGTATCGACCAGAACCAGTATTATCCTAATCACGAAGCTACTGATTTTTATCATCATTTTAAAGAAGACATCGCCCTCTTCGCTGAAATGGGTTTTAAATGTTTCCGTACCTCGATTGCCTGGACGCGCATCTTCCCGAATGGTGATGAACAGACGCCGAATGAAGAAGGGTTAAAGTTTTACGATGACCTCTTCGACGAGCTTTTGAAATATAACATTGAGCCTGTCATTACCCTTTCTCATTTCGAGATGCCTTATCATCTGGTCAAGGAATATGGCGGCTGGGCCGATCGCAGAGTCATTGATTTCTTTGTTCATTATTCTGAAATCGTCATGCAGCGGTATAAAAGCAAAGTGAAATACTGGATGACCTTTAATGAAATCAATAACCAGGCAAAATATGCTTACCCGCTATTTGGTTATTGCTGTTCAGGTGTCGTATTCAATGATTATGAACGTCCTGAAGAAATGATGTATCAGGTGGTGCATCATCAGCTGGTTGCCAGTGCCAAAGTCGTGAAACTGGGTCATGCCATTAACCCTGATTTTAAAATCGGTTGCATGATTGGCTTCATCCCCTACTACCCGTTCTCCTGCCATCCGGACGATATGATGTACGCCGTCGAGAAGATGCATAAGCATTTTGTCTTCAGCGATGTGCATATGCGCGGGGAATACCCGTCCTATGCGCTGAAAGAGTGGGAACGCAAAGGTTACAACATCAAAATGGAGCCGGAAGATGCGCGTATCCTGAAGGAAGGCTGCACGGATTATCTGGGTTTCAGTTATTACATGACCAACACCGTCAAGGCTGACGATCAGGGCACCAATACCGGTCTGACATCAGGCAGTGTCACCAACCCACATATCAAAGCATCGGACTGGGGCTGGCCCATTGATCCGGTCGGATTGCGTTACGCGCTGAACGTGCTTTATGAACGTTATCAGAAACCTTTGTTTATCGTTGAAAATGGCTTTGGCGCTTACGATAACGTTGAAGCCAACGGTGAGATCAATGACGACTACCGTATTGGTTACCTGCAAGCTCATATTGAACAGATGGCCAAAGCCGTGGCAGTCGATGGCGTCGATCTGATCGGCTATACCCCGTGGGGCTGTCTGGACTGTGTGTCGTTTACCACCGGTGAATACCGCAAGCGTTATGGCTTTATCTATGTCGATAAGCATGACGATGGTACGGGCACCATGGCACGAAGCCGGAAGAAAAGTTTCTATTGGTATCAGCAAGTCATCCGGAATAATGGCGGCGTTTGATAATTCGCTAACTTATTGATATATTTGCCGCACGTCCTCATAGCTCAGCAGGATAGAGCATGCGCCTCCTAAGCGTAAGATCCAGGTTCGAGTCCTGGTGGGGACGCCAGAACAAAGCTCGCCAGATGGCGAGCTTTTGTTTATCCGGGATCAGAGCGCGGTATATCCTCCATCCACTGTCACCGCAGCACCGGTGACAAAACTGGCTTCATCCGATGCAAGAAACAGCATGGTGTAGGCCACTTCATCCGGTTGTCCGACCCGGCCCATCGGGTGTTTAGCGGACATCATTTCCAGATAACCTTCGTGCTGATCCATGATCGCTTTTACCAACGGGGTCAGAATCGTGCCGGGGTGCACCGAGTTAACCCGGATATTATCGGGCGCGTAGGTCACCGCATCCTGCCGGGTCATCAGCGTTACGGCTCCTTTCGCCGCATGATATGGGCTCAAATCGCCCTTGGAACCAATCAAGCCATAAATGGATGACACGTTAACGATGCTGCCCTTGCCGAGTGTTCTCATGTAAGGAATGACATGTTTGGTACAGAAGAACACGCCTTTGACGTCTACGGCAAACACGGCATCCCACTCGGCTTCTGTTGCTTCATGGGTCGACTTGTCGGCCCCGGTAATACCAGCGTTGTTGATAAGAATATCGATTTTGCCAAAGGTCCTGGCCACATCCGCAAAGGTGGCCTCTACCTCGACTTCTTTTGATACGTTTAGCGGCCAGAATTTAGCCTTTCCTCCCACCGCTTCAATCTGACGGATGGTTTCCAGAGCATCGGCTTCTTTTGTATCAATCACAGCGACTGCCGCGCCCTCTTTGGCGAACAGAATGGCCGTAGCCTGACCGATGCCGTTTCCAGCGCCTGTCACAATGGCAACTTTGTTTTCCAAACGATTCATGACGTTCTCCTTACAAAGCGAAATACACCCAAAACAAGCCATACCAGCATTGCGGCAAAGCTTATTGCGATACCTGCACGTTCCTCCGGTAATGGCTGCAATGTCAGTGTTACTTCATGCTGACCGGCAGGAACCGGAAATTGAATTAATCCCGTCTCTGATGGTTTTATCCATAACGGCGTAGCCGGACTATCCATAAACCCTGACCAGCCCGGGTAATAAAAATGGTGCAACGTCAGCTGGCTATCAGCCACCGCATTCACGGTTAAAACCAGTGCGCGCGGCTGCCATGTTTTAATCTGCCAGCTGGTTTCAGCCTGATCACTTTTCACTTGTGGTGTGCCGGCGGCAAAAGCTTCAATTTTATTCAGAGAGAATCGGTTTGCCGGCACCCAGGATGGACGATATTCCAGTGGACTCCGGCTGATTGCCAAATATTTTGTGACGTCTTCAGCCCGCATGCGGTTTATAAATATCGGTCTGAACCCATATACCAGTTCACTGCCCAGTAACACGCCCAACAGCAAAAGCCATATCACGATGGGTTTCCGGCCATGCAGGAGAAACTGAATGTCCCGGTGTTCAGACACTGCCAGCGCAAACACCGTGACCGCCCCCAGCGTCAGTACGGTATTAAACCGCCAGGGAAACTGAACTTTCTGCAAGATCGGGATCACCTCCCAGACAAACCGACTGACAGGCATCGTCATTAAAAAGGATAAAAACACGATAACCAGCCAGTAGTTGAGTTCGCGGCGGATAGCAAGATGTGTTTGCATACGGCTGAATAGCCATGCGCCATAGGCTAATGAGCTTAGCAGGATCGTAATAAAAGTCAGATAACGCCAGAGAATTGTACTGTGGCCATACCCCGGTCCGGTCAGCAGAAAATTATTGGTATAGTGATACATCCCGGCAAACATATTTTTCATGTTGACGTATTCCTGCGTGGTTATCGCAGGCAGCCAGTAAATGGCAGACAGGCCAAAAGCCAGCACAATGGCGACAAGATGATGCGCAAATACAATCTTCCGCTGTGTTTTATCCGGGATAAATAGAAAATGTCCGACAAAGACAGGCATAAAGATAATTAACGTCGGCAGATGCGTTAATATCAACAAAGATAAACTGAGCGCAAGCCATAATATCGACGATATTTTTCCGTCATTAATTCTTAAACTCAGCAACAGAATTAATGGCATCCAGACAAATGCCCATAATTCCGCGAAAGCAAAACGTATATAAAAATCCACCACCAGATGATAAGGCAATGCCATATAGACAATGGCAAGAATCAGTGCAAATTTAGCGCTGGTGAATTCTTTCAGCCAGAAATAAGCCGTTATTCCGGAGGCGATTAACGCCAGCGTGGCAGAAAATATCAAAGCTAAAGAATCAGGACTCTCTCCCGGCAATAACAGCGAAAACACACTTGTAATGTAATACGGCAAGGGCGCGTAAAAGAAAAATATCGGACTGCCAAAACCGGCATTCATCTGCGGCATCCAGCGGGGGTAGATTTCCCCCTGCCAAAGTTGCTCTGAGAAATGATGACTGAACATGACGTGGAAGAAAAAATCGTGTCCGGCCAACGCACTGTTAACAAAGGCCGGGATCGCAAACAATAAACCAGCGACAGCTATCAGCAGGAAATGAAACCTGTACGGTGATTTTTCCTGAATCATAGGCATTTCTGAATACCTCTCCGAACAGATTCAATTTTGGTTATATCACATGCATCCCTATCTAGTTTAGTTGTTCCGGAAAGAAATTCCGTATTAATTATTCGTGACACACTTCACATTCACTTCTGTATAACATGCTGAATTGATTATTTTTTTGTGATTTTCATCTTTAAATTCAGGGCTGATATAGATGATTTCTATATCTCTGCGATAAAAAAGCATTTCAGCATTAATTTGATGATCATTAGCATGCAGGAGATCCCGTCAATAACAAGAGGAACCCTCATGGATGCAAAAACAGTAGCGCAGAATATTTTTGAAGCGTTAGGTGGTAATGACAACATTATTTCGCTGGTCTACTGTGCCACACGTTTGCGATTTGTACTCAGTGATGATTCTATTGTCGATGAGCATAAACTTGCTCAAATCAGCGAAGTCACCGGCACCTTCCGCACGGGTGGTCAGTATCAGATTATTCTGGGAATGGGAACAGTAAAAGCAGTGCATGATGAACTGCTACCATTACTGGAACAATCTCAGGAAAATACCGGATCTGACACTCTTAATCCCGTCCAGCGGGCAGTAAAAGCACTGTCTGGTCTGGTTGGTAAAGACTAATAAAGCAGCCGGGAATACTTTATATTCCCGGCCATTTCAGAAAAGAATATTAAAAAATCAGATGCCGGTTCTTTTCCAGGCTCTGATGAATAAGTTCCAGCACATCCTGAATATGCGGATCGTCCTGCCGTTCCCTGATCAGATAGATACCAATAGTGCCTCTCGTGTATTCTTCCGTCAGCGTCAGACTCACCAGATTATATTGTTTAAAATAACCTTCCATTGAGCCGGGAAACGGTAGCAACCCGTTGGAAGAGCAAGCCATATCAATACAGGTTGTAATGGAGTTACTCCGGTACAGGATCTTGTCGGTCAGATGGAGTTGTGTCCGCTCCAGTTTTTTCGGCTGAAGATCTTCCACCACATGTGCGTGACGCACTTCGTCCGGCGTAATTTCAATCGTCGGATAGTCCAGCAGGTCCTGCTTATTGCATGCCCGGATTGTCAGCGGATGCCCTTCCCGGACAAAGACCTTGTCTCTGGAAATAAACAGCGGAAGAAATAATACCCCTGCCCGCTTGTTCAGCCCCGGGATTTCATGACCAATAAACAGATCAATATCACCACTCAGCAACAAGTCCATCTGCCGCAGGTGATTTCCGATATCGATATGAATATTGGCGGCAGGATGGATCTGACGGTATATCGTGATCATATCGCGCAGAAACAGATACCACCACGCATGTCCGGAGCCGATTTTCAATTCCCGTTCATGCCGCTCTTTCAGCATTTCCATTTTGGTCAGCGTGTTGTCATAGATACGCTGCATGATACGGGTCTGGTCACGCAAAACTTCCCCGAATTCGGTCAGCTTCATTCCGTTCGATGTGCGGATAAACAGCTGAACATCCAGTGATTCTTCCAGCTTCTTCATGTTGTGCGTCAAGGTGGGCTGGCTAAGACACAGCTTTTTCGCTGCATGACTCACATTTTGTAAAGTAGCGACTTCGAGGAATTGCTGCAAAATCTTATCCATGATCACTCTCTGGCTTACTGATATAGATAAATTCTATATCACGGCAAAAATAAAGCATTTCTTTTTCATCTCGTCCCTCTCTAACATCGCTCTCGTTCAAGCATCATAACGTTTGGCTGGCTATGCTTTATGGATGATTTCCCGGCCAAACTAACTAATAAAGATGACGAGAGGTTACTATGAAAAAACACACCCTGGGTCTTATCGCTACGTTGGTCGCCGGCGCACTGAATACCGCGCATGCCGATACGCTGAAAATGGAATGCGCCAGCACCAGTACCGGTAAATCCTATTGTGATTACATCAAAGCCCGCTTTGAAAAAGAAACTCCGCATAAACTGGAATTCGTGCAGTTACCTCCGGCATCTGATGAAAAACTGGGTTTGTTCCAGCAAATCTTCGCAGCAAAAGACAGTAAAGCGGTTGATGTGTTCCAGGCAGATACAGTGTGGCTGGGTGTGCTGGATAAACACCTGCTGGACCTGACCGATCATGTCAAAGATCTGCAGCCGCAATTCTTCCAGTCAGCCTGGAACAACGACGTCGTCAACGGCAAGGTGAAAGCGCTCCCAGCATTCCTGGATGCGGGCGCCATGTACTACCGTAAGGATCTGCTGGAAAAATACGGTGAACAGCCACCGAAAACCTGGGAAGAGCTGACTCGTATCGCAGATAAAATCCAGAAAGGCGAACGTGAAGCCGGCAACAAAAACTTCTGGGGTTTTGTGTTCCAGGGTAAAGCGTATGAAGGCATGACCTGTGATGCGCTGGAATGGGTTGCGTCCTATAACGGCGGCACTTTCGTTGATAAAGACGGCAAGATCACCGTCAACAATCCGCAAGCGGCCAAGGCGCTGGATACCGCAGCAGGCTGGATCGGCACGATTTCACCGAAAGGCGTACTGGGCTACATGGAAGAGGAATCCCGCGCTGTATTCCAGAACGGTGATGCCGCGTTCATGCGTAACTGGCCTTACGCATATGTGCTGGCACAGGATCCAACCAGTCCGGTGAAAGACAAGATTGGCGTTATCCCGGTACCGAAAGGTGGCGAAGATGGCCAGCATGCGGCGACTTTGGGCGGCTGGCAATGGGCCGTCAGTGCCTATAGTGAAAACCCTGAAGCGGCGGTTCAGCTGATCCGTATCCTGACCGATGCCGAATCTCAGAAAATGCAGTTCAAAACCGTGGGTGTCGCACCATCCCGTCTGGATGTCTATGAAGATCCGGAAGTGAAAGCTGCGGCGCCTTATCTGGCCGAATTCAAGGAAGTATTCGCCACGGCAGTTCCCCGCCCTGCAGTTGAAACCAAATCGCAGTTCCCGAAAGTCTCTAAAGCAGTCTTCAACGCAGCCTATGACGTCCTGAGTGGCCGCTCTACAGGTGAAAAAGCGGTTGCCGATCTGGAAGCCAAACTCAAACGCATCAAAGGTAAAGAGTGGAAGTAAGCATGATGGTGCTGCCCTGACACGGGGCAGCGCCGCTGTTCAGCTATCTTGCCACAAGGAGTAAACGTTGATGAACCACCATTCTGAGTCATTGCCTTCCAAAGAAAGTTCTTCGAAGGCAAATCTACAAAACGAAGTCATTTCCCGGAAAAACAAACGTAGCCTGCAACAACGCCGCAGCCGCGCCGCCTGGATCCTGGTTGCACCGGCGCTGATCCTGCTGGCCTCGGTTGCCGGATGGCCATTATTACGCACCCTGTTTTACAGCTTCACCGATGCCGCGTTGGATACACCGGAAGAGTACAACCTGGTGGGATTTGATAACTATCTGTCCTGGGCTGACGGTGAAAGTTTCGGGGTTCTGGCCGATCCGCTGTGGTGGAAAGCGGTCATGAACACCCTCTGGTTTACCGGGGTTTCGGTCTCTTTTGAATTGTTCTTCGGCATGCTGCTGGCATTACTGATGAACCAGAAATTTCGGGGGCAGGGTCTGGTGCGGGCCGCCATTCTGGTGCCTTGGGCCATTCCGACCATTGTGACCGCGAAAATGTGGGGCTGGATGTTCCATGACCAATACGGTGTCATCAATGATCTGCTGTCCCGCCTCGGTCTCATCAATGAACCACTGGCCTGGATCGCAGAACCGACGCTATCCATGTGGGCCGTCGTGTTCGCCGATGTCTGGAAAACCGTTCCGTTCATGGCACTGATGTTACTGGCTGCCTTGCAGATGATCTCGGCCGATCTCTATGAAGCCGCCCGTGTCGATGGCGCCACTGCCTGGCAGCGTTTCACCCGCATCACCCTGCCGCTCATCATGCCAGCCATGATTGTGGCGCTGATTTTCCGAATCATGGATGCGCTGCGTGTGTTTGACCTGATTTATGTGCTCACATCGAACAGTGAAGCCACGATCTCCATTTCCGGTTATGCCCGCGAACAGATGGTTTCCTATCAGGAAATGGGTTCCGGTTCTGCCGCCTCGGTACTGGTATTCATGATGGTTGCCGGTATTGCCGCCTGCTTCCTCTACATCGGTCGTATGAATGATGACGGCAAGGAGAATAAATAATGAAGTTAACTCGTCGCCAACGCCACATTACTCACCAGACGCTGATTTACGCAGCAGCTGCCCTGGTCAGTGTGATCTGTGTGTTCCCGTTCTATAACGCGATTCTGACATCGCTGCGCACCGGCCAGGAGCTGTTCCTGACCAACTATCTGCCGACTTCGTTCCACTGGGAGAACTATATCAATGCGCTGATGGTCAACGGGGTCGCCCGCAGTCTGTTTAACTCGTTCATCGTGGCCACCGTGACCGTTGGTATCTGCCTGCTGGTTTCCATCACTGCCGCCTTTGCGCTGGCTCGTATCAAGTTCAGAGGCCGCAAATACATTCTGTTCACCATCCTGTGCGTTTCCATGTTCCCGCAGGTGGCTGTACTGTCTGGCATGTTTGAACTGGTTCGTTTCCTCGGTCTGTATGACTCGCTGGGCGCGCTGATCCTGTCCTACACCACCTTCTCGCTGCCATTCACCGTCTGGGTACTGACGACCTTCATGAAGTCGCTGCCGGTGGAACTGGAAGAAGCCGCCATCGTGGACGGTGCCAGCCTGTGGGTCATCATCAGCCGGATCTTCGCGCCAATCATGGGGCCATCGCTGGTCACTACCGGTCTGCTGGCGTTCATCGGTGCCTGGAACGAGTTCATGTTCGCCCTGACATTCATCATCTCCAACGAGCAACGTACCGTGCCGGTCGCTATCGGCATGCTGCAGGGTGCCTCTCAGTTTGAACTGCCGTGGGGCAACATCATGGCCGCCTCGGTTGTGGTCACGCTGCCAATCATTGTGATGGTACTGATATTCCAGAAACGCATCGTCAGCGGTCTGACCAGCGGTGCGGTGAAAGGTTAATTAACAACGTTAGTGATTCGATTCCGGCGTTCCCTGTGCGGGGACGCCCACAGAACAGGATGTACAGCTATGTCTCAGTTAAGATTAGAGAAATTAAACAAACGGTACAGCGAACACGCCCAGGTGATCAAATCCCTGGATCTGCAGGTCAACAGCGGCGAGTTCATCGTGATCGTTGGCCCGTCAGGCTGCGGTAAATCGACCCTGCTGCGCATGATTGCCGGCCTGGAAGATATCTCCGCCGGCAGCATGTACATCGATGGTACTTATGTGAACGACGATACCCCTTCTGAACGCGGTATCGGTATGGTATTCCAGTCTTATGCGCTTTATCCGCACATGAGCGTGTATCAGAACATGGCGTTCGGTCTGGAACTGGCCGGCAAATCCAAAGAAGAGATCGACGCCAAGGTCCAGAACAGCGCCCGTATTCTGCAACTGGAACCGCTGCTGCAGCGTCGTCCGAAAGATCTGTCCGGTGGTCAGCGTCAGCGTGTGGCGATTGGCCGTGCGATTGCCCGCGAACCCAAACTGTTCCTGTTCGATGAGCCCCTGTCCAACCTGGATGCGGCGCTGCGCGTACAGATGCGCATGGAGATCGCCAACCTGCATAAACGTCTGGGTTCCACCATCATCTACGTGACCCACGATCAGGTGGAAGCGATGACGCTGGCTGACCGCATTGTGGTGCTGAACAAAGGCAACATCGAGCAGGTCGGCACGCCGTTAGAGCTGTATGACCATCCGGCCAATGAATTCGTCGCGCAGTTTATCGGTTCCCCAAAAATGAACCTGATCCCGGCCAGCCTGATCAAGGCCGGCGCCACAGAAAGCGTGGTGCGTCTGGATAACGGCAAACAACTGGTTCTGCCGATCTGTACCCCAAGCAATGCCGAAGGTCAGAGCGTCAACCTGGGCATCCGTCCGGAACATATCCTGTGGGGCGATGTTGGCGAATCACAATACCAGGCTAACGTCATGTTCGTTGAACACATGGGCAACGAAACTTACCTCTACCTCGACAACGGCAACGCCAGTGAGCCATGGGTCGTGCGTAATGCGGAACGTTCTCCGATCTCTGCAGGTCAGACTGTCGGCGTGCAGTTACCGGCCGAACATTGCTACCTGTTTGACGGTGACGGCAATGCCTTCCAGCGTCTTATCCGGAAACAAAACACGCATTAACCGATTGTACTGACGGCTACAGAGATAGCCGTCAGATCTGGTTTCCATAACAAATCTGAAAGGCCAAGTACGATGGAAAGTAACGTATTAACTAAAAAATGGTGGCATGACGCGGTGGTCTATCAGATCTACCCGCGCAGCTTCTGTGATGCCAACAACGACGGTATGGGTGATATCGCCGGTATCATCAGCAAACTCGACTATCTGCAACAGCTGGGTATCAACATCATCTGGTTATCGCCGGTGTATAAGTCCCCGATGGACGATAACGGCTATGACATCTCCGATTATCAGGATATCGCCGCTGAATTCGGCACCCTGGCAGAGATGGAAAATCTGATTGCTGAAGCCAAAAAACGCGACATCCGGATCGTGATGGATCTGGTGGTAAACCATACCTCTGATGAACATCCGTGGTTTATCGAAGCGAAGAAATCCAAGGATAATCCTTACCGCGACTATTACATCTGGCGCCAGCCACAGGCAGATGGTTCAGTGCCTAACGACTTCCACTCCTACTTCGGTGGCAGCGGCTGGGAATTTGATGCGGCGACCGGCGAATACTACTTCCACCAGTTTTCCAAACGTCAGCCTGATCTGAACTGGGAAAATCCGAAAGTGCAGGAAGAAGTGCACAAGATGATGAACTGGTGGCTGGATAAAGGCATCGGCGGCTTCCGCATGGACGTGATCGATCTGATCGGTAAAGAGGTCGATAAAAAAGTCATGGCCAACGGCGCCAATCTGCATCCGTTATTGCAGGCCATGAACAAGGCGACGTTCGGTGATCGTGACGTGCTGACCGTCGGTGAAGCCTGGAGCGCCACCCCGGAGATTGCCAAGCTGTATTCCAATCCGGCCCGGGACGAACTGTCGATGGTATTCCAGTTTGAACATATCACCATCGGCTGGCATCCGCAGAATGGCAAATGGGAACCGCAACCTTTTGATCTGATCAAGCTGAAAAAGGTCTTCACCAAATGGCAGACCGAACTCTCCGACAGTGGCTGGAACTCGCTGTTCTGGGATAACCACGATCTGCCGCGTGCTGTCTCCAAATATGGCGATCCGGGCAAATACCGGGTGGAATCGGCCAAGATGCTGGCCACCGCTCTCCACTTCCTGAAAGGCACGCCTTATATCTATCAGGGGGAAGAGATCGGCATGACCAACGTACGGTTCGATTCCATCGATGACTATCAGGATATCGAATCGCTGAATCTGTATTACGAACGTACAGCAGCCGGTGTTCCGCATGAACAGATGATGGAAGGTATCTATGAAAACGGCCGGGATAACGCCCGCACACCGATGCAGTGGAACAGCGACGTTAATGCCGGTTTCAGCACTGCCAGACCATGGCTTAAAGTGAATCCGAATTACACCGGGATCAATGTACAGGCCGCTCTCAACGATCCGGATTCGGTATTCTTCCACTATCAGAAACTGATCAAGCTGCGTAAAGAATTGCCGATCATGACCTATGGCCAATACATTCCGCTGCTGGACGATCATCCGGATGTCTTTGCCTATCTGCGAGCTCAGGATGACCAGCGCATACTGGTTATCAATAACTTCAGCGCGAAAAAAATAGCATTGCCATTACCGGCTGAAATTCAGGGCATCCAAGGGAAATGCCTGATCAGTAACTACCAGCCACATCAGGATCTGGCAGAAACAATCACCCTGCAACCTTATGAGTCGTTTGCTATTGCCTATACGCAACCAGCAGCATAAACCAAGCAGTAAAGGATTAAGTTATGAGCAAGAAAGTCACTCAGCGCTGGTGGAAAGAAGCGGTCGCGTATCAGATTTATCCGCGCAGCTTTATGGATTCTGACGGCGATGGTATCGGTGATCTGAACGGGATCACCGCCAAGCTGGATTACCTGAAAAACCTGGGTATTGATGTCATCTGGATTTGTCCGATGTACAAATCGCCGAACGACGATAACGGCTACGACATCAGCGATTATCAGGACATCATGGATGAATTCGGCACGATGGCAGACTTCGATCGCCTGCTGAAAGAAGTGCATGATCGCGGTATGCGCCTGATCCTGGATTTGGTGGTCAACCATACCAGTGACGAACATCCGTGGTTCCTGGAATCCCGCGCATCAAAAGACAATCCGAAACGCGACTGGTATATCTGGCGCGACGGTAAAAATGGCAAAGAGCCGAATAACTGGGAAAGTATCTTCAAAGGCTCGGCCTGGAAAAAGGACGAGGCCACCGAGCAATACTTTCTGCACCTGTTTTCCAGCCGTCAGCCGGATCTGAACTGGGATAACATGGATGTCCGCAAAGCGGTTTACGACATGATCCACTGGTGGCTGGACAAGGGTATCGACGGCTTCCGTATTGATGCCATCAGCCATATGAAAAAAGAAGATGGTCTGGCCGATATGCCCAATCCGGATGGTCTGGAATATGTCCCCTCTTTCGACAAGCACCTGAATGCAGACGGTGTGCTGGATTATCTGGACGACATGTGCCGCAACACGTTCGCTCATTACGACATCATGACGGTGGGCGAAGCTAACGGCGTGTCAGCACTGCAGGCGGATGAGTGGGTGGCGGAACGCAATAACCGTCTCAACATGATCTTCCAGTTCGAACACGTCAAACTCTGGGAAGGCGATCCGACCAGCCCGCTGGATCTGTGCGCACTGAAGAAAATCTTCACCCGCTGGCAACAGACCCTGCACGGGGTTGGCTGGAATGCGCTGTATGTGGAAAACCACGACATCCCGCGTGTTATCTCGAAATGGGGTAATACCGATCGCTACTGGCGCGAAAGTGCCACCGCGATCGCAGCGATGTATTTCCTGATGCAGGGCACGCCATTCATCTATCAGGGCCAGGAAATCGGCATGACCAACACCCGATTCACCTCGATTGATGATTTCGATGATGTCTGGTCAAAAAACCGCTATTACAGCATGAAGAAAGACGGCATGACCGAAGAGGCGATCCTCGGCTGGTTATCGCTGACATCGCGTGATAACGCCCGCACGCCAATGCAATGGAACGCAACGGCCAATGCTGGTTTCACGAGCGGCAAGCCATGGCTGAAAGTGAATCCGAACTACACCAGCATTAACGTGCAGCAACAGCAGGAACAGCCGGACTCCGTGCTGAACTTTTACCGTCAGATGATTCGCCTGCGCAAAGCGGAACCGGTGCTGGTGTATGGCAACTATGCACAGCTGATGGAAGAAGATCCGCAGATCTACGCCTATACCCGGACTCTGGACGATCAGAAGGTGGTCATCATCTGCAATATGAGCGATCACGATGCGCTGTATCATCAGGATGAGATCACGCTCCATCATGATCACCTGTGGCTGAATAACTATCCGGTATTGCCGCATTCCGTGACGAATCGCGTATTGCTGCAACCTTACGAAATCCGCGTTTACCGGATCAGTTAAATCCCGAAAAACAAAAAGCCGCTCAGTTGAGCGGCTTTTTTATGTCATCACAATGATCAGTGCTGCAGGATCTGGCTCAGGAACAGACGGCCACGCTCCGATTGCGGATTATTGAAGAACTCTTCCGGCGTCCCCTCTTCCACGATCTGACCTTTGTCCATGAAAATCACCCGGTCGGCCACTTTACGCGCAAAACCCATTTCATGCGTTACACACAGCATGGTCATGCCTTCTTTTGCCAGCTCAATCATGACATCCAGCACTTCACTGACCATTTCAGGATCCAGCGCTGATGTTGGCTCATCGAACAGCATGATTTCCGGGTTCATGCACAGACTGCGGGCAATCGCCACTCGCTGCTGCTGACCACCGGAGAGCTGTCCCGGATATTTCAGCGCCTGATCCGGAATATGTACACGTTCCAGATATTTCATGGCGATGGCTTCCGCTTCCTTACGCGGGATCTTGCGTACCCACATCGGCGCCAGACAGCAGTTTTCCAGCACGGTCAGGTGCGGGAACAGGTTGAAATGCTGGAACACCATGCCGACATCACGACGCACATGCTCAATATTTTTCAGATCATTGGTCAGCGGCGTACCCTTAACAATGATGTCGCCCTGCTGATGTTCTTCCAGCCGGTTGATGCAGCGGATCATGGTGGATTTGCCAGAGCCTGACGGACCACAAACTACAATCTTTTCGCCTTTTTTAACACGCAGACAAACGTTTTTGAGAACATGGAACTCGCCGTACCATTTATTCACATCATTCATTTCAACTACGATTTCATTTTTGTCGATGCTCATCAACATGTCCTCAGCGCTTATGACCTGTATGCAGCAGTTTCTCTAGATACATAGAGTAACGAGACATACCAAAACAGAAAACCCAGAATACCAAAGCAACAAACGTATACGCTTCAGTAGAAAAACCTAACCATGCCGGATCTGACAAACCGGCTTTTGCCACTGCAAGCAGATCGAAGAGGCCAATGATAGTCACCAGACTGGTATCTTTAAACAGTTCGATAAAAGTATTTACCAGCGAAGGAATCGTCAGTTTTAATGCCTGCGGCATAATAATCAGACTCATCGACTTCCAGTAATTCAGACCCAGCGCATTAGCGGCCTCATACTGACCTTTCGGGATCGCCTGCAAGCCACCGCGAATTACTTCCGCAACATACGCTGACTCAAACAGAATGATGCCGATCATAGCACGCAGCAGTTTATCCATGGTCACTTCACCGGATAAAAAGAGCGGTAACATCACTGACGCCATGAAAAGGACGGTGATCAGCGGCACCGCACGCCAGAATTCGATAAATACGATACTCAGCGAGCGGATAATCGGCATTTCTGAACGACGGCCCAGCGCCAGCAGAATACCGATTGGCAGTGCAGCAACTGTTCCCACAATCCCCAGCAACAGCGTCAGCATCAGGCCGCCCCATTTGTGGGTTTCAACCAGCTCAAGACCGAATGCGCCGCCATGAAGAAGGTAGAACACAACAAACGGATAAATCACAAAGAAGACGCCCGTCAAAACCGATTTATAAGGCGTTTTCGGATAAAGCAGTGCCGCAACCTGAATCGCCGTCAGCGCATAAACCAGATTCACCCGCCAGTATTCGCTTTCCGGATAAAAACCATAGATAAACAGGTTCAGACGATTCGTCACAAACACCCAGCAGGCCCCGCCTGAAACACATTGATCCCGGCTATCCCCTATCCAGTCTGATTTGATGAGGGCCCATTCAAGCAGACTCCATAGCTGAGGAACCAGTACATACAGCAGCGCCAGCGTAATGATGCTGTTGATCCAGTTGGAAAACAGATTTTTATGCAACCACCCGGCAATGCTGGTCTGACTCGCCGGCGCAGGCATGACGGGCTGTTCGCGATATACAACCATATTAACGCTCCACTAACGCTTTCTTGGCGTTATAAATATTCATCAGTACAGAGGTGATCAGGCTGATGGTCAGATATACCGCCATGGTCATGGCAATAATTTCCACCGCCTGGCCGGTCTGGTTCAGCGTACTGCCCATGAAGACAGACACCAGATCCGGATAACCCACCGCTGTCGCCAGTGAAGAGTTCTTAACCAGGTTCAGATACTGGCTGGTTAATGGTGGAATGATGACGCGCATGGCCTGCGGAATAATGACAAAGCGTAATGTCAGACCATTTTTCAGACCCAGCGCACTCGCCGCCTCAACCTGACCTTTTGATACAGCCATGATCCCGGACCGGACAATTTCCGCGATCGAGGCTGCGGTAAAAATCGTCAATGCCACCACCATGGAGAACAGCTCCGGAATAATGGTTAATCCGCCACGGAAGTTGAATCCTTTCAGCGCCGGCAGTTCCCAGTGCAGCGGCATCCCCGCAATCAGAAAGACAATCAGTGGCAAGCCCAGCAACAGCCCCAGACTGCTGAAGAAGACAGGAAATGTCTGCCCGGTCAGTTCCTGACGCTTTTTGGCCCATTTTTTCAGGATGACAACACCAGCCAGACCCATCACAAATGCAGTAGTAACCAGAAAGAAACCGTCTTCAGTGACCGGTGCCGGGACAAACAGACCACGCACGTTAAGGAAAAAAGCGTCCGCAAAACCGAGACTTTGCCGGGGGGGTGGCAACGCCCGCAATACACAGAAATACCAGAAGAATACCTGTAACAGCAGCGGAATATTACGGAATGTTTCGATATAAACCGCCGCCGCACGGCTAAGCAGCCAGTTGTTGGATAAGCGGGCAATACCGATAAGGAAACCCAGCAGTGTGGCAAAAATGATACCGATCCCGGAAACCAGCAGGGTATTCAGTAACCCGATGATAAAGGCCCGTCCGTAGGTATCATCTTCGGAATAAGAAATCAGTGTCTGAACAATACCGAAACTGGCTCTGTTATCAAGAAAGCCAAAACCGGTGGCAATGCCGCGTGTTTCCATATTGTGCAAAGCATTGCTGACAAAATAGAACAGCATCCATGCTACACATGCAACAGCAATCGCCTGAAACAGAATTCCGCGTACTTTAGGATCATAAATCCAGCGGGTAGCTGCCGCGTGGTTGCGATTATTCGAGTTTTCAGCAGGCATGCTAAATTAAACTCCAGTAAAGCTCTTAACTTAAAAGGGCGGGAAAATCCCGCCCTGTCCTGATGCGATTAACGTACTGGCGGAGCGTACAGGAAGCCGCCTTTGCTCCACAGATTGTTTTCAGTACGAACGATTTTCAGTGGTGAGTCTTTACCTACGTTACGATCGAAAACTTCTGCGTAGTTACCTACCTGTTTCACGATCTGATAGCCCCAGTCTTTGACCGCACCCAGCGCTGTTCCGTCCGGTGCGTCATAGCCCAGCATACGTTTAACATCCGGGCTACCGGATTTCGCCATTTCATCCACGTTCTTGCTGTTGATACCCAGCTCTTCCGCGTTGATCATGGCAAATACGGTCCATTTAACCAGCAGTTCCCATTGTTCATCGCCCTGACGAACCATCGGACCTAAAGGCTCTTTGGAAATGATTTCCGGCAACACCTCGACATCGTCCGGTTTCGCCAGCTTGATACGTACCGCAAACAGTTGTGATTTATCCGATGTCAGCACATCACAACGACCGGATTCAAAACCTTTCACGGTCTGATCCGAGTTATCGAACACAACCGGTGTGTATTTCATTTTGTTGGCGTGGAAATAGTCCGCCATGTTCATTTCGGTGGTCGTACCGCCTTCGGTACAAACCGTGGCACCATCCAGTTCTTTCGCGCTCTTCACACCCAGCGCTTTGTTAACCATAAAACCCTGGCCATCATAATAAGTGGTCGCGGTTGATTTCAGACCCAGCGTGGCATCACGGGTCATCGTCCAGGTGGTATTACGGGACAGAACATCCACTTCGCCTGACTGCAGTGCGGTGAAACGTTCTTTACCACCCAGCGGGATATACTTCACTTTGCTGGCATCAGAAAAAACGGCGGCGGCAACAGCGCGGCAGACATCAACATCCATACCTTCCCATACGCCTTTCGCATTCGGGCTGGAGAAACCAGGCAAACCGTCATTCACACCACATTGCACATAACCTTTTTTCTTCACGTTCGCTAATGTGTCACCTGATGCCGCCTGAGCATTGCCGGCAACCAATAAAGCAACCGCGGACGCAACGCCTGTTAGATATTTTAGTTTTGACATATTTCTTCCCTGCCAGGTTGAGTGAATAACATTATTAGATTAATGCTGACTATATTCCGCAGCACTTGTCATCAATAAAGCAACTATCAGGCCAGAATGCAGATCAATGAAATTCCGCAAAATACCGTGAATTAAAGTATACACGGCACTGGCAGCACCATCTGAAGGCACCAAAACGGTGCTACCAGCCGAAAATAAGGACTTTGACACCATTCATGGTTTTTGTTCTGAGCGGATTCCTCAAACCCGGAAGTAATATATGAAAGATCCCGGCTTTTCAGAATATAAGACTAAAAGGACAGTAAAAGAATTCACCTTGATAAAATAAGATAGCAGAGGAAATGCCATTTAAGAGATAAAATCCTGCAAATTGAGGTTCTCGTCTATTTTTTCACCCCATTCATGCGGTGCTTCTACACGATATTCTGTGCCGGCATAGCTGAAATGCAGCCGCCAGGCGTGCAAATATGTTCGATCTGCTACAGAACCACCGTAGCGTTCATCCCCCAGGATAGGCGCACCGATACTTTTCAATGCAACACGGATCTGATGTGTTTTCCCGGTATGCGGAGAAACGATATAGACACGATGACGAGGCAAAGCCAGCGCGACGCTCCGGAACCAGGTAACAGCCGGGTTTTCACAGGAATGCTGCAATCGCCAGCTACCATTCCTTCCTTTCACCATATCGCCTTTGATCCAGCCCTGTTTCTTTTTCGGGGCGCGATCACTAATAGCGAGATAAATCTTTTTCACCTCCCGATCAGCAAAAGACTGGCTGAGCAGACGGGTCGCCTCTTTATTCTTTGCCAGTAAAACCAGACCGGAAGTCACCTTATCCAGACGATGCACCGGATACACATCCTGTCCCAGAAAAGCAGACACCCGGGAAACCAGGCCGGGAACACCGGCATCATCATGCATATCAATACCGGCCTCTTTATTGACGACAAGGAAATCAGGCTGTTCCAGGATCATCGTAAATCCAGTGCGCGTTTCAGACATAGTGACGACTCTTATTAGTTACGGGCAAAAAAAAGCAAGAAAGAAACAATTATTACAGGTTGCTCTCGGTGGGGCCATATATTAGATATCGATCACATTGTTTATGACATCAGTACCTACATAACACAACATATTGCACAGTTTTGGTGCCATTGAAGTGCAAAAATAAATATTCAGTATTGTTTTCAACCAGTTGAGGTTAACTGATGAAATACTCTTCTTCGCACCAATTTTTGCAATATGTCGCCGATCGCAATCCTGGTCAGCCTGAATTCCTGCAAGCCGTCACCGAGGTAATAGAAAGTCTCTGGCCCTTCATTGAAAGACATCCAAAATATGCGGAGCATGGTCTGCTCGATCGCCTGGTGGAACCGGAACGTGTGGTTATGTTTCGTGTTTCCTGGGTTGATGATCACGGTCAGGTTCAGGTCAATCGTGGCTATCGCATTCAGCACAGTATGGCCATTGGGCCCTACAAAGGCGGTATTCGCTTTCATCCATCCGTTAACCTGTCTGTACTGAAATTTCTGGCTTTCGAACAAACATTTAAAAACGCATTGACCACCCTGCCCATGGGCGGCGGTAAAGGCGGTTCAGATTTTGATCCCAAGGGGAAAAGTCCGGCTGAAATCATGCGCTTTTGTCAGGCCTTCGTCAGTGAACTATTCCGTCATGTCGGATCCGATACCGACGTACCCGCCGGTGATATAGGCGTTGGCGGCAGGGAAGTCGGTTATATGGCCGGCATGATGAAAAAACTCAGTAACAGAGCAGACTGCGTATTCACCGGCAAGGGACTGAGTTTTGGCGGTTCGCTGATTCGTCCGGAAGCCACAGGCTATGGCACTGTTTATTTTGCCAATGAGATGCTGAAGACCAAAGGACGCTCTTTTAATGGCTTGCGCGTCAGTGTGTCAGGTTCCGGTAACGTAGCGCAGTATGCGGTAGAAAAGGCGATGTCTCTGGGTGCCAGAGTCATTACGGTATCCGATTCCAGCGGAACGGTAATAGATGAGCATGGTTTCACGCCTGAAAAACTCGCTATTCTGATGGAAGTGAAAAACCATAACTACGGCCGTGTCAGCGATTATGCTCAACGTGTCGGAGCCCGCTTCGAACCCGGTGTACGTCCGTGGCACGTACCCGTGGATGTAGCCCTGCCCTGCGCAACGCAGAATGAACTGGATGTAAATGATGCGGCAGCCCTGATCAAAAACGGTGTCATATGTGTAGCAGAAGGTGCCAATATGCCCGCGACTATCGAAGCGGCCAAAGCGTTTGAGGCTGCCGGGGTACTGTATGCACCAGGCAAAGCCAGCAATGCGGGCGGCGTTGCCACCTCGGGTCTTGAAATGAGCCAGAATGCGATGCGGATATCCTGGTCACGCGAGGAAGTAGATGCTCGTCTGCTACAAATCATGCAAGGCATCCATGCCGCCTGCCTGCATTATGGCAAACGATCCAATGGCAGCGTAAGTTATGTGGACGGAGCAAATATCGCCGGATTTGTCAAAGTGGCTGATGCCATGCTGACTCAAGGGGTGATTTAAACAGCAGAAATACCGGCATACCATTCCCCTGGCGCATGACGCGCCCGGGGAATGTCCGGCGATAATTTGCAGTTCTGACGGGCACGTATAGACTCAAAGTATTACGATTTATTTTCTTCTGCCCTGAAGAATAAGGATTGTCTTATGCCTCGCTCATATCAACGCATCCCTTTTCTTATTGCGCTTTTTCTTTCCGGATGCGCCTCCGGCCCGTCGGATAAGACAGCACAGCCGGATCAGATGAAGATCGATCCCATCACGGCTTCCCAGAAGTGCGTTTCTCTGGATACCGCCGGTAACTACGACGGTGCTTTCCCGTACTGCAAGGCATCTGCTGAAAATGGTAATACGTATGCTCAGACACTGACAGGCTCAATGTATTTCCGGGGAAAAGGTACACCACAGAATTTCGAACAAGCCGCCTACTGGTTTCAGAAAGTCGCCAAACACGGTGATGTGAATGCGCAGGCTCTTGTCGGCTCGTTATATTATGAAGGCAAGGGTGTTCCGCAAAGTTATGATCAGGCCAATTACTGGTTTCAGCAGGTCGCAAGACAGATAGAACTCAATGCGATGGTGCTCGTGGGCGCCATGTATTATGAAGGACAATGGGTTTACCAGGACTACCAGCAAGCGGCAATCTGGTATCAACGCGCCGCCGAACAGGGTGATGACAACGCTCAGTTCCGCCTCGGCACGATGTATTACGACGGGCAACTCCCGCAGGATTTCGCACAGGCCGCCTACTGGTACCAGAAATCGGCCGAACAGGGCAACTTTAACGCTCAGGCATTTTTAGGCGGCATGTATTACGAAGGGAAAGGTGTAGAGAAAGACAACAGGAAAGCTTATGCCTGGCTGTCTGTCGCTGCCGCTCATAATCAGGAAGCCATTGCCGCCCGCGACTCTGTGGCCGCGCAGCTTTCCCCTGATGAACTGATTGAGGCACAGGTTCTTTCTGCCGAATACTTTCAGAAATATTCCGTTAAATAGCAAACCCGCCGTCAACAGGAGCCGCTTTTCATAAAGAAAGCGGCTTCCGGCTGGATTTTCAGCAGTAACATGATAAATTGCGCGGCAAATCCGTTCGCTCAGCCGTATCTCTGTCGTATCGATTCAACGCCATGCAAATCCGATCACACAATAACTCCGTTCAGAAAGAGCTTAACTCGCATAAACCTGAATCGCTCAACCTGCAGTCAGCCCCGCCGCATCTTAAGCCCTGCACCTTTGTACTGCCGCACGGCCACTGGCCAACGGTTCTGGATTGTCTGTGTGACAGCTTCCCTGCCATCCATCGTCAGCACTGGCTTAGCCGGTTTGAACGGGAACTCGTGCTGGATAATCATCGGCAGCCAATCCGGCATGATCGACCACACCAGACCGGCCTGCGGATTTACTATTTTCGCGAAATTGCCAACGAAAAAGAGATCCCCTTTTACGAATCCATCCTCTATATGGATGAGCATCTGCTGGTGGCGGATAAACCGCATTTTCTGCCGGTCACCCCGAGCGGTGATTATGTGTCGCAAACACTGCTGTCACGGCTGATAGCTCGCTTCCAAAATCCCGAACTGCAGCCATTGCACCGGATTGATCGCCATACCGCAGGGCTCGTGCTGTTTTCCGTGCAAAAGAAAACACGTGGCCTCTATCAGGCCCTGTTCCGTGATCAAAAAATAGATAAGTGTTATGAGGCGATCGCACCGGCCTTACCCCAGCTCAGCTTCCCGCACACCCGCGCAACGAGGATTGTTCGCGGCGATCCGTTTTTTCTGTCTCAGGAAGTTGACGGAGAGGTCAATGCGCAGACCATCATTGATGTCATCGAACAGCGCGGTGATTTATGCCGGTATGCCCTGCAGCCGGTTTCCGGCAAAAAACATCAGCTACGCCTGCATATGGCAGCGCTTGGCGCACCAATTTGCAATGACGCGCTTTATCCGGTTGTGAATGATGCTATTGCGGATGATTATGAAAAGCCGCTGCAACTGCTTGCCAGCGACGTCACTTTTGTCGATCCGCTCAGCGGGACGCCGCGGTATTTCAAAAGTGAGCTGAGATTAGACTGGTGAAAACTGTCGGCCAGTACAGCCACCGTCAAAAGAATTAAACTCAATCCTGATGACGATGACCGGAGATAAATGAATATTTATTACTCACCCGGTGTGACATCAATTGTTTTTAACATTTGCTTGAGTTCGGCAACCCCCTCTTCACCGGGAAGAGTAACTGCCACATTGAGGATATTGTCTGCAAACGATTCTTCTAACCATGGACATGACGCGGTCACAACTCTGATTGGATAACCATGAAAATGAGGTAATACAAGGTTGTGATGAATGAAATGCTCTTTTTGTAATTTTTCGACATTAATCACGACGACTCTCCGCTAGCTTGGTGAGTCTTTGTTATAACAGACCTGATCCCCGCTTAATCAAACCTGCATCACCAAAATTGACTTTGGCTGAACAACAATACAATCAGGATGTTATCTACGTCGCAATAATCCTTAATCAGTACTAAAGACCAAAAATCATGGGCAGGCGAAAAGGTGACCATCCCCCTCCGCGCTGCCCAGTGGGTCAGAATTTCATCTGACCTTCCAGTACATAGGTCCTTCCTGGCATTGGCAGGCGGCCAACAGGACTAACGTCCGAACCGCGGAAGTAAGCGTCGTCATCCAGCAAATTGTTTATCCCCCCACTCAGATTCAGCTCCAGACCATTCCCTAAAGAAAAATCACGCCCCAGATGCGCGTTAACAAGAGTATAACCAGGTAACTCTCCCGCATCGCCATTAGCAGTTTCAGTGATGGTGTTGGCGGCATCGCTGAAACTTCTTGATGCATACAGAGCACTGGCGCTTGCAGTCCACGGTCCCGTTTTATAAACGGATTCGGCGCTGACATGATGACGAGGCGCATTAGGCAGTGCTTTACCGGCGTTTTTACCGCTTAACTGTTCTGTATCAAGCCAGGTATAACCAAGCCCTAGGGCCAGTTTCTCGGTTGCCTGCCAGCGGTTTTCCAGTTCGATCCCCTGCTGACGGGTTTCACCCAAGTTCTCATAGATATTCTGAGCTTTGTTAAACTGAATCTGATCCTTGTAGTCGATGCGGAATAACGTCGCGGACAGCTCAACCTCATCCAGTGGCTGCCAACGCGTCCCCACTTCATAGTTCCAGGCGATTTCATTAGCCACCTGACCTTCATAGATGACTTGCGCAGTCTGTACCGGTACCAGAGAACGCTGGGCATTGGCAAAGAGGAAGACGTCATCGCTGGCCTGCAGCCCCAGCGTCAGACCGGGCAGCCAGGCCGTAGCCCGGTTATCACTGGTGGCGCCGCTACGCTGATCCACATAATCGGTACGCACATCCTCATAACGGACGCCCGGCGTGACAGTGAAACGATCATCCATGAAATGCATGGTGTCACTGACATAGTAGGCCATCGCATCAGTATCGAATTGCCAGCGCCGGACCGCCGAGTAGGAATAATCGGCCAGCTTAGTCCGGTAATACCTGAACCAGTTTCCCTTCCCGAATCACTGAATTTGCAGAGAAAGAGGGTAAGCGGGCGATTCCGAGTCCGAATGGCCTATGCCGATATTGAAGCTCTGACAGGGAAAGCATTATGAACACTTTGGATTATTCCTGATATTACTCGCTGGCGGCCGCCATACCCGCAACGTACAATTCTCTACTTGTGGGGTGCCGGCCCTGGTTCGAAGCAGACATGAAATAGCATAACCTGATTAATTGGAGTGACCGTTTACTATGCATCCGTTTGACATTCTCACGTTAGACAACGGCGCAAAGCTGATTTTTACACCTTGTCCGGGAACAAAGGGCATTTCGTTATCCGATTCGCTGACTGCGTTGAAAAACGCTGGAGCACAAGCCGTCATTACCATGATGACAACAGCCGAATTAATTGAAAATCAGGCTGATTCGATCCCGTCTCTTTGTGCTGATTTGGGTATGGACTGGTATCACTTGCCGGTTGAAGATGGTTGTGCACCGCAAACGCCATTTGCTGAGGCGTTTGCTGCACAGAAACCCATTTTGCTGGATTTGGTCACATCAGGCGCGACGCTGGTGATCCACTGTCACGGTGGTACGGGTCGCACTGGTCTGATGGCCGCTATTCTGATGCTGGAATTGGGCTATGAGTCTGCCGAGGTTAAAGCCCGGATCCAACATATCCGTCCAAAATCGCTGACTTCAGCCGTTCAGGTTGGCTATCTGGTTGAGCATTATTCGTATACATAACATGATGGAGCATCAGGGCGAAACGGGTGTGACGCGGAACTCAACCCGTTTTTTAGAAATCAGCTCATTGCATGTATTACAGAAAAAATCGACAGAACAGCATTTAAATTTTTGTAGTTCCGCATGACAGGTTGGACAGAACCCCACAATATTGAATTCTTTTTTGCAATGGATACAGGCGACAGGACTATATCGCGGATCCAGCCCCTCCTTCTGGCAAGCCGGGCACTTGATAAAGTAAGTCATAAACCCCTCCTCTGCGGCACTGTATCGATCAGTGACCACACTAATTCAACTCTCCTTTAAGTTTAGTTTTCTCAATAGTGAAAAGGCTTTGGTCTCAGGAAATATATTTTTCTGGTTTTATCCATCTTCAATTCGGTCATGATTGGCTGAATCATTTATGCCCCATTCCGAGTTTAGTTAGCTCACATCTGTCCTAATGTGTGAGAGAAACTATGACATGTCGCTATCGCGTCATGTACCCATATCAGTTTGACAAAAATCAGTAAAAGCTAAGATACATGCAACTTTTAATTGTCCTTAATCAGTCTCATCCGGCATCATAAAATCCTATGGAAACACGGAATTATTCCGTATTTTGGCTGAGCTACCGCTTTGGCGATAGCTATGGAAAGACTGCACCCTGTAATAGAAGGGGCTGATAAATCCAGGTATCCGAACGCTAATAGCGGCACCAACAACTGCATCATCTAAAGTGGGAAATATGAATGCAAAAATTCTGGCAAGAGACTAAATGAGCATCGCAGGAATACTCTCCAACCGTGGCGATATTTATCAGACCCTTGTTGCCTTCGATTGGGCATTAACCGTCCTATCCGATCCCGAATTTCAATGGCTTGAGATAGATTCTACGACCTATCTGGTAGATGATGTTGTAATTGGAAAATCCGACGGTTCCCTAATTTGTTGCCAGTGCAAAAAGAACCAAACCGATTTCAGGGCATGGTCGATAACTGATCTTGCGGATGAACTGGACAAGGCGACTCTAGCACTGACTGGAAATAAACAAGCCCAAGTCCGCTTCTATTCGCGTAGCGAGTTTGGCTCACTCGCCAAACTACGTGAATTCAGCACCCTCCATGGCAATGAGGCCGATTATCTTGCGAAATTGACCAAAGAGCATAATAAAACAAATAGCGACTTGGCTGCTCGCATTGCCGATAAGGTGACCAATCTTTCGACGTATGAATTCCTACACCGTACCTCCTTCGAGATCACCCCAGACTTTGATCGCATGGAGATTTTACTACGTGAACGTTTGCGCCAAATGGCAAGTAACTCAGATGCTGCCTTCAACGCTCTTTGTATACGCCTCGATAAACTTGGTGGTCGTATAGAGGACGGCAACCTATCCGCCTCAACCCAGCATCGACTGACCAAAGACGACATCAAAGATATTCTTCATCGCTCTGGCGCAATGCTCGTTCCTAGCATGGACATTTCAGAGGTACGAAAATCGTTTGCCAGCACTTCGGTCATTGGCAGGCATTGGCATCGGGACATTGCCGGGCAGCGCATTTCTAGCCCAGTTGTGGGGGAACTCCTAGCAGCTATCGATGCCAAGAAACGTTCCGTCTTGCTTACGGGTCTGCCTGGTTCTGGCAAAACCTGTGTGATGCTGAGCCTGCAAGAAGCACTAGAACAACGTATGCAAGCCCGAGGTGACCTAGTGCCGCTCTTTATACAGTCACGAGAATTCGCCGACCTAGCGACGGCGCTGGAACGCCAGGCACAGGGCCTGCCAGTACAATGGGTAGAACAGGCCGCCCGTTTAGCTGAAGACGCACATGTTGTCGTAGTTATTGACTCACTGGATGTCTTGTCCATCGCTCGCGAACACAGCATATTGACGTACTTTCTGGCACAAATTGACCAGTTGCTACTGATTCCCAATGTTACCGTTATCACAGCTTGCCGCGACTTCGACCGTAAATACGACCGACGCATTGCTGCACGGCAATGGGACTGCGAATTGCAGTGCCTGCCGTTGGACTGGGAGAATGAAATTGTACCGCTTCTTGACAAGCTTGGAATCGATTCGACGACTATTGATTCCGTCACCCGTGAACTGATCTGTAATCCTCGCGAACTTGCCCTGTTTGTCGAACTGGCGCAACGTGAAGGCTGCTTCAACGTAGTGACCAGTCAAGCACTGGCGCAACGCTACCTCGATACCATCGTAAAGGCCGATCCAACGCTGGGGGATGCAGCCATGCAAGCGATTGAAGCCATCGCCGACGCAATGCTGAAGTCACGCAGCCTGTCTATTTCTAATCAACGCTTCAATGCTTCAGAGGACATCCTGCGACGACTCCACAGTCTCAATGTTCTGCTCGATACCCATGATGGTAAATTGACGTTTGGCCATCAAACTCTACTAGATGTACTGGTGATTAGTAGCGCTGTGCGCCGGGTCGTCTCGCTCAATAAATTCATCCAAGACTTGCCTCCTGTGCCCTTCGTACGTCCGAGTATACGTAGCTTTGTTGCACAGTTGGCGACTGGAGATCGCCGCGAATTTAGGAAGCAACTGCGGACAGTACTGACAGGCAACGCCGCCTTCCATATCCGCCGCCTGATTGCCGAATCATTTTCCCAGCAGATGCCTCTGGATGATGACTGGCCGCTTATACGAGATTTGCACGCCCATCATCGCGAGGTGTTTCAGGTGATTTACAACCAAGCATCGTTGGTTGAGTGGCATCACTTTTGGCTTTCTCATCTGGTTCCCGCATTGAAGGAAACGCTCGATGCCGATGGACTGACAGCCCATATTCATCGGGTAGCGCAGTGGGCAAATGATGATGCTACTGGCGTATTGGCATTCTGGATGGATGCAATTGCTTTAGATTGGCTAGATGGCAACAGAATCTCAGAGCAATTAGTTTTTTCTCTATCCGACTTTCGGACAGAAAATTTACCACTTGTTGCCCCCTTACTAAAGCGACTACTCAGTATGCCGAAACCAGACCATAGTTTATTGGGGCGTACTGTTGCACGTAGTGTCACTGCTGGCGCTATTGATGATAAAGACTTATGGCGCTATATCACTGGTGAGATCAATGATGATGATGTATTGAAATTTCATTTTGATAATAAACTGCATTGCCAAGCCCATGAGTTTGGCGACAAGGATGAAGATTTCCTGAAACAGAGGATGGTGGAATCCACTGCTTTACTTGATTTAGCACTGGAAACAATAGAACAATGGAGCCAACTTCGATCAACGCGTTATGGTGATACCCGAATAGGCTATCGCAGTGGATTCCTGAGTGGCACATCTTATAGCGATAATCACACGCAGAACGATCATACATACATAAATAGTGAACGAGTTCTGCTAGATGCAATTGAAGCAGCCATTCTCAATCACGCCCAAAATCACTCCAACTGGTGGGAAAATAACCGCGAACGCTTATGCTTTAACCACGAAGGGGCATTATGTTACTTCGCCATCCTCGCTTTCATCAGTAACCCAGAGGCAAATATAGACTTGATCGGTCGCCTGTTATGCGACAGCAATTTACTCGAATTCGAACTCTCCTATGAATTAGGCACATTGATTCAGACTGCATTTATTTACCTAGATAGCCATACACAAGATTCAGTCATGGCAACAATACAGACCTTGTGGGAGGATGAACCAGCAACGGATGAGGAAACACGTTTATGGGTTCTGAAGAAACGAGCAGAATATATATCCACGATCCCATGCCATATGCGTTCATCAGAAATGCAGGCGATACTAGATAGATTCGAAAAGTTATATGGGACATTTTGTCGACAGCCATATATCGGCATGAGAGGAGGCACTGTCGCCGCGCCATTTTCATATGAGGTGTTCCTCAATGCCAGTGATGGTGGGATACTTCATTTGCTCGCACACTACACTGGACATAACCGAGATTTCGATGACTTTTTAGTCGGTGGTGAACGAGAGGTCGGTTGGCAGCTACGCGAGGCTTCATCTCGCCACCCATCGCGATTCTTGGGAATACTGAAATCCCATTGGGCAGATATTTCATCAGGATTTTGCAATGATATCATGGACGGTATTGCCAACTACCTGGCACATCGCTATGGCAACTTGCAACCTAACGCTACTTGGATACCGATCGATGAGCCTGATGCACCTGCCTTGGCGAACCAAATCCTTGATGAACTGGAAAGACATCCCGCTCACTGGCAACTTAATCGCTCCGCTGCTAAGGCTTTGGAAGCCTGTGCGCATGTCCTCCAGGACACACAAACTGCTATGCGGCTGGTGTTCTTATCGATAGGCTTTGGAAAACTTAAGGAAGAAAGCTCCATTCATGGGGATTCAGGCGATTTGCTTACCACTGGTATCAATATGATTACCGGGAATATCGCCGAAGCCTTGATGATCTTGGTCAACAATTTTCAAGAGCAGAAAATTGCATTACCCGAATTGTTACCACCAACACTACGTCGATTTGCCAGCAAGAAACACCCTGCCATTCGCGCTCTAATTTTGAGACGTTTGCCGTACCTCCAAAGCCGGTATCCTGAGTTGGGTTGGGATTTATTTGACCATGCCATGCTGGATTCCGTGGGTCTTTGGAAATCCGCAGAACGTTGTCTGTATTGCGCCTATCACGATCTCTTCGAGAAGGTTGCTCCCTTGCTTGAGCGCCTCCGTTACGAGGGCAGCAAGGAAGATATGGAAACTTGGGGACGCATTTCAGCACTGTCTGCCCTAACGGGTCATATCAATTTTGCTGACTTGCTTAGAGAATTGAACACATTGGACATTACTGAAGCTTGGCAGGGAGCGGCAAGTGTTTGGACTAATCCTAACAATATCAAACAGCATCGCGAGCAATGTCTTACAGGTATCGAGACGGGACTAAGAACAGACAGTCGTCATGCAGCGATAGTTGCTCGACAGACCGAGAAAATCTTTCGGGACAAAACGCCACCTATCTCCATCCCGGTTGAATTGATTCAACTGTGCTTCAATGTGTTCGAGATTGATAGTGAAAACAAACATCACCGGCTGTTTGGGTTTGACGAATGGCTCAACGCCATTTCACAGCGCGATCCAGATCTCGCCTTGACTACAACAGAAATTTACCTAGCCTATGTTGGTCGTGCCAAGACTTATTTTTACGACCATAACAATCAGCTTGTCCAGCTAGTGACCCGGCTTTTTGCAGAAGCTGAGGAACGGGAAGAATCCGATCGAGGTACGATGCTTAAACGTGTGGTATCTGTGCAAGATTTGCTATTGTCACTGGGAGTTAATTCCGTTAATGATTGGCTAAAGATAGCTGAGAGGCAATAACTAATCCCTCATGAAAAGAGGTCCGCTCTTTAGCCGACCTTATCAAGACTTGTTCACAATGAGACGAATGCCCCTAACTAAGCGACACATAGATAACACGCTTTTGTCCATTTGCGTGGCACTGCCATATATCAAGACATCACTTTTTGACTGCTATACTGAAAAAATAGTAGCCTTTGCTGATATTCGACAGAACGTATGAATACCACTCGATCCTTTGTGAAGCTGACATGCGGAACGGTTGGAATGCTACTTGCGCTAACCGCCCTTGCCTGGCAAACGCCAATTCTAGTCTACCACCGGTTTGCGCAGACCGCCGAGGACAGCATGACGGTTCGTGCCGCCGTTTTTCAGCAACAGCTCGATCAGATCGATAGAGATGGCTATCAGGTAATCCCGCTCAAGCGCCTCGTCGATCATCTCCTTGGCCTAGCGCCGCCTCCACCCGTCAAGTCGATTGTCATCACTGCCGATGACGGCCACGAGTCGGTTTACCGGGCGATGGCGCCGATCACCATGCGTGCGCGTATTCCGGTGACGGTATTCATCTACCCTTCGGCAATCTCCAATGCGAGCTATGCGATGACCTGGCATGAAATCGACGAACTCAAGCGGAGCGGTTATTTCGACATCGGATCCCACTCGTACTGGCACCCGAATTTCTTCCGCGAGCGGCAAAGGCTCGATCCTGCCGCCTACGCGCGCTTCGTCGATGACCAGCTGGTCCGCTCGAAGGCGGTCTTGGAACGGAAAGCGGGGGCTCAGGTCGATCTGCTCGCTTGGCCCTTCGGCCTGGTGGACCACGAGCTCGAAGCGCATGCCCGGAGGGCCGGCTATGTCGCGGCTTTTACGCTGGAGCGTCGGCCAGTGCGCGAGGGCGACGACCCCATGGCCCTGCCGCGTTACCTGATCACCGACGCCGTCGGGGCGAAGGCATTTGCCGTCATCCTTCATGAAGCGGACGCGAAATGAATACGGCTAGCCGCTTTGTTCTGATCTTCCTCGCCTTGTTCCGGGTTTCGGCCCTAGAGGCGTCGATCGAGATCGTCTCCGTGGTGAATGCAGTAGATGGGCGACCCATCGCGGGCGCGCTGGTGACCGCAGAAGGTCGCGTCGAGGCCGCCGATGGGCAGGGCAGGCTGACATTGCCGGCACCGGCAACGTGGGTCGCGGCGCGGGCGCCGGGTTATTTGCGGACGCATGTGCAGGACGCCAGCCCCATTGCGCGAAATGAGACCATCCGGCTGACGCCTTTTCGACCGAAGGCGCTATACCTGTCGTTCTACGGTATCGGCGACAAGGCTCTGCGTGAATCCGCGCTCAAACTCATTGCCACGACCGAACTGAACGCTCTGGTGATCGATGTTAAGGGGGACCGCGGCCGCATTCCCTATCGCAGTGCCGTGGCGCTGGCGGCGGACAGCGGCGCTCAGAAGGTGATAACCGTGCGCGACATGCCCACCCTGATTGCCCAGTTGCACGCAGGCGGCGTCTACCTGATAGCTCGCGTGGTCGCCTTCAAGGACGACCCCCTGGCGCGTACCCATCCGGAATGGGCGGTGCGAGACAGGAACGGTCAGATCTATGTCGATCGGGAGGGACTGGCGTGGATCGACCCATTTCGCGGCGAGGTGCGGGACTACGTTCTCGACGTGGCCGAGGAGGCCGCGCGCCTCGGCTTCGACGAGATCCAGTTCGACTATCTGCGTTTTCCCGATGCACCCGGCCTCGTATTCGCAGAGCTGCCCACCCAGACCAACCGTGTCGCCACCATCAGCGGTTTCCTGTCCGAAGCGCGCCGTCGCCTGGCACCCTATAATGTCTTTGTGGCAGCCGACATTTTTGGCTATGTGCTCTGGAATCGGGATGACACGGCTATCGGACAGCGCTTGGAAGATTTGGTCAAATATCTGGATTACGTTTCACCCATGCTCTACCCATCCAACTTTCAGTTCGGCATCCCTGGGTACCGCAATCCGGTCGCCGTGCCAGGGGAAATTGTCAGATTGTCGCTGCGCAATGCCGTCAAGCGCACCGGTTTGCCACCCATACGCTTCCGTCCGTGGCTTCAGGCGTTCCGCGATTATGCGTTTGACCGGCGTCTGTTCGGGGCGGACATGATCCGTGCCCAGATCGAAGCCGCGGAGGCTTTCGGATCGGATGGCTGGATGCTATGGAACCCTCGCAACGCCTATGGCGAGGCCGGATTGCGGGCGAAGACGCAGCAATGAAACGCTGGTTCCTGCTGCTGGCTTGCTTTACTGAACATTAACCTTCACCAGGCTACTCTTAAATTTGCTCAAATTTTACCAACAAGTTGTTTTTGGATACGCAAAATAGAGACTTAAAGACTCACGATTCGTAACATGAATAATTTTCATCACGAAGGGAGCACCTGGAATACTGCTATGACTGAAAAAGGTATGGGCTGATGTATGGAGCGAACGAATACACAAACAAAAAAGCCCGCTTATTCAGCGGGCTTTTCCGTGGTATCTGGCGGAGAGATAGGGATTCGAACCCTAGAAGGGCTACAAACCCTTGCCGGTTTTCAAGACCGGTGCATTTAACCACTCTGCCATCTCTCCGTGGTTGCGGCGCATATTACTAAAGCTTGTAAATGTTGTAAATACGAAAGGCTGCTTGCACAACCTGACTGAACAGTTATTAAGCTGATTCACCAGAGATTCTCATATAAAACTGTTGTTTTGTGCCCGCTTCTGTTTTGATTATTATAAATAACATACTTGTTTAATGGTCTTTAGCCAGCATGCTTGCGTTTACCCGACTTTTACAGCGTTTTATCACCGATACGCATGTCTTTTTCGCCTTAAAAGTATCGTGTGCTCTGGCCGGCGTGCTTCTGCCCGGACTTTATCTCGGCATGATCCATGAAACGGTAGCCATGTCGCTGGGCATTGTGGCTGGAGCGATTGCCGAGCCTGATGATTCGCCTGCCGGACGGGTCAAATCATTACTGCTGACACTAGCATGTTTCTGGATCGCCACTTTGTCGGTGCAACTGCTGTACCCCTACCCTTGGTTCTTTGCGGCCGGGCTTTTATTTTCCACCTTCTTCTTCGTCATGCTGGGTGGACTGGGTAAACGTTACAGCAGCATTAGCTTCGGCAGTCTGCTGGTTGCGGTATATTCCATGATGGGCGCAGCGCAGGCGCCGACCATCTGGTTTCAGCCAGTCTGGTTATGTACTGGTGCCCTGTGGTATGGATTTATTTCTTTATGGTGGTTGCAGTTAACCCCCAATAAACCATTACGTGAACAAATTTCGCAGACCTGCTTTTCGCTGGCCCGCTATTGCACCCAGAAAGCCTGGCTGTTTCCCAGCAATGCCGATGAACAGCAGAGTATTCATCAGAAACTGGCTATTCTGAATGTGGACTGCATGGCCTCGATTAACCTATGCCAGGAGATGATCGCTCGCCGGACTGATCCTTCCGATCAGGAATTACGGCAGTTAAAAGCGCTGCAGACGATTACCGAACAGATCCATGAGCGGATCACATCCAGTCACTACCTCTATAATCGATTGAAGGACGATGTGCACAGCAATCTGCTGCTCGACGGTTTCCGTGAATTACTCCGGCAACTCGGCGTTGCCGTGCAGCAACTCGGTTACGCGACCCTGTTGAACAATCCTTTCCAGCTTTCGCCGGGATTACTCTGGGGTATTCAGGCACTAGGAGATCAGCTGCAATTCAGTCATGAAAGAACGCCGTTTTCTGCGAATACCGTTAATGCGCTACGTTTCTTACAAAAGAACCTGCTCGAGATTGTGCTTTTGCTGAATTCGGTTAATGACGTGCTCTCCGCAGCAGGCATGCAGTCACCGGAAAGCAAAGACACGCCAGTGCCCCCTGCACCGTCAGTATTACAACAAATCAAACTGCAGTTCAGTTTTAAATCGCCGCTGTTCCGTCACGCCTGCCGCATGAGTCTGTGTCTGGTCGCCGCTTATGGTTTGCTGCAACTATTTGATATAAAACAGGGTTTCTGGGTATTACTGACGTGCTTGTTTGTTTGCCAGTCCAGCTATACCGCAACCCGCCGACGTCTTTATCAGCGTATTGCCGGAACCTGCAGCGGCCTGCTACTCAGTCTGCCTTTGCTATGGTTTTCACCGGAACCCGGCGTTCAGCTGATTCTGATGGCCATTGCCGCTGTCCTGTTTTTTGCCCAGTTAAGAAGTAATTACAGCGTAGCGGTCATCTTCATTACCTTATATGCCATGACCGCGTTCGGCCTGCTGGGTGTCGAAGAAAAAAGCATCATTCTGCCGCGTTTTGTCGATACCCTGCTCGGCAGTATACTCTCGTTCGGTGCGGTTACCGTCTTATGGCCGGAGTGGCAATATCAGCGCATTCCGGAGTTGCTGGCCAAGGCGACCCGCTGCAACTATGAATATCTGAAATCGGTTATTTCTGCCTTGCAAAACACCGGGCAGGACAAGCAATTCAGCCGGAAACGGATCGCCGCCCATCATGCTGACAGTGCGCTGGCTCAGGCATGGATAAATATGCAGACCGATCCGAAGCAGCAGCGACGGTACACCAATTTATGTGCTGCGCTGATATACCGTAACCACAGCCTGTTATCCTATGTCTCGGCACTCGGCATTCATCAGGAATTACATGGTTCCTTATTCGAGCCACAACTGATTAAATACGCTCAATCGTTGTTTGATGCACTGGATGAATCAGTCACAGCCTTATCAGGTAAACACAATACCCATCCGGTGGTGCTGGCATCGTTATCGCCGGCACTTTACATTGAATCAGTGGCTGATACCGATCAGCGCGCCGGTCTCATCCGGCAGGAAATGATGCATATCGGTATCATGACAACTGAAATACTGAAACTATCCCGATTGTTAAACCCGCTGATACAAAGCCACAGCGCAGATAAATCTTTTTTCCGGAGTAAATAGATGTTGGTTCTTGGCAACAAAGAGATCGAAACAGATACGTATGGCTACCTGAAAAACATGAGTGACTGGACCCCCGAACTGGCGGAGCTGATCGCCGCCGGTGAGCAGATCACACTGAGCGAAGCGCACTGGGAAGTGATCCATTTTGTCCGCGATTTCTATGCCGAATACAAGACCTCCCCTGCTATTCGTGCACTGGTAAAAGCCATGGCGCTGAAACTGGGCGAAGATAAAGGAAACAGCCGCTATCTCTATCGTTTGTTCCCGGAAGGGCCAGCCAAACAGGCCACCAAAATTGCCGGCCTGCCCAAACCGGCCAAATGCATTTAACCCGTCATACCGGGTCTCAACCTGCCTGATGCTGGCTACCGGCATTAGTGCAGGTTAAATATCATACTATTTTTGTCAAGTTTTCCCTCCCGTAACACATCAAACATATATACTTAATACATCAATGTAATGATGTTGATTCCTGTCAATGGTAACCTCTCTTTACTGAGGTGAACGCTATGTCAAAATACAGATCAGCCTTACCGCAATTAGCGGGTGATCTATACCTCACCGATGGCGGGCTTGAAACAACGCTGATATTTCATCATGGCCTCGAACTCCCGGATTTTGCAGCGTTCCACCTGCTGACCAGTCCGGCCGGGACAGAAACTCTCCGCAACTATTTCCGCGCTTATGCCAAACTGGCACATGAGTTAAAAACGGGTTTTATATTTGAAAGTGCAACCTGGCGGGCCAACCGGGATTGGGCCTATCCACTCGGTTATAACCGGGCAACCTTAGCGGCCGTGAATCATATGGCCATCACCATCATGGATGAAATCCGCCAGGAATACGAATCTGAACATTCGCCGATGATTCTTAGCGGTTGTATTGGCCCCCGGGGAGATGGTTATCTTCCGACCAGTGTGATGTCAGTGCAGGACGCACAAGACTATCATCAGGAACAGATCGACACCTTTGCCCGCACTCAGGCAGACATGGTTTGTGCGTTAACCATGAATTACCCCGATGAAGCATCCGGTATTGTGCTGGCCGCCAGACAGGCCGAATTACCTGTCGCAATCTCTTTTACGCTGGAAACAGACGGTAATCTGCCGGATGGACAGACATTGGCAGTGGCAATTAACCGGGTCGATGACATAACAGCCGGTTATGCCAGTTATTTTATGATCAATTGTGCTCATCCAACCCATTTTGAACATCTTTTTGCGGGCAATGATAAAAGCCTCATCCGGGTTCGCGGCGTCCGGGCCAATGCCTCATGTAAAAGTCATGCCGAATTAAACGACTCGGCTGAACTGGATATGGGAAATCCGGAAGAACTGGGAGAGCAATATGCAGCTCTCAAAAAACAACTCCCCAGCCTGAACATACTGGGAGGATGTTGCGGAACCGATCATCAGCATGTGGCTGAAATAGCCAAAGCCTGTTTACCGCTGTTTTAAATACAAAGAGTGGGCAATATCCGGCATTAAAATCAGTTAACAGGATGAAAATAATGAACATCAGAGATGCAACCAGAGACGATGCCAAAGCGCTGGCTTATCTGATCAATCTGGCTGGCGAAGGCATACCGGAGTATTTCTGGAAAACAATGGCTGCCGAAGGGGAACTGCCGCTGGCTGTCGGTGCAGAACGAGCAAGGCGTGAGGAAGGCAACTTTAGCTATAAAAATGCAAAAGTCTGCGTTGAAAATGATCAGGTCGCCGGCATGATTCTTTCCTATAAACTCCCCGCGCCCTATCTTTTGGGCAATCTTGCAGAATACCCGGAATTAGTGCATCCCTTAGTCAAGCTGGAAGCACAAGTACCCGGAAGCTGGTACATCAACGCTGTGGCAACTTTTGAAGAGTTCAGAGGTAGAGGCATTGCAACACTGCTACTCCGGCACGCGGAAGAGCAGGCGCATCAGGCAGCCTGTAATACCCTCTCGCTCATCGTCGCATCCGAAAATATTAATGCAGTAAAACTATATGAAAAACTGGGTTTTATCAGAATCAGTACACTACCCGTCATTTTATATGAAGGTTGCATGCATGGCGGGAAGTGGATTTTAATGACAAAAAATATAAGTACTATTTAGTTATCCTTATGCCGACGGTTATGCACAATACTGGCAATCACACTGATAGCCAGAATCACAGCTACTACTCCCAGCGATAGCATTATTGGAATTTTAACGATATTCATCAGTAACATTTTACAGCCAATAAATAACAGAATCGCAGCCAGCCCATATTTAAGAAAGACAAACCGGTCAGCAAAGTCTGCCAGCAGAAAATACATTGCCCGTAACCCCATGATGGCAAAGATATTTGATGTGAGAACAATAAAAGGATCAGTAGTAATCGCAAAGATAGCCGGAATACTGTCAACAGCGAAAATAAGATCACTAATTTCAACGAGTAACAGCACTAAAAACAAAGGTGTTACATAACGAACCCCTTTCTGAATCACAATGAATTTTTCATCATGTAACTTGTGAGTTATATTCAAATGATGCCGAAGCCATAATATCAGCGGATTATTGGCCCAATCCGGTTCTTTATCGGCAGCCCAGATCATCTTGATCGCTGTCATCACCAGAAATCCGCCGAAAACATACAGGATCCAGTGAAACTGTGATATCAGCCAGGTACCGGCAAATATCATCCCGGTACGCATCACAATGGCACCAAGAACACCGAATAACAGTACCCGTCGTTGTAATTCGGCCGGAATAGAAAAATATTTAAACAACATCAGCCAGACAAAGAAATTATCAATTGCCAGTGCTTTTTCAATCAGATAGCCGGTGAAAAACTCAAGTGCTTTCTCATTAGCCAGTTCCCGTCCGGCATGGATATCAAGATATACCCAGATAGCGGTATTAAAGATGCAAGCAACAACAATCCAGATCACCGACCAGATTGCGGCCTCTTTGAAAGAAACCCGGTGCTGTTTGCCACCACCAACAAACAGATCGATAAAAAAGATGAAGATAACCAGTACCGCGAAACCACTCCACATCCACCAGACATTAAGTAGTTCCATACCGGAAACTCCTTAACAGCCTTCTATCCGACCGGGTACATACACTGGGATAAAAGACCGTCAGTATTAAGTCACGCCGCTTGTTAAAATAAGGTTAATAGCTGATAAAAGGTTGTGCAACCGGAGATGAAGGGGACTTTGTATCAATAAACCCTACTTTAAGTATTGTTAATAAATTGCCGTTATATATGCTAGCCGAATGTATCTGTAGTGGAGCTCCATTAGTTGCATATCGTTTTCGATGCTCAGACCATGCTCTTCATGGATGTTGTTTTAGGGTTTTGCCTTTCCATCGCTTTAAGTTTCAGCATCCACGACCGTTTTGTTTGCCCCGGAGCCAAGGCTTGGGTTACAGCATTATTCTCATCCACAGCTGGGCTCCTTTTCTTGTGGCTGCGCCTTTTCGTCCCGCTATGGATTAGTGTGGCATTCGGCAATGGACTGATACTGATTGCTCATGCACTGCTCTGGCTGGGATTCAGACAATATACAAATCGACATACACCTAAAGATAATCTGGTGCTACTTACCCCCGTTGTGGTTTCGATGGTTTTACTATGGCTGACAAATATAGACCCTAATAACATCACATTAAGAAGCAATATTGCCGCTTACACCCTGATATGCCTCATCATCATGACGATATTCGAGGCATTGAAAAATAGAAAGGTCATTGAAACCGGTCGTCTTCTGTGTGCCATATCGCTCTCTTTCACCATCGCCTGTACCTTATTCAGAGCCTTAACCATCCAGAAATTTGCAGGAAATGTCAGTCTTTTTGAAAACAATCTGAACTCCCTGATTCTCATGGTTTCCTCAGGTATTTCTCTGGTGGGCACAGGTATTAGTGTGATGCTGATATCTTCCCAATGGTTACAGCAACGTCTATACATGCATGCCACTTATGACGCATTAACCGGATTGTATAATCGTTATGCATTGACTGAGTTAAGTGAAACAGGCTCAATCACCAAAAATGCATCATCCCGATGGAGCATTGCGATAATAGATATTGACCATTTCAAAAGAGTAAATGATCAATACGGCCACCCTGCTGGCGATGATGTTTTACGTGAAATTGCCAGCATTCTGAAAGCACATGTCCGGCATAGAGATATCGTGACTCGCTATGGCGGAGAAGAGTTCGTGGTTGTTTTAATCGATTGTGATTTACAGCAGACCCGAAACTGGGCTGAGCGGATCAGAGCACAAATCGAATCCCGGGAGATTCGAATCCAGGGGCACTCTATTCATGTGACCGTAAGCATCGGTATCGCTACATCATCAGATTCAGAATTAGATCCTGCCATCAATGCTGCAGATAGTGCTCTTTACCTGGCAAAGCGCTCAGGTCGAAATCAGGTTCATGTTTGTACCGAGGAGTCATGCGTGGGAATGAATGGGTCAATATCACTTAAAAACTGATGATTTCAATGGTGCCGGCAATAGGAATCGAACCTACGACCTTCGCATTACGGGTGCGCTGCTCTACCAACTGAGCTATACCGGCATTTGAGTCTTCTGACTTAATTTATTTTGCTACTGTTTATTAGCATTTCCAACTATTTTATCTGCAAAACTGATTCATAATTATAGAGTTAGAATCAAAAAATATACGGGCGATCACGTAAATAGCTCAAAATCTGCAGTTGCAAGCGTAAATCTGTTTGCATGCTGATTTATGAAAATCAGGTGATCTTAAGCTGTTAATGTTACTGTATATACCGGATATAAATTTATACACATTTATCGAGGGACCATATGCTGAATTTTGAATATCAGAATCCAACCAAAATTCTCTTTGGAAAAGGACAAATTGAAAAAATTGGCCAGGAAATCCCTTCTGATGCCCGCATCCTGATCGTTTATGGCGGGGGAAGTGTTATTGCCAACGGGACCATGGACATGGTCAGAAAAGCGTTAGCCGGCCGGAACATCTCGGAGTTTGGAGGTATCGAACCCAATCCGGATTACGACACGCTGATGCGGGCGGTGGAGCTGGTAAAAAAGGCGCGGATCAACTATCTGCTGGCCGTGGGCGGCGGTTCTGTCATTGACGGCACAAAATTCATTTCCGCAGCCTCTTGCTGGGAATTGGGCGACCCATGGGAAATACTGCGCCATCAGGGAAAAGGTATCCGTACCGTGATTCCTTTCGGATGCGTTTTAACACTGCCGGCCACCGGTTCAGAAATGAACCATCATGCGGTCATCAGTCGTAAAACCCGCCAGATCACGTTGCCATCAGCCAGCGGCAGCTCGGAAGGTTCTGGTGTCGTGTCGATTCACAGCCGCGTGGATAATGAAAAGCTCGCCTTCTCAAGCGAGAAAGTATTCCCGCAATTTGCAGTGCTGGATCCGGTTGTCACATTCACTTTACCTAAGGTTCAGATTGCAAATGGCATAACAGATGCGTTTTGTCATGTCATGGAACAATATTTGACCTATCCGGTTCATGCGAACCTGCAAGACAGATTCGCCGAAAGCATTCTGCTGACATTACTGGACGATGGGGTCAAAAGTTACCGACAGCCGGAGAACTATGACAGCAGAGCCAATCTGATGTGGTGTGCCACGATGGCATTAAATGGTCTGATCGGCGCAGGCGTTCCGCAGGACTGGAGTACACATGCCATTGGTCATGAGCTGACCGCCCTGTTTGGTCTGGCACATGCACAGACATTAGCCATCGTACTGCCGGCAACCATGCATGTCCGCCGGCATGAGAAAAAAGAGAAATTGTTGCAGTATGCTGATCGTGTCTGGGGTATCCGGGGAGAAAATCCGGATGAAGTTATTCAGCAGGCCATCAGTAAAACGGTCGCGTTTTTCGAGTCCATCGGCCTGCACTCCAAGCTTTCTGCCTACAATATCAGCGCAGACCAGCTCTCCGAGGTTTCTGCCAAGTTACTGAAACATGGCATGACCGGTATCGGTGAACATAGCTCGGTCACGTTGGAAGTTTGTGAGGAAATTCTGAACACCGCGCTGTAATGACGCTTCGCTCCGGAATGATGCTGAACAAACGTCACTCCGGAGTGCAGTTAATATGTCGGTAACTCAACATTGGCAAACAGGGCATCAACTTCATACGGCGTTTTCAGCGTCAAAGCCTTATCGACAACATCCCGCGTCAGGTGAGGTGCGAACCGTTCTATAAAATCATACATGTAACTACGCAGGAAAATCCCTTTCCGGAAGCAGATCTTGGTCGTACTGGGCTGGAACAGATGGCTGCCATCAATTAGCACCAGATCTTTATCTGTCTCCGCATCAACCGCCATGGTCGCTATCACCCCTACCCCCAGTCCTAATCGGACATAGGTTTTGATCACGTCAGCATCAGTGGCAGTAAAAACTATTTTGGGCACCAATCCGGCCCGGCTAAACGCAGTATCCAGTTCAGAACGCCCGGTGAAGCCAAAGGTATATGTCACCAGCGGATATTTGGCGAGTTCTTCAACGGTCAATTGTGGACACTGAGTCAACGGGTGACCTACCGGTACGATCACACTGCGGTTCCAGTGATAACAAGGTAAGGTGATGAGATCTTCATATAGATGCAAAGCCTCCGTCGCAATCGCAAAATCAGACGTTCCCTTGGCAACAGATTCACTGATCTGCGCCGGCGACCCCTGATGCATATGCAGGGAAACCATCGGATAACGCCGGATAAAGCCCTTAATCACTTCCGGTAAGGCATATCTCGCCTGGGTATGCGTAGTGGATATATTTAACGACCCCTGATCCGGATTGGTGTACTGACCGGCAACGGAACGGATGGATTCTACTTTAGCCAGAATTTCCTGGGCGATCTTGATGACATCATGACCGGCAGTCGTCACCTGAGTAAGATGTTTACCACTACGCTCAAAGATCTGAATACCCAGCTCATCCTCCAGCATCCTGATCTGCTTACTGATGCCAGGCTGTGATGTATACAAACTTTCTGCCGTTGCAGAGACATTCAGGCTGTGATTGGCAACCTCAACGATGTACCGTAACTGCTGGAGTTTCATAATATTCCAAAGGTCATAAAAAAAGAGCCAGTGTCATACTGGCTCTTTTTTCAATCAGACTTATTTTTCAGCGACATATTCAGCTGGGCTGATTTGGCCGATTTCAGGTGCGATCTTGTCCGATAATAGCCATAAAGTGAATTTATGCAGCTGTTCCTGGTGAGCCAGAGCCACCAGAAAAGCGCCGCCAACTTCACGATAACCTAATTCATAGTTTTTCAGTGTAGTTGGTGGTACGCCCAGCAGCTCCGCAAATTTCGGACGGCTGAGCCCCATAGTTTCACGAATATGACGAATTTTCTGACCAACAGACACAGGAGCGAGACTCATATATTTCCTCACGCATTTGCGAATTTCACTGTTACCAATAACGATCTAGTTTGGTGTTAAACAGCTTTATCCGGCTCCTTTTTATTATACTTTTATTATAGTCTGTATTTCTGCGATGCAAGAAAAGAGGCTCATATTAATCACTAAATAATGTTGCGTAAATAGTTGTTCTCATCGGAACTGCTAAGTTCCGTAAGAAAAAGTGTGGAGTGCGTAACATTTCAGCGAACGGTGAACCTCATCTTGCATAATTCGTAAGCTGATACATAATGAAAGATATAACAAACGTGGATTCTTCTGAGCATAGTCTGGAGACAATCATGAAAAAAGCAGTGGTTTTATCAGTAATTGCAGGTTTTGTTGCTTCTGCAATGTCAGTTTCAGCATCTGCAAATGACGCCGAAGGCGCATTCCTGGGTGCTGGTTTCGGTGGTAACAATTACTCGGAACTGGGTGATGTGGGTACAGCAGATAAAAGCAGCACTCCTGCCGCTCACGTATTCGGTGGTTACACCTTCAATGAATACATCGGTGCAGAAGCTGGCTATAACTGGCTGGGCAACGGCCGTGTAGACGGTGAGCGTTTCAAAGCTCACGGCGCCAACGTATCTTTACTGCCACGCTACCCACTGACAGAAGATCTGTCTCTGCTGGGTGAGTTGGGTGTGATGCGCTGGAATGTCGCCAACGAAGGAACTGATGTCAGCGATTTCGGCGTTTCTCCAATTTTCGGTATTGGTCTGGCTTACCGCGTATCTGACCCGGTAGATTTACAGGTTCGTTACCGTCACATTGATGGTATCGGTGATGCAAAAACCGGTGAATCTGATAGCGAAAGCCTTGGCCTGGATGTTGTTTACTATCCAACCCGTACCAGCGCTCCAGCACCAGTTGTAACTCCGGCTCCGGAACCAGCTCCGGCACCACAACCAGTTGAAGAAACCAAAACCTTCACCCTGACTTCAGACGTACTGTTTGATTTCGGTAAAGCAACTCTGAAACCAGCGGGTGTAACCGCGCTGTCTCAGCTGTACAACCAAGTCCAGACCCTGGAAATGGACGACAAAAACATTGTTGTTTACGGTTATACTGACCGCATCGGTTCTGACGGTTACAACCTGAAGCTGTCTCAGGAACGTGCTAAAACTGTTTCTGATTTCCTGACATCTAAAGGTGTGTCTGCTACCCGTATCACCGCGGTAGGTCGTGGCGAAGCAGATCCAGTAAGCCCGGCTAGCTGCAATGCGATCAAAGCCAAGAAAGAGCTGATTGTTTGCCTGGCACCTGACCGTCGTGTAAACATCGAAGTTAAAGGCACTAAGAAAGTTACTGTTAAATAATCTTTCTCAGCTATAGCCTGTACACAAAACCGCACTATATGTGCGGTTTTGTTTCATCTGCAGTCCACTGAGGTTATAAATGGAAAATAAACAACCTATCAGTAAAGAGTCCCTGCTCGAACTGGCAAACCATATCATGAAAGAGCATGACGATTATTTAGCCGGCATGTTAGTCACTGATGTTACAGAGAAAGCGGGTGTATTGGTTTTCAAAGGTGAATATTTCCTTGACGAACAGGGTTTGCCAACGGCCAAAACCACGGCTGTCTTTAATGTCTACAAAGGATTAGCTCACGCCCTTTCACCACAATATACGCTGGAGTAAGCCGTGGCAGTGACTATTTACGGTATCAAAACCTGTGACAGCGTCAAAAAAGCACAAAACTGGCTGAAGCAAAATAACATTGCATTTGAACTGGTCGACTTTAAGCAAACACCACCAGACGAAACACAGATATCTCAGTGGTGTCAGTCAGCCGGATGGGAAAAACTACTTAACAAACAAAGTAAAACCTTCCGGGAATTATCTTCCGAACAGAAAGTCATTGATAATGAAGTGCAGGCGATCGCGCTGATGCAACAGTTCCCGTTGCTCATTAAACGCCCGGTTCTGGTTTCAGAAGAAAAAATCATGATCGGATTTTCTGAATCTGCGTATAACTCATTGATAAATTAATCAGAAAAATGAATAAGGATTGTGCATGACCGACTCTCTCGTTTTATCTCTGGCCAAGGATCTGATTGCGCGTCCTTCGGTAACACCAGCCGATGAAGGTTGTCAGCAAATGATGGCCGATTTCCTGGCGCCATTAGGTTTTACGATTGAACCTCTGGTTTTTCATGACACAACGAATCTGTGGGCCCGGAAAGGAACCACTGGTCCGGTTTTCTGTTTTGCAGGCCACACAGATGTTGTTCCCGCCGGTCCGGCCGAAAAATGGAACACCCCGCCATTTGAACCAACCCTTATTGACGGCATGTTATATGGCCGTGGTGCTGCAGACATGAAAGGCTCCATTGCATCATTCATGGCGGCAGTACAACGTTTTGTCACTGATCATCCGGATCATCAGGGCTCAATTGCATTTCTGATCACCAGTGATGAGGAGGGTCCGTTCATCAACGGTACACCTAAAGTGGTTGAAACCCTGGAAGCCCGGCAGGAAAAGATTACCTGGTGTCTGGTCGGTGAACCCTCATCCACGGCTCATGTCGGTGATGTCGTTAAAAATGGTCGCCGCGGCTCTCTGACAGGTGATCTGACAGTTTTTGGTATTCAGGGACATGTTGCCTATCCGCATCTGGCTGAAAATCCGGTTCATCTTGCAGCTCCGGCAATATATGAACTGGCAACAAAACAGTGGGATAACGGAAATGAGTTCTTCCCGGCAACCAGTTTCCAGATCGCCAATATCAACGCCGGAACAGGCGCATCCAATGTGATTCCCGGCGAATTGCAGGTTCAGTTCAATTTCCGTTACAGCACTGAGCTGACGGATGAACAGATTAAGCAGCAGGTTGAGGACATTCTGACCCGCCATGGCTTACGGTATGAACTGAAATGGACGCTGAGCGGTCAACCATTTCTGACCGGCTCAGGCAAGCTGGTTGAAGCAACGCAACGCGCTATCAAAGCAATTACCGGACGGGAAACAGAATTATCAACCTCCGGTGGTACATCTGACGGACGTTTCATTGCGCCAACCGGCGCACAGGTTATCGAACTGGGTCCGGTGAATGCCACCATTCATAAAGTAAATGAGTGTGTTCGCGTGGCAGATCTTGAGACACTCAGCGATATCTATTACCACATGATGCAACAACTGCTGGTTAAACATGATTAAACGGGAACTGGTTGGACTGGACAGTTCTGCGCTATGCCCCATCACTCCGGGGCATTTTCTGACGCAGGCAACCAGCATAGCCTTCCAGCTGATGGCACAGGCAGCTCAATCTGACGGGATTAACATCGCTATCGCATCCAGTTACCGTTCATATGAGCGGCAATCATTGATCTGGAACCGCAAATTTCGTGGCGAAAGTGTTGTTCTCAATAGCGCAGGAGAACCCATCCCCGACTGGTTGTTTTTATCTGAACAGGAACGTATTTTTGCCATCTTGCGCTGGAGTGCCCTACCCGGTGCCAGCCGGCATCACTGGGGAACCGATCTGGATGTTTATGCGCCGGATCTGTTGCCTGAAGGACAAAAATTACAGCTGACCCCTGCCGAATATGATGAAGAACATGGTTATTTCGGCGCTCTGACCAAATGGTTGAATAATCATATGAATACGTTTGGTTTTTTCAGACCTTATGCTACCGATCAAGGTGGCGTGGCGCCGGAACCATGGCATCTCAGCTACCACTCGGAAGCCGTGCGATTACAGCAGCAACTGACGCTGGAAATGCTGCAGGAAGTTATCGCGGAAAATCCACTGGAAGGTCAGCACTGGATCCTGCAATTATTGCCGCAGATCCGGGAACAATTCATTATCAATATCAATGGGGAAAACAGTTTATGAGCCTGTGGCTGATTATTGGGATTCCGTTACTGTTTTTACTCGGGCTGTTTCTAAATGCCATCAAAGATATGAAACGGCTCGAAAAACAGTTACCAAAATATAAAGACAAAATACGGGAAGTTCCCAAAGACGACGAAGAAGAAGACAAATAAAAAGGGGGTGGTAACACCCCCTTTTTTCATCTGCTGGCCGGTAGAATCACTCTTTGGCCTTGACCTGCAATTTTTTCGCCAGCGCCTGATATACCTGGTCCGCCGTTGCTGCCGGAACGGCCTGTTGCGCCGGGGTCAGCAATTCAACCTGCGTTCCTTTCTCCAGTTGCGTCAGCTGGAAAATATAGGAGCCTGATTCCAGACCTTTATAATACGGTGCCAGCGGTTTCCAGATAGCAAACGCATCCAGCAAGCTGCCTTCCGGTACCGTATATTCAGCATCAATACGTTGCGCGGCTGTATTGGTCTGTTTAATGACCCACCCCAACTGCGACAATTCTGCCGACATGCGGCTGAGCACCTGATCCGCCGGCGCATCGGCAACCCATGCATCCTTCGTTTTCACCAGATGAATTGGTTGGCTGATAGCTTCTGGTTGTGGTTGTGCCGCCACCTTCTGCGCACCAGTTCCGGCTGTATCCGCTATCACGACAGGCGCCACGTTGGAGTATTTCTGCAACCGCTGGTACAACTTTTCGACAGCAGAGGCCAATACCGGTTTGTTACTGTCATCCAGCAAGGTAATGGATGTTTCATTACCCCGATCTGCCAGTTGCAGTCGATACTTGCCGGACGATAATGCCAGGCCGTCCGTTTCTTCAACAGGTTCCCAGAAAGTCAGTACCTGAAGCATGCTCACAGAGGCATCGCCTTCGTAATTAAATACAATCAATCCCTGTGATTGTGAGCTTTGCTCTATCGGCAAGCCTGCTTTCGGTAAGGCTGTCAGTAGCCACTGCCATGTATTTACAAAACTATTCTGTGCGACGATCGCCTTGGAGCCTGAGCTGTCTTCACCCAATACCAGCTGGATCGGGCCACTTGATGATGTCGTATAGGTATTGCGACTATGAGTATCAGCATAGGCACTAACATTATTCAGCAAGCGGGTCGCATAGCGGCGTTGCTCGAATATAGTGGGTGTCGCCTGCTGGTCATCAGCACTACGCAACCACTTGACCATCAACCCGGCACGGTGTGTCGACTGATCACTCCGGACCTGAAACCGAAAATGTTGTGCCGGTGCAGGCGGAATATCATCCTCTTTTTCACCTTCGAAGGTGACCGCTACCGGACCGGTTTCAATAACCTTATTCACTTCATCCCGGCGGGTTACCGGAATTTTATTTGCCGCCAGATAACCATTCAGCCATGCCCAGACATCGTCATCGATTTGCTGATTAAGTGTCCGCGCCGAAAACCAGAGCATCAGCGTATTACGGCTGCTATCAGCACGGCTGCTGGTAATGAACGGCATGATCTGTTCCGGTGGACGCACATCCACCTCTTCTGCCAGCGCACCTTTTCTGGTTTCAACAGGTAACTGATACTCCTGCGAAAATGAAGGCGCCTGCAATGGAGCCGGCGTCTTCAGCTGCGGATGCAAAACAGCTGCGGTATAGTCAAAATCCCGGTTAGCCTGCTTCTTTTCTACCTCTGAACTACAGGCAGAAAGCACACAGACACACAGAATACTGTAAGGCAACAGAGACAATTTCATTTTCTTATTTTGCACGCTAGATTAACTCCGCTTTCACAAGTGCCGCTTCAACTATTGCTTGTGCCGGGGAAGAAAGCAATGTCAATGGCAGGCGTAAACCGGCATGGTTGATCAGCCCCATTCTGGCAGCCGCCCATTTAACAGGAATCGGGTTAGATTCAATAAAAAGATCACGATGAAGAGGCTGCAAAGACATATCAATTCTGGTTGCCTGTTCACGTTCTCCTGCCAATGCCAGAGCACACATCCGGCTCATTGCCTTGGCTGCTATGTTTGCTGTCACTGAGATAACACCGTTACCACCTTGCAGCATAAACTCACGGGAAGAAGCATCATCACCACTATACAGCGCAAAATCACGCCCACACAGTTCCCGTAATTGAGTGACCCGGGATAAATCGCCGGTCGCCTCTTTTATACCACAAATACCAAAGTTACCGGCCAGTCGGGCCACAGTCTCAGGTTTCAGATCACAACCAGTACGGCCCGGCACGTTATACAAAATCTGTGGTAAACCGCTGTATTCTCCGATAGCAGCATAATGCTGGTATAACCCTTCCTGTGTAGGTTTATTATAGTACGGAGTCACTGAAAGACCTGCGGTAACGCCCAGTTTACTAAGCTGTTTCGCGATCTGGCTGGCATGTGCCGTATTATTTGAGCCGCAGCCGGCGATGACCGGAATACGTTCGGCACAATATTCAAGTGTTCGATCGAGGAGAGTAAAGAGCTCATCGTCTGTCAGTGTGACAGATTCTCCGGTAGTGCCGGCAACGACCAAACCATCAGTGCCAGACTGAATGTGATAATCAATTAACTGCTCTAAGGCTTGCCAGTCAACGGAACCAGAACAGTTCATAGGAGTAATCAAAGCGACAAGACTACCGGTTAACATAAAAGCACAGACTCCTTTTTGAGGGCAGCTAATGGTACGGCGCCCCATAGGCAAAAACAAGGCAAAACACCTCCCCTGTGACAAAATGCTGATCTCTCTCTTCTCTGATAGCGTATTGTTATCACGACGATTTTGATTTCAAAAATAGACGAGAGGATATGGCGATGAACACATTAACAGCCGGCACAGTTGCTCCTGATTTTGAGTTACCGGATCAAAATGGTTCTTTGAACAAACTGAGCTCATTTCGGGGCAAGAAAGTGCTGGTTTACTTTTATCCGAAAGCAATGACACCCGGTTGTACGACACAGGCCTGCTCCTTACGTGACAGCAAAGCCGAACTGGATCAGCGGAAGGTCGTTGTGCTTGGTATCAGCCCGGATGATTCTGCAAAACTGAAAAAATTTGAAGCCCGCGATGAACTGAATTTCACGCTGCTGGGCGATGAGGATCATCAGGTTGCAGAGGCCTTTGGCGTCTGGGGGCCCAAGAAATTTATGGGCAAGGAATATGATGGTATTCATCGGATCAGCTTTCTGATTGATGAACAGGGCGTGATCGCGCATGTGTTTGATGATTTCAAAACCAGCAATCACCACCAGATTGTCATCGATTATCTGGATTCGCTCTGAAAACAAGAAAGCCGGATATTCATCCGGCTTTCTTTTGCAAGATTCACCAACTTATACAGTGAAGAACTTGGCGTTAACCCAGGCAATAACAAAGTAACTGGACAACAGCGCTGAAATTGCAAGCATGATCGGTCTCAGATTAGGCCGGTTACGGGCAATCAGCACAATAGCCAGCGATGTCGGATAAAGGCCGAACATATAACGAGGCACTGTATTCGTACTGGTCGTAATGGGGACGAACGTACAAATAAACATAAACAGCGCTTCCGCATACCGTTTCTGTTTGATCAGATAAATGTTCAGAGCCCAGCCAACCACAATCATGACCGACAGATAGATTTTTCTGCCGCCGGTTTCAAAGCCTTCTAACCAGTATCCAAAAGGATTACCGAAAATACGGCCCCAGGCCAGCTGGATATTCTTGAAGGAGAAGGCATCGCCTACGTGGTAATGCATATAGTACATATACAGGAACATGATCAACGGAATAAACCAGATAGCGAGAATAACCCGCATCCCACGATCACCCAGTTTGACCAGCTCTTTCCAGCCATATGCCTGCAGCGCCAGGATTCCGACAGAGAACACAACCATCACACCGATATTGCGAGTACCAGTCATGATGATGCCGGCAACCGCCACCCACAGCCACTGATGCCGGTAAGCGAATAAAAACAGCGCCATTGTCGATGCGAGGAACAACGCTTCGGTATAAGGTGCAATGAAATAGACCGTATAAGGTGAGAAAGCCAGCATCAGCACACCAAAACGGGCGACATCCACCTCCTGTCCTAACTGACGCAGACACAGGAAGAACAATGGCAGCATCGCAAAGGAAGCGATGTTCGTTATGACATAAAAGCCATACAAAGATGGTACGCCTAACGCTTCTGCTATGTAATGCCCCAGCATCGGAAACAATGGAAAGAACGCCCAGTTTGCCGCATGCCCCGTTGTCAGACCATGCGGATAGGCGTCATACCCCACATCAGCAATACTTTTAAACCACGCACAATCAAACTGGCAAAATACACTCCATACGTCCGTTTCCAGTGAATCGAGCAGGTTGATCTGCCCGATCTGATCGGTTTCCACGTTGTAATGCATAGCGCCAAAATAACCGATCGCATACAACAGAATGCGGCTGACCACAAAGGCCAGCGCAATAATGCCCCAGTCCTGACGACTGATATGCAGAGGAGCGTAAATTACATCAATCTTATCTGTCTGCACGACTAACTCCTCTTTTACTCAGGCAAAAACCCAAATCCGGGATAAAACATAAGTCAGGATCGTGACCGCCAGTGTCGCTATTACGATTGGCAGCATTCCTGACAAACCAATCCACAGCAATCCCGATAACAACACGTTTCTGACCGCCAGAGAAAAAAGAGCCACAGCCAGAAAATTGGTCACTTTTCCATGTGACTGGAATGTCACGTAACGGTGGCCAAAAAATGAAACCCAGAAGGCAACAAAAAAACCGATGGAAGTGACCACATGTTCAGACATAGCGGGCCACATAAACAAACAGAATTTCGCTGTTGCCAGGTCCACCAGGGTTGCTCCGCCCCCGACAATGCCAAAGCGGAACAAACGCCAGAATTCATCTCTTGAAATCATGCCTGTTTATCTTCTTCTTTTTTGGATTCAACTGTGTTCTGTTGCGCATACTGACCGTATACCCCTTCAACCAGGAATACCGGGCGTTGTTTTACTTCCAGGAACATACGGCCAATGTATTCGCCCATAATACCGATAGAGAGTAACTGCACACCGCCGAGAAACAGAATCACACACATCAGAGAAGCATATCCCGGGCTGTCTACTCCGACGAAAATCACTTTTAATATAATGACCAGCATGTAGAGGAAGCTGATACCGGCAACTCCGGCGCCAACATAACTCCATACACGCAATGGCCAGCTGGAGAAGCTGAACAGACCGTCCAGTGCAAAGTTCCACAGTTTCCAGTAATTGAATTTAGTGGTCCCGGCAGCGCGTTCCGGACGGGCGTATGGCACACCAATCGAACGGAAACCAGCCCAGGCAAACAGGCCTTTCATGAAACGATTACGTTCCGGCAGTTGCTTGATTGCTTCCACAACCCGGCGATCCATCAGACGGAAGTCACCTGCGTTTTCCGGAATTTTGGTGGTAGTAGAAACAGCATTAAAGAAACGATAGAAGCCACCAGCGGTTAAACGTTTCATCGCGGTATCCGCGTTACGATCGGTACGGACACCGTACACCGTGTCATAACCCTCTTCCCGCCACAGACGCACAAACTCCAGTACCAATGCAGGCGGATCCTGCAAATCCACATCCATCGGTATGATCGCATCACCACGGGCATGTGCCAGTCCCGCTGTCATGGCTGCTTCTTTACCAAAGTTACGGGCCAGATTGATTAAAGTAACCCGGCTGTCACGTTCAATGGCTTTTTCCACAACTTCACGCGTTTTGTCACGACTACCATCGTTTACAAAGACAATCTGTAACTGATCACGCAGCGGAGCCAGTTCTTTATCGATGGTTTCAATAAAGGTATCAATGCTCTCTTCTTCGTTATAAACAGGTACTACCAGGGAAACAGTAAATGATTGAGTGCTCATAGTAACCTCATCCCGCGCGGGATAATTTGAATGTTTTAAACATAATTGGATGATTGCTTTGTAATGACAGGTAATTCGGCTCCGCCGGATCTGCTATGAATAAACCGGCCGGAAGCGATATTTCAAACTTCTGCGATCCTGCTTTATCAAATTTGACCGTCTGTGACCATTTGTCGCCGACACTGATCTTCAGCTCTGTATCTGCGGCATTCGCGGTCAGGGCACCTTCAAATGTCAGTTCTCCCGGCACACGATGTAATGAGAAATACAAACCGCCAGTACCGGCGAAAGCGGAACCGGAACCGTCTTTCTCCGGAATACTCCAACCTTCACGGGAAAGATAAGGACAACGTTCCCGCTCGTTAGTCAGGTCCATTAATGTACCGGGGATATAAGCCAGGGATTGATTACGATCCCAGATACGGGTTTTCTTCTCCAGGTAATACATACGGTATGCCATAGAAACATCCGGATGCTTCGCCAGATAGAGAACATAGAGATAAAAAGCGCTCAGGCCGAGAAACGTCAGAATAAAGATGAATTTAACACTGCGAGTCATAATGCTGCTGACCTCATTATTGTTTGCGCCAATCCTAATTCAGAACTCAGAGAAACAACAGAGAGTGACGGCTTGATCACATAAAAATATATCCATTCAGAGAACTTGACACTCTTAACAAACCTTTTCATCCGCTTTTTGATATAGATAAAGGTCTGTAACCCGTTATTACTTATACACTAAATACATCTATTATCAGCAGGATAGTACCTATGAATATGAACCATGCTCAGCGACTGATCCTCAGCAATCAATATGAGATTCTGAGTAAGCTGAATCCGGAAAAGGCTGATTATTATCATCGCTGTAAAACAATTGTAGAACGCGGCTACTGTTTACAGATGCTGGAACTGGAAAAAGAATTTGGTCATCTGACAGAAGAAACCTGTCGTGAAGTGATCGACACCCTTGAAATGCATCATGCACTGAAAGTCTCTTATGAAAATCTGCCACCAGAAGATCAGGCGCAGTTGGCCCCTTCCCGCCTCGATTTCATTGGCTACGCCCGTGGCTATGAAAAAGAGCTTGCCGATTATGTCTGCTATCTGCTGGATGTGGAAAAACGGTTCCCTGATTTAGGAAAATGCTGTGCCGGTCTGAACTCTGAAATTGCCATGCATGATAAATATCAGCGCATGCTGGAAGAATGGCGTGAATGTCCGCGTCAGTACAAATTATCCATTCAGGAAATCCGCAATATCGTTACCGCCTGATTTCCCGTTTTCAGCCAGACGCTTCGGTTTTTCTGAACGTCTGGCTGAATTGCTTATTTGCCTGTTGCCAGACTACCGCTCTGACTGACAACCGATTTTCTCTGCATCCAGCAACCCGCTAACCACATACCTGCAGCCATCGCCGCAATAAAGCCCACCGCTGGCCATCCGACAATTGCAGCCATTGCGATAGCCGGTCCTGGACAAATTCCTGCCAATCCCCAGCCTGCGCCAAATAGCAATGCGCCAATAATTAATTCCGGTTCCAGTGATTTTTTCACCGGCAACTGCATCATCGCACCATTCAGGGCTTTCTGACGTCCTTTGACCAGGAAATGGTAACCCGGCGTGAAAATAGCCAGAGCACCACCCATGACCAGCATCAGAGAGGCATCCCAGTTACCGGCAATATCCAGAAAACCAATGGCCTTTTCCGGTTGCATCATGCCGGAGAAAGCCAATCCAAAACCAAACAACACACCAGCAACTAAAGCAATCACATCAAACCTCTCAATGAACCAGGGCAACAATCAACATGCCGGAAAACATGAATAAACAGGTCGCAACAATTGAACGGACAGAAAAACGACCGATACCACAGATACCGTGGCCACTGGTGCAGCCATTCGCAAGGCGGGAACCCAATCCGACTAATAACCCTGCCAGCAAAAGCAGTGGTGACATTTCAGGTTTGACGATATTGAGCCGCAGACCATATACAGCCAGACCGGCCCCGGCTGCTGTGCCGGCAAGAAATAATGCTCTCCAGGATTGACGGCCGGAAAACAGAAAACCGGAAATGATACCGCTGTAACCGGCTATACGTCCTTTACCCAACAAAAGCATCAGCGCAGCCAGACCGATCAGAATGCCGCCGCCTAATGCACTCCAGGGTGTAAAATTATGCATAAATAAAGCCCAACTAAATTAGATAAACCTAATTTAATGGACCGGGCTATGAATTTCAACGAAATTTATGCTGAAAAAGCCAGCAATTAATTGCCATTGGATATACCGAAAATTCACACGCGTTCGGCTGATAGTTTATAACCTGAAAAAAAATCATATTTTTATGTCATTTCACGGAACTTTTTACGCTTAATGACCTCTAACCTAATGCCACTGCAATTAAACATTGAGTCTTTAGCCCAGTCTGCGTCAAAGTTGACTGGGTTTTTTTATTCTTCGATTTCATCCAGAATAGACGCCAGACACGTTTTAGCCACAAGTGGTGTTATTTTGACTGCCAAAACAGAAAATACTTTCCTGTTCCACGATTACGAAACTTTCGGCACCAATCCGGCCCATGATCGTCCGGCGCAATTTGCAGGCATCCGTACCGATGCCGATTTTAATATCTGTAGTGACCCGATGGTTATCTATTGTCAGATGTCGCCGGATTACCTGCCAGCCCCGGAAGCGTGTCTGATCACCGGCATTACACCGCAAATCGCCAATCAGAACGGACTTTGTGAAGCGGATTTTTTCCGTGCGATCCACCAGCAGTTTTCGCAACCAGCCACCTGCGTACTGGGCTATAACAATATTCGCTTCGATGATGAATTCACCCGCTACGGTTTTTACCGGAACTTTCTGGATCCGTATGCTTACAGCTGGCAGCAAGGTAACTCACGCTGGGATCTGCTGGATGTTGTCCGGGCTTTTTATGCTTTAAGACCGGATGGCATCAATTGGGTTTATGATGATGAAGGAAAACCCTCTTTCCGTCTGGAAAAACTGTCTGTTGCCAACGGTATCCAGCATGAGAATGCGCATGATGCCATGTCTGATGTGTATGCCACTATCGGCCTGGCGAAGTGTCTGAAACAGGCACAGCCCCGTTTATTCGAATACCTGTCACTGCACCGGGGAAAAAATAAGCTCAAAACGCTGATCGATATTATTAATATCAAACCACTGGTACATGTTTCCGGCATGTATTCTGCCGCACAGGGCTGTGTCAGCTGGATAGCACCGATGGCTTGGCATCCGGCAAATAATAATGCCGTGATTGTGATCGACCTTAATGCCGATTTATCTCCGTTGCTGGAGCTGGATGCCATCAGCTTGCGTGAACGTCTTTATACCAAGAAAAGTGATCTAACCGATGGTGCAGCCGTCCCGGCCAAACTGATTCATATCAATAAGTGCCCCGTACTGGCACCGGCGGCCAGTCTGAGTGAGGAACGGGCACAGCAATTAAATATTAACCGGGATCTGTGTATGCAAAATCTCGCTGTGTTACGTCAAAATCCTCAGATCAGAGAAAAGCTGGTTGAACTCTTCAATGATGAATACCTTCCCCCGAATGATCAGGATCCGGAACAGATGCTCTATCAGGGATTCTTTTCTGAGGCTGACCGGGCTGCAATCGAACTGATACAACAATCTTCGGCGGAACAGCTGGCAACCGGCGGCTATCAGTTCCATGATCCCCGGTTACCCACGCTCCTGTTCCGTTACCGGGCACGGAACTATCCGCATACACTCACACCGAAAGAGCAACAGCAGTGGCGCCAGTTCTGCGTTGATGCGCTCAACAGTCAGGCAGAGATGTATCTGCTGCGTCTGGAAAGTCTGCTGGAAGGAAAAGTTCAGGGTTCCCGCGAATGGAACATCATTAAGGCGCTGGCTTTATATCTGCAGGGAAAATAGCGGGCAAAAAAAAGGTCAACTACAAGGTAGTTGACCGAACTTCAGCTTTTGCTGAAGAGAGCACGGGATAAAACTGGTTTACGCAATTATATATGAAATAGTCATGCCAACTTTTCATTTTTTGCTTTTTTTTAAAAATCTTTTCGTTAAAGATACAAATCAGACGCTTTTTATGGCGTTTCCCCAATAAAATGGCTTCTTTGGAGTCTCTTTATTGGCGGTTATTATAACACAATATAAGTAAAACACTTTGCAAATTGCGTATATTTGCAATTTGCAAATGAATCCGAACCCGAATTGCATTTTTGCAAAACCGACTCACAATTCAAATTCACCTTAAGTATAGAGTGAATATAATTGCTGATACTTTGCCGACATAAAATATTTTTACCGGAAGCAATCTGCTGCCGAATGCGGTACGTATTCTAACCTTGCATTCCTTCTCGTCCCTCAAGCCCAATGCCTGCGGGATGTGTATAATAAGCTCAATAGTCGCAACTATGCGTCGGGAAAGATAGCCAGTCAGGGCTATCCGATGCAGGAGATAGAGAAATAATGACTCAACTAAGCAAAGAAGCCGTAATTGTTCGTTCTGCACTGGAAGCAAAGGGACTGGAAACACCTATGCAGCATTCATCCCTGTCTGCCCATGACAAGAAACAGCAGATTGAACAGCATATGACTTCAATTATGACCCTGCTTGGTCTTGATCTGGCTGATGACAGCCTTGCTGAAACGCCGCATCGTATCGCCAAAATGTATGTCGATGAGATATTTTCTGGTCTGGATTACAGTTCGTTTCCTAAAATCACGCTGATTGAAAACAAAATGGGCACAGATGAAATGATCAAGGTTCAGGATATTGGTGTCACCAGTACCTGCGAACATCATTTTGTGACTATCGATGGCAAAGCAACTGTCGCCTATATTCCGAAAGATAAGATTATCGGTTTATCCAAAATTAACCGGATCGTGAATTTCTTTGCCAAACGTCCGCAGGTTCAGGAACGTCTGACCCAACAGATCCTGGTCGCCTTACAAGTGTTGCTGGGTACCGACAACGTAGCCATCACCATGACCGCTGTTCATTACTGTGTGAAATCCCGCGGTGTGATGGATGCCTCCAGCCAGACTACAACCACCGCTCTGGGTGGCGTATTCAAAAGCAGCGCCGCAACAAGACACGAATTTCTCAGCCGCGCCTGATATCCGGTTCTAAAAATAAAGACCACCGCATTGCTGAGGTGGTCTTTTTCATTAGCCGTTTTCCCATTAACCCAGCGTCAGTTGCTGCTGTAACTCGTGGATCTGATCGCGCAGGGTTGCCGCCTGTTCAAATTCCAGATTGCGGGCATGTTCGAACATCTGGTTTTCCAACCGCTTGATCTCTTTTGCCAATTCATTCGGATGCAGCCGCTGATAATGTGCGCCGGATTCCGCCACTTTTCTGGCTGCTTTCCCTGAGGTTTTACTGCTGCTCACACCACCGAGCTGCATGACATCCACCACTTTCTTGTTTAACCCTTTCGGTGTAATGCCATGTTCTAGGTTGAATGCCTGTTGTACGGCACGGCGGCGATTGGTTTCATCGATCGCGGTTTTCATGGAATCGGTAATCCGATCTCCATACAGGATGGCCCTACCATTCAGATTTCGGGCCGCACGACCAATCGTCTGGATCAATGAGCGGGTAGAACGCAGGAAACCTTCTTTATCTGCATCCAGAATCGCGACCAGTGACACCTCCGGCATATCCAGCCCTTCACGCAGCAGGTTGATACCCACCAGGACATCAAACTCGCCCAGACGCAGATCCCGGATGATCTCCATCCGTTCAACGGTATCAATATCGGAATGCAGATAACGTACTTTGACATCATGCTCATGCAGGTATTCCGTCAGATCTTCCGACATGCGTTTGGTTAATGTGGTCACCAGCACCCGTTCATTAATCTGTACTCTCTTTCGTATTTCAGAAAGCAAATCATCCACCTGAGTGGTGACCGGACGAACTTCCACTTCCGGATCCAGCAGTCCGGTCGGACGGACGACCTGTTCAACCACATCGCCACCCGATTGGTTCAGTTCATAGGCTGCAGGCGTTGCCGACACAAACACGGTCTGCGGCATCAGCGCTTCAAATTCATCAAACTTCAGCGGCCGGTTATCCAGCGCGGATGGCAGACGGAAGCCATACTCCACCAGCGTCTCTTTACGGGAGCGATCCCCCTTATACATGGCGCCGATTTGCGGAACCGTCACATGCGATTCGTCGATAATCAACAGGCCATCCGCAGGCAGATAATCAAACAGCGTGGGTGGCGGTTCACCGGCAGCCCGCCCGGACAGGTAACGGGAATAGTTTTCGATACCGGAGCAATAACCCAGCTCCTGCATCATCTCGATATCAAACAGTGTCCGCTGCGTCAGCCGTTGCTCTTCCAGCAGTTTATTCGCCGACAGCAACTGCTCCCGCCGTTCCGCCAGCTCCACTTTAATATTGTCGATTGCCTGCAGGATGGTATCGCGCGGCGTGACATAGTGGCTTTTCGGGAACACGGTAAACCGGGGAATGACCTTTTCTACCGCACCGGTCAGCGGATCAAACAGACTAAGCCGTTCGACCTCTTCATCGAATAATTCAACTCTGACGGCCATCTTGTCCGATTCAGCCGGGAAGATATCGATCACATCGCCTTTTACCCGGAATGTCGCACGCTGGAACACAGCGTCATTGCGGGTATATTGCAGCTCGGCCAGTCGCCGCAAAATATCGCGTTGGTTGATGATATCGCCCTGCCGCAGGTGCAGCATCATGCTGAGATAAGACTGCGGATCGCCCAGACCATAGATCGCGGAAACGGATGCCACGATGACCACATCGCGCCGCTCCAGGAGCGCTTTCGTCGCCGATAACCGCATCTGTTCGATGTGATCGTTGATGGATGCATCTTTTTCTATAAAGGTATCGGTGGTCGGGACATACGCTTCCGGCTGGTAGTAGTCGTAGTAAGAAACGAAATACTCGACCGCATTCTCCGGGAAAAACTCCCGCATCTCGCCATACAGCTGTGCCGCCAGCGTCTTGTTCGGCGCCAGGATCATGGTCGGCCGGTTGAGTTTGGCAATGACATTCGCCATGGTGAACGTTTTGCCGGAACCGGTCACCCCCAATAATGTTTGGTGGGCAAGGCCAGCATCAATACCACTCAGCAATTGCGCAATGGCTTTGGGCTGATCGCCCCCAGGCTGGAATTGGCTGGCTAACTTAAAGGTTTTGCTCATACGACTATCGCACCAAAAATGATGGGCATATAGTATATGTTAGCTACCAGTTTGGTACTATTCCGCATTCAGCAATCCCGATGAATTGGTTATTTCAGCCGGGACACCGAAAATAGATTACTTTTCATCCAAACAGTGATCTGTGATCTATTTATGGCTTGACCCACCTGCCGCCCATGCGTAGTATTGTCCGCCCATTCCCTCGTAGTTCAGTCGGTAGAACGGCGGACTGTTAATCCGTATGTCACTGGTTCGAGTCCAGTCGAGGGAGCCATCTTTCCTGGCAGATCCTGCCACATTCCCCTACTTATCCACGGTTTTTTCGTCATGTGCGCCAAAATAATGCACATTTCGGAATGCTGTATTTTTGCTCAAACTTTATTCACCCCCTTCTTTCTCCTGGTCTGCACAAAAAAATAATTCATTGATTTTATTGTGTTTTAATTTTGCAATAATTTTACGATTGTTTTTTGAACGCCTTATGCCACGCGGCTTAGCACAGCATATAACAAAATAACACACAGGGTTATCCACAGATTCTGTGGGTAAACGACGCGAGCCCTTGCCATTACTGGCATTAGCCCGCTGTTGATAACAATGCGCCTGTTTGAAACTGCTCATCAATTCGGCAAACGAATCAGAAGCATCACTTTTTGCTGTTTCCTCGGTTGACAGTCACCATACCAATCAGTAACATGCGCCCCGTCTTGAAGAGAACGATTCCCTCGTAGTTCAGTCGGTAGAACGGCGGACTGTTAATCCGTATGTCACTGGTTCGAGTCCAGTCGAGGGAGCCACATCAAGACAAGCGATTCCTCCTTAGTTCAGTCGGTAGAACGGCGGACTGTTAATCCGTATGTCGCTGGTTCAAGTCCAGCAGGAGGAGCCACTTTTCCCTCGTAGTTCAGTCGGTAGAACGGCGGACTGTTAATCCGTATGTCACTGGTTCGAGTCCAGTCGAGGGAGCCATCTTCTTTTCTTCTCTGTTTTAACTTCTTATTTTTCCCTGATTCAAAAATCTCTTTTTTATCTGTTCAATTCGCCAGCTCGCATGCTATTTCCCCTAACCGCTTTAAACCCTGAATATATTTTTCCGACATCTCAAAACAGCAGGTCAGCCGTAAACAATTCTGATAACGCTGGCTGGTGGAATAGAGCAAACCGGGAATGCAGACGATATGCTCTGCCAGTGCCCTACGGGCCAGTTCCAGGCTGTTGATGTTGTCCGGTAGTTCCAGCCAGAGAATAAAGCCACCGGTTGGCTGGCTGGCGCGGGTACCGGCAGGAAAATATTGCGCAATGAGACTGCGGATATGGTTGATCTGCATGGAATACAGGCGCCGTAAATTGCGCAGATGACGCTCATAGCCACCATTTTCGAGAAATTGTGCTATCGCTTCAGAGAGCAGACTTGATTCCGCCACACTGGTCAGAAACTTCAGTTTGCGGATGGATTCATGAAACCGGCCCGGCGCGATCCAGCCAATACGAAAATCGGGCGCCAGTGTTTTGGTATAACTGGCGCTGGTCATCACCCAGCCGCCTTCATCGTAGGCTTTGAGCAGCGGCTCCGGCGGATTCACAAATTGTAGATCGGCGTGCTGCGCATCTTCTATCACCGGCACCTGATATTGATTGGCCATTTTTGCGAGACGCGCCTTGTTTTCGCGACTCATGGTAAAACCTAGCGGATTATGCACCGTCGGGATGGTGATGATCGCGGCGATCGGCGTCTGTTGCAGCGTCGCCTCCAGTTCATCCAGATCCATCCCTGTCAGCGGATGGGTGGTAATTTCAAGCCAGTTCACCCCCAGCGCTTCCAATAATGGATACAGATTAAAATAGGTAGGCGTTTCCACGATGACGGTGGCACCGGGTTTGGTCACGGCCCGGATAGCCAGATTCAGCGCATCAAGCACGCCATGCGTCAGGATCAAATCATCGGCACTGACGGAGACCCCCAGCTGGATCAGCCGCTGTGCTATTTGCTGCCGCAGGGTCAGTGAACCTGGCGGCAGTGCATATTTCGCCACCAGATCGCTTTGCTTGCGCAAAATTCCCGCTGTCAATCGAGATAGTCGTTCGGTTGGATAAAACGCTTTTCCTTTTGGACAGGCCAGACCAAAATCCACATAGTCCGGTTGATCCTGATGTGACAGGATCGCTTCAATAAACGCATTCAGGGTATCCGCCTGCCGTTCATCCGCCCGTGATGGCTTCAGTGGCTGTGTCGGCTCCGGTAATTGGGTGCGGACAAAATAGCCGGATTTTGGCCGGGCCTCGATCAGTCCCTTATCTTCCAGCAAACGGTAAGCTGCGGTTACGGTGTTAATGCTCAGTTTGCGTTGCCGGGCACAGTCGCGGACCGATAGCAACTTGCTGCCCGGGGCGATGATCCCCTGTTGAATGGCAGTTGCGATTTTATCGGCCAGTTGCAGGTAAAGCAGTGCGGTTTCTGTCATGGCGTCGGCGAATAGAGAGTGATGGTGACAGTATAAATCTGTACCCATCAAAAATCATAATATCTGCATCTGTTACCATCCGTTCGACATTCTTATACTGCCCGCACACCGGTGTTCATCTGTCATTGTTTTGCGGGAGTAGTTGCTCATGTTACTGAGTTTATTTGTGATCCATCTGTGCGCACTGGCGGCACCGGGACCGGATTTCTTTTTTGTTTCCAGAACAGCCCTGTCGGGCCGGCTTCGTCATTTAGTTGAATCGGCCAGTGGGGTCGCTATTGGTATTCTGATCTGGGCAACGCTGACTTTGCTGGGGCTCAACCTGTTGTTTGAGCGATTCCCGTATGCCAAGCTGGTGATCATGACGGCGGGTGCCATTTATCTGCTGAAACTGGCGGTGGATATTTACCGTTCGGCCAGACAGCCGCTGAATGAGCTCTCTGCATCCGGCGAACAATTACAAAATGTACTGCTTAAAGGCGTACTGACGAATCTGGCAAACCCGAAAGCCGTGATTTATTTCACCAGCATTTTTTCATCGATTCCGGGGATCGGAAACAGTTCTTCGCTGATTTCACAGATCCTCGTGCTGATCTTTATTGAATCGCTGCTCTGGTTTTTCCTGGTCGGCAAAATGTTTACTCTGGCTCGCATCCGGCAATATTACAGCGAGCATAAATGCTGGGTGGATTACTTTTCCGCCGCCGTGTTTGCGCTGTTTGCCGGTTTTATCCTGTTCGATGTGGTGCATCTGCTGATGGTGTAACTAACATCTCCTAGGGGAAATGCAAACTGCTTTCCCCCTTTCTGGTCAGATTATGGTTTAAACAAAGCCAGCGTGATTTCGCGGGCTTGTGCATGATCGACGATCGGAGCCGGGTAGCTATTCGACGGATCAAAGATCTTCAGCCAGTCATGCGGCGTATGAATATAGTTTTCCGGCACATGACTTAACTCCGGTAACCAGCGTTTGATAAAGATCCCCTGTTCATCAAATTTCTGTCCCTGCGCTGTCGGATTAAAGATCCGAAAATAAGGCGCGGCATCGGCCCCGGTACTGGCCGCCCACTGCCAGCCGCCATTATTGGCCGCCAGTTCGCCATCAATCAGATGCTGCATGAAGTAGCGTTCACCCCAGCGCCAGTCGATGTGCAGATCTTTCACCAGAAATGACGCCACGATCATCCGCAGACGGTTATGCATCCAGCCGGTCTGATTCAGACAGCGCATGGCGGCATCAACGATCGGATAACCGGTTTTACCTTCGCACCATGCAGTGAACAGCTGTTCATTGTTAGGCCAGCGGATGAGATCGGTCTCCGGCTTGAACCCTTTATGCATGCAAACCCGCGGATAAGCCACCAGCAGGTGCTGATAGAACTCGCGCCAGATCAGCTCATTCAGCCAGGTAAATCCCGGTTCGCTTTTCTCAAAGGGGATCTGTTCCAGCACTTCCTGCATCACAGCCAGACATTGCCGGATGGTGATGACGCCCAACGCCAGATAGGGAGAAAGCCGGCTGGTGCCGTCAATCGCCGGAAAATCGCGTTTCGTCGTGTAATCAATCTGTTTGTCGTAAGCAAATTGCCGTAACTGATTTAGCACCTCGTTTTCATTACCAAACCAGTTTTGGCTGGATACTTTGGGATAATCCACTGTTACCGGCTGCCATGCCAGCGTTTGCCCACGTGCCTGCGGTTGCGGCCAGACCTGATAGCCTTCTGCCATCAGCTTTTTCAGCCAGGCACGACTGAACGGCGTGTACACCTTAAACATGTCGCCACTACCCGTCAGGATGGAACCCGGCGCAAACAGGCAACGGGCATCAAACCAGTGACAGGCGATTTGCCACTGTTCACAGTGCGCTTGCACGGCGGCATCCCGGCTTAGTTCATAGATCCCGATATCCCGGTTGGCATACAGCTGGCTGATACCATGTTGCCGGCAAAAATCACCGAGCGCAGACGGGATTGCCGCGTAATCGGCAACCGTGATGACATGCATCGGAATGCCCCATTCAGCCAGCCTCTGACCGACGGCATTCAGGTGCCTCTCCAGCAGATCGGCTCGGATCGGTGCCAGATCATGCCGTTGCCATTGTTCCGGCGTGACAAAATAGATGGCGCGGACATTTCCTGCCTGCAGACTTGCCGCATATAACGCCGGATGATCAAAGGTACGCAGATCATCGCGGAACCAGACCAGTGATGACATGTTCCGCTCCCCTTATAATCCGTAACGCAGGGCAAGATCTTCCGGATGCGGATTCAGGTAAACCTGAGCTGCCAGATAAGGGTTCGGATATTCCCGCAGATAATGCGAAATCAACGCCATCGGCACCATCAGCGGCACCAGTCCCCGCCGGTATTTGTCGATGGTGTTGTGTAACTCGGCTTTTTGCGCGGCAGAGAGTTGTTTTTTGAAATAGCCCTGCAGATGCTGTAAGACATTGGTGTGGTTTTTACGGCTGACCCGCTGCTGCAACCCTTGCATCAGACCAGAAATATAACGGGCTGATAAATGATCAAGCGATAGATCAGATGCATCGCCAAGCAGTTTGCCCAGTGTTTTATACGCGGCAGGCTGGTGTGCAAACAGCAGATATTTGTAGCGGGAATGAAACGCGATCAGCTTCCCTTTGGTGATGCCTTCTGCTTTCAGCGTAAGCCAGTCATGATAGGCAAATACCCGTGTGACAAAATTTTCCCGCAGTACCGGGTCGCACAACCGGCCATCTTCTTCCACCGGTAGCAGTGGATTTTGTTCCATCAAAATGCGGGCATAGATACCGGTACCCTCTTTTACTGCGCCACTGCCTGCGCCCTGAGAGGAATAAATCTTGACCCGTTCCATGCCGCAGCTGGGCGATTTGGCACACAGGATGTAGCCCGCCAGATGAGCAAAACCAGCTGTTTTCTGCTGCGCAAATTCGGTGAGTTTATCGGTGACATCAAAGCTGCCATCGGTTGCCTCAACATGGATCACGTCATCCCGTTTCACCAGACGGATGGCTTTGCGGGGGACGCCAAGGCCAATCGCCAGCTCCGGGCAAACCGGCATAAACGAGAAGTAACGGCTCAGTTCTTTTTCGACAAACTCGGAACGTTTATGTCCGCCATCAAACCGGACTGGTTGCCCGAGTAAACAGGCACTGATGCCAACCTGTATTGGCTGTGTATTAAATTGAGACATCCTTCATCCCCTGGTTAAGCCGGCAATAACATGGCGTCGGCGTTGATTAACACACTGATTGAGCATGATTTTTAACTATACGTTTTACAGTATAGCCAGGATCAATCCGGAAATTATCCGGCTATGATTGCACCAATTTAAACAAAAAATCGGGCACCAGAAACCTGCAGCACCAAATTGCTACATGAATCCCATTATGGGGCTACCTTTCAGGGCGAAAAGCCGTATAATGCCTCCCTAAAGGCGAAAATCAGCGCCAGACAGCACTCAAAGTCCCATCTGAAAAACCTTTCTTTTTCTCATAGTGTCTTGTTCTTAACAATCCCCGAACGCTTCCTTTTTGTTCTGTTTTTCTCAATGTAAACATTTACAGATTACGGTTTTTACACCTAAACCCCGCCCCTATAGTGGTTTCCAGACTGCTGGCTACATCAACGGAACTGATAGGCACATTTGTGTCTCGGCCGAAAAGTTGGCGCTCTTTTAATTCTTTAGCACGCATCTTGCTGAAGCATCGTTAATCTAACGACGGGAAGAGAACCTTTATGAAACCACAAACGCCATTTGTTCAGTTTCGCAACGTACAGAAAAGCTATGATGGCGAAACGCTCATCGTCAAAAATCTTAATCTGAACATCCGTCGCGGCGAATTTCTGACTTTACTGGGGCCAAGCGGCTCAGGAAAAACCACCAGCCTGATGATGCTGGCTGGCTTTGAAACAGCCACCAGCGGTGAAATTACCCTGGGTGGGAAATTACTGAACAACCAGCCCCCGCATAAACGCGATATCGGCATGGTGTTCCAGAACTACGCGTTATTTCCGCATATGACCGTGGCCGAAAACGTCGCTTTTCCTCTGTTTGTCCGTCGCTTGGCGAAAGCGGACATTCAGGAAAAAGTGCAGGAAGCCCTGGCCATGATCAAAATGGACAGTTTTGGTCATCGCTATCCGGCACAGCTCTCCGGTGGTCAGCAACAGCGTGTTGCCCTCGCCCGCGCACTGGTGTTTGAACCGAAACTGGTATTGATGGACGAACCGCTGGGCGCACTGGATAAGCAGTTACGTGAACATATGCAGATGGAAATCAAACATCTGCATGAGAAGTTCGGTCTGACCATCGTCTATGTCACTCATGACCAATCCGAAGCGCTGACCATGTCTGATCGGGTCGCTGTATTCCATAAAGGTGAAATCCAGCAGATTGACAGCCCGAAAACGCTGTATGAAGAGCCGAAAAACGCGTTTGTGGCGCAGTTTATCGGTGAAAACAACCGTCTGCAGGGCGTGGTTGAAGGGATGGAGGGTAACCACTGTCTGGTGCGGATGCCTGACGGTTCACAAATCAAGGCACTGAGTGTCAATGTCGCCGGTCGCGGCGAACAGACCACGCTGTCAATTCGTCCTGAGCGGATCCTGCTGGGTGCGGCCAGTCAGCACTGCGACAACATCGTTCAAGGACAGGTCAAAGAATTTATCTACCTGGGCGATCACATCCGCCTCTGCATCAATACCTGCGGCAGTTCTGATTTTATCGTGAAAATGCCGGTCAGCCAGTTCGATCCAACCATCAAACTTGGCGACCAACTCTCTATCGGATGGCAGAAGGATCATGTCCGCGCCCTCGATATGCTGGATTAATGCTCCCTCTGAATAACTAAACAAGGATGATATCGATGAAAGCAACTCGTACTGTATTAGCGCTGTTGACTGCCGGCTCCTGTTTTGCGGCACAAGCGGATGAACTGTCTGTGATTTCTTTCGGTGGTGCCAACAAGGAAGCGCAGGTTAAGGCCTATTATGAGCCTTTTACCAAAGCGACCGGCACAAAAGTCGTTGCCGGTGAATACAACGGTGAAATGGCCAAACTGAAAGCCATGGTGGAAACCAAAAGCGTCTCCTGGGATGTGGTGGAAGTCGAATCTTCCGAGGTTGCCCGCGGCTGTGATGAGGGTTTCTTCGAAAAACTCGATTACAAAGTGATTGGGGCAAAAAGTGATTTCATTCCCGGTGCAGCAACCAAATGTGGTGTAGGGATGTTCGTCTACTCTACCGTCATCGCTTACGATTCCAGCAAGCTGAAAACTGCTCCAACCTCATGGGCAGACTTCTGGAATGTCGAGAAATTCCCGGGCAAACGCGGTCTGCGTAAAACCGCAAAATATGCACTGGAAGCCGCGCTGTTGGCGGATGGCGTTGCCCAGAAAGACATCTATACCGTACTGGCAACCCCGGCCGGCGTGGATCGTGCATTCAAAAAACTGGATGAGCTGAAGCCGAATATCCAGTGGTGGGAAGCCGGTGCACAGGCACCACAATATCTGATTTCCGGTGATGTGGTGATGACCTCCGCGTTTAACGGCCGTATCTCTAACGCGCAGAAAGAAGGTAATAAAAACCTGAGCATCGCCTGGAATGGCGGCCTGTATGAAGTCGAATACTGGGTTGTACCGAAAGGCACACCGAGAAAGGATCTGGCAATGAAGTTCATCGCTTCTACGGTAAAACCGGAAAGCCAGATTGAATACGCCAAACAGATCCCTTACGGCCCGACCACCAAAGGGGCTGCAGGCAAAATCGAACCCGCTTTGGCCTCTACGCTGCCATCTTCTCCGGAAAACCTGAGCATGGCTGTCGCGGTCGATCCAACCTTCTGGCTAGACCACGGTGAAGAGCTGGAGCGTCGTTTCAACGCCTGGGCTGCCAAGTAATGACTGTTCCGCGCCGGGTCAGTGACGCGGAGCGGACATTAATGCTGATTTTCACGGAATGAACCAGGCCTGAGAGCCGTCTGTCAGGAATATAACTATGCTGTCATCAACCATTACGGACACACTCCCCCAGCCTGTGGATACCGAATCCCTGAAGGCAAAATTACATCGGGCAGAACGCATTAACCGTCTGAAATCCTTCGGACTGATCCTTCCCTTAATCATCTTTCTCATCGTGGTATTTTTAGTACCGCTGGTGGTGATGCTGAAAAAAAGCGTCGATAACCCGGAAGTAGCCACGCTCTTACCTGCCACAGTCACTGCTATGGCTGACTGGGACGGCAAGGATCTGCCGCCGGAAAACGTCTATCAGGCATTGGCTGCCGATATCGAAACCGCGAATAACAACGATGTACTGGGTAATCTGGGGAAACGGTTGAACAACGAGATATCCGGTTACCGCAGTCTGCTGAATAACACCGCGGACAGCTTACCGTTTGATCCGGCACCTGAATCTTACAAGCAGGCGTTTACCGACCTGGATGAACGTTGGAGCGATCCCGCCTACTGGCAGGCCATTTACCGTAACAGCTCTTCCTATACGGCCGATTATCTGCTTTCTGCACTGGATCTGAAAAAAGATCAGGCCGGCGCAATCGTCAAAGTCTCTGACGATCAGGCGATTTATCAGAGTGTCTTTGTCCGCACCTTCTGGATGAGTCTGGTTATTACCGCCGTTTGCCTGATACTGGCTTATCCGCTGGCTTATCTGCTGGCAACCTTACCGGCGCGCACTGCCAATCTGCTGATGATTTGCGTTCTGCTGCCATTCTGGACCTCGGTACTGGTCCGCGTTGCCGCCTGGATCGTGCTGCTACAGAACAACGGACTGGTAAATACGTTGCTGGAAAATCTGGGGCTGATTGATTCACCGCTGCAACTGGTCTTCAACCGCTTTGGTGTCTATGTCGCCATGGTGCATATCATGCTGCCGTTCATGATCCTGCCGCTCTATAGCGTGATGAAGAACATTCCGTCCAGCTACCAGCGCGCCGCGATCTCTTTAGGTTGCCCGCCGATGATCAGTTTCTGGCTGGTCTATCTGCCACAAACCTATGCCGGCATCGGTGCGGGTTGTCTGCTGGTATTCATTCTGTCGATTGGTTACTACATCACTCCGGCCCTGCTGGGTAGCCCGAATGACCAGATGGTGAGTTATTTCGTGGCCTTCTATACCAACACCACCATCAACTGGGGTATGGCAACAGCACTGGGTGGTCTGTTACTGCTGGCGACACTGATTCTGTATGTAATTTACACCTGGCTGGTTGGCGCTAACCGCTTACGTCTGGGCTAACGGACAAGGATGACATTATGTTAAGACCTTATGCTTCTAACTTTGAACGAATCTGGTACTGGTCACATCGTAGTATCTGCGGACTGGTATTGCTGTTCCTGATGTTGCCGGTGCTGGTGATGATCCCGCTGTCATTCAATGGCGGGGCGTTTCTGGTCTATCCGCTGCAGGGCTGGTCACTGCGCTGGTATGAAACCTTCTTCACCTCGCCGGAATGGATGCGATCTCTGGCCAACAGTATGATCGTCTCACCGGCCGCCACCCTGGTGGCGATGATTTTCGGGACGCTGGCTTCCATCGGCCTGACCCGGGCAGAATTTAAAGGCAAAGCACTGTTGACCAGTATTCTGATCTCACCGATGGTGGTGCCTGTGGTGATTGTCGGGGTATCGTCTTACCTGTTCTTTGCACCGCTGGGTCTGTCTAACAGCTACTTCTCACTGATCATGGTACATGCGGTATTAGGCATTCCGTTCGTGATCATCACTGTGACAGCAACGCTGCAGGGCTATAACAAAAACCTGAGCCGTGCCGCCGCCAGCCTGGGTGCTGATCCTATGCTGACGTTCTTCAAAGTGACCTTGCCGTTGATCGGACCCGGCATGATTTCCGGCGCTCTGTTCGCCTTTGCGACCAGCTTTGATGAAGTGGTGGTAACACTCTATCTGGCAGGTCCGGATCAGGCGACACTACCCCGGGTGATGTTCAGTGGTATCCGCGAAAATATCAGCCCGGCCATTGCCGCCGCTGCGACGGTACTGATCCTGATCTCTGTGGCCATGCTACTGACGCTGGAATGGTTACGGGGTCGTTCGGAGAAAATGCGCACCACCGCGCATTAAGATAGGAAAAGAAAGATAGGAAAAGATTCAATCTGCAAGTTCCACCTGTTGCGCCGCCTAGCGGCGCTTTTTTTTATCCGGTATCAGCGGACAATCTGGTTCTGCAGCAATCGCATAAAGAAATCGCGAGGTTTGTTCAGACGGCCAAACTGATGCGTAATAGCGGCGATCCCCAGTTTATAGCACCGCTCCAGCGGTAAAAGTTTACGTAACTTCCCCTCGTCGACACTGCGGGCGGCATAGTGTTCCGGCAAAAAGCCGACATACGCGCCAGACAGAATCATCGTCGCCCGTGTTTCGTAATAATACGCCGTCGCCGACTTCTGCAGCCCGACCATCTGTATTGCCACATCCGGGTTACTCTGAATGCCAGCCTGCACCGAACGGGCATTCACCAATCCCTGCCGGATGGCATCCTCGTCCGTTTCATTGAACAGCGGATGACGGTCACTGCAATAGAGATAGCAGGTTTCTTCGTATAACGAATGGTAAATCAGACCATCCAGTTTGCGGTGATACGGGATAAATCCGACATCGGCTTCACCGTTGAGGATCATCCGCTCGATATCGCTCATCGGCGCAGTTTCAAACTGCAGGAAGACATCCGGAGCCTGATGGCAGAATTCTCCCAGCACCTGCGGAAAACAGCAGCGTTCATCCAGACTGATGGTATCACTGGCCACCAGTTTCAGTTCACCGGAAAGCTGCACATGCAAGGCATTAACCGTGGAACGAAAATCTTCCAGCTGAGAAAACAGACGGCGTACCGATTCATAGATAATTGCGCCTTCTTCGGTTAGCGAGAAACCGGAACGGCCCCGGCTGCACAACTTCAGCTTGAGCCGGTGTTCCAGATTCGCCATATGTACACTGATCGTCGAACGGCTGATATTCAGTACCGTTTCTGCGGCTGAAAAACCGCCGCACTCCACCACAGTCTTGAACACCTTCAGCAGACGAATTTCATAGTCGCCCACCTGCCCTAACTCAATCAGTGAAACCTGCACCATTGTTTAGTCTTCCTCAATGTAAGCGTTAATTGTTAGTCATTTATACAACGGTATAACCCGTTAGTATGAACCCATCAGCCCGAGATATCAGGGCATTCACTGTCACCGGAGATCCAGTATGTGCTATCCATCTATTGATCCGTTGCTGGCACCCTTCTGCCAATGGCAGGCCTCGCAATGGATGACGCCAAAAGTTGGCGCTACTTTCTCTGTTACCAATCCGGCGACGGGCGCGGTGATCGCTACGCTGCAGAATCAGACTGCCGGCGACGCCTTAACTGCCATTGATCGTGCCAGTGCCGCACTGCCAGCCTGGCAGGCACTCCCGGCCAGACAACGTGCATTACTACTGCGCCGCTGGTTTGACCTGATCATGGAAAATCAGGATGCGCTGGCGCTGCTGATGACGCTGGAACAAGGCAAACCATTGGCGGAAGCCAAAGGTGAAGTGGCTTACGGCGCAGCCTATATCGAATGGTTTGCCGAAGAAACCAAGCGCGTCTATGGTGACATCATTCCGGCAGCCAGTGGCGATCGTCGTCTCCTGACCATTAAACAGGGTATCGGCGTGGTTGCAGCCATCACGCCATGGAACTTCCCGAATGCCATGATCACCCGCAAAGTGGCGCCCGCCCTTGGTGCGGGTTGCACAATCGTGGTGAAACCCTCTGACGAAACGCCGCTCTCTGCACTGGCATTGGTCACGCTGGCGCATCAGGCCGGTATTCCAGAGGATGTCTTCCAGGTAGTGACCAGCCGCAAAGCCGTCGAAATTGGTCAAGTTTTCTGCGGTGACAGCCGGGTCCGCAAACTGACCTTTACCGGATCAACACCGGTAGGCAAGCAATTGATGAGCCAATGCGCGGCAACCGTGAAAAAACTGGGGCTGGAACTGGGCGGCAATGCCCCGTTCATCGTGTTTGACGATGCTGATATCGATGCCGCGATTACCGGCTTGATGGTGTCCAAATTCCGCAATGCCGGTCAAACCTGCATCTGTGCCAACCGCATTCTGGTGCAGGATGGCATCTACGATCGGTTCGCGGAAAAACTAGTGACAGCCGTGAAAAAACTCAAAATCGGTCTGGGCACGGAACCTGGCACTACCATTGGCCCGCTGATCAATCAGGCGGCCATGCACAAGGTGCAGCATCTGGTGTCGGATGCCGTTACCCGTGGGGCAAAACTACTGACCGGTGGCTCAGTGTATCCAACCGGCGATAACTTCTATCAGCCAACGGTACTGAAAGAAGTCACCAGTGACATGAAGATTTTCCACTCTGAAATTTTTGGCCCTGTTGCGCCACTCTATCGCTTCTCCACCGAAGCGGAAGCCGTCGTAATGGCCAACGACACCCCGTTCGGGCTGGCCGCTTACTTCTACAGTCAGGATATCAGCCGGATCTGGCGGGTATCTGAAGCACTGGAATACGGCATGGTCGGCATCAATGAAGGCGGCATCTCCAGCGAAGTCGCACCGTTTGGTGGTGTCAAGGAATCCGGTCTGGGACGCGAAGGTTCCAAATACGGCATCGAAGAATTTACCGAAATTAAATACCTCTGTATGGGCGGTCTGAAATAAGTCTGAACGGAATTTGACTGCATATTTGAAGGAGTCACAAATGAATAACGCTGAACTGCAACAACGTAAACAAGCTGCTTTTGCCCGTGGTGAAGGCAATGCCTACGGGATCTATGTCGCCAAGGCGAAAAACGCAGAACTGTGGGATGTAGAAGGTAAACGCTATATCGATTTTGGTGCCGGGATTGCCGTCGTCAATACCGGTCACAGTCATCCGAAAGTCGTTGCAGCCGTCAAAGCTCAGCTGGATAACTTCAGCCATACCTGCATGACTATCACCCCTTACGAATCGGCCGTGAAACTGGCAGAAAAACTGGTTAAAGCGGTGCCGGGCAACACACCGAAAAAAGCGATGTTTGTCACTACCGGTGCGGAAGCTGTCGAAAATGCCGTCAAAATCGCCCGCTCCTATACAGGTCGCAGCGGCGTGATTGCCTTCAATGGCGGTTTCCATGGCCGAACTCTGCTGACCGTTGGTCTGACTGGTAAAGTACAGCCCTACAAAGCCGGATTCGGCCCGTTCCCAGCAGAACTGTATCATGTGCCTTACCCGAATGCGCTGCTCGACATTACCGAAGATGACAGCTTCGAAGCCCTGAACCAGTTGTTCAAATGCGATATCGATCCAAATCGCGTTGCGGCAATTATTGTTGAATGTGTGCAGGGCGAAGGCGGATTCCATCCCGCACCTGCTTCCTTCCTGAAAAAACTGCGTGAACTGTGCGATCAGAAAGGCATCATGCTGATCTGTGATGAAATCCAGACTGGCTTTGCCCGCACTGGCCGCATGTTTGCGCACGAATATGCCGGTATCGAAGCCGATCTGGTCACCATGGCCAAAGGGCTGGGCGGCGGCTTCCCGATTTCTGCTGTGGTTGGTAAAGCCGAGATCATGGATGCACCACAACCGGGTGGTCTGGGTGGCACGTATGCCGGTTCACCGCTGGGCACCACCGCAGGTCTGGCTGTGTTTGATGTCATCGAAGAAGAAAAACTGTGTGACCGCGCACTGGCCATCGGCGAACGCATGGTTAACCATCTGCGTGATATCAAGGATGACCTCCCGGCTATCGTCGGTGATATTCGTAATCTGGGTGCGATGATTGCGCTGGAGCTGGTCAAAGACGGCGATATTCAGAAACCAAATCCTGAACTGACTAAAGCGATTTGTGCCAAAGCGGCAGAGAAAGGACTGATCCTGCTGTCCTGTGGTACCCGTGGTAACGTGATCCGCTTCCTGCCACCACTGACCACCGAAATGGAAATCATTGATGAAGGCATGACGCTGCTGAAAAGTATTATTAGAGAACTGGTTTAAACGCTCTCCTCCCGTATCAAAAAGGGCGACCAAGTTGGTCGCCCTTTTTCACTCAGAAAAACAAAAATTAAAATTTCTTCGTTGCCATCTGGAAAGTCTTGAAGCCGCCGGACAAGTTGCGCGCTTTGAAGCCGTTGTTAGCCAATATGCAATAGGCAACATGACCGCGTAAGCCGACCTGACAGGTGATCAGAATTTCCTTGTCTTTCGGTAATTCCGCCAGACGATTACGTAGCTGATCGACCGGGATGTTTACCGCTCCCGGAATCGCGCCGATATTGGCTAACTCCGGAGGATTACGCACATCCAGCAGGAACTGATCTGCCGTTATATTCAGTACATCGTCGGTATGACAAACGCGCTCATCCCCTTTGATGATATTGGTCGCTACCATACCGGCCTGGTTGATCACATCACGGGCGGAACCAAATGGCGGAGCATAGGTCAGTTCCAGATGTTCCAGATCCTGTACCTTCAGACCGGCACGCATGGCCACAGCCAGCACATCGATACGTTTATCCACGCCCTCTTTACCAAACGCCTGACCACCTAAGATCTGACCGGTTGCCGGATCAAAGATCAGCTTAAAGCTGACTGGAAACGCCCCCGGGTAGTAACCGGCGTGATTGCCCGGATGTACATAAACCTTTTCATAAGCGCGGCCCAGACGTTTCAGGCTCTTTTCGCTATGGCCGGTACTGGCAATGGCAAAATCAAACACTTTGCAGATCGCGGTACCTTGTGTGCGCTGATATTTTTCCTCACGGCCCAGCATATTATCTGCCGCAATGCGGCCCTGGCGGTTAGCCGGACCCGCCAGCGGAATCAATGCCGGCTGTTCAGTCACAAAATCCAGTGTCTCTACCGCATCACCCACAGCATAAATATCCGGATCACTGGTACGCATGCCTTCATCCACCTTGATGCCGCCGCGCGCTCCCAGTTCCAGACCGGCAGCAGAAGCCAGCATGGTTTCCGGTTTAACACCGATGGCCAGCACAACCAGCCCGGTGACCAGTTTTTCACCATTGCTCAGCGTTAATTCCAGATGATTAAGTTGATCTGGTTGAATCGTAAAATCACCGGTTGCATCCGGTTCGGCTGGTGTTACCGGAATTTCGGTGATAGCGGAGAGTCCTGTATTCAGACGCAAATCGGTTTTATTCTGTACCAGCACCTGATGCACGAAATTGGCCATCTCAGGGTCAACAGGGGCCATCACCTGCTCGGAAAGTTCCAGCAAAGTCACTTCAATGCCCTGCTGATGTAACGCTTCTACCATTTCCAGACCAATAAACCCGCCACCAACCACGGTGGCATGTTTAGGTTTGTTGAGCAGCATAGCCGCCAGAATACGATCCATGTCCGGAATATTACGCAGACTGAATACGTTTTCGCAGTTGATCCCCGGCAGCGGTGGACGCACCGGCGCCGCACCCGGGCTCAGTAATAATTTATCGTAAGATTCCTGATACGTTTCACCTGACAGCTGGTTCTTTACGGTGATCACTTTCTTCTGACGATCAATGGCAACCACTTCAGAAAAAACACGAACTTCTACATTAAAACGGGATTTAAAACTTTGCGGAGTCTGCAGCAGCAAGGCTTCACGCTGAGTGATATCGCCACTGATATGATAAGGCAAACCACAGTTCGCAAAGGAGATGAATTCACCGCGCTCCAGCATCAGAATTTCGGCATCTTCTGATAAACGGCGTGCCCGGGCAGCAGCAGACGCGCCGCCCGCAACACCACCAATAATTATAATTTTCGTCATTTCGCTTCCCCTGATGATTAATGTCATTAATTTAGATTTATCTAATTTAGATGACAAGTATATTTTTCACGGGTCTGTTTCCGGCACTGGCCCGGCTCAGAACTCAAACTTATAAAAAATATCGACCGCCTGACTAAGGCCGCTTACTGCCTGCAAGTACAACTGAGGTAACAGAAAATAACGCAGTTTTACTTCACTGACTGCGTCATACACCCCAACACCGTACTGCAACTGCAGATCTTTCAGCAGATAAGCCGAGAGATTGACCTTGGTATCTGTCCCGCTGCCCGTGGTATCAAACGCAGCGTCCTTCAGACCAAATGTCGAAGCGACATCGGATACAATCCCGTTGGTCTGTCCCAGTCCGGCACTGATCATCATGGCTGCCATCGCCTCTTCGGTCGAACCGTTCGTCGTCGCTGTCGAGCTTCGTCCACGCAGCAGATAGGACAATTTATCGGTATCTGGCAGGTCCGGTTCGGAGAACACCTGAGCACTGATCGCACTGATTGGCGCATTGATTTTCACCCCGACGGTCACACTGCTGTCTTCCATCGTGGCCGGATCCCGGATAGCTTCAGCCATGACATAAGGCTCGGTAATATCGCCACTGAACATCAGCTTGCCGCTACGAACCACCAGATTCTGGCCATAAGCTTTAAAGCGGCCATCCACGAGTCTGATTTCACCCTGCGTCAGTAAAGCTTGTCCCGGTTTCTGGCGGAAACGAAGTCCGCCGGCCAAGGCGGTCTTCAAGCCCATGGCACTGAACCGGACATCTGTCCCCAGTTTTAATCTCAGATCCATAAAGAACGGAAATGGCGCCGTGGTCTGCTGTTGCTGCAATGGCCGGACAATATGCACATCGTCTGATACTTCAATGCCATTCTCCGGCAGGCTCTTGATGTCAATCCGGGCCCATGGCACCAGGACATCGCCTTCCAGCGAAACCTTTTCCGCATCAAACTGCAATTGCAGGTCGGAGTCGATCTGGCCGTTGCCATAACCGGCAAAGGCCACTTCAACGGCCCGCCCCTGCAATGAGAGCTGGCCAGAAGGATGACCGCCTGGCCAGCGGGAACGGCCGGTGAGCGTGACCTTCCCTTTACCCGCCAGCATATCGGCGTTCAGTTCCGCCTTATCACCTTCAATGATCAACTTGCCATTGATTTGCCGCAGGCTAACCATTTCGGTGGCCGTATCAACCTCACCATCCTTCAGATTTACCTGTCCATAAAACAAAGGCACATCCAGCGTTCCCGCCAGACGACCATTAATATCAACCTGTCCTTTTGTGCTGTGCAGAGCATCGACCAATGGCGCGATACCATACAATTGCAGGTTGCTGACATTAACCGTTCCGCTTAATACCCGACGTTTGAGCGGATCCCTGACTTCTGCATTCAAATTGATATTACCCAGCATAGCTGAATCCAGCACAAACTGGCCTGTCGCCCTCACAGGGGTCACTTCAAGTTTTAACTGCATATCACGGTAAGGTGTATGGATCTGTTCCGTTATCAGCTCACCATACTGACTGCGCAATGACACATGCAGATCAGGACTGCCTTTCCGCCAGCCGAAAACACCGTTGGCCTGTAATGCGCTGCTCCATTTCAGCGTATCGGGTAGCCAGGGTTTAAGACGCTGAGTATCAAAATTGGTGACAGAGAAAGGAACTGAACCCTGAGAAGCAGCCAATGAAGCGTTTTCAAAACAAAGTTTCGCCGGTTCAGAACGCCAGCAATGCGATTTAAAAGTCAGCGTACTGGCTTTCCATTGCAGTACAGCCGGCGCTTGCAATTGCCACGCTCCGGCCAGCCCACCAATTTGACTGTCCAGCAGACGTCCCTGCCAGATGCCGTTCTGCCAGCTACCCGCCAGTGTCAGATTACTGTTGAGCTGTTTTCCATCATTTTTCAGCAATAACTGATGCTGCTGCGCACTCCCCCGAAGTGAAAGCGCCACATTCTGCAGACGGGTTCCGTTGATATTCCAGCGTTCGATATTTAACTGTAACTGACCTGGCAGGGCTTTATTCAGTGTGGCCTGTCCCGTCAGCTCAAGTTTACGCACCAGCTGGCCCGACATGATTATCCGGGGGGCAGCCACCCGCAGCGCCAGTACAGGCGCTTTTGCCGGACCGTTCAGACGAAAATCACCGTCGATGCTGCCATCCCACTGCGGATTGATCAGCGAAAGTTTGGGGAGCCGCAATTTACCAGCCAGTGACCACTCTTTATCCAGATTACCGTTCACAGCCAGCGAATTCGGACCGTTCTTGATCTCTATTTGCTGAAAATGCCAGTTCCCCTGCTCATCCCCCTGGATAGCCCCTTGTGTCGTTAGCGGAAAACCATTCCAGTCGCCTTTCAGATTTATCGCCGATAAATCCCCTTGCCAGCGTTCGTCCAGCCAATGGATCTCTTGCTTCAGACTGCCGGAAACTGCAGCCTTTGCCTCTGGCAGCCAGCGTTTAACCTCCGGCAATTCCAGCTCGGTCTGCCCTTGCCAGTGGAGACCTTTTTGCCAGTTCAGCTGACCTGCGACCAGTAACTTGTTTACGCCATCACCCAGTTGTAAACGTTGCAGATCGAGTCTGTCCGAGGAGCCATTTAAAGCAAGCTGCAACCAGGTTGAAGGCAAATCAAGCCACTTTCCTTCTGTTTCCAGTGCCAGCTTGTAGTTTTGCAGAGAACCGCGAAGATCGAGCTTCCCTTTTCCGACAGTCAGACCTTCCAGCGCCGGCGGTAAAGGCAAGGTCAGCCAATCCCCCATCAGAACAAAGGGTAAGCCATTCGTTAAAGGCTGCAGTTCCCCCTGCAGTTTCACCTTTTCTTTGCCTTCCAGCAGCGCCGTAAATTTTAATTTTTGCAGATCACCTTTGGCGGAAAGAGTTGCGTTTCTGGATACATCAGGAGATACAACCGGAATCGCCGATTGTGCATTGAGATCTGCATCTATCAGATAATTCTGGATAAATGTCATCTTCCCGGATAGCCCGGCTCGGCGCTTCTCCTGCTGAACCTGCAGTTGCTTAACCGTCAGTTCCGTGCCGTCAAATCTGGCCTGCAACGTGATATCCATCAGCCCGGTATCAAACGCCTGCTGATGATAACGCCCCTGCTTCAGACTTAATCCGGCAAGGCGAATATCAAACGGCACGAAGACCTCGGGTAATTCCGTGTCCGCCGGTTTTTCTTTAGGTGGTGCTATATTTTTTTTATCAGAGATGACGTCTTTGTCCACGGCAGCTGGCTTGAGCCAGACATCGACCGAGTCAGCATGAGACGGTTCAATATCAATCTGATGCCCCTGCCATTCGGCGACGGTTTCCAGATTCCCTACTTTTACCCGTACCACCGGATCATCATAAACAAAGCCAGATAATTTCAGCTGATGCAGCATGATAGAAACAGGGGTCGGAATATAGCGATCCGTTACCGGAAGCACTTCCGGAACGACATCAGCCACATCGGCAGAATCCGGCATATCCCGCCGGCTCACTGTCAATCCGTCCACTTCCAGTAAATCGATTTCAGCCTGACCAGACAGCAACGAAACCAGTTGCCACCGGGTTTGCACATGCTTCAAAGAAACGGTGACAGAATCGCTCTGCCAGCGGGTATCACGCAACTGCCAGCCATCGGCAAGAGAACCGGAAACCCATTCGCCCTGTAATCCGGGCACCCAACGGGTCAGTTGATTCCAGACTAACTGGCTACCCGATGCAGAAAAAAACAGGAAAAAGAAGATGGCCGCCAGAAAGGCCACCAGCAACATAGCAGACACAGCCCAACGCCGGCTTCGGAGACTCATAGCTCTGGCCCTAACGCAAAGTGTAACCGGAACGGAACCGATTGTTCCGAGACCCCAAATGCCAGATCAAACCGTAACTGTCCGACCGGTGTTAACCAGCGACCGCCGATACCCGTGCCGATTTTCCATGGATCCTGATAATCGTTGGTTGCCGTTCCGACATCGACAAAAGTGGCAATCCGCCATTTCGGCGCAATCTGATAGTTATATTCCAGGCTTCCGGCGGTCGTATTCAGCGCTCCCGAAAGTTGCCCCGATGAATCGATCGGAGAAATCGTTTCATAGCCGAATCCGCGAACCGTTTGATCCCCCCCGGTGAAGAAACGTTGTGACGCCGGAATCTCGCTCAGATTTCCCCAGAGTAATGCCCCCTGCTCCGCCCGGAAGATAAAACGGTGGTTACTGGCATAAGTTCGCAGCCATTTGGTCCGACCCCAAACTTTTACAAACCGGGTATCGGATGCCCAGAGCGGATCCGAAAACATGACGGAGACTGTCTGCAGATCACCCCAGTACGGGTCAATACCACCTTTACTGCGGACCCGGGTAATTGATGCGCCCGGCATGAACAGCAGGCTATTTCCGCTGTCTTCACCCTGTTCATATTTTTCGTACGCCGTTTTAAAGAAATAATCCCGTTGCCATTGCCCCATCAGCGTCGTCCAGTAATGCAGGCCCGTTTCGATTTTCTGTGATCGGGTATCATCCTGCGCCACATTTTCATAGGTTGTCTGCACCTGATAATAATCATCGATGGGATTTTTATTCGGAATACGATAGCTGAAATCCACCGTTTGAGTGGTTTGAGCAATTTTTATCTGCGAGGAGAAACGGTGCCCGTAATCATTTACCCAGGGACGCTCCCAGTTCCATTGCACACGCGGACCTTCATCGGTCGAAAACCCCAGACCGGTTTCCATCTGATTCGGCTTTTTCTTTTCCAGATGCACCGTCACCGGGATCCGGTAGTCCTCAGCCTGGCTGATCTGCGGATGAACATCCACCACCTGAAAATAGCGCGTCTGGGATAGTGACTGACTCAGCTCGGCCAGCTTGCGCGTATCGTAGGCATCACCTTGTTTGAAACGAAGCAGCGGCTGGATCAGTTTTGTCTGCGGAATACCATCAATGTTAATTGCGCCAAAACGGTAACGATGGCCGCTATTGAAGACAATATGGATATCCGCAACTTCATCTCGCGGATACACCTGCACATCAGAGCGAACAATTTTAGCGTCAAAATAACCATGAGTTGCCGCCAGTGTCTTCAGACGCCGTTTGATATTTTCATATTTGCCATGATGTAAAACGGCACCTGTTTCCAGATCCAGTGAAGAGAGAATTTTGAGGAAATCGGCATCCTTTTGCGCATCGTCATGGAGCTCAACCTGGATTTGACGGACTTTTACCGGTTTACCGGGCTCGATCTCAACCTGAAGGGTGTGTGACTTTTCAGCCGGATATTTAAAATTAATTTTCGGAGAGTAATACCCAACAGCCTGCAGAGACTTACGGATCGCTTCTGTGATCTTCTTTTCTCGGCCTTCAACCCGCTGGCTGTCGATCGCCGGCAATGCAGCAAGATAATATTCTACATTATCCAGTAATTCACCTTTCACACCGCGAACATCATAAGTGACCGGCGCTGCGCAAACAGGAGAAATCCCGGCCATAACAAGGCAGCCTGCGATCAGGTAATTTCGGTATTTTTTATACTTCAACGAATCCCCGCTCATTCTTTCGATACCAGAATGCCAGATTTGTTAATACGTTGTGACATCTTAAATCCTATCACAGCTATGCTTCAGCTGAGTCAGAAAAATGCCTTTGTTTCGATTCTATGACTTGGTTTTTTGAAAAATTGGGATTAACCTAGCAGAGCATATTCTCAGGGCGGGGTGAAAGTCCCCACCGGCGGTAAACAGTCTGAAGAGGTCTTCAACTGAAAGCCCGCGAGCGGTTGATGCGTCATGAAGCGCATTAATGTCAGCAGATCCGGTGTAATTCCGGAGCCGACGGTTATAGTCCGGATGGAAGAGGATACAACAAGCCTCCGCGTTCAGCGGGGGCTGTGTTATTCCATGCCCTGATTCTGGTAACTAAATAAACAGGAGTTTTACCATGAATCAGTCTTTACTGACCCCTTTTGGCAATCCCTTTCAACGCGTCGAACGTGCACTGACCGCTTTGCAGCAAGGTCAGGGCGTCTTGGTTGTTGATGATGAAGATCGTGAAAACGAAGGCGATCTGATTTTTTCGGCAGAAAACATGACATCACAACAAATGGCACTGATGATCCGGGAATGTTCCGGTATTGTTTGTCTTTGTCTGACCGAAGAACGCATCCGTCAATTAGCGCTGCCGATGATGGTAGAACACAATACCAGCGCCAATCAGACCGGGTTCACCGTGACTATCGAAGCAGCGCGTGGGGTATCGACCGGGGTATCAGCACAGGACCGTATCACCACTATCCGCACAGCAATCGCCGATGGCGCCGTCGCGTCTGATCTGAATCGTCCGGGACATGTGTTCCCGCTGCGTGCCCGGGCCGGCGGCGTGTTAACCCGCCGCGGCCATACAGAAGCCACCATCGATCTGATGAAGCTGGCAGGCTTAAAACCTTACGGCGTGCTGTGTGAAGTGCAGAACGAAGATGGCTCCATGGCTCGTCTGCCTGAAATTGTCGAGTTTGCCAATAAGCACGCTATGCCGGTGCTGTGCATTGAAGATCTGGTTGCTTACCTGACCGAGAACGCTAAAGCAGCGGGCTGAGTTTACAAGGCATCAGAAACAGAAAGGCCACTGAAATTCAGTGGCCTTTTTAGTATCCGGTTCAGGATTAACGCATTTCACGCAGCGCCTGAATACGTTTCTCCAGCGGCGGATGACTCATGAACAGCTCGGTCATGGATGACTTACCATTAATACCGAACGCCATCATGGTGCCGTCCAGCTGAGAATCCTGACTACGGGCCAGACGCTCCAGCGCAGCAATCATTTTCTCTTTGCCGACTAACTGGGCAGAGCCTGCATCCGCGCGGAATTCACGCTGACGCGAGAACCACATCACGATCATGGATGCCAGAATACCGAAGACCAGTTCAAACACCATGGAGATAGCAAAGTAGGCAATACCACCGCTTGCTGAACTCTCTTCATCATCGGAACGCAGGAAATTCGAAACAATACCTGCCAGCACACGGGAGATATAGATAACAAAGGTATTCACTACACCCTGAATCAGGGTCAGCGTCACCATATCACCGTTTGCCACATGGCTGACTTCATGCGCCAGCACCGCTTCGGCCTCATCACGGCTCATGTTGTAAAGCAGACCGGTACTTACCGCAACCAGCGCCTGATTACGATTAGCGCCGGTGGCAAACGCATTCATGTCCGGTGAATCATAAATACCGACTTCCGGCATACCGATGCCAGCCTGCTGAGCCTGACGCTGAACCGTGTTGAATAACCAGTATTCGACCTCTGATCGCGGTTGTTCAATAATCTGAACACCATATGAACGTTTTGCCATCCATTTGGACATCAGCAGAGAAATAATAGAACCACCGAAACCAAACACCGCGGCCATCAGCAACAGACCGCCTGAACCCCGGGTACTGATTCCGAAGAAACTACTTAATACACTCAGTACAATCGACAGGACCAGCATGACAGCCAGGTTTGTCGCAAGAAACAGCAACACGCGTTTCATTTCAGCTCCTTTAAACGTGCTCTAATGTGCAAGCGCACACACCATGATCATAGGGGTGCAAACAGGAAATTCAAGTAAATGAAATGTAAGAAATACAATCGATGGAATTCGGGATAACCGAAGCATTTTAATAAATACCTCGGTTATCCGGGAAGATTACAGCAACGCGGAAATATCCAGATATTTACCCAGATCATGCTCATCCGGTTTGCTGATATGAGGTATCTCACCCATAAACGGCGCTGGCAGCAGACTTTTCAGGGTTTCCAGATTCTGCTGATAATGATTCATGGACGGGCTGATCCGGTTCATGCACCATCCGGCCAGAGGCAACATATCATGATGAATGGCCTCATAGGTTAATACGGAATGGTTGATGCAACCTAAACGCGCGCCTACAACCATGATCACCGGCATATTCTCGTATTTGACCCAATCGGAAAGGAAGTGACCATTTCCGATAGGCACTCGCCAGCCACCAGCGCCTTCAACAAAAATGATATCAGCCCCGGTGCTTTTCTTCAGACGGGATAACCCTTCCGATAACACGTCCAGTTTAATCGTGACACCGGATTCTTCCGCCGCGATATGCGGTGACGAGAAGGCATCAAAAGAATAAGCAACAACCTGTTCGTATTGTAACGGCAAGGCGCTGTGCTTTTGTAACAACAGAACATCCTGATTACAGGGTTTGTTTTCTATCATTTCACACCCGGCAGCAACCGGCTTGTAAGCCACCGCCTTTAACCCTTTGGCTGCCGCTGCCTGCAACAAAGCCACCGTACAGGTTGTTTTTCCTGCATCCGTATCCGTACCAGTAACGAAATAGGTTTTGCTCATCGATGTAGAACTCCGTAGCACACGTTATAGGTGACCGGGAGCAATCCCGTGGGTAACCGGTATCGTTCATACGCCTGTTGCAGGCGAAACAGCTTTTGCCGGGTTAACAACCCCTGACACCGCTCGCCGTTAACCTGACTTGCACCAATCCGCTTCAGACTCTGCAGAATGGCACTCACATCAGCGTAATGCATGACATGACGGCGAATTTGCCAGGTTTTACATTGCAAACCTGCACTCTGTAATACCGAACGAAGTTCCGGTACAGCCATGAACTGATTGATATGTTCATGCTCATCCACAGCTGTCCATGCTTCCCGTAGCTCAAATAAACTGCCTTCGCTAAGCGTAGCAAAAAGCGCGTAACCCTGTGACGTCAATACTCTTTTTATTTCCCGGAATGCCTGAACCGGGTCATGACACCACTGTAGTGCCAGGCTGGTAAACACCAGATCCTGCGATTCACTGCTCAGCGGTAATGCTTCCGCATCACCACACACATACCCCTGTGCTTTCTCGCGCAAGGCAGCTTGTTTCAGCATGCCAGTGGAAATATCCAGCGCCAGCAAATAGCTGCACCATTGTTGCAGATCAGGCAGAAAAAAGCCGGAGCCACATCCCAGATCGAGACCATGCCCATATTTTTCATCCGGGATAAGACTCAACAGGTTACGCCCAACCTCTTTCTGTAACAACGCATATTGATCATACGACTGCGCCGCTTTACCAAAGCGCGAGGCTAATGCCTGTTTATCTACCGGCTCATGCATTTGTCGTACACTCTTTTAACTCTTTGAGCAATAAAGAAATATCAGCCTGTTGATGAGCGGCTGTCAGTGTAATACGCAATCGGGCTGATCCCTTGGGCACGGTTGGCGGACGAATAGCTGAAACCCAGAGCCCTCTGCTCCGTAACCGGTTTGCGGTATTCACCGCCTGCTCAGCATCACCAATAATCACCGGCTGAATCGCGGTTTCTGATTCCGGCACATTCAACCCCAGTTCTGCAGCTTCGGCGCGGAATTCTCTGATTAAAGACTGCAGATACGCCCGTTCGGAGTCTGCCTGCTTCACCCACTCGATAGCGGAACTGGTTGCATACGCCTGTGCCGGTGGCATATGAGTGCTGTAAACATAATCCCGGGCAAAGTTAACCAGATAGTCAATGAGTTTCCGGCTACCGCCGACAAAGGCACCAGCCGTACCGAGCGCCTTGCCAAAGGTTGCCATGCGGATGTGCACACGATCCGGTGGTACATGCTGATGAGACAACGTTCCCCGTCCCTCTGCACCCAGCACACCCAGCCCGTGCGCATCATCGATCATCAACCAGTTTCCGCTTTGCGCCGCAAGATCGGCTAATTGCCGGCACGGTGCCTGATCGCCATCCATGCTGAACACACCTTCACTGATGATCAGTCCGGACTGCGGTTGCAGCAGTGAGGCCAGATGAGCCATATCGTTATGACGAAAACGCAGCATTTTCGCTGGCGAATGCGCACCGGCTTCCTGCAGCGAAGCATGATTAAGCCGGTCCTGATACTGGATATGATCTTTCTGCAGCAATGCCTTAATTACTGCCTGATTGGCCGCGAAGCCGGTAGAAAACAGCAAAACCGCTTCGACCCCCAGCCACTCCGCCAGAGTCTGTTCTAAATCTGCATGCGCCTGCGTATAGCCGGTTACCAGCGGTGAAGCACCGGAACCTGCGCCCCAGCGATCCAGCCCTTCCTGCCAGGCTTTGGCTAGGAAAGGCTGCGAGGCTAATCCCAGATAATCATTGCTGGAGAAATTCAGATAGGACTGATCGTGAAGTCTGATGAAACGACTTTGCCCTGATTGCAGGATCTGACGCTGACGAAGCAGGCCCTCCCGGGCCCGCTCATCCAGTGCCGTTTTTAAATCAAACGGCATTAGCGGGTGTCCGTGGTTTACTCGCATCGTAAAACAAGGCACCTTCCGCCTGATCAGCAATCGCTTCCAACAGGGTATGTTCTTCCACCATATCCGGTTTCTGTGCACGCGCTTCCGGTTTCAGGCCTAAACGGGCAAACAGTTGCATATCTTCGTTGGCATCGGCATTCGGCGTGGTCAGCAATTTGCAGCCATAGAAAATCGAGTTGGCACCCGCCATGAAGCAGAGCGCCTGCATCTGATCGTTCATCTTTTCACGGCCGGCAGACAAGCGGACATGCGATTTTGGCATCAGAATACGGGCAACCGCGATAGTGCGGATAAAATCGAACGGATCGAGCTCGTCCTGATTTTCCAGCGGTGTGCCCTTCACTTTCACCAGCATATTGATCGGTACGCTTTCCGGCTGTACCGGCAGGTTCGCCAGTTGCACCAGCAGTCCGGCACGATCCTGCACCTGCTCGCCCATGCCGACGATACCGCCGGAGCAAATCTTCATGCCGGCATCACGCACATGCTGCAAGGTTTCCAGACGATCCTGATAGGTACGGGTGGTAATAATGGCGTTATAGAATTCCGGGGAGGTATCGAGGTTGTGGTTGTAATAATCCAGACCAGCTTCGGCTAGCTGTTTCGCCTGCTCTTCGGTCAGCATACCCAGTGTCATGCAGGTTTCCATGCCCAGATTTTTGACTTCCTGGATCATGCGAATGATATACGGCATGTCGCGGTCACGCGGGTTACGCCAGGCGGCACCCATACAGAAACGGGAGGAACCGGCATCTTTGGCTTCTTTCGCCCGTTGTAGCACTTTTTCTACTTCCAGCAACGTCTCTTTTTCCAGACCGGTGTTATAGCGCGCGCTTTGCGGACAGTATTTACAGTCTTCCGGGCAGGCGCCGGTTTTGATCGATAACAGCGTGCTCACCTGCACTTCATTCGGGTTGAAATGCTGACGGTGAACGGTTTGCGCCTGAAACAGCAGATCATTGAACGGTAATGCAAACAGTGCTTCTACTTCGTTGACTGTCCAGTTATGACGAATATTGGCTGACATTGTTATCGGTACTCTGCGACGGAAATAATTTGGATAGTCTATGTCTGGCCGGTAAACTGTCAATCAAAAATGAAATCTGATATTTACATCAGGACAAATAATGAACAATCAGCAATTTGATAGCCAGCATATCTGGCACCCTTATACTTCTCTGACAAAACCACTGCCGGTCTATCCGGTGAAACGCGCCGAGGGTGTTTATCTCGAACTGGAGGATGGTCGCCGCCTGATCGATGGCATGTCGTCCTGGTGGGCCTGCATTCACGGCTACAACGTACCGGAACTGAACAACGCGATTCAGCGCCAGCTACAGGATATGGCGCATGTCATGTTTGGCGGCATCACTCACCAGCCCGCCATTGATTTGTGCCATAAGCTGGTTGAATTGACGCCGGATGGTCTGGATCGTGTCTTTCTGGCTGATTCCGGATCTGTCGCAGTGGAAGTGTCACTGAAAATGGCCATCCAGTACTGGCACAGTAAAGGCACACCACGGCATCGTTTTCTGACTATCCGCAACGGTTATCATGGCGATACCTTTGGTGCGATGAGTGTCTGTGATCCGCAGGGCGGTATGCACGAACTCTATACCGGCTTTTTGCCAGAACACCTGTTTGCCAACGCGCCTCAGTGCAAACCAGATGAGGAATGGCAGGAAGACGATATCGCTGATTTCGCCGTAATGCTGGCTGAACATCAGCACGAGATTGCCGCCGTTATTCTGGAACCGATTGTTCAGGGTGCCGGTGGTATGCGCTTTTATCACCCGCAATATCTGCGCCGGGTAAGAGAGTTATGCGATGACTACCAGATCCTGCTGATTGTCGACGAAATCGCGACTGGCTTCGGCCGTACCGGTAAACTGTTTGCCTGTGAATGGGCCGGTATTACGCCGGATATCATGTGTCTGGGTAAAGCGCTGACCGGTGGCTACATGACGCTTTCAGCGACACTCACCACTGAAAAAGTCGCAACGACCATTTGTAACGGCAAGGCGGGTGTACTGATGCACGGCCCGACGTTCATGGGGAATCCGCTGGCCTGCGCCGTCGCCAACGCCTCGCTGGATCTGTTAGTGAATTCGCCCTGGCAGCAACGCGTCTGTCAGATAGAAAAACAGCTGCATGAAGAGCTGGCTATTTACCGGGATCATCCTGCTGTCGCAGATGTCCGGGTGTTGGGCGCCATTGGCGTGGTGGAAACCAGGAACCCCGTCAATATGGCAGAACTGCAGGCTATTTTCGTAGAACAAGGCGTCTGGATCCGCCCGTTCGGGCGACTGATCTACATCATGCCGCCTTTTGTTATGCCATCTGACGAATTAAGGCAGCTCACACACGCAATCGGCATCGGGCTCAATACCATGATCTGAATAAATAAAAGGATGCTCTGCTGATAACGATGCTTCCTTGATCTCCTCCCATTCCTGAATGGTACGCTGCAACCACTGTGCAAACGCCTGATAACGCGGGCGTTGAACATGTTCGCGGGAGCAAAAAAGCTGATAGCCCATGCCGGACGGAATTTTATAATCCACCGGCACAACCAGTTCACCTCGTAATACTGCCGGCATCGCCAGGAACCAACGCCCCATAGCCAGTCCCATGCCATGTTTGGCTGCTTCCAACGCCATGGCGTGCTGATTAAACACATATTTCCGGTTGGTATGCGGTAACACCACCCCGGTTGCCTGGCTCCAGTGCTGCCATTCATACCCAAACTCAAACTGTTCCAGCGATTCAGTACAATGTAGCAACGAGCATTTTCTGAAGTCCGTCTTGTCTTCGCTCAGCAACCCGTGGCTGGCCGCATATTCCGGGCTACAGACCGGTACCAGCCACTCCTCCAGTAACGGCCAGGAATGCAGATGCGGCAGACTGGCATTGCCATAATAAACGGCCATATCCACCGGCTCGGTTTCAAAATTCGGCAAACCATGCTGACCGTAAAACAACAGATCCAGCGAGCGGTACATGGTTTTAAAACTGGTAAGCCGGGGCATTAACCATAACTGACCAAACGCAGACGGCAAACCAATACAGAGCATGCCTCTGAGCTCGTTAAACCGGATATCTTCAATCACTTCATTGATCTGCTGCAATGAGCTGGTTAATGCCTGCAGCAACTGTTCTCCCTCCGGGGTCAGTACCAGTTTGCGCGTCAGCCGGATAAACAGCTTGAATTTCAGCAACTCCTCCAGACGACGGATCCGCTGACTAATGGCCCCCTGCGTCAGAAACAGTTCTTCCGCCGCCTTGGTGAAGCTCAGGTGCCGGGCTGACACCTCAAAGGTATGCAACAGCGCCAGCATGCTCTGTTCTACTAACATGGTTTTCTCTCCTACCTATACATTAATCATATTAATCCATAGTGTGATTTATTTCGCTTTTAGATTAGATGAAACCGGTTACACTTTTTTCATAGACACAAACAAAGGACAACGAAGTCATGAAAAAAGATCTGAAAATTGCCATTATCGGTGCTGGTTCCAGCTATACCCCTGAACTGATTGATGGCTTAATTGCCCGCAGCAGCCAGCTGCCAATCACTGAAGTGCGCCTGGTCGATATTGATGAAGGCTGGCATAAAGCAGAAATCATTCTTTCCCTGACCCGTCGCATGTTTGAACATGCCGGTCTGCCGGTAAAAGTCATCCTGACACAGGATCGTAAAGAAGCACTGACCGATGTCGATTTCGTCTGCTCTCAGTTCCGCGTAGGCTGTCTGGATGCCCGTATCCGTGATGAACGCATCTCCCTGAAATATGGCATGTTAGGTCAGGAAACCAACGGTCTGGGTGGTTTTGCCAAAGCACAACGTTCTATTCCGGCAACCCTGGATATCTGCCGCGATATCGAAAAATACAGCCCGAACGCCTGGTTACTGAACTTCACCAACCCGTCAGGCATGGTTACTGAAGCGGTCCTGCGTCATACCAAAGTTAAAACTGTGGGCCTGTGCAACGTACCCGTACTGATGCAAAAAGGCATGGCTCAGGTACTGAATGCCGAAGAACAAGATGTTTTCGTCCAGGTTGCAGGTCTTAACCACTTTATCTTTGCCCGTCAGGTGAATTATCAGGGCGAAGACAAGATGGATTATGCGCTGGAAGAGTTCCTGAATGACAACCAGGCCTTCAATCCGAAAAACATTCCGTCACTGAAATGGCCACGTAAATTGCTGGCAAACCGCCATCAGATCCCATGTCCGTACCTGCGTTATTACTTCAGCTCTGATGACACCTACCAGAAATCTGTCCATGAAGCAGAAACTGAAGGTACCCGTGGTGAAGTGGTAAAAGCACTGGAAGAAAAACTGTTCGAGATCTACAGCAATCCGGATCTGTACGTTAAACCAAAAGAGCTGGAAGGCCGCGGTGGTCAGTACTATTCCGATGCAGCCTGTGATCTGATGAGTGCCATCTATAACGACAAGCGTACTCTGATGCACGTTAACACCCGCAATAATGGCACCATTGCCGGTCTGCCGGATGATTGCGCAGTGGAAGTCACATCAGTGATCACCAAGTCAGGCCCGATGCCTCTGAACGTTGCGCCATTTGACCCGGACACACTGGCCATGCTGCAACTGATGAAAACGTTTGAACGCTTTACCATTGATGCAGCGGTAAACGGCGATTATCAGAGTGCACTGCGTGCCCTGACGCTGAACCCGCTGGTTAAAAATGGCAAAGTACTGGAAGCAGCACTGGATGAAACTATCCGTGAAAACATCCAGTATATGCCTCAGTTCCAGGCTTACTACGAAGCCAACCTGAAATAAGTTACAAAGGACGGCGCAATGCCGTCCTCCCGGTAGTTCTCTAAAGTGTACCCGTGTGTGTCAAAACGCAGGATGCGTTTTTTCCGGGAGTGTTAACTCCCGGTTTTCTTATTTGCAAATCCGAATTAAATATCGAACAGAAAAGTACGCTCTGTTAGACTAAACCCGTTTCAGGCAACGAGATTCTGTAATGCGTATTTCCATTACCGGAAAAATCTGTTTCATTCTGCTGATCATCTTCTCTCTGGTCTTAATCAGTACCACGCTGTATCAGGCTTTCCGTGAACGAGAGCTGGTTCTTAAACTGAGTACAGAACATGTCTCATCGCTGCTGCAAAGTCACCGGAATGGTCTGAATCAAATCATTAATGATCATCCTGAACGTGTGGAAGCATTTCAGCAAAACCTGCTCCGACAGGAATATGTCCTGAAAGTAAAATGGATCCAGGATCAAAACAGCGCCGCATCTGCTCCGGCTGATAACAAAAACCTGCCCGCAGATCAGCAGGAAAAAATGGCGTTACAGGGACAACAGCTACAACAAACCATCAGTCACAATGGCCGGACGACTATCGTCGCGCTGATGCCCTACTACAACCCGGAACAGACTGCTCCGAACGCCAAGCCTATTGCGGCAATCCGGCTGGAGTACTCACTGGATAAACAGCTGGATGCCGTGGAACAACACATTCTGATTTCAGCCATCATGCTTTCTGCGATTTTTAGTGGTGTCTTACTGATGACACTGACGATTATCCGTAAACAGATTGTTCTGCCGCTGCAAAAATTGCGGCAGGCAATTGATGATGTCACCGACTTTGATGACATATCCACTCGCCTGCCAATTGTTCAGAATGATGAAATTGATCAGCTGAATGACAGCTTTAATCAGCTGATGGAACGGCTGTCAGTGAAAGTCGGCGAAGGCAGACAGAATATCCCCCAAGCCGAATGGGATGATAACCAAAGACCCCCTCCGCTGAGCTAAAAAACACCGCTCCGGCATAAAAAGACGATTCAGTCATACATTAGCCTTGAGACATTCGCTCACCAAGGTAAGATGAGACATTTTCATATTGGCTAAGCCAAATATAATTATTAAATGGAGAAGTAATTCAGATGACTCACGTTCCCGTAGTTGACGTGCTGCAGGGTAAATACGCCGTTGGCACCACCCTGACAGTAAAAGGCTGGATCCGCACCCGTCGTGATTCCAAAGCTGGTATTTCGTTCCTGGCTATTCATGATGGTTCCTGTTTTGCTCCTGTGCAGGCCGTCGTACCAAATACCCTGTCAAATTACGAAAGCGATGTACTGCGTCTGACCACCTCCTGCTCTGTTGAAGTCACCGGCGTAGTAAAAGCGTCTGAAGGCTCAGGCCAGCAGTTTGAAATTGCTGCTGATGACGTCAAAGTGCTGGGCTTCGTTGAAGATCCGGACACCTACCCGATGGCACCAAAACGCCATTCTGTGGAATATCTGCGTGAACATGCCCACTTGCGTGTTCGTACCAACATGATGGGTGCCGTTACCCGCGTACGTAACTGTATTGCTCAGGCAATTCATCGTTTCTTCCATGATGAAGGCTTTATGTGGATCGCTACCCCGCTGATCACTGCTTCTGACTGTGAAGGTGCTGGTGAAATGTTCCGTGTCTCTACGCTGGACATGGAAAACCTGCCACGTACAGATAAAGGCGCGATTGATTACAACCAGGATTTCTTCGGTAAAGAAGCCTTCCTGACCGTATCCGGTCAGCTGAACCTGGAAACCTACGCCTGTGCCATGTCCAAGGTTTACACCTTTGGTCCGACATTCCGCGCAGAAAACTCCAACACCAGCCGTCATCTGGCCGAGTTCTGGATGGTTGAGCCTGAAGTCGCGTTTGCCGACCTGAACGATAACGCGGCACTGGCAGAAAAACTGCTGAAATATGTTTTCACCGCAGTTCTGAACGAACGTCGTGACGATATGGAATTCTTTGCCGAGCGTGTCGATAAAGACGCCATCACTCGTCTGGAACAGTTCGTCAAAGCCGATTTCGCGCAGGTTGATTACACCGATGCGATCGAAATCCTGAAAAACAGCGGTCGTACCTTTGAATTCCCGGTTGAATGGGGTATCGACATGTCTTCCGAGCACGAACGTTATCTGGCGGAAGAACATTTCAAAGCACCGGTCGTCGTTAAAAACTATCCGAAAGACATCAAGGCGTTCTACATGCGCCTGAACGATGACGGTAAAACCGTTGCCGCGATGGACGTACTGGCTCCAGGCATCGGGGAAATCATCGGCGGTTCACAGCGTGAAGAACGTCTGGACGTACTGGATGCCCGTCTGGCTGAAATGGGCCTGAACAAGGAAGATTACTGGTGGTATCGCGACCTGCGTCGTTACGGCACTGTACCTCACTCCGGTTTCGGTCTGGGCTTTGAACGCCTGGTAGTTTATGTTACCGGTATGGGCAACGTACGTGACGTGATTCCATTCCCACGTACCCCGCGTAACGCAGAATACTAATCACCGTATTCCGGAAAGAATAAAGGCCAGTCATCATGTACTGGCCTTTGTTTTATGTATTGTGGTTACTTTCGCCTGTAATAATCAGCTACCTGATCAGCGATACTTCTGTTCGTGCGCAAGCAACCACTGCTTCATGGCTAGTCCACCACCATAGCCAACCAGACTGCCATTAGCGCCAACCACACGGTGGCAAGGCACGATAATGGCTATCGGATTCCGGTTGTTCGCCATGCCCACAGCACGTACAGCCTTAGGTCGTCCGATTTGTTCGGCTACCGCCTTATAACTGACGGTAGAACCATACGGTATCGTTTGCAGGGCCTGCCAGTCTGCCAGCTGAAACTCCGTACCCTGCATAGCCAGCGGTACAGAAAATTCTTTCCGGCTCCCGGCAAAATACTCCTGCAATTGCTGATGAGCCATCACAAGAACAGGATGAGATGGGCTCTCTATGTTCTCAGCATCATCAGGAACGTAATTCAGATGCAACGATTGCAGACCGGACTCTGTCGCCTGTAAGCGAAAATATCCTACGGGAGACTGAAAAACACTCACTGCAATCGTCATAAATCACCTGTTCCTATCAGAATTTGACTTCTACCGCCGCAGCGACCTGTTTCGCCAGCCCGATTGCTTGCTCAATATTTTCAGCACGAACCAGAGCCACGCCCAGACGACGACGGCCGGCAATTTCCGGCTTACCAAACAGACGCAATTGTGAACCCGGAATTTGTGCCAGCGCGGCGGACAAATTACCATAGCGGATATCCGTTGAGGTGCCTTCGCGCAGAACAACGGCGGAGGCAGAAGATCCGTATTGCGTAATTTTGCCGATCGGCAAACCTAGAATAGCGCGTACATGCAGGGCGAACTCGGACATATCCTGTGAAATCAGAGTCACCATGCCGGTATCATGCGGACGAGGAGAAACTTCACTAAAGTAGACTTCTTCGCCTTTGATGAACAACTCAACACCGAACAGACCATAGCCGCCCAATGCTTTCACCACCTCACGAGCCACATGCTGCGATTTTTCCAGCAATGCATCACTCATCGCCTGAGGCTGCCAGGATTCACGATAATCGCCGTCTTCCTGACGGTGACCAATCGGGGCACAGAAATGAATACCATCAACAGCGCTCACGGTCAACAGTGTGATTTCGTAATCGAAAGGGACAAAACCTTCAACAATGACACGTCCCCGGCCAGCACGTCCGCCTTCCTGAGCGTATTGCCATGCTGCAGCTACCTGTTCGGCTTTGCGCACAACACTCTGACCTTTCCCGGAAGAACTCATGACAGGCTTGATCACACACGGGAAACCAATTTGTTCCACCGCCTGCTGATACTCTGCTTCTGTCTCTGCAAAGAAATAAGGAGAAGTTGGCAACTTCAATGTTTCTGCCGCCAGACGACGAATACCTTCACGATCCATGGTCAGACGGGTTGCTAAAGCTGTTGGTACGACATTGAAACCGTCCTGTTCCAGTTTTTGCAGCGTTTCTGTCGCAATAGCTTCGATTTCCGGAATAATGAAATGCGGTTTTTCCTGCTGCACTAACTGACTCAGCGCTTCTCCATCAAGCATAGAGATCACATGACTACGGTGCGCAACCTGCATTGCCGGAGCATTTGCATAGCGATCGACCGCAATAACTTCCACGCCAAGACGCTGCAACTCGATTGCAACTTCCTTGCCCAGCTCGCCGGAACCCAGCAGCATTGCACGGGTAGCGCCATTGGAATATGGAGTTCCTAGAAAAGACATAATCTCTGTTCCCTGAATGAAATAACGGAAGTTTAGCCTGCCGATCATACAAATATCTGACAGCAGAGCAACCAGAAGCGGAAAAGATAGCACAAAAAGAAAGGGGATGATTTCTCATCCCCTTTGCAGAATTATCAGGACTGGCCTAACCGGACCAGATCGGCGGTGATATTCGCCGCCTCGTGGAGATAACCATCCGGGAATTTTATATCAGTCGGAAGATCATTCAGCGATTTCACTACTGGTTTACCCATCCGGGTCAAACGCTCATTGGCTCGCTGCAGCGCTTTCGCATCCTGCTCGTCACGGGTCTTGATTCGCTCAGCCTCATTGAGAGAAATATACTTCTTGTTTTTCTCTGTCTGATACCATGCGATATCTTCTTCCGCATATTTGAACTCGGGGTCGGTTTTTACCCGCTGCTGATGTAACTCTTTCAGCTTCGGTAATAATGCGGTGAAATCGCCCAGTTTGGTATACTTGGCTGGTTCGATTTTGTCCCATGGCAACGCATTCCGCTCCACGCTTTCACCCGTTTCTGTCGGGTCAACCAGTGGTGGGAAGCCGATATCCGGCTGAACACCCTTATTCTGGGTACTGCCGCCATCAATACGATAGAACTTGGCAATGGTATATTGTACGTGACCTAATTCATTTTCGAAGAAATCATAGATTTTGCCCAAAGCCCGATGCTGCTGCACAGTCCCCTTGCCAAAGCTGTTTTCCCCGATGATCAGCGCACGGCCATAATCATTCATGGCTGCCGCAAAAATCTCTGAAGCTGACGCACTGTAACGATCAATCAATACCGTCATCGGACCATCATAATATGACTTACCATCAGTATCTTCGTTAACAGCCACCCGGCCCATGGTATCGCGGATCTGCACCACCGGCCCCTGTTTCATAAACAGGCCCGTCAGTTCAGTGGCTTCCGTGAGCGCGCCACCGCCATCGTTTCGCAGATCAATCATCAGCCCATCAATTTTCTGTGCGTTGAGCTTGGTCAGCTCTTTTTGCACATCCAGATGCAGATTGACATAGAAACTCGGCACTTCAATGACGCCAATTTTCTTACCGCCGGTCTTGATAACCTGTGATTTGGCGGCGCGATCTTCCAGACGGACTTTATCCCGGGTCAGTTCGATCACCTGAGTCTGATGTGTCGCCCCTTTACCACGCTGGATTTCAAGACGGACCTTGGTGCCTTTCCGGCCCTTGATCAGCTCGACTACATCATCCAGGCGCCAGCCGATAACATCGATGACTTTACCCTTGCCCTGCGCCACGCCGGTGATCCGATCATCCGGACGTAACAACTTGGTTTTATCTGCCGGGCCGCCCGGAATCAGTGAACGCACGACGGTAAAATCGTCATCCGCCTGCAAAACGGCACCAATCCCTTCCAGCGACAGATTCATTTCAGAATTGAACCGCTCTGCATTACGCGGAGAAAGATAGCTGGTATGAGGATCAATAGACCGGGCATACGCATTCATCACCGCCTGGAAAACATCTTCACTTTCATCCTGTTTCAGACGTTTAATCGCGTTGCTGTAACGTTTGGTCAGTAATTCTTTAATTTCTGATGGCTTTTTGCCAGCCAGTTTGAGGTTTAGCTGATCATACTTGACCCGTTGCCGCCAAAGCTCGTTGACCTCGGCTTCATCTTTCGGCCAGGCGCCCTTGCTACGATCAAACTCATATTTGTCTGTCACATCAAATGACATAGGTGTATCAAGCAAAGACAACGCATACGAATAGCGTTCATAGCGACGCTTCGTACTCAGGTTATACATTGCATAAGCATTTTTCAGATCGCCGGTTTGTAACGCATCATCGAACTGATTACGGAACGATTCGAAATTGGCGACATCAGCAGCCAGCAGAACACTACGGTTATAATCCAGCGCCTGGAGATAGAGATCAAAAATACGCTGTGAAATTTGATCATCGAGAACAAAATGCTTGTAGTGACTACGGGTAAATAAAGCGGAAATACGCTTGCTGGCAATTGAATGCTGTTCTTCCTGCGACAACGGCAGCAAAGAACTTTCAGAGATTGGAGGGGGCACCGCATATGCCAGCCCCACACAGAATACGCCAAGTGCAACTGCAGTGCTCTTGAACAAATTTACTCTCAAAATAGCGCTCCTTAAGGAACCAGGTGTTCCGCTTTTACGCGCACCTGCATACCCGAAGATAATTCAACTTGAACATCATCCCGGGTAATTTCTTTGATACTACCTGTAACAGGTGATTTACCAACCATCACTTTGATCTGCTGCCCGGTTTTCAGGGTAGAGAGATCGACAGTCGGTCTTTTCTGTTTAGCAGATTTACCGTTGCTGGTTTTACGGCGGGAAGAGAAAATTTTATCTTTGCTTTCTTTTAATGCACTTTTCGCATGAGTTACATGCTCTTCTGTCAATTCACCAGCCGGATTACCATCCAGATCAACACGCATCACACCCGGACGCAGGCCATGCAGATAACGCCAGCTGGAGGTGTATTGACGCAGTGCTGAACGCAGTACAGTTTTGGAAACTCTCGGGTCGTCAGCCAACCGGGCAGCCAAATCCTGGAAAATACCAATTTTCAGCGGGCGAGCTTCACCTGTAGCTATAAAACAAGCCGGAAACAGTTCTGAAAGATATGCAATCAATTCTTTGCTGTTGTTGATTTTTTCGTTGTTTTCCATTTACGACCTTAAAAAATCTAGATTGTTGTACCAGTAATTCATGTAGCAGACTTTATAAAATATAAGAACGTTATACTGTGCTTATATACTATTTTCAACGCCTGACTGCCTTTCACACATGCATTCTGACGAAAGCAGCGCATGTTTTACACATAATTTTTATCTATCGAAAAACAAGGCAGAAGATTTACTTCTGCCTTGACTCATCAACATATCAATCAGTCGACTCTTTGGTTTCAGCGGCATACTTGATATCCGCTTTCTGTCGCAACTGTTCGATCAGTGCGCCATAAGTCTCTTCTTGTTTCAGCTTGATGACTTGCTGAGACAAGCCTTGTTGTAACGGCGAATCAGCTGATTCCGGCGCAGAAATAACTTTCTCCAGCACCAGAACGGATTGGTTACCCAGTTCGTCGCTATACAAGCCCGCGCTTACCATCTTGTCCGCGGGTTTTGCCAGTCTGAAAACAACCTGAGCCAGAGAAGCCGGAATGTCAGTGCCAAAACGGGCCATTCCTTTTTTCTCCTCGACTTTGGCATTCAGTTTGGTCAGCTGTTCATCAATTGCCTGACCAGCCTTTACTTTTTCCAGTAAGGCGACTGCTTCAGCTCGTGCTTTTTCAGCTGCTTTAGTTGCTTTCAGTTTCGCTACAACCTGATCTTTTACTTCGGTCAGTGGTTTGGCACTGGCAGGTTTATAGTCAATGACATGCAGCATTACCGCCGCTGTATCAGAAACAGCAATGACCTCGGAGTTCGTGTTTTCATCACGCAGATTTTCGGCAAAAGCCTGTTCTCTGATTGCAGGTACATTGATCGCAGCAGGCAGTTGCTGTGCGGTAATGAAATCTGTTTTCTGCAGCGTCAGTTTCAGACTTTCAACAACAGCATCAAGCGAATCCGGGTTTTCAAAACCGATATCGGACAGCTTCTGTTGCTGATCAGCGAACAGCTCTTTTGATTTTTCATCCGAATACTTCTGACGAACAACCTGCAAAGCCTTGTCATATGGCGTGACAATGGCATCCTGCTTATCCAGCAGTTTGATGATGTGATAGCCAAAAGATGACTTAACAACAGCAGATAGCTCGTTTTTCTGATTTAACGCGAATGCCGCCTGTTCAAAAGCAGGATCCATAACGCCTTTTTCAAACCAGTCCAGTTCCCCACCCTGACGGGCAGATAAAGTATCAGCAGATGATTCTTTTGCCAGCTGGGCAAAATCAGCGCCGGATTTCAGCTTGGCCAGTAACTCGTCCGCTTTCTTCTGTGCAGCCTTGTCGTCTTTCTCTGTAATCAGAATATGAGCCACTTTACGTCGTGCCGGCTCAGTAAACTGATCCGCATTCTTCTGATAGTAAGCTTTCAGGTCACTGTCTGTTGGCTGGATAGTCTTTGCCAGTTCAGCTGAATCCAGCAAAACATAGTTCAGTTTTACCTGTTCTGACTGCATGAACTCATTACTATGTTCTTTATAAAATGCCTCTATTTCCTGATCGGTCACAGTAACCTGCTTGCTGAAGGTTTCGACCGGAATAGTGATCATTTTCACATCACGAGTTTGCTGATACAAAGCATCAAGACGTTTAACTTCAGCAGGCAATGCAAACTCGGTGGTCAATACACCATCCAGCCAGTACTGACGGGCCAGATCCTGGCGCATAGAGTTAGCAAATGATTCTGGCGTATATCCTGCCCGGGATAACACAGTCACGAACTTCTGGTTATCAAACTTATTATCCGTCTGGAATTCCGGCATCTGACGAATAATCTCTTTTACCTGCTCATCGCCCAGATGGATACCCGCTTTCTGAGCTTTGCTGTTCAGAATAGACTGGTTAACCAGACGTTCCAGCACTGATTTTTTCAGCTGAGTCAGATACTGCGGATTGTTCAGCAATTGTGCGGCAGCATCACCATACTGAGCCTGCATTCTTGCCCGCTCATTCTGATAGCTTTGTTCCAGTATCTGAGCAGAGATGACATCGTCATCAACGACTGCAGGATCGTTACTGGCCGGACGGTTAATGTAACTACCAACACCTGCCAATGCGAATGACAGAATAATTAACCAAAAAATAATTTTCGCGACACGGCTCTGGGCGCCATCGCGCAATTTATCCATCAGCATGTATCTAATGCTCCTGATGCAGTGGATATAAACACAAAAAGCGCATCAGAGGATGCGCTCTATGGTCGGCAGGAACAAAGAAAAACGTATTCCGGCCGATAAGACTATTAATTGAATTCATCCGGGACAAATTAATTAACAGAGTCCTTCAATGCTTTGCCTGCTTTGAAAGCAGGTTGCTTGCATGCAGCAATTTCAATGGTAGCACCGGTCTGAGGGTTGCGACCTGAGCGTGAGGCACGTTCCCGCACTGCGAAGGTACCAAAACCGACCAGAGAAACCTGATCACCTTCTTTCAGCGCTTCACCTACAGCTTCAATGAAAGCATCCAGAGCGCGACCTGCTGCAGCTTTGGAGATATCCGCGCTTTCGGAAATTTTGTCAACCAACTGTGATTTATTCACTTCTTTCCCCTTATGATTTTTTTGCGGCTGGTTATTCCGTTAGAAAACAGCTCTCGGTTATACAAAAGCCGGTTGCGGTTTGCAACCGGCTTTATATCAGTAATCGTCAGGATTCACGCTTTCGCGTAAAAAACATCTGATTATGCAACACTGACCCGCTCAACAGGGTCCTGCAGTGCCAGCTCAAGAACCTGATCAATCCAGCGAACCGGATAAATCTCAAGGTCTTGTTTTACGTTGTCCGGAATTTCTTCCAGATCTTTAGTGTTCTCAAACGGAATCACCACGCGTTTAATGCCACCGCGGTGAGCAGCCAGCAACTTCTCTTTCAAACCACCAATCGGCAACACTTCGCCGCGTAATGTAATTTCCCCTGTCATGGCAACATCCGCACGAACCGGGTTACCTGTCAGACTGGAAACCAGCGCGGTGCACATGGCGATACCGGCACTCGGACCATCTTTCGGTGTTGCACCTTCCGGTACGTGAACATGAATATCACGTTTTTCGTAGAAGTCAGGATTGATACGTAGGGTTTCTGCCCGGGCCCGGACCACGGTCATGGCCGCCTGAATAGATTCCTGCATGACATCACCCAGTGAACCAGTGAAAGTCAGCTTCCCTTTTCCGGGAACGTTGGTGGCTTCGATTGTCAGCAAATCGCCACCAACCTCTGTCCACGCCAGACCAACAACCTGCCCTACCTGGTTGTGTTCCTCTGCCTTGCCGAAGTCGAAACGTTGAACACCCAGATAATCTTTCAGATTGCCGGCATTCACCGTAACCTGCTTCAGATCCTTGTTCAGCAGTATCGCTTTCACCGCTTTACGACAGATTTTGGATATTTCACGTTCCAGACTACGTACGCCCGCTTCACGGGTGTAATAGCGGATAATATCGATAATGGCAGAGTCATCGACCGTGATTTCATTCGGCTTCAGACCATTACGTTCAATCTGTTTCTGTAACAGATGGCGTTTGGCGATATTCAGTTTTTCATCTTCGGTGTAGCCGGACAGACGAATAACCTCCATACGATCCAGTAACGGACCAGGAATATTCATGGAATTAGACGTTGCCACAAACATCACATCCGACAGGTCATAGTCCACTTCCAGATAATGATCACTGAATGTGTTGTTCTGTTCCGGATCCAGCACTTCCAATAAGGCAGAAGCCGGATCACCGCGCATATCGGAAGACATCTTGTCGATTTCATCCAGCAGGAACAACGGGTTTTTAACCCCGACTTTAGCCATCTTCTGGATCAGCTTGCCCGGCAGCGAACCGATATAGGTCCGACGATGGCCGCGGATTTCAGCTTCATCTCTGACACCACCAAGCGCCATACGGACATATTTACGTCCGGTCGCTTTGGCAATCGATTGGCCCAGACTGGTTTTACCCACCCCCGGCGGTCCAACCAGGCACAGAATCGGCCCTTTCAGCCGGTTAATGCGACTTTGCACCGCCAGATATTCAAGAATACGTTCTTTAACTTTCTCCAGACCATAGTGATCTTCATCCAGCACTTTTTCAGCCAGTTGCAGATTCTTCTTCACTTTGGTGCGGACTTTCCAGGGCACCGCAATCAGCCAGTCGATATAGCTGCGTACTACGGTTGCCTCGGCAGACATTGGCGACATCATTCTCAGTTTAGCCAGTTCAGCAAACGCTTTGTCTCTGGCTTCATCAGTCATACCAGCATCTTCGATTTTTTTATGCAGCGCTTCAAACTCATCAGGTGTGTTTTCATCCAGCTCACCTAACTCTTTCTGAATCGCTTTCATCTGCTCATTCAGATAATACTCGCGCTGACTTTTTTCCATCTGTTTTTTGACGCGGGAGCGGATCCGTTTCTCCACCTGCAACAGGTCGATTTCGGATTCCATCTTCGCCATCAAAAACATCAGCCGTTCTGAAACTTCAGGGATCTCCAGAACCTTCTGTTTGTCTTCCAGTTTCAGCGGCATATGTGCGGCCATGGTGTCAGCCAGGCGCACCGGATCATCGATCGCGGCAATGGAGGTTAATACCTCCGGTGGGATCTTTTTATTCAGTTTGATATAACCTTCAAACTGGCTAACCGCAGAGCGAACCAGGACATCGCTTTCTGCTTCCGGAATATCAACAGACTCCATCGGCAGAACGATACCAACGTAATAGGTTTCTTCGTCCGTCAATTCTTCCAGCAACACACGCTCTGCGCCTTCGACCAGCACTTTTACTGTGCCGTCGGGCAATTTCAGCAGTTGCAGAATGTTAGCAATGGTACCAACAGGATAAAGATCTGACAGCTCGGGATTATCCGTGCCGGCATCTTTCTGTGCCACCAGCAGAATTTTTTTATCCTGTTCCATTGCCACTTCCAGGCAACGGATCGATTTTTCACGGCCGACAAATAACGGGATCACCATGTGGGGATATACCACTACATCCCGGAGCGGCAGAACAGGTAACACTGTCCGATCTGAACGCTGTAAATTCATAGAATTATTCTCTTGGCTTGAGCCTGAAAGCTGAGCATAGAATCAGTATATGGGGCTATTTCTCTGATATTCAATCTCATTTGTGCCAAAAAATAAGAAAGGGGCCGAAGCCCCTTCCTTTTGCTCACATTTCAAACAATTACTCTGCTGATGCAGCCTGTTTTTCCGGATTGTCATAGATCATGATTGGCTGTGTTTCGCCATTAATGACATGTTCATCGACAACCACTTTGCTGACGTTGTCCACGGATGGAAGGTCATACATGGTATCCAGCAATACGCCTTCAACGATAGAACGCAGACCGCGGGCACCGGTTTTACGTTCCATTGCCTTGTGAGCGATTGCACGCAGGGCATCTTCACGGAACTCCAGCTCGGCGCCTTCCAGCTTGAACAGTGCCTGATACTGCTTGGTCAGTGCGTTTTTCGGCTCAACCAGGATCTGGATCAGTGCATCTTCATCCAGTTCGGTCAGGGTGGCCACAACCGGCAGACGACCGATAAACTCAGGGATCAGACCGTATTTCACCAGATCTTCCGGTTCAACCTTCGCAAACGATTCTGACAGGGAAACCTTTTTATCTTTTGATTTCACTTCAGCGTTGAAGCCGATACCTGCATTCTGTGCAGTACGCTGTTCAACGACTTTATCCAGACCGGCAAAAGCGCCGCCGCAGATAAACAGGATTTTTGAGGTATCAACCTGCAGGAATTCCTGTTGCGGATGTTTACGGCCACCTTGTGGCGGAACAGCCGCGATAGTGCCTTCGATCAGTTTCAGCAACGCCTGCTGTACGCCTTCACCAGAAACGTCGCGGGTAATGGACGGGTTATCGGATTTACGCGAGATCTTGTCGATTTCATCGATATAAACGATACCACGCTGTGCTTTTTCCACATCGTAATCACATTTCTGCAGCAGTTTCTGGATGATGTTTTCTACGTCTTCCCCCACATAGCCTGCTTCAGTCAGTGTGGTGGCATCAGCCATAGTAAATGGTACATCCAGCAGGCGCGCCAGTGTTTCGGCCAGCAACGTCTTACCACTACCGGTAGGACCAATCAGCAGAATGTTGGATTTACCCAGTTCAACGCCATCCGCCGCGCTACCGCTACGCAGACGTTTGTAATGGTTATATACCGCAACAGCCAGTACCTTTTTGGCCAGATCCTGACCAATTACATAATCATCCAGGTGCGCCCGGATCTTATGCGGTGTTGGCAGTTCCGTCGCATGAGGACGTGTACCACCAATATCACGGATCTCTTCACGAATAATATCGTTACACAGATCGACGCACTCATCGCAAATATAAACTGACGGACCAGCGATCAGTTTACGGACCTCATGCTGACTCTTGCCGCAAAATGAGCAATACAACAGTTTGCTATGGTCACTGTCTTTGCGTTTATCTGTCATTCAAAACCTCTTGTACTTACGATTCCGTGCTTATGGCTACACATCCTCTGAATGTAGCGCAGAAAGAACAGTCTGTCAGGTGCGTTTGTTCAGGATTGCGTCGACCAGACCATATTCAACAGCCTGATCAGCTGACATGAAGTTATCACGATCAGTATCACGCTCAATCCGTTCCAGTGGCTGACCTGTATGATCTGCCAGCAACGTATTCAGTCTTTCTTTGATTTTCAGGATTTCCATAGCATGGATCTGAATGTCGGATGCCTGGCCCTGGAAGCCACCCAGTGGCTGGTGAATCATCACCCGGGCGCTCGGCAGGCAGAAACGTTTGCCTTTGGTACCGGCAGACAGCAGGAACGCGCCCATGGAACAGGCCTGTCCCATACAGACGGTGCTGACGTCCGGTTTGATAAATTTCAGCGTGTCATAGATAGCCATACCTGCAGTCACTGACCCACCCGGAGAGTTAATATAGATATAAATATCTTTATCCGGGTTTTCAGATTCCAGAAACAGCAGCTGAGCCACAATCAGGTTTGCCATCTGGTCTTCAACCTGACCAGTCAGAAAAATCACTCGTTCTTTTAACAGGCGAGAATAGATATCGTAAGAACGCTCACCCCGTGCAGTTTGTTCTACAACAATCGGCACCAGAGAATTCAACGGAGATGAGATTTGATCATTGAACAAATTGGTCATAGTCAGAATACCTAAAAAAATGGCCCGAACACTTTCGCTTTCGGGCCATTATACGCATTAGATTGTGTGATCAGTCAATTTCTGATTACGCAGCAGCGCCAGCTTTGTTAATTACTTCATCAAATGAAGTTTCTTTTTCAGTAACTTGCGCTTTGCTCAGCAGGAATTCGATGGCCTGGTCTTCTACAGCCAGGTCACGCATGTTGTTCAGCAGGCGCTCGTTCTGGAAGTAGTAATCAACCACTTCTGACGGATCTTCGTAAGCAGTAGCCAGAGATTCGATCAGTGTCTTAACACGTGCGTCGTCAGCTTTGATGTCCTGTTCACGGATCACTTCGCCTAACAGCAGACCAACGCGTACGCGACGTTCTGCCTGTTCGCTGAACAGTTCGTCTGGCAGCTGAGGAACGTTTTTGCTGTTAGCAGCGCCGAAACGTTGCAGAGCCTGCTGACGCAGTGCTTCAACTTCACGGGTTACTGCCGCTTTTGGTACGTCGATCTGGTTTTGTTCCAGCAGACCAGCCAGAACCTGTTCTTTAACCTGGCCTTTCAGAGCCTGGGTCAGTTCGCGTTCCATGTTTTTGCGGATTTCAGCTTTCAGGCTGTCAACAGAACCGTCTTCAACGCCGAAACGTTTGATGAACTCAGCGTCCAGCTCTGGCAGTTCCTGTTTTTCCACTTTGGTCAGTTTGATAGCAAACTTGGCTGCTTTACCTTTCAGGTTTTCAGCGTGGTAATCTTCAGGGAAGGTTACTTCGATATCGAAAGACTCACCTGCTTTTTTACCCAGGATGCCATCTTCGAAACCAGGGATCATGCGGCCAGCGCCCAGAACCAGTGCGAAACCGTCAGCTTTACCGCCGTCGAACTCAACGCCGTCAACAGAACCAACAAAGTCCATGGTTACGCGCAGGTCGTTTGCAGCTGCTTCGTCAGTTTCAGTCCAGGTAGCGTGCTGTTTACGCAGAGTAGTCAGCATTTTGTCCAGATCAGCGTCAGAAACAGCAGCAACTGGTTTTTCTACCTTGATAGCGTCCAGGTTCTGCACTTTGAATTCAGGATAGACTTCGAAAGAAACAGTGAAAGTGAAGTCAGAACCAGGAACCAGCTGGTTTGGCTCCAGAGTTGGTGCGCCAACCGGGTTCAGTTTTTCGGCAACCAGTGCTTCAACAAAATGGCGTTGCATAACTGCATCAGCCACATCAGCCACAATAGCGTCACCGTACATTTTCTGGATCAGTGCTTTTGGCGCTTTACCAGGACGGAAACCATCGATACGGCGAGTTTTGGCAACCTGATTCAAACGGCTGTTGTACTCTTTTTCGATCTTGTCTGCTGGTACAGTGATGGTAAGACGGCGTTCCAGACCTTGGGTCGTCTCTACAGAAACTTGCATTGCATTACCTCGTAAAACTCAGCATCGGGTGCTGTTACTATTGTTGGTGGTCGGTTAACCACCACTAAATAAAATGCGCAAATTGCGACGGTTACAAAATGACGTGCCATTATAGCGATGGAGATTCTGCGAGTCGAGGGAGGTCTGCATAACCTGGCGTTTTTTCTGGCCGGATCAAATTAATCAGTCCGGAATATCGGACTGACGCATTCTTCTCAGGATGACACCGGCTTTATGTGACAGATGCGCCGAACGACGATGCGCCTGATAGTAACGTGGATTGGTCACCATGGCCGCAAGATAGGCGGACTGATACGCGCTGAGACGTTTGGCCGATACGCCGAAATAATATTTGGCAGCGGCTTCGGCGCCATAAATCCCCTCGCCCCATTCAATCACGTTCAGATATATCTCATATATCCGTTGTTTATCCAGAATAGTTTCCAGCATCACCGTAATCAGCGCTTCATCCAGTTTACGCCATGGTGTTTTATCCGAACTCAGGAACAGATTTTTGGCCAGTTGCTGGCTGATCGTAGAGCCACCCGCAACTATCTTTCCTTTTTTCAGATTTTTTTCCCAGGCGGTTTCAATGCCATCCCAGTCAAAACCGTCATGATCGAGAAATTTGGCATCTTCGGCCGCAATCAGAGCCCGTTTTAATGGTTTGGAAATGGAGGTGTACGGAACCCAGGTGTGACGTTTCTTTACGTTTGAATTCTCCAGCTGCAACATGGCTAGCTGTTCTTCCATAAACGACGTTGAGGATGGGTTATACCAGGTGTAGCTGACGATGCGTAACACAACCCACAGGTGCCAGACGCAAAACCAGATCAGCCCCAGAAGCAATAGCTTTTTCAGCCATGTTTTCCATGACAGGTCATCAAAACTCAGGATATTACGACAGACAGCCAGCATAGAGAAAAATCTGATAGTTCCAATGTGGCTAGTTTAACTAAACCGGAAAAATCTGGCGAGCATCCAGTGACCTAAATAACCAGTGAAACGCTGTCAGACAAACAGGTTTTTGATTGTTTATCTGAAATATCCGCCAGAAAATCACGGATAGACAGATAACAGGTGATGGAGCGATCAATATGCAGGATAGACAGTAACTCCCGGGGCTGTCCCGGTTTGCAGATGAGGCGCAGACGGCGGCCATTGGCCTGCAGCTGTTTATAAAGGTAAATCAGGGAACCGATTCCGGCTGAATCAATGAAGGAAACAGAACTCAGATCAACCAGCACGTCAGAATGCTTTTGTATCAGCGAGTTGAAAATCCGCCGGATCTCTTCAACTGTCGCATGGTCCAGCTCGCCATCGATCGTCAGCACCAGCGTATGATTCATCGTATAAGTAATGACAGGCATTTTAACCCCGGAATAGTTTAAGCCGATCACATCTGGCGAAATTGATCTTTCCGGTGAAACAAAGCACACAATATGCCAATAATTTAAATAAATTTTAACATTCAACATAACCAGCTGATAATTAATGAAAATTTAATATATCAATAGTAAATGCACTTTTGCCTGACACAAAAAAATGCAAAATGCAAATAAACCTTCGTTGGCTTTTCGCATTTTGCATTCATCATCGTTAACTCTAACTATATAGTTTTACTGAGAAATTTGATGGTTATGCCAGTGTTGCGGGCTGGATTCCTGCCAGATCACTTCCATCCCCTGCTTTTGAATGACAGACGCCACCTGGACGGCACTGCGCTCATCACTGACCGCAAACTGCTCCAGCTCCGGATGATCTTCAGCATAGCCACCTGGCTGGGTTTTGGAACCGGCGCTCATGGTGGTGATACCCACTTTCATCAGAAAATCGCGGAACTCCGGTCCTTCGCGGGTCGAGAGCGATAATTCCACTTCCGGATCAAACAGGCGATAAGCGCAGATCAGTTGTAACAACTGACGATCACTCATCGGGTCTTCAGGCTGGAAACCGCCGGTACAAGGCCGCAACCGCGGGAAAGAGATCGAGTAACGGCTCTGCCAGTAGGTTTTCCGCAGATACTGCAGATGACGGGCCACCATCAGGCTGTCGGTGCGCCAGTCACCTAGCCCCAGCAGAGCACCCAGTCCGATTTTATCGACCCCTGCCTCGCCTAAGCGATCGGGCGTTTCCAGACGCCAGCGGAAATCTTTCTTTTTGCCGCGCAGATGATGTTCGTCATACGTCGGCTCGTGATAGGTTTCCTGATAGACCATGACACCATCCAGCCCCATGCTGACCAGCTCGCGGTACTCTTCTGTGGCGAGCGGTTGCACTTCCATCATCAGGTAGGAAACATAGGGCTTGATGACCGGAAACACTTCCCGGAAATAATCCATGCCGGACTTCCGCTCATGTTCCCCGGTCACCAGCAGCAACGATTTGAATCCCATCTGGCGGATCACCTGACATTCACGGTCAATCTCTTCCAGCGACAGCACTTTGCGCTTGATCTTGTTGCTCATAGAGAAACCGCAATAGGCACAGTCATTCGCGCACAGGTTGGCCAGATAGAGCGGCAGATACATGTTGATGGTGTTGCCGAAACGCTGGCGGGTCAGTTTCTGCGACAACTCGGTCATCGGCAGCAGATATTTTTCGGCCGCCGGTGAAATGAGTGCAGCAAAATCGGCCATTTCCCGTTTTCCCGGACGGGAAAGGCGGGCTAAAGCGCGTTCTACATCGGCGTCAGTTTGCTGCAGCACCCACTGCTGCTGTTCTGCCCAGTCGAGCTTTTCCCATTCGTCGTAGAAGCTCATGCCAGTGTCTCCAGGAAGGCAGCCAGCGGACTGGACGCGATAGCCTGCTGATTGACCGCACCCAGACCGCTTTCATAGGCCATCCGCCCGGCTGTCACGGCCATCCGGAATGCCTGTGCCATCGCCACTGGATCACCGGCAACCGCAATCGCGGTATTCACCAGTACGGCATCAGCCCCCATTTCCAGCGCGGCGGCGGCGTGGGACGGCGCACCGATACCGGCATCAACGATGACCGGCACATTCGCCTGATCGATGATGATTTCCAGCATCGCTTTGGTGGAAAGCCCCTGATTTGAGCCGATGGCTGCGCCTAAAGGCATTACTGCCGCACAACCCACTTCTTCAAGACGTTTACAGAGCAATGGATCGGCGCCGCAATATGGCAGTACCACAAAGCCCTGTTTACACAGCTCTTCCGCAGCCTTGAAGGTTTCTATCGGATCGGGCATCAGGTAACGCGGATCAGGATGAATCTCCAGCTTCAGCCAGTTGGTACCGAGCGCTTCTCGCGCCAGTTGCGCAGCAAATATAGCCTCTTTGGCATTGCGGGCGCCGGAGGTATTCGGCAGCAGTTGCACGCCCATCTCCCGCAATGGCTCCAGGATCTGGATATCCGGTTCATCGAGCCGGACTCGTTTCAGCGCCATGGTGACAATTTCGGTCGAGCTGGCAGTCAGTGCCTGTTGCATCACCTGCGCCGAAGCGAATTTACCGGTGCCGGTCAGTAAGCGTGAGTTAAAAGTTTTGTCAGCAATTTTAAGGGGTTGAATCATGATTAACCTCCGGCAATGGCGCGGAAGAGATCCACGTCGTCGTGATCTGAAAGAAATGTAGTGGCCCACTGGCTGCGTGGGATCACCTGCTGATTAAGAGCAACGGCAACGCCGGCTTTCAGCTGATCCTGGGTAGTCAGTAACGCTTCAAGGCTGCAGGAGCCGGCAAGCTGCAACGGCTCGCCATTTAAGCGGATTTGCATGTTGGTGACTCCGGTTCGGAAAACGATAAGGGGGCAGATGATTGGCAGACAGGACAGGTTGGATCGGGTTGTGTCTGTAACCGTCGCCATTGCAGTGTCCGGCCATCAAATCGCTGCAGCACACCGGTTGGCCGCGGTAAATCGCACAGTAGCTGAATGGTCAGCAGTGCCTGCGCCGCCCCCAGCATGCCAACCACCGGCCCGACAATACCGGCTTCGCGGCAATTCAGGCCCGGTTCGGCGGATGACGGAAACAGGCAGTGGTAACAGGCAGAGCTTTGCGAGGGTTCACTGAGCAGCAGCTGACCATCCCAGCCGGTTGCCGCCGCCGTGATCAGCGGTTTGCGAGCAGCAACACAGGCGGCATTCACGCGCTGGCGGGTCAGCATATTGTCGGAGCAATCGAGGACTGCATCGACCTGTGGCACTATGCTGGCAAGCAATGCCTCGTCCACCGCCGGCAAGAGATGACAGCGGACCGCCGGATTCAGCGCGCCGAGATGGGACGCCGCCGTTTTGGTTTTCGCCTGATGACGATCGCCAGTGCGGTACAGCACCTGGCGTTGCAGATTGCTGCTGTCGACCTTATCGCCATCGGCCAGCCAGAGTTGTCCTACCCCGGCTGCCGCCAGATAGAGCGATGCTGGCGAACCCAGCCCGCCCAGTCCTACAATCAGTACCTTGCTTTTTTTCAGTCGTAACTGCCCTGCCTCTCCGATTTCCGGCAGCAGGATCTGTCGACCATAACGCAGGAATTCATCATCGGTCAGCAGGTCAGACATCAGCACTGCCCTCTCTGCTTTCTCCTTCCACCATTCGCAGTAAGCGTTTGGTAGCCTGTTCCGGATCGGCCGCTTTGGTGATGGCACTGACCAGCGCGACGCTACCGACACCCGTGGCCAGTACATCGCCCACCCGCTCTTCGGATATCCCGCCAATAGCCACCGTCGGGATGGCGCCAGCCTGTCCGACTGCCGCTGCCAGATTGATCAGCCCCTGCGGTTTTGAAGGCATATCCTTGGTTTGCGTCGGGAAAATGTGACCCAGCGCTACATAAGAAGGTTGCAGCGCCAACGCATCCGCCAGTTCCAGCGAGTCATGCGTGGAGATCCCCAGCCGTAAACCGGCGCTGCGCAGTGCGTCCAGATCGGCGATTTGGATATCTTCCTGCCCCAGATGCACACCATAGGCGCCATGCTTGATGGCCAGTTGCCAGTAGTCATTGATAAACAGGCGCGCCTGATAACGGCGCCCCAATTCAATGGCTTGCTTGATCTGCTGTTCCAGATCAGGGGTCTGCGGATCCTTGATCCGCAGTTGCAGCGTAGTGACACCCCATTCCAGCAGACGGGCAATCCAGTCCACCGAATCCACCACCGGATAAAGCCCTAACCGGTGATCGGTCTTCGGAAATGAAGCAATGTTCTCCATTACTCCACCTCTTTGGCCAGATACAGTTCCCCGCCCATTTCGCGGAAGGTCGCGGCCTGTTGTTCCATCCCGTGTTTCACATCATCAAACGCACCTTCGCTATCGAGCTGACGCACTTCCTGACTGATCTTCATGGAGCAGAATTTCGGACCGCACATGGAGCAGAAATGCGCCACTTTGCCGGATTCCTGCGGCAGATCTTCGTCGTGATACGCACGGGCAGTATCCGGGTCTAACGCCAGATTGAACTGGTCTTCCCAGCGGAATTCAAAACGCGCTTTGGACATGGCGTTATCACGGATCTGCGAACCCGGATGGCCTTTGGCCAGATCGGCGGCATGGGCTGCGATCTTGTAGGCAATCAGACCCTGTTTCACGTCTTCTTTATTCGGCAGACCCAAATGTTCTTTCGGCGTGACATAGCAGAGCATCGCACAGCCGTACCAGCCAATCATCGCCGCACCGATACCGGAGGTGAAATGGTCGTAACCCGGAGCGATGTCGGTGGTTAACGGGCCTAAGGTATAGAACGGGGCTTCATGGCAATGCTTGAGCTGCTCATCCATGTTTTCCTTGATGAGGTGCATCGGCACGTGGCCCGGGCCTTCGATGATGACCTGCACATCGTATTCCCAGGCAATTTTGGTCAGTTCACCCAGTGTGCGCAGTTCGGAGAATTGCGCTTCATCGTTGGCATCGGCAATCGAGCCCGGACGCAGACCGTCACCCAGTGACAGCGCCACGTCGTACTGCGCACAGATCTCACAGATTTCACGGAAATGAGTGTAGAGGAAGTTTTCCTGATGATGCGCCAGACACCATTTGGCGATGATGGAACCACCGCGGGACACAATCCCGGTGACGCGTTTGGCGGTCATCGGCACATAGCGCAGCAGCAGACCGGCATGGATGGTGAAGTAATCGACACCCTGCTCGGCCTGTTCGATCAGCGTGTCACGCATCACTTCCCAGCTCAGCTCTTCGGCAATGCCGTTCACTTTTTCCAGCGCCTGATACATAGGCACTGTACCGATCGGTACCGGGCTGTTACGCAGGATCCATTCACGGGTCGCATGGATATGACGACCGGTAGAAAGGTCCATAACGGTGTCCGCGCCCCAGCGGGTAGACCAGATCAGTTTTTCGACTTCCTCTTCGATACTGGAACTGATCGAGGAGTTACCGATGTTGGAGTTGATTTTCACTAGGAAGTTACGGCCGATGACCATTGGCTCGCTTTCCGGGTGGTTGATGTTGGCCGGAATAATGGCGCGGCCTTCAGCGACTTCCTTACAGACAAACTCTGCGGTGATCCCTTTTTCACCCGCATTCAGACGGCGCTGATTTTCACGAACGGCGATGAATTCCATCTCCGGTGTGATGATGCCTTTACGCGCATAGTGCAGCTGGCTGACACACTGACCGTCTTTGGCTTTACGGATCGGTGCTTTGACTTTCATCTGCGGCACCAGTTGCAGCTGTTCGGCCTGTGCGCGGGTAAATTCAGAAGTTGGCTCAGCCACCTCTTCGGTGTCGTTACGTTCCAGGATCCAGTTCTGACGTAATGGTTTCAGACCCACGGTCACATCGACAGCCTGATCCGGATCGCCGTATGGGCCTGACGTGTCGTACACCAGTACCGGCGCATTTTCTTCATAGATCGGCGCCTGTTTGGTGCCGCCGATCAGCGATGGCGTGAGGTGAATGCGGCGCATTGGCACGCGGATATCCGGGCGTGGGCCTTCCAGATATTCACGATCAGAGTTCGGAAATGTTTGTGCCGCCAGCGTAGACAGATACTCTTTCGCTGATTCACGACGTTCACGGGCAGATAAATTTTTCGACATAGCAAGCTCACCTTAAAAAGAATTCGGATGGCTTGCCGGAAGTGGCGTTGAGAGGGAGTCTGGCGGTGTAACAATTCAGGTGATCTGAATCCGGAATGGCTTCCTGTGCCAACTCTTGTTTCCCTTCGCAGGTTCTAGCCTGATCAGGTTCAACGGATCCCGAATAAACGGTCTCAGCCCTTAGGGCACTCCGACAAGTGAAGGCCAGTATGAAACGATGCGAAGAGAATGGCAACAATCAGATAACAATTACTGATCGTTGCCACAAAAATTAGTAATCAGCGTGGAACTATGGTGCGGTGATGATGGAAATAGAAGCCGTCATCAAACAGCGGGTCTTCATAACGGACCTCCACCTCTTTCACCACCGGCCAGAGTTTGTGTTGCGTGGCATTGATCACCGCGAAGCGATAGGTCATATCACCGATTTTGCCTTCGCGTGACGGTGCTGTTGCGCCGGAGACCGTGATACTGCGGCCTTTGGCATACAACACCGGATCCAGCAGTTGCGGGAACACGGCAATGAAACGGCCCGGTGATTGTTCTGCCTGCTGCGGCACGCCGTTATAACCCAGAGGCAGATAAACCACCTCTATCTCGGTTCCCGAGGCCAGATTGCGGGTCTGGGCGATCACCCCGCTCCATTTCACCTGCCAGCCCTGCGGATTATTGGGCTGGGCCATCTGAGCGAACTGCTGACGGATCAGGACCGAGTCGTCGGCATAATAACCGGTTTTGTTATTGGCGCAGGCCGTCAGAAACAGAACAAAAAACAGGGCAATCCACTTCATCGTAAGCTCTCACTTCTTATTCACGACCCGGCAGCTTTTTCCAGGTCACCTTGTCACGCAGATATACCGGGGTTGCCAGCGCTGGTTCACAGTAATCACCGGCACGGAACGCCGCCACGGCCTGTGGCAGCATATCCTGCGCCCATGGCAGATTACCTTCCTGTGTCGTCGCAGCCGGCAGTAAACCCAGTCCGGCTGCCAGTTCAGTATAGGCGGTAAAGCCGGTGCCCACTGCGATTCCTCCCGCAACAGTCACCGTAGACTGCGCCAGATAATCACCGGCCTGCTCCGGCAGGATCACCGCTTCCTCAGTCACGGCCTGCATCAGACCATCGCGCAGCATGAAGGCACCGATGTAGATCTCGTTCATCCGCGCATCAATTGCCGCCACGGCTTTTTCAACCTGATTGCGACGGTAAGCGCCCTGCGCCAGCATCTGTAAGGTCGAGACACCGATCAGCGGCACGCCGGCACCATATGCCAGCCCCTGCGCGGCACCGATCCCGATACGCACACCGGTAAAAGAACCGGGGCCCCGGCCAAACGCAATTGCGTCCAGACCAGATAACGTGGCACCGGCTTCCACCAGTAATTCATTCACCATCGGCAGGATCAGACGGGTATGCGCCTGCGGTGCCACCTGTTCGCGGGTTAATACAGCATCGTTCCATAATAAGGCAGCAGAACAGGCTTCGGTGGCTGTATCAATCGCCAGAATTTTCATTCGTTTCAATCTCTTTCCAGAATTCAGTTAAACGGGCTAAATCCCGGCAACGCGGGATCGGTGGCAGACTTTTCAGAAAAGCGGCCCCGTAAGGTTTATTGACCAATCGCGGGTCACACAGGATCAGGATACCACGATCCTGATAATCACGGATCAGACGTCCGACACCCTGTTTCAGCACGATCACCGCCTCCGGCAGTTGTAGCTGCTGAAACGGATCTCCCCCCTGCAGGCGGCAATCTTCCATCCGCGCTTTCAGTAACGGTTCATCCGGCGACATGAACGGCAGCTTATCGATGATGACACAGGAAAGCGCTGTTCCGCGTACATCCACCCCTTCCCAGAACGACGAGGTCGCCACCAGTACGGCATGGCCGTCGGCAACAAAATCGGCCAGGATGCGCTGTTTATTGTCATCACCCTGAACCAGTACCGTCCGATCCAGCTTGTCGCGCAACACCTGCGCAATCTGATTGACGCTGTGATAACTGGTACACAGGAAGAAGCAGCCGCCCGGCACCTGTTCGATCACCGGCAGCAGCCGTTCGGCCAGCTGAGTGGCACGCTGATAGACCGAGGTATCCGGCAGATTACGCGGTACACACAGCAACGACTGATGCGCATAATCAAACGGACTGTCCAGCAGACAGGTCTCGGCATCCGTCACGCCCATACGCTGCGAGAAATAGTCAAATTCCTCGCCGACCGTGAGCGTGGCCGAGGTAAAAATCCAGCCGCACCCCGCCCGCATGACTTCCTGTGAAAAGCGTTCTGCGATCGACAACGGTGTCACGTTCAGCGTGAAATGCCGTTTGGTGGTTTCATACCAGTAGGCCGCCCCCACTTCGGTGACCGCCGTGACATGATCCAGCGTGGTCATGAAACCGGCCAGACGCTCAAAGCAGTTATTGATCTGCTCGCCCCGCCCCAGAGCCAGTTTACAGACGTCGTAGCAGAACTTGATGGACTCCTGCAGACGCTGCAATTCACGCTGCATCAGCGGCTGAGCCAGCACCTCGCGCAGATTACCGCGGGAAGGATCGACCCCAAAGGCCAGACGCATCGCCTGACAATCCTGCACCAGCCGATCGGCCGCCTTGCCGAGCTGTGACATGTCCTTGGCTTCCAGACGGTAAGCCAGACGCAGCTCATCGGCCACATCCGTTAACTGACGGCTGGAGAGGGATTCGCCGAAATACTGGCTGGCAATATCCGGCAGCTGATGCGCTTCGTCGAAAATATAAACGTCGGCATCCGGCAGCAGTTCACCGAAGCCGGTGTCCTTTACCGACATATCGGCAAAGAACAGATGATGGTTGATCACCACGATCTGGGAATCCAACGCTTTACGACGGGCTTTGACCAGAAAACAGTTTTCGTAATCCGGGCATTCGCGCCCCAGACAGTTGTCGTTGGTACTGGTGACAAACGGCAGGATCGGCGCCTGCTCCTGCAGACCGGGAATATCGGCCACATCACCGCTCACAGTGCGGGCGCGGAACTGGCGCACTTTCGGCAGATCGGCAAACACATCCGCCGCCAGAAAATGCATCTCCTGCTCCAGCAGGGCAAGACGGTAAGTACACAGATAGTTGGAGCGCCCTTTCAACTGCGCCACGGGCTTGCCGTACTGCATCGCCAGCAGCAGCGTCGGCAAATCGCGCTCATAGAGCTGATCCTGCAGGGCTTTGGAGCCGGTACTGATAATCACCCGCTTGCCGCTATCCAGTGCCGGCACCAGATAGGCAAAGGTTTTGCCGGTGCCCGTTCCCGCCTCGACCAGCAAACGTCCGGCACTTTTTATTGCCTTGCTGACTGCTTCCGCCATCTGGACCTGTGCCTGACGCGGCGCAAATCCGGGAATGGCCCTGGCAAGCAGACCGTTTTCAGCAAAATAATCGGTATTCAAAAGCGGATCCCGGCACGAAAAAATGATGGGACGATTGTAACACATCCTGCCGCCACATCCGGGCCCGGTATATTTTGTACTTTTATTGCGTTAGGACAAAGATCCAGGCCAACTCTCATTTGAAGCCAGACCTGAACGGGCGTAGGATGATTCTATCTGCTGATAGTTCTATCAGCCCCCAGATCGCATTTTGTGGTCCTGCGGTAGCTATGCCGAAGATTTGATTACAGATCGGAAAATGGGCTTCGGACACTGGTGCCGTGTTGAATGCTGATTCACCAGAAATGAAAGCAACTGCTCAACCTCTGTATCCCCCATTTTTGATGGATGCGTGTTCTGGTGAAAACAGATAAACCAACGGATCCAATAAATATAAGCTTCTATCGTATTCATCGCGTAATGACGCGTGACCATATATTCAAAAATGGAAGCCAGGAATGGAGAAGAAGGTTTTCGCATAACAAAACCCAAAAAACACATAATATATTGATTTTAATGAATTTGCATATTCTTACAGGTAGAAATTAAGGACACCGTAAGCGGATATATTGCGGATTTTTGCGGCATAGTAAATTTTTAAATTTTTAGGAAACCATGATGAAAATGAGCTACCTAGAAATATTAGACACTGTGATAAAAATTGGATTGGGTGCATTAATCAGTGGCATTAGTACATGAAAAGTAACCAAGCTCTTAGTGAATCACAACTAAGAGAGTTAAAAGAAGCAAGAACCAAGATTTATAGTTCTTATGAAAATTTAACCAGTGCTGAATCAACGTTATTTTTGTTGGGTCTAAAAGATGCACAGAAACGTCTAAAAATATTAGGTGATGCTGTATCTCAATTTTATGCAGAAGTTTACATCGGTGAACATGGTAAATCTTTAGATGTAGTCAAGCGTTGGCGCGATGATATTCGCGCTAATCGAGAATTATTCTTTAACAACCTACACAAAGCATATACAAAATGAGCAGACGACGACGTTATTATCGAAAAAGTGCTGCAGGTTCAATAATATCTGATACAGCATTTATTACTTCAAGGCTATCTTGGTGGGGTTCTCTTCTTTTCGGCCTAATTAGTTTCATTATATTTTATTTCATTGTCCCTTCGTGGTTAGAGGCAAAACTAGCTGAGCAATCTAATAATATGTTTCTACCAATACTAAAGGCTGTATTCGAAAAACGTATCCATTGGTTTGAGTGGTTAGGGATTGTATGTGGCTTGATCAGCATCATATTCAGTTTGCGAAGTCTCATAATGACTAGCGAAGCAAGTTACCGTGAGAGAAGTCTTATCTCTATGCTGGCTCGTTTGATTGGTAGACATTTAGATTAATAAAAAATTAACAAAAACTTGGTGTGGGAATTTTCAACCGCCCCATAAGTCGAAGTTATATTTACTTGGAGATATTAATGCTTGATGCAATTGGAATTAGAAACTTAAGAAGCTTTAAAGAGACAACAATCGTTAATTTAAAGCCAATAACTGTTTTTGTTGGAAAAAACAGTAGTGGAAAAAGTTCTTTTTTACGTACTCTGCCTCTTTTAAGACAATCAGTAGAATCAAATACGACAGGGCCAATATTATGGTTTGGTCGTTACGTAGACTTCGGTGAATTTAGCGAGGTTATTTCAAATGACACAAAAGACAACACAATTAGTTTTATATTTAAATATAAATCAGCGTTAGATAGAAATGCCACTATAAGATTTAAAGACGAAGTAAAAAATGAAATCACATTGAATTTAACAGTAACAGCACAGAAACAAAAAACAACCATAGATAATCTTGAAATCAATATAAATGACAGCAACATTAAAATCAATATAATTAACAATTCATCTTCGGGTATAGCACAAGCACATCTAAATATAGATAACCTTATAAATGAAGACCTGCACATAGCAAAGAATGATAGCTTCATACCATTACTCTTAATCCAAAACAAAAAGGAGGATGCCAGCAACAATAGTAGGAATAAAATATTTTCATCATTTTATGATTACTACCATGATAATCTAGAAAAACATTTTCTTGATGAAGCAACAAAAATATTGAAGGTTTTTTTTCATTCCAAAACAGATGAAACAAAAATCAAATCGACACTAGCTCGAGTTCCTGTAACTTCGGTCGAAAGAGTCAATATAATTTTAAATGGATTATTTAAAGAACAAAAAACATTCATTAAAAACTTAAATAAAAACAATAATGAAATAGTTAAAAAACTATATCCCTATGTGATTGCTTGGAATTTAACCTCCATAATCAGAAGTATTAACAACGAACTTTCGCATATTTTTACCGGGGTGAAATATATAGCTCCTCTCCGTGCAACTGCCGAGAGGTATTATAGATTTCAAGATCTTCAAGTGAATGAAATTGATCATACTGGTTCAAATTTAGCAATGCTAATTAACTCATTAAAACCGAGTGAACAGAAAGAATTTTCAGCATGGACAAGGGAAAATTTTGGATTTTCTGTTTTTGTACGTGAAGTTGGCAATCACTATGCTGTAAAGTTACTTACGAATAATGAGTCAAAGGAGTACAATATAAGCGATATGGGATTTGGTTACTCACAAGTACTACCAATCATAACATCAATATGGTTTGAAACTGTCAGAAAAAGAACATCTCAACAAAGACCTTTAATATTTGTTATAGAACAACCTGAATTACATTTACATCCAGCATATCAAGCAAAAATTGGTGAACTATTTGCTAAAGTAATATCGCATGCTAAAGATAACTCCATTCCTTTGAAAATTATATTTGAGACACACAGTCAGTCTATTATTGATGCGTTGGGTGAAAAAATTGAGAATAATAATTTATCCATATCTAAGGATGATATATCAATTTTAGTATTCAATAAAAATAACGATGGCATAACTGATGTTTCGTTATCTTATTTTGATAACGATGGCTTTTTGAATGACTGGCCTATTGGTTTTTTTTCGGGTAGATAGTCATGATTATAAAAATAAAACCTATTGACCTGAATTCACTTGAGATGGATGAGAAAATAATATCTTCAATAGATAACATCCTGAAATCTTTTGGTGAAAAAAAGCATATTATATTAGCAGAAAAAGCATTTTTTAGTTTTATCATTGATAGAGCAGATCTGTTTGGCGTGAACTCTAGGCGTTATGCTAATGCAGCACTAAATCAACAGAGAGAACTGAATGCATTAACAAAAATCGTTAATTTTTACGTTGAGGTTGATTTCTCTCTGAATAAATTTAATAACTTTGACATTTCAAATGATGATAGAAATATTTTGACAATCAGTGCAGATTATTTTTCAGATACAAAACTAATCCAATCTGCATCTATAATTTGTGAAGATATCAATGATATCGACTTATATGAATTATTTTCCAATTATTTTGTAGAACAAGCAAGATTAAACCATCTGAGCACCAGTTTTAACAAAGTTAATGGAGGTGGTGCAAATACATCAAAAGTATTTGATAAAACTTCAGATGATGGCGTTATTGGACTATGTATCGTTGATAGTGATAAATCACATCCTCTTGGCGCCCGAGGATCAACAAGCAAGAAGCTTGGCACTACAAAATATAAAAATAGATGCAGATTGGTTATAATTAATGCACATGAAGCTGAATCTCTGATACCAGTTCACATTATAGATGAAATAATTCATAGAGACACCTATGAAAACCATGTAATTGATTCATTTGATACAATGAAAAACATTTTCAGTGCTTCTTTAAATACAAAATTATATTTTGATCATAAAGAAGGATTTAAACTAAAAGACGCGATTACCCTAGACAGTTCATATGGCCCTTTTTGGGTGCCAGCACTAAAATCAACTAAAAAATTCGATCATCTTCGGTGCGTCAATGAGCGTGCTTGTGGTGAAGACTGTAGTTGTGTATCTTTTTATGGCTTAGGTGATACTCTTTTAGAAAAAAGCTTAGTTATTCTGAAGAAAAATAAAATGTCATCAGTAGCTACTAAAACTTCAGAAAGTTTAGTGATGGAATGGTTATCACTTGGCAAGTTATTTTTCAGTTGGTTCTGTGCCCCACCGACAAAGGTTAGACAATAAATATTGTTAGTGACTGTGGTTCTTAGTCAACTGTTTTCGGTTCATTTAACTGCCATTGCAGCTGGTTTTTTACCATCGTATTTAAGATCACAATCAGCTTTCTCATACAGGCTATCAACGCAACTTTTGGTAACTTCCCAGCAGCTTTTAGATGC
>NZ_JACHGR010000006.1 GCF_014202415.1 Tolumonas osonensis
AGCATAGTTCCAATAATGGGCTGTCGCCGCTAGAGTATGAGCGTCAGTATTTTAAAGAGGCTAAAAGTCGTCTAGTGAAGTAGTGGCGATTCAATGTGTATTATCCGACAGTTCGAGATAAGGACATTGTGACATTTGAAGCAACGTTGGATGAACTCTTATCCAGACGGAGAAAATTGGCAAGTGATATGTTGAGTCCTGTCAACTCAGATATCAGATCTTCAGATTTCAGAGATATTATAAAATAACTAGCTGTGTAGTGGGAAAATGAATAAACGAGTTCACAATAAGTCGCTAATTGCTGGTTATAGGGAGTAGGCATAATTGTCTTATCAGCCACCGTTTCAGCTTACCCACACCATGATGCGCCATGTCGCCCGCATCGGTGAACTGATTGGCACATGGAAAGCGGCCAACCGGAATCGGCTGGTGCCGGAGTTGCGGCGTGGCAACCGTATTAAAACTATTCAGGCATCGTTGGCCGTGGAGCAGAACACTCTCACACTTGAGCAAGTGACAGCGGTGATTGAAGGCAAAATGGTGCTCGGCTTGCCGAAAGAGATCCAGGAGGTGCGTAATGCTTTTGCGGCCTATGAAGCGATGGAACAGTGGCATCCACACCAGATAGATGACTTACTGGCTGCACACGCTTTATTACTGCATGGCTTGATTGATGATGCAGGCCATTGGCGCAGCAAGGGGGCTGGTATTTATCGGGGTGATCAGCTTGTGCATATGGCGCCACCTGCTAGTCAGATTCCTCGTCTGATGACCGATCTGTTTGATTGGTTAGCCCATACAGATGCTCATCCACTGATTGCCTCTGCAGCGTTTCATTACGAGTTTGAATTTATTCATCCGTTTGGTGATGGTAATGGCCGTATTGGGCGTTTATGGCAAACCCTCATTTTAAGCCACTGGCAACCCATGTTGGCATTTCTGCCGGTCGAAACGGTTATTAAGCACCGTCAACAAACCTACTATCAGCTACTGACTGAATCCGATCAGAAAAGCGATTGTTCTGCCTTTATCGAGTTTTTATTACAAGCCATCGAAGATAGCTTGCAAGAAGCCATTAATGCCCAACTCGCCACCGATAAAATGCGGGTAAAAATGCGGGTAGAAATGCGGGTAAAAACACCTGATCTAATTCTGAAACAACTGAGTGAAAACCCGGATATGACGCTGGCTAAAGTCGCGCAGCAGATCGGTAAATCAGTCACCACAGTTGAACGATCTGTCGCTAAATTGAAACAACAAGGCCGCTTAGCATTCATCGGGCCGAAAAAAGGTGGCCATTGGCAGGTAATAAAAGAATAATAATGAGGGTAAAAGTTTTTCTTAGATCATCGATATTGTTGCTAGCAATTAAATATCTGGTGAATTTTCATCCAGCTCTTAACGAAAAAAGCAACTTTTTCTCTGATCGGTATTTTTGTCGGTATCTTTATTTTGTATTTAAAAATACTTAATTAAAATCAATGAATTAGATGTAAATAATACAATTGAGTGGGAATAATTTATCCCGTTCCTTGTTAATTGAAGCCCGCTTTATGCGGGCTTTGTTTTGGCTGATAAGGTTGTGTGATGCAAACAATTGAGCAGCTTCGTGCGGGGGCATTAGCGGGTATTCAGCGATTGAAACTATGCTGTGGTCTGACCCGTTTTCCTGCTGAAATTTATGATCTGGCGGATACGCTGGAAATTCTGGATTTATCTGGTAATGAACTTTCTGAACTCCCGGATGATCTTCACCGGTTGAAAAAACTGCGGATCATTTTCTGTTCTGAGAATCGGTTTACGGAATTACCGGCGGTATTGGGACGTTGTCCTGAATTAACCATGGTGGGTTTTAAGACAAACCGGATCAGAAATGTTCCTGCCTGTTCGTTACCGGAAAAGTTGCGCTGGTTGATTCTGACGGATAATGAAATTGAAACGTTACCCTCTGAGCTTGGCAACTGTGTGCAATTGCAGAAACTGATGCTGGCTGGTAACAGGCTGCAGGCCTTGCCAGAGTCACTGGCAAATTGTAAACGCCTGGAATTGCTGCGTATTGCGGCTAACCGGCTGGAATCCTTACCGGACTGGTTACTCTCTTTGCCTCGATTGTCCTGGCTGGCCTATTCCGGTAATCCATTCAGTCATGCGTGGGAACAAGAGGCGCAGGCGGCTGCAGGCATTGATGAAATTGACTGGAATAAACTGGCACTGGGGCCGTTATTGGGTGAGGGTGCATCCGGTGTGATTTATCGGGCACAGTACCATTCGGAAGCGGTTACTTCTCCGGTGGCGGTGAAGCTTTACAAAGGTGCAATGACCAGTGATGGGCTGCCGCAATGTGAAATGACAGCGGCTATCAAAGCCGGCAGCCATCCGGGTTTGATCAATGTGATAGGTAAAATCACCGGACATCCGGCAGATGTTCATGGGCTGGTGATGCAGTTGATTAATCCGGAATTTCGTAATCTGGCTGGTCCGCCCAGTCTGGCGTCGTGCACGCGTGACATTTATCCGGAAGAGATAAAGTTTGATTTATCTTCCGCACTGTTGATTGCGACCAGCATCGCTTCGGCGGTTCAGCATCTGCACCGGCAGGGAATTATGCACGGTGATCTCTATGGGCATAATATTCTGTATAGCAAGGAAGGTCGGGCGTTGATCGGTGATTATGGCGCCGCGTCGTTTTATCAGACTAAAGACCGGACCATAGCCGATAAACTTGAGTGTCTGGAAGTGAGAGCATTTGGCTGTTTGCTGGAAGAACTCACCGGGCGATGCCATGTTGTATCGCCGGAGCTGCGAAAGGTTATCTGTCGCCTGAATGATTTAACAGCGGCGTGTCTGAGTGAAGAGCATTCCTTGCGACCTGATTTTGATGAAATTACCCGATTCTTATGCGGGGTAATCAGAGATAGTGAGTTGCTTACAACTGCGCTGGCCGTTGTTTAGTTCTCTTTATTATCATCAAATAATGGCAGTGTCATGGACGTTTCAGCCTCCGGCGCTGCCATTTGTTTTTGTGCTGCGAGCAGACGGCGGTATTTGCGCTGTTTACAAAGACGGATGATTTCGCGTTGTTGTGCCGGGGTCAGCTTTAGCCAGTCAAACCGTTCTTCCCGTGAGCGGAAACAACCGATGCAATAGCCTCTGCTATCAGTCTGACAACGGCCAACACAGGGGCTGGGAATGGGAAATAGTTCTAACTGTTCCTGCTGGTCTGATGGGGTCATCCGTATTGCTACACAAAGTGATCGTTCAGAATTTATACACTACCACCATACCATAGGTTTTATCACCATTCTGTGTTTCTAATTTCGGTGCGATATAGAGTTTATCTGTGGCGTATGAACCAACGGCGGCACCAAGCGTTCCGACAGCAGCATCCAACCATGAAAAACTATGCCCGTTTGTTGAATCGTAGATTTCGCCGGCAAAGGCGACAGATGTACTGACAGTGAAACCAACCCAGGCAGGCTCTTTCACTTCTGGCCAGAACTCATCCACTACGTAAGTCGATGCGCCCGCCAACGCGGTATGGCCTGCAAAATGACTGAACTCAGCGCCGAAGCTGTCGTTAGCCTGAACGGCGGAAGATGCCAGCAGGCTGCTCAGCAGGATCCATGTCATTGATTTCATCATGCAGTCCCTCATGTGATGAACGGCCAAACTTTCTTTTAACGTTAAGTTTAGAACTCTTTTGGCGATACCCTTCGCATTTTCAGGGAAATTTACTGATTTTGCCAAATGGCACACAGGATCGTTTCTAACATTAACGTATTGATAATGTGTGGGCGTGATTCTGGCTGGAAGCGATGTTCCGGGATCGAAGGGAAATTGAATATATCAAGGGACCTTTAGCATGAGTGAAATAGCCTTAGCTATCTGTATTTTATCGCTGGTTGCCATCCTGGGGCTGTGGATTGGTAACTGGCGTATTTATGGTGTGGGATTGGGAATTGGCGGAGTATTGTTTGGTGGCATCGCGGTAGGACATTTTGCCAAACAGTACGGGCTGGAGGTGAATTTACACACGCTGGAATTTATTCGTGAATTCGGTCTGATCCTGTTTGTATACACCATAGGTATTCAGGTTGGTCCCGGATTTTTTTCCTCATTGCGTACATCCGGGTTAAAGCTGAATGCATTTGCGGCGCTGCTGGTGGTATTGGGCTGTATTGTCGCAGTGGTGCTGCATAAATTACTGGGCATTCCATTGCCGGTTATTCTGGGAACGTATTCCGGCGCAGTGACGAATACCCCATCGCTGGGGGCTGGCCAGCAGATGCTCACAGAACTGGGGGCCGATGCCAATGTAATGACCCTGAGTTATGCCGTGGCCTATCCGTTTGGTATCTGTGGCATTTTATTGTCAATGTGGCTAATCAAGCTGGTTTTCAGAATTAATGTGGAAAGTGAGAACCGGTTATACCAGCAACAATCTGGTGTCGGACGAACGAATCTTCAGACGATGAACGTCGAGGTACGTAACGCCAATCTGCAAGGGCTGGCCATGCAGGAGATCCCGGATCTGGAGGAGGGGGATGTGGTTTGCTCCCGCCTCAAGCGAGGTGAAGAGCTGATGGTGCCGAAGCCGGATACAATTGTACAGCTGGGGGATTTGCTGCATCTGGTCGGGGATAAAAAGGCGCTGAGGAAAGTCCGGCTGGTGATTGGAGAAGAAGTGGCAACGTCGCTTTCCACTCAGGGTACCGACATGCGGGTTGAGCGTGTCGTGGTGACAAATGAGAAAGTGCTGGGAAAGACCATTGGTGAGCTGGAGCTGAAAAGTAAATTTGATGTCGTCGTATCACGTCTTAACCGTGCAGGGGTAGAGCTGGTGCCGAACAGCAGCTCCAGCCTGCAGTTTGGGGATATCCTGAACCTGGTTGGCCGGCCGGAGGCGATTAATTCCGTTGCCGGGCTGGTGGGGAATGCGCAGCATAAACTGCAACAGGTTCAGATGTTGCCTGTGTTTCTGGGAATTGGTTTAGGTGTCATTGTTGGTTCGATACCCTTTTATATCCCGGGATTTTCGGCGGCGTTGAAGCTGGGGCTGGCTGGCGGGCCGCTGGTGGTGGCGTTGATCCTGTCGCGTATTGGCAGTATTGGTAAGCTGTATTGGTTTATGCCGCCGAGTGCTAACCTGGCGTTGCGGGAAATTGGGATTGTGCTGTTCCTGTCAGTGGTTGGGCTGAAATCGGGTGGTGATTTTGTTACCACGCTGGTGGACGGTGATGGCTTGCTCTGGATGTGGTGCGGCGTCGCGATCACGTTGATCCCGTTATTGATTGCGGGATTTCTGGCAAGGATGTTAGGCAAGATCAATTACTTATCATTGTGTGGTTTACTGGCTGGCTCAATGACTGATCCGCCTGCGCTGGCTTTTGCGAATGCAATGCATCCGACCAGTGATGCCGCCGCTTTATCGTATGCCACGGTATATCCGATGGTGATGTTTCTGCGTATTATTTCGCCGCAATTGCTGGTGATCCTGTTGTGGACCAGCGGGGGATAGCCCCTGATATTTCAGTAAATAAAAGGCCATCAGATCATGATGGCCTTTGTTTTTAATGATACTTAAAGATTAAGCCAGCAACGCCCGTGCTTTCGCCAGTACATTCTCGTCACTGAATCCGAACAGTTTGAACAACTGCTCCGCCGGGGCAGATTCGCCAAAGCTGGTCATGCCGATGACGTCACCATCCAGGCCGGTATAACGCTGCCAGTAATCGGCAATACTGGCTTCAATTGCCAGTCGGGCTCGGACCGACTTCGGCAGCACCTGTTCCTTGTACTCCGCCGGTTGCTTGTCAAAGCGCTCGGTGCAGGGCAGGGAGACCACACGGACTTTCTTGCCTTCGGCATTCAGCGTGTTCGCCGCGTTAACCGCCAGACCCACTTCCGAGCCGGTTGCCAGAATAATCAGCTCCGGCGTGCCATCGCAGTCTTTAAGAATGTAACCACCACGTTCGATATCACTCAGTTGCTGCGGGGTACGCGGTTGCTGCGTCAGCGCCTGACGGCTGAATATCAGCGCGCTCGGGCCATTCTGGCGTTCAATCGCTTCCTTCCATGCCACTGCTGATTCCACCTGGTCACACGGGCGCCAGGTTTCCATGTTCGGCGTGACGCGCAGAGAAGCTAGCTGTTCCACCGGCTGGTGAGTCGGGCCGTCTTCGCCCAGACCAATCGAGTCGTGGGTATAGACGAAAATCGAACGCTGTTTCATCAGCGCCGCCATACGCACCGCATTACGGGCATATTCCATAAACATCAGGAAGGTACCGCCGTACGGGATAAAGCCGCCGTGCAGCGCCACGCCGTTCATGATGGCCGACATGCCGAATTCGCGCACGCCGTAGTGCAGGTAGTTGCCTTGTGGCACTTCGGCGCTGACATCCAGGGCACTGGTATGACGGGTCAGGTTGGATGGTGCCAAATCCGCCGAGCCACCGAGCAGTTCCGGCAGGATTTTGGCATAGGCGTTCAGGGCTTTCTGACTGGCCTGACGTGAAGCGATGTTGGCCGGATTGGCCTGCAGGTCGTTAATGTAATCCTGTGCCTGTTCGGCCCAGTCTACCGGCAACTGACCGTGGCTGCGGCGCAGCAGTTCCGCGGCCAGCTCAGGGTATTCGGCGCGGTAAGCACTGAAATGTTGCTGCCAGCTGGCCTGCTGATGAGCACCCTGTTCCCGGGCGTTCCACGCCTGATAGATATCCTGCGGAATTTCAAACGGGGCATGCGGCCAGTTTAAGAACTCGCGCACATGCGCCACTTCATCTTTGCCCAGCGGCGCGCCATGACAGTCATGGCTGCCGGATTTATTCGGTGAACCGTAACCGATGATGGTTTTGCAGCAAATCAGCGTTGGCTGAGAAGTATTGGCCTTGGCTTCCTGAATCGCCATCTCGATTTCCTGCGGATTATGGCCATCCACCGAATCCAGCACCTGCCAGCCATAAGCGCGGAAGCGGGTCGGGGTGTCATCGGTAAACCAGCCATCGACATGCCCATCAATCGAGATGCCATTGTCATCCCAGAAGGCAATCAGTTTGCCTAAGCCTAAGGTGCCAGCTAATGAACAGACTTCATGCGAAATGCCTTCCATCAGGCAGCCGTCACCCATAAAGGTGTAGGTGTAATGGTCGACGATATTGTGATTCGGCTTATTAAACTGCGCCGCCAGTGTTTTCTCGGCTAACGCCATACCGACCGCATTGGCGATACCCTGACCGAGTGGCCCGGTGGTGGTTTCCACGCCGGGGGCATAACCGTATTCCGGATGGCCCGGCGTTTTGGAATGCAACTGACGGAACTGTTTCAGCTCAGACAGCGGCAGGTCATAGCCGGTCAGATGCAGCAGGGAGTAGAGCAGCATCGAGCCATGGCCGTTCGATAACACAAAGCGGTCGCGATTGATCCACTGCGGGTCCGCCGGGTTATGCTTGAGATGGTGACGCCACAATACTTCAGCGATATCCGCCATGCCCATCGGGGCGCCCGGGTGACCGGAATTAGCCTGTTGTACGGCATCGACACTCAGCATACGCACGGCATTGGCGAGGGTTCTTGCATCTAAACTCATTAGGAAAACTCCATAAAAGCATCAAAGGGATATAGGAAATGTAGAAATAGGTTTTGTCTGTGAACAACCCGTAACCAGAGAGGTCGATGGGAACAAGGTCAACGACCCTCCGCGCCAAGGATGGCGCGGCGGAGTCCCCATGGATGGGTTTACGACGTGTCGGTGGTGTTGTTTCCATTGGCCGACAGTCCGGACAAGAACGAAACTTAAGCTAATCGCGTTGCCAGCAACTGCTCCAGCTTCACCTGATCAATCGCAAAATTACGAATGCCTTCCGCCAATTTTTCGGTCGCCATCGCATCTTCGTTATGCTGCCAGCGGAAAGCGGCTTCGCTCAGCGGGGCAGGCCGTGGCAGACGCAGACCGTCATCCGCCAACTGGCGCACTAGTTCACCACTGGTTTCGCCCAGTTCCTGCAGCAGGTTTGGACTGATGGTCAGACGGTCACAACCGGCCAGTGCCAGCACTTCGCCGAGATTGCGGAAGCTCGCACCCATCACCACGGTGTTGTAACCGTGCTGCTTGTAATACTGATAAATCGCTTTCACCGACAGTACACCCGGATCAGTTTCCGCCGTGTAGGTTTCACCGGTTTTGGCCTTGTACCAGTCGAGAATACGGCCGACAAACGGCGAAATAAGGAAGGCACCGGCTTCGGCGCAGGCACGGGCCTGGGCAAAGGAGAACAACAGCGTCAGGTTGCAGTTAATGCCTTCTTTTTCCAGCTGTTCGGCGGCGCGAATACCTTCCCAAGTGGAAGCAATTTTGATCAGCACGCGTGAACGTGGAATGCCCTGATACTCGTACAGGCCAATCAGTTTGCGGGCTTTTTCGATGGTGGCGGCGGTATCAAAAGAGAGGCGGGCATCAACTTCGGTGGAGATGCGGCCCGGGACATGCTTCAGCACTTCACAGCCAATCGCCACAATCAGACGATCAGCGGCTTCTTCAACCTGCACAGCAACATCAGAAGAAAGTTGTTTTGCCTGAAACACCACCTGCTCCAGCAGTGGCGCGTATTCCGGACTAGAAACGGCTTTGAGGATCAGTGATGGATTAGTGGTGGCGTCTTCCGGGGAATACAATTTAATGGCAGGTAACTCGCCAGTATCGGCGACGACGGTGGTAACGACACGTAATTGGTCTAACAAACTGCTCACGGTAACTCCTTGTCACATACGACGGATTTATTTGAGTTATACAGAAAAGACGCCCCTGTGAGATAACAGGGGCGTTAAATTTATTTAGAAAGTTTGTAATAGACCTCATTCCAGAGAATTTCTTTCTTGAGTTCCGGAATGGTGGTGTTCTCGTCGATCAGCAGGAATTCAATGCCCATCATGTCGGCGTAGATCCGCAGGTATTCGGCATCGACTGCCTGACTGAACACAGAGTGGTGGGCGGCACCGGCCAGGATCCAGGCTTCTGCACCGACTTCCAGATTTGGTTTTGGTTCCCACAATGCGCAGGCGACCGGCAGTTTTGGCAGTGCCTGTGGGAGATCCACCACATCCAGATTGTTCACCACCAGACGGAAACGGTTACCCATGTCGATCAGACTGGCGTTCACTGCTTTACCGGCCGGGGCAGAGAATAACAGACGGGCTGGCGGCGCTTTTTTACCGATGCCCAGATGCTGCACATCCAGTACTGGTTTTTGACTGGCAATGGATGGACATACTTCCAGCATGTGCGCGCCCAGCACCAGATTACGACCCTGTTCCAGATGATAGGTGTAGTCTTCCATAAAGGAGGTACCACCCGGCAGACCGGTCCCCATGACTTTCAGGGTTCTTAGCAGGGCTGCAGTTTTCCAGTCACCTTCGCCGCCGAAACCGTAGCCTTGCTGCATCAGACGTTGGCAAGCCAGGCCCGGCAACTGATGAATACCGTACAAATCTTCAAAGGTCGTGGTGAAAGCACCGAAACCGCCGTCCTGCAGGAATTTTTTCATCCCCAGTTCCTGACGCGCAGCTTCATACAGTGATTCGCGGTGTGCGCCACCGACTCTCACCGCATCGGTCAGGGTGTAAATGTTTTCATATTCATCCAGCAGTGCGTTGATATCACCAGCAGAGACGGCGTTGATCACGCTGACCAGATCGCCGACCGGATGGTAGTTCACCTGATAGCCGAACTTGATCTGCGCTTCCACTTTATCGCCTTCGGTCACGGCAACGTTACGCATGTTGTCGCCGAAACGCGCCACTTTCATCTTCTGGCTGTCATACACCGCCGCGGCGATACGCATCCAGCGGGCGATTTTTTCGTGCGCAGATTTATCTTCCCAGTAACCCACAACCACGGTACGTGGTAGGCGTAGGCGGGCACCCATGAAACCGAACTCGCGACCACCGTGTGCGGTCTGGTTCAGGTTCATAAAGTCCATATCGATCTCTTTCCATGGCAGATCTCGGTTGAACTGGGTATGGAACTGCAGCAGTGGTTTGTTCAGCTGACTCAGTGCCGGGATCCACATTTTGGCAGGGGAGAAGGTGTGCATCCACACCATGACGCCAACGCATTTTTCATCGTGATTAGCATCACGGGCAATCGCCGAAATTTCATCCAGTGTGGTACCGGTTGGTTTCAGTACGATCTTCAGTGGCAGACCGGCAGTTTCATTTAAGCGGCTGGTGATGGTTTGCGCATGATCGGCAACTTGTTTCAGGGTTTCCGGGCCATACAGGTGCTGACTGCCAACCACAAACCATACTTCTAACTGTTTTAAAAATTCCATTGTCTTGTCCTCATTGTTTATTTTGTGCCTGACTGGCCGTAATAAGCGTTTTTGCCATGTTTGCGCTGGTAATGTTTTTCCAGCATGTAATCAGGGAGTTCCCCTGCCTGCGGATTCAGTTGATGGGTGATCCAGCCCATGCGAGCGATTTCTTCCAGCACGACGGCGTTATGTACGGCATCATGCGCATCTTTTCCCCAGCTGAACGGACCATGATTGGCAACCAAAATGCCGGGCATGGTCAGTGGTGGCGTATTTTTCAGCGTTTCCACAATCAGATGACCGGTCAGTCCTTCATAGTCTTCACTGACCTCGCTCTCTGATAACAGACGGGTGCAAGGGACGTGGCCATGGAAATAATCCGCCTGCGTGGTGCCCTGGATCGGGATCGCGCGGCGTGCCTGAGCCCATGCCGTCGCGTGGGTAGAGTGGGTGTGCACCATGCCGCCCAGTTCCGGGTAGCGGCGGTACATCACCAGATGGGTGGGGGTATCGGAAGAAGGACGCAGCGTTCCCTCGACACGGTTTCCCTCCAGATCCAATACCACCATGTCATCGACTTTCATTGTCTCGTAGCTGACCCCACTGGGTTTGATCACCACCAGTCCGCGTTCGCGGTCTATAGCACTGACGTTGCCCCAGGTGAAGGTCACTAGGTTGTAACGGGGCAAATCGAGATTTGCCTCCAGTACCTGTTGTTTCAGATGTTGCAGACTCATGCTGATTTCCCCTCGTTGTACAGAGGCTCGGCGGCGATACTCCATTGCTGGTAGCGCTGATACAGTGTTTCGTATTCGGCAACTTTTTCCGGTTGTGGCTGGTAGGTACGTTCGATGGCGCTGGCCATTTTGTCCTGTGCTGCGTTGATGGATGGATAAATGTCAGCAGCAACGGCGGCGAAAATGGCAGCCCCTAACGCGCAACACTGATCAGAAGCGACAACCTGAATTGGCCGGTTCATCACATCGGCACACACCTGCATGACAGTGGTGGATTTACGGGCGATACCGCCCAGTGCAGTAACCTGTTCCACCGGCACATCCTGACTGGTCATACACTCCATGATGCTGCGGGCACCAAAGGCGGTGGAGGCAATCAGCGAACCGAACATATCCGGTGCATCAGAGCCCAGGTTCAGACCGGTGATGGTGCCTTTTAGACGCTGGTTGGCGTAAGGCGTGCGGCGGCCATTGAACCAGTCGAGCACCACTGGCAGATGCGCCAGATCGATCTGTTTATCCCAGGCTTGCGTCAGTGATGGCAGCATCTGCTGCTTGTAGTTTTCCAGCGCGGTGCGCAGTTCCGGATAGGTTTTGACCAGCTGATCCAGTGGCCAGCTCAGCAGGCGCTGATACCAGGCATAGATATCACCGAAGGCGGATTGTCCGGCTTCCAGACCGATCATGCCCGGCACCACGCTGCCATCGACCTGTCCGCAGATCCCGGCGATCGCGCGGTTACCGATGGTTTTGTAATCGGCAATCAGGATGTCGCAGGTGGAAGTGCCAATCACCTTGACCAGTGTATTCAGGCTGGCACCGGCACCGACGGCACCCATATGGCAGTCAAAGGCACCACCGGCAATCATCACGTTTTCCGGCAGGTTCAGGCGTGCTGCCCATTCTGGGGTGATTTTTCCAACCGGAATGTCGGCGGTATAGGTTTCGGTGAACAGCGGATAGTCCAGATCTTTGGTGAGCAGCGGATCCAGCGCATTGAGGAAATCCGCCGGTGGCAGGCCGCCCCATTCCGGATGCCACAGTGATTTGTGACCGGCAGAGCAGCGTCCGCGTTTGATGTCTTTCGGTGCCTGCGTGCCGCTGAGCAGGGCCGGAACCCAGTCGCAGAGCTCGATCCAGTTACAGGCAGCTTCACGCACAGCGGCATCGGCGCGGGAGACGTGCAGGATCTTGGCCCAGAACCATTCAGAAGAGTAAATCCCGCCGATGTAACGGCTGTAATCCGCGAATTTCCCGCTGTGACACAGCTCGGTGATGGTTTCTGCCTCGGTGATCGCGGTGTGATCTTTCCAGAGAACAAACATCGCATTCGGGTTGCCGGCAAATTCTTCCCGCAATGCCAGCACGTTGCCGTCAGCATCGATTGGTGCCGGGGTTGAACCGGTGGTGTCCACGCCGATGCCGCGGATTGCTGCGCGTTGTGCCGGATCCAGTAACGCAACTACTTGTTTTACTGCCTGTTCCATCGACTCGATGTAGTCCAGTGGATGGTGACGGAACTGATTGCGGATGGCGTCGCAATATTTGCCTTCGCTCCAGCGTGGGTAATAAACCACATGGGTAGCGAGCTCGGCACCGTCCCGGCAGCGCACGGCTAATGCACGTACGGAGTCGCTGCCGAAGTCCAGACCGATGACGATGTGCTCAGACATGGTGTTCTCCTGAAAAAGTAAATGGGTGAAATATCTGTGTTGGAAACATAGGAGAAGAAAGCACCAGCTGGTTAGTAATTGGCTGCTGTAAATATGGATATATTGGCTATCTGATTGGATTGTGGAAGACAGTTCAAAATTCGATATGTCAAAAAATAGCTAAAGATATAGACGAAATCGCTACAATTTTTTGGCGTGATCCAAGTCGCTAAATTTTTCCGGGAAAACGATTACAACTAATAGTGTTCAATCAACGAAGTCGATAAACACCTGTTTTAGCTTAATGTTTTTCATGTTGATAAAAACAAACTCAAATGAAACATCAAATAACTAAACGTATTGACACAACAGCTGGAGACATTGCCATGAATAAAATGGTTAAAAATCTGATTGCTGCAGGTTTAGCACTCGGTATAGCAAATACTGCTTTTGCTGAAGAAAAACTGAAACTGGGGTATCTGGTGAAACAGCCGGAAGAGCCGTGGTTCCAGACTGAATGGGCTTTTGCTGATAAAGCCGGTCAGGATCTGAATTTTGATGTGATCAAAATTGCGGTACCAGATGGTGAGAAGACGCTGAACGCGATTGACAGTCTGGCGGCAAACGGTGCGAAAGGCTTTGTCATTTGCACACCGGATCCGAAGTTAGGCCCGGCCATTGTGGCGAAGGCGAAGAGCATGGATCTGAAGGTCATCACGGTTGACGATCAGTTTGTGAATGCCAAAGGCAATCCGATGACAGACGTACCGCTGGTGATGATGGCGGCTACCAAAATTGGTGAACGTCAGGGCCAGGAACTTTACAAAGAGATGGGCAACCGCAAATGGGACGTGAAAGAAACCGGCGTACTGGCGATCACAGCCAATGAGCTGGACACCGCGCGTCGTCGTGTTGAAGGTTCTATCAGCGCGCTGAAAACAGCCGGTTTCCCGGAAGCTCAGATTTACAGCGTACCAACCAAAGCGAACGACATTCCGGGTGCTCTGGACGCAGCAAACTCCATGCTGGTTCAGCATCCTGACGTGAAAAACTGGCTGATCGTCGGTATGAACGATAACACCGTTCTGGGTGGCGTGCGTGCGACCGAAGGACAGGGCTTCAAGGCTGAAAACGTCATCGGTATCGGCATTAATGGTGTGGATGCGGTGAACGAGCTGTCCAAATCCAAGGCGACCGGCTTCTTCGGCTCTCTGCTGCCAAGTCCGGACGTTCACGGTTACAAGAGTATTCAGATGCTGCACGACTGGGTAGTGAATGGTGCTGAACCCGCCAAATTCACCGAAGTGACCGACGTTGTGCTGATCACGCGTGACAACTTCAAAGTCGAGCTGAAGAAAAAAGGCCTGTAATCGGAATCAATAAGCTCCGGCATGGGTTTTCCCATGCCGGGCGCGGAGCGAAAAAATGAATCAGTCAGTCCCTTATCTGGAATTTTGTGGCATCAGCAAGGAATTTCCCGGCGTAAAAGCACTGCAGAATGTCTCCTTCTCCTGCCGCGAAGGAACCGTGCATGCGCTGATGGGTGAAAACGGTGCCGGTAAATCCACATTACTGAAAATTCTCAGCGGCTTTCAGGCACCATCCAATGGCGTCATCAAACTGGGTGGCAGGGAAGTGGCGTTCCAGAATACGGTGGACGCACTGGAAAGCGGTATTGCCATTATTTACCAGGAACTGCATCTGGTACCGGAAATGACCATTGCAGAAAACATTTATCTGGGTCAGTTGCCAACCAAGCATGGTTTCATCGATAAAGAAAAACTGTATCAGGATGCCGCCCGTCAGCTGGCGCGTCTGGGTATGGATGTGTCACCGGAAACACCGCTGAAATACCTCTCTTTGGGGCAGTGGCAAATGGTCGAAATTGCCAAAGCGCTGACACGCGATGCGCGGGTAATTGCCTTCGATGAACCGACCAGCAGCCTTTCGTCCCGTGAAATTGAACAACTGTTCCGCGTGATTAATCAGTTACGCAATGAAGGGAAAGTCATCCTGTATGTCTCTCACCGCATGGATGAAATCTTTGAGCTGTGCGATGCCATCACCGTGTTCAAGGATGGTCAGTTTGTCCGCACCTTTGAATCCATGGCCGAAGTGGATCGTGATCTGCTGGTGAAAACCATGGTGGGGCGTGATCTGACCGATATCTACGGCTATGAGCCCCGTCCGCACGGCGAAACCGGGCTGGAAGTCAAAAACCTGATGGGACCGGGTCTGAAAGAATCGGTGTCATTCCAGGTAAAACGCGGGGAAATTCTCGGCATTTTCGGACTGGTTGGCGCCGGTCGCAGTGAAATGCTGAAACTGGTTTTCGGTGCGGAAAAGATGGTTTCCGGCGAGATTTCCGTGTTCGGCAAACAGGTACCGATCCGCAACCCGATCGATGCCATTCACAGCGGCATCATGCTCTGTACCGAAGACCGTAAAGCGCTGGGGATCATTCCAATCCACTCCGTGCAGGAAAACATCAACATCAGTGCCCGTCGCCATAAAGCGCGTGGTGGTTTCATCATCAACCAGAAATGGGAGGATGAAAACGCCAAACTGCGTATCCGTGATATGCGGGTGAAAACACCGTCTCCTCACCAGGCTATCGCCAATCTTTCCGGTGGTAACCAGCAGAAAGCCATTCTGGGTCGCTGGTTGTCGGAAGACATGAAAGTGATCCTGCTGGATGAGCCGACCCGCGGTATCGACGTGGGTGCCAAAAACGAAATCTATAACGTGATTTACGATCTGGCCAAATCCGGGATCGCCGTGGTGGTGGTTTCCAGTGAATTGCCGGAAGTGCTGGGTGTATCTGATCGCATCATGGTGATGCGGGAAGGACGGGTATCCGGCGAACTGTTACACACCGAAGCCAATGAAGTGAAGGCACTGCATCTGGCGATGCCAGCCAGACAATAACCGGTTTCAGATTTGAGTAAATTGAGGAGAACGACTATGGCAACAACCACTGCGGCTGCACAGGCAACCGGTAAAAAAGAGACCTCACAGTCAGGTCTGAGTTTATCCCGGATCTGGGATCAATACGGAATGCTGGTGATTTTCGCCATCCTGTTCCTGATTGCGAGTGTGACGATTCCTAACTTTGCCAGCATCATTAACATGAAAGGGCTGGGCCTGGCGGTATCGCTGGCCGGTATGGTCGCCTGCGGCATGCTGTTCTGTCTGGCGTCCGGCGAATTCGATATGTCCGTCGGTTCCATTATTGCCTGCTCCGGTGTGACTTGCGCGGTAGCGATCAACGCGACCGAAAGCATTACCATGGGGATCCTGGCCGGTTTGGGTGTCGGTCTACTGTTCGGTCTGATCAACGGGATTGTGGTGGCGAAATTCAAGATCAACGCCCTGATCACGACCCTGGCCACCATGCAGATGGCGCGCGGTATGGGCTATATCATCTCTGACGGTAAAGCGGTGGGTATCGTTGAAGAAAGTTTCTTTGATATCGGTAACTCCTCCATGCTGGGTATTCCGACTCCAGTCTGGATCACCGCTGTCTGCTTCGCGGTTTTCGGTCTACTGCTGAACAAAACCACCTTTGGCCGTAACACGTTGTCTATCGGTGGTAACGAAGAGGCGGCGCGTCTGGCAGGTGTAAACGTTGTCCGTACCAAAATCATCATCTTCACCATGACCGGTCTGATTGCGGCACTGGCCGGTATCATCCTGGCTTCCCGTATGACTTCCGGCCAGCCTATGACCTCTATCGGTTTCGAGCTGATTGTTATCGCGTCCTGCGTACTGGGTGGTGTTTCCATGAAGGGCGGTATCGGCAAAATCTCCTATGTGATTGCCGGTGTACTGATTCTGGGACTGATGGAAAACGCCATGAACCTGCTGAACATCTCTCCGTTCGCACAGTATGTGGTACGTGGTCTGATCCTGTTGGCTGCCGTTCTGTTCGACCGTTACAAACAGCTTCGCAAAGCACGTGTTTAGTGTTCACCCCCGGACACGTTTTCTGGCCAGCGATCCTGCTGGCCTTTTTTCCGGCGGATGTAGTGGCAAGATCGCAACAGACAAATGGTAACGTTTACATAAGTTGCCTCAGCCTTTGTGATCAGATTCACTTACTCAGCAGATTTATCCATTCCGGATGCAACAAAATAATGGTGGCTGAATACAATGCATAAAGCAGATTTTTTTACCGAGACGTTATTTTCCGCTATGTCCACCATGCACAAAGATAAACCGAAACAGCTGAATCCGCTGCTGCCGGGCTATGCGTTTGATGTCTTCCTGGTATCAGGTCTGACGCCGATAGAAAAAGGCGGCGTGCTGGATTTTATTATTGACCGCCCGAATGGTATGAAGGGTTACATCATTAACCTGACCGTCAAAGGGAAGGGGAAGATATTTTCCGGCGAACATGAGTTTATGGTTGAACCGGGCGACTTGTTGTTATTTCCTCCCGAGGCGGTGCACTACTACGGCCGGGCGGATGACAGCGAGGAATGGTATCACCGCTGGGTGTATTTCCGGCCGCGGGCCTATTGGGCGGACTGGCTGAAATGGCCGCATGAAGTGGAGAAGGTCGGTCGGATCACTCTGCCGGATCAGCATCTGACCGATGAATTTGACACGCTGTTTCTGGATATCGAGGAAACACACAAAGAGATCCGCCCGATGTCGGAGCAGTTGGCGATGAACCTGCTGGAGCGGCTGCTGATCCGTTGCTACGAACAGACCTCACTTGCTGATCATGTACCGATGGATCACCGGATTCTGGAAGCCTGCCAGATTTTAAGCGCGTCCCTTTCGGCAGAAATCTCGATAGAGACATTGGCTGAACAGGTGTTTTTATCCCCCTCACGGCTGGCGCATCTGTTCCGGGAACAGGTGGGGGTCAGTATTGTGCGCTGGCGCGAAGATCAGCGGATCATCCGCGCCAAACTGTTACTGCAGACGACACCCATGCCGGTTGCCGTGATTGGCCAGCAAGTGGGCTATGACGATCAGCTCTATTTTTCCCGCGTCTTCAAAAAGCGGGTAGGGGTGAGCCCCAGCGAATACCGCAAGAGCGCCAGTTCGCTCTGATCAACCATCCACCGGCTGGAGCGGAGTTGGCAGCAACAGCTGATAAAACGCCAGATCCAGCCAGTCACCGAATTTAAAACCGGCATGACGGATCGTGCCGGCATAGGTAAAGCCCAGCTTTTCATGCAGCGCGATGCTAGCCTGATTACTCGCGTCAATACTGCCGATCAGTGTGTGATAATTCTGCTCTTTTGCCAGTTCAATCAGATGTGACATCAGAATATTGGCTATCCCTTTCCCCCGGTGTGCCTTGGCGACATACACAGAGTGTTCCAGGGTGTATTTGTTGGCCGGGTAGGCGCGGAAGCTGCCATAACTGGCAAATCCCATCAGCTCGCCCTGCTCATTCTCGATTCCGATCACCGGGTAATTGCCGGCCTCTTTGTTTTTGAACCAGCTGACCATGTTTTCCATGGTGCGGGCCTGATAATCATACAGGGCGGTGGAATGCAGAATGGCATCATTGAAAATATCGAGGATTGCGGCCGCATGCCGCTCATAACTACATGGAATTATTTGCATGATAAAGAAGTGGGTTATGCCGGAATATCGATGGATGATAGCATAAGTACATTCTTGTTCGTGGTGTGTAAAAACGTAATGTCTTATTCAAGATGGAACTTATTTCGCAAGGGGTGGATTGATACGCTGCCCCTGGTGGTCGCGGCTGCCCCGTTTGGTGTGTTGTACGGCGCACTGGCGATTGATAATGGTCTGAGCCTGTGGTCGGTACTGGGCATGTCGCTGCTGGTTTATGCCGGTGCATCCCAGTTTATCGCGGTGACTTTGCTGGCGTCTGCGACCGCCCTTCCGGTTATCTGCCTGACGGTGTTTATCGTCAATTTGCGTCACATGCTGTATGCCGCAGCACTGATGCCGCATGTGCGGGAAATCTCGCTGCCCCGGCGTACGCTGATGGCTTTCTGGCTGACCGATGAAACCTTTGCCGTGGTCAGTCAGCGGCTGCAGACCGAAGTACAACGCGGTGAACTGATCTGGTATTACCTGGGTTCCGCGCTGTTTATGTATTCCAACTGGGCGCTGTGTACGCTGGTGGGTGTCACGGTGGGCAGTCAGTTGCCCAACATGACCGAATGGGGGCTGGATGTCGCCATGGTGGTGGCTTTCGTCAGTATTGTGGTGCCGGCATTGAAACGGTTTCCGCAGTGGGCCTGTTCCGCGGTAGCGGTGGTGTGCAGCATCCTGATGCGCGACTGGCCAAATCAGAGTGGATTAATGATTTCATCGTTACTGGCGGTGATCACGGGGATGGTGCTGGAAAAAGGAATGAAGAAATGAATCACTGGACCCTGATTATCGGCATGATGCTGGTGACCTTCCTGCCACGCTATTTGCCCTTGCTGCTGGCCGGAAAGATGGAATTTCCTGAATGGCTGGAGCGTGCTTTCAACTATGTGCCGATTGCGGTGCTGAGTGCCATTATTGCTCAGACGACCCTGATCCACGACGGCGCCGTACAGCTGAACTGGCACAACGCCCATTTGATTGCCGCACTGGCCGCATTTGTGGTTGCGCTGAAATGCAACCGTCAGCTGGTGGTGATCAGCTGTGGCCTGCTGGTATTTGGCCTGATGCGCTGGTGGTTGTGACCAAAAGAAAAGGGCGTCACTTCAACTGACGCCCTTTTAACGGATATTTAAACGATTACTTCGTCAGCAAACGCTGGTGCAGCTTCTGTACAACCAGAGAAGCATCTGATTCCGGAACCAGGAAACAGAGGTTATGCGTGCTGGCACCGTAGCAGATCATGCGGACGTTGTGTTCGCTGACCGCATCGAATACCTGAGTACCCACGCCATTCACTTCGCTCATGCGGTTACCGATCAGGGCCACCAGCGCCAGATCGCTTTCTACTTTCACTTTACAGAACGCATTCAGTTCCGCCAGTACTGCATCGCTCAGAACAGAACGGCCACTGGACTGACTGCCGGTCTGATCCAGCGTGATAGCAACGCTGATTTCGGAGGTGGTGATCAGATCAACCGAGATACCGTGTTTGGCCAGAATGGTGAATACCTGCGCCAGGAAACCACAGGCGTGCAGCATGTTCGGGCTGTGCAGGGTCAGCAGGATCTGGTTACGGCGTAATGTTACCGCACGGAACAGCGGGCTGGATTCGGTGGTATCACGCACCCAGGTGCCACCGGCGGCCGGATCTTTACTGGAGCCGACGAATACCGGAATGCCTTTACGTACCGCTGGCTGCAGCGTCGCCGGATGCAGCACTTTGGCACCGAAAGTCGCCATTTCAGCGGCTTCAGAGAAGGTGATTTCAGGAATAGGATGTGCTTCTTTCACCAGACGTGGATCGGTGGTGTAGATACCTGGCACGTCAGTCCAGATTTCCAGTTCATCAACACCCAGTGCCTCTGCCAGCAGAGCTGCACTGAAGTCACTACCACCGCGACCTAACGTCGTGGTCTGGCCATCCGCGTTCGCACCGATGAAACCCTGGGTGATCACGATATGATCTTTCAGCAACGGCGCCATGTCCTGCTGAGCCAGATTGTGAATGGCTTCAATCGCCGGGGTGGCACGGCCAAAACGGCTGTCGGTACGCATGATCTTGCGTACATCAAACCATACCGCTTTGTGGCCCAGCTGATTCATCATTTCAGTGAACAGACGAGTCGACATCAGTTCACCCTGCGCCACCAGACGATCTTCCAGCGCAGCGTCGCTGTTCTGGGTAGCCTGACGAGCCATGTCGGCGATTTCTTTCAGAATGCCGTCCATGGTTTCGCGCAGTGGGGAAGGGTTACCCAATTCACTCAGAATGTTGTCCTGAATGGATTTCAGTTTTTTCAGATGAATTTCCTGCTCGGTAGCAGACAATGTTCCGCGCGCCAGATCAACCAGCAGGTTGGTTACACCGGAACTGGCACTCAGCACCACAACACGGGTGTTGGCAGTTTGAGTAACGATGGCTGCGCAACGGCGCATGGCTTCGGCATCGGCGACACTTGTGCCACCAAATTTAGCAACAGTAACCTTGCTCACGGGCTCTCCTTGAATAAGCAGGTATAACAAACTGATACAACGAAGGTGCAACTTGTGCGGCAGGAAGGGATATTCTTTCCAGCCAGAAGCGCTCCACCCTCAGGTGACAGCCCGGAGGATTCAGCCCCCGCAGCCGACAAACAGCATCGCCAAAGATGGTGTCTATCTCGGCGTTATACCCCCTGACTGACCTTCAACGGTTTTGGCACCTGTTGTCAGCGACCTGGATAACGCTCCTCTTCTGGCCCCATTTAACGTGTCAGCGGATGGCAACACTATGCTCATCGGCGCTGCGTCTGATGGGGTGCAAATTTATGCATTTGCCTGCGCATTGTAACAGGCTAACACCAAAAAGGGGAATCCCTCATGCACGATCAACAGTACACAAAAATAAATATTGAATGATTTCAGTGCTTTTTACGCGGGAGAAGTGTGATGGCGGTTTGACTTTATGTTAATAGTCGGTAACGAATGCAACAAACTGTGACGACTGACACGAACCATAATAGGGCAAGTTGGTAGATTCCCGATTGTGGAAACCAGAAATCTCCATTGCCAAACCGGGGCCGGACTATTTTACGGCCCCGTCTTTTTTTGCTTTTCTTATTTTTCTACAGACTTTTCATCAGGATCTTGGAACGACGCTGGTAGTTATACAGGCGCTGTTTTTCCATGGGTAACGCTTCTACCTCAACCGGCTCAAAACCACGTTCACGGAACCAGTGGATAGAACGGGTCGTCAGTACAAACAGTTTCTGGATGTTTTTGGCGCGGGCCAGATCTTCAATCTGCGATACCATACGATCACCGCGGTTAGAACTGCGATATTCCGGATGTACTGCCACACAGGCCATCTCAGCCATGGCTTCTTCTGGGAACGGATACAGTGCCGCACAGGCGATGATCATGCCGTCACGTTCGATGATGAAGAAGTTATCGATCTGCATTTCCAGCTGTTCGCGGGAACGCTTGACCAGAATACCTTCCGCTTCCAGCGGACGGATCAGATCCATGATGCCACCGATATCATCAATGGTGGCGGCGCGGGCCTGTTCCGCACTGTGGCGTACGATCTGTGTACCGATACCATCGCGCGTAAACAGTTCCTGAACCAGCGCGCCATCTTCCCGGTAACTGACCAGGTGACTGCGGGCTACGCCGCCGCGGCAGGCTGCAATCGCAGAACGGAAATAACGCGCGGTGCCTGAACTGTCCTCACCGGCTTCTTCAAGACGGCTCAGGTATTCTTCTGCCTGTTCCGGGAATAACTCGGCAACAACCTCGCCGTTATCGTTAATCACACCCTGATGGGAACAGAATGAAATCAGCTTGTCGGCATTCAGCGCGATAGCGACTTTGGCGGCCACCTCTTCCGAGCTGACACTGAAGCTCTCACCGGTAACGGAGAAACCCAAAGGCGAGATCAGAACAATGTTCTGCTGATCCAGCTGACGTTTGACACCGTCGGCATCAACCCGGCGAACACGGCCGCCATGGCAATAATCAACACCCTCATCCACGCCCAGTGGCTGAGAAGTGACGAAGTTACCACTGACTACGTTCAGATGAGCGCCCGCCATCGGGGTATTAATCAGACCCATCGACATTTTGGCCATGATATCCATTTGCATACCACCACAGACTTGTTTGATAACGCTGAACGTTTCATCGTCTGTTACGCGGATATGTTTATGAAAGCGCAGAGGAATATTATCCTGAATCAGTGCCGCGTCGATTTGCGGTCGGGCACCGAAAACCAATACCAGTCTGATCCCCAGACTGTGCAGCAGAGCGATGTCTGCAATCAGTGAGGAAAAGTTTTCATCAGCAACGGTTTCACCACTCAGCATGATCACAAATGTAGAACCACGGTGATGGTTTACATAAGGAGTCGAGTGACGGAACGCATGCACCAGCATTGCATCTCTTTCACGTACCATGGTTGGTCATGTCCTAACATCAAAAGTAGCGCTATGATGGTAAAAAACCCCACTCGCATCAAGTATAAATAATCATATTTTTTGATTTTTTATGTATTTTGTAGCGATAGGAAACAAGCAGCAGGATATAAATGAGGAGAACAGCGGAATGGTAAAAGCGATCTGTTTTGATTTTGACGGCACGCTGGTGGATTCCGAGCATCTGCATTATGCCGCATGGCAGGCAGAATTGCAGCCTTTTGGCTGTTCGCTGGAGAAAAGCCGCTATATGGCGCAGTTCTCGGGTGTGTCTACTTTTGCCACGGCAGAAACGTTGATCCGTGACTATCAGTTACCGATCGCGATTGAGCAACTGATGGATCAGAAAACAGCCCGTTTTCTCGCGTTATTACAGACCGAACTGCCGGTACCGATGCCCGGCGCCGAAGCGCTACTGCAGAAAATTCAGCAGACGGAACTGGCCATGGCACTGGTCACCGGTTCCTATCGCTGTGAAATTGAACCGGTACTGGAAAACCTGGGCTGGCGTGATTTCTTTCCATTGATTGTGACCCGGGATGATGTGCAACATGCCAAGCCGCATCCGGAGCCTTATCTGACCGCGCTTGAACGGTTAAATCTCTCTGCGACGGAATGCCTGGCGCTGGAGGATTCACCCACTGGCATTCGCAGTGCGCATGATGCGGGTCTGACCGTTCTGGCAGTGACGACCGTACATACCACCCTGGCGACCGACGCGGGGTACAGTGAACTGTTCTATTCGTTGCAGGCAGTGGGCGAGCATGTCGCGCAACTGATCAGATGATCCATTGACCCCGTGTGATGCTGCAAGCGCAGAATCATCTGAATTTTTCATTTAAATGTTGTAGTTTCAGCCGGAAAACGGGTATTAAATCAGCAGGATAATAATGGAAAACAGAGGGCGTCACGGATGTTAAACAAACAGGTAAATTTTATTGTCGATACTCAGGGCAATCGGGTTGCGGCGGTCGTTCCTATCGATATATTTGATGACTTAATGGTTCTGCAAAAAGCACTCATGACAAACAAGCCCGGTGAGCGGGAACTGTATCGTTTTCTGGTCAAGGATGCGGAAGCCAGCGGTTATCCGGTAGGGCAGCGTTATAAGCCCGGCTTTATGATAACGCAGGGCTCTACGGCAACGCTGGAGCAGGCGGGATCGTTACGTCAGGCGGTGATCGATCTGCGTAATAATCTGCTTGTCAAAGGTGTGCTGGTGCGGACCAAAGACCGCTATCTGTTTACCGATGACTATCTGTTTAACAGCCCGAGTCTGGCTGCCAGTCTGATTGCCGGTAATAACCGCAGTGGTCTGGATGCCTGGAGTAATGACGCCGGGTTTACATTGAAACAGTCCGGCTACGGGAAAAAATAATCGTTGATGTTTACCGCGCACCAGACAGGGTTTCTGCTGACCCGGCAAAGCCGGGATGTGGCTGACCATGCCCAGGCGGAATACTGGCTGGTTACGGGAGACGGACCGGTCCGTTTGGTGCTGGAAGGCGAACTTCCCTGTTTTTATCTGCCGCTGAAAAATAAAGAACGGGCGCTGGATCTGTTCCGTCAGCATCAGTTGCACGGGCGTTTGCGGACGACCCGGTTAAACACCTTTCTGCAGGAGCCGGTTTTGGCCTGCTGCTTTGCCTCCCTGGCGAGTTATCACCGCGCTGTCGAGTTACTGCATCTGCATCAGATTGATATTTACGAGAGCGATCTGCGCTTTGCGGATGTTTGTCTGATGAACCGGTTTATCACCGCCGGTATGCGTTTCAGCGGGGAATACCGGCAACGTGCCGGTTACCGCGAAGTCAGCGTCACGGCGCTTGAACCCGCTGAAGTGACACAGAAGTTCCGGATACTGTCACTGGATCTGGAATGTGCCATGAGCGGTGAGCTCTATTCTGTCGCCCTGCTGCTGCGTGAGCCGGATGGCCGTGAAATATCCCAGGTGATCATGGTGGGCTCGCCTCAGCCAGCGGAGCAGAATATTGAATGGGTGAATGATGAATATTCGTTGCTGCTGGCGCTGGAGCGCTGGTTCCTGCGTCATGATCCGGATCTGATCATCGGCTGGAATGTGGTGAATTTTGACTTCCGGCTGTTACTGCGGCGGGCTGAATTTCACCGGCATCCGCTGCGCTGGGGAAGGGGACAAAGCCTGATGCGCTGGCGTCCGTCCCGGATGGATGATCAGCAGGGACAACTGGTTCTCCCCGGCCGGGTGGTACTGGACGGTATTGACGCATTAAAGTCTGCCACGTTCCGTTTTGAACGCTACGGGCTGGAATCGGTCGCACAGGAATTGCTGGGCCGCGGAAAAGCGATACATGATCCCGATGACCGCGTTGCCGAAATCACCCGCCTGTTTCATCACGATAAGCCGGCGCTGGCGCATTACAATCTGGAAGATTGCCGGCTGGTGCTGGAAATTTTCGACAAGTGTCACCTGATACCGTTTCTTTGCCTGCGCAGCCAGCTGACCGGTCTGGAGCTGGATCGCTACGGTGGCTCTGTGGCCGCGTTTACCAATCTGTATCTGCCAAGGTTGCATCAGGCGGGTTATGTGGCGCCGAATCTGCCATATGGTGCAGTCGCCACCTCGCCGGGTGGCTATGTGATGAACTCGCTGCCCGGTTTTTATCACGATGTGCTGGTGCTGGATTTCAAGAGCCTGTATCCGAGTATTATCCGCACCTTTCATGTTGACCCTCTGGCACTGGTTCATGGCTTACAGGAGCCGGAAGAAGAGACTATTCCCGGTTATGTCGGTGGCCGTTTTTCCCGCTGTCATCACATCTTGCCGGGGCTGATCGCGCATTTGTGGGATGCCCGGGAACAGGCGAAAACGGAACGGGATCAGCCGCGCTCGCAGGCGCTTAAAATTCTGATGAACGCCTTTTATGGCGTGATGGGATCGGTTGGCTGCCGCTTTTTTGATCCGCGTCTGGCTTCGGGCATTACCATGCGTGGCCACTGGATCATGCAGGAAACCCGCACCTTTATTGAATCGCATGGTTATACCGTCATTTACGGTGATACCGACTCGACCTTTGTCTGGCTGAAAAACCGGGTGAGTCCGGAGCAGGCGCAGCTGATTGGCAAACAACTGGTCGCGAAGATCAATCAGTGGTGGCGGGAACGGTTAAAGCAGGAGTTACAGCTGGATTCCTGCCTGGAACTGCAGTTTGAACGGCATTATCACCGTTTCCTGATGCCAACCTTGCGGGGAACGGAGCTTGGCAGTAAAAAACGTTACGCCGGGCTGTGTTATGAGAACGGTGAAGACAAGCTGATCTTCAAAGGCATGGAGACGGTACGTTCCGACTGGACCGAACTGGCGAAGCAATTTCAGACCGGCCTGTATGAGCGGATTTTTTTGGAGCAGGATCCGCGTGCGTTTATCCGCGAAACCATCGAAAAAACCCAGCGGGGTGAACTGGATGAATGTCTGGTTTACCGCAAACGGCTACGTCGCAAACTCGACGATTACGACAAAACGCAGCCACCCCATGTAAAAGCGGCCCGGCTGGCCGATGAAATCCGCAAGCAGCGGGGGCTGGCACCGCGTTATCAGCACCGCGGCTGGATCGAATATGTGATCACAACCCAGGGGCCGGAGCCACTGGCTTATCGGCAGCATCCGCTCGATTATCAGCACTATATTGAAAAACAGCTCAAGCCGGTGGCGGATGCCATCCTGCCTTTTATCCATCTGCAATTTGATCAAATCGTCGATACCCAGCTCTCGTTGTTTTAACGGCGTTGCTGCTGTTGCCTGAATGTTAACCAGATGTTTTTGGTCTGTAATGGCACATTTCTTGATGAAATTAATTCATCCGGAAGGCGTATTTTCCGCATAAAACACTTTATTTTGTGAGGAGAATCATTACACTGAATCTTAGTAATAATGATTCTCAATAACTGGTGGTTAGGTATGTTACTGTCTGAATTAACACCGGGACAAACAGCCCGCATCGTGAGCATGGTTCAGCTTGATCCTGCTGTAAGACGCAAATTGATGGCGATGGGTGTGCTTCCGTCGTCGGAAATTCGTTTTATCCGGCAGGCGCCGATGGGGGATCCGCTGCAAATCGCGACGTCCAGCATTACGCTATCCATTCAGACAGCCTTAGCCCGTTTGATAGAGGTGCAAGCCGTATGAGTCATCACATCGTCACAGTCGGGAATCCGAACAGCGGAAAAACCTCCCTTTTTAACGCACTGACGGGCGCCAACCAGCAGGTAGGGAACTGGAGCGGGGTCACCGTCGACAAAAAAACCGGCCAATTCCAGTTTGAAGATTATGCGTACGAGCTGGTCGATTTGCCCGGTATCTATGCGCTGGAAAGCCGCGACAGCTCTATTGATGAGCAGATCGCCTTCCGTTATGTGATGAACAACAAACCCGATCTAGTGATCAACGTGGTTGATGCCAGCAGTCTGGAACGCTCATTACTGCTGACACTGCAGTTACGTGAATTAGGCCTGCCGGTACTGGTTGTACTGAATAAATACGATGTGATCAAACGCCGCAACCAGTCGGTGGATACCAAAAGCCTCAGTGAAAAACTGGGTTGTCCGGTGGTGGCACTGTCTGCTTATAACCGGAAAGAAGTGCTCTCTTTCAAAGCGATTCTGCCGGCACTGATTGAACAGGCGCAGGACACCCGGCCGCTGGCTCTGTCTTATGGTGCCGCGATCGATCCGCTGGTGGACGAGATTGCTGCGCAGCTGAATCATCCGCATCTGGCTGCCCGGGGTTGTGCATTGCGCCTGCTGGAACAGGATCCGGTGGTGGAAGAGGCGATGCAGGAGCAGCTTTCCGCGCCGGTCATGCAGCAGGTGGTAAAGTTACAAAAAGAGCAGGATCTGGATCTGACCCTGGCGGACGGGCGTTTCAGTTATGTCTATAACGAATGCCGTCCGGCACTGAAGCAACATGGCAAGCTGAGCCAGAAGCGCAGTGAGCAACTGGATAACATTCTGCTGAACCGCTGGCTGGGATTGCCATTCTTCCTGGGCATGATGTATCTGATGTTCCTGTTTGCGATCAACCTCGGCAGCGCATTCATTGACTTTTTCGATATTCTGGCCGGCGGCATTTTTGTGGAAGGCTCCCGGACACTGTTTGAACATATCGGTTTGCCGGAATGGCTGATCTCCCTGCTGTCCGATGGTTTCGGCAGTGGTATCCAGACGGTCGCGACCTTTATTCCGGTGATTGCCTTCCTGTATATGTTTCTGGCGGCGCTGGAGGCATCCGGCTATCTGGCCCGGGCCGCGTTTGTGGTGGATCGCCTGATGCGCTATCTCGGTTTGCCGGGCAAGGCGTTCGTGCCGATGCTGATGGGCTTTGGCTGTTCGGTGCCGGCGTTCATGGCGACCCGGACCCTGAATTCCGAGCGTGAACGTATGCTGACCAACGCCATGGCACCGTTTATGTCATGCGGGGCTCGCTTACCTGTGTATGCACTGTTCGCGGTAGCCTTCTTCCCGGAATCGGGCCAGAACGTGGTCTTTGCGCTCTATTTACTGGGTATTCTGGCTGCGATCTTTACCGGACTGGTATTGCGTAACACCATCCTGCCGGGCAAAAGCGAATCTTCCATCATGGAGATGCCGGATTACGAATTGCCGCGTCTGAACTACATTTTCCTGAAAACCTGGCAGCGCCTGAAGATCTTCATTCTGGGGGCGGGCAAAGTGATTGTGTTGCTGGTGGCTGTGCTGAGTGTGTTTAACTCCATGGGTACCGACGGCTCTTTCGGTAACCAGAATAATGGTAAATCGCTGCTGGCAGTTGCCGCACAGAAAGTCACACCGGTACTGTCTCCGCTGGGTATTCAGCAGGATAACTGGCAGGCAACCGTGGGTATCATCACGGGGATTTTTGCCAAAGAAGCCGTGGTTGGTACGCTGAATACACTGTATCAGTCTGATGTGGCTGGCGAAGAAGCGGCTGCCGAATTCAGTTTGTGGGCAAAGGTGACTGAAGCGGTCGAAACGATCCCGGCTAACCTGGCGGGTATCAATGTCAAAGATCCGGTGGGTCTGGATATTGGTGATGTCAAAGATCAGCAGGCTGCGGCGGAAAGTCAGGAAGTGGATATTTCTATCTATGACAACATGCAGCAACACTTTGCTGGTGCGGCAGGCGCATTTGCTTACTTGCTGTTCATTCTGTTGTACATGCCATGCTCTGCTGCGATGGGGGCGCTGTTCCGCGAGTCCGGACGTAACTGGGCTGTTTTCGTGGCATTGTGGTGTAACCTGCTGGCGTTTGCTGCTTCGACACTCCATTTCCAGATCGCGACCTTTAACGCGCATCCGGCTACTAGCCTGTTCTGGATTGCGTTCTACACCGGCGGTTTCCTGTTGCTGACCTTAGGCATGCGTCGCCGGGGTGATATTCTGCTGAACAAGAAGGTGCTGGTATGATTCTGCGTGAACTGGCTGATTGTCTGCAGCAGCAACAACGGATGACCGGGCGCGAACTGGCCCGGCAGTTCCAGACTTCGGAAGATGCTATCGATGCCATGCTGGGTGTCTGGATGCGAAAGGGACGGGTGCGTAAAGTTTCTGCCTCCGGATGCAGTGGCAGTTGCTGCGGCCAGCGTAGCGAGATTTACTATGAATGGCAGGCGGAAGGATTAATCGGCTTCATTCAGAAAAACTGACGACAGAACGCGCCCGGTATGACTGGGCGCGTTGCTTTCTGATGCCTATAATGGCGGTTTTCCGTACTGTAATGAGGTGTCTTCCATGCTTTCCCTCGCGATTATTTCCGACATTCACGGCTGTTACCCGGCACTGCAGGAAACCCTGCGGCACGCTGAGCAATTTCAGCCTGATTACTATCTGTTGCTGGGCGATATCCTGAATCACGGGCCCCGCAATCCGATCCCGGAAGGATATGCGCCGCCGGAGGTTGCCGCACTGCTGAACCCGTTGCGGGAAAAGATCATTGCGGTCAGAGGCAACTGCGACAGTGAAGTCGATCAGATGCTGCTGCAGTTTCCGTGTCTGGCTCCTCACAACCAGTTGTTACTCGGTGGCCGGCGCTGGTTCATGACCCATGGACATCTGTATGAAGCGGAGGAATTGCCACTGGCTGCCGGTGACGTGTTACTAAGCGGACATACCCATGTGGCCGGAATAGAACAGGATGAGCGGGGCATTTACCGGATCAATCCCGGTTCCGTGACGTTTCCGCGCAACGGGGCTGAGGCCAGCTATGCTATTTATAGAGGCGATGAACTGCAAATTATCGGTCTGAAGTCCCAACAGATACTGGCAAAGATCGCTCTGGTCCGCGCTTAACGCGGATCCTTCCCGTCCTTCTGAATTCGTTTCTGAATTCGTTTCTGAAACGTTTATGTAACCATGTTTGTGTGTTTCAGCATGGTTTACATAATTATTCTTTTATTTTGCTGCTCAGCTCTGATTTTTGCGCGTATATTCCGGAAAAATAGCCATTTAAAAAATATGATTTTGTAACGTCTCATATGTTACATATCTGTCCGGAGCCACTATGTTAGCCGAAAAACATTACCGTCCACTGCTGCATTTTACGCCGGCTTTTGGCTGGCTGAACGATCCGAATGGTCTGGTTTATAAAGATGGTGAATATCATCTGTTTTATCAGTATTACCCTGGCGACAGTGTCTGGGGTCCGATGCACTGGGGACATGCGGTAAGCCATGATTTGCTGTCATGGACGCATCTGCCGATTGCGCTGGCGCCGGATGAACTGGGCATGTGCTTTTCCGGTACTGCGACCGTCGATACCGGTGATAAATCAGGATTATTCGGCGGCAACGATGGTCTGCTGGCGTATTACACGATCGCTGCGGAGAAGCTGCCGGAGGATGTGGATTTTCCGCAGAGTCAGGGGCTGGCATACAGCTCGGATAATGGCCGTCACTGGACGAAATACAGCGGAAACCCGGTCATCCCGAATCCCGGATTGCAGGATTTCCGCGATCCGAAAGTCTTCTGGTATGAACCCGGCCAGCACTGGGTCATGGTGGTGACGCTCGGACAACAGATCGGGATCTATTATTCTGACGATGCGAAGAACTGGGTATTCAGTTCGGTGTTTGGTGAAGGGCACGGCGCGCATGATGAGCGAGCGTGGGAATGTCCGGATCTGTTTGAAATCAACGTGGAAGGCAGTACAGACAGTCGCTGGATCCTGATTGTGGGTGTCCAGCGGGAAGCCTATGCCGGCGGTTCCGGTACCCAATATTTTGTCGGCCGGTTTGATGGCAAACGGTTCGTGAATGATAACCCGCCGGAAACGGTGTTGTGGCTGGATCATGGCCGTGATTTTTATGCCACCCAGACCTGGGCGGATATTCCACAAAGTGACGGTCGTCGTATCGCCCTGGGCTGGATGAGCTGCTGGCCGTATGCCAACCATTTGCCGACGCACAGCTGGCGCTCGGCGATGAGTATGCCGCATGAGCTGACACTGAAACATACCGTAGACGGATTGCGTCTGCATCATGCTTTTATCCGTGAACTGCAAACAGCCTATGCCGACAGTCATCAGTTAGCCGGTATGACCCTGTCGGCGCCGGCAACCCTGTTCGAGGCAGAGTGGCGCAGTGCCTTGCGGTTAACCATGACCATCACTCTGGCTGAAAACAGTTCACTGTTGCTGACACCGCTGCAGGGTACACAGCTGATGCTGACCGTGCAGAATAATCAGCTGGTCCTGCGTTGTCTGCGGCAAGGCGCGTGGGGTAATGAGGCTTATGATCAGCATTTCCCGCATGACTACTCGCTTGAGTTGGGTATGAACCGGACTCTGACGCTGGATCTGCTGTTGGATCGCTGCTCGGCAGAGCTGTTGCTGGATGACGGACGTTATGCCGTTACCAATCTGGCTTTCCCGGAAGAAGGGCCGCAGCAGACGTTACGGGCTGAGCTGACCGCAGGCACCGCGCAGATTGATGCGGAATGGCATGTGCTGACTCAGCCTTGCTTGTTATCTGAAAAAACGGAATAGACATGACAACGATTAGAGATGTTGCGCAGTTGGCTGGCGTATCCATTGCCACGATTTCACGCGTATTAAATAATTCCGAAAAGGTGTCCCCGGATACTGCGGCGCATGTCCGGGCCGTCATCAAGGAATTGGGTTATGTCTATAATCCACCGTTGGCCAACCGGCGGAACAGTGCCGATCGGCCATTATTATTTGCGATTATTTTACCCACGCTGGCAAACCCCTATTTTTCCGAATTGCTGGATATCGTGGAGCAGGAGGCCCAGTTTCTTGGCCGGGCTTTGCTGGTGTTTAATTCCCACGGGGATGCACAGCGGGAGCTGGCGCTGATTAATGCCTGCAAGCAATATAAAATCGACGGTCTGTTTGTTGTGCCAAGCTCGCGCAGTACGGTACATCTGACCTCGTTTAGTAAACCGTCATTTCCGATCGTGATTCTGACGCAACTGATATCCGGGATCACCAGTGTGGCGGTCGATCATATCGAAGGGGGCGCGCAGGTTGCAGAACATCTGGTCAGTATGGGGCACACCCGGATCGGTTATCTGGGAGCGATCGATGACAGTGAACAAAAATTTGGTGGTTTCCGGGACAAACTGATCGAGTTGGGCGTGCCGTTATCGCCGGAGAATATTATTCAGACACCGGCACTGGTTGCTTCGGAGCTGACCGACGTTTTCCGGGAGTATCTGGATGCCCATCCGGTGTTGCCATTTACCTCTATCTTTGCGTTTAACGACGTTGCGGCCCAGCAGGTGATGGATGTCCTGCATCAGCGCGGCTATCAGATCCCGGAACAGGTTCAGGTGGTCGGTTTTGATAATACGTTACTGGCGCAGGTCATGAATATCAGCAGTGTGGCGCAGCCTATGCGGGAAATCGGTCGTTTAGGCTGTCAGGAAATGATGCGTCTGATTGAAGGTCGGGAGCTGGATACTCATCACCTCACGCTGTCGCCGCGTCTGGTCTTACGCAACAGTTCCGTCAAGGTGAGTAAACGGAAATTTCATACCGTCTGAGTGCCGAGATATAGCGGACGGTTCAGCAACGAGGCCAGATGCGCCTGCTGTTCGCTGCCGGTACGATACGCGATATACACCGGTCGCGGTAATACCGGTGCCCCTTCCACAAAGTGGAGTTCGTTGTTTTTCAGATGCCCCGCGATAAGGTGACGGGGCAGGTAGGCAACGCCACCATGTTTCAGCATGTGCTGTAATGCCTGCTGTACCGAACTGGTCTGCAAGACCGGTATGCGCTGGGATAACTCAGCAGGAAGCGGTGCAGCGCTCATGTTGGTGCTCCACTCCAGCCAGATCACGGGCTGGTCTGCCAGCATTCCGGTCGTGATATTGGGTGTACGACTCACCAGACACAACTGGAATTCACTGACCTGCTGAACCGTAATTTCATCGATCTTGCTCGGTTCAGTCATCACGGCGATATCCAGCGAACGCTCCAGCAACTGGCGGCAAAGCTGTTCCCGGTTGCCGGTTTCAAAACGCATGATCTGATTATGCTGTTCACTGAACCAGCCATCCAGCCATTGTTGTAAGCCCATTTCCCAGCATACCTGCGGTGCGCCGATGATAAGCTGATGCTGTGCGTCATCCCGCTGCAGGGCCTGTTTGGCCTGGCCCAGGGTCTGCAGTATGTTTTCTGCATAGGGCAGCAGATGTTCGCCGGACTGGGTTAACTGGATGTTATTGCGGTGACGGGTAAAAAGACTGACACCCAGCAGTTGTTCCAGTTGCCGGATGCGAAAACTCACCGCCGATTGTGTGAGATACAGATTCTCGGCGGCGCGTCCGAAGTGACGGGTTTTGCTGACCTCAATAAAGGTACGCAGCAGATCCGTGTCCATTACTCCAGTGGCTCATCCACGGATTCGAAGCTACCTTCATCACCGCTAGAAGTGCACAGACGATGTACGCGACGTGGACCAATCACTTTGATGTACTTCAGCCATACTTTGGCGAACGGGTTACCGGCAGCATCGTCTGCCTTAACACGCTCAACAAAAGCCGCTTCCACATCATCTTTTGGCTCTCTTTTGCCCTGGTACAGTTCCATCATGGCATGTCCATGGCGTTCCAGCAGATCGCTTTCACCTACGGTAAAGTTACCGCTGCGGCGGATACCGCGTGGAAAGTGCTGCAGATCGTTAAAACGTTTTTCTGATTCAAAGCTCATGGCGTATGAGTACCTCTGTTATTCCATCGCGGGGAAGTATGTTCAGCATCGCGCATACTTAAAAATCGAGTTTTTTTTCTTAAAGATAAATTTTTTTTATTATGATGTTTATCAGGCGATAACTGTATTTTTCTTGTACTACCTGGAAATTAAGCATTATCCATCCCGGGCTGCATAATCCGCTGTAACAGGTCGCTTTCATGCAATGCCCGCTTGATAAGCGCGTATCCTCCCATGGTTCCCTGACCCTGAAAACGGGCTTTTTCTAACTGCAGATCCTGATTGAAACTGGGCAGGGATTGCCGCTGAATTTGTTGTTGCAGCGCAGGGAAGAGCACGGCAGCACTCTGCACGATTTCACCGGCCAGCAGAATTTTCTCCGGATTAAACAGGTTCACTAGAATGGCCAGCACCCGGCCCAGATGGTTGCCGGTCTGGCGGATGATCTGCACGGCGATCGGATCATCCGCCAATGCCGCCTTGCAGATGATCTCTATGGATAAATTGTTACTGTCCAGATTGCTGGAATGGCCGCGCTCCAGCAGCGCTTTAGTTTGTGCCACGATGGCTTTGTTGGAAACAAATGTCTCCAGACAGCCAAAGTTGCCGCAATGGCACTGATTGCCGAAAGGGTCGATCTGGATATGGCCGATTTCACCGACGTTGCGGTTTTTACCCAGCAGCAACTGGCCGTTGCTGACAATACCGGCGCCGGCACCGTGGTGAATACTGACCAGAATGAAGTCCTGACATTTCTGCGCTGTTCCCAGATAGTATTCTGCCAGCGCCAGGGCGCGGGTATCGTTACCGATATAGATCGGCAGATCGGTGACCGTCTGCAGCTGTTCCGCCAGTCTGAGATTGGCAATCTGATGATTCGGGGAGTACAGCACTGTGCCGGTTTGCGGATCAACCAGTCCGGCCATGGTAATGGCAATGGCGATGGCCTGTTGCTCTGGTCGGACGGTCTGCAGTTGTTGCTGGATGGCTTGTGAAAGTGCGGCGACAATCCCTTCTGCATCGTGTCGCTGCAGTTTGCTGACGGTATGCTGATGTACGGTGTCGGATAAATCCATGACGCTACACTGCAGTTCTTCACGTCCCAGCCGGCAGGAGATAAATAGAAACGCGGTCTGTTCTGTGGTCAGTGAAATGGCCGGACGCCCGCCGGTCGATGCCTGCTGCGCGACTTCCTTGATTAAACCGTGCTCCAGCAATTGCCGGGTGATGTTGGTGACGCTGGCTGGGGCCAGCGCACTGATCTGAGCGATATCCACACGTGAGATCGGACCCTGCGTATCAATTAACCGATACACTAACGCCGCATTAACCTGCTTGAGCAGTTCATGATTGGCAACCCGCTCTCCGCGTGCACTCATATGACATCCTTGGTCCAGTTTCCGCAAACCATCGTACCGGTGATCTGATAATTTTTATCAAACCGGGTCAGGTTTGCAATCAAGCCGGGCTGAATCGCCCCCAGTTTATCGTCCGCACCGATGGCCCGCGCCGGATACAGTGTCGCCATGCGCACCGCTTCATCCAGTGGCAGACCGGCCTGTTCCACCAGTAACTGCACACCTTCTATCATGGTCAGGGCGGAGCCGCCAAGTGTTCCGTTAGCATCTTCGCAGCGTCCGTTACGCAGGAAGACTTCGGCGCCGCAGAAATCAAATTTCTCGAACCCTTCCGGTGGCATGGCCGCCGCCGTCGCGTCCGTGACCAGACAGAGGCGTTCGCCCATCACTTTGTGGGCTAACCGCACATTTGCCCAGTGCACATGGAAACCATCCGCGACCACACCGGCATAGACGTCATGCCGATCATAAATGGCGCCGACAATGCCCGGTGTACGGCCATTCTCGGTGGCGGTCATGGCGTTATATAAATGCGTGGCAAAACGGATTCCGGCATCAAAGCCGGCCATGGCCTGTTCATAGGTCGCCGCGGAATGGCCGATACTGACGGTGATACCGGCATCGGCCAGCTGACGGATATGGCGTGCCAGATTCAGTTCCGGCGCCAGCGTGACTTTTTTCAGCCAGACAGCCTGCTGACACAAATAGGCGATCATATCATCGGAAGGCTGGCGTAACTGTTCTTCCGGATGGATACCCCGACGTTTCGGATTGGTATATGGCCCTTCAAGGTGCATGCCCAGCACCTGGTCCGGATGCGCCTGCATGAATGCTTTGGTTGCCGCCAGCGCCTGTTCAATGGTTTCATCACTGTCGCTGATCAGCGTTGGCAGGAAGCTGGTGGTGCCGGAGCGCAGGTTGGTGCGCTGCATGTGCGCCAGAGTGGCCACATCGGGGGTGTCATTAAACATGACACCGCCACACCCGTTCAGCTGCAGATCAATAAAACCGGGACAGAGAATATCACCCTGCATGTCTTGCTGCGGCAGATCAGCCGGAAGCTCTGCCTGTGGTAACAGCGCGACCACTTTTCCATCGGCAACCACAACGGCTGTCTCCGTCAGCCGCTGATAACCCGTCAGGAGTACACTGTTACAAAGCGCGTACATGTTTATCTCCTTAATACTTCGTTAATTCAGGTGCTTCTAACTGCTGGAAGTAACGCAGTGTTTTTACCTTCAGTTCCATCGTCGCCGGCTCATCACAGACAATAATGCCGCGCGCATGCAGTTGCAGTGCCGACACCGTCCATAAATGATTCACACTGCCTTCGACCGCGGCCTGTACGGCTAATGCCTTGTTATGGCCGGTTGCCAGGATCAGGATCTCTTCCGCATCCAGCAAGGTACCGACACCGACCGTCAACGCCATTTTCGGCACCTGATTGATGTCATCGTCAAAGAAACGGGCATTATCAATCAGTGTTTCCTGCGTCAGGGTTTTGATCCGCGTACGGGAGCTTAACGAGGAGGCGGGTTCATTGAAAGCGATATGACCATCACTGCCAACACCACCGAAAAACAGCTTGATACCACCGACGGCTTTGATTCTGGCTTCATAGGCTGCACATTCTGCCTGCAGATCGGCAGCGGTACCATCCAGAATATTAATGTTTTCTTTAGGAATATCGATGTGATTAAAGAAGTTATCAAACATAAAGCGGTGATAGCTTTGCGGATGATCGGCGCTTAACCCCACATATTCATCCATGTTGAAGGTGATGACGTGCGCAAAGCTGACTTCACCCTGCTGATAGAGTTTTATCAGTTCCTTATAGGTAGCCAGTGGTGTGCCACCAGTAGGTAATCCGAGAACGAAAGGGCGTTCCGCTGTAGGCGCAAACTGATTGATACGCTCCGCAATATAACGGGCAGACCATAAACCAACCTGAGCTTTATCTTTTAACGGCAGCATACGCATTTGTGTTTTCTCCATGAGGTCTCACTACTTATTTTTAATTGTGAATAAACATCCGGATTATTGCAATTGGGTTGACCATTTTTTTTCCACAAATACGCTTTATGCGGCATAAATCACAGAACTTATTTCGTGATATAAACTAAGATGATTGTGGGGCTGCACAAATGCACTTATAGAGAGGAACACATGAACATTCTGGGTTATACGCAAAAACTCGGCAAAGCCATCATGCTGCCAATTGCGATACTGCCAGTGGCGGCAATTCTGCTGCGTCTGGGACAAGCAGATATGCTGAATATTCCCTTTATGGCTCAGGCCGGGGGCGCTATCTTCGGGCAATTGCCATTACTGTTTGGTATCGGTATTGCGATTGGCTTATCAAAAGATGATGCCGGTGCGGCGGGGCTGGCCGGGGCAGCAGGGTACCTGGTGCTGACCGAGGCGGCGAAAACCATCAATCCCGAGATCAACATGTCATTTTTTGGCGGTATCGTGGCTGGTATCGTGGCTGGTCATGTCTATAACCGTTTCCATGCGACCAGTTTGCCGGCATATCTGGCGTTCTTTGGCGGGAAACGGCTGGTACCGATCATGACGGGTCTTATCTGTCTGATTCTGGCCGGGATCAGCGGGGTCGTGTGGCCGGCAATTCAGCATGGTATTGATACCTTCGGACATACTGTGGCGAATTCAGGCGCTATCGGCGAGTTTAGTTATGGTTTGCTGAACCGTGCGCTGATCCCGGTAGGGTTACACCATGTGATGAACTCCATCTTCTGGTTCGGTCTGGGCGAATGTACCAAGGTTGGCTATGAAGTCGCCGGTGCGCTGCATAATATCTGTCTGGCACCGGATGTGGTGAAAACCTTGTCGGTAGGCGGAGCTGTACCGGGTATCGACGGTGGCGTTATCAAAGAAATTGCCACGCAGGCGGCGCGTGGTGACCTGAACCGCTTCTTCGCCGGCGATCATACAGCAGGTGTGTTCATGACGGGTTTCTTCCCAATCATGATGTTTGGTCTGCCTGCGGCAGCGCTGGCGATGTATCTGGCTGCGCCGAAAGATCGTCGTGCTCAGGTAGGTGGTCTGCTGCTGTCTGTTGCGCTGACCGCATTCCTGACCGGTGTGACTGAACCGCTGGAATTCATGTTCATGTTCCTGGCGCCGGCGCTGTATGCCGCTCATGCGGTATTGACCGGGGTGTCGCTGGTGGTGACCAACGCGCTGGGTGTACTGCATGGTTTCGGTTTCTCGGCTGGTCTGTTTGACTTCGTGATCAACTGGGGGCTGGCAACCAAACCTGCGCTGCTGCTGGTGATCGGTCTGGTGTTCGGTGTGGTTTACTTCACCGTGTTCTACACCGCAATCAAATGGTTTGATCTGAAAACTCCGGGTCGTGAAACCGACAACGGCGATGTGCAAAGTTATACTGCAGCATCCAAAGACATGCAGGAGTTAGCAAACAACTATCTGGCAGCATTAGGAGGTGAAGAGAACCTCACCCAGATTGACGCCTGCATCACTCGTCTGCGTCTGTCTGTACGTGATATGCAACGCGTGAATGACAAGCAGCTGAAAGCGCTGGGCGCGAGTGGAATCGTGAAACTGAACGCCAACAATCTGCAGGTGGTCTTGGGTCCACAGGCTGAAATCGTGGCAGGTGCGATGAAAACGGCAATCGCCGGTTAACTTAACGCACTGAACGTATAAGTCTGCAAGCCACTGCCCGTTTCGCGGCAGTGGCTTTTTTGTTTATGACATACGGCTTTTCGCGTAATAGTTAGACGATCTGCACGAGGTTTGCCAGCCCGGGGTTCTGATTTGGCAAATACCTATTGAGTGCAATGTCATAAATATGGATGATATCCGGTTATTGCATACAAAAGATAATCACTATCCGAGGTGAATGATGACCCAAGCGGAGCATCGACCAACCAATTTTATCCGTCAGATCATTGATGAGGATCTGGCGAGTGGCAAACATACAACTATTGCAACCCGTTTTCCGCCAGAGCCTAACGGCTACCTGCATATCGGTCACGCGAAATCCATCTGCCTGAATTTCGGCATCGCGCGTGACTATCAGGGCACCTGCAACCTGCGCTTCGATGATACCAATCCGGTAAAAGAAGATGTGGAATATGTCGAGTCTATTCAGCGTGACGTGCAATGGCTGGGTTTTCAGTGGAATGGCACGGTACGTTACTCCTCGGATTATTTCGATCAATTGCACGCCTATGCGGTTGAACTGATCAACAAAGGTCTGGCCTATGTTGATGAACTGACCCCGGAACAGATCCGTGAATACCGCGGTACCCTGACTCAGGCGGGTAAAAACAGCCCGTTCCGTGATCGCAGCGTGGAAGAGAACCTGACGCTGTTTGAAAAAATGAAGAACGGCGGTTTCAAGGAAGGGGAAGCGTGTCTGCGCGCCAAAATCGATATGGCCTCTTCTTTTATGGTGATGCGTGATCCGGTGCTGTACCGTATCAAATTTGCTGATCACCATCAGACCGGTGACAAATGGTGCATCTATCCGATGTACGACTTTACCCACTGTATTTCGGACGCGCTGGAAGGCATCACGCACTCCATCTGTACCCTGGAATTCCAGGACAACCGCCGTCTGTATGACTGGGTACTGGATAACATCTCCATTCCTTGCCATCCGCGTCAGTACGAATTCAGTCGTCTGAACCTCGAATATTCCATCATGTCCAAGCGCAAGCTGAACCTGCTGGTGACCGAAGGAATTGTGGAAGGCTGGGATGACCCACGTATGCCAACCATCTCCGGTCTGCGTCGTCGTGGTTATACGCCGGAAGCGGTGCGTGAATTCTGCCATCGTATCGGGGTGACCAAACAGGACAACACCGTTGAAATGAGCGCCCTGGAATCCTGCATCCGTGAAGATCTGAACGAACGCGCACCACGTGCGATGGCGGTATTGGATCCGCTGCGTGTCGTGCTGGAAAACATGCCGGAAGATCATTTCGAAGAAATTTCGATCATCAATCATCCGAACAAACCGGAAATGGGTTCACGTCTGGTGCCGTTCAGCCGTGAAATCTTCATTGACCGTGCTGATTTCCGCGAAGAAGCCAATAAACAGTACAAACGTCTGGTGATGGGTAAAGAAGTGCGTCTGCGCCATGCTTATATCATCAAGGCTGAACGTGTAGAGAAAGACGCGGAAGGCAATATTACGACGCTGTACTGCTCGGTCGATCGCGATACGCTGGGTAAAGACCCGGCAGATGGCCGTAAAGTGAAAGGCGTTATTCACTGGGTTTCTGCCGCTCACGCGCTGGAAGCGGAAGTGCGTCTGTATGATCGTCTGTTCGCAGTTGCCAATCCGGGCGCGGCGGATGATTTCCTGAGCACCATCAATCCGCAATCCCTGCGGATTATAGGCCATGCGAAACTGGAACCATCACTGCGTGATGCCAAACCGGAATTCGTTTATCAGTTCGAACGTGAAGGTTATTTCTGTGCCGACAGCAAGCTGTCATCCGCAGACAAACCGGTGTTCAACCTGACCGTGGCACTGCGCGATACCTGGGTGGGTTAATTCACCCGGTTCAAGCCGAAAACAAAAACCGCCGGTTAAACAACGGCGGTTTTTTTATTTTTGAGCCTTAATCCGGTACTGCATTAATAATGCGGCGGCGGGGTTTCTTCGCTCTGGCTGGCGATCTGACTGACCACCATCTCTTTCATGCGGCTGATAATCAGGGTCATCTGATGCTGTAGCTTGTCCAGATCCTGCTGCTGAAGCGTCAACGCTTGGTTCAGCTGTTCAATGGTATCGTCCTGAAAAGCCAGCCGGCTTTCCAGATGTTCAATCCGTTCATGAAGCTCGTTTATCTGCTGTAACATTGTTTCACTCTTCTCCGGTAGACCGGCGCATTATATGCCTTATCATTTTTCTCACAATTACCTTTATGGCCCCTGTTGTTAGTTTAAAACAGGGGTTAGTATAGAGCGCTTGCTGAAGAGCCTCTCGTTAATAAGAACAGAGAGCCGGATTTGTTCTCGTGGAGAAAATAATGAAAAAAATGATCAAGATGTCTTTGTTGGCGGTTGCAGTGACAGTATCTCTGGCTGCATGTCAGAAAGAAGAAGCCAAGGCGCCTGTTGCCGATAAAGTTGAGCTGAAAACATTCGAGCAGCAATCGGCTTATGCGATTGGTCTGTCTATGGGACGCTATATTAATACCACGTTGTCCCGTCAGCAGGATCTGGGTGTAAAACTGGACAACGAGATGATTCTGAACGGCGTTAAAGACGGTCTGGCGAAAAAGGCCCAGATGAGCGACGCAGATATCGAGAAAGCGCTGAAAGCGTATGATCAGAAGATCAACGAAGCGGCAACCAAGAAAGCCGAAACCGATGCCAAAGCCAGTTTAGAAAACGGTAAGAAATACCTGGAAGAGAATGCCAAGAAACAGGGCGTGACAGTCACCCAATCCGGTCTGCAATACGAAGTGTTGAAGATGGGTACCGGTGAAAAACCAAAAGCGACCGATGAAGTTCGTGTTCACTATCTGGGTACACTGACTGACGGCACTAAATTCGACAGCTCTTACGATCGTAAAGAGCCAGCTGAATTCCCGCTGGATCGTGTTATTCCGGGCTGGACCGAAGGCGTGCAGCTGATGCCAGTTGGTTCCAAGTTCAAATTCACTCTGCCGGCTGCGCTGGCTTACGGTGAACAGGGTGCCGGTTCTATTCCGCCAAACTCTGTACTGGTGTTTGAAGTAGAACTGCTGGACATCGTGAAAGATCAGGCTAAACCTGCAGAAGCAGCGCCAGAAGCCAAAAAATAATCTCTGATTATTTCCGGAGCTGCTATCGCCGCAGCTCCGGATCCACCTCGCCAGATTTATTCGTCTGGCAACGCATACTGCTGTTGTTGCCTAATCTCGTCTGTTTCCGCCAGTTGCATTCCAACCCGTTTTAGTAGTGCCTGAGAGGCCGGATTATTGATATGGCAGCTCGCCGTTATCAGGCTTGCCGGATGATGGTTCCGCCAGGCGTTGATCACCGCGGTCAGCGCTTCGGTCATTAACCCTTGCCGCCAGTATTCCGGGTGCAGCCAGAAACTCAGCTCGGCATAGTTTCCCTGTGGCTGAATACTGATCAAACCTATCAGGTCGTCAACGGCTGCGAGTTGTATCGCATAACAGCAGCCAGAACCGCTTACATGCTGTTTTTGCTGCGACATGATCCAGCGCAGTAACTGGCTATCCGATTGTGGCATGAGGCAGCCGGTACTGGCCTGAACAAACCGCGGATCCTGCACGACAGTATTGATCGGTTTCATGTCCCGTAATGCGATGGGCCGTAAATGTAAACGGATTGTTGATAGTGGTGGCATCATGCGGATAACTGGCTGATACTGAATTAAGAGCTGGATTGATAATAACCCGGATTGTCAGCGCGGAGGTGCACTATGTTCGTTATTTCCCTGATCTACAAAGCCGATATTGCACAGATTGATGCCCATATGGACGCACATAAAAAATATCTGCAGGAACAGTATGACGCCGGCCATTTTATTGCTTCCGGACGTAAAGTTCCCAGAACCGGTGGCATCATTCTGGCGCGTTCAGAAAGTCTGGAGACGCTGGAGCCGATTCTGGCGGCGGATCCGTTCCATCTGCATAAACTGGCGGATTATGAAATTACCGAATTTATGCCCACCATGGTTGGTGACGAATTCCGTAATCTGCTCGGAGTCTGAGGTCGTTAACAACTCCGGCCGGGGCGCCGGAGTTGGTTTTGGCGTACGGCGCGGAGCTTAAGGCCGGTAGGAGCTGTCGGTACGTTGCAGTGTCTGATAGTCACCCAGTACAGGTTGTTTCAGCAGATAACGGCGCAGCATATCCTGCGCTGCAAAAGCAATAATCCGGCGCTGCAGGGTCACATCCAGCGTGCGGACAAACAGGGTTTGTGCCCAGCCGTGAATACCATCCCACAGGGCGATCGGATAACGTTGTTCTTTGGCGGTACCGATGGCCAGTGTCAGTCGGGAGTGATGCTGGATATGTTGTAGCAGCTCATCTGCGCTGTCAGGCAAATGCGCATGATAATCCGCACACAGGTTTGGCATATCCGGCGCCAGTTCAGTCAGCAGTTCACCGCAGGTACTTCCCTCCAGAATCTCCAGATGTGTCTCCAACAATGCAGCCAGGCGTTTCGGCATGTCCAGATAGTCGGAAGCGACCAGGTAAGGCGTTATGACCGACAGCAATTGTTTTTCCGCCGTATCGAAATCGGCGTCCGCATGCTGACTGATTAGTTTCATCTCGATAATCGGCATGGATGAGCGATAGCCCAGCTCAATATGTTCCGGCCAGCAGAGGGGATCCAGCATATCGCTCAGCGAGGATTCGGAAATGCCGAAGGTGAAATAACGGCGGACGACGGCTGCCCCATAAGAAAATTGCTGTTTCAGATCCGGAATGATCTGCTCGTTAACCATCTGTTTGAATTCGTTCGGGACGCCCGGTGTGAAATAGCAAACCGCGTTATTGATCTTTAATTTAAAACCGCAAGCGGTACCAATCGGGTTATCCAGTACGGTTGACCCCTGCGGTAACATTGCCTGTTTACGGTTGCTGGCAGGCATGACACGGCCCCGGTTGGAAAATTTCTGTTCCATATTGGCCAGCCAGTCGCTGTTCAGTTCCAGCGGGACACCCGCTACCTGCGCGACCGCATCCGTTGTTTTATCGTCAGAAGTGGGGCCCAGGCCGCCGTTAAAGATAATGACATCGGCAATCAGACTACGTTCACGTAATACATCCGTTAAATCGTCCATACGATCGCCGACCGTCTGCCGACGGCGAACCTGCCAGCCTTGCTCCAGCAGCTGCAGACTCACCCAAGAGGCATTGGTGTCGACGGTGAAACCAGTAAGAACTTCATCTCCGGTAGTTATTATTTCTATGATCATGGTGGTTCCGGTAGGTTGGTTAAGTCGTTTTATACTAACAACCAGTTACTATCGACACCACTTTTTCAGGCCATATCGCCAGTAAAACAAACCGCGCAACCAGAATATTTTACCGTAATGATCGATGTTATTTTCGCCAACGTACTTCTGAATAGGGTTATCAGAAGGGGATCTTGGTGACAGGTCTCTCTGGATGGTGTAGATTTCTGGATGTCCAGACGTTTTTACTGATAGATGTGGGAGCTAGTCATGCCAATCAAAATTCCCGACCAATTACCTGCCGCAGGGGTGCTGACAGAAGAGAATATCTTTGTCATGACCGATACCCGCGCAGCGCATCAGGATATCCGGCCACTGAAAGTGTTGCTGCTGAACCTGATGCCGAAAAAAATTGAAACGGAAATTCAGTTGATGCGCATGTTGTCTAACTCACCACTGCAGGTGATTGTGGATCTGCTGCGTATTGATGACCGTGAATCCAAAAACACACCAAGGATCCATGTCGAGACCTTTTATCAGGATTTTGACCAGATCAAAGACAACAAATATGACGGCCTGATCATCACCGGTGCGCCGCTGGGTCTGGTGCAATTCGACGATGTGGTCTACTGGGACACACTGATCAAGATCATTGAGTGGTCGAAGAAAAACGTCACCTCGACGCTGTTCCTCTGCTGGGCGGCGCAGGCGGCACTGAAGGTATTGTACGGACTGGAAAAACAGACCCGTGATGTGAAGCTTTCCGGGGTCTATTACCACCGCAAGCTGGAACAGCAGGATCCGCTGGTTCGTGGTTTTGATGATGTCTTTCTGGCGCCACATTCCCGCTATGCCTCTTTTGAAGGCGATTTTATCCGTGCTAATACGGATCTGCAGATTTTTGCCGAGTCTGATGTGGCGGGTGTTTATCTGGCCGCGACCAAAGACTGTCGTCAGGTGTTTGTCACCGGGCATCCGGAATACGACGCAGAAACCCTGCATAACGAATATCACCGTGATATGACGGCCGGGATTAATCCGAATATTCCGGCGAATTATTATCCGGAGAATAATCCGCTTAATCCGCCATATCATAGCTGGCGCAGTCATGGACATCTGTTATTCTCTAACTGGCTTAACTATTACGTCTACCAGCTGACGCCATATGATTTAAATACGCTGACTCAGGGCACAGAAGAGCTGGCCTGGGAAATCTGACTCTATTCTTGAGTTATCATATGACGATTCTGTCCGGCAGGGATGTCGGACATCTTAGTTTTAGAATTATCTGCATCACCGATATTGAGGACGCCGCCCGTGGTTGTAAAGGTAAACACATCAGCACTGTATCAGTCATTACAGGAACGTATTCTGCTTATTGATGGTGGTATGGGCACCATGATCCAAAGCTATCAATTGCAGGAGGCTGATTTTCGTGGTGAGCGATTTGCAGACTGGCCATCAGACCTGAAAGGTAACAATGACCTGCTGGTCTTGACTAAACCGGATGTCATTGCGGCGATTCATGACGCCTATCTGGCAGCGGGTGCAGATATTATTGAAACCAACAGTTTTAATGCCACACGTATTGCGATGGCTGACTACCATATGGAAGCGCTGTCAGCCGAGATCAACCGGGAAGCCGCACAGCTGGCACGTCGTGTTGTCGATACGTGGAATGCAAAGACACCTGAAAAACCGCGTTTTGTTGCCGGCGTGCTGGGTCCGACCAACCGTACTGCCTCTATTTCTCCTGACGTGAACGATCCGGGGAAACGTAACGTCACCTTTGATCAGTTGGTGGATGCCTACAAAGAATCGACCGAAGCCCTGATAGAAGGCGGCGCCGATATCATCATGATCGAAACCATCTTCGATACCCTGAATGCGAAAGCGGCGTTTTTTGCCGTAGACAGCATTTTTGAAAAACTGGGCGTCAAACTGCCGGTGATGATTTCCGGTACTATCACGGATGCCTCAGGCCGTACCTTGTCCGGACAGACAACCGAAGCTTTCTACAACTCGCTGCGTCATGCCCGGCCGCTGTCATTTGGTCTGAACTGTGCGCTGGGGCCCCAGGAGCTGCGTCAGTATGTGCAGGAACTGGCTCGCATCAGTGAAAGCTATGTGTCCGTGCATCCGAATGCCGGTCTGCCGAATGCGTTTGGTGGCTATGATCTGGAAGCCGACGAAATGGCGGCACACATCCGTGAATGGGCCGAGTCCGGTTTCCTGAACATGGTCGGTGGCTGTTGTGGTACCACGCCGGATCATATCCGGGCGATGGCGAAAGCCGTCGAGGGGGTCAAACCACGTGCCTTGCCGGAACTTCCGGTAGCCTGTCGTTTGGCTGGTCTGGAGCCGCTGACCATTGATGACAACTCGATGTTTGTAAACGTGGGTGAGCGGACCAACGTCACCGGCTCAGCCAAGTTCAAACGTCTGATCAAAGAAGAACAATATGACGAAGCGCTGGATATTGCTCGTCAGCAGGTTGAAAACGGTGCCCAGATCATCGACATCAACATGGACGAAGGCATGCTGGATGCCGAAGCGTGCATGGTGCGTTTCCTCAATCTGATCGCTTCTGAACCGGATATCTCCCGTGTGCCGATCATGATCGACTCATCCAAATGGGAAGTCATTGAATCGGGTCTGAAATGTATTCAGGGTAAAGGCGTCGTGAACTCTATCTCCATGAAAGAAGGGGTAGAGAAATTTATTCAGCAGGCCAGACTGATCCGGCGCTATGGCGCTGCCGTGATCGTGATGGCGTTTGACGAACTTGGTCAGGCGGATACCCGTGCGCGCAAGTTCGAAATCTGTCAGCGTGCCTACAAGATCCTGACCGAAGAAGTGGGCTTCCCGCCGGAAGATATCATTTTCGATCCGAATATTTTCGCCGTGGCGACCGGTATTGATGAACACAACAACTATGCAGTGGATTTCATCGAAGCGGTTAAAGACATCAAAACCCATTTGCCTCACGCCATGATTTCCGGCGGGGTATCGAACGTATCGTTCTCCTTCCGTGGTAATGATCCGGTACGTGAAGCTATTCACTCTGTCTTCCTCTATTACGCCATCAGAAACGGCATGGATATGGGGATTGTGAACGCCGGTCAGCTGGCTATTTATGAAGACATTCCGGCCGAACTGAAAGAGAAAGTGGAAGCGGTGGTGCTGAACAAGCATCCGGGTGCCACCGAAGAGCTGCTGGCGATCGCGGAAAGATACCGGGGCGGAGCGGCGCAACAGGCGGCAGACCCGCGTGAACAGGAATGGCGCAGCTGGCCGGTCGGCAAACGACTGGAACACGCGCTGGTCAAAGGTATTACTGATTTTATTGATGAAGATACCGAAGAAGCCCGTCAGCAGGCAGTCCGTCCGATTGAGGTCATCGAAGGGCCGCTGATGGCCGGGATGAATGTGGTCGGCGATCTGTTTGGCGCCGGTAAAATGTTCCTGCCGCAGGTGGTGAAATCAGCGCGGGTAATGAAACGCGCCGTGGCGTATCTGCAGCCATTTATCGAAAAAGAGAAAGCTGCCGGGCAGAGCAACGGCAAGATCGTCATGGCGACCGTGAAAGGTGACGTCCATGACATCGGTAAAAACATCGTCGGTGTGGTACTGCAGTGTAACAACTACGAGATCGTCGATCTGGGCGTGATGGTGTCTTGTGAGAAGATTCTGCAGACCGCACGCGAAGTGAATGCGGATATTATTGGTCTGTCCGGTCTGATCACGCCATCGCTGGATGAGATGGTCCATGTCGCCAAAGAGATGGAACGACAAGGGTTCAAAATTCCGCTGATGATCGGTGGCGCGACCACCTCCAAAGCTCATACTGCGGTGAAAATCGAGCAGAATTACAGTGAGCCGGTGGTGTATGTATCGAATGCTTCCCGTGCCGTTGGCGTGGTGCAGAGCCTGCTGAGCACCGAACTGAAAGCACCGTTTGTACAGCGTCTGCGCGATGAATATAAGGTAGTGCGTGAACAGCACAGCCGCAAGCAGCCACGCACACCGCCGGTGACACTGGAAGCCGCGCGTGCCAATGCGTTGCAGCTGGACTGGCAGAACTACCAGCCACCGAAACCGAATCAACTTGGGGTGAAAGTGATCGATAATGTCACGATCGCCACGCTGCGTGACTACATTGACTGGACCCCGTTCTTCCTGAGCTGGGAGCTGGCCGGTAAATTCCCGCGGATTCTGGAAGATGAAGTGGTGGGTGAAGAAGCGACCCGTCTCTATCATGATGCGCAGGCCATGCTGGATCGTTTACAAGCATCCGGTGAAGTGAACGTCAGTGCGATTATTGGTCTGTTCCCTGCGAATCGCGTCGGTGATGACGTTGAAGTTTATACCGATGAGTCCCGCAGCCAGGTCTTGCAGACATTCCGATTCCTGCGTCAGCAGACGGACAAGGTCAGTCAGGCGCGAAACGGCGAGGTCTTCCCGAATTACTGTCTGGCGGATTTTGTTGCACCGAAGGAGAGTGGTGTTGCAGACTACTTCGGCGGTTTTGCCGTCACCGGTGGTATCGGTGAAGCAGAGCTGGCCGCACAGTATAAAGCTGCCGGCGATGACTATAACGCGATTCTGATTCAGGCCGTCTGTGATCGTCTGGCAGAAGCCTTTGCCGAATACCTGCATGCTCAGGTGCGGAAGGAATACTGGGGTTATGCCGCAGATGAAAATCTGTCCAATGACGAGCTGATCCGGGAAAATTACCAGGGTATTCGTCCGGCGCCAGGATATCCGGCGTGTCCTGAACATACCGAAAAAGGCACACTCTGGAAATTACTGGGCGTGGAGCAGGCTATCGGCATGAAACTGACCGATTCTTACGCCATGACCCCGGCGGCTTCGGTTTCCGGTTTCTATTTCAGTCATCCGCAATCCCGGTATTTTGCGGTTGCCGGTCTTCAGAAAGATCAGATTGAAGACTATGCGGCCCGCAAAGGGATGACGTTAGCCGAGGCTGAACGCTGGCTGGCGCCGAATCTTGGTTATGACGCCGGATAAGATCATCAAGACTTAATCTGTCAGGGGCCTTTCGGGGCCCTTGCTTGTTTTTTGAGCAAAAAGAAAATCAAGCTTGAGCACAGATCACAAGAACTGAAATTTTATTGTAAAGGTTTCGGATGTAGCATTGACTAATGATCCAAGCACTATAATCTGCCTTTCTGGCAGAGGGTAACTTCTGGTTCACCATGAATAATAAAGGATAGCGGGTATGCCGAAGAATATTTTGATTGTTATTGAACAGGCTGTGAACAAATGCTTGGACATGGATTTAACTAAATTTAATCAGCTTGAGATTGTGGTTAGTGCCAGCCAGAAGAGTCTGCCTGTCGAGTTTGTCAAAGAGTTGCTGCGCATTCAGGTTCAATGTGGCTCACCGGTTGAACTGCTGACGACTAAAGGTACTGGCGGTCATCATGTTGAAATGTATCTGGCCTGGTTACTGGGTCGTCATATTGAAAAAACGCCGGATGCCAATATTACGGTCATCGCGGATAACATTGATGCGGAAAGCCTGCTGGGTAACTGTATTGATGAAGAATATCACGATCGTATCTGCATTATTCAGGGTGATGCGGATGTTCCCAAATCAGAAGGTCTGAAACTGGAAAAACCGGCACAGAAAAAAGCGCCAATAGAAACGGCAGTGGCTGAAGAAAAGGTTAAACAGGCCGATAACAAACTGATCTCTAAACTGATGGAGCGCCAGGACATACTGGAAGCGCGTCATCCGATCACCGGTGAACCACTGCCATCACCGCTGAACAATTAATGTTTTCTGCAGAATCCTGAGACTGAGATGATTCAGTCCGGTAAAAAGTGCCAGCGTGATCGGGATGCGCTGGCATTTTTTTTCCAAAACCCGCCTCATGTTCCGGATATGTATTGCAGGATTGCAACGCTGTCCGATCTGCCTGCATTACTGCATCTGGAAAGATATTGCTTTAATCCGTTTCTGGGCTTCGGACGTCGTCGCTGGCGCTATCTGATTACCGGGTCGGCATGTACGACGCTTTTGTTGTTTCATCAGGAAACGCTGGTTGCCTATCTCTGTCTGTTGCCGCATCAAGGCTGGCAGGGATTGGAGATCCGCGCGTTAGCGGTTCACTGGTCATTCCGGCAAAAAGGACTGGGGCGCTGGCTGATCCAGTTGTCACAGGCGTTGTCCCGGCAATGGCATATGCGGGCATTGTATTTGTCAGTGGATTGTGAAAATACGGCCGCGTTATCTCTGTATCAGCAAGCCGGTTTTCAGACATCGGCAGAACTGGCCGATTACTATGGTCCGGACAGGCATGGTCTGCGCATGCGCTGTCATTCCATCGCATAGGCCTATCTTATTTTTCGGGAATAACTTGCGGGTAGCGTGGAGTGACCGGACAGGCCTCCAGACTGGATACTGATGCTCAGATTCAGTCCTGTCTATTACGGAGTTACCCTATGAAAGTCGCTATTATTGGTGCCGGCAGCACAGTGTTCATGCGTAATATTGTCCGCGACCTGCTACAGCAACCCGCCTTGATCTCCACGCATATCGCATTACAGGATATTGATGGCAAACGTTTGCAGGAGTCGCAAATGGTCGCCGGTCAAATCATCTCCGCATTAAAAGTACCGGCGACTGTCAGTGCCAGTATGGATCGCCGGGAGGTATTGCGGGGAGCGGATGTCGTGATCACCATGTTCCAGGTAGGTGGGTATAAACCGTCTACGGTGGTTGATTTCGATATCCCGAAAAAGTACGGTCTGCGCCAGACGATCGCGGATACGCTGGGTGTTGGCGGTATCATGCGCGGATTGCGCACGGTGCCTGTGCTGGTGGATATCGCCCGTGACATGCGGGAATTGTGTCCGAACGCATTGCTGATGAACTATGTGAACCCGATGGCTATTCTGAGCCTGGCTGTGCAGCGTATGGTACCGGAGATCCAATATGTTGGTCTGTGTCATTCGGTACAGGGCACGGCAGAAGAATTGGCGAAGGATTTAGGTGTTGAGCCGGCTAACCTGGTGTATACCTGTGCCGGTATCAACCACATGGCGTTTTATAACCAATTTACGCAACGCCTGCCGGATGGTTCCACAGAGGATTTGTATCCGCGCCTGAAAGCGCTGGCCGCCGAAGGCCGTGTACCGGACGGAAACCGGGTGCGTTATGAAATTCTGCGCAAGTTTGGCTATTTTGTGACTGAATCCAGTGAGCATTTTGCCGAATACTCTCCCTGGTTCATCAAGCGCGATCGTCCGGATCTGATCGAGAAATTCAATATTCCACTGGACGAATACCCGCGCCGCTGCGAACGGCAGATTGCCGACTGGGCAGAAGAGCTGCAACGTATCGAAACACAGCATGACATCGAAATTAAGCAAAGCCGGGAATATGCCGCCGCTATTATCAACTCGCTGGCTACCGGTGAACCATCCGTCATTTACGGTAACGTGCTGAACAAAGGCCTGATCGATAATTTGCCACAGGATTGTGCGGTAGAAGTGGCCTGTCTGGTGGATCGCAATGGTATGCAACCGGTGAAATTCGGCAGCGTACAACCGCAGTTGGCGGCGCTGATGCGTACCAACGTCAATGTGCAGCAACTGACCGTGGAAGCATTGATGACGGAAAACCCGGAATATATTTATCACGCGGCTTACCTGGATCCGCATACCAGTGCCGAACTGGATTTGGATCAGATCCATGATTTGGTTGATGATTTACGCCGCGCGCATGGGGACTGGTTACCGAAATTTGCCCGTCTGTAATATGACCGGCAGGAAAGAAAGAGACAGCATTAAGCTGTCTCTTTTTCTATGGGTAATAACAGGACGCCGGCGTTACTGCGGGTCGTCAGGCGGTATTGATTCGGTGTGATGCCGACCAATTTCTGAAAGGCCTCATAAAACCGGCTCATGGCACTGAAGCCGGTAGTCAGCGAAATATCCAGAATCGAACGGTTGGTTTCTGCCAGCAAGGCCCGGGCGTGGTTTATCTTCATCATGGTGATGTGATCTTTGATCGAATAGCCCATGACCTGCTTGAACAGATTCATGGCGTAATTCGGGTGTAACTGAATTTGTTCAGCCACATCATTGACCCGGATCGCCTCATAATAATGTTCGGAGATGAAGCTCAGCATGGCCTGTATATAACGGATTTTCCGCTCGTTCATGCGCAGGCTGTGCAGTTTCCCCGGTTCGGTATGCAGGAGTTCCTGCCAGCCGGAAACGGCAACCCGCTTCATCATCAGCACGATTTCTTCCTGCATCAGCTGATAAAGACCATGGGAATTGCTGCGACTGTCATTATGCCAGCGTAGCACCTCATGATGACCGAACAGATCTTTGGTTGTGGAGATCACGACACTGCCGTGCAGAATTTTATTCAGCAGCAGGTCATCAACGGGTAATGCCAGAAAGTGGGAAAGGGGGATATTGATGACGCCCATCTGTGTGCAGTTTTCGCACTCAATCAGCCGGTGCGGGATCACGCCCCAGAAGAGACCAATATGACCCTCCGGCAGTTGAATCTGCTGATCATTGATCAGATAACGCACCGGGCCGCCAAACGGAATATTCACTTCAACCTGGCGATGCCAGTGATAGCCCGGCATATCGCCGGGCTGACGGAACTCAACGCTTAATATTTCATCGGCCTGTTGCCAGGTCAGGGGGCTGATTTCCGTAGGATCAGTCATCTCTTTCTCCTGATAAAAAGATGGCCTGAGTACGAGGGATTACTTGCTGTCACCGGCGAGTATTTCGTCGATACGTGATAGCTCTTTCGCGCTCAGTTCCACATAATGTAATGCTGCGACGGCATCATCCAACTGGCTGGTTTTGCTGGCACCGATCAGCACAGAGGTAATGGCCGGCTGACGCAGCACCCACTGCAGTGCCATCTGGGATAGTTTTTGTCCACGCAGATAGGCGACATGGTTCAGTTCACTAATCATCTTCAGCCGTTCATCGGTGATGTCGGTCGGCTTGAGGAAGCGGCCATCTTTAGCGGCGCGGGAATCTTCCGGAATGCCATTCAGATAACGGTCGGTCAGCAACCCGCCGGCCAGCGGCGAGAACGCAATGCCCCCGATCTGCTCTTCACTGAGCACATCCAGCAGGCCGTTTTCGACCCAGCGCTCAAACATGGAGTATTTCGGCTGGTGGATGATGCACGGCGTACCCAGAGATTTCAGAATTTGCGATGCACGCTTGGTCAGCTCAGCCGGATAATTGGAAAGCCCGACATACAGCGCCTTACCCTGACGTACGATCAGATCCAGCGCCGCCATGGTTTCTTCCAGCGGGGTATTCGCATCCGGGCGGTGGTGATAGAAAATGTCCACGTAGTCCAGCCCCATTCGTTGCAGGCTTTGGTCCAGACTGGAGATCAGATATTTCTTGCTGCCACCATCACCATACGGGCCGGTCCACATCGGATAGCCGGCTTTGGTTGAAATAACCAGTTCATCACGCAGCGTGCGGAAATCCTGCTTCAGGATTTTGCCGAAGTTTTCTTCGGCTGAACCTGGTGGCGGACCATAGTTGTTGGCCAGATCGAAATGCGTGATACCACAGTCAAAAGCATGCCGGATCAGATTCCGGGCGTTATCCTGAACGGCGGTATTCCCAAAGTTATGCCATAAACCCAGGCTGATACGGGGTAGTTTCAATCCGCTCTGGCCGCTACGGCGATAATGCATCTGGTTATAACGTTCTTCATTCGGTACATAATCCGACATGCTTGCCTCCGATTAATACATTTCTTCTGGGTTATCAGGCTGCTACCTCGAATGCTGCCCGGATCAGTCGTCGTGTATATTCCTCTTTCGGGTCGTCCATCACCGTGACGGTATCGCCCATTTCGACCAAATCTCCGTGTCGCATCACCATAATGCGGTGGCACAACGCTCTGACCACGCGTAAATCATGGCTGATAAACAGATAGGAGAGGTTATGTTTTTGCTGTAATTGCCGCAGCAGCTGGATGATCTGATTCTGAACGGACAAATCGAGCGCAGAGGTGGGTTCATCCAGCAGAATGAATTCCGGCTCCATCGCAATCGCCTTGGCGATCGCAATACGCTGACGCTGCCCGCCGGAGAACTCGTGCGGGAAGCGATCCATGGCAAAAGGCGCTAATCCGGATTCCTGCAATGCCTGAATGGCGCGTTGTTCTCGATCCGCAGCATCAGTGCCGATATTGTTGATGATCATCCCTTCCTGAATGATTTGGCGCACGGTCATACGCGGGTTCAGCGAAGAGAAGGGGTCCTGAAACACGATCTGCATGCGTTTGCGCAGCGGCCGCATCGCTTTGCGGTCACGGTCGTGCAGCGTGATGCCATCATAAGTCATTTCGCCTTCGGATTCGATCAGACGCAGAATGGCATGACCCAGTGTGGTTTTTCCGGAGCCGGATTCACCAACGATACCGAGCGTTTCGCCGCGACGCAGTGTCAGATCCAGCCCTTTGACGGCATGGAAGCGCTTTTCCGGACGGCGCAACCAGCGGTTGGCGGTCTGAGTCACAAAAGAAACCTGCACATTTTTCCCTTCCAGAATTACCGGATTTTCAGCCGGGACAGCAGGTGCGGTGCCTTTCGGTTCGGAATTCAGCAGATGCTGTGTATAAGGGTGTGTTGGTGCCGTAAACAGGTTTTCGGTTTCGTTGTTTTCCACTACTTTACCGTGCTGCATCACATAGACCCAGTCGGCGTATTTACGCACGATGGTCAGATCGTGTGTGATCAGCAAAACGCCCATCTGGAATTTTTCCTGCAACCGTTTCAGCAGATTCAGTATTTCGGCCTGTACCGTCACATCCAGCGCGGTGGTGGGTTCATCCGCGATCAGCAGGTCTGGTTTGTTCGCCAGCGCCATGGCGATCATCACGCGCTGACGCTGACCACCGGACATCTGATGCGGATACTGGTCAATGCGTTTTTCCGGATCCGGCAGTTGCATCTCTTTCAGCAGCGACAGTACCTGTTCACGGATTTCCTGTTTGGATATGGTGCGGTTATGTTCACGGATAATTTCGCCGATCTGTTCACCCACGGTATAAATCGGGTTCAGCGATGTCATCGGTTCCTGGAAGATCATGCCGATCTTTTTGCCGCGGATTTTGCGCATCGCCTGCTCGTCATACTGGCTCATGTCTTCGCCATGCAGGGTGATGCGGGTCTCTTGGCCGACAATCGCACTCTTCGGCAGCAGCTTCATCAGCACACGGGCGGAGATCGATTTTCCTGAGCCGGATTCACCGACCAGCGCCACAGTCTGGCCTTTGTAGATTTTGAAGGAAACATCACGTACTGCCTGAGCAATACCGCCTTCCGTTCTGAAATCGACCTGAATGTTTTCCGCGTTCACTAACAGGGTTTGTTCATTCATCTTAAAATCCTCGCCTAACGACCTGAGTACGGATCAACCGCATCGCGCAGACCGTCACCGGCAGCGTTGAAAACCAAAACTGAAACCAGAATGAAGCCTACAGGGGCCAGCAGCCATGGGTAAGAACCCAGTACCTGATAATCACGGGCCGCATTCAGTAACAAACCGAGACTGATCATTGGCGGACGAATCCCAACGCCGAGGAAGCTCAGGAAACTTTCCGTCAGGATGAAAGTCGGGATCATGCCGGTCGCAACCACAATCACATGTGACATCACGTTCGGCAGAATGTGATGCACTACAATACGACTGTCAGAAGCACCGGCAGCAATCGCGGATTTCACATAGTCCATTTCCCGTAACACCAGCGCTTTACCGCGCACTTCACGCGCCAGTTGCGCCCATTTCAGACAGCCCAGCAACAGCACGAACAGGACGAAGGTAGTTTGTGGTGACACCGTTTTCGGCAAAATCGCAATCACCGACAGATACAGCGGCAACTCCGGGAACGCCAGCATCAACTCAACCACACGCTGGATCCATAAGTCCGCCTTACCGCCCAGATAACCAGAGGTGATACCAACCAGACTACCGACAATCACACAGATAGAGGTGATCAACCCGGCCATCAGCAAGGTGACGCCCATACCATGGAAGATACGGCTCAGCTCATCACGGCCCATCCCGTCAGTACCGAGAATGTAGATTTTCTGGTTATCCTGCGCGGTAAACAGATGGGTATTGAAGGTCATGCCGAGGAAGGAATATTCCCAGCCTTCACTGAAAAATTGCAGATAGACCTTTTTCTCGGTGTTCTGCACATATTTTGGTTCAAATGTTTCCGGATCAAAGGTGGTTTCATACGGATAAACAAACGGACGGACCGAAAAACCCTCATCACTGAAGAAATGGATACCCTGCGGTGGCAGGTAAACATCTTCATTACTGCGCTGCGCCGGATCCTGCGGTGCAAAGAAAGAGGCAAAGATAGCCAGAACCAGCATGGCCAGAATCAGCCACATAGAAACCAGCGCTAATTTATTACGTTTAAAACGACGCCAGACCAGAGCCAGATAACGCTCGTCGTTTGATTTTGGCCGTTCACGCGGATCCTGTTCCAGGATGATTTCAGATTGCATAGTGTTCTCCACGATAAAAACCTCTTATCAGGACAGACGGACACGAGGGTCCAGTAAGGCCAGCGTGATATCAGCGATCAGATTACCGATCACCAGTGTGGTAGCCAGAATGAGCATGCATGAAGCGACGACAAAAACGTCCTGATCCTGCATGGCCTGGACAATTAGCGGACCGACGGTTGGCAGGGCAAAGACAATCGCGATTTCCAGCTCACCGGCAATCATGTAGGGCAGGGCAACCCCCTGGAACATGATCATCGGATGCAGGGCATTTGGTACGATATGACGGAACAGCACCCGCATCGGTGACAGGCCTTTGGCACGAGCTGTTTCAACATATTGTGCCTGCATCACGTCCAGCATGTTGGAGCGCATCACACGCAGGTTCTGCGCCATACCACCGAAGATAGCCACTAGCAGTACCGGCCAGATATGAACCAACAGGTTGCCGAATTTAGCCAGACTCCAGGGTGCCATGGTGTATTCCGGCGAAAACAGCGCTGCGACGTTGGTCGAATTGAAATGGAAAACCAGCAGGTAGAGCATGATCAACGCCAGCACAAAGCGGGGCGTGGTCATGCCGATAAAGGCAAAGATGGTCACTACGGTATCGGCAATACTGTATTGCCGGGTGGCCACAAAAATACCGAGCAAAGTACCGATCACGGTGGAACCGAAATGGCACATCAGCGCGATCAGCAAGGTCATTGGCAGGCGATCCATGATCAGCTGACTGATAGGCTTGTTATAGGTATAAGAATCGCCGAAATCGCCTTTGGTCACGATATTGCCGACCCAACGGACATACTGCATTGGCAATGGCGCATTCATGCCGTGATCTTCACGATATTTGTCCGCCATTTGTTGAGCATCCTGCTCACTCATCCCAGACATGGTAATGGCCTGACTCTTCACCCGGTCGGCATAATCTCCCGGCGGGATCTGGATCAAAAAGAACGAAATCATACTGAGGATGAGCAGCAAAGGGATCGCAGCCAGCAAGCGCTTGATGATAAAACCGAACATAGTGCATTCCTTGTTGACGGCCGGTCACGACAACATTCTGTGACCGGTTTGTTAACTCTACCCTTCGTACTTGAAGTTGCAGCATCGTTGACGGCGTTTACTCACCCCAATCACATAGTATCTCTATGCTCATGGGGATTCGCTCACTTGTCGTCTTGCTGTAACTCCAATTACTTTGGGTATCCAACTTATTGATCAACTGCTTATTCAGGGAGTTTGCCTGGCATCAGTTCTTCAACCGGAGCAGATTTCGGATCGATCCAGATACGCTCACGCATAATAGAATCTTCTGCCCACTGGAAGCTCATGATTGGCGTTCCTGGTGGCACGTTTTTCAGGCGTTTGTTCAAAATCAGTGCCCCTGGCACAGATACCAGACCAACGTGGTACACATTATCGGTAAATACCTTGTTGTATTTATTGAGAATTTCCAGCTGTTTGCTCAGGTCTGGCTCGTGCTGGAACTGGTTGATCAGGCTGACCAGTTCTTTTTCAAATGGCAGCAGATTCTGCGGTTTGGCTTTGGTGCCTTTATGCCAGTACGGCGTCTGATCGTGTACCGGAGCCAGCGCTTCAGCCAGCTGAACTGGCTGAATGTATTCATTGTCGTTCCGGCGGATAAAGAAATCATAAGAACTGGCACCCAGTGCGGCATCAACCTGAGCTCCCTGCATTGGCCGCGGGATCAGCTTGATACCGACTTCGCGCAGCATGGAAACCAGACCTTCGGACAGAGAAGTTTCACCCGGGCCATCCGGTGTGATCATGGTGATTTCCAGATCCTGACCTTTGGTCGGGCCGTCAGTCCAGTTCACAATGCCGTTACCATCGGTGTCTTTTAAGCCGAGATCCGCCAGTAATTCTTTGGCCAGTTTCGGGTTGTAACCGTAGTAAACAACGGAACCATCATTCACCACCCCTTCCGGATAAAGACCACCGGCATACGGACGTGAAAATGGACCTCGAACCATGGTCTGACCCAGTGCATTACGATCGATGGCGTGACTGATGGCCTGACGGAATTTCAGCTGACGATTCAGCAGACGGATCGCTTTTTCACGATCGTCACCGGCACCCAGATCTTCCGACAGGTTCATAAACAGCGACCAGCCTAAGAAGCGTGGACTGAAATCCAGACGGGCAGGTGAATCCGCTTGTTTCGATTTTTTGATCGACTCAACGTAGTTGGTCGTGTTTTCCATGTTGGCGTAATCAGCGTTACCTGCGACGGTCTGTACTTCACGGTCGGTCCAGGTGGAGAGTTTGAAGCGCAGTTCATCCATGTAAGGCAGTTGCTGGCCTTTTTCGTCGACTTTCCAGTAGTAAGGATTACGGCGCAGCACGATCATCTGGTCAGCTTTGTGGTAAACCGGCACCCAGGCACCCATGGTGACTACCGGCATCTTGTCGGCAGGCAGGGCATTGGCATAACTGCTGTAAGTGGCGTCTTTATTGTACTTAGGATGGAACTGTTTCAGCACGTGTGCCGGGCCCGGACACATGCGGAAGAAGGCCATGCTGTACAGATACTGGGTCGGACGCGGTTCTTGGAAGGTCCAGCGGATCGTGTTTTTATCCACGGCTTCCAGCGTCGTGCCTTTGCCATAGGTATCGGCATTCGCCCAGGCAGTAACATGCGGATCCAGAATATTGTCATTCCACAGGAACATCACGTCATCGGATGAGAACGGCTTACCATCCGACCATTTGGCATCTTCAATCAGATGCATCGTCAGCTGTTTACCGTCATCAGACCATTCCCAGCTTTTCGCCAGGTTCGGCAGCGGCGTCTGTTCTTCTTTTTTGATGGTGGTCAGCGGACCGGTACGGGTCAGACATTCTGCCACGGTATATTCAGTGCCACCCCAGCCTGAATTTTTACCGGCGTTATAGTTCCAGCCTTCCGGACGACCACCGCTCACCATGCGGAATACGCCACCATAAACACCCGGACCATCCGGCATACCTTTGCTGTTAAATACCATCGGCTCTTTCGGCAGACGATCCTTTACCGGCGGCAGCTTGCCTTCTTTAACCAGCTTGTTTATCCATTCCGGTTCTGAATAAGAAGGTAATGCTTTGAATTCCATCAGATCTTTCTGTGACAGTAACATCGCTTTCCCTTGTCCGGGGAAGGGCTGTCCTTTCGGTAACGCAGCTGGTTCAGCGTCTGCGGCAAAGGCATGAGGTACCATGCCGAGAACACCTGCAACGCAAAGTGACAATAAGCTGACTTTGAATGTGTGTTGTTTCATTCGCTTATCCTTGTTATTTACTTAGCGAGATTTCTCTCTTTCTAAATCTGAAGCGGCTACGGCACAGTATTCCGTATTCAGATCCTGATTCATTTCAGGTAAGCGCCGAGGCGCTTACACAGCTTCCAATTTGACTAGCAGCGCACTTTCCGGGTCCATTACCGGCAGGGCAATACCTGCCTTGGCCAGCCAGGCTCCACTCAGCGTAGTTTCTTCTTCCAGCCACAGCGGCAGTTTTTTCATCACGCCACCGGTACGCAGTGTGGCCGGTTGATCCAACACTTGCAGACGATACTGTTTCGCCGGGTCCAGACCAGCCAGACGCGCAGTACCGGAGAGGGTATAAGTTGGCATCGCCAGCTGGCTGAACAGGAAGACGGCACTGGTTTTATCCTGGGCAATCACGCCGTTGATCTGCAAGGCCGGGTCGTGGTGATCGATGCGAACCACGTTGCCACTGTGCAGCAGCGGACGCAGCTGTTTATGCAGCGCAATGTAATGAGTGAAACCGGCTTGTTCTTCGGCACTCTCCTTGACCGGATCCAGTTCGACGCCCATATGACCAAACAGGGCAGTCAGACCGCGGAAGCCGATGCTGTGTGTGCGGCGGGTACAGTGACAATGACGGCCACCAATATGTGCGCCCATGACCTCTGGCGGGAAGAAATAGCTCATGCCACGCTGGATATGCTGCCGTTCCAGCGCATCGTTATTGTCGGAAGTCCAGAAACGGTGAGTGCGTTTCAGGATTTCATAATCGATACGACCACCACCGGACGCGCAAGACTCAAATTCCACTTTCGGATGACGCTGACCCAGCTCATCAAACAGGTCATACAGCGCTTTAGTCTGACCATCCAGCGCCGCGTAACCGTCATGACCAGGCTGAACGACTTCGCGGTTCATATCCCATTTCACATAGGCGATGTCATAGCGGCTCAGCAGATCATCCAGACGTTCCAGCAGATAATCGAAAACTTCCGGTTTTTGCAGATCCAGCACGTACTGATAGCGTCCAGTCGGTTGCTGATAACCGGCGACAGCCAGTAACCATTCTGGATGTGCGCGGAACAGATCGGAGTCCGGGTTGATCATTTCCGGTTCAACCCAGATACCGAATTCCATGCCTAAACCACGAACATGATTGACCACCGGTTCCAGCCCATTTGGGTATTTTTTGGTATCCAGATACCAGTCGCCTAACGCGGCCAGATCATTGTTACGACCTTTAAACCAGCCATCATCAATGATGAAACGTTCCACACCCAGCTCGGCGGCGCGGCTGGCCATCTGCATGATGTATTCCGGATCGTGATCAAAATAGATCCCTTCCCAGGTATTCAGATGTACCGGACGCGGCTTGTTTTCCGGGAAGTGAACGATCTGATCACGGACAAACTGATGGAATGAATGACTCATGCCGTTCAGGCCCTGCGCACTGTAGGTCGCATAAACCCACGGTGTACTGATGCTTTCACCTTCCGCCAACACAATTTCGCCGGCGAAATAGAGCGCTTCTGCCTGTACAAAACGACGGCCATCGGTTTTCACATCAGACCGCAGACGGTGGTTACCACTCCATGCCAGATGGACACCCCAGACTTCGCCTTGCTGTTCGCTAAAACCGGCAGCGCCTTGCATAAAACCCGGGAAATATTCATGCGACGTACGGCCACGGCGGTTTTCCTGCTGATAGCCACCATGTTTCACTTCTACGCGATGTGGCTGGAATTCACGCACCCAGCGACCATGGAAGGCCATCAGCTCATCAGCACGCTCTGGCAATGGCAAGGTTACGGCCAGGCGATCCACCTGATAATCTTCAGACTTCAGGTTGGTCAGCGTGTGGCGAACCTGCAGCACATCGGTTTTCGGATCCAGATTCAGTTCACAAACCAGACGCAGGCCGGCAACCGGATCTTCCGTGGTGATCAGCAGATTATTGTTGTCCTGCTGCAGTGATTTGAAATTGAATACTGGAGACCAGTCCAGTCCCTGACGATGGCCTTCCATACCCGGACTGCTGAATACGCCACGGCCCTGTTCCGGGCTCAATGTCACCGGTGTATCCACGTCCAGGCGACCATTCGGCACTGCACGCTTTACTGCCTGAATCGCAGCGGCATCGACACCGGAAATTTTGTCGCCCCAATATAAAATCTCAACGACAGGCGAGATCTGAAGAATCAGATCTGACGTCTTGCCTTGCAGATGAACTACGTTGTCCTTCATTGTTCGCATACTCCGTCAGGGAATCGGTTTAAACGGTAACTCTGATGGCGAGAAGGTATTCCAAAACGTTTCGGATCAATACCGAAACGTTTTGGATTTGTGATTAAACGCAAAATGGCATCAATTCTGGGAATATAAATGGGAGCTGGTTAACGTTTTGGAACGGAAATTATGAGAGGTCAGGAAGCAGTACGCAGGTCTTTTACCGTGTTTCCTTCGACAATCTCGGGTTCCCAAAGTACATGCAGATTTTCCGGTTTCTCGCCGCGAATGAGCGCCAGCGTCATGTCGGCAATCTGTTTGCTTTTCTTTTCGGAGGTAGACAGCTGTACGCTGGTCATGTGCTTGTCAGAATAGGTATCCGGCGGTAAACCATCATAGGCAATAAAAGAGATATCCTCGCCGGGAATCAGTCCTGCCTGTTCCGCGACCATGATGGCACCATCTGCCAACATGCTGCTGTCGACCAGAATAGCGGTAGGACGATCTGGGTAGGTGAGGATCTGCTTCATTGCCGTCATTCCGCTGCGGCGATTGCGGGCGCACTGCAGAATATAATGTTCAGGTACTGCAATGCCTGCTGCGTTCATTTCCTGGATAAAACCATCTTTACGCTGGCTGATAAAAGCTCGTTCATCGTTGCCCCCCAGATAGGCGATCTGTCGGTGGCCCTTGTCCAGTAGATAACGCACAGCGCGCCGGCTGCCAATTTCACAGTCAAAGTCAATCCAGGCATACGGCTTGCTGGTATTGCAACGCCCGAAAGAGAGGAATTTGTGGCCGCGGGATTGCAGATAATTGATACGGGGATCTTCGTTCATGACGTCCATGACGATCAGCGCGTCAACCCGGCCACTTTCTATCAAACTGACATAGGGAGAATGTCCGTGGTGTTCCTGATCCGATACCATGACGATATCAATATTAAAATCGGCAAACGCACTGGTGATATTCGCGACAATATCCAGCAGATTCGGGTCATACAACGCGGCGGTCACCATCGGATAAACCAGGCCGACCGCATCCGTTCTGCCGGTTTTCAAACGTCGAGCCGAGGCATTGGGCAGATAGCCGCGAGCTTCTGCAGCCGCCATGATCAGCTGGCGGGTATGTTCCGCCACATCACTGTAGCCATTAAGGCCACGGCTGACGGTGGTGATCGAAATACCTAATTCCTGAGCAATAGCTTTCAGCGACATAATTCTCTACAGCAAAAAGAGGATACAACCCGAACCAACGACTTTATGGGATAAAAATATTCTTTTCCATCTATCCGGGGCAAACAGCATAAATCTCTGCTTAACTCTGTGAGCTGGCGCCAAAAAATAACGTCCCATGAAAGGGACGTTATTGAGTGTGACTTGCGAAAACAGACGAAATTATTCGTCGATGCTGCGCAGCAGGCCGTTGATACCTACTTTAGAACGGGTTTTCGCATCTACTTTCTTCACGATCACGGCAGCGTACAGGCTGTATTTGCCACATTTGGATGGCAGAGAACCTGAAACAACCACTGATCCTGGTGGTACTTTACCGTAGTGGATTTCGCCGGTTTCACGGTCGTAAATACGGGTAGACTGACCAATGAATACGCCCATGGAAATCACAGAGCCTTCACCTACGATCACGCCTTCAACCACTTCAGAACGGGCACCGATGAAGCAGTTGTCTTCGATGATGGTAGGACCAGCCTGCAACGGCTCCAGAACACCACCGATACCTACACCACCAGACAAATGCACGTTGGCACCGATCTGAGCGCAAGAACCTACGGTTGCCCAAGTGTCAACCATGGTGCCTTCACCAACGTAAGCGCCGATGTTGACGTAAGATGGCATCAGTACCGCATTACGGGCAATGAAAGAACCTTTACGGACGGTTGCTGGCGGAACAACACGGATAGCTTCCTGCTTGAACTGTTCAGGAGTGTAGTCAGCAAATTTCAGTGGTACTTTGTCATAATACTGAGTACCGGCACCCTGCAGTGGCGCATTATCATTGATGCGGAAGTACAGCAGAACTGCTTTCTTCACCCATTGATGCACCACCCATTCTCCGGCGATTTTTTCTGCTACGCGGATCTGACCGGCGTCCAGCATGTCGATAGTTTGCAGCACCGCTTCACGAACAATCGGATCGACGCTGTTTGGAGTAATGGTATCGCGACGCTCAAATGCGTCATCAATGATGCGTTGTAAGTCAGACATGTTTCTCTCCCTAAAAAAACGCTTCTTTTTATCACATTTCGTCGGATGGATTTAGTTTTTCTATCAGTTTTTCTTCCAGCTTTTTCTTGTCTTCATCCGCTAATGGCAAATTATCATGGCGTGACAGACTGAAGAAGTCTTCAACACGCTCCCCGATGGTCGTGATTTTGGCGGCATGAACTTCCAGTTCGCATTCCTGGAAGACCGAGCCTATGCGGGCTAGCACGCCGGGGCTATCCAGTGCGACCAGCTCAATCAGGCAATGTTTATGCTCGCCTTTGACCGGCAGATAGGTAATCCGGGTAGGCACCTGGAACTGACGGTGGCGGCGTGACAATGGCCGTGATGGCGGCAGAGGATAACCCGGCCGGCTCAGCGCCTGTTCCAGTGACTGGACAATCATCGGTACACGGTCGACGACCACAGGTTCACCATTCGGCTCGGTGACGACAAACGTGTCCATCGCGTAGCCCGCTTTGGAGTTCATGATTTGCGCATCATGAATGTTCAGATTTTTATGATCCAGAATGGCGGCCACTGTCGCAAACAGGTTCGGCATGTCATGGCAGTAAAGGAAGATTTCACTGCCACCCCGGGTTTTGTGATTACCAAATACCACCAGCGGCGTATTTTTCCCGTCCCTGATATGATCCTGTATGTGACGCGTATGCCACGCGATCTGTTCCGGGCCGTGACGCATGAAATAATCAGCTTTGAATTGTTGCCAGAGCTGATTCACTTCCTGTTCGTTATAACCCTGAATTTTCAGAATCAGCATGGCCTGACGCTGATTCTCACGAATACGCAGGCGCATGTCCGGCGGATTTTCCAGACCTTGTCGCAGCGCCCGCTGGGTCGCAAAAAACAGTTCTTTCAGCAATGTCCCTTTCCAGTCGTTCCACAAGGAGTCATTGGTGGCACAGATATCAGCAACGGTCAGGCAGTAAAGATAGCCCAGATGCTCCTCATCCCGGACGGTATGCGCGAATTCGGTGATAACATCCGGATCGTAAATGTCACGACGCTGCGCTGTAACAGAGAACAGCAGATGGTTTTTGACCAGCCAGGCCACCAGACGCCCTTCATAGCGATCCAGTCCGTGCAGGTTACAGAACGAACGGGCATCTTTCGCACCCAGATCGGAATGGTCGCCGCCACGCCCTTTGGCGATATCGTGGAATAGTGCCGCAATGAACAGTAATTCGGGTTTATTCAGCCGGTTGTATGTTTCGAAAAACAATGGATGCAGCTTGGCTCGTTCTGTCTGCTGGAACCGGTAAATATTTTTCAGCAACCGGTGGGTATGTTCATCCACGGTGTAGGCATGAAACATATCGAACTGCATCTGACCGACAATCTGACTCCACTGTGGCAGATATGCCGCGAGAATGCCGTGCTCATGCATTAACGTGAACGGGAGTGAAATACCGCGCGGATGACGCAAAATAGCCATAAAGCGTTCGCGGCATTCCGGCAGGTCCTGCAGGGGAATGATCAGGCTCCGGCGGGCATTGCGTAACGCCCGCAGGCAGGAGGAGTATATTCCGGTTATTTCCGGGTTTTCTGCGATCTGATAAAACAGGTCGAGCATGGTATGCGGTGTCTTTTCGAAAACCGCAGGTTCCAGAACATCAATATGCGTATCACGTAAAATAAAATTTTCGTTCAGCAGTCGTGTCTTGGCCGACTCATTACCCAGAATTGCTTCATCAAACAGCTGTAACAGCATTTCGTTCAGTTCAGTGATATGACGCACTGTCTGAAAGAAGCGCTTCATCATCTGTTCAACCGGTTCATTGCCTTCACCCGGGTAGCCCAGCATGCGGGCCACGATTCGTTGCCGGTCGAACAGCAACCGGTTATCGTTCTTCTGAATGGCCAGATGCAAGGCAAAGCGTACCCGCCACAGAAAGTTCTGACATTCCTGTAACTCCTGATATTCGGCTTTATTCAGAAAGCCAAAACTGGTCATTTCCTGCAGTGACATGGCGCCATACTGCCGGCGTGCGATCCAGGTAATGATCTGAATATCTCGTAATCCTCCCGGATTGCTTTTTACATCCGGTTCCAGCAGAAAGGCGGTGTCCTGATATTGCTGATGGCGCAGCATCTGCTCTTCCCGTTTTGCCCGGAAAAAGGCATCACTTGGCCAAAATTTGGAAGGCTGAATTGCGTCCTGTAATGCATCAAACGTCTGAGCTGAACCACAGATCAACCGGCTTTCCAGCAGATTGGTGGCAACGGTAATGTCTTCTTTGCCTTGCTGGATACACTCTTTCAGGGTACGGACGGCATGCCCGATATCGAGGCGCAAATCCCACAACAACGTCAGAAACTGACTGATTGTTTCACCTTGCTGGGGAGAGATGTTTTTTTGGCTTAATACTAGAATGTCAATATCTGAGTGAGGATGAAGCTCATGGCGTCCATAACCTCCGACGGCAATTAAAGCCAGAGAAGGATGTTTATCCAATCCGAATTTTTGCCACAACCGGGTCAGTAACTGGTCTGTAAAATCAGAACGGGCCATGACCAGTGTCAGAACATCTTCCTGTGCTTCAAATTGTTTCTGTAACCAGCCTTGAAGATGCGAAAGTAATTCTTTGCAGTAGGGGAGAGTCAGTTGATCGCCGGGTATGGCGTGTGGGTTCAGATGTTCCGGAAGCATAAGCAATTCCAAAGAGTTAGGCCCCACGTCACTGTGGAGCCGGGGATAAATCAGCTGTGATGAATAACACGCTCCAGTGCTTCATCTTTACGTAAGGTCAGGACTTCACATCCATCCTCAGTAACAAGCAAAGTATGTTCCCATTGTGCAGACAGACTGCGATCCTTGGTGACGACAGTCCATTCATCTTTCAGAACGCTGCATTGTGGTTTACCGGCATTGATCATCGGCTCGATCGTAAAACACATGCCCGGACGCAGGATTTCACCGGTACCGGCTTTACCATAGTGCAGAACCTGAGGCTCTTCATGGAAACCTTTTCCGATGCCGTGTCCGCAATATTCACGCACCACTGAATAGCCATGACCTTCGGCATGTTTCTGAATGGCTGCACCAAAATCACCCAGGCGTGCACCAGGTTTGACCATTTTGATGGCGAGATAGAGACATTCCTGAGCAACACGGCACAGACGTTCTGCCATGATGCTGCCTTTACCAATGATAAACATCTGCGATGTATCACCATGGTAACCATCTTTGATCACTGTAATGTCCATATTTACAATGTCGCCCTCTTTCAGTTTCTTATCCGGAGAGGGGATGCCATGACAGACGACATGGTTGATGGATATGCAGGTAGATTTAGGAAAACCGTGGTAATTCAGCGGTGCCGGAATCGCTTTTTGCACATTAACGATATAATCGTGGCAGATGTTATCCAGCTCTTCGGTGGTGATACCGGCCTTCATGTACGGAGCGATCATTTCCAGTACTTCTGCCGCCAGCCGACAGGCCACACGCATTTTTTCGATTTCTTCCGCGGTTTTAATAATGATGGACATAATATTTCTCTGAACTGAAAACCTGTAACCGAACGACAGGTATGATGTTTCACCAATTTTATAGACAATAGAAAATGAGTGCTAGTCTCAACAACAGTATTAACCGCTCTTCCATGTATTAAAACCGCACGGTTTTACCTATTTGAAGTGGCGTAAGAAGCGCCTTTATGGTATAAAGCCGCCCGAACGGAGAGTCTCTCCGGTTTCATCAATTAACTTAAATACCACACACACATCTATAACCCGCTCCGGGGTGCCTGAATGGTCGGAGTGAGGGATGTGTGGAGGCCCAACCCCAAAGAGGAATAAAATGGCTAAAGTTTCTATGCGCGACATGCTGCAGGCAGGTGTTCATTTCGGTCACCAGACCCGTTTCTGGAACCCAAAAATGAAGCCGTTCATTTTCGGTGCCCGTAACAATGTTCATATCATCAACCTGGAAAAAACTGTTCCAATGTTTGATGACGCGCTGAACTACCTGTCTAGTGTTGCTTCTAAAAAAGGCAAAGTACTGTTCGTTGGTACCAAACGTGCTGCTACTGAAGCTGTTAAAGAAGCTGCAGTAAACTGCGACCAGTTCTATGTGAACCACCGCTGGTTAGGTGGTATGCTGACTAACTGGAAAACTGTTCGTCAGTCAATCAAACGTCTGAAAGATCTGGAAACTCAGTCACAAGACGGTACCTTCGAAAAGCTGACCAAGAAAGAAGCGCTGATGCGTTCTCGTGAAATGGAAAAGCTGGAGAAGAGCCTGGGCGGTATCAAAGACATGGGCGGTCTGCCTGATGTTCTGTTCGTAATCGACGCTGATCACGAACATATCGCAATCAAAGAAGCTAACAACCTGGGTATCCCGGTTGTATCTATCGTTGATACCAACTCTAACCCGGATGGCGTTGATTACATCATCCCAGGTAACGATGACGCGATCCGTGCTGTACAGCTGTACCTGACTGCTGCTGCTGATGCAATCAAAACAGCTCGTGAGCTGGACATCGTTGCTCAGGCTGAAGAAGACGGTTTTGTTGAAGCTAACTAATTTTTAGTTAGGCCCTGACACGAATCGTACAGGTTTGAAGGGGCCCCTGTGGCCCCTTTTTGCTGTAAATGGCATTTATCTAATTTGAGGACGGATGACATGGCAGATATTACTGCTGCAATGGTGAAAGAACTGCGTGAACGTACTGGCGCAGGCATGATGGATTGTAAAAAAGCACTGACCGAAGCGAATGGCGACATCGAACTGGCCATCGAAAACATGCGTAAATCAGGTCAGGCTAAAGCTGCGAAAAAAGCAGGCCGTATCGCTGCTGAAGGTATCATCATTGCTAAATCTGCTGGCAGCGTAGCTGTGATGGTAGAGCTGAACTGCGAAACTGACTTCGTAGCAAAAGACGCAAGCTTCCGTGCTTTCGGCGACAAAGTTGCTGAAATCGCACTGGCTGGCAAAATTGCTGACGTAGAAGCATTAAAAGAAGCTGATTTCGGCGCAGGTGAATCTGTTCAGGTTACTCTGAACAACCTGATCGCAAAAATCGGCGAAAACATGAACCTGCGTCGCGTAATGATCATCGAAGGTGAAAACCTGGGTACTTATGTACACGGCGCACGTATCGGTGTTGTTACCAAACTGGTTGGCGGCGACGAAGAGCTGGCGAAAGATCTGGCAATGCACGTTGCTGCAAACAGTCCACAATTCGTTAAGCCAGAAGACGTATCTGCAGAAGTTGTTGCCAAAGAGCGCGAAATCCAGGTTGAAATCGCGATTAACTCTGGCAAACCAAAAGAAATCGCAGAGAAAATGGTTGAAGGCCGCATGAAGAAATTCACTGGTGAAATTTCTCTGACCGGTCAGCAGTTCGTTAAAGATCCTTCAATCACTGTTGCTGATCTGCTGAAACAGAAAGGTGCTGACGTTCAGGACTTTATCCGTTTCGAAGTAGGTGAAGGTATCGAAAAACAGGAAACTGATTTCGCTGCTGAAGTTCAGGCACAAATCGCTGCCATGAAAGGTTAATCGAACCATCGGCTAAATACAGACCGCGACATATGTCGCGGTCTTTCTATGAGCGGGAAATAGAGCAATGAGCACTCATCCGAAAACTGCATATAAACGTGTTCTGCTGAAACTGAGTGGCGAAGCCCTGCAAGGCGCCGAAGGTTTTGGTATCGACCCTACTGTATTGGATCGTATGGCGCAAGAGATCAAGGAATTGATCGAACTGGGCGTTGAAGTTGGTCTTGTCATTGGTGGCGGTAACCTGTTCCGTGGCGCTGGTCTGGCAAAAGCCGGCATGAACCGCGTAGTAGGTGATCACATGGGTATGCTGGCGACCGTGATGAATGGTCTGGCAATGCGTGATGCTCTGCACCGCGCGTATGTTAATGCCCGTCTGATGTCAGCGATTAATCTGCAAGGTATCTGTAACGATTACAACTGGGCAGAAGCTATCAGTCTGTTGCGTAACGGACGTGTTGTAATTTTTGCTGCGGGTACTGGTAATCCGTTCTTTACTACTGATTCTGCTGCCTGTCTGCGTGGTATCGAGATTGAAGCTGAAGTTGTATTGAAAGCAACTAAAGTGGATGGCGTATTCTCAGCTGATCCGGTGAAATATCCCGATGCTGAACTCTATTCAGAACTGGATTACAGCGAAGTTCTGGACAAAGAATTAAAAGTGATGGATCTGGCCGCATTTACCCTGGCTCGTGACCATAACTTGCCTATTCGTGTATTTAACATGAATAAACCTGGTTCATTACGCCGCGTTATTATGGGCGAACGCGAAGGCACTTTGATTTATCACAAAAATAAATAATCAGACTTTCGTTTTGGCTATATAAAGTCTTTAATATGAAGCGTCTGCCAAATCTAGCGAAAAAAGGATACAGATTGTGATCAATGAAATTAAAACTGATGCAAAAGATCGCATGACCAAAAGTGTTGAATCACTGAAGTCTCAGATGTCTAAAATCCGTACTGGTCGTGCACAGCCAGCGTTGCTGGACGGGATCAGTGTTGAATATTATGGCTCCGCGACTCCGCTGCGTCAGGTGGCCAACGTGGTTGCTGAAGATGCCCGTACACTGGCGGTTACCGTGTTTGATCGCAGTATGATTCAGGCTGTTGAAAAGGCGATTATGACTTCGGATCTGGGCTTAAACCCATCTTCTGCCGGCACTACAATTCGCGTGCCGCTGCCACCATTGACCGAAGAACGTCGTAAAGACCTGATCAAGCTGGTGCGTTCAGAAGCTGAACAATCACGCGTTTCCGTACGTAATATTCGCCGTGATTGTAACGCTGATCTGAAGGCATTACTGAAAGATAAAGAAATTACCGAAGATGATGATCGTCGTGCTCAGGAAGAAATCCAGAAGCTGACTGATGGTTATGTAAAACAGGTTGATGACTTGTTAGCCGCTAAAGAAAAAGAGCTAATGGAAATCTAGGCTGTTAATCAGGTATAGTACGGGCGCCGTGCAGTATGCTGCATGGCGCCTTTTTTATATGGAGGAATCAATGACTTTACCTGATGCCATCTCGGGCATTGCCAATCAATCTATGCCAAAACATGTTGCAATTATCATGGATGGTAATGGGCGTTGGGCACAACAGCGGGGTAAAATTCGCGTCGCAGGTCATAAAGCCGGTGTCACCTCCGTTCGTCAGGTTGTCTCTGTTGCCTCCCGTATGGGTATAAAAGCACTGACCCTGTTTGCTTTTTCCAGCGAAAACTGGCGTCGTCCCGAATCTGAAGTTTCTGCTTTGATGGAACTGTTTATGATTATGCTGGGACGCGAAGTTCGTAAATTACATGATGGTAATATACGCCTGCGTATTATCGGGGATATCCGGGGATTCAGTGAGCGCCTGCAAAAGAAAATCCATGATGCAGAAGTGCTGACAGCCAATAACGACGGCATGATTCTCAATATTGCGGCCAATTATGGTGGACGGTGGGATATCGTGCATGCTTGTCAGCAGGTTGCGGCAAAAGTTGCTCAGGGCGATTTATTACCGGAACAAATTAGCGAGTCGTTGCTGTCGCAACACCTTTCCTGTGCGGATATACCAGAAGTTGATCTGTTGATCAGAACCGGTGGCGATCACAGGGTCAGCAATTTTTTACTTTGGCAAATTGCTTATGCCGAACTTTTTTTCACTCCCGTGCTGTGGCCGGATTTTGGTGAAGACCAATTTATGGAAGCAATTGCTTCGTTTGTTTCCCGTGAGCGTCGTTTCGGTTGTACCGGCGATCAAATAAAAGAATGGCTGGTGTCATCAGTCAAACACTCATAACAAGGGATATTCTTCGTTGAAACAAAGAATTATAACAGCTTCAATTTTAATCCCGCTGGCTATTGGCTGGTTGTTTTATCTTCCGGTTGAATATTTTTCATTAGTGGCGGCCGTCTTGTTTTTCCTGGCCGGCAGGGAGTGGGGGCGTTTTTCTTCACCGTCATCAGCCACTGCTTTTGGTCTCAGCTATACCGCTATTTTAGTAGTAACCTACTATTTTTCACCTTTGCAATTGATTCTGGACGGTACGATTCAGCCATTGGTGCGGGGCATCCTGCTGTCAGCCATCATTTGGTGGATTCTGGCGCTGGTGATGATTATGCGTTATCCCGGCTTCGAATCCTGGTGGCAGCAGCGGAAATGGCTGCAATGGCTGTTCGGGTTATGTACCTTGTTGCCGTTTTTCTGGTCGTTGCTGGTGCTGCGCGGTTATCTCTTCCGGGACGATCCCGGCGCAGGTAGCTGGGCGTTGTTATTTGTCATGTCACTGGTCTGGGTTGCCGATACCGGTGCGTATTTTACCGGCCGTGCTTTCGGTTCCCGCAAGCTATTGCCCGCAGTCAGTCCGAATAAAACTATTGAAGGGTTAATGGGCGGGGTGGGAGCAGCCACATTGCTGGCCGTTGTGGTTACGGTTAAGGTTCACAGCTCTGCTCAACAAAGTGTTGCTATTATTGTCAGTTCTGTACTTGCGGTGCTGGCTTCTGTTCTTGGCGATCTGACTGAAAGTTTGTTCAAGCGGGTTGCAGGTATCAAGGATTCAGGCTCGTTGTTGCCTGGACATGGCGGTATTTTAGATCGAATTGATAGCCTGACAGCGGCTTTGCCTGTGTTTGTAGTAAGTTATCTGTTATTAAGTTAAGGGTTATAGCATGCAGTATCTGACCATTCTCGGATCTACAGGTTCGATAGGTCGCAGTACATTGGATATCGTGCGGCGTCATCCCGATCGATTTGTTGTAACGGCGCTGACCGCAAATCAGGATGTAACGCAGATGGTATCTGATTGTCTGGAGTTTCGTCCGGCATTTGCGGTTATGGCTGACGATGTTTCAGCCGCTGCATTGCAGCAGGCGCTGCAATCGTACAAGCTGAATACAGAAGTGCTGGCTGGTGCAGATGCGTTATGCCAGGTCGCATCGCATTCATCTGTCGATATTGTCATGGCAGCAATAGTGGGCGCGGCTGGGTTATTACCGGCGATGGCGGCCATTAAAACCGGCAAGACAGTTCTGCTGGCCAACAAGGAAGCGCTGGTGATGTCAGGCCGTCTGTTTATGGACGCAGCTCACCAGAATGATGCCCGGATTCTGCCTGTAGACAGTGAACATAACGCCATTTTTCAGTGCTTGCCCGCAGAGGCGCAGGCAAAGTTGGGTCGCTGTGATCTCAGTGCCGCCGGCGTGGATAAAATTCTGCTGACCGGATCTGGAGGACCATTCCGCTATACACCGGTGGCAGATCTGATTTCAGTCACACCGGAACAGGCAGTGGCCCACCCGAACTGGTCGATGGGACGAAAAATATCGGTCGATTCTGCGACTATGATGAACAAAGGCTTGGAGTTTATTGAAGCAAAATGGCTGTTTAATGCGTCTGAGGAACAAATTCAGGTCATTATTCACCCGCAGTCCGTGATTCACTCCATGGTTCAGTACCGCGATGGTTCTGTGCTCGCACAAATGGGACAACCGGATATGCGGACACCTATCGCGCATGCGATGGGGTTCCCGGAGCGGGTGGTCTCAGGTGTAAATCCCCTGGACTTCTCGCGAGTCGGTGAGCTTTCATTTTTGCCGGTTGATTTCGAGCGTTATCCTTGTCTTAAACTGGCTATTGATGCCTGCTGGGCCGGTCAGGGCGCGACAACGGCGCTTAATGCGGCTAATGAAATCGCTGTCGACGCATTTTTAAATACCTCGATTGGTTTTACTCAAATACACCATGTGGTCGCGGATGTACTCTCGGAATTAAACCCGGGTAATATTGACGATCTGGAATCTATTCTGGCGATTGATGCTGAAGCAAGACAACTGGCTCATCAGAAAATTGCGGGGTTAAGCGTATGAGCGCCGGATTATGGAATTTAGCCTCATTCCTGATTGCACTGATTATTCTGATCGCAGTACATGAATGGGGACATTTCTGGGTTGCCCGCCGTTGTGGCGTGAAAGTACTTCGCTTTTCATTAGGTTTTGGAAAAATTCTCTGGAACCGGAAAGGTAAGGATGGCACGGAATACTCGTTGTCACTGATCCCGCTGGGTGGCTATGTCAAGATGCTTGATGAACGGATCGAGACTGTTCCGGCTGAGCTTAAATCACAGGCATTCAATAATCAGTCGGTTGCCAAACGTACGGCTATCGTGGCTGCAGGACCGCTAGCGAATTTTGTCTTTGCGGTGGTGGCTTTCTGGCTGGTGTTTCTGCTTGGTGTTCCGGGTGTTAAACCGGTGATCGGTGAAATTACACCATCGTCCGTTGCTTATCAGGCCGGATTACGCAGCGGAATGCAGATCCTCAAGGTTAACCAGCAAGCCGTCACTGATTGGGAAGGCGTCAGTTATGGTTTTGTCGGGGCGGCCGGACAATCAGAAATCAACCTGACCGTAGAATCCGAATCTGGTGTTCAGCAACGGATCATGCTGCCGCTGACTGACTGGAATATCAGCCCGGATGAGCCGTTGCCATTCCGTAAACTCGGTTTTAGTCCGCTTGCACCGGAAATTTTGCCCGAGTTGGCGCAGTTAACGCCTGGTGGGGCGGGTGAGAAAGCCGGGCTGCAGGTTGGCGATAAAATTCTTTCTGTAAATCAGATCTCCGTGAACGACTGGCAGCAGTTTGCCAAAACTATCCAGCAATCCCCGGATATTCCATTACAGTTACAGGTGTCACGTGATAACCAGACGATATCTGTTACATTAATACCGGAACGCAGAGAAACCAAAGACCGGATTATCGGATTTGCCGGTTTAATGCCCGTTGTTAAACCATTACCGGAAAAATATCTGACAGAAACCCGTTATGGGCCTGTGGATGCGGTTTCCCATGCGTTGAAGCGTACGGCTGAAGTAACAAAGCTGACACTGGATGTGGTAGGTAAATTACTGACCGGGACTATTTCTGTTGATAATTTGAGCGGCCCCATCTCAATAGCGAAAGGCGCGGGTGATAGTGCAGGGTTTGGTCTCGTTTATTTCCTGGGTTTCCTGGGACTAATCAGTGTTAACCTTGGTATTATGAATTTATTACCTTTACCGGTGCTTGATGGCGGACATTTGCTGTTTTTCGGAATCGAGGCACTGCTGGGTCGTCCGGTTCCCGAAAAGGTACAGGATATAGCTTACCGGATCGGTGCGGCCTTATTAATGTGCTTGATGGCTATTGCGTTGTTCAATGATTTCACCCGTTTTTAACGGATAGACAAGGATCTCAATACAACATGGCGTTAAAAAAAGTTTTGGCTGCATCGTGCCTGCTGGCATGCAGCGTGATTGGACAGGCGCAGGCAGCTGACGCCTTCATCGTAAAAGACATTCGTATTGAAGGTTTACAACGCGTCACGTTGGGGGCCGCATTGTTAAGTTTACCTGTTCGGGTGGGAGATACACTGGATAGTAATGCCAGTGCGAACGCAGTTAAACGTCTCTACTCCTCTGGCAACTTTGATGATGTCAAATTAGTGCGGGATGGTGACGCACTGGTTGTGCAGGTAAAAGAACGTCCGACCGTCAGTCAGATTGAATTTGAAGGCAATAAAGACATCAAAGAAGAACAGCTGAAACAGACTCTGGAATCCAGTGGCGTCCGTGTCGGTGAGGCATTAGACCGGACCATGCTGCGTAGCCTGGAGAAATCGCTGGAAGATTTCTATTACGGTGTGGGTAAGTACTCCGCCAAGGTTCAGGCCGTTGTTACACCACTGCCTCGTAACCGCGTCAATCTGAAATTCAAGTTTGTCGAAGGTGTATCAGCCAAGATTCAGCAAATCAATATTGTCGGCAATACTAAATTCCCGGAAGAAAAACTGATTGCTCAGTTGTCTTTGCGTGACGATGTGCCATGGTGGAATTTCATGGCCGACCAGAAATACCAGAAACAAAAGCTGGAAGCGGATATTGAAACGCTGCGCTCTTATTATATGAACCGGGGTTATGCCCGTTTCAAAGTGGACTCCACGCAGGTATCCATGACACCGGATCGTAAAGGTCTGTATGTCACGATCAATATCCATGAAGGTGAGCAATACACGCTCAATAATGTGGATCTGAAAGGGAATCTTGAGGGGCATAGTGCGGAGATGCGTAACCTGATTCCTCTGGAAAAAGGCGCAATGTATTCCGCGGCAGATATAACCCATACCGAAGAGGTATTGTCGAAATATCTGGGCCGGTTTGGGTACGCCTATCCTAAAGTGACTACCTATCCATCAATGAATGATGAAACAAAACAGGTTGATCTGAATATCAATATTGAGCCAGGTCCGCGTGTTTATGTTCGTCGTATTAACTTTACGGGTAACCAGATCACCAAAGATGAAGTCTTGCGCCGGGAAATGCGTCAGATGGAAGGAACCTGGCTGTCCGGTGACAAGATCGAAAATTCGAAAGCCCGTCTGGATAAACTTGGTTATTTCGAGAAAGTGGATGTTCAGCCGCATCGTGTTCCTGGCCGCGAAGACCAGGCAGATCTGGATGTTGATGTTAAAGAACGTTCTGTTGGCTCCATCAATGGCGGTATCGGGTACGGTACAGAAACCGGGATGAGTTTCCAGGCTGGTATTCAGCAGGATAACTTCTTTGGTTCCGGTAATAAGGGCGCCATTAACTTTGAAACCAATAAATACAGTAAAAATGTTGAGTTAAGTTTTACTGATCCGTATTTCACGGTAGATGGCGTAAGCCTGGGTGGTAAGGTCTATTACAACAAATTCACCGCGGGCGATGCCAACCTGGTGGATTACGATAATGAAACCATCGGTGCGCGACTCTCGCTGGGATACCCGCTGGATGAGTTGAATAGTTTGGAATATGGCCTGGGTTACGAGCATAACAAGTTGTCAAAAACAACCAACTATGCGCAGATTAATAAATTCTGGTATATCAATGCAATTGATATGACGGAAGATGGTCATGCCGTTTTTGATGACTACGATGTCTCTTTGACCTGGACACGCAATAACCTGAACAAAGGGGTATTCCCGACACAGGGTAACCGTCAGCAGGCATCCGGTAAAATCACAATTCCGGGTTCTGATCTGCAGTTCTATAAAATCAGTTTTGAAGACGCACATTATTATCCATTTGATCGTGACCATTTCTGGGTGGTTTCCGGACGGTTTAAAACAGCCTACGGCAACGGCTATGGACAAAAGGATGGTAATGACCAGGTGTTGCCATTTTTTGAAAACTACTATGCCGGTGGCAGTCAGTGGATGCGTGGTTTCCGTTCTAATGCGGTTGGTCCGAGAGCCCTGCAGCTTGATCGCAGTGATATCAGCGGACCGGCTGTATACCCGGAAAGCAAATCAGTTGGTGGTAATGCGCTGGCCGTTGCATCTGTTGAGCTGATTGTACCGACGCCGTTTGTCAGTGATACCTATCGTGAACAGTTACGAACCACGTTCTTCTACGATGTTGGTACAGTTTGGGATACAACGTTTGATGACAGTCTGTATACCTGTGGTTATGCTTGCGACCGGTATTACGACTATGCAAGTCCATCCAATATTCGTATGTCGGTGGGGATGTCGTTACAGTGGTTATCTCCGATGGGTCCACTGGTGTTCTCGTTTGCTAAGCCGATCAAAAAAATGTCGGGTGATCAAACGGAAGTGTTTAACTTTAATATCGGACGCACATTCTGATAGCGTCAAAAAAGGAGTTATATAAGTGAAAACCATGATGCGCGCGGCTACTTTATCTGTTGCACTGTTGTCTTTGGGTGTATCTGTTTCTGCTCATGCGGTGGACATTGCCACTGTTGATCTGGCAAAAGTGATGAGTGAAATTCCGCAATCCAAAGCAATTAAAAGCAAATTGAATACAGAATTTGATTCTCGTATTCGTGAGATGCAACGCATGGAAACCGAAGGTCAGACTCTGGCTGACAAGCTCAAAAAAGACGAATCCTTCATGAGTGCAGCTGAGCGGACTAAATCACAACGCCGTCTGTCTGAGCTTCAGGCAGAGTTCAATGTGAAGGCGCAGGCTCTGCAGGAAGATCAACGCCGTCGCTATGGCGAAGAACAGAAAAAAGTCATTGAAAAAATCAAGACTGCCGTTGATAGCATTGCCAAATCAGAAGGTTATGAAATGGTGCTGAATCGTCAGGCAGTGTTGTATACCGAAGATAAATACGATATTTCGAAAGAAGTGATTCAACAAGTTAGTAAAGGCAACTAAGTAATGACCATCACCCTGGGACAACTTGCTCAGCAGTTAAATGCTGAGTTGCACGGCGATGCCAGTGTGGTTATCGGGCGCATAGCAAACCTGGAAACAGCACAGGCTGGGGAAATCAGTTTTTTATCTGATAGTAAATATCAACAATATCTGGCCACTACTCAGGCCAGCGCTGTTCTGCTCAAGGCTGCCGATTTGGCGGCCTGCCAGACAAATGCGCTGGTAGTAAAGGATCCGTACATCGGATTTGCCCGGGTAGCTCAGTTGCTTGATACCACTCCGGCGCCGGCAGTCAATATCCACCCGTCGGCAGTTATTGCAGATGACGTAGTTATGGGGCAGGGTGTTGCAGTTGGTGCGAACGCAGTAATTGAATCCGGTGTTGTTCTGGGTGATGGTGCAATGATTGGTGCCGGTTGTTTTATTGGTAAAAACAGCAAATTAGGTGCCAGAACTAAATTATGGGCTAATGTAACGATCTATCATAATGTCCAGATCGGTGATGACTGTCTGGTTCAGTCCAGTACAGTGATTGGCGCTGATGGTTTTGGTTATGCCAATGCACGCGGTGAATGGATAAAAATCCCGCAATTAGGTGGGGTTGTGATCGGTAACCGGGTCGAAATCGGTGCTAATACCTGTATTGATCGTGGTGCAATCGATGACACCCGCATTGCGGATAATGTCATTATTGATAACCTTTGCCAGATTGCACATAACGTTGAAATTGGCTATGGCACAGCTATTGCCGGTGCGACTACATTTGCGGGTAGTACCAAGATAGGCAAATATTGTATTATAGGCGGAGCTTCCGTCTTTAATGGTCATATTGAAGTTTGTGATCAGGTTACGATCACGGGTATGGCTATGGTCATGCGTTCCATTTCGGAGCCGGGAATATACTCTTCCGGCATACCGGCACAAACCAATAAAGAATGGCGAAAAACCGCAGCGCGTACCTTACATATCGATGATATGTATAAGCGTCTGTCTAATATTGAGAAATTGCTCGATAAGCAAGAAGAAAAGTAAAAGGATCCTGGTTTGAATAACGAACTCAATCAGCTTGATATTCAAGAGATTTTACAGCTGCTGCCTCACCGTTATCCCTTTTTGTTGGTAGATCGTGTCGTTCATTATGAAATGTCAGAAGAACGTAAAGTGCTGCGCGCAATCAAGAATGTCTCTTTCAATGAGCCTTTCTTCCAGGGACATTTTCCGGAAAGACCAGTGTTCCCAGGCGTTCTGATTCTGGAAGCGATGGCGCAGGCTACCGGTATTCTGGCGTTCCGTATGGTTGGTAAGCCGAACCCGGGTGAATTGTACTATTTCGCTTCTATTGATAATGCGCGTTTTAAACGCCCTGTCGTACCGGGAGATCAACTGGTACTGGATGTCGAATATTTGAAAGAACGTCGTGGTATCGCTAAATTTACGGGTGTCGCTACTGTCGATGGTGAACTCGTTTGTTCTGCAGAACTCATGTGCGCAAAACGTTGAGAGAATGCCTGTGATCGATCCTAGCGCTAAAATTCATCCTTCTGCGATTGTTCATCCGAATGCAGTGATTGGTGCCAATGTGGAAATTGGTGCTTTTACCTGTATCGAAGATGAAGTGGAAATCGGGGAAGGTACATGGGTTAGTTCTCATGTAGTGGTTAAAGGGCCAACCAAAATTGGCCGGAATAATAAAATTTTCCAGTTCGCATCTATCGGTGAAGATTGCCAGGACAAGAAATACGCCGGCGAGCGTACTTTCCTGGAAATTGGTGATGCAAACGTGATCCGTGAGCACTGTACTTTCCACCGTGGTACGGTACAGGATCAGAGCCTGACCAAGGTCGGCAGCCGTAACCTGTTTATGGTGAATGTGCATGTTGCGCACGATTGTATGATTGGTGATGACTGTATTTTCGCTAATAACGCCACGCTGGCGGGTCATGTGCACATCGGAGACTGGGTAATCTTTGGCGGCTTGGCTGCTATTCATCAGTTTGGCCGGGTGGGTTCACACGCCTTCATCGCTGGCATGGCTGCGCTGAATAAGGATGTGCCGCCATATGTGATGGCTGCAGGTCACTATGCAACACCTTTTGGTATTAACAGCGAAGGTCTGCGCCGTCGTGGTTTCACACCAGAAGCGATTTCAGCGGTGAAACGGGCTTATAAAGAACTTTATCGTAGCGGTAAAACGATTGATGAAGTGATGCCTGTGCTGGAAACAATGGCTCAGGATGAACCGGCCGTTGCACTGTTTGTTGATTTCCTGAAAAAGAATGAGCGTGGCATCATTCGTCCCTGATTTATCCGCCGCCCGGCGGCCGCTGCGTATAGGAATTATTGCCGGAGAAGTCTCCGGCGATATTCTTGCTGCGGGTCTGATGAGTCATCTCAGACAACTTCATCCTGATTGTGAGTTTGTAGGTATTGCCGGTCCGCGAATGCAGGAACTGGGGATAGAGACGTTGTTTGAAATGGAAGAACTTTCCGTCATGGGACTGGTTGAAGTTCTTGGCCGTTTACCTCGTCTGCTGCATGTGCGTCGTCAGGTGATCCGTTACTTCAAGGAAAACCCGCCCGATATCTTTATCGGTGTGGATGCGCCCGATTTTAATATTGGTGTCGAGCTTCAGCTCAAACAAGCAGGTATCAAGACGATCCATTATGTTAGCCCGTCGGTCTGGGCGTGGCGGCAGAGCCGGATTCATAAAATCAAAAGAGCAACCAACATGGTGCTGGCTTTTTTGCCATTCGAAAAAGCGTTTTATGATCAACATAATGCACCGTGCCGGTTTGTCGGTCATACCATGGCGGACGCAATCCCGCTGCAATCGCCCAAAGCACCGGCCCGTGAGCTGTTGCAACTGAAAAATGCTGCGCCTGTTGTTGCTGTCTTACCCGGTAGCCGTGGTGCGGAAGTTGAAATGCTGACGCCGTCTTTTTTACAGGCATGCCAGTTATTACAGCAGAAATATCCTGATTTACAGTTTGTGGTGCCTCTGGTTAATCCGCGCCGCAGAGCACAGTTTGAGCTGATTAAACAGCAGGTTGCGCCTGAACTATCCATGACGCTGGTTGATGGGCAGGCCCGGGCTGTGATGACATCAGCGGATGTTATCCTGCTGGCTTCCGGGACTGCAACGCTGGAGGCGATGCTGGTAAAACGGCCTATGGTTGTCGCTTATAAAGTGAAGCCATTTACATTCTGGCTAGGCCAGAAGCTGGTTAAAATCCGCACTTTTTCATTACCCAATCTGCTTGCCGGGCGTACTCTGGTTCCGGAACTTATCCAGGATGAGTGTGTACCGGAAAAACTGGCTGCTGCAGTTGGCACTTATCTGCAGCAGGATAATCAGGCATTGCTTGATGAATTTACCCGCCTGCATCAGTTGATCCGCTGTGATGCAGATAAACAGGCTGCACAGGCTGTTATTGACGTATTACAGGGCCATATATGAGTTCGTTTATCTATCCGCCATACCAGTTAATCGCCGGTGTGGATGAGGTTGGTCGTGGCCCGCTGGTGGGCGATGTTGTTACCGCTGCAGTCATTCTGGATCCGGCGCGCCCAATCACTGGTCTGAATGATTCCAAAAAACTCTCGGAGAAAAAGCGCGAAGCGCTGTTTGATGTTATCCGCGAAAATGCACTGGCTTATGCTATTGGTCGTTGTTCACCTGCCGAAATTGATCAATTCAATATATTGCAGGCGACCATGAAAGCGATGCAGCGTGCTGTGGCCGGGTTAACCATTCAGCCCGAATTCGTGCTGGTTGACGGTAACCGCTGTCCTGTATTGGCAATGCCATCTCAAGCGGTCGTGAAAGGGGATAGTCTGGTCGCTGAAATCAGTGCGGCATCAATACTGGCTAAAGTAACCCGCGATCGTGAAATGGCGGAACTGGATCTGCAATACCCGCAGTATGGTTTTGCGCAGCATAAAGGCTACCCGACGGCGCAACATCTGGCTGCGTTAGCGGAACATGGTGCACTGGCTGTACACCGCCGCAGTTTCAAGCCAGTGAAACTGGCTCTGGGTCTCGACTAAAACAGGATACATCATGGCCGAACCGCGTTTCGTTCATCTTCATATTCATTCTGATTTTTCTATGGTGGATGGTCTGCAAAAGATCAAGCCACTGGTAGCCCGTGCTGCCGAAGACAAAATGGTCGCTATGGCGATCACCGATCAGATGAACCAATGCGGACTGGTACGCTTTTACGGCGATGCGCACGGCAAAGGGATAAAACCGGTTATCGGCGTTGATTTCTGGGTTCAGAGCGAAGAACTGGGCGATGAATTGTTCCGTCTGGTCGGTCTGGCGATGAACAACGAAGGCCAGCAAAATCTGATCCAGCTGATCTCCCGCGGCTATGAGCGTGGTCATATTCAGGGGCGGGCGGTCATTGACAAGGCGTGGCTGGCGGAACATGCGCAGGGTGTGATCCTGTTGTCCGGTGGCCGGGAAGGCGATATTGGTAAATTCCTGCTCAAGGGTAATCAGGCGATGGTCGAGCGCTGTACAGCGTTTTATCAGCAACATTTCGCCGACCGGTTTTATCTTGAGCTGATCCGCACTGGTCGTCTGGATGAAGAAACCTACCTGCATATGGCCGTCGAGCTGGCTGTTCAGCAGGATCTGCCGGTGGTGGCCACCAATGATGTGGTGTTCCTCAATAAAGACGATTTTGATGCCCATGAAATCCGCGTAGCTATCCATGATGGTTACACACTGGATGATGCCCGCCGGCCCAAGCGTTACAGCAATCAGCAGTATCTGCGCACACAGGATGAAATGTGTGAACTGTTCAAGGATATTCCGGAAGCGCTGGTTAACAGCGTCGAAATTGCCAAACGCTGTAACGTGACGGTTCGGTTAGGCGAGTATTTCCTGCCTCAGTTCCCGACCGGTGACATGAGCACGGAAGATTTCCTGGTCATGAAATCCAAAGAAGGTCTGGAAGAACGTCTGGAGTTCCTGTTCCCGGATCCGGCTGAGAGAGCCGAAAAACGTCCCGCGTATGACGAACGTCTGGATATTGAACTGAAAGTGATCAACCAGATGGGCTTTCCCGGCTACTTCCTGATCGTGATGGAGTTTATCCAATGGTCGAAGGATAACGATATTCCGGTCGGTCCGGGTCGTGGTTCCGGTGCGGGTAGTCTGGTGGCTTATGCGCTGAAAATTACCGATCTGGATCCGCTGGCGCTGGACCTGCTGTTCGAACGTTTCCTGAACCCGGAACGTGTCTCCATGCCAGACTTTGACGTCGACTTCTGCATGGATCGACGGGATGAGGTGATCGATCACGTCGCGCAGATGTATGGCCGTGAAGCCGTGTCTCAGATCATTACCTTCGGTACGATGGCGGCGAAAGCGGTTGTGCGCGACGTGGGTCGTGTGCTGGGCCATCCTTATGGTTTCGTCGATCGTATTTCCAAACTGATCCCGCCTGATCCGGGCATGACACTGGCGAAAGCGTTTGATGCCGAGCCGAAGCTGGTTGAACTGTACGAGCAGGATGAAGAAGTCAAAGCGCTGATCGATATGGCGCGCAAGCTCGAAGGTGTCACGCGTAACGCGGGTAAACATGCTGGTGGTGTGGTAATAGCGCCAACAAAGATCACTGATTTTGCGCCGCTGTATTGTGACGACCAGGGGCTGCAGCCGGTTACCCAGTTTGATAAAAACGATGTGGAATATGCCGGCCTGGTGAAGTTCGACTTCCTGGGGTTGCGGACACTGACCATCATCAAATGGGCGCTGGATATGATCAATCCACGTCTTGCCAAAGAGGGTAAAGAGCCGGTTGATATTGCGGCCATTCCTCTTGATGATCCGACATCGTTCAAAATCCTGAAAAATTCAGAAACCACCGCGGTATTCCAGCTGGAATCGCGCGGCATGAAAGACCTGATCAAACGTCTGCAGCCGGACTGTTTTGAGGACATGATCGCGCTAGTGGCATTGTTCCGTCCAGGGCCGCTGCAATCAGGCATGGTGGATAACTTCATCGACCGTAAGCATGGACGTGAAGAAATTTCCTACCCGGATATTCAGTGGCAGCATGAGTCACTGAAGCCGATTCTGGAGCCTACCTACGGCATTATCCTGTATCAGGAACAGGTTATGCAGATCGCACAAACCCTTGCGGGTTATACGCTGGGTGGCGCAGACATGTTGCGTCGTGCGATGGGTAAGAAAAAACCGGAAGAGATGGCCAAACAGCGCTCCGGTTTTGAAGCCGGTTCGGTAAAAAATGGCGTCGATGGCGAACTGGCGATGAAGATTTTCGATCTGGTGGAAAAATTCGCTGGATACGGATTCAACAAATCGCATTCTGCTGCCTATGCGCTGGTTTCGTATCAGACGCTCTGGTTGAAAACACATTTCCCGGCAGAATTCATGGCTGCGGTGATGACCGCGGATATGGACAACACCGACAAGATCGTGACGCTGGTCGATGAGTGTCAGCGCATGGGCTTGAAACTGATCCCGCCGGATGTGAATACTGGGCAATACCGCTTTACCGTGAATGAACGGGGCGAAGTGGTGTATGGCATCGGTGCGGTCAAAGGAGTAGGTGAAGGGCCGGTTGAAGCTATTATTGCCGCCCGTAACGAGGGTGGTCCATTCCGTGATCTGTTCGATTTCTGTAACCGGGTGGATATCAAACGCCTGAATAAACGGGTGATGGAAAAGCTGGTGTATGCTGGTGCGCTGGATCGGTTAGGTCCGCACCGGGCTGCTATCATGGCGTCGCTTGAAGAGGCGATGAAGGCTGCGGAACAGAAAGCGAAAGATGCGGCGCTCGGGCAAAATGATCTTTTTGGTGATCTATTCGCTGATGACGGCGTATTACCCACGCCGACGTTTGCCGATGTTCCCGAGTGGTCGGATCAGAAGTGGCTGGATGGCGAACGGGAAACTCTCGGTTTATATTTAACCGGTCATCCGATAAATCAATACCTGGCGGAATTAAAGCATTATACTTCCGGGCGTTTATGCGATTTACAGCCTACAGAACGTGATAAACCTGCGGTAGCGGCAGGCCTTGTTCTGAATGCCCGGGTGATGATCACCAAGCGTGGTACCAAAATGGGTATTCTGACGTTAGATGATCGTTCTGGTCGTTTAGACATCACTTTGTTCAGCGAGGCACTGGAAAGATACGAATCATTGCTGCAAAAAGACCGGATTTTAGTCGTAACCGGTCAAATCAGCTTTGACGAGTATGCGGGTGGCATTAAAATGTCGGCCCGCGAAGTATTGGATATTGAAGATGCGCGTGGTCGTCACGCACGGGGACTGCGGGTAAAAGTAACGCAGTCTGATATGGCAGATCGCTTTATGCAGAATCTTGCCGACATATTAACGCCTCATCGTGCAGGGATTTGCCCGGTGCATGTCTGCTATCGCAGAACGGGTGTGCAGGGGCAGCTGACGTTGGGGACCGAATGGCGGGTAACGCCAACCGATCAACTACTGAACGAGCTGCGATCCCATTTGGGTAAGCAAGGCGTTGAACTGATATTTGAGTAGCGATTTCGGATACAACTATGAATATGAACTTTCTGGAATTTGAACAACCTATTGCCGAACTGCTGGCACAAATCGAAGAACTGAAACATGTCAGTGAGAATGTTGGCAGTAGCGTGGATCTGTCAGATGAAATCAAACATCTGGAAAAAAAGAATGAAGAGCTGACCAGAAAGCTGTTCTCTGATCTGGGTGCATGGCAGATTTCCCAATTGGCGCGTCATCCGCAGCGTCCTTATACTGCGGATTACATTTCCCATATTTTCACTGAGTTTGATGAATTGGCCGGTGATCGTGCTTTTGCTGATGATAAAGCGATTGTCGGTGGTACGGCGCGTCTGGATGGTCAGCCGGTTATGGTGATTGGTCATCAAAAAGGCCGTGATACTCAGGAAAAAATCAAACGTAACTTCGGTATGCCGAGACCGGAAGGTTATCGCAAGGCGCTGCGACTGATGCAGATGGCTGAACGTTTCAAGATGCCAATTATTACGTTCATCGATACACCGGGTGCCTATCCGGGTGTGGGTGCGGAAGAGCGTGGTCAGTCAGAAGCGATTGCCCGCAACCTGAAAGTGATGTCCAGCCTGAAAGTACCGGTCATTTGTACGGTTATTGGTGAAGGCGGTTCAGGCGGTGCACTGGCAATCGGTGTTGGTGATCGCGTGAATATGCTGCAGTATTCCACCTATTCGGTTATTTCACCGGAAGGTTGTGCATCTATTCTGTGGAAGAGTGCAGAAAAAGCGAGCGTTGCTGCTGAAGCAATGGGTATCACTGCTGCGCGTCTGAAGGAGCTGAAGCTGATTGATGGTATCGTGCAGGAACCACTGGGTGGTGCGCATCGTAATGTGGAAGAGATGGCTGGTCTGCTGAAACAGCGCATCAAGGCTGATCTGACCGAATTGCATGCACTGCATACGGACGAATTATTGAGACAGCGTTATCAGCGACTGATGTCTCACGGCTATTGCTGAGCCACGTCGTCCCCATAAAAGCAGCGCCTTCCGGCGCTGTTTTTTTATGTTTATTCCTCCGGCGCCAGCTCCCCATCGGGTTCAGAAAACTCAAGGCTGTGGTAACGCCAGGCCTTCATCTGTGACGGCCAGCCTGAGGATGACCAGCCACCTTTGAGCAGCAGATGATGCAAAAAGTCATTCTTATCCGGTAACTGCCGCCAGACTGCGGGTAAAAAAGTGGACCGGTGATAACCATCGCTCAGCCATAACCCATCCGTGAAAGGGATCAGTGCAGCCAGCAATTCCTCGCGGGTTGCGGCAGGTAATGGCTCCCGTTCACTGAGTAGTGAAATACTGAGAATACAATCGGGTAACTCCCTGGCAGAGAGCGGCGGGAAACGGGGATCCTGAAAGGCGGCTGCACGGGCAAAATAGGGAATGGCCTGTTGTAATGGCATATCCTGTTCAAGGGTACCGATGCAGCCACGCAGATCGCCATTTTTATGCAGCGTAACGAAGCATCCCAGTCGAAGATCGCCGTTCATTAATGTTACAGGCGCCGAGGCATCCGGTGTCCAGTGACTCTGAATTGCCTGCCGTGCCAGGCTCAGCATCAACCGGCGCTCATTCAGTTCAATAGAGGGCAAAAGCTGCATATCCGACCACCCGTTCTGTGTCGTGTGATGTATCGCCTGAATTACATTTCGCCAGTAATTTGATATCCAGCTGATGCTGATGAGCCCAATGCAGCGCACCATTAATGGCGTAGCAGCCGCAGGCCTGGTCACCTGTCAATGTTTCACTGAATTGCAGAATTTGCCGGATGGTATAGTCATCCTGTAGTTCGGCGATATCCTTGCTGAGATAGTGGCTGAGGTCACTGCTGATCACGGCCAGAGTGTCTTCCGTCATCAGTTGCTCCAGCGCCCCGGATACATATTCGGCAGGACAGTCGCCGACAACCAGCGGTACCAGACTGAAATCGCCCAGTTGATACTGCAGAAACGGTAGCTGGACTTCTATTGCATGTTCTTGGCGGTGAGCTTCGTTAGCGGCAATGACGCCGGGTAACGACAGTAATGACGCTATCGCCTGCTTATCGAGCGGGATAGTTCCGAAAGGGGTGGCTTCACCATCCCAGTGCTCGGGAACGGCGATACCCTGCAGATAAACCCGGTGTGCCGGGCAGAGCACAACCACCCGCTTAAAGTCTCCTTTCCGCAATAAACTGTACCCCTGCGCGGCAATAGCGCCGGAAAAACGGTATCCGGCATGAGGCAGAATCAGCATCCGGGGTTTCTGTCTGTTTTCGGACGCTGTTGTGACATGATGTTGCATCCAGTCCCGAAGTCTGCCCGGATCTGCCGGATAAAACATATCCGCTACAGCGGGCTGATGGATAACCTGCATACCACCTCCTGATGGATAGATGTCATCTACAATTATAGTGTTGCTGCGGAGGTTGTATGGATAATTCAGACTATACAGTTTCAACTAAATACTGGCGTCATATGGATAATGGTCATACGCTTTGTACGCTCTGTCCGCGGTTTTGTGAACTGCGGGAAGGCAAGCGGGGTGTTTGTTACATCCGTATGGCGCAGGGCGGGGAGATCGTGCTGACCAGTTATGGTCGTTCCAGTGGTTTCTGTATCGATCCCATAGAGAAAAAACCATTACACCACTTTCTACCGGGTACGCCGGTGCTTTCATTCGGCACCGCCGGCTGTAATCTGACCTGTGCCTTCTGTCAGAACTGGGATATCAGTAAATCCCACGACATGGAAACACTCAGTGCTTCAGCAACACCGGAACAGCTGGCGAAAATGGCGGAGCAGACAGGGTGTCGTTCCGTCGCCTTTACCTATAATGATCCGGTCATCTTCATGGAGTATGCAGTGGATGTCGCTGCCGCCTGTCATGCGCGGGATATCAAAACCGTCGCGGTCACGGCGGGCTACATCAATCCCGAGCCACGCCGGGAGTTTTTTGCCGCCATGGATGCCGCCAATGTGGATCTGAAAGGATTCACCGAATCGTTTTATCATCGGATTTGTGGCGGACATCTGGCGCCGGTACTGGACACGCTGCGTTATCTGAAACAGGAAACCAAAGTCTGGTTTGAGCTGACCACCTTATTGATCCCCGGTGAAAATGATTCGGCAGAAGAGTTAGAGGCCATGTGTCGCTGGATTGCCGATGAGCTGGGGCCGGATGTTCCTCTGCATTTTACGGCCTTCCATCCGGATTTTCATATGCTGGATAAACCGGCGACATCGATGGCATCCCTGCTGCAGGCGCGGGATATCGCCAAGGCGCATGGTCTGCATTATGTCTATGTCGGGAATGTGCATGATGTGGCCGATGGCAGTACCTGGTGTCCTTCCTGTGGGAAAATACTGATTGAGCGGGATTATTATCGTCTGGGAACCTGGGCATTGCATGACGGGCACTGCAAACATTGCGGAGCGGCAATCGCGGGTGTTTTTGAACATCAGCCCGGAACGTGGGGGCCAAGGCGGTTACCGGTAGAGATCAGGTAAAATCGGTTATGAAAAAATTGGCCTGACAGGGGGGCTGTCAGACCAATTGCTTATCTATTTTCTGTTATCAGGCTGCATTTGCGACTGGTGCTTTTGCGGCTTTGATTTTTTTCAGTGTGATAGCAACTACGGCTGTCGTGATTGCACCAGCGGCCATGGCAGCCAGTGCCAGCAGTGGTTTATTCATCGCACCCAGCAGGGCTACGATAGGACCACCGTGCGCGACGGAGTTCGTTACTCCGAATACGAACGCCATGACGGCGGCAACGATACTGCCCAGCATGTTGGCAGGAATCACGGCTAGTGGATCCTGCGCGGCGAACGGAATAGCGCCTTCAGAAATTCCCACCAGACCCATGGCACCGGCAGCTTTACCCGCTTCGATTTCGTCTTCGTCAAACAGGTCCATTTTACGACCGAGGAAAGTAGCCAGGCCCATGCCCAGTGGTGCCACCGGAATGGCACAGGCCATTGCGCCCATGAACTGAGTCTGACCAGAGGCGATCATGCCCACAGAGAACAGGAAGGCGACTTTGTTGACCGGGCCGCCCATATCAAAGCCAGCCATACCGCCGATCACGATGCCCAGCAACACCAGGCTGCCGCCACTCATGGATACCAGCATGTTGGTCATTCCGGTCATCAGGCCAGCAATCGGAGCGCCGATGATGAAGATAAAGATTGCGGCGATAAACAAGGTGCCGGACAGTGGTGCGATCAGGATAGGCACCAGCGGACGCAACAATTTGTTGTAGTCTCGCGTTGCTACCCAACGGACGAAATAACCCACTAACAAGCCGGCCACGATGGCACCGATAAAGCCGGTACCAGCGCTGGCACCATAGAACGAGCCATCATTGGCAATCCAGCCACCGATAAAACCAGGAGCAAGGGCAGGGCGGTCGCCGATGGCATAAGCGATATAACCAGCCAGAATCGGGATCATCAGTTTGAACGCAACTACACCGACGTTCAGTACGGAGTTCCACATACTGCCTTCAGGAATTGCCATGCCGCCTGGTGTCGGGTCACCGCCGATGGCCAGTGACAATGCAATTAACAGACCCCCGGTGACGACGAACGGGATCATGTGTGACACGCCGTTCATCAGGAAACGATAGAGATCAGAACGAGTCTGTCCGGATTTGGAGCCTTCGGCAGATGCCGCATTTCCTTCCGGCTTATAAGGCGCTGCACTCAATGCCTGGCTGATTAAGCCTTTGGCATCTTTTATCGGGGCTTTAACACCAGTTTTGATGACTTTTTTGCCGGCAAAACGATGCATATCGACCTGTTTGTCACTGCCGACAATAATGGCATCAGCCCGTGCGATTTCTTCTGCTGTCGGGGCGTTTTTAACACCGATAGAGCCGTTGGTTTCAACTTTAATTTTGTACCCTAATTCTTTCGCGGCTTTTTCCAGGGCTTCCGCCGCCAGATAGGTATGCGCAATGCCGGTTGGACAGCCAGTAACACCAATCAGGAAACCTTTGCTTTCGCCTGTTACGGCTGCAACGGGTTCTGCTTTCGCGGTCAGCAGAGTCAGGGCGTCACGGCTGGATTTGGTAGCCATGATGGCATCAAAAAAGCCCGGTTCGATCAGTTTGGAAGAGAGTTCCGCTAATACCGTGATGTGATGGTCAGCACCGCCAGCGGGTGAGGCAATCATGAAAAACAGTTTTGACGGTTTGCCATCTTCAGCACCGTATTCAATGCCTTTGCGGCTGATGCCGATGACAACGGCCGGCTCAATGACTGCGGCGCTCTTGGCATGCGGTAAGGCCACACCTTCTTCAAAACCGGTATTTCCGAGGGCTTCGCGAGCCTGAATATCTTGTAAAAACAGCTGCTTATCTTTGATTTTTCCTTGGGCTGCCAGCAGATCGATCATTTCACGAAATACGGCATCCTTGGTGGTTGCCTGCAAATCGAGGCATATCAGTTTTTCATTGATGAGGTTAGTAATCATAGTGATTCCCAAAAGTTCCCGGTGGTGATTTGTCACCGATGTTCTGAATGATACGACTCAGTAACGTCCATGTACTGATATCGCTGTTCCCCATTAAGCAGTGTCATTATCGGGAGAACCGGAAAGGGAAAAAATCGGAAAGAAAACACATAAACTGAATTTTTGTACCATTAAATTCACAGTGTGATATTTGTCTCACTATGGGAAACCAGTAATTTTCAACACTGAATTACGGGTTTGGACGATACTTGAATAATAGGAAAATGCTCACTAAGGTCTGGCTGGTGGCAAAGAAAAGTAAAAGTAGGAAATCATCCGGAACAGCCGGATCCAAATCGTTTAGCCAGGAGCTTTCTGCTCATTTTTCCGAATTATCTGACAATGCCTCCCGGGCGCTGGAACGTCTGGCCGATTCTGATGATCCGGAGGCATTACACGATTTGCGGATCAGTTTACGCAGTCAGCGGGTGTTACTGGGTCTGTTTCCGCGTTGTCGTACCCTGAGAAAACAGCGGGATCACTTAGGCATGGCGGCAAGGCTGACCGGTTTGGATCGTGACCTGGAAGTGGCGATTGGACTGGCGGAATCACTGGTTAATGAGACTAAAACCGGTGAACAACAACTTTCTTTTTTAACCGATAAACTGTCTGTTTCCCGGAAAAAATTGCTGACCGGGCTGCAGGATGTTCGGTTGCCGCTCGTTTTGTCACAGGTCGATCGCGACTGGAGTAAAAAACTCAGTAACAAGCGTAAAAGTGTTCTGCAATCGGCCGCGCGGGCACAAAACCGTAAATTTGAAAAACGTGTTCTGATCACGGCGGCTGATTTACAGATGACATCACCTGTCGCGGACTGGCATTTATTACGATTGCAGGTAAAACGCCTGCGCTACTGGGGGGAGGGGTTTGCATCGGTGCTTACCGAAAATCAGTGCCGCCGTATACCGGCACTGATTGCGTTACAGCAGCGGTTGGGATTGCTTCATGATTTTTGCCTGTTTGAAAGCCAGTTTCAGCAGGAGCTTATTCTGCCGGAACCATGGCAACAAAGGCTGGAGAAATGGCAGCAAAACGCACTGGCAGATGCTGCCGGTATGCTGCAGCATCTGAAAATGCGGTGGTGATTAACCGGTGTATGTTGTGAATGTACCGAACAGTTCCGGTTTCATCGCACCGATCAGCGTGACGACGCCGAGAATGGCGAAGATGGCAGCCGCAATACCATGCACCCATTTGACCGGTATTTTCTGTGCGGCTTTATTGCCGAACAATACCGCAGGTACGTTAGCCAGCATCATGCCGAACGTCGTGCCAGCGACTACAAGGGCCAGGGATTGATATTTGGCCGCCAGCGCCACCGTTGCCACCTGTGTTTTATCACCCATTTCCGCCAGGAAAAATGCAATCAGCGTGGTACAAAAGACGCCGAAATGCGCCAGCTTGGCGTCATTCTCATCAAACTTGTCCGGAATTAATGTCCAGAGTGCCATGGCAATAAACGAGACGCCAAGAATATAGGCCATCGTCTGTGGGTCAACCAAGGACGTTAGCCATGCGCCTATCGCTCCCGCAAAACCGTGATTGACCAGTGTGGCCACCAGAATCCCCAGGATGATTGGGACAGGTTTCTTGAATTTTGCCGCCAGAATGAAAGCCAATAGCTGAGTTTTATCACCGATCTCGGCCAGAGCCACAATACCGGTAGAAATGGAAAAAGCAGACACTTGTTACTCCCTGGCCGGAAAACTTCCAATGACCACACACCTGTCCGGCCGCACAGGGTATGGTCAAAGGTCTTGCCAGGCGTATCAGTTACGAGAACGAACGCTGCTTGCACCATGACCATGAGGGTCAAGTTTGTTGATGCAAGCCCTTTTACGAGGATCAGGAGGCTACTCCCCAATGACCCGCGAATTATAAAGGGTTTCTTTCTTTTGTTCAAAATGAATGATCAGCTGGTAAAACGTAGCAAGCGCTGTCTATGAGGATTCACTTTGTGACAGAGGTAATACTATGCGAAACATACCCATTATCTGATTTTTTATAACTGCATGATTTTTAAGAGATATACCTTAAAGGTATGACTCTGCATATAAAAGGTATTGGCCCGGACGACGCATTGGAGATTAAAAATGATTATCAGCACACACAATAAAAACATTACAACACTTTGTTTTTAATGAATTTTTTTGTTCAAACAAAGTTCACCGAAGGTGATGAAAATAATAAACAACAATGAGGATCTCAGATGAAATTCTGCAAAACTGAATCTGCTGCCAATCGCCAGGCTGTTAATCTGCCCCTAAAATTGCTTTCCTGGCTGATCAGCAGCTCGTTAATGGGCGGTTCGCTCATGCTGGCTGCTGATGCGGCTGAAGTAAAACAGGATGTCCTGATTGCCAAGCAGCCGGTGTTAAGTGCGCGAGTCAAAAATATTCTGTCGCTCGATGGTCAACAGTTCAAGGACTTGAATAATAATGGCCTGCTGGATACATATGAGGATTGGCAGCGTCCAGTGAGTCAGCGGGTGGATGATCTGGTGTCAAAAATGACGCTGGAAGAAAAAGCCGGCCTGATGTTAATCGATACCCTGAATGCCGATTGCGGAGGGACTGCTTCACAGACCGCAGTGGATTATATCAACCAGCAACGGATGAACCGGTTTATATTGCGTAATGTGGTGAAGGCCGATCCGGTATGCGGCGGTGAAATTGGCTGGGGTGGTGATCCGGTCACACCACAGCAAATGGCGACTTTTACCAATACGATTCAGGAACTGAGTGAAGCAACGCGCCTGGGGATTCCGGCTCTGTTCAAATCCAATGCTCGCAACCATTATGAGAAAGATGCCCGTGTTGGCATTAATGAAGCGGCAGGCGCCTTCACTGAGTTTCCGAAAGAAGCGGGGCTGGCTGCCGCTGCGCTGGGTGAAAACAACATGTCGGTCATTGAAGACTTCGCCAAAGTGATGGGCGACGAGTGGAAGGCGATCGGTCTGCGCGGAATGTATGGCTATATGGCAGATCTTTCCACGGAACCCCGTTGGTATCGGGTGCATGAAACATTCACGGAAGACGCGGATCTTAATGCGGACATTATGAAAACGCTGGTGAAAACCCTGCAGGGTGGCTCATTGAATCCGGATTCTGCCGTGGCATTGACCATGAAGCATTTTCCCGGTGGTGGTCCGCAGGAGATGGGGTTAGATCCACATTACTCTCATGGTAAGAATCAGGTTTATCCGGCCGGTAATTTTGCCTATCACCTGAAGCCGTTTATGGCTGCGATTGATGCTGGTGTCTCTTCTGTCATGCCTTACTACGGCGTACCGATCAATGTGACGTATGAAGGCGTTAAATACGAACAGGTCGGCATGGCTTTCTCCAAACAGATTGTGACAGATCTGCTGCGTGGAAAACTGGGCTTCAAAGGCTATGTCAACTCGGATACCGGGATTATCAATGATCGTGGCTGGGGGCTGGAAAATAAAACGGTTCCGGAACGGGTTGCTGCCGCGATCAATGGTGGTACCGATACGTTGTCCGGATTCCATGACAAGCAAACCATCATTGATCTGGTAAAAGCCGGTCTAGTGACAGAAGAACGGGTTACTCTGGCAGCCAAACGTCTGCTGCAGGCACAATTCGAACTCGGTTTGTTTGAAAATCCTTACGTCGATGCCAGCAAAGCGGCTGCCACGATAGGGAATGATGCGCATCGCGCCATTGGGATGGACATACAGAGAAAGTCGGTAGTGCTGCTGCAGAACAAGGATAATGTATTGCCATTGAAAGCGGGCGCTAGCGTTTACGCCATGGGGATCGCCAAATCCGATGTCGAGAAATATGGCTATGTGGTGACGGATGGCGCAGCAGACAAGGCTTCACGTCCAAGTGCGGCTGGTCATGATTATGCGGTGATCCGGGTTGAAGTCACGACAGATAAAACGGTCACCGGGGCTTTCGAAAGCAATAATCCGGCGTCCGGACTGGACAAGAAACATATCAATCCGCTGACTGGCAAAACCTGGGGCTCGCAGGATCGCTGTGTTCTTGATTCAAAACAGAAATGTCTGGACGATAAACTGAAGTTTGGTGGCGCATTGCCATGGGAAGCCAATAATCTGTCATTTACCACGATGGCGGCTTCAAAATCATGGAAGATCTCGCCATCACTGGAAACAATTCAGGCGATTATGAAAGAAGTGGGCGCGGAAAAAACGGTGCTGAGCGTTTACTTCCGTCAGCCTTATGTTCTGGATGAACAAAGCGGTCTGAAGGATGCCGGCGCCATTGTGGCAGGCTTTGGTGTCAGTAACACCGCGCTGCTGGATGTATTGAGCGGCAAGTTTAATCCTCAGGGCAAAATGCCATTTGCACTGGCGAATAACCTGCAGGCAGTGATTGACAATCAGCCGGATATGCCGGGTTATCCGGCTAAAGATACACTTTATCCGTATGGTTTTGGATTGAGCTATAAATAACAGTGTAATGACAGAAGAACAGGATGCCGGTTTAACGCCGGCATCTTTTTTGTATAGCCGGAAGCCAGAAACGACAAAGCCCCGCATTGCTGCGAGGCTTTTGAATGATGGTGCCCAGACGCGGAATCGAACCACGGACACGCGGATTTTCAATCCGCTGCTCTACCGACTGAGCTATCTGGGCTTGGGTTGAATGGTGCCGGCTATCGGAATCGAACTGATGACCTACTGATTACAAGTCAGTTGCTCTACCAACTGAGCTAAGCCGGCACGTGTATTCAACGAGGCGGGATTATAATGAAATCGGCTGCCGAGTCTATATCTGAATGCAAAATTTTAGCGTTTTATGGTTTGTTTGCCGATATTTTCGACGAAATGCATTTTTCAACATTTAACCGGTGATAGCAGGTTGGGGAGAGATCAGCTAACATCATATTTACATATGTTATTGATTTAGTGGTTATGGAATTTTTTATACTGATTGGTCTGATTGTATTGAACGGTGTCTTTGCGATGTCAGAGATTGCCATTGTCACCGCCCGCAAGGCGCGTTTAGCCAAACTGGCTGCTGAGGGTGATAAAGGGGCTAAAACAGCACTTAAACTGGCAGAAGATCCCACCAATTTCTTGTCGACTGTACAAATCGGTATAACTTCTATTGGCATTCTGAACGGTATTTTCGGGGAAGCCATTCTGGCCCAGCCATTATCGGTCTGGCTGCAACATTTCGGCTTATCTGCTGCGACCAGTAGTGCGGCGGCAACGGTCATTGTGGTTGTCGTGGTGACGTATATCTCCATTGTGGTTGGTGAACTGGTACCCAAGCGACTGGGGCAATTAAGTGCGGAAAATATCGCTTGTCTGGTTTCCCGTCCGATGCAGTTGCTGGCGCTCGTTTCCCGTCCGTTTGTCCTCTTGTTGTCTGCCTCGACGCACGGCCTGATTCGGATAATGGGGATCAGGCAACATGCCGGTGCGAGTGTGACAGAAGAAGAGATCCACGCCATGCTGGCTGAAGGCTCGGAATCCGGTGTCATTGAACATAGCGAACATACGATGGTGCGTAATGTATTCCGTCTGGATGATCGCACGGTTGCCTCGCTGATGGTGCCACGGGCTGATATTGTATTTATTGATTTGCAGGATTCTCTGGAAGGGAATCTGGAAAGGATATCGAAGTCAGGTCACTCGACATTCCCGGTTTGCCGTGGCGGCTTAAAGGAACTGATCGGGGTGATCAGTGCCCGTCAGATCATGACGCAGTCAGTACAGGGGTTAGCGCTTGATTTTGAAGCGTTGTGTCAGCCAGGCAGTTTTGTTCCAGAGACGTTAAGCGGTATGGAGTTGCTGGAGCATTTTCGCTCGTCCGGATCGCATATGGTGTTTGTGGTAGATGAGTACAGTGAGTTGCAGGGGATTGTCACGGTACAGGATGTCCTCGAGTCGCTGACCGGCGAGTTTTATCAGGAAGATAATGAGGATGCCTGGGCGATACAGCGCGAGGATGGCTCCTGGTTACTGGATGGTCTGATCCCGGTGATGGAGTTAAAAGATTGCCTGCAACTGGAACGTTTACCAGAGGAAGAACGCAACCGTTACCATACTTTGAGCGGACTGGTCATGCTGTTACTGGGCCGTGTTCCGGCTACCGGTGATATTCTGGAAGTGGATGGCTGGAAACTGGAAGTGGTCGATATGGATGGTATGCGTATCGACAAGGTACTGGCATCGCGGGTTATCACCAATGACAATGATGATAACCCTGATACCGGCGCCTGAGGTTAGATGTTCAGCGCGCCCGTCAGACTGGATCAGCAAAACGGGCCTGGATCTCCAGCCGCTCTTCAGCGGCATTCAGTAGTGCCTCGACACAGTGCGCATCCAGTCGCCCGGCGGCGACTTCTTTCTGCAATTCAGTGATCACATCTTCCTCTGTCCAAGCTGTTTTATATGGCCGGGCAGTGGAAAGTGCATCATAGACATCCGCGATGGCAACAATCCGGGCCTCAAGCGGAATTTGTTCCAGAGTAAGCCCCAGCGGATAACCGGAACCATCGCCCCGTTCATGATGGCCGGCGACGATATTACGCATAATGGCGGACGCACTGTCGAGGTTCAGCCCCAGATCATCCACCATTTGATCGATCATTTTTACCCCGAGCTCCACGTGCTTATGCATGGTGTCCCATTCATTCACATCCAGTTTTCCTGATTTGAGCAAAACCCGGTCCGGAATACCCACTTTGCCGATATCGTGCAGCGGGGCAAAAAGATGGACGTGTTCAATAAATTCGTCGCTCAGGTTGTAACGCTCCGCCACCCCCCGGGCAATCAGGCGTGAATACTTCGCCATCCGGTCCAGATGATTGCCGGTTTCCAGATCTCGGATGCGGGCAAAATCGGTGGCCAGATGAACTGTGTTAATCAGCGATTTCACCGCCGCCATTTCCAGCAGATACAGATGTGCCGCTAAATCGGCAAACACATCCAGAAAAGCTAATATTTCCGGCTGAAAGACATTGGGTTTCCGGGAGTCAAAAAACAGGAACGCGACAAAAGTATTGCCGTTGAAAATCGGAATGGTATAGCTGCTGAGGAAGCGCTGGTGGTGCAGCCAGTCGGTATGTGTGCTGCTGTTGTTGCCCTGAAACGTGATGTCCATATCCTGCACAATACGGCTTTGACGCGAATGGATCAGTTTTTGTAAGGAGGGGACATCCGATATCCGGGCTTCGTAACTGTGCAATGCGGTCTGGGTTGAATCACTGCTGACAAAAGTCTTAAGCAGGTCGGTTTTGGCGTCGTAAAGCGCGATAGAGACACGATCAATAAAATCATAACGCCCGCGAATGATTTCGTGCAGTTTGGCCAGACGTGCTGATAAATCCATTTTTGTCATTGAGAGTGAATTTGTCGTCTGAACCGTCTGTGTCTGCATTTTTTCTTTCCTTTTTATGCCTCTGCTTTGTTTACAGATTAGTTGATGGCTCGCTTTTTGACTGTGAACCAGCCGTTAAATCTCGGTATACATCTCCATCTCCATTTGAATTCATATCATTAGGATTGTTGGATTAAGGATTGTAATGATAATCATAATCATTTAGATTCTGCGCTCTTTAATAATAAACTCAAGGAATGATGATGTTCCCGCAGAAAAAACTCGCCTTATTTGTCGGTCTTGTTGTCTCATCCGGATACACCGCTGTTGCAACCGCACAACAGACGGGCACAACCGAGCTGGAAACAGTCTATGTCACTGAAACGCAGGATGATTCCGTAACTGAAGGCAGCGGTTCCTACACGGTTCGCAGCTCTGATTCGGCAACCAAGCTGACATTGTCACCCAAACAGACCCCGCAAACAGTGAGCACGACGACCCGGACCAGAATGGATGATTTCAGCCAGAACACGATGAACGATGTGCTGGCAGGAACCAGTGGGGTGAATGTTGAAAAAGTGGAAACGGACCGGACCTATTACACCGCCCGTGGTTTTGATATTACCAACATTCAGGTCGACGGTACTGGCTTGCCGCTGACGTTTGGTCTGTCACAGGGTGATATGGATACCGCCGTCTATGATCATGTTGATGTTATCAAAGGGGCAAACGCGTTACTGAATGGCACCGGTGAACCTTCCGCGACAGTGAATATGGTGCGCAAGCGTCCGACTACCGAGTTTCAGTCGACAGTTACCGGTTCGGCCGGTTCCTGGAGCAATCAGCGTGTTGAAGGCGATGTCTCCGGCGCCATGTCGGAAAATGGCAAATTGCGGGGACGTCTGGTTGTGGTGAATCAGAATAAGGATTCCTATCTGGATCGTTATAGCACTGACCGTAATGTGTTTTACGGCATTATGGAAGCCGATCTGACCGATACGACGCTGCTGACCCTGGGTCTGCATTACCAGAAAAACGATGCGGATAGTCCGCTGTGGGGCGCATTACCGCTGACCTATTCGGACGGAACGCCGACCAGCTATGACGTATCGACCTCGACCTCAACCGACTGGGCTTACTGGGATACCAAAGAAGAACGTTCTTTCATCGAGCTTTCACAGAAACTGGCGAATGATTGGAAAGCGAAAGCATCGCTGACGCATATCACGACCAGTCAGGACTCCAGACTATTCTACATGTACGGCACACCGGACAAGACAACCGAAACCGGGTTGTATGCCTATCCGAGTGCTTATGTATCAGACGTACAGCAAAATCTGGTCGATGTGAATGCCAGCGGACCTTTCCGTTTGGCCGGCCGGGAGCATGAGCTGGTTGTTGGCGCCAATATTTCGCATGCCCGGGTAAGACAACGTTCGGACTATAGTTCGGCCATTGGTCAGGCTATCGGCGATTTTTCTCAGTGGGATGGTTCGTTTGCCGAACCTGATTACTCGGCGTCCAGTGCGACCGGGAATTATGATAATAAACAATTAACCGGCTATAGCGGCGCGCGTTTCAGTCTTACCGATGATCTGGCCTGGATCGCGGGGGCTCGTATTACCTCTTGGGAGAGCGAAGGTGTCTCCTACGGTGTGGACAAGACGGAAGCGGAGCATGGCGAGGTCACGCCGTATACCGGGGTGGTATACGATATCAATGAGAACTACGCCGTTTATGCCAGCTATTCCGGTATTTTCGTGCCGCAGAACAAATCGGATATCAACGGCGATCGTCTGAAATCAGTCACAGGCGATAGCTACGAGACCGGGGTGAAAGGCGAGTTCTTTGATAAGAAGCTCAACACAACGCTGGCGCTGTTCAAAACCAGACAGGATAACGTAGCGGAACAGGCCGGTATCAGCGGTGGTCAGGCTTATTACACCACGGCAGATGGTATCCGCAGTCAGGGATATGAATTTGATATTGCAGGACAAGTCTGGGATGACCTGGAGCTCTCCGGTGGCTTTACCCATGTGGATATCGACAACAGCGATGGTAGCGCCGCCAAAACCTATACCCCACGTGACATCTTCAAGTTGGCGGCAACGTACCGGATGAACCAGTGGAAAGCCGGCGCCGGTGTTTCCTGGCAGAGTGATATTTACCGGATTGATAATGGCGTGAAGGTAACACAGGACAGTTATGCCTTGCTGAATCTGATGGCCGGGTATGATTTCACCCGTAATCTGAGTGCAACGCTGAATGTCTATAATGTCGCCAATGAGAAATACATTAACAGTCTATACTGGTCTCAGGGATATTACGGCGCACCGCGTAATGCCATGCTGTCGGTAAGCTGGAAGCTTTAATTGAGTTGTTCGGACATCGTCAGTTTGCCTGCTGACGATGTTTGAACAATACTTTGCTTTAGATCATTTTTTTTATACATAGATCATAAAAATATAAACCAAATACAACATTTTATTAACAACGCTTTCAGTCGGTTTCTACAATAGGCAGATCCACATAGGATATGTGATATTCCCGTTCGACGGAGTTGTTAGATGATAAAAAACAGGTTCTGGTGGCTGCTGCCATCCTCAATGCCTTTATTGTTAAGTGGTTGTAATATGGCGTTGCTCGATCCTAAAGGAATTATCGGGATGGAGCAGAAATCGCTGATTCTGACTGCAACCTGGCTGATGCTGATTGTAGTGATCCCGGTCATTATTATGACTTTCCTTTTTGCCTGGAAATACCGGGCTTCCAACAAACATGCCACCTACCGCCCAAACTGGTCGCATTCCAATAAGATTGAATTCGTAGTCTGGACAATTCCGCTGATTATCATTCTGATATTGGGCACGATTACCTGGCGGACGACGCATTCTCTGGATCCGCGCAATCCGATCCCTTCCGAGAACCGGCCGCTGGTCATCGAAGCGATTTCTCTCGACTGGAAATGGCTGTTCGTTTATCCGGAACAGGGCATCGCGACCGTGAATGAAATCTATTTCCCGGCGAATGTCCCGGTTCAGTTCAAGGTGACATCCGGTTCGGTCATGAACTCGTTCTTTATCCCTCAGCTGGGCAGCCAGATTTACGCCATGGCGGGTATGCAGAATCAGGTGCACCTGATGGCCAGTGAAGAGGGCGCGTTTAAAGGCATGTCGGCCAACTACAGTGGTGCTGGCTTCTCGGGCATGAAGTTTATGGCTTATGCCACTTCGCAGGACAAGTTTGCCGAGTGGGTCGCTAAGGTGAAACAGTCGCCAAACAGTCTGCAGTGGGCGGATTATGAAGCACTGGCGAAACCGAGCGAACAGAATCCGGTGGCGTATTACGCCTCCGTGAAGCCGGATTTGTATCAGGACATCATTAATCAATTCATGGGTTCAGACATGAAGCATGCGCCAATGCACTCTGAAGAAATGAATAAAGAAATGGATCACGACATGGAGCAGGGTATGCACATGTCTTCACATTCCGGCGCCGGGGAATAAACGATGTTTGGAAAGTTAACGCTTGAAGCAATTCCGTATCATGAACCGATCATCATGGGGACACTGAGTGTTGTCGCCCTGATGGGGATCATGATTGTGGCCGCCATGACTTATTACAAAAAATGGGGCTGGCTGTGGACTGAATGGCTGACCTCGGTTGACCACAAGAAGATTGGCATCATGTACATCATCGTCGCCATGGTGATGTTACTGCGTGGCTTTGCGGATGCGATCATGATGCGTCTGCAACTGATGCTGGCTTCCGGAGGTTCTGAAGGCTTCCTGAATGCACATCATTACGATCAGATTTTCACCGCACACGGTGTGATCATGATTTTCTTCATGGCCATGCCATTTATGGTGGGCCTGATGAATATTGTGGTGCCATTGCAGATTGGTGCGCGTGATGTGGCATTCCCATTCCTGAACTCGCTGAGCTTCTGGCTGTTTATTGTCGGCGTTGCGCTGATGAATATTTCGCTGGGGGTGGGTGAGTTTGCGCAGACTGGCTGGCTGGCCTATCCGCCATTATCCGGGCATCAGTATAGTCCCGGGGTCGGGGTCGATTACTGGATCTGGAGCTTGCAGATATCGGGCATCGGTACCTTGCTGACCGGGGTGAACTTCTTTGTAACCATCCTGAAAATGCGGGCTCCGGGCATGACACTGATGAAAATGCCGGTGTTTACCTGGACGGCGCTGTGTTCAAACGTGCTGATTATCGCGGCGTTCCCGATCCTGACGGTGACGATTGCGCTGCTGACACTGGATCGCTATCTCGGTACCCATTTCTTCACCAATGATATGGGCGGTAACCAGATGATGTATGTGAACCTCATCTGGGCCTGGGGACATCCTGAGGTTTATATCCTGATCCTGCCGGCATTCGGTATCTTCTCCGAAGTGGTGGCGACTTTCTGTAAGAAGCGTCTGTTTGGTTATACCTCGCTGGTATGGGCTACCGCCGCGATCACGATCCTGTCGTTTATCGTCTGGTTGCATCACTTCTTTACGATGGGCGCCGGCGCCAACGTCAATGCGTTCTTTGGGATTGCGACCATGATTATCTCGATCCCGACCGGGGTGAAAATATTCAACTGGCTGTTCACCATGTATCAGGGACGAGTCCAGTTCACAACGCCGATCCTCTGGACGCTGGGTTTCCTGGTGACATTCACGGTAGGGGGTATGACCGGGGTGTTGCTGGCGGTACCGGGCGCCAACTTCGTGCTGCATAACAGTCTGTTCCTGATCGCGCATTTCCATAACGTGATCATCGGTGGTGTTGTGTTCGGTTATCTGGCCGGATTCAACTACTGGTTCCCGAAAGCGATGGGTTTCAAGCTGAACGAGACGCTGGGCAAGGCTGCGTTCTGGTTCTGGATCACCGGGTTCTTTGGTGCCTTCCTGCCGCTGTACGCACTGGGTTTCATGGGCATGACCCGTCGTCTGAGTCAGGACATCAACCCGGAATACCACACTATGCTGATGATCGCGGTAGGTGGCGCGGTGCTGATCCTGATCGGTATTGGCTGCCAGTTGCTGCAGTTGGTGGTCAGTATCAAAGACCGTAACAAAAACCGTGATTTGACCGGTGACCCATGGGGCGGACGTACTCTGGAATGGGCAACGTCATCGCCGCCGCCATTCTATAACTTTGCGGAAATTCCGGTTGTCTCTGAACGCGACGCATTCTGGGATATGAAGGAAAAAGGGACCGCCTACCAGCGTCCGGCCAAATACAAAGAGATCCATATGCCGAAGAATACCGGCGCCGGGGTGATTATCAGCCTGTTCAGCCTGATCATGGGTTTTGCGTTGATCTGGTATATCTGGTGGCTGGCGGCAGTGGGTTTTGTCGGCGTGATTGCGACCTGGATTGCGTATTCGTTTAACAAGGATGTCGACTACTACGTACCAATCGATGTCGTGAAAAAAACAGAAGATGAGCATTTTGCAAAAATGAAACAGGCAGAGGTGAAGCATGTCGGCTGAAATTTTACATAACCAGCCTGCACATGCGGCTGAACATGAACATCATGAGGCAGGCAGCAATTCCGTATTCGGATTCTGGATTTACCTGATGAGTGACTGCATTCTGTTTGCAACGATTTTTGCAACCTATGCAGTGCTTTCAACCAGTTTCGCCGGCGGTCCGACAGGCAAGGATATCTTTGAACTGCCGTATGTTCTGACGGAAACCTTCTGCCTGCTGATCAGTAGTGTCACGTATGGCTTTGCCATGCTGGCCATGCATAAAGGCAATCAGAGCGGGGTGATCAAATGGCTTGCCGTGACCTTCCTCTTTGGTGCGGCTTTTATCGGGATGGAAATCAATGAGTTTTATCATCTGATTTCAGAAGGGTTTGGTCCGGATCGCAGTGCCTTCCTGTCCGCCTTCTTTGCGCTGGTCGGAACGCATGGTCTGCATGTGTTCTCCGGTCTGGTCTGGATGATTGTTCTGATGATACAGATTACACAGAATGGCCTGACTGCGACGAATAATACCCGCCTGATGTGTCTGAGCCTGTTCTGGCACTTCCTGGATGTTGTCTGGATCTGTGTATTCACTGTGGTTTATCTGATGGGGGTGCTGTAATGAGTCATAACACCAGTCATGGCGGCGCCAGCCACGGTAGCGTGAAGTCGTACACTACCGGATTTATTCTGTCAGTCATACTGACCGTGATTCCGTTCTGGATAGTGATGGAGGGCGCGTTACCGCAATCAACGATTATTCTGGTGATTGCAGTCTTCGCGGTTGCGCAGATCCTGGTGCAGTTGGGTTATTTCCTGCATATGAACACCAAATCGGATGGCGGCTGGAATATGATCGCATTTGTTTTCACGGTGCTGATCATCGCTATCATTGTCGTAGGTTCACTGTGGATCATGTTCCACCTGAACCATAATATGATGGTTCAATAAAGAGCGGATAGCATGATCAAGCAGTACCTGCTCGTCACAAAACCGGGGATCATTTTTGGTAATCTGATTTCCGTCATTGGTGGTTTTTTCCTGGCTTCCAAAGGAAGCCTGGATTTACCGTTATTTCTGGCTACGGTCACCGGCGTCTCGCTGGTGATCGCTTCCGGCTGCGCTTTTAACAATTACATCGATCGTGATATCGACTGCATCATGGAGCGCACTAAAAACCGGGTGCTGGTGAAAGGGTTGATTTCACCGGTGACGACGCTGGTGTATGCGACGTTGCTTGGTATCGCCGGGTTTGGGTTGTTATGGATCATGACTAACCCGCTGGCGACAGCGCTCGCAGTGATGGGCTTTGTCGTTTACGTCGGTCTGTATAGCCTGTGGCTGAAGCGCACCTCCGTGTATGGCACGCTGGTGGGCAGCCTTTCCGGGGCGGCACCGCCGGTCATTGGCTATTGCGCGGTCAGCAATCAGTTTGATATTGCTGCATTTCTGCTGCTGCTGATTTTCAGTCTCTGGCAGATGCCGCACTCCTATGCGATTGCGATATTCCGCTTCAAGGATTACCAGTCGGCATCCATTCCGGTGTTGCCGGTGAAACACGGTATCTCTGTGACTAAAAGCCATATCCTGTGGTATGTGCTGGCGTTTGCGGTGGCAACCCTGATGTTAACGCTGAGCGGTTATGCGGGTTACAGCTATTTTGCGGTGGCGATGCTGATTGGTATCGGCTGGTCGGCGATGGCTTTGGCCGGATTTAAGGCGGTGGATGATCGCGTGTGGGCGAAAAAGCTGTTCATCTTCTCCATCATTGCCATTACGTCACTGAGTGTCATGATGTCGGTTGATTTTGCCTCGCCGGATCCCACTCAATTTCTGACCTCTCTTGGTTTCTGACGGCTCTTGGTCTTTGACGTAATGGGAATAAGCTGACATGCATGATAACCGGATGACGGCGACAGAACGCCGTGCCACCTTTGGTTTGGGCGCTGTGTTCGCATTGCGCATGTTTGGCATGTTTATGGTGCTGCCGGTGCTGACGACCTATGGCATGGCGCTGCACGGAGCCAGCGAGTCGCTGATTGGTCTGGCTATCGGCATCTACGGCCTGATGCAGGCACTATTTCAGATCCCGGTTGGCTTATTGTCGGATAAGTTTGGTCGTTTCCCGCTGATTATTGGTGGTCTGCTGCTTTTCCTGCTGGGAAGTGTAGTGGCGGCCTGTGCCGATTCCATCTGGGGCATCATTATCGGTCGTGCCTTACAGGGAGCAGGGGCGATCTCAGCCGCAGTGATGGCGCTGTTGTCTGATCTGACCCGCGAGCAGCATCGCACCAAAGCGATGGCCTTTATCGGGGTCAGTATCGGTATTACCTTCGCGGTTGCGATGGTACTGGGGCCGGTGATCACGCATGCTTTGGGGTTGTCAGCATTATTCTGGGGAACTGCAGTGTTGTCCGGGTTGGCGATTATCACGACGCTGTTTTTCATTCCTAAACCACAGCAGCATGTGCTGAATCGTGAATCGGCTTTTGTCAGCGGTAATTTAAAAACTGTCATCATGGAACGGGAATTACTGAAACTGAATTTCAGTATTTTTGCGCTGCATGCATTGCTGATGGCCAGTTTTGTGGCGCTACCGGTCGCCATGGAACAAGCAGGTTTTCCGCGTCAACAGCAGTGGCAGGTGTATCTGGTCACCATGCTGGTGTCATTTGTCGCGGTGATTCCTTTTATTATTTATGCCGAGAAATACCGCCGCATTAAACGCGTGTTTATCAGCTGTGTGGTCCTTTTTCTGCTTGCGGAAGCAGTGCTGTTTTTCGCAAATCTGAAGCTGTGGATGGTTTTCATTGGCATTCAGCTGTTCTTTATCGGCTTTAATGTGCTGGAAGCCTTATTGCCATCGCTGGTGAGTAAAGTAGCGCCGGCGGGTTATAAAGGCACCGCGATGGGGCTTTATTCCACCAGTCAGTTCCTGGGCGTTGCCGTCGGTGGCTCATTGGGCGGCTGGTTATTACAGCTGAACGGCACCGCTCTGGTGTTCTTTGCCGGCATAGTCATCGTTACGTTGTGGTTGCTGGTCAGCCTGACCATGCGGCAGCCGCCCTATGTCAGCAGTCTGCGGATCGTATTACCGGATTCAGCAAAACAGCAATATTCCTTGCTCGCTGAGAATATCAAAGCCCAGCCTGGTGTGGCCGATGTGGTGCTGGTCTGGGAAGAGATGGCTGCTTACGTGAAGGTGGATACCAAACAAACGTCCCGGCGTGATCTGGAACAGATTGTGGCGGCCGGCAGCTAGGTATTTTTATCCCTTGCTGGTAGTTTAATCCGCTGCATTCACTTATTCCGCCTTCATATCTTATCAGGAGTTTGCAGTATGACCCGGCATTTAAATAAAGACACCGTCGTTTGTATGTCACTGGCGGCGCGCCCGAGCAACTTTGGCACCCGTTTTCATAATTTCTTATATGACGCGTTAGATCTCGATTATCTCTATAAAGCATTTACGACTACAGATCTGGCAGGGGCGATTGGCGGTATCCGTGCCTTAGGTATCCGTGGTTGCGCGATCTCGATGCCTTTCAAGGAAGCTTGTATCCCGATGGTGGATGAGATGGACCCTTCCGCCAAAGCCATTGATTCGGTGAATACCATCGTGAACACCAATGGTTATCTGAAAGCCTATAACACGGATTATATTGCGATTGCCAAATTGCTGGCGGAACATCAGGTTTCCAATCAGCTGACCTTCGCCCTGCGCGGTAGTGGTGGCATGGCCAAAGCGGTGGCCTGTGCCCTGAAAGATGCCGGTTTTAAAAAGGGTGTTATTGTGGCCCGGAATGAGGAAGCCGGAAAGCATCTGGCCGGATTGTACGGTTTTGAGTGGGCGGCGGAGATGGATGGCATTCAGGTCGATCTGCTGATCAACGTTACCCCGATTGGCATGGCGGGTGGTGCAGAGGCTGAAACACTGGCTTTTGCCGAAGAGGCTATTAATGCTGCTCAGGTTGTTTTTGATGTGGTCGCACTGCCGCCGGAAACACCTTTGATTCGTTATGCCAGAGCGCAGGGGAAAAAGGTGATCACCGGTGCGGAAGTATTTGCCATTCAGGCGGTAGAACAGTTCGTGCTTTATACCGGCATTCGCCCGGATGATGAACTGTTTCAGCAGGCGGCGAAATACGCCCGGGGATAATCAGGAAGGCTACCTTATCATTTGATGTTCAGTCTTCTCTGGCGGTCGATAATGAAGGGGCAAAGCAGATATGTTTTTCTTTATCTGCTTTGGCACTATACATGGCGCTGTCGGCACTCTGAATAATGGTCTCAACAGTTTCTCCATTATCCGGATAGGTCGCAATGCCAATACTGGCCGAAACCGTCAGCGGCGTTTCAATATCGCTGATCTGACAGGGAGCCTGTATTTCCTCTCGGATTTTGATTGCCAGCCTCTCCAGGTGAGCGACATCAGTGAATTCCGGCAACAGGATCACGAACTCATCGCCACCCTGACGACAGACGGTATCAGACTCACGAACCATGCTGAGCAGCCGTTGTGCCACCATCTTCAAGATGATATCGCCCACATTATGTCCGTATAGATCATTGATCGGTTTGAACCGATCCAGATCGATATAGAAAATGGCCAGGCGCCGTTTATAACGCCGGGCAAGAGTCAGTGCATGGGTGGCATGTTCAACTAATGCTAACCGGTTGGGTAGACCCGTCAGATAATCATGATGCGCCAGATACTGGATACGGCTTGCTGCTTGCCAGCGTTCGGTGATATCAAGAAACATCCCGACATAATTGACCACATTACCTTTTTTATCGGATACCTGGCTGATAGAAAGCAATTCCGGCAGCAACTGGCCGTCTTTGCGCCGGTTCACCAGTTCACCTTCCCAACGGCCATGTTGTTGTATGGATGCCCACATGGACTGATAAAAAGTCTCATCCTGCTGACCGGAAGATAATATGTGTGGATTCTGATACAGAATGTCTTCCAGCGAATAACCGGTGAGCCGGGTAAAGGCCGGATTGACGGCAATAATGCGTTTGTCCGCATCGGTCACCAGGATCCCGCCGGGACTGGCATCCAGCACTGTGCTGGCCAGTTGCATGGCGGCTTCATTTTTTCTGCGTTCGGTGATGTCTTCCAGTACGATCACAATGCCGCTGATATCACCGTTTTTACCCCGGAATGGCTGCCCGCTGACAAGAATGAGTAAATCGGAACCATCACTGCGTCGGCAGCGTTGTTCCAGAACAAACGAATCTGTTTCTTTATGCAGTAATTTTGCTACTGCCTGCTTCAGTTCCGTCTGCTGCTGTTCGGTGAGTAGCTGATAAACATAGCATCCCGGTAAACCGTCATAAGGCTGCCGGTACAGTTCGGCTACCCGCTGGTTGGTATAGATAATCTTCCCGGTATTACTCATGAGTAATACCGCGACGGAGGAGCTGTCATAGACGGCCCGCAATAACGCCTCCTGTTTGGCCAGAGCAAGATTGGCTTGCTCTGCGTCCAGTAATGCCCGGGCCACCCGAAGGTGCGAACTGACCATGACATAGCTGAGAAAGGCGGAAAACAGACTTAGAATGATACCGGCGATCAGAACAATCGTGCTGCTCTTTTCTTCCATGCTACCAGCCAGGTAAGCCGGCAACGGCTTGATCTGCAATGTCCAGTCTGCCCTCAGAATTTCCGCAGTTCTGAGCATTTCATTTCCGTCGGCATCAAAGAGACCTGACGGGTAGGTATCCATCACCATTTGTTGTAAATCAGGGTGTTTGCCCGAATACAGACGGAGTGCGATCTGGTGTGAAAAATCGGAATCAGCCTGCTGCAGATGGTGTATCAGCAGCGCGTCAAACCGGATTGCGGCAGAAACCCAGCCTTTTAATGCGGCCCGGCGTTGTTCAACCGTCGAGACAGGCAGATTGTTTTGATAAACCGGGCTGAACAGAAACACATCCGGCACAGGGTGATGTGTTGTTTCCTCCCGGGCGGGGAGCTTACCGGTCATTACGACGCTGGCTGAATCGCGGGCCTGGCTGGCGGCCTGCATCTTCAATGGTTCGGCCAGTATGTCATCTCCCATCAGTTGCACATACTGTGCATCGGGTGATGCGATATAGACCATCGGCGAATAGTGTTCCCGCATACCGGTAGGGGTAATGTCATAATCCGGAAAGCCCTCCGCTCTGACCGCGGCAATATGGGATTGTTTTCCGGCGTCCGGGATATAGTCGCTATAACCGATCATCTGAATTCCCGGATTATAGACAGGGAGGTTCAACTGCTGGATATAACGCATAAATTCGTCGCGGGAGACCTGATCACTGCTGGCAAACAGACCGGTAACGCCTTGCAGGATACCGCCGTTATAGGAAAGACGTCGTTCCAGATCGGTGATCAGTTCATCGCTTCTGATATTGAGCTCAGCAAGTGCCTTACCGGTTTCCTGCTGACGGATATCGGCAACTTCAATCCATGTCAGAAGTAATCCCAGTATCAAAACCAGACCGGGGGCAAGCATATAAATCCGGCGTCTGCTGACTAGATTCAGTCCCTGATAAGGCAATTAAGCTACCTACCTTGCTCGTGTGTACCTGCGATCTCCCTGATTAAAAGTATAGCGTTGATAATGTAAGCACCGGGTCTGATCTCAGGCAGAAGGATAACAAATCAGATTGTGAAAACTGACCGGTTGTTCCGTTCTGTTGCGGTAGCCATGAGCCCCGGAAGCATCAAAGCGGATGGCATCACCGGCGGCCAGCTGATGCCATTGGTCGTCACTCATGATCTCCAGTGTACCGTCCAGCGGGATCACATATTCAGTGACCCCGCGGGCATGAGCGGCTGAAAGATATTCAATACCGGCTGGCAGCGTGATCTGGAGTAATTCAAATCCGGATTGTGGATCAAACGGAATGATGGCTTTCGCGGTGATGTCGTTCTGATGCTGGTGCTGTATCCCGGCTGAAGCATGGCTGCGCCAAATATCCTCGGTCTGGGCTGAGGGTTCCAGAAATGTCGAGAAAGAGGTTTCAAATCCGGTCGCAATTTTCCAGAGCGTGGCGACGGTCGGACTGGATTCGCCGCGTTCAATCTGCCCGAGCATAGCTTTACTGACACCGGTGGCCGCCGCGGTTTTATCCAGGCTCCAGCCCCGTTGTTTACGTAATTGCTGAAGCGTCGCTGCGATGTGGCGGGTTAAGTCTTGCATATCCGATCCTGTCTTTTTGTTTGTGCGTTATAGCGCACAAGGTGCGAGCATGGTACTTTGAGCGTTATAACGTTCAAGGATAGGTGCTGGCGAATGCGTCAGCAACGTTTTGTTCTGTGGGATCTCAGTAAAAAGGATGTAACCATGCGTTTTGCATTAAGTTTACCGGTCGCAGGCCTGGTGGCGAATCTGGTGGCCTTCAGCAGCTCCGTGGCCCTGATCTTTCAGGCGGCGAACAGCATGAACGGCGCGAATATGCTGCTAACCGGCTCATGGCTGTTTGCGCTTTGTCTCGGCTCGGGGTTGAGTACCCTGATTCTCTCCTTGTGGTACCGGCAGCCGGTGCTGACTGCCTGGTCGACGCCGGGCGCGGCATTACTGATCAGCAGTCTGCAAGGGGTTACACCTTCGCTGGCGACAGGGGCGTTTCTGTTTTCGGCGCTGCTGATCATGCTGAGTGGTGTGACCGGTATCTTTGCCCGGCTGATGCATAAAATCCCGACTGCACTGGCCTCGGCGATGCTGGCGGGTGTGCTGGTCCGGTTCGGTATGAAAGTGTTTGAACAGTTACCGCTGCAGCCGTGGCTGATTACCAGCATGCTGCTGGTTTATCTGCTGGCGAAACGGCTGTATCCGCGATATGCGATCCTGCTGGTTCTGATCGCCGGTGGTGTGGTTGCCTGGCAGCAGAATTTACTGCAAAGCGATATGCCGCAGCTTACTCTGGTGGCTCCGGTCCTGACATGGCCTGTCTTCGATATGGCGACGCTGCTCGGGATAGGTTTACCGTTGTTTATCGTGACGATGGCATCACAGAATCTGCCGGGCATTGCCGTGATCCGGGCGAATGGTTATCCGGCGCCGGTTTCTGCATCACTGACAGTAACTGGTGTGATCAACCTGATTCTGGCGCCGCTGGGGTGCTTTGCGATTAATCTGGCGGCCATTACCGCGGCCATCTGTATGGGGCCGGAAGCGCATGAAGATCCGGCGCAGCGGTATAAATCGGCCGTGTTTGCCGGGATTTTTTATCTGATCGCCGGGATATTCGGCGCCAGTATTGTCGCCTTATTCGGGATGTTGCCTGCGGCACTGATCATGGGCGTGGCGGGGATTGCTCTGTTCGGGACGATTGGTGCCAGCCTGCATGCGGCATTGCATGATGCCCATCAGCGGGAAGCGGCGTTACTGACTTTTCTGGTTACAGCCAGTGGTCTGACGTTGTGGGGGATCGGTTCTGCGTTCTGGGGGCTGGTGGCGGGAATTGTGGTGATGATGTGCTACCGCAGCCGGTAGCACATCGGAATCACTTATTTGGACAGTGATTCAGGCAGCTCTTCGCGGATTTTAGCCAGCAGTGATTTCACTACGCGCGGGTTACCGCAAACGATGTTGCCGCTGTTGTCATAGTTATGACCACCGGCAAAATCCGTCACGATGGCACCGGCTTCACGGGCGATCAGTTCGCCAGCAGCCAGATCCCATGGTTTCAGACCGATTTCCCAGTAACCGTCCATACGGCCTGCGGCCACGTAGGCCAGATCCAGACTGGCAGTACCAGCACGACGGATATCAGCGCATTCCTGGAAAATGTTATTGAACATGGTCAGGAAAGACTGGTAGTGGTGACGGTGACGATGCGGGAACGCAGTCGCCAGTACACAGCCACCCAAATCTTTGGCATTGCCACAACGGATACGGTAGCCGTTCAGCTGAGCACCGGCACCGCGGGAAGCAGTGAACAGTTCATCACGGATTGGATCATAAACCACGCCGACTTCGGTGCGACCTTTGATGCGCAGCGCGATAGAAATAGCGAAGTGAGGAATGCCTTTTACGAAGTTGGTGGTGCCATCCAGTGGGTCGATGATCCATTGGTAGTCGGCATCTTTACCGCTGGTCAGACCGCTTTCCTCAGCCACAATGCTGTGGTCAGGATAGGATTTTTTGATGGTCTGAATGATCACGTTTTCCGCTTCACGATCAACGTTGGTAACAAAATCGTTCATCGCCTTTTGCATGGTTTCAACTTTGCTTGGATCAGCAAAATTCTTGACAATAACCTGACCTGCACTACGGGCTGCGCGAACAGCAATATTCAGCATGGGATGCATAATGGATTCACCACTGGATGTTAAAGAACGGGGGTTTAGAAAACGGCGCGATTATAGGGCGAGGGGAGTAAACAGGCAACGTTCTTTTAGAGGAAAATGCAATACCAGAAGGGCGCAGCGGCATCCGTGCCACTGAATTCAGCTATTAATTAGCTGGATCACAACAGATTTTCGGTAACCGCTTTGTAGAAGTCGGTATAGCCGCCAACATGTTTTTTACCGACAAAGATTTGTGGCACGGTACGAACCGGCTGGCCTACTTTTTTCTGCAGATCGGCAACGGTCATCCCGGTGGCAAACAGATCAATGTAGGTAAAGGCGAAGTCTTTCTCCTCGCACAGCTTCACCGCCATTTCACAGTAAGGGCAATCAGGTTTGCCATAAATGGTGACGAGTTCCATTTAATCTCCTTTTTCGTAAAGTGATATAAATTTGTTTAACAATTCCAGTTCTGATTCCGGATGGGCCGGATCACTGATAATGCAGTTGATCGGACACACCCGCACACAGGTGGGCTCCTCATAGAAGCCCACACATTCGGTACAGCGATCAGGCATGATTTCATACACCTTGTCGCCCATATAAATGGCCTGATTCGGACATTCTGGCTCGCACATATCACAATTGGTACAAGCCTCAGTAATCAACAGCGCCATTATTAAACCGCCGCGTGTGGCTGACGGGTGGTTTCGGTCTCGTTCAGGTTACGCAGCAAAATGGCGTAGTTCAGATCGATGTTATCCGGTACCGGAATTTCGACAATATGGCCATCACCCGGCGCAACTTCGATCTGCTCACCTTTCTTGTTTTCCATGTGGGCAAGCTGGAAGCTTAAATTGCCCTGTGGCGTCATCAGTTCCAGATTGTTACCCACCAGGAACTTGTTTTTCACGGCGATTTTCGCCATACCGTTGGCGGTGCGTTCCAGCACTTCACCGACAAATTGCTGGCTATCGGAAACGGAATAGCCATAGTCGTAATTCTGATAATCAGAATGCACATGACGACGCAGGAAACCTTCGGTGTAACCGCGGTGCGCCAGGTTTTCCAGTGTCTTCATCAGATCCGGATTAAACGGTTTACCGGCGACGGCATCATCAATGGCCTGACGGTATACCTGTGCAGTACGTGCACAGTAGTAAAAAGATTTCGTCCGGCCTTCAATTTTCAGCGAATGCACGCCCAGCTTAGTCAGACGCTCGACGTGCTGGATCGCGCGCAGGTCACGGGAGTTCATGATATAGGTGCCGTGTTCATCCTCGAACGCGGTCATGAATTCACCCGGACGGTTTTTCTCTTCCAGCAGCACGACGGCATCGCTAGGCGCACCGATACCTAAGGTTGGCTCAACTTTGACCGGGATAGGCTCTTGCTTGTGCACGATCTGACCAACATCGTCCTGCTTGCCTTCATGCACGTTGTATTCCCAGCGGCAGGCGTTGGTGCAGGTACCCTGGTTCGGGTCACGCTTGTTCAGATAGCCGGACAGCAGGCAACGACCGGAATAGGCCATGCACAGTGCGCCATGCACAAAGACTTCCAATTCGATATCCGGGCATTGCTGGCGGATTTCTTCGATTTCTTCGATAGACAGTTCACGCGACAGAATGACGCGTTCCAGCCCCATCTTTTCCCAGAATTTTACGGTTGCCCAGTTAACGGCGTTGGCCTGTACAGACAGATGCACCGGCATTTCCGGGAAGTGCTCGCGCACCATCATGATCAGGCCCGGATCAGACATGATTAAGGCATCCGGTCCCATATCCACGACCGGTTTCATGTCGCGAACGAAGGTTTTCAGTTTGGAGTTATGCGGCTGGATATTGGCAACAACATACAGTTTTTTGCCCAGGGCATGCGCTTCGTTGATACCGAGTTGCAGGTTGGCATGATCGAATTCGTTGTTGCGCACCCGCAGACTATAGCGTGGCTGGCCGGCATAAACTGCATCGGCACCGTAGGCATAAGCGTAACGCATGTTCTTCAGCGTTCCCGCCGGAGACAGTAATTCTGGTTTAAACATTTTATTCTCTCTTGGTCTGATCACAGGTCAGTAAGATGCCACCTGATGGCATCGGGCGCGCGATTGTACTCTGGAAAGGGGTATTAAAGATATATCTGTGAAAACAGCGGGATGAAATTCTCATTCCCGCTGTTTTGGCATTGCTTTTAACTGGTTTGGATCGGAATGGATGCGGTTATTCCGCTTTTTCTCCGCCCAACGCTTTGATCAGTTCCGGGACGAATTTGGCGAGTTCACCGGTCATCAGTGCGAAGTCGGCATCCATGCGGGCAACATGATCTTCCGAGACCACATCATCGTTCTGTTCGCGCAGTTCTTCACTGAATTTCAGCCGTTTGATGGATAAATCATCCGCCAGAACGAAGCTGACGGTATCAGACCAGTTCAGTGCCAGTTTGGTCACCATTTTATCGGCCAGCAGATGACCTTTGATCTCTTCAGATACCAGATCCTGCTCTTTACAACGGATGATGCCACCGTGTTCCAGCGCAGAGCGCAATTCCGCTTCGTCTTCCAGCACAAAACCACCCGGTGCAGTACCTTCATTCAGCCACTCGGTCATGGTGATTTCCGGCGGATTCAGCAGGGCAAACGGCACGACCGGCAGGCTACCGGTACATTTACGCAGCAGTGACAGCACGTCATCGGCTTTTTTGGCCGAACCGGCGTCCACAACCAGATAGTTTTCTGCCGGATTGATCCACAGGAAGGTCTGGCTGGAGCGGGTAAAGGCGCGGGGCAGCAGGCTATGCAGGATCTCTTCCTTCAGTGCCTCTTTCTCTTTCTTCTTCAGCGCGCGACCTTGCGCGGCTTCCATTTCATCGATTTTTTCCTGCAGCGTGTCCTTGATGACGGATGCCGGCAGCATTTTTTCTTCTTTTCTGGCGCACAACAACAGTTGTCCCTGCGCTTCATGCACCAGCACTTCTGCATGTCTGCCCAGCGGAGAAACCCAACCGAATTTGCTCATGTCCTGATTGCCGCAGGGAGAAAACAGATGGCTCTGCAGCATTTTTTCCAGGCTGTCAGCATCATGTTCAAACGGACGGGTAAAGCGATACAGTTGCAGGTTTTTAAACCACATGGCGACCTCTGTCATGTTCCAAAGAAAACGCATTCTAGCAGCATTGTGATCTCTTCTGCATTCCCCGGAGAAAAAACGGAGCTGTTTCACAACCTGATAACCCCCCATCAACCTCTTCCGATGAGCTGGATAAACTAAGGTTAGGTTTAATCTGGAGTAAGCTATGGTGATTCGACGCAGCGAACCACAAGATATGCCACAACTGACCGCAATCTGGTTGCAGGCTTCTCTGCATGCCGACGAATTTCTGCCTGCGGCGACCTGGTGGCACAGACAGGAGTCGATGCGTAAGCAACTGGAATGTGGCACGGAAGTCTGGGTCGCCGATGATGAAAATCATGTCGTCGGCTTTGTGGCATTAAATGCAAATGAACTGCTGGAACTCTATGTAGAACCGGCAAATTACAATCAGCATTTGGCCGAAGAACTACTGAACTTCGCTAAACAGCATCATCCGGTGTTATATCACCGGGCCTGTGCGGAACATGCTGACGAAATCGAGTTTTATCAGAAACAGGGATTCAGGATAAAAGAAGCGCATAAACATCCGGTCTGGCAACTGGAAGAGTACTGGATGGAATGTCGTAGCGCTTGAAAATAAACGTCTCAGCCATCATGTTACGGGTAATCACTTCCTGATCTGTTGTTGAGCATCGTGAAATTACTGCATACCGCCGACTGGCATCTGGGTCATCGTCTGCATGGTCATGAACGCTATTTTGAACACCGTTCGTTCCTTGACTGGCTGCTGCATGAGATTTCTGAACGGGATATCGATGGGCTGCTGGTAGCCGGTGATATCTTTGATACCGCGAATCCTTCCGCGACCAGCTGGCAGCTCTTTTATCAGTTTCTGGCAACATTGCGCCAGCAGCGACCTCATCTGAATGTCATTATCATCGCCGGTAATCACGATTCACCTTCCAAGCTGGATGCCCCGCATGAGTTGCTCCGCTCGTTTGATCTGCATCTGATCGGAGCCATTGAACGTGATGCCGACGGCAAGCTGAACAGCGAAAAACTGGTGATTCCGCTGAAAGATCGAACCGGTGCGATCCGGGCCTGGTGTGCGGCGGTGCCGTTTCTGCGCAGTGCGGATTTGCGGCTAAGTGAGGAACTGCAAAATAGCGACGAAGACCGGCTGGTTGCCGGTGTAGCCGAGGTCTATCAGCAGGTTTTTGCCTGTATCAATGCGCAGCGCACCGCCGGACAGCCTGTACTGGCGATGGGACACGCTTATCTGCAACGTGGCGAACTCTCCGAATTATCCGAGCGTAAGGTTCTTGGCGGCAATCAGCATGCCTTACCGTTATCGGTATTCAATGGCGCGGATTATGTGGCGCTGGGGCATCTGCATCTGGCGCAGTCACTCAGTGAACAGGTGCACTACGCCGGCTCGCCGTTACCCTTATCCCTGGCGGAGCAGCATTATCCGCATCAGCTGATTGAACTGACGGTGACGGATAATCAGATCTCGGTCAGCGATAAAATCCGGATTCCAACCGTCGTTGATATTCTGCGTATTCCGGCCACGCCCGCGCCACTGGATGACGTGCTGGCGGAGCTGAATGCGCTGTCACTGAATGAATTACCCCATAATCAGCAGCCGTTTCTGGAAGTCCGGGTCAGACTGGAAAAACCGGAGGCCCGGTTGCGGGAGCGGATCCTGGCCGTATTGGCAGACAAACCGGTGCGTCTGGCCCGGATCCATATCGAATACAGCGGCCACGGCCTGGGCATGGCCGATCAGATGACCAGCGTACCGCTTGACTCGCTATCAGCGAAAGAAGTCTTTGCGCTTTGTTACCAGCGGCAGTATGCCTCATCGCCGGATGAGGATCTGCTCGGCTGCTTTGAGGAATTGGAAACCGCGCTGGAGAATGTCGCATCATGAAAATTTTAGCGGTTCGCGGAGAGAACCTGGCCAGCCTGACACATCCGTTCAGTATTGATTTTACCCATGGCCGGCTGGGTGACAGCGGTCTGTTTGCCATTACCGGCAATACCGGTGCCGGTAAAAGCACGATTCTCGATGCAATCTGTCTGGCCTTATACGATCAAATCGCGCGCTTTCCTGCCAATAAAAAGAATATGGCGGAAATTGGCCGGGCGGATGATCCGGACCGGCTGAAAGCCAATGATGTACGGCTGATCCTGAGCCGTGGTGCGGTGTCTGGTTATGCCGAAGTGGATTTTACCGGCCGTGATGGTCAGTCATATTGTGCCCGCTGGTCGGTGCGCCGGGCCCGGAACCGCCCGGACGGTAAATGTCAGAAACAGGAACGCTCGCTGCGGCAACTGACGGAAGGGGGGGTTACTTATGCCGGTGGTCAGCGCGATGTGCAAAGCCAAATTGATGAAAAAATTGGTCTGAGCTGGGAGCAGTTCCGCCGCGCGGTGATCCTGCCGCAGGGCGATTTTGCCGCGTTTCTGAAAGCCGGCATGGATGAGCGTTCCGCATTACTGGAGCGCATGACCGGGACCGAGCATTACTCGGCGCTTTCGGTCGCAGCCTATGAACGGGCAAAGGCAGAACGGCAGAAACTGACAGCGCTGGAAGAGAAGCTCGGCGATCAGCCCCAGTTCAGTCCGGAAGAACGTGAAAATCTGCAATCCCGACTGCAGACGGTGTCGTTGCAGCAAAAACAAACTGCGCAACAGCTGACCCTGTTACAGGAATGGCAGGATATGCAGCAGCGGTTGCAGGAATTACAGCTGGCAACTGATGAATCCCGTAAGGAGCTGCAGACCGTCACCGAAGAGTGGCATACACAGGAGCCGGCCCGGCAGCGTCTGATTTCGCTGGAACGGGTTCAGGTCGCGCGGCCTGCTCACGAACAGTCTGATCGGACGTTGCTGGAATTGCAGCGGGTCACTGAAACATTGCAGCAATCCCAGTTGCAGTTGTGCCGGCATCAGGAACAGGAACAACCGCTGCAACTGCAGGTTCAGCAGGCATTACAGCAACGGGAGGGCGATGAAGCCAGCTTTGCCGTGTTACAGCGGGAAATCCGTCAGGCCAGAGAACTGGATAACTCGCTGAAAGAGCGCCGGCAGCAGATGCAGCTCGCCACAGAACAGTTGCTGGTGTTGCAGACAGAAACGACACAGCAGCATCACATCCGGCAACAACAGCACCATACTCTGGATCAACTGCAGCAACAGCGTGACGGATTACAGCGATGGCTGGAAGACAATCATCACTGGCAGCGACAGGCACAGCAACAGCAACCGCTGCTCAAGGCCATGCAGGATTATCTCGGCGAGAAACAACGCTGGCAGCAGCAACATCAGCAGATCTCCGCAGATCAGCAGCAACTGAAAGAGCTGGAGCAGGCCCGGGTTGCATTACAGCATCATTTCCAGCATCAGCAGGATGCGCTGCAGAATATTAAGTTGCGTCTGCAGCAGGAAGGTGAGGTTCAGGAATGGCAGGCGTTACAGCAACTGCATAACCGTTGGCTGGAAGTGCAGGGGATAGCGGAGCGCTGTTATCACCTGAAAGGGGTGGCAGAGCAGGCTGTTCAGGGATACCGGCAACGAAGCGGGCTATTGCAGCGTCAGCAACAGTGCAGACAAAGCCTGCAGCACATCGCGGATCGCCGGCAAGCATTGCAGCCGGAGCTTGAGGCGCTGCAGCAACAGTGGCAGGACGTTAATCAGACGCTGAAGGAAACCCGCCTACGCAGTCGGCTGCAGGATTTCCGGGCCTATCTTGTAGAAAACGAGCCCTGTCCGTTATGTGGCTCGACCCATCATCCGCACCGGATTGAGACGGTTTCCGACAGTCTGCTGCTGCAACTGGAACGGCAGCAGCTTTTCCTGCAGCAACAGACAGACCGGATACAGATAGAAAGTGCGCAGTTACAGGAAGCGGAATCGCAGACGATCCGGGCCGAAAAAGAGCTGGTTCAGCAGTTGACTCATCTGGATGAGGCCTTGCATGTGCTGGAGCTCCAATGGCAGAACCTGCGTCAGGATTATATCGCGTTGCTTCCGGCCTGGCCCGGCGATGAATCGCAGTGGTTGCCGCTGGTCACCACGCTGGCACAGGTACAACATCAGCACACATTACAGGCCGGTGAATTGCATCAGCAGTATGAGCGCGGCCGCAGCCAGTTTGAGCGTCAGCAACAATTACTGAACCGGCAGAAGGAACTGACGCAGCAGGCGCAGGATTACGAACGTGAACTGATGACATTACGCAGTCGCGCCGACAAGCTGCAAAGTGCCTGTGACTTGCTGCAACAACAGCAATCCGCCTTGCAACTGCGTCTGCAGCAGACTGAACTCGCGCTGGATGAGCAGCTATCACCACTGGAATGGCGTGATTATCTGACGATACAGCAGGGGCCTGTATGGCTGACAAGCTGGCAAAAATGTTGCCAGGAATATCTGCGTGCAGAACAACGCTGGATGGAAACCGAACAGCAGTATCAGCAGTTACAGGCCGAGATGTCGGCACAGACCAGCCGGTTGCAGATTTTGCAGGAACAGCTGGATTTGCGGCAACAGGAACAGGCCCGAATCCACTCGGATTACCAGCAACTGTTACAGCAACGCCAGGCATGTCTGGAGGGTCAACCGGCAGAACCGCTGGAAGAACAATGGGCGCTGCGTTTACAGCAGAACCGGCAAACGGTGGAACTGCAGCAGCAGAAGTTGCAACGCTGGCAGGAACAGCGTATTGCATTGCAGTCACAGGTCACCAGCCAGCAACATCATCTGGAACAGTTGCAGGCCCAGCAACGAACGCTGCTGCACAGCACCATGCAGCATCAGCAGAAACTGGGTATGAGTGAATATGACATTCGGCAGTTATTGCTGGTGCCGATAGAACAGGTCCGGTTGCAGCGGGAACAACTGGCCTTGCTGGATGACCAGCTGACACAGGTAAGAACCCGCCTGCAGGAGAGAGAACAACAGGCAGAATTGCAACGCAGACGTTGCGAAATGTTGCAGGAGGCTCAACCGCAATGGAAAGGTCTGGAGTCCGGTCTGCTAACTGCTTTGCAGCAGGAACTGAAATTACAGTTACAGGAACTGGATCAGCAACTGTTTGAGGTGAAGCGTCTGCTATTACAGGCGGAAGAAGCGGCAGTCACCCTGGCCGACCTACAACAGGCTTATCAGGCACAGCAAAAAATCAGTGATCGCTGGCAGCAACTCAGTGATCTGATTGGTTCTGCTAACGGTGCGAAATTTCGGACCTTCGCACAGAGCCTGACGCTGGAGCAGCTACTGGGGCTGGCAAACCGTCATCTGGAAGAACTGGCGCCGCGTTATCAGCTACAGCGGGTGCCCGGTACCGATCTGGCCCTGCAGGTCATTGACCGGGATATGGGCGATGATATCCGTGCCGTCGAATCGTTATCCGGTGGTGAAAGCTTTCTGGTGTCATTGGCTTTGGCACTGGGTTTGTCATCATTGTCATCACACGATACCCGTATTGAGTCACTCTTCATTGACGAAGGTTTTGGCACACTGGATCCGGAAAGTCTGGACACAGCGATCGCCAGTCTGGATGCGCTGCAGGCGGCGGGGCGTCAGGTCGGTGTGATTTCGCATGTGCAGACGCTGGTGGAGCGGATTGGTGTCCAAATCAAAGTACAAAGTCTGGGCGGTGGTGAAAGCAGAATTATATTGCCTTGATATGACAGGCCGTTTGCCTATCATAAAACTGTCACAAAACCTTCTGATAATGACATAATATTTGTCATAAAAGGGTTTGTAATATGTCAATGCGTGTATTGGTGGTTGAGGATGAAGCACCCATCCGCGAGATGTTGTGCTTCATGCTTGAACAAAAAGGATTTCATCCGGTTGAGGCTGCCGACTTTTCGGAAGCGGTCGCACTGGTAAGAGAACCCTATCCTGATCTGATTCTGCTGGACTGGATGATTCCGGGCGGAAGCGGTATTCAGTTTATCAAACTGATGAAACAGGAAGAGCTGACACGGAATATCCCGGTTGTCATGCTGACTGCCCGCGGGGAAGAGGAGGACAAAGTCCGGGGGCTGGAAGTCGGTGCAGACGACTACATCACCAAACCCTTTTCACCGAAAGAACTGACGGCACGTATCAAGGCGGTTATGCGTCGCGTCGTGCCGACAGCCACAGAAGAAATCATTGATGTTCAGGGACTGCGTCTTGATCCGGTGTCACATCGGGTAACTGCGAATGATATACCGCTGGAGATGGGGCCGACAGAATTTCGTCTGTTACACTTTTTTATGACACATCCTGAACGAGTATATAGCCGCGAGCAGTTACTGAACAACGTATGGGGTACCAACGTTTACGTGGAAGATCGTACGGTTGATGTGCATATTCGCCGTTTACGTAAAGCAATGGCTGTTACCGGTCATGACGTGTTAATTCAGACGGTACGTGGATCCGGTTATCGTTTTTCCTCCCGAATTTAAGGGATCTTATGCAACGACCTGATTACTGGGCATCAATCATCAAAAAAGTGGTTGTGTTATACACACCTTTTTTGGTGGTTGGCGCATTACTTGGTTACTGGCAGGAAGCCCTGATCATTGCCTGTATCTATCATATATTCTGGTTTTACCGTTATCAGAAACGGCTGCAGGACTGGTTGTGGAACGATCGCAGCCTGATTCCGCCACAGGGTCCGGGAACCTGGGAACTGATTTTCAATGGTATCTACCGGTTACAGCAACGCCACCGGGCCCGCCGGCGTGAATTGGCTGCGGTGATTCGCCGTTTCCGGGAAGGGGCTGAAGCACTGCCGGATGCAGCGGTTGTTTGTCGTAATGATGGGTCTATCATCTGGTGTAACCGTCTGGCTTCGCAATGTCTGGGTTTTCGCTGGCCGGAAGATTCCGGGCAAAATATCAGTAACCTGATCCGTACGCCGGCTTTTGTCAGTTTTCTGCAATTGCGCGAGTTTACGGAACCGCTGGTGATGCCATCGCCGGTAAATGATGACAAAATCCTGGAAGCCCGGGTGATGCCGTATGCGGAAGATCAATTCATGCTGGTAGTGCGCGATGTTACTCATATCAAGAGTATCGAAAATATGCGCAAAAACTTTGTCGCCAACGTTTCGCATGAATTACGCACACCGCTAACCGTATTGAAAGGTTATCTGGAAATGCTGGAGGATGAACTGCCGCCGCCCGTCCGCTGGAAAAAAATGCAGCAGGTGATGCTGGAGCAGACCATGCGGATGGATAATCTGGTCGACCAGTTACTGACGCTTTCCCGTATTGAAGTGGCTACCGATATCGATCGGACCCGGATTGTCGATGTACCGAAAATGCTGCTTATGCTGCAACATGAGGCGAAAGCGCTTAGTGGCTCAATGCGGCATGACATCATTTTTCAGACTGATCCCGACCTCAAGATTTACGGCGATGAGGATCAACTGCGCAGTGCCATGACCAATCTGGTCAACAACGCAATCAAGTACACACCGGCTGGCCGCAAAATTACTGTCGAATGGTATCGTGATGGTGCTCAGGCCCGGTTTGCGGTAACCGACGAAGGTGAGGGAATTGCGCTGGAACATCTGGGACGGCTGACTGATCGCTTCTATCGTGTGGATAAAGCCCGCTCGCGGCAAACTGGCGGCTCTGGCCTGGGGCTGGCTATCGTCAAGCATGCATTGAGTCATCATGACTCTTTGCTGAATATCGAGAGCACCGCAGGAAAAGGCAGCTGTTTCAGCTTCCGTATTCCGGAAAGTCTGGTTGTCAAAGGCTGACCCCGTGGTCAGCCTTTTTCATAAACTTATTTTGCTGTCATACAACTGTCATCTATCTTTATTAAATTGATCACATTGGTCGTGGATACTTGTCTGCGTCAACTTAGAGAACATTCTCAACTGGAGAAAGTGATGAAACTGAATAAAGTAGTTAGCGTTGTTGGTTTTGCTGCGGCCACCTTCATGGCAACGCAAAGCTGGGCTTCCGGTGTAGATCAAGCGTTGCCTGAATACCAGAAGGTCAGCGGTGTTTCCGGTAACCTGTCTTCTGTTGGTTCAGACACACTGGCTAACATGATGACCCTGTGGGCGGAAGAGTTCAAACGTGTTTATCCGAACGTTAACATCCAGATCCAGGCGGCCGGTTCCTCTACTGCACCACCAGCGCTGACCGAAGGTACTTCTCAGTTTGGTCCGATGAGCCGTAAAATGAAAGATGGCGAAATCGAAGCCTTCGAAAAACGTTACGGTTACAAACCAACAGCAGTACCAGTAGCGATCGATGCGCTGGCTGTATTCGCGCACAAAGACAACCCAATCAAAGGGATGACCATGCTGCAGCTGGATGAGACTTTCTCTTCTACGCTGAAATGTGGCGGTACACAGACTACTACCAAATGGGGTGATCTGGGTCTGACCGGTGAGTGGGCTGCGAAAGATATTCAGCTGTTCGGCCGTAACTCAGTATCCGGTACTTACGGTTACTTCAAAGAGCATGCGCTGTGTAAAGGTGACTTCAAGAACACCGTTAACGAACAGCCAGGTTCTGCTTCTGTAGTTCAGTCTGTTGCTGCTTCTCTGAACGGTCTGGGTTACTCAGGTATCGGTTACAAGACTTCTGGCGTGAAAGCCATTCCGTTGTCAAAAGACGGTGGTAAAACTTTCGTTGAAGCAACCGAAGATAACGCGATCAACGGCACTTACCCGCTGTCTCGTTACCTGTTCGTTTACGTGAACAAGGCACCGAACAAACCACTGGATCCGATGCAGATCGAATTCCTGAAGATGATTCTGTCCAAATCAGGTCAGACGATCGTAGAAAAAGACGGTTACGTTCCGCTGCCAGCTAAAGTTGTTGAAAAACAACTGGAAGTCCTGACCAAGTAATCATCTTGTCAGATATAGACGGAGCTCTCTGAGCTCCGTTTTGTTTTCTGCATTTCAAACTTGTTTCCTTTCTCTGATTTTTCTCTCCTCTCGGGCATAATAGGCTCCCTCAACGAGGATGGACAATGTCACAAACAGAACACGATATTTACTGGATGCAATACGCCATGCAACTGGCTTGCCGTGCCGAAGAGGCGGGCGAGGTACCGGTTGGCGCCGTATTAGTGCTGAATAATGAAGTCATCGGAGAAGGCTGGAATCTTTCTATCTGCCAGCATGATCCCTGTGCGCATGCCGAGATCATGGCCATTCGTCAGGCCGGCAGAAAGATAGGCAATTATCGTCTGCTGGGGGCAACACTCTATGTCACGCTGGAGCCTTGTGTCATGTGTGCCGGTGCGATGATCCACAGCCGGATTGAACGGCTGGTTTATGGCGCCAGTGATCTGAAGACCGGTGCGGCCGGTTCGGTGTTTGATGTGCTGAGTGATCCCCGGCATAACCACGTTGTCAGTGTCACCGGTGGGGTAGAGGCCGAAGCCTGCAGCCGGCAACTGAGTGATTTTTTCCGTCGTCGCCGGGCAGAAAAGAAAGCCGCCAAACTGCAGCCGAAGGTGTGATTGGCGGAGGTGGTTTTAATCCACCACTTCCAGTTGCAGCTCCCACAACATCGCTTTCAGGTATTTCTGTTCGCGCTCGAGATTCTGCATCAGCAGTTTATTACTCTCTGTCCAGTTGCGGGGCAGGATCAGCGTCATGATATCGTCGGATACGCGGATAGCAATGTGCGGCAGAATGTTATCCATACGGCGGTGGTGCAATGCGACTGCGATACGTAATAAACGAATCGTGCGCCAGACCGCCTGATCTTCATAGTTGGGGATCGGAGTGAATTCATAAGCCTTAATGGCTTTCCGGTGAAAACGTACCAGCGCCGCCAATGCCTGTTGTTCTTCCTGGTTAAATCCGGGCAGATCAGAGTTCTGCAAAATGTAGGAAGAGTGGCGCTGAATAGCAGAAAAGTTGATAACCAGCCCGACCTCATGCAGTGCACCGGCCCAGCTCAGCAGCGGTCGCATCTGATCCGGTGGCAGTTGCCAGCTGGTTGCCACAGAGTCAAACAAGGAAAGGGCGGTATTTTTAACCCGGTTGGCCTGCAGTGTATCCAGATGATACATATCGGCCAGCCCTTTCGCGGTCTGTTCACGAATATCATGTTGTTCCTGACGCGAGGCAAATTCATAAAGGATCCCTTCACGTAACGCACCGTCAGAATATTCCATGTGTTCGATTCCCAGTCCCTGAAATAATGCAATCATAATAGCCACGCCGGCAGCGATCACGGGGCGTCGGTCGTCTGTCAGGCCAGGTAAATCCAGCTCTGCGATGTATTTTTGCTGGATCATCTGCTGTTTCAGATGTTCCAGACCCGCCAGCGTAATCAGACCATCCCCGCCGGCAGCCAGCAGCAGTTCCTTCACGGTTTTAATCGTGCCGGAGCTGCCTAGACATTGATGCCAGCTCAGCGAGGTAAATTGGGTGAGAATAGGTTCAAGCTGGTGCAGCGCTTCAAGAATGGCGGCATTGAAGTTTTTCTCCGAGGACTTGCCGTTGCTGAAAAACTCCTTGCTGAACGTGACACAGCCCATTTTCCGGCTGGTCAGCGCCATCGGCAGGTATTTTTCACCGATGATTACCTCGGTGCTGCCGCCACCAATATCAATCACCAGCATCCGGCCCTGCGTATGCTGAGTATGAGACACTCCCTGATAAATCAGGCGCGCCTCTTCCAGACCAGAAATGATTTCTATCGGATGACCGAGCAGTTGCTTCGCCCGCTCAACGAACTGCTGCGCGTTACGGGCAACGCGCAGGGTATAAGTGCCGGTGATACGGATATCATCCGGATGAATACTCTGCATTCTTTCGGCAAACAGCGCGAGACAATCCAGCCCGCGCTTCATGGCTTCTTCCGACAGATTCTTGAAATCGTCCATGCCTTCGGCCAGACGAACCCGTTCCTTTAACCGATCAACCACCTGCAAACGACCGTCAACTACCCGGGCAACCATCATATGGAAACTATTGGAACCCAGATCGATCGCAGCAAGCATGTTATTCGGCATAAGTCGGTAGCTCCAGTCGTTGCAGATATTCGTAAATAGATACTTGTGAACGGATTTTACGACGATTTCCACGCGGAACATAGTTGTTGCGTTGATCCGCATCAATTACACGCGCTTTCGTGGTATCGCTGAACTGAATTTCCAGCAGGTCTATGATCCGCTGTTTCAGCCGTTCATCATATATCGGTGTGCCGACTTCCACCCGGTGATCCAGGTTCCGGGTCATCCAGTCGGCAGAAGAGATAAAGACTTTCGGGTTACCATTATTATGGAACACCATAACACGGGGATGCTCCAGAAAACGGTCAACGATACTGATAATCCGGATATTATCACTGATGTCTTTAATGCCCGGCACCAGGGAGCACATACCGCGCACAATCATACGGATGGTGACACCGGCCTGGCTGGCGGCATACAGTCGCTGCACGATACCCTGATCGACCAGGTTATTGACCTTGATAATGATCTCGGCCGGTAAACCTGCTTTGGCATTGGTCAGCTCATTATCAATCAGGCGGTAAATACTGCGACGGGAATTGATCGGTGATACCAGCAGATGATTGAACTTGATGCGGCGGTAAGGATGTTCGATAAATTCGAACACGTTATCCACTTCGGCCGCGATCTCCTGATTACGGGTAAACAGCGAGAAGTCGGTATAGATCTTTGCGGTCTTCTCGTTAAAGTTACCGGTGCCGATATGCGCATAGCGAACATGTTCAGTACCTTCCCGACGGGTGATGAGACACAGCTTGGAGTGCACCTTCAGCGTATCCAGACCAAACAGCACTTTCACGCCGGCATCTTTCAGACGATTTGCCCATTTGATATTGGCGGCCTCATCAAACCGGGCCTGCAGTTCAACGACCACTGTCACCCGTTTGCCGTTGTTCGCCGCATCGATCAGGGAATCGATCACCCGTGACTGGCTGGCAACACGGTAGATGTTCATCTTGATGGAGCTGACCGCCGGATCAAACGAAGCCTGCCGCAGCATCTCGGTCATGTATTTGAACTTGTGGTATGGGTAATACAGCAGGATATCCTGCTCGGTAATCGCCTGAAAAACCGTCTGATGCCGTTCGAAGTCGTTGCAGTCGAGCGCCGGCAGCTTGTAGTTTTCCAGATACGGACGGCCGACATTCGGGAAGCCGATGAAATCCTTGAAATTGTGATAACGGCTACCGGGCATAATCGAATCGTAATGACTCATTTCCAGTTTGCTGGTCAGGAATTGCACCATTGCCTGCGGCATGTCACGGTCATAGGCAAAACGAACTGGCAGCGCCTTCAGACGTTGCTTCAGACCTTCACTGGTTTTTTCCAGCAATGTCAGATCCATTTGGGATGACAGGTCAAATTCGGCATCCCGGGTCATTTTCACGGAATAGGCGGCTATGGTGTCGTATTCAATGAAGCCGCGGAAAATATCATCCAGGCACAGACGGATCACGTTATCCAGAATGATCAACACCTTCTTGCCGCGGTTGCCATCACTGGGTACCGGAACAAAGCGGGGAACATGCTCGGTCGGCACCTCAATCAGGGCGTATTTCCCGCGTTCGCCCTCTTTTTTCATCTTAACCGCGAGATAGGTGTACTGGTCTTTCAGAAAGCTGACGGGATCACTGTCGCTGGTCAGCAATATCGGGCTGATATGACGCAATACTTTTTCTTTAAAAAAACGGCGCAGCCAGGCCTGCTGTTCCGGAGTGGTCTGTTCTTCATTGATAAGGAATATGTTGTGCCGGGCCAATGCCATCATCAGTTCATGATAGGTATTATCAAAAATTGCCCCAAGCTCCATGACGCGATCCTGAATTGTATGCAATAGCTCTTCAGCCTTGGGATCGCCGCCATGTTCTTTATGAATCAGTACTCGCCGTTTTACATCGGCGACGCGTACTTTAAAAAATTCGTCCTGGTTATTGGAGAAGATGCCGAGAAAACGAACCCGCTCGATCAGCGGGACAGACTTGTCCATTGCTTCCTGCAATACCCGACTGTTGAAAGAGAGCCAGCTTAGTTCTTTTTCAATCCACAATTTGTCACTACTCATTCCTGTCCTCACCGCTCTTTATTATTGCAGCATCGCTTTAGATCGTTAGATAACAAAGCATTGCATTCATATTATATGTCAACTATATGACAAACCGGTGTCAATCCCCGTAATAAAGCTCGCAGATTTCAGGCAGGGACTACAATAAATGCTGGATAAACAATAAATGACAGCGCTGTAACAAAACTGTCATCTAGGCTCTTTAGAATAGCGACACTCTAAAATGGAGTTGAGGTCTTCATGTCAACAGAATCGATTAATCTGACGATGGCCGGTAGCCGTAAGCGGCGCGCCAAAGATCGTCTTGCCAGTGTCGGCGTTACCACCGGGGGTATTCTGGTGCTGGTAGCGCTGCTGCTGATTTTTTTCTATCTGCTCTACGTCGTTAAACCTATTTTCTCCGGTGCGTCACTGGAGCCGGCTGCTTCGTTGCAGGTTCCGGTACAAGGAACGACCGCGATGCTGGGTACCGATGAGCAGAATCAACTGGGTTATCGTTTCAGCCAGCAGGGGGATGTTGATTTCTTCTCTCTGGATCCGGCTTCCGGCCATCAGGCGGGCAGTGTGTTACTGCATCAGACCTTGGCGGATAACGCTACCGCCGTTGCTCATACTTCCATGGGTAAGCCGCTGGTGATTTATGGGCTGGCAAATGGTCAGGCAAATGCGATCCAGCCTGAATTTGTCGCTACCTATCCGGAAGGGCAGAAACGGGTTACTCAGGCTACGCTCAAATATCCGCTGGGTGAAGCGCCGATCGTACTGGATCAGGACGGTCATGCCATCACACATCTGGCCTATGAAGCCAAATCAGACAAACGTGTATTTGCTTTTGCTACTGAAACTGGCGTGCAGTTGCTGGTTCAGGCTGGTGAAGAAAACTTTTTGTCTGGTGAAGTCGAGTGGGGTAGTAATTACTACCGTCTGCCAGAAATCACCGGCAACATTGATCAGCTGATCCTGACCCCGGGTCTGGATGTCCTGCTGGTTCGCGTAGGCAACCTGCTGTCGATCTATAACATTGCCATGCCGGACAATATCACGCTGAAAGCCTCATTGCAGGTGAATGCGCAGCATGCCAATGTGACCAATATTTCACTGTTGAGCGGTGCGTCTTCGCTGCTGGTGGCGAATGACAATGGGGTGATCTCCCAGTGGTTTGAAGTGCTGAAAGACGGCACACGCAGTTTCATGTCGATCCGTGAGTTCCAGGCTGATCAGTCTGTTCGCGCGCTGGCACCGGAACACAGCCGTAAAGGTTTCGCGACGTTATCAGGTGATAACCATATCGAGCTGTTCTACACCACCAATCATGCCCGTCTGTATGCAGAAAATCTGGGTAGCGGGAAGATGGACGCGATTGCGCTGTCGCCGCGTAACTCGGCATTACTGATCCAGCAGGAAGATAAATTCCACGTATACCGTGTGCACAACGAACACCCGGAAGTGGGTTGGACCGCGCTGTGGAGCAAAGTCTGGTACGAAGGCTATCCGGAACCTCAGTTCGTGTGGCAGTCCACCTCTGCGTCTGACGATTTCGAACCGAAGCTGAGTCTGGTGCCACTGGCATTCGGTACGCTGAAAGCGGCGTTCTATGCCATGCTGTTTGCGGTGCCTATTGCGCTGGCCGGCGCTATCTATGCAGGCTACTTCATGTCTGCCGGGATGCGTACCTTCGTCAAACCAACCGTTGAAATCATGGCGGCACTGCCGACCGTTATTCTCGGTTTCCTGGCGGGTCTGTGGCTGGCACCGGCGATTGAAGAAAATCTGCCGGGTATCGTGCTGATGCTGGTCTCCTTGCCACTGGGTATCCTGCTGGCCGGGATGGGCTGGAATGCCTTACCGCGCCGCATCAAGGAACGTTTGCCGGAAGGCTGGCACGCGCTGATCCTGGTACCGGTAGTGGTGCTGATTGGCTGGGGTTGCGTGGAACTGAGCCCGATCATCGAAAACCATTTCTTTGACGGTAACGTGCGCGGTTTTATTACCAATGATATCGGTATCCGTTTCGACCAGCGTAACTCCCTGGTGGTGGGTATCGCCATGGGCTTTGCCGTGATCCCGACTATCTTCTCCATTGCAGAAGACGCGGTGTTCTCTGTACCGAAGCATCTGACACAGGGCTCGCTGGCACTGGGTGCAACCCCATGGCAGACCTTAAGCCGTGTTGTGATCCTGACTGCCAGTCCGGGTATCTTCTCGGCTGTCATGATGGGTCTGGGTCGTGCGGTCGGTGAAACCATGATCGTACTGATGGCGACCGGTAACACCCCGATCATGAACATGAGTATTTTTGAAGGCTTACGTACGCTGGCGGCGAATATCGCAGTGGAAATGCCGGAATCGGAAGTGGGTAGTTCACACTATCGTGTTCTGTTCCTGGCCGCATTTGTACTGTTTGTATTCACCTTTATTTTCAACAGTGTTGCCGAATACATCCGTCAGCGTCTGCGTGACAAATACAGCTCCATGTAATCGGATCAAAGGACGAAAGCAGCATGAAAAAGTGGTTTAAATCAGGCTCTCCCTGGATCTGGATGACAGGCGGTGCGGTGAGTCTCAGTCTGGTTGCCGTTATTGGCCTGCTGATGCTGATTGGCTGGCGTGGTCTGGTCTATTTCTGGCCGCACACCATCTATGAATGGCAGATCAGCCAGAACGGGCAACAGGAAGTCATTATCGGCGAACTCTACGATGAAGAACTGGTACCGAGTGCCCGTATCCGGGCCACCGGGGTAGCGTTACCGGATGACGTCGGCGAAGTCATGAATCGTTACCTGGTGAAAACCGGTAACCGTGAATTCGTACCGCTCGATTTCCGCTGGATCCTGGAAACGGACATCAAGCAACGTTCCGAACCGGCAGACCTGGCCATACTGGAGCGTTCAACCAACGGTAATTTCTACGGCTATATCCAGCGTCTGGTGGTCGATGGCAAACCGTTGGCAGAAGATGTACACAAAGTATTGCCGGAGCATCTGGCCCGCGTTCGTGCCCTGAACGAAGAAGCAGATGATCTGCAAAAAGGGGACATCGGTGCCATCAACTATCAGCTGGAAAAACTGCGCATGAAAGAGCGTAAATTACAGCTGAATAACGAGTGGAACGCTGAAACCGAAAAAGCATTTGCTGAACAGCGTGCTGAATTAGACAAAGAATATCAGGAACTGGAAAAACGCCTGTTTGATCTGCGTGGCCAGGCCAGCCATGACACCTTGATCGTCAAAGACATGCGTGGCATGGAAGTCAGCATCCCGCTGGCCCAGGTGCTCGACTATGCACTGCCGAACCAGATGAACCTGTTCCAGAAAATCGGCCACTGGTTCCACCAGATTGGCAAGTTTGTCAGCGATGAACCGCGTGAAGCGAATACAGAAGGCGGGGTATTCCCGGCGATCTTCGGTACTGTCTTCATGGTGCTGCTGATGACCGTGATTGTGACACCGCTGGGCGTGGTTGCGGCTGTTTACCTGCACGAGTACGCCGGTAAAAACGCGATGACCAAACTGATCCGTATTGCGGTGATCAACCTGGCGGGTGTACCGTCTATCGTATACGGGGTATTTGGTTTAGGCTTCTTCGTTTACATGGTCGGTGGTTCCCTGGATCGTATCTTCTATCCGGAAGCGTCGCCGAACCCGGTATTCGGTACACCGGGCGTGATCTGGTCAGCATTAACGCTGGCGATCCTGACCCTGCCAGTCGTGATTGTGTCTACCGAGGAAGGGTTATCCCGTATACCGAGTGCTGTTCGTCATGGTTCACTGGCACTGGGCGCAACCAAGGCGGAAACCTTGTGGCGCATCGTATTGCCGATGGCGAGTCCGGCGATTATGACCGGTCTGATCCTGGCGATTGCCCGTGCCGCTGGTGAAGTGGCGCCGCTGATGCTGGTTGGTGCCGTGAAACTGGCGCCGACACTGCCGGTAGACGGTAACTTCCCGTTCGTGCATGTGGAACGCAAGTTCATGCATCTGGGTTTCCATATTTTTGACGTCGGTTTCCAGAGCCCGAACGTAGAAGCGGCGCGTCCGCTGGTGTATGCCACCTCGTTCCTGCTGGTCACCGTGATTGTTGGTCTGAACCTGACCGCCATCAGTATCCGTAACCATCTGCGTGAAAAATATCGCGCGCTGGATAACTAATTTACCGCCCTGGATAGAAACTATGATTAACGTAACTCCGACTATCAGTAACAGCGAATCTATTGATCTGGTCAACCTGGCGGAAGATAAAACTGCGCTGGAAGTGAAAGGCCTGGATCTGTATTACGGCAATAAACAGGCTCTGTTTGATGTCAGCATGAAGATCCCGAAAGGGCAGGTGACTGCCTTTATCGGCCCGTCAGGCTGTGGTAAATCAACCCTGCTGCGTTGCATCAACCGTATGAACGATCTGGTGGAAATCTGCCGCATCGACGGTGAAATCCTGCTGCACGGCCAGAATATTTACGACCGCAGCGTGGATGTTGCCGCACTGCGCCGCCGTGTCGGTATGGTGTTCCAGCGTCCGAACCCGTTCCCGAAATCCATCTACGAGAACGTAGTGTATGGTCTGCGTCTGCAGGGCATTAACGATCGCCGCCAGCTGGATGAAGCGGTAGAACGCAGTCTGCGTGGCGCCGCGTTGTGGGAAGAAGTAAAAGATCGTCTGAATGAAAATGCCTTTGGCCTGTCTGGTGGTCAGCAACAACGTCTGGTGATCGCCCGCGCTATCGCGATTGAGCCGGAAGTCCTGCTGCTGGACGAACCAACCTCAGCACTGGATCCAATTTCAACGTTAACCATTGAAGAATTGATTAATGAGCTGAAGAGCAAATACACCGTGGTGATCGTAACGCATAATATGCAGCAGGCAGCACGTGTATCAGATCAGACCGCCTTCATGTATATGGGTGAACTGATCGAATATTGCGACACCAACACTATCTTCACCAAGCCGAAGATGAAGAAAACCGAAGACTACATCACTGGTCGTTACGGTTAATAAGCCCGGGAGGTTAACGTGGAAGTCAACAAACATATTTCCGGTCAGTTCAATACCGAACTGGAAACTATTCGCAGTAGTGTGTTAGCCATGGGCGGCATGGTCGAACAGCAGCTGAGCAATGCGCTGGAAGCGATCCATTCGCAGGATATCGAACTGGCGCGTAACATCGTGGAAACCGATCTCAAAGTGAACGCGATGGAGATCGCGATTGACGAAGAGTGTACCCGTATCATCGCCAAGCGTCAGCCGGCCGCCAGCGACCTGCGTCTGATCCTGATGATCTCCAAAACCGTTACCGACCTGGAGCGGATGGGCGATGTGGCCGACAAACTGGCGCGGATGGTAGTGAAAAACGCCGGCCGTACCCAGCCACCGCTGGTGTCACTTGACAGCATGGGTCGCCTGGCGATCAAAATGCTGCACGACGCCCTGGATGCCTTCGCCCGTATGGACGTGGAAGCCGCGGTGCGCCTGTATCACGAAGATGACAACATCGACCGTCAGTACGAGTCCATCATCCGTGAGCTGATGACCTACATGATGGAAGATCCCCGCACCATCCCGCAGGTGCTGGACGTGCTCTGGGCCGCCCGTTCTATCGAACGTATCGGCGATCGCTGCCAGCATATCAGTGACTACATCATCTACTGCGTCAAAGGCAAAGATGTGCGTCATACCAAAATTGAAGACGTAAACTCACTGGGTTGATAGACCCGGTTCTCCGAAGGGCGCTGTAAGCGCCCTTTGTTTTTTATGTCTTGCAACCGTTTACATTGCTTAACTCTCCATCAACCCGCTGCCGCAAAGATAAAACTAATGGTCTATGGATATTGACCTGTATACAATATCAGCCGCACAAAAGACCGATCATTAAATTACAGCAATCGGCAAAACTGAGTTACAGGGAAGCTTATGAGTATTTTAGTCACAGGTGGTGCGGGTTACATCGGCAGTCACACCACAGTTGAACTGTTAAATGCCGGCTATGATGTGGTTATCGTCGATAACTTCTGCAATTCACATCCCGAAGTCCTGAACCGTATTGCGGCATTGACCGGTAAACAGCCGGTGTTTTATGAAGCGGATGTCCGCGATGCCGCAGCACTGAGCAATATCTTCAGCCAGCATAAAATCGAATCAGTGATCCACTTTGCCGGCCTGAAAGCAGTCGGTGAGTCGACCCGTCTCCCTCTCAAGTATTATCAGAACAACATTGCGGCCACGCTGACCCTATGCGAGGTGATGCAGCAGCACAACGTATTCGATCTGGTATTCAGTTCTTCCGCGACCGTCTACGGTGATCCGCACGCGGTACCGATCAACGAAAGCTTCCCACTGTCAGCGACCAACCCGTATGGCCGCTCCAAATTGATGGTGGAAGAAATTCTGCGTGACGTGACAAAAGCCGAGCCTCGCTGGGGTATCGTATTGCTGCGTTACTTCAACCCCGTTGGTGCTCATCCATCAGGCACGATGGGGGAGGATCCGAACGGTATTCCCAACAATCTGCTGCCGTTTATCAGCCAGGTGGCCATTGGCCGCTTACCACAACTCTCCGTATTTGGTAACGACTACGCAACCCCGGATGGCACCGGCGTACGTGATTACATCCACGTGGTGGATCTGGCGATTGGTCATATCAAAGCCATCGAACGCATCAAACGTGAACGCGGCGTGCTGACTTACAACCTCGGCACCGGGCAGGGGTATTCCGTACTGGAAATGATCACGGCATTTGAACAGGCTGCCGGTAAAAAGATCGCCTATCAGATCGTCGACCGACGCCCGGGCGATATCGCCGAATGCTGGGCCGATCCGAGCTACGCTGCAAATGATTTAGGCTGGAAAGCCGAGCGTACCTTACAGGATATGATGCAGGACACCTGGCGCTGGCAATCAAAAAATCCTAACGGATATAAAGAGTAATCATTGAGTTATAGACCAGAAAGGCTACTCGTTTGTTGAGTGGCCTTTCCCACAATTCAAATACCTATCCGCACTGTGGCAGTGGTAAGCCAGGGGCGGTAGCGTGTGAAAAATTCAGCATCCCCCCTTTATTAATACGAATTATTATCACCCACAGTTAATTTTGAGTGAATCATGAATAACAAAGAATTCCCGCAACAAGCCAACATGCCTTATCCATACCCAATGCCTTATCAGGACAATGATGAAATTGATCTGATTGAATTGTTCCGTACACTCTGGAAACAAAAGGCGAAAATTGCACTGATTACAGCTGCAACCACAGTGGCCGCCGGGATTTATGCGTTTACGGCGGAAGAGGTGTGGACGTCGAAAGCTGTGATTGCAGCGCCGAAAGCTTCCGATATAGGGGAATTCTATCAACTGGCACAGAATCTGGAACGTAATGCGCCAATGATTACGACACCTGATGGTGTACAGATTAAAACGGAAGATACTAAACCACTACAGCTCAATAACTTGCGCAGTAGCTTATTTAATGATTTCAGGAGAGAACTGGAATCAGAAAATGAAAGAAGAAGTTTTGTAGCGTCAACCGATTATTATCGGGAAAAAATCAAAGACAAGTCAGAGCGCGATCAGAAATTAGTGTTGCAAGATATAATAGAAGAAAATATCAGCTATACAGCCGCAGATGGCAAAAAAATAAAATTCGATACGATTACTTTCTCTGCTAATACCGCAGAAAAAGCGCAATCTCTGCTACAGCAATATATGGTTTCATTAAATAAAAAGGTAATTAAAAATAATGAAGCAGAGTTAAATATATTGTTGAATAAATTCCGACAGGATCTCAGCGTAGAAGCGAAAACCCTGGCAAATAATGCTGAAGATCAATTAAAGATAGAGATTAATACTGTTGCCTCTGCATTAGCACAGGCAAAAGGAATGAATCAGACGGAACCTTCTGCAAACTTACCGGCAGAAATCAATAATGCCACTATGTATCTTTTGGGTAGTAAGGCATTATCAGCGAAATTGGCTCTTTTGCAGGCTTCTGAACCTGTTTTTCCGAGTCGCTATTTTGAAGTTCAGCAACAATTAAAATCTTTGAATGCGATTAAAATGGTTTCTACAGGGGGTAAAACGTTTACTTATATAGATGAGCCGAGTGAGCCTGTTATTAAAGACAAACCAAAAAAAATCATCATTATTGTCGTCGGATTGTTTGTGGGATTATTGTTTGGTTTGACCTATGCGTTTTTTTCAACATTGTTTGATAAAAATAGTCAGCAAAGAAATTAGAGATTATAGATGGTTTATATTTAGTCTATTCATTGCTTTTTATCTTGAAGGGTTTAACTATGTCTCTACGTGATTTTGATGTTGATTTTATTATTACATGGGTTGATGGTAATGATAAAAAATGGCAAAAAGAGTTGACTAAAAATAAATATGGTGCAGATGATTACTCCACGCTTGATTTAAGATATCGCGATATGGGTATTTTAAAGTACTGGTTTAGATTTGTCGAAATGTATGCACCTTGGGTAAGAAAGGTTTTCTTTGTTACGGAAGGGCATGTCCCGGAATGGTTGAATCTAGATAATCCAAAATTAGTCCATGTAAAACATAAAGATTACATACCAGGTGAATATTTGCCTGTCTTTAGCTCTCATCCTATAGAAATAAATTTTCATAGAATAGAAGGTTTATCAGAACGCTTTGTTTATTTTAATGACGATATGTTTTTATTGAAAAGTGTCGATAAAGATCTATTTTTTGATAAGAAGGGATTGCCTCGTGATGCTGCGGTCATGAATGCTATTTCTGGGGATAAGTTAACCCATATCGCAATGAATAATATAGAACTTATCAATTCTGTATTCTCTAAACATAGTGTAATTAAACGTAATTTATTCAAGTGGTTTAATTGTAAGTATGGAAAAGAAAACATTAGAAATATTCTTCTTATGCCTTGGCCACAGTTCACCGGTTTTTTGGATTTCCATTTGCCAAATGCTTATCTTAAACAAACATATATAGATGTTTGGGATAAGTTTAATGAGAAAATGGAGAAAACCAGTGCGTCTAAATTTAGATGTTCTGATGATATTAATCAATATATTTTTAGATATTGGCAGTTGGTTTCTGGAAAGTTTTCTCCAGTTGCTAAACAAAGATTAGGTGTATACGCTGAACTATCAAATAAAAATAATGATATTATTGATATCATAAAAAATGATAGATTTTTCATGGCTTGTTTTAATGATGCTGATGTTGAGAATTTTGAAGAGTTCAAGGTTATTTTAAGTTCCGTATTAGAAAAAAAAGCGCCAAATAAATCATCATTTGAGAAATAAAATTGTCTAATTTAAAGAAAAATATTTCACTTTTAGGTCTGATACAAATTGTCCAATTTGTTATTCCACTATTTCAATTACCTTATTTATCTAGGGTTGTTGGCATTGATTCATTTGGTCTATATATGTTTGCTGTATCGTTATTATATGCAGCTACAATAATTGGAGATTTTGGTTTAGGTGTATATCTCCCCCAGAAGGTTGCATTAAATCAAAATAACAAAGATGAATTAAGTAAGATTTTCTGTGGAACATCATGCATTAAGTTTGTTCTCTGTTTTCCTGCAATTGGTATATATATGTATATATCCAGTTTATATAATGGGAGTGAGGTGTCAGGTCTATTTTTCTTGTTAATGATTTTAGGTTTATGTGGTAATATTTTTTCACTCGCGTGGTTGTTTCAGGGATGTGAGGATTTAAAATATTATGCTTATCTCAACTTGATTGTTAAGTTTTTAGGTATGGGGGCGGTTTTTTTATTTGTCAAATCACCTTTGGATATTGAGGTGTTAGCTTTTGTTTTTTCATTACAATTTTTTTTTATTGCAATAATATCCCACTTAATAGCATTCCGTCGGTATAACCTGAGTATTATTCGACCAGATTTTTTATATCTTAAAGATTTAATCCGAATTAGTGCGGGCTATTTTGTATCTAGAGTTTTTGTTTCTTTATATACAGTATGTGGTTCTGTGTATCTTGGCGTTTATGGTTCTGCTCAGCAAATTGCTTTCTATGGAGCGGCAGAACAATTGTATAAAGCGGGACAACAAGTTTTTTTCCCCTTTAGTCAAGCTTTATATCCATATATGGTAAGAACAAAAAATTATATGGTTTTATATAAGGTTATAATGATTTGTTTGTGCATTGCTTGCTCTGGTGCGTTATTCGGCTTTTTTGCAGGAAAAGAAATTCTAAATATTATATTTGGTTTAGAGTTTGAAAAAGCGTTTCAAGTGTTAAATGTATTTATGATAATTATTATTATAAGTAGTATCTCTCTGATTATTGGATATCCTGCATTATCACCTCTAGGTTTGGGTAGCAAGGTTAATATAAGTGTTGTTGGTGGTGGTTTAATTCAATTGATTATGCTTGGTGTGATAACTTTTTCAATTGAAGAAAAAACTGCTGTGATAGTTGCTTTGTCTATATTGATTTGTGAATTATTTGTTTTCATGTTCAGAGGATATTTTTTTGTTAAAAAGGTTTTATTAAAATGATTTGCAAATCAAGAAGTAAACTTTTTAAATTACTTTTAACGTTATTTTCGTTTCTTGGGTTGTTTTTGTCCTCTAGTGGTTTTGAAGTATTTAAAGCTGGAGGAGCGAGGCCCGAGAATATAGAGTATTCTATTGAGCCTTATGAAGGCGTTTTAAATTACATGACACCGTTGTGGGTTATGCTGGGGATTGTTTTATTTATTTTATTTATATGCAATTTAAAGTTTAGTGTTTATAGGTTAAATAAGTTTTTCTTGTTTTTAGCTTTGTTGGTTTTCTATCTTTTTTTATCGGTTTCTTGGTCTATTTACCCAAAAACATCATTAAATAATGCCGTGCTAATATTATGTTTTGCTTTGTTTTCATTTATGCATGTATGGGTTTCTGGTACACGTAGAGCTATAATGGACATTGAGCATTTTTTGTTTTTTGTAGTTCTTTTATCTTATTTTATGGTTTTTTTTATGCCAACTTATGGATTGGCTGTTGGTCGTCACGAGGGCTTTTGGCAAGGAGTGTTTTCTCATAAGAATAATTTAGGTGTTACGTGTAATATGGCTTTGGTATTTTTTCTTATCAATAAAAATGTGTGTTCTATATTGTATTGGTCTAAATTGGTTCTTGTATTCTTTTTATTAATAATGAGTGGATCCTATACGGCTATATTTACAGCATTTTTAATTTTGTTCTTTTTTGCTGCAATGAAAATAAAGTTAAGCAAGAATATAATTATGTTTGCAGTGTTTTCCATTTTGTTTTTTGGGTTTTTTGCTGTATTTATATCTCAATCTGGCTTGGGTTTTAATATTTTTGGTAAAGGTACGGACTTTTCTAGTCGAAATCTTATATGGGGATTTGTAATAAATCGATTTCTTGAGCGCCCTATATTAGGATATGGTTTGGCAACATTTCAAGAGCTTGCTAAGCAGGAACATGAAATAATTAGGTTGTATGTGGGTGAGGTTGTAAATAATACACATAATGGTTTTTTAGATTCATTGCTTAACTTGGGTATGATAGGTTTTTCCCTGTCTCTCATTTTTTTATTTATCACTCCTTATTTAAATAGAACTAGTGGATGCTTTAATGTTTCTGTTTTAATGTGTTTGGTTTTTATTGTTAACAATAGTTTTGAATCTCGTTTTTTTGTTTTTGGTCATCTTCTTTATGTTTATTTTTATTGTTTTTTTATTGGTGTTAAATCCCGAATAAATAAGAAAAAGCTCCAGGTGGATAATAATGTCTAAATTAGTCTTTGTTCATTTATATAATGATCGTAGCGGCAGTCCTAAGGTCCTATCTCAAGTAATTAATGCTACTTGTCGCCGAGGGTATTCGGCCGAATTATTAACGAGCTATAATCCAGATGGTGTCCTCAATGGTTTGCCCATTAGTCAGAAAAATATATTTTATAGGCGCTCAGAAAATAAAATAATTACACTTATATATTATATAATTTCCCAGCTTTTATTGTTTTTAAACTGTTTGAGGTATTTTAGACAAGATGTTGTTTTTTATGTGAATACACTTATGCCGTTTGGTGCCGCTGTGGCTGCATGGATCATGCGGAAACCGGTGATTTATCATATTCACGAAACATCAATAAAACCAAAAATATTGAAAAGCTTTCTGCGATTTATTGTTAATTTAACAGCAACAAAAATTATTTTTGTATCAGACTTCTTAAAGAACGAAGAGTCTTTTTTCAATAAAGAGCAATTTGTTGTATATAATGCTATTAATGTTGATAGTGTGTTAATTTCACCAGAAAAAAAAGATGATAAATTTAATGTTCTAATGGCTTGCTCATTAAAAACATATAAAGGTGTTTTAGAATATATTTCTATTGCGAAACACTTTGTTGAAAATAAAGAATTTGATTTCTATTTGGTTTTGAATGCAGATTCAAAAGAAATTAATGTATGGTTTAATGATGTTTCTGTTCCTCCGAATGTTAAACTTTTTTCTAGACAGACAGATATGACTTCTTTTTATGCCAAGAGTCATCTTTTATTAAATCTCTCGCGTCCTGATGAATGGATTGAAACATTTGGATTAACTATTTTAGAAGGTATGTCTTTTGGGCTTCCTGTTATTGTTCCTCCTGTTGGTGGACCAGTAGAAATAGTGGAGAATGAACGCGAAGGATATTTAATTTCATGCTATGAAACTCAAAGAGTTGTCGACTCGATTAAAAAAATGGCGGCTGATTCTGAGTTGTATAATTACTTTTCTAATAACGCTATAGCTAAGGCTAATTTTTTTAGTCTCAGTGAGTTTGAAAAAAATATAATTGATATTATTGATTTGTAAGGTGTTGTCAATGTCGAAAAAAAAACTATCTATACTTGGCATTCGAGGTATTCCTGCTGCTCATGGTGGTTTTGAAACTTTTGCTGAATATCTTGCTCTCTATCTGAAAGACCGTAATTGGCAAGTTAGTGTTTATTGTCAGGAAGATGAAGGCGAGTGGCATGAAACAACCTGGAATGGTATCCGTCTTATACATGTGCCGGTTAAAACTCAAGGTGCACTAGGTACTATTATTTTTGATTTAAAAACAGTATTGCACTCTTTAAAAAATAAAGATTTACTTCTGACTCTGGGGTATAACACAGCAATTTTTAATTTTCTGCATTGGGCACTTCGCCGGAAAAATATCATCAATATGGATGGTATTGAATGGAAACGTGAAAAATGGGGAAAAGTTGCTAAAGCATGGTTCTGGATCAATGAGCGTTTAGGTTGTTGGTTTGGCAGTCATTTAATTGCTGATCATCCACGTATTGAAGATCATCTGGCAACCCGTGTGCGGCGAGACAAGATCACGATGATTCCTTATGGCGCCCGTCATATCACCGAAGCAAATGAAGCTATATTGGCTGATTATCATTTGCAACCAAGCCAATATTTGATTCTCATTGCCCGTGCGGAACCGGAAAATTCTATTTTAGAAGTAATAGAGGCTTTTTCCCGTTTCCCAAGAGGGAAGAAACTGGTTGTGTTAGGTAATTATAAACCTGAATCAAATGAATATCATAAGAAAGTAATGGCAGCAGCCAGCGCTGAAGTGATCTTTCCTGGTGCAATTTATGATGCTGATAAGGTCGCTGCGTTGCGTTTTTATGCATTAGCTTATATACATGGCCATCGGGTAGGGGGAACTAATCCTTCATTGGTTGAGGCGCTTGGTGCAGGTAACGCCATTCTGGCACATGACAATCATTTTAACCGCTGGGTTGCTGGTGATGCGGGCATTTATTTTTCTGATGTTAACAGTTGTGCGACGGCGATTGAGCGATTATGTGCTGAATCGGATTTAGTTGAGAATTTGCAATCATCTGCTCAGAAAATATTTTCATCCCGCTTTACATGGCAACAGATCCTTCAGCAATATGAAACATTGCTGTCTGATTGGGATAATCGTTAATTATTACTGACTTCCGGTGTTAGATCAGCTGATTACAAAGTGTATCAGGCGTTTTTTCTTGGATTAAAGAAAGTCTATGTCTCAGAAATTTAAAGGACTCACCGAACGTTACCCGGCACAGCTAATCATGCCTGTGGTTGATATTTTAGCTGTGATTAGCGGCTGTATTTTTGCCCACTGGTGGCGTTTTGGCCATTTCAATTTGCCGGAGCGATTTGTATTGGCGATGGCATTGTTGTCATTGCTAATTGTAGTTTTAAATAGTGCGTTTGGAGCTTATCAGCGCTGGCGAGTAAAGAGAGTAACAACACTGACATTCCGGCTATTAATAGTGTGGGTGATAGTTGCCATGCTGGCGACGTCAATTATCTATTTTACTCATACATCGTACCGCTATTCCCGTTTATGGGTGGGGTTATCGCTACTTATTTCGTTTTTTATGGCAGCGGGTGTCAGAGTACTTGTTCAGTTATTTCTCCGACATATTCGTATTAAGGGATTCGCAACACGATCGGTATTCCTGATTGGTCCTGGGGAAAATATTACTTCTGTCGGGAAAAGTATGCGTGGAAGTCCAGCCGAAGGGTATGTTCTGGCTGGAATTCGGCGTATTAAAAACAGACTGACTGCCGATGAGCTAGACAGATTAGCCGAAAGGATCACTGAATCTGGTGCACAGGAAGTCTGGCTATGCATGTCAATCGCGTGTGCCAATGATATCCGCGATTTTATGTATGCATTGCGGAATCACACTGCTGAAGTCCGTTTTATTCCTGATTTTGGTGGCATTAACATGCAACTGCTTAATCATCGGATCAGTGAGGTTGCCGGGCTTTATTCTATCGACTTGAGTGTTTCTCCGATCAGTGGTGTTGCCCGGTTTGTGAAACGACTGGAAGACCTGATTATTGGATCAATAATCTGTCTGCTGATTTCTCCGGTGTGTTTGGCCATTGCTTTGGCTATTAAGCTGACATCACCAGGACCGGTGCTGTTTAAACAATACCGTACGGGGGTAAACGGCAAGAGTTTTAAAGTCTACAAATTCCGTTCCATGAAAGTGCACCAGGAAACGGCAGGCTCCGTTACTCAGGCAACCAAAGGAGACTCGCGGATTACACCAATTGGCAATTTTCTGCGCCAAACTTCGCTGGATGAATTACCCCAGTTCTTTAATGTGATACAGGGCAGAATGTCGATTGTCGGACCCCGTCCGCACGCCTTGGCACATAATGAATATTATAAAGATCTTGTTGAATCCTACATGAAGCGCCATAAAGTCAAACCTGGAATCACCGGCTGGGCGCAGGTGAATGGTTTCCGGGGAGAAACGGATACGCTGGATAAAATGGAAAAACGTGTTCGTTATGACCTCTGGTATATCGACAACTGGTCATTGTGGCTTGACCTGAAGATTATTTTTCTGACTATTTTTAAAGGCTTTATTAATAAGAACGCCTATTAGTCATATCGCTGATGGTGATGTGATTTTTTAGCACGGTAATAGTTTACTGTAAGGGATTATATGCCAGTAACACATTATACACAGCGAATCTTCTGGATAACGCTTGGTCTCTATTCTCTGTTTGGTATGCACTTTTTTATGCATAATCAGGGTGGTCATAGTTTGTATCTGCCATTTAATATGGTGGGCTGGGCGTTTGTCTCGGTATTGATTGGTATCGGTATCTGGCATCTGACGCTGATAAAACAGCTGACTTTTTCGCGAACCCAGCTCTGGTTTCTGGTCGGGTTTGCGATTTTATTGCTGCCGTTTCTGAACCCACAGGCAGAATGGAATGCGTCTGCTCAGCCGCGTTTTCTGGCTATTGCGGCTGGTCTGCTACTGTTTTTTGCACTGTCGCAGTTTCAGTTTTCAGAAAAACAGCGCCATAATCTGTTGTATCTGTTACTGGGTGCCGTAGCAATCGAAGCGGTATACGGACTGGTTCAATTCTTCATTCTGAAAGATGGTAATTGGTTTGGCTATAATATTAAAGTGAATCGCCCTTATGGTATTTTTCAGAAGGATACTGTTTTTTCCAGTTTTTTAGCTGTTGGTATTGCGTTATCTCTTTATTTACAGCGCTGGGATAATTCGTTCTATTCTTCTAAATGGAAAAAATTGTTAATTGCCTTTGTTCTGTTTTCGGCTACATTTTTATTGGTTCAGGTTCAGTCTAGAGCTGGGGCATATGGCGGTATTCTGGTCGCTTTAGTTTTTTTCCCTATTCTTTGGATGTTCAATAAGCGTTTTTTCTGGAATTCATTCCTGCTTGTTGCTTTCGGTTTATTTTTTGCTCTGATGTTTTTTCATTCAGCAAGAGGAGAAACAGAAAGTTATTATATGAACGCGTTTTATCGCATCGTATATTGGAAACAAGTGTTAAAAATGTTTTCAGATGCCCCGTTTTTGGGGTATGGCTACGGTGGATTTGAATATAATTTTTTACACGCTTATCGTGCGCCAGGTGTACCACCTGTTGATTATGACCCTATAGGAAATGCGCTGGATCATCCGCATAATGAAGTGATGTTCTGGCTTCTGGAAGGTGGACTGGTTGCAGTGATCGGGTTGCTGGTTTTTGCTGCCGGCTATATCCGTTCATTATTTAAATGTGCTGGTTGGGCTAAACGCCTTTCGTTGCTGGCACTGGTGTTGCCGCTGCTGTTCCATTCTATGGTGGAGTATCCGTTTTACCACTCTGTTGCGCATTTCTTCCTGTTTATTGTCTTTCTCTGGCTGGCCGATGCCGAAAGTGGTCTGCAGAAAGCGTATGCCTGTTCATACTGGTTTCTTGCCCGTGTAGTTGCCATTCTCATTCCGCTGATTGTGGTGCCTTTTATGCTAACAGGGCTGCAGACAGCTTATGTGCTGACACAATATGACCGTACGAAAGACAAAAATCCGCAGATGCTGGAGCAGATCATTAATCCGCTACCTTGGATGATGATGTATGAATTCCAGATGCGTAGTGTGCAATTGACCTTCTCTGCGGCCATGCACGATAAAGCTGGATTGGAAAGTTATGTTGAGTGGGCGAAAGCGTTCCTGCATAACACGCCACGGGCAGTAGTTTACAGCCGGCTGGTTTATGCCTTGCAGTTGTTAAATGACAAAGAGCAGGCACAGTTCTGGCTGGATGAAGGCAAGCGGGTTTTCCCCCGGGCTGAGTTTTTGCAGAAAATGTCACTTTCTGCCGGATCAGCGGCATCTGGTACAAAATAAAACATATTGTGGTGATTAAATTGAAAAAAATAATGATAACCGGTGCCTATGGTCAGGTCGGTTTTTGTCTGACGCAGCAGGCTCAGGCAAATGGCTGGGATGTGCTGGCGATAGACAGAGATAAACTGGATATCACCGCTCCGCAGGCAGTCAGAGCGCTGGTCAACGAGTTTCAGCCGAATGTCATCATTAACGCGGCTGCCCATACTGCTGTCGATAAGGCAGAAACAGAAATTGATGTTTCTTATGCAATTAATCGTGATGGCCCCAAATATCTGGCGGAAGCGGCTGCTTCAATCGATGCGGCGATACTGCATATATCTACGGACTATGTGTTTGCCGGTGATAAAAACGGTATCTACAGCGAAGCTGATCCTATAGCACCGCAAGGTGTTTACGGTGCCAGCAAATTAGCCGGCGAAGAAGCTGTTATTGCGGCTAATCCTAAACATATCATTTTACGCACTGCCTGGGTATTTGGTGAGCATGGCAATAATTTTGTCAAAACCATGCTGCGTTTAGGATCACAACGTGATCAGCTGGGTATTGTCGCTGATCAGTTTGGCGGTCCAACCTATGCTGGTGATATTGCTGCGGCTTTATTACTGATAGCTGAAAAAGCCGTGACTGCACCACAAACGGTTAGCTGGGGTGTGTATCACTTTGCCGGTGAGCCACATGTGAACTGGCATCAGTTTGCACAGGCTATTTTTGATAAAGCAGTGGAACAGCAGTTATTGGTAAAATCGCCGCAACTGAATGCCTTAACCACAGCTGATTACCCGACACCGGCAAAACGTCCGGCGAACTCGCGTCTGGATTGTCGTAAAATTTTCACTGAGTTTGGTATTCAACCAAGTGACTGGCACAAAGCACTGGAAAATATAACCGCTTACGCGCCGCAATAAATAGTAAAAGGATAGAATAAGTAATGAAAGGTATTATTCTGGCAGGTGGCAGTGGCACCCGTCTGCACCCGGCAACCATGGCGATCAATAAACAACTGTTGCCTGTTTACGATAAGCCGATGATTTATTACCCGTTAAGCACCCTGATGCTGGCCGGGATCAAAGAGATTTTACTGATCAGTACGCCGCGTGATCAGGAGAGTTACCAGCGTCTGCTGGGTGATGGTCATCAGTGGGGTATTCATATTGAGTACGCTATTCAGCCAAGTCCGGATGGCTTAGCGCAGGCATTTATCATTGGTGAACAATTTATCGGTAATGATTCAGTTTGTCTGGTGCTGGGTGACAACATTTTCCATGGCCATGGTCTGGCGGAGACATTGCAACAGGCGGCTGCTCGCACGGAAGGTGCGACCGTTTTCGGTTACTACGTGCAGGATCCGGAACGTTATGGCGTGGTGGAGTTCAATGCCGAAGGGCAGGCCATTTCTATTGAAGAAAAGCCGCTTAAGCCGCGTTCTAACTATGCCGTCACCGGATTGTATTTCTATGACAATCAGGTGGTTGAAATCGCCAAAAATGTGAAACCTTCGGCGCGTGGCGAGCTGGAAATCACCGATGTGAACAATGTTTATCTGCAGCGTCAGCAGCTGCGCGTAGAACGTATGGGCCGTGGTTGTGCCTGGCTGGATACCGGTACCCATGATTCGCTGCTGGATGCCTCTATCTTTATGCGTGTTCTGGAAAAACGTCAGGGTCAGAAAGTCGCCTGTCCGGAAGAAACCGCTTATCGCATGGGCTTCATTACTGCCGAGCAGCTGCATGAACTGGCGAAACCGCTGGTGAAAAGTGGTTATGGTGCTTATCTGCAACGTATTGCCGATGAAGAAAACTGGGTGAAATAGGGTTGTCCATGAAAATTATTGATACTGCTATTCCTGACGTCAAAATCATTGAACCTGCCGTATTCGGCGATGAGCGTGGTTTCTTTATGGAAACCTGGCAGGAGCAGAAATTTAATGAACTGGTGTGTGAACGCCGGTTTGTACAGGATAACCACTCCAAGTCCCGTCAGGGCATTCTGCGTGGTTTGCATTACCAGACAGAACAGACGCAGGGCAAACTGGTGCGGGTTGTCGCCGGTGAAGTATTTGATGTCGCGGTGGATATTCGCCGTTCCTCACCAACCTTTGGTCAGTGGGTCGGCGTGCTGTTGTCTGCTGAAAACAAGCGTCAGCTCTGGGTGCCGGAAGGGTTTGCGCACGGTTTCTATGTCACCACTGAATCGGCTGAATTCGTTTATAAATGCACTGATTATTATAACCCGTCAGCGGAGCATTCTATTCGCTGGAATGACCCGGATCTGAATATCCAGTGGCCACTGGTTGATGGTCAGCAACCTTCTCTTTCTGCCAAAGATGCGGAAGGCAAGTTATTCAAAGATGCGGTTTATTTCGACTGATTGAGACACTTTTCATGAAAAAATTACTTGTTACCGGCGGTGCCGGTTTTATCGGCGCTAACTTTGTACACTACTGGCTGAAAACCCACCCGGCCGATCGCGTCGTGGTGCTGGATGCGCTGACCTATGCCGGCAATATCGAAACCCTGCGTCCGCTGATGGACAACCCGAATTTCCGTTTTGTGAAAGGGAATATCTGTAATTCTGAACTGGTTGAAATGCTGCTGCGTGATGAGCAGATCGACACGCTGGTGCATTTTGCCGCTGAATCTCATGTAGACCGTTCTATTACCGGCCCGGATGCGTTTATCGAAACCAACATCATCGGCACCCACAGTCTGCTGAAAGCAGCCCGTGCGGTGTGGCTGGCTGATCCGGCGAACCCGTTGCCGCATCGTTTCCATCATGTATCGACCGATGAAGTGTACGGCACACTGGAGCTGACCGATCCGGCTTTCACCGAATCCACCGCGTATGCGCCGAACTCGCCGTATTCTGCGTCTAAAGCAGCCTCCGATCATCTGGTCCGTGCCTATCACCATACTTATGGTCTGCAGGTGACGACCAGTAACTGCTCCAACAACTACGGTTATTACCATTTCCCGGAAAAACTGATCCCGCTGTGCCTGACCAATATTCTGGATAACAAAGCGTTGCCGATTTATGGCGATGGCAAACAGATCCGTGACTGGCTGTTTGTGGAAGATCACTGCCGTGGCATCGAGTTGGTGTTGAATAAAGGTGTGGTGGGGGAAACCTACAATATCGGTGGCGTGAACGAGTGGCAGAACATTGATATTGTGCACCTGATCTGCGAACTGGTTGATGGCGAATTCGCTACCGACAGCGCGCTGGCAGCCCGTTATCCGGCATCACCTTGCGCCAAAGGCGAATCGGCCAAATCACTGATCACCTATGTCACCGATCGTGCCGGCCACGACCGCCGTTACGCTGTGGGTACCGAGAAAATCCAGAGCGAACTGGGTTATCAGCCACAGGAAACCTTCCAGACCGGTATCGCCAAAACCATCAAATGGTATCTGGCCAATGAAAGCTGGTGGCGTCCGCTGAAGAAATAATCGGAAATACATTCTGATTTTTGAAAAGCCTCGGGATGATTTGCTCTCCCGGGGCTTTTTTGTTTTTCGACTATGGCACACTTTTTGATGCACACCTTCCGGGAGTTTTATTTATGGACCTGGAGGTTGTTGCTTATGCTGTTGAATACTTACGAGCAGAATGGACGTTTGTTTAACATGAACTTTATCGAAGAAGCCGGTGCAGGTTTGGCCGGTTATCGTGGCGAGTTGGTGTTAGTGGAGGGTGAGGTAGCGGATGCGGCTGGCCGTCGTAAACCGCCGGTTGCGGTGATAGAACAGACGGTGATGCTCGCAGGTAGTGACAAGATTCAGATGATGAGTGGTCTGGTGCACGAACTGGCCGAGCTGGAACATTTCTTCTCTGGCTACGCCGCAGATGTGGATACAGGCGTGACGCCGCTGTTCTTTGTGGTGAATGCGGCCAAAGAGATGAAAGTGACCATGAATGGGGTGACAGCCGATATTATTCCGCTGCCAGCCGGCCTGGTCTGGACAGAACTCTGTGACCTGCTCGGTCTGGAAAAAGGCGATTTCAAAGGGCAGTCCGCCGGCGAAAAAATCGCGACTGTCGGTGAGGCGTTGAAAGAATTCAAATCCGGTTATAGTGAAGTGACCTGGTCTGATGCGGTACAGGCCGTGACAGCCGCAAAACGGGAAACCCGCGGCGCACTGTGATGCACAAAGTTGCAGAGAGAATCACCCGGAACCCCGGCATGTCAGACATGACGGGGTTTTTTAATAGTCTAACGTCACAAATCTGATTTCTGGCATGACAAAAATGTCTGTTTTGTCGGCTTTGTCGCCAGAACTAAAAAATCTTAATAATGAAAGTGAGTTAAAGCAGCCGTTTGCGGGGAAATGTATATAATAACCGGACAAGAACAGAGTTAGTTTTTGTATAACTCTCATATAAAATAATAGTTGTAGTGCGCAGTAGTGGTCACCCGATTATGATGACACATTTCCTTTCCATCTTCGTAGGAAGCTTCTTGCTTACCGCGATAGTCCGGCGTATCGCCCTGTGGCGTCATGCGCTGGCAATGCCTCATTTCAAACATGGTCCGTTGCTTCCTGTACCAAGGGGAGGCGGTTATGCCCTGTTTTTTGCCATGCTGGCGGTATTTCTGATGCTGTACCAATACCGGCTGATTGACCTCGGCGCGACCCGGGCACTCTGTTTCTCTGGTCTGGTGCTGGTCATTGGTAATCTGGTGCATGACTTGTTCCCGCTGTCGGTCAAAGTCCGGCTGGGCGTGCAGGTGCTGTCGGCGATAGCCGTTCTGACTTGGTATCACCGCGATCTGGTGGTGCTGTTCTGGGAGAGTTACCTCTATTTCTCCGGATTCTGGCTGCCCGTGATTGTGTTTGGCATCATGGCGTTCATCAATATCTTCAATTTTATGGATGGCGTTGACGGTTTTGCCGGTAGTCAGGCTTTCATTATGATTTTCGCTTCGTCGGTATTGCTGGCGTTCACGGATGAATCGCAGTGGAGTCTGCCGCTCATTCTGATGTGCGCACCGTTATTGGGGTTCCTGGCCTGGAACTGGCCGCCGGCCAAGATTTTCATGGGCGATGCCGGCAGCAGTTTCCTTGGGGTATTTATTGCGACCCTGGGGTTATTGCTGGCAACCGATACCTCGGTCAACCTCTGGTGCTGGCTGATCATGATGGGCTGGTTTATCGTCGATAGCGGCTGGTCACTGGTTGTCCGGATCATGCACGGTAACGACTGGCATCGCAGCCACCGCATGCACGCGTATCAGATCCTGGCGCGTCGCTGGGAAAATCACTTCTATGTGACGCTGACACTCTGGCTGGTGAACTGGCTGTGGCTGTTCCCGCTGGCTTGGCTAGCGATGAATAATGAAAGCTGGGGTGTCCCGCTGATCCTGCTGGCCTATACACCACTGTGTATTATGTGCTGGAAGCTGAAAGCCGGGGAATCGGTCAATAACGACCCAGGCGAACCGGTTTAAACGGAAAAACAAAAAAGCGCTGTAAAAAGCGCTTTTTTATTTTCATCTGAAAATCACTGCCGGTGTCGGTAGTGATTGTTCTGATAGTTATTTAGTAATGGTCGCGACACCTTCCGGTGAGCCAATCAGGGCGACATCCGCACCGCGGCTAGCAAACAGACCCACGGTCACTACACCCGGGATCTGATTTACAACCAGCTCAAATGCTTTCGCATTCGTGATCTGCAGATCATGCACATCCAGGATCTGGCAATGGTTATCGGTGATAACGCCTTCACGGTAGACCGGGTTACCGCCGAGCTTTCTCAGTTCACGGGCCACATACTCACGTGCCAGCGGGATCACTTCAACCGGCAACGGGAATTTACCCAGTACGTCGACCTGTTTGGTCGCGTCAGCGATACAGATAAACCGTTTGGCAACTGCTGCCACGATTTTTTCACGGGTCAGCGCAGCACCACCGCCTTTGATCATTTCCATATGCGGATTGATCTCGTCAGCACCGTCAACATAAATGTCAAATTCGGTCACATCATTCAGATCCACCACCGGAATACCCAGCGCTTTCAGGCGAGCTGTAGAAGCTTCGGAACTGGATACTGCCGCTTTGATTTGATCTTTGATACTGGCCAGTGCATCGATAAAACAGTTTACGGTCGAGCCGGTACCAACACCGATAATAGTATTCGGCTGAACATAAGCCAAAGCAGCTTGTCCCACTGCTTTCTTCATTTCGTCCTGGGTCATCCTGATTATTCTCTCTTGTCGTTCAAGGCCGGAGTATTATAGCCGAAAACGAAAGCCGAGCCGAAGCAGTAATAGCGCCAATCCCATCAACGCCAGCTCTGCGCCGCTGCCGCCACCACCAGAATGATGATTATCATCGGTGCCGTCCACCCAGGCGATGGTATCGTCGATCCAGTTGCTGTAATGGCTGACATCGGTATAACCCCCCGGGATGCCGGTGCCGCAGGTATAATCGTCATAGGAGTCAGCAACGCCAAAGCTGGTAATACCGTATTGAATGCCATCAAAGAGCAGGGGACTGCCGCTGTCGCCGAAGCAGGTATCCTTGCCGTAGTCGCCGGCAAAAATATGATCCGGGAACGAGGAATTATATTCTTGGAGTGTCAGCGTTGCCGTCTGCAAATAGGGGGTAGCTTCCGCATATTCTGCGGTGACACCGGCAGAGGTTTCGCCCCAGCCGTAAACACGCATCTGCATGCCTTCATAAAGCTCGGAGGATGAAGCGTAACTGTAGGGCAATGTCACCGTGGTGACATATTGCGGTGTAGTGATATGCAACAAGGCGATATCACCATACATGGTCGAACTATTATAATTTGGCGAAATAATGATTTTATCAACAACAGCCAGATTTAGCGGCTCGGTTATGTCAGCCTGACCGATTTGTGCAGTGATAACCGGTGTGCCAATAGTCTCAACGCAGTGTGCCGCCGTCATGATCCACTGGGTATCAATCAGCGTACCGCTGCAAAAACCTATCTCGCCGTCAGTATCAACCCATAGTGCTGCCATCCATGATGGAGCCGTGGTTACGGTTGTACCACCGACGATTTTGGGGGTAATGGTTTCGGCATGTGCCGGCGCGATAAAACTTAAGCCTGCGAGGCAAATAGAGAAAAACCGTTGTCGTATATTCATTTTTTATTCTTTATTGGGCGGTGGGCTTACTAGTTAAGCTAGCCTGAAAACGCTTTTTCCGCCACAGCACGGAAGCGCTTGATTCACATATTTCTAACCAATAGACTAGCCGCGTTTTTTCAAGAGATTTCTCCCATGCTTGTATCCGATTTTCAGTTTGACCTGCCTGATGAACTCATTGCCCGTTATCCGATGCCGGAGCGCAGTGCCAGCCGCCTGCTGATGCTGGATGGTAACACGGGTGACACCAAGCAGGGGCAGTTTCGTGACATCCTGGACTTGTTGCAACCCGGTGATTTGCTGGTCTTCAATAATACCCGGGTGATTCCGGCGCGTATGTTCGGCCAGAAAGCCAGTGGCGGTAAGCTGGAAATTCTGGTGGAACGTATTCTGGACGATCATTCCGTTCTGGCGCACGTACGTGCCTCCAAGGCGCCGAAACCAGGTACACAGATCCTGCTGGATAAAGGCTACTCCGCAGAAATGGTAGCCCGCCACGATGCTTTATTTGAACTGCATTTTGCCGGTGATCTGCCGGTACTGGACATCCTGAACCAGATCGGCCACATGCCGCTGCCGCCTTATATCGACCGGCCGGATGAAAACTCGGATAAAGAGCGTTATCAGACGGTCTATAACGAACGTCCCGGTGCGGTTGCCGCACCGACCGCTGGTCTGCATTTTGACGAGCCATTACTGGCTGCTCTGCGTGAAAAAGGTGTCGATTTTGCGTATGTGACATTGCACGTAGGTGCCGGCACCTTCCAACCGGTCCGGGTGGAGCGACTGGAAGATCACCAGATGCACAGCGAATACGCGGAAGTATCTGCCGACGTCATTGCCAAAATCAATGCCACCCGCGAGCGGGGCGGACGCGTTGTCGCGGTAGGCACAACCTCGGTCCGCTCTCTGGAAACCGCCGCGCAGGCTTCCTTGAAAGCAGGTAAACCGTTGTCCCCGTTCTTTGGTGATACCAGCATCTTTATCTATCCGGGCTACCAGTATCAGTTGGTGGATGCCCTGATCACTAACTTCCATTTACCCGGCTCCACGCTGATCATGCTGGTATCCGCCTTCGCGGGATATGAAAATGTCATGCAGGCCTATCAGGAAGCTGTAACATCCGGTTACCGCTTCTTCAGCTATGGCGATGCCATGTTTATTACCCGGCAGAAATAGACAATTTTAATCGGCAGCAGGGGCTGAAGACTCTGCTTTGCCGACCCTCCGCGGCAAGGATGGCGCGGTGGAGTCTCCATGGATGGATTCACGACGCGTCGGCGGAGTGGAGTCTTTAGCTCCTGCCCCCGACAGGAAATCAGACAGGTTCACAGGGTCTCCTCGGATGACCCTCCGTGCCAAGGATGGCGCAGCAGAGTCCCCATGGATGGATTTACGACGAATCAGCAGAAGAGATCTTGTGAACCTGTACTTTGATGTTCACAAAAAAGAAGAGTCAGACTGTTTCTCTGACAAAAAGGAAAAACATGAAATTTGAACTGAAAAAAACAGAAGGTCGTGCCCGTCGTGGTCGCCTGGTCTTCGATCGTGGTGTAGTAGAAACGCCGGCGTTTATGCCCGTGGGTACCTACGGCACAGTCAAAGGCATGACCCCGGAAGAAGTAAAAGACACCGGCGCGCAAATCCTGCTGGGAAACACCTTCCACCTGTGGCTGCGCCCGGGGCAGGACATCATGCGCAAACATGGTGATCTGCACGATTTCATGAACTGGCACGGCCCGATCCTGACCGATTCCGGCGGATTCCAGGTATTCAGCCTGGGCGATATCCGCAAGATCAAAGAAGAAGGCGTCCACTTCCGTAACCCGATCAACGGCGAGAAGATTTTCCTCTCCCCGGAAAAATCCATGGAGATCCAGCATGATCTGGGTTCTGACGTCGTCATGATCTTTGATGAATGCACCCCGTATCCGGCGACACATGACGTGGCGAAGAAATCCATGGAAATGTCGCTGCGTTGGGCCGCCCGTTCCCGCCAGCGCTTCAATGAGCTGGAAAACAAGAATGCATTGTTCGGCATCATTCAGGGCAGCGTCTATGAAGATCTGCGTGATGTGTCACTGAAAGGGCTGCTGGAAATCGGTTTTGACGGTTATGCCGTAGGTGGTCTGGCCGTGGGTGAGCCGAAAGAAGACATGCACCGTATTCTGAAGCATGTCTGCCCACAGATCCCGGAAGACAAACCCCGTTACCTGATGGGTGTCGGCAAGCCGGAAGACCTGGTGGAAGGCGTGCGTCGCGGCATTGATATGTTTGATTGTGTGATGCCAACCCGCAATGCGCGTAATGGTCACTTGTTTACTACCGACGGTGTCGTCAAAATCCGCAACGCAAAGTATAAGGATGACATTACCTCACTGGATGCGGAATGTGATTGTTATACCTGCAAAAATTACACGAAATCTTACCTGCATCATCTGGATCGCTGTAACGAGATGTTGGGTGCCCGTCTGAATACCATTCATAACCTGCGTTACTATCAACGTCTCATGCAGGGTTTGCGGGATGCCATCGATGCAGGTACATTAGATGACTTTGTAGCGGACTTTTATCAGCGACAGGGCAAACCCGTTCCATCGCTTGATTAATGTACGATTTGAACTAATAACGAGGAAATAATATGAGTCTTTTGGCTAAAGCCTATGCGGCTGAAGGTGATGCTGCTGCTTCTGTGACCGGTGGTATCGAGCAGATCGCTATCGTCGGTATTTTTCTGCTGTTTTTCTATTTCTTTATTTTCCGTCCTCAGTCCAAACGTGCGAAAGAACAGAAAAACCTGATGAGCTCGCTGAGTAAGGGTGATGAAGTTCTGACCTCCGGTGGTCTGGTTGGTAAAATCGCAAAAATCAGCGCTGATAGTGATTACATTGTGCTGACACTGAACGATAACAACAGCATCACAATCAAGAAAGATTACATTACCGCTGTTCTGCCAAAAGGCACTATTCAGTCTCTGTAATCATAATTCACTTTCCTGGGAGTTAAGCCGTGTTAAATCGGTATCCTCTGTGGAAGTATCTGATGGTGGCCTTCGTGGTCATCATCGGTACACTTTATTCCGCACCCAATCTCTATGGCGAAGATCCAGCATTACAGGTTTCAGCAATTCGTGGCCATGATATACAGGCCGAAACTCTGGATGCGGTAAAAACATCGCTGGATAGCGCAAAAATTTCCATCAAAAGCGCAGTACTGGAAAACAACCAGATACTGGTCCGCTTCAATAATACCGATGATCAGCTGCAAGCCAGAGAGCTGGTTACACAAGCACTGGGCGACAAATTTATTACGGCGCTGAACCTGGCTCCCGCCACACCGGAATGGCTGACATCCATTGGCGCAAGCCCATTGAAACTGGGTCTTGACCTGCGCGGTGGTGTGCACTTCCTGATGGAAGTGGATATGGACGAAGCGCTCAGCAAGGCGCAGGAACAACTGGTTCAGGACTTCCGTACCTCTTTGCGTGAAGACAGCATTCGTTATGCTGGTGTTCGTCGTGCCGGTAGTGATGTTGTTGTTGCTTTCCGTGACAGCGATACTCAGCAAAAAGGGCTGGCGCATTTGCGTAAACGCCATATTGATCTGACTTTCACTGATTATGAAGATAAAGGTCAGTTCTGGGTTAAGGCGTCCATGTCTGAGGCCAAACAGAAAGCCGTAACGGAAGATGCGCTGGAACAGAACATCACCATTATTCGTAACCGTGTGAACGAACTGGGTGTGGCAGAGCCACTGGTTCAACGTCAGGGTGCGGCACGTATTGTTGTTGAGCTGCCTGGTATTCAGGATACCGCGCGGGCCAAGGAAATTCTGGGCGCGACAGCGACTCTCGAATTCCGTCTGGTTGATGAAAATGCGGATGCTGCCGCTGCGATGAACGGTCAGGTTCCGCCAAACTCTGAACTGTTTTACGATCGTGACGGTCGTCCGGTGGTATTGCAAAAACGTATTATTCTGACCGGGGATCATATTACTGGTTCACAATCCGGCGTTGATGAATACAGCCGTCCACAGGTCAGCATCAAGCTGGATGGGGTCGGTGGTAACCGCATGTCTGCAGCCACCAAAGACAGCATTGGCAAGGCAATGGCATCCGTGTTTATCGAGTACAAACCGGTTGGCGAACCGGGGCCTGATGGCAAACGCCGTATTGAAAAACACGAAGAAGTCATTAACGTTGCGACTATCCAGTCCCGTCTGGGCAGTGATTTCCGTATCACCGGTATTGATACCACTCAGGAAGCGCATAACCTCTCGCTGTTACTGCGTTCCGGTGCGCTGACAGCGCCGATCCAGATCGTGGAAGAACGGACCATCGGTCCGAGCATGGGCCAGGCAAATATCGACAGTGGTCTGTCTGCGCTGGGCATGGGGACGCTGATCCTGGTTATCTTCATGGCAATCTATTACAAGTTGTTTGGTGTGGTTGCCAACATTGCCCTGATGTTTAACGTGGTCTTGCTGGTGGGCGTGATGTCGATGATTCCCGGCGCTACCATGACACTGCCTGGAATTGCCGGTATCGTACTGACACTGGGTATGGCGGTCGATGCCAACGTGCTGATTTACGAGCGTATCCGTGAAGAGCTGCGGGCTGGTCGCGGTGTGCAGCAGGCGATCCATCTTGGCTATGAACGAGCCTTTGGCACTATTGCTGACTCGAACATTACGACTCTGATTACCGCGCTGATTCTGTTCGCGGTAGGCACAGGTCCGGTACGTGGTTTCGCACTGGTACTGATGATCGGTATTTTGTGCTCAATGTTTACAGCAATCACCGGCAGCCGGGCGATCGTCAACCTCATCTGGGGTGGACGTAAAGTCAAAGATCTGTCGATTTAAGGGGAAGGTCATGTTTCAGCTGTTAAAACCGGGACGTACGATTCCCTTTATGAAACTGGCAATGCCAGCCACCATTTTCTCCTGCATTCTGATTGTGTTGTCCGTTTTTACGATTGCAACCAAAGGGTTTAACTGGGGGCTGGATTTTACCGGCGGTACGATTGCTGAACTTAAATTCAGCAAACCTGCAGATCTGGATGCCGTTCGTAGCGCACTGACCAAGCAGGGACTTGAAGGCGCAGTTGTTCAGTATTACGGTTCTACCAAAGATGTGGTGATTCGTATTGCCCCGAAAGGCGAACTGACACAACAGAAAATTTCTGATGGTGTGCAGAAGGGCGCCTCAGAGCTCGACAGCGCGGTTAACCTGAGCCGTATCGAGTATGTGGGGCCTTCTGTGGGTGAAGAACTGGCGAATCAGGGCTTCCTGGCGATCATGGCGGCGTTGGGCTGTATTCTGATCTATATCGCAATACGGTTTGAGTGGCGTATGGCGACTGGTGCTGTGATGTCGCTGGGGCATGACGTGCTGATCACGCTGGCGGTGTTCTCATGGACACAGATGGAGTTTGATCTGAACGTGCTGGCTGCCGTCCTGACGGTCGTTGGCTACTCGCTGAATGATACCATCGTGGTATTTGACCGTGTCCGTGAAAACGCTCGCCGTATCCGCAATGATACCATGCGTAACATCATTGATATTTCAATGACAGAAACGCTGAGCCGTACACTGATTACTTCCGGTACTACTCTGATCACGGTCATTGCTCTGTTCTGGAAAGGCGGCCCGATGATCCATGGTTTCTCAACCGCATTGCTGATTGGTGTCGGTTTCGGTACTTATTCTTCCATTTATGTTGCCAGTGCCTGGGCAATGTATCTGAAAATGAGCCGGGAAGATCTGCTGCCGAAGATGGTGGAGAAAGAGGGCGCTGAAGAGCGTTACGAACCATAATTCATTAATTTATAAAGAGCGCGTTAAGCGCTCTTTTTTCTTGCAGGAAAGAATATGCAACATAATCCACGTTTTCTGGCGCTGGTTAATGAAGTCCGTCAGCGCGTGAACGAAGTTGATGTCCATCAGGTAAAACGCTGGATGGAACAAAGCCGTCCGTTTGTATTACTGGATGTACGGGAAGAGAGCGAGTGGGAAAAAGGCCATATTCCGGCAGCCCAGTATCTGGGGCGGGGAATACTGGAACGGGACATTGAAACACGCTTTCCGGAGCTGGATACCCCTTTTGTTCTTTATTGCGGCGGTGGGTTCCGTTCTGTTCTGGCTGCGGATAATCTACAGCAGATGGGGTATCGCGATGTGATCAGCATGGACGGTGGTTATCGCGGCTGGGTAGAGGCCGGATATCCTGTTGAGGAAGACTTCTGAAAGTCCGGAATTATCAATAAGATCGCATGACAAAGTAGCGTTACAGGCATAACATTAAAATACGAAGCCGGGCAGGTTGGAGTTGTCGTTGGAATTATGGAATCAGCTAGGACGCCTGAGTTGCGTCCTCATTGCATGTACGCTGGCAGGATGCAGCAGCCACAGCGATGTCTTATCAAAAAATATGCAACCACCTTCTGTTGTTCTGGCTACACCATTGCAGGTTACTTATCAGAATGAGCTGGCACTTGCCCGTCTGGGACAGTTACTGGCCACAAATGATCTGAACAGTGACCAGCGAGCCGCGTTATTTTATGAGCGCGGTATGATGTTTGATAAAGTCGGCTTGCGCACCATGGCGCGGATTGATTTTTCCCGTGCTTTACGGGAAAAACCGGACTTTGCTGAAGCGTATAATTTTATCGGCGTCTATCTGACACAACAGCAGGATTTCGATAATGCCTATGACGCGTTTGATTCTGCGCTGGAACTGGCTCCCGGTTATGACTACGTCTACCTGAACAGAGGCATCGCGTTGTATTATGCGCATCGTCCGGAACTGGCCGTGAAGGATATGGAGGTTTTTCAGCAGCACAAGCCGGACGATCCGTACCGTGCCTTATGGCTGTTCCTGACGTCAGCTCAGCTCGATCGTAATAAGGCGATGGAAACACTTGTCCGGCAGTACGACGACCATCGTAATGACGAGTGGGGCTGGAATATCGTCAAGGTCTACACCGGCAAGCAGGATGCGGCAGAGTTTATTCGCCGGATCGCAGACAGTACCAATAGCAACCGTCAGCTGGCTGAGCGGCTGTGCGAGGCCTATTTCTATCTGGCCAAGTTATCTCAGCTGCAGGGCAATACGGATGCGGCTGACGCCTACTTTAAATTGTCGTTGGCAAATAATGTGTTTGATTTTATTGAACACCGGTATGCGTTGCTTGAACTGCAACTGGCCAATCAGGCGCCGAACAGTTATCCGGATGAGCTGGATTTTGAGGCAGAATAACGGTTCAACGTTCAGATAGATCAGATAGAAGAAAGGCATCCTGAGGATGCCTTTCTTGTTTCTGTGGCTTTCTTTTTGATGCAGATAGCGACGATCAGCAAAGCTGCATGCCGGCCACTTGCTGCCAGTAGCCGTTACATTCTCTGGCGGGTAACGGATGATGGGATGGCGTCTGCAGTTGCGTCTGGAATTTATCCAACCATGTCAGTGTCTCTTTTTCTGGACTGAGCCGGATCACATCCACCAGACCGGCCATTTCCGTCAGCTGATTGATCAGGTTGTAGCAGTGGCCGGACTGGGTCTGAATGCCATTCAGAACAAAAACCGTTTCACTTTCCTGACTGTCAGCGGTCAGTCCCTGCGGATATTGCAGACAGGCCAGCTGGCAATCATCTTTGGCCCGGTTCAGTGCGCGGGCGGTAAAGCAGCGGGCGGAATAGGCCAGCGGCAGATGTCCGTAGGCAAACACTTCAACCTCAAACTGGTCGCGCAGGCCGCGAGCTGAGCATTCTTGTAATAATTCGGCAAGCCAGTCCCGGGAAAGCTCGACGGGCATGACCCAGCGTTGCATGCCTTTCTTCAGTAACAGGGCAATGACATCGGCGTTGTAACAGTTGATCGCCGGACCACAGACAAACGGCACTTTCTGTTCATAAGCGAGTTGGACTGTGCCCAGATCATTTGCCTCAACGATACAGCTGCCGTTATCGATCCAGCGCTGCATCTCTTTCAGCTCTGACGGACTCTGGATCAGCGCTAACGTGGAAAGAATGACGCGTTTTCCGGCATTCTGCAGCTCCTGCGCCAATGTCATCCAGTCGCCCAGTTTCATTTCCCGGCGCTTGCTGCAGACCGTCTCACCTAAATAGATATCGGTTGCCGTACTCTGGATGGCTTGGCGGTAGAACGTTTCAACGTCCTGTTTTGGCCAGTAATAAAGCAGTGGGCCAAGAGAAAAATGCATGATGACTCCTTATTGCCACTGGCGGTGATAGGCACCGAGTGTAGTCTGGCTACCTTCGGATACGGCTGCCAGCTGTTTATCCCACTCGCTGTTAACCTGATACTGCTGCGGGTTCTTTTTATAGGCATCAATCGCGGCCCGCCAGACTTTGGTCACCTGTTCCACATAGGCCGGACTGCGTTGACGGCCTTCGATTTTCACCGAGGTAACGCCGGTTTCAAACAGTTCAGGCAGGAGTGACAAGGTGTTCAGACTGGTTGGCTCTTCCAGCGTATGGTAAGTGTGTCCTTCGACGGCATAGCGGCCTTTACAGAGGGTTGGGTAGCCGGCATTTTCGCCTTGTTTATAGCGATCAATCAGTACGCCGTTCAGACGTGATTCCAGCCCGTTGGGGGTTTCTTCCCAGCGCACATACTTGGCCGGAGAGCAGGCGCCCACTGTATTCGGACTTTCACCGGTCAGATAGGACGAGAGGTAGCAACGACCTTCCGCCATGATGCAGAGGCTGCCGAAAGCAAACACTTCCAGCGGGACATCGGTTTCCCGTGATAACTGTCTGACCTGATGCATGGAGAGGACGCGGGGCAGCACCACACGCTGGATATTGAAGTTTTCTTTATAAAAACGGACTGCGGCACCGTTGGTGGCGGATGCCTGCACAGACAGGTGGATTTCCTGCTGCGGGTAGCGTTGTCGGGTGTAATCCAGCACCGCAATATCGGCAATGATCAATGCGTCAGCACCCAGGTCAACCGCTTTATCGACAGCACTCTGCCAGCGGAGCGCACTGCCGGGATGGGCAAAGGTATTAATGGCGATATGTAATTTCCGCTGGTGCTGATGAACATATTCCACCGCACGCTGCAGTTTTTTATCATCGAAATTCAGCCCGGCAAAATGGCGGGCGTTGGTATCATCTTTAAAGCCGATATAAACCGCATCTGCGCCATTATCAATGGCGGTCTTGAGAGCAGGTAGATTTCCTGCCGGACACAATAGCTCCATATCTTTACTCTTATTATGAGAATCGCCTCATTGTAAACATTCAGACAATATGACTTTTTGACCTGACCCCATATTCCGCCGGTCTCGGATACGACAATTTCGCCTAAGTTTGATATGGGGCAGGATGTTTAGCTGTTTGCTGTGATTAGATGCCTGACATTCGCGTGAGGAGTGTTTATGTTGCTGAAAAATTTACATCACAAGCTGGTGCTGCAGGCGCCGCAGTTACTGCGTCTGCCAGTGTCGTTGATCCCGTTCGCTGCCAAGAAAGCCGCCATGGTCTTTATCCTACAGCGTGTTTTCAAAGAGGCGCTGGAAGACGGCGACTTTGAATTTCTGGAAGATCGCTTGCTGAAGGTATCGGTGGATGATCTGCAACTGAGCTGTTTTATCACGCTGCAACAGGGGCAGTTACTGGTGCAAGAGCAGAGCGATTCGTTTGATGTGAGTTTTGCGGCCGGTTTAAATGATCTGATCCTGATCGCAGGCCGGAAAGAAGATCCGGATAGTCTCTTTTTCCAGCGTCGTCTGCGGATTGAAGGGGATACTGAACTGGGCCTGGAAGTGAAAAACCTGATTGATAGTCTGGATCTGGATGAGTTGCCGAAAATCGTCCGTCTGGCACTGAATGATCTGGCTCTGTTTGTACAAAAAGGCATACAAACGCCTGAAATGACCTTAGAGCGCGCTGCAACCATCTGATTGTGTTAGCATGCGCGCAGAAAAGGCATAACAGGTAGTCATGATGCTGGAAAATATTCGCATTATTCTGGTTAACACTTCACATACCGGTAATATCGGCTCCGCGGCCCGGGCGATGAAGACCATGGGGTTGTCACAGCTGGTGCTGGTGGATCCGGTGCAGCCGCCCGATGAGAAATCGACCGCACTGGCAGCGGGCGCCAATGATATTTTGGCGAACTTGCGCATTGTACCGACGCTGGCGGAGGCGATATCGGACTGTTCGCTGGTGATTGGTACCAGTGCCCGCCCGAGAACGTTGAGCTGGCCTATGCTGGACCCGCGTCAGGCCGGCCAAAAGCTGGCCGACGGTGCGGTGAAAGGAACCGTGGCGCTGGTGTTTGGCCGCGAACGTACCGGGCTGACCAACGAAGAGCTGCAGCAATGTCACTACCACGTCAATATTCCGGCGAATCCTGAATATAGCTCGCTGAATGTGGCGATGGCGGTGCAGACGCTCTGCTACGAAATCCGTATGTCCTGGCTGGCACAGCAGGAGTCGGCGGTTCCTGTCGCGGACGACGGAGAATACCCACCACAGGCGTCGATGGAGCTGTTTTATACGCACCTGGAAGAAACTCTGCGCCAGACCCAATTTCTGCATTCCGATCATCCTGGACATGTGATGATGCGTCTGCGGCGCATGTTTACGCGGCTGCGGCCTGATCATAACGAGTTAAATATCCTGCGCGGTATATTAACATCTGTTCAGAAAACGTTACGGAATAGTTGAGTGTTTTGGTAGGAATAATACTTGACTGAAAAAGTAGGTTATGACAGCATGAGCCTATCATAAACGGACAGGTATGCAAGCCATGAGACTGACTTCTAAAGGACGCTATGCGGTAACAGCAATGCTGGATGTTGCCTTACATGCTGAATCCGGGCCGGTACCGTTGGCTGATATTTCCGAACGGCAGGGCATCTCTCTTTCTTATCTGGAACAGCTTTTTGCCCGTTTACGCAAGCAGGGACTGGTCTCCAGTGTGCGTGGTCCTGGCGGCGGATATCGTTTAGGTGATGATGCCGATAAGATTGCCATCGGCAAAATCATTGCAGCCGTGAACGAATCGGTAGATGCTACCCGCTGTCACGGCGAAAGTGGTTGTCAGGGTGGTGTTCAGTGTCTGACCCATTCATTATGGCGAGATTTGAGTGCCCGTATCAGTGATTTCCTGAATGAAATTACACTGGGCGAATTAGTGCGTCAGGCAGAAATCAAACGCGTCGCCGAACAACAGAACAAACATCAGAGCTCTGCTCATTCAGCGCGTAAACCGATGATGAGTGCAGAGTCAATTATCGAAAGTTTAATGGAGTAAATGATGAAACTCCCGATTTACCTTGATTATTCAGCAACTTGCCCCGCAGATCCCCGTGTTGCTGAAAAAATGATGCAATGTTTAACTCTGGATGGCAATTTTGGTAATCCGGCGTCCCGCTCACACCGTTTCGGCTGGCAGGCCGAAGAGGCGGTGGATGAAGCGCGTAATCATGTTGCCGATCTGATTGGTGCCGATCCTCGTGAAATCGTTTTCACCTCTGGTGCGACCGAATCCAATAACCTGGCTATCAAAGGCGCTGCGCATTTCTATGTAAAGCAGGGTAAACACATCATTACCTGCAAGACCGAACACAAAGCAGTGCTGGATACCTGCCGTCATCTGGAATCCGAAGGTTATGAAGTTACTTACCTTGAACCGCAGTCTGACGGTTTGCTGACGCTGCAACAGATTGAAGCGGCCATGCGTCCGGATACCATTCTGGTCAGCATCATGCACGTCAACAATGAAATCGGTGTGGTTCAGGACGTGGCAGCGATCGGTGAATTGTGCCGTGCCCGTAAAATTCTGTTCCACGTTGATGCTGCGCAGAGCGCCGGTAAAGTCGAGATCGATGTTGACGCGATGAAGATTGACCTGCTGTCACTGTCAGCACACAAGGTTTATGGTCCGAAAGGGATCGGTGCACTGTATGTTCGCCGCAAGCCACGTGTTCGTCTGGAAGCGCAGATGCACGGTGGTGGTCACGAACGCGGTATGCGTTCCGGTACCCTGGCAACGCATCAGATCGTGGGTATGGGCGAAGCATTCCGTATCGCCAAAGAAGAGATGGCGGATGAATCCGTACGCATTCAGGCGCTGCGTGATCGTCTGTATGATGGTCTGAAAGATATTGAACAGGTATTCGTTAACGGTTCTATGGAACACCGTGTGGCGGGTAACCTGAACATCAGCTTCGCTTATGTGGAAGGCGAGTCACTGATGATGGCGCTGAAAGATCTGGCGGTATCTTCCGGTTCGGCCTGTACTTCTGCCAGCCTGGAGCCTTCCTATGTGCTGCGCGCACTGGGTCTGAACGATGAACTGGCACACAGTTCCATTCGTTTCAGTATCGGCCGCTTTACCACGGCAGAAGAGATTGATTACGCAATTGGTCTGATTCGTAACTCCATTGGCAAGTTACGTGATCTGTCACCATTGTGGGACATGTATAAAGAAGGGATTGACCTCAGCAAGGTCGAGTGGGTTAGTCACTGATAGTTAGAGGAATATAGTATGGCTTACAGTGAAAAGGTTATTGATCATTACGAACACCCGCGCAATGTTGGTTCCTTCGACAAGGATGATCCAAACGTTGCGACCGGCATGGTGGGTGCGCCAGCTTGCGGTGACGTAATGAAACTGCAGTTAAAAGTAAATGAAGATGGCGTTATTGAAGATGCCAAATTTAAAACGTATGGTTGTGGTTCAGCTATCGCATCCAGCTCGCTGGTGACCGAATGGGTAAAAGGCAAGACGCTGGACGAAGCGGCCGCCATCAAGAACACGGATATTGCCGAAGAACTGGCATTGCCACCGGTAAAAATCCACTGTTCTATTCTGGCTGAAGACGCTATCAAGGCAGCCATTGCGGATTACAAGCACAAGAAAGGTTTGAATTAAGGTTAGTAAGGTAGGGACATATGGCGATTACATTATCGGATGCAGCGGCAGAACGCGTAAAACGCTTTCTCACGAATCGTGGTAAAGGTGTGGGTTTGCGCCTGGGCGTGAAAACTTCCGGCTGTTCCGGTATGGCCTATGTCCTCGAGTTCGTTGATGATCTGAATGAAGAAGATCAGGTCTACGAAGACAAAGGCGTTAAAGTGATTATTGACGCGAAAAGTCTGGCCTATCTGGACGGTACAGAGCTGGATTTTGTCAAAGAAGGTCTGAACGAAGGCTTCAAGTTCAACAACCCGAATGTCAAAGACGCCTGCGGGTGCGGTGAAAGTTTCACCGTTTAATCATCCGTCAGAAGCGTAATGCGAATTCGACTCGCTTACTGCACTGTTACATGATAAAAGGCGCACTAAAGCGCCTTTTTCATTTATATCCCCAGAGGGAACCGCTTGTGAATTATTTTGAATTATTCCGGATTCCGGTCTCGCTGAACGTTGATACTGCAGCGCTGGCAGTGCGTTACCGTGATTTGCAGAAACAATATCATCCGGACAACGTGGCCGCGCAATCTGACGCGATCAAGCTGGAGTCCATGCAGAAAACGGTTGAGATCAACAGTGCCTACAACACACTGAAGAACCCGCTCTCCTGTGCGGAATATTTGCTGCTGTTACAAGGTATCGATCTGCGTCACGAGCAGCACACCGTAAAAGACACGGCGTTTCTGATGGAACAGCTGGAATGGCGGGAAGAGCTGGATGATTTACAGAAAAAGCCGGATGAAACGGCAATCAGTCGCTTCCAGAGCAGAGTGAAACAGCACTATCAGCGCTATTTTCAGTCACTGGAGCAGCAACTGGCGGATGAACAATACACGGAAGCGGCCGATACATTACGTAAACTGAAGTTTGTTCAGAAGATGAAGGATGAACTGAATAAACTGGAAGAGTCGCTCTTTGATTTATAATGAATAAGGTATGTTTCTGTGCATACCGATGAGGTCTAGAGATACGTTATGGCGTTATTGCATATCGCGGAACCCGGACTGAGCGCCGCTCCGCATCAGCAAAAGTGGGCGGTAGGCATTGATCTGGGAACAACGAACTCACTGGTTGCTGTTGTTCGTAGTGGTGTCGCTGAAACACTGAAAGATGAACAGGGAAGAGATATTCTGCCTTCAGTTGTTCGTTATCTTCCCGAGGGGCTGCAAGTCGGCGCAGAGGCCAAGCATGCGGCAGCGGAAGATCCGCTGAATACAATCCAGTCTGTAAAACGTTTCATGGGCAAGGCCTTTGCGGATGTGGCGCAGAGTAATCTGCCGTATCAGTTTACCGGTGAAGACAAAGGCCTGGTACATATCACCACCTGTCAGGGGGATGTCAATCCGGTTCAGGTTTCTGCCGAGATCCTGAAGGCATTGCAGCTTCGCGCAACAGAGGCGCTGGGCGCTGATCTGGATGGCGTAGTCATTACCGTTCCTGCCTATTTCAATGATGCGCAGCGTCAGGCGACCAAAGATGCCGCCCGTCTGGCCGGTATGCATGTTCTGCGTTTGCTGAATGAGCCGACGGCTGCTGCGGTGGCTTATGGTCTCGATTCCGGTCAGGAAGGCGTGATCGCCGTTTATGATCTGGGCGGTGGTACGTTCGATATTTCTATTCTGCGTCTGCATCAGGGTGTCTTTGAAGTCATGGCGACTGGCGGGGATTCCGCGCTGGGCGGGGATGACTTTGATCATCTGCTGGCCGACTGGATCGCCGAACAGGCGGGTCTGGTTGCGCCATTCACCCCGCAGGTGCAACGTCAGTTGCTGGATCTGGCTTGTGATGTCAAACAGCAACTGAGTGCTCAGGATACGGTGGCGGTTTCGTTTGCCCAATGGTCCGGCAGTATTGATCGCGTTCAGTTTGAAGCGCTGATCACGCCGCTGGTGAAACGTACACTGATGTCATGCCGTCGCGCCATCAAGGATGCCGGGGTAGAGACTGACGAGGTACTGCAGGTGGTCATGGTTGGTGGCTCGACCCGCGTGCCGCTGGTGCGTCAGATGGTTGGCGATTTCTTTGGCCGTACGCCGTTAACCAGCATCGATCCGGACAAGGTAGTGGCTATCGGTGCTGCCATTCAGGCGGATATTCTGGTTGGTAACAAGCCTGAATCGGAAATGCTGCTGCTGGATGTGATCCCGCTGTCGCTGGGGCTGGAAACCATGGGCGGTCTGGTCGAGAAGATCATTCCGCGCAATACCACCATTCCGGCGGCCCGCGCACAGGATTTCACCACCTTTAAGGATGGTCAGACAGCCATGATGATCCATGTGCTGCAGGGTGAACGTGAACTGGTGAGTGATTGCCGTTCGCTGGCCCGCTTTGTCCTGCGTGGTATTCCGCCGATGGCAGCGGGAGCAGCCCATATTCGCGTCACCTTCCAGGTCGATGCCGACGGGTTGTTGTCCGTTAGTGCGATGGAAAAAAGTACCGGTATTCAGGCGGCGATTGAGGTGAAACCGTCTTACGGTCTGCATGAAGACGATATGCTCAGAATGTTGCGTGAATCGGTCGAGTTCGCAGAAAAGGACATTCAGGCCCGTATGCTGGTGGAACAAAAGGTTGAAGCGGATCGGGTGCTGGAAAGTCTGCGACAGGCTTTGGCTAAAGATGGTGATGCGCTGTTGTCTGCCGATGAGCGGGCTGCCATTGATGCGGCGATACAACATTTGGTGATGGTTCAGCAGGGTGACGATGCCGACGCGATCAAGGCCGCCATTACTGCACTGGATGAAGCCACGAGTGAATTTGCTGCAAGACGCATGGATGCATCGATCCGTGTTGCTTTGCAGGGACATAAGATTGACGAGGTGAACTGATGCCGAAAATCGTATTTTTACCCCATGAAAAACTGTGTCCGGAAGGCATGGTAGTTGAGGCCAAAAAAGGGGAAACCATTCTGGATGTGGCGCTGGCGAACGGCATTAATATCGAACACGCCTGTGAAAAATCCTGTGCCTGCACGACGTGCCATTGCATTATCCGGGAAGGTTTTGATTCGCTTGAGCCGAGTGATGAACTGGAAGATGACATGCTGGACAAGGCCTGGGGGCTGGAGCCGGAATCGCGGCTGAGCTGTCAGGCGCATGTGGACGATGAAGATTTGACGGTGGAAATTCCGAAGTACACGATCAATCTGGCTTCTGAGCAGCATTAATCTTTGTTACATGAAAATGGAGCAACAGTGGGACCTGAAGTGGTAACCTGTTGCTCCATTTCTATTTTCAGGATATCGGAAAGAATCATGACAACATCCATGGCTGTTATTCTGGTTGAAGCGCCTGCTGATGCCTGCTGGGGTGAGAACGCCTTACTGAGTTTTAATCAGGGTTCTGCATTTATTCATCTCACAGGGTCGTCATCTGATTGGTTACGTCTTATTCAGCGGGCCGCCCGCCGGCTGGATGGTCAGGGTATCAAACAACTGTCTCTGATTGGTGATGAATGGGATCTGGAACGTCGCTACGCGTTTTGCCAGGGGTTCTATAACCCGCGCGGCGGTCAGCAACTCGATCCTGGCAGCATGAGTGCGGAAGAACAGCAACAACTGGATGATCTGCTGGAAACGACCCGCTGGATCCGTGAAATAACCAATGCCTCGCCGGAAGAGCTGTATCCGGTCGCGCTGGCCACTGAAGCCGCGAAATTTGTCGCGAGTCAGGCACCTGAACAGGTGAATTATCATATTTTGTCCGGCGAAGCGCTGAAAGAGCTGGGTTATACCGGCATCTATAATGTGGGCCGTGGCAGTGCCAATGAGCCGGCATTCCTGAAGCTGGATTTCAACCCGACCGGCGATCTGGATGCGCCAATCACGGCATGTCTGGTTGGGAAGGGTATTACCTTCGATTCGGGCGGCTACAGTCTGAAAGAATCAGACATGATGCTGCCGATGAAATCGGATATGGGGGGTGCCGCCATGCTGGCAGGGGCTCTGGCGCTGGCAATCCGTCAGGGGTTGAATCAGCGTGTCCAGCTGATGCTCTGCTGTGCAGAAAACCTGGTCAGTGGTAATGCATTCAAACTGGGGGATATTCTGACCTATCGTAATGGTGTCAGCGTGGAAGTGCTGAACACCGATGCCGAAGGTCGTCTGGTGCTGGCTGATGGCTTGCTGGACGCCAGCGCGACCGGTGCGCCGTATATCCTGGATGCGGCGACGCTGACCGGTGCAGCCAAAGTGGCGTTAGGTCGTGATTATCATGCTGTGTTCAGTCTGCAGGATGAACAGTCAGCTGCTGTTGTTGCCTGTGCCAAAGCAGAAAATGAGAAAGCGTGGCCATTACCGCTGGAGCCGTGGCACGCGGCGCAACTGACCTCTTCCTATGCGGATATCGGTAATGTTTCTTCGGCTGAAGGAACGGCAGGCGCGACGACTGCTGCGGCATTCCTTTCAAAATTCGTCCGCGAAGATGTGAAAGGCTGGGTACACATGGATTTGTCGGCCTCGTTCCAGAAAAATGCGAACGATCTGTGGGCGCCGGGCGGTAAAGGCCATGGGGTCAGAACGATCGCCCGCTGGTTACGTTCCCTCGGCTAAATCTTCTTTCAGCGTCGTCATTCTTGGCTTATACCAGAGAGAATTACGGCGCTGTCTGCTTCTGACCCCCACGCCTGCTGATACAAATATTCTAAAATTCGATCAACTTATCATTAACACAATTTTTTCAATTGCAGCACATCCTGTTTCATCATAACGTAGTACATAAGGAAAAATAGTTATGATGATACAAGGACATAGCATGACGATTGAACGCACTTTCTCCATCATCAAGCCAGATGCAGTGGCAAAGAACATTATTGGCGAGATTTACCACCGTTTTGAGTGTGCAGGCCTGCATATCATTGCTGCGAAAATGCTGCATTTGTCTCAGGAACAGGCTGCGGGTTTCTATGCCGAGCATAAAGGCAAGCCATTCTACGATAACCTGCTGAAATTCATGACATCAGGGCCGATTGTGGTTCAGGTGCTGGAAGGTCAGGATGCCATCCGTCGTCATCGTGAATTACTGGGTAGTACTGATCCGGAAAAAGCACAGGCGGGAACCATTCGCGCAGACCATGCCATCTCCGTCACACAAAATGCGGTGCATGGCTCTGATTCGGCCGAATCGGCTGCGCGGGAAATCGAATTTTTCTTCACGGAAGATGAAATCTGCCCACGTACCCGCTGAATGCTGGCAGGTACGGATAGTTGATATTGACATCTGCAATCAGATCATTGATCGTATTCTTCCGCATCCCTTGTGATCGCCTGATATAATGATTATTTCGTCAGGCGATCAAAAAATGCAGCCGTTTTACGTCTGCCTCAATGACATTACTGAATCATTATCATGATACCAATCCGAAAACTGCTCTCAGTGCTCGTGTGTGGATTTTTCTCTTCTGTAACGTATGCCGCGGCGACGGCAGAAGATGCGCCGGCACAAACCGATATTCTGGCTACGCATATCTCGGCGGATTACCCATCCGGGCCGGGTGGATCGACCGATTCGTTCCCGACATTCAACCGGGCAATGTGGTGGCTCAACTATGACATTCTGGACAAGAATGTGTTCAGACCGGTGGTACACGGCTACGTGGAATGGGTACCGGCGCCGTTTCGTACCGGTGTCAGCAATTTTGTTGCTAACCTGGATGAGCCTAACAATACGGTAAATAACCTGTTGCTGGGTGAGTTCGGACATTCCGGTGCCAGTCTGGCCCGTTTCTCGCTGAACTCGACGGTCGGCCTGCTGGGGTTGTTTGATATCGCCACGGATATGGGTATTGAACGGCGTGAGATGAGCATGTCGACCGTGCTGGGCCGGGCGAAAATGACACAGGGGCCGTATTTCATGATCCCGGTTGCGGGCCCGATGACTTTACGCAGCGGGATCGGACAGGTTGTGGATAATCTGTACTGGCCATACAGCTACATGACGACACCGGTCACGATTGCGAAATTCGCGCTGTCCGGTCTGGATGCCCGTTCCAAAGTGATCGACCAGGAAGCCATTATCGACAATGCGCTTGATCCATATATCACGACCCGGGATTTTTACCTGCAGTATCAGGAAGCGAAAGTGCAGGGTAAAAAAGCCGCTAAAATGGGCAGCAAGAGCGACGCTGAAACCGATGCTGAAGTTGAAAAATACCTGGATGAAATCGACAGCGAATAGAATTAATTGCAACGAACAAGGGCGTAACTCAGGTTACGCCCTTGTTTATATGTGCTGTGTATGTCGCCGATTATTTCAGATAGTCGAGATAAGGTGACTGACGGGCAATCATCAGGTCGACCATTTCCGGAATGCAGCGGCATTTATCGTTTACCGAATCGACCAGCAGCGCCTGGATGACCAGCTCTTTTGACTGATTCAGGACAGCCTCTGCTGTCAGATCATGTACCGCAACCTGGTTGGCCAGCAATCCGCCGATGCCAGCCGGCATTTCCAGCTGAATACCGTGCACACCTTTATTGTCAATGATGGCCGGCACCTCGACGGAAATGAATTCCGGTAATTGTCTGATATAACCTTTGTTCGGAATGTTGACCGCGGCTTCTTCATAACCGGCGTTCGTCAGAATGCCTTCCATGATAGGGACAACGCGCTCTTTGAGTTTCAGCTCGATTTTTGGTTCAACATGTCCCAGATAATCGCGGTAGAAGGCATAAAAATCGAGGATACCGCGATGGTCACTGACGTCATAAGCCCAGCGGATATATTCGCCGAAGTGGCTGTCACCGGTGATCGGCAGATAATTGAATTTCTCCAGTATTTCTTTAAACAGGGTTCGGTCAGCCCACGGATAAGCGCTGTCGATACCACCCATGGCATCCCGCTCGGTGGCGCCTTCGGTCTCAATCAGTTTTCCGTGCTTGCGGGTGTAATTCAGGATATCGGCAAACCCGGGCAATTTCTCAAAATAGGCCGGCGCTTTGGCGCGGATATCGGCGTAAGCGTCTTTGCCGGAATCACGGTAATTGGCATTCAGCAGCACACTGAAATGGTTCAGACCGCCGGCACGTAAGGCCAGATTGCTGAACGGGGTATCCAGAATTTCAGGCAGATAGCGTTCCAGCGATGCAATTTCATGGCACATACCGACAAAGTTCAGTTCCGGGAACTTGCGGTGGACGGTAGTGCAGATGCGGCTCATCGGGTTGGAGTAATTGAAAATCCAGGCATCCGGACAAATAGCTGCGATATCTTCACAGATCGCCAGAATTGGCGGAATGATGCGCAGGGAGTGGAACAGACCACCGGGGCCGCCGTTTTCGCCATAAACCTGTCTGATGCCGTATTGCAGCGGAATCTGCCAGTCCATGTCCCACAGAGCAAAGCGATCGCCGACTTCAATCGAGATCATGATGAAGTTCGCGCCTTTCAGGGCTTCTTTCCGGTTGGTGGTGGCACTGATGGTGAAAGGCAGATCTTTTTCTGCGATAAATTTCCGGGCGGTCTCTTCGGTTAAGGCCAGTGATTTCGGGTTGATGTCATGTAATACGATTTCACTGCCTGCCAGCGTTTGACTCTGGAAAATATCACCGAGTGTGCCATAACCGAACTGAGCACTGCCTGCACCGATAAGGACGATCTTGGTTGTCATGAAATTCTCTCCTGAAATATCTGTCTGTTCTTGTGTAACAATTTGATTAGATAAGGTTTTTATACCTGTGTCCCGGGTGAAAAGGTCGGGTTGAAAATGATATTAGAGAGTGCGCAGACATATAGGAAATGGTAGTTTTGAGCCTGGCCATTGATTAAATCAATTTCATAACCGGGAGCTGTGATCATGGACAAGGTTTTACGGCAATTCCTCGAAGTGGCAACGCTCAAAAATGTGACGCATGCTGCAAATAAACTATGCATGAATCAATCCACGCTGAGCATCAATATTAAACGGCTGGAAGAATCGCTCGGTGTACCGTTGCTCGTCCGTTCCTCCAGCGGTGTGGAGCTGACTGAATTCGGGCACGTGGTACTGGAAGAGGCGCGTATCATGCAGCGGCTGCATGACAATACGCTCACCAAAATCGGCTTTTTGAAAGAGCGTCTGGAGCGTGAGTTGAAAGTAGGCTCAGGCCATGCGGAGTGGCATCTGTTTGTCCGCGACAGCGTCAGAACATACCGGCAGCGACATCCTTCGGCCAATATCCATACCGAGATCGGAAATAATCTGCGGCTTATGGATCAGCTCTTGAGTGGCGATCTGGATCTTTCTGTAGGGAATGAGATTTACGGTCTCAACCGCAATGCGGGTGTACTGTTTATTCCGTTGTATCAGGCAACCAACAAGGCATTCGTCCGGTCGGCACATCCGCTGGCATTACGGTCATGTACCGCGGATGATTTGAAGGATTATCCGGCAATCCATCTGACACCGAATGAAAGCCGTTATTATCACGTCATGGATGAGTTATACCTTAAGGAACACGGCAGTTCGGTGCATATGGCAGAAAAAATCGTTTATTCCAGTAATACGATGGAAGCCTGTATTGAAACGCTGGAAGGAACCAATGCGATCTTGTTTTTTCCGGGCAGCATGGAGAGTTACTTCAGCCAGTTCAACATTGTCAGCCTGCAGCTGACCGAAAATCAGAAAACCAATTCAATCGGGATCTATATGTTGCGGGAGCGGCATCAGGATCCGCAACTGAACGATATGCTGCAACTGATGCAGCAGAATCTGCAGGAGAAACGGCATCTGGTGTAATGCCCTTCAATGTCTGGCGAAATTGAAGGGCAATGGTCGTGTTTTACCAGATTGGCTGGCAGAGGTAAGGGTTGCTGACGCGCTCGTGACCCAGTGTCGACATAGGACCATGACCCGGGATGAATTTCACGTCATCGCCCAGCGGCAGCAGTTTTTTGGTAATGGCACTGATCAGATCGGTGTGGTTACCCTGCGGGAAATCGGTCCGGCCGACAGAGCCGTTAAACAGCACATCACCGACAATCGCCAGGTGGCTTTCCGGGTGATAAAAGACCACGTGACCCGGGGTATGACCGGGGCAGTGCAGGATCTGCAACTGCAGGTTGCCGACAGCGACAGTGTCATTCTCGGTTAACCACTGATCCGGCGTGAAGACATCGGTATGCGCAAAACCGAACATCTCGGATTGTGCTGGCAGCGCGTTCAGCCAGAAAGCATCCGCCTGATGCGGGCCAACGATCGGACAGCCGGTACGCTGACGAAGTTTATCGGCACCACCAACATGATCCAGATGGCCATGCGTCAGTAACAGCTTGGTCAGCTTCAGCTGTTTTTTCTCAACGGCCTGCAACAGTTTTTCGATATCACCGCCTGGATCGACAAGGGCGGCTTCATTGGTTTCATCGCACCAGAGCAGCGTGCAATTTTGCTGAAAAGCGGTTACCGGAATGATCTGATACTGCAACATGATGTGTCCTGTAATTCATTTTTCCAAATGGTAACCATGCACACGCCGGAATACCACTATTACCAGTCGATGCCTTTCTGGGCTTTTATGCCATTGTTGAAGGCATGTTTGACATTTTTTATCTCGCTGACGGTATCCGCCAGTTCCAGCAGCGCCCGGTGACAGCCACGACCGGTAATGATGACGTGCTGGTGTAGCGGGCGGTTCGTCAGCGCGGTAATCACTTCATCTACATCCAGATAGTGATAGGCAACCATATATGTCAGCTCATCCAGCAGCACGACGTCATATTGATCCGAGGCCAGCATCCGTTTGGCTTCCTGCCACACCAGCTGCGCGGCCTGCTGATCTTTTTCCTTGTTCTGTGTTTCCCAGGTAAAGCCGGTCGCCATGATATGAAACTCGACACCGGCTTTTTGTAACAATACCCGTTCACCACATTCCCAGGTGCCCTTGATGAACTGCACGACGCCGGCATGCAGACCATGACCCACAGCACGGGTCACGGTACCGAAACCGGAGGTGCTTTTACCTTTGCCGTCACCGGTGATGATGATCAGAATGCCTCGTTCATCCTGTGCGGCTGCAATGCGGGCATCGACTTTTTCTTTCAGCCGTTGCTGACGGGCCTGGTAGCGTTGCTGGCGTTCACTGTTTTCTTCCATTTGATTCTCCGGTCAGATAGCAGGGGATGGCCGGCCAATAAAACGGATCTGAGGATAAACGCCATCCTCGGTATACAGAACCTGTATCCGTGTTATCGAGCCATAATCAATCCGCAGGTGCTGATAATAATCAGCGGATTGCCAGTTTACGCACAGGAGCTGCGCAAGGATCATCCGGATAACACCGGCATGCGTTACCACCAATGCCTGCGTACCGCGACACTGCTGTAATAACGATTGCCATACCTGTGTGATCCGGTTTTTAAACGCCAGCAACGATTCGCCTTCCGGCGGTGTGACTTCCGCCGGTGCTTGCCAGAACTTCTCCAGTTCCGGCCAGCGGGTCTGGAGATGATCGAACGTATGGCCATCCCAGTCGCCGAAATTCATTTCCCGCAACTGCGGGTCGGTATTCAGTTGCAGAGCATGCCGGCGGCTGTAATCTTTGGCAAAACGATGGCAACGTTGCAGCGGTGAACTGATCACCTGCTGATATTGCAGATCAATATTCACCGACTGTTGCATCTGTCGCCAGCCGGATTCACTCAGGGCAACATCGGTGTGGCCATATAAACCGGCATCACCGGCAATCGCGCCGTGACGCAGTAAATCAATAATCGCGCTCTGATAAGAGGAGTTCATGGTTGTCCTTTCAGAGACCATGGTCGCTGAACAATAATAATGTTGAAAACAAGGCGTAATAAATTGGATTTTAACCCTCAAAGGATCTTTGTGCCATCAGAGGGGTATGAAAAAAGGATAATTATGAGTCTGAAAAGGTGGGAATGGTCAGTAAGGGCTTCGGATGTTAAATATTCCAGATGTTTGCTGTGAACACTTGTATAAATGTCCCAATGTTGCCGGTTCATTACCGAAGATGCTTTTTAGCTGTGCCAGATATAATTCGGCCGTTGATATTGCGTCGGTTAATGCGTTGTGAGCGTTATAATCGGGCAGTTGATAGCGCTTCCTGATGGAGGATAAACGATAGTCCCGAACCGGGTTTCTGCTATTAGTCCGGTATTGTTCCAGGGATAGGGTGTCGATCCATAATAGGGGTAATCCCTTGAGACCGAATGTTTTCAGCAGGTATTGTTCTGTAAACCGCTTTTCCATAATACTACCGTGCGCCAGCAGTATCTTATTATGCATGGCATGGAACAGAGCATTGAATGCGGCCTCCGGTGAAATTCCGGTAGTCAGCATTTCCGGTACGATATGATTTATAACCGCAGTATCCGGGCTGACACTAGTATTCCCGTTCAGATAATGATGGGTTGCTGTGTTCAACTGAATAACGCCGCTGGTTATTGTCACGTATCCCATGCTCAAAATATGGTCTCGTGATGCGTCCATGCCCGTTGTTTCAAAATCAATCGACAGCACATCAAGCGTATCAAGCTGCTGATCAATTTTCGGATAGGCATTAGCCAGCAATGACCGGATGAAGGAGGGTAATTCTTTCCTTATCAGATATTCTCTTCTGGTTTTGTCCAGCCGGGTTAACGGGTGAAAGCGATGACTAAACATAGCCGTCAGCAGAATCGCATCCGGGTGACCTCCTGAATATTCGCAATAATACGAAATGCATCCTTGAGGTGTTTACGTTCAAAATTACCGAATTCATCCGGGATAATATTGTTGTTAAGTTCTTTTCCCTGCTGAAGCGCATGCAGCTGATGGGTGTAGCGTATCTGATTAACAAACTGATACGTCCCAAGCAGATCTTTTAATGACTCTTCGTTGATAGCTCCGTGAGTGAAAGCATAACGGAAGCGCTCTTCGGTGCCAGTTTCGGTACCGTCGGCGTACAAACAATAAATCCGGGCGAGGTCAACCAGCAGGTTGATTGCTGCTTTCTTAATGTTGAGGGTATGTTCATGCGCCCCCTCTTTGATGAGAACCAGGTTATTGAATATTCCGAGTGGCGGTTTGAACGAAATCGCATTTCTGACCAGTGCGGCCATAAATTTTGTATTGTCTTTAATCTGGGTGTGCAGATAGTTGTTCAGCTCAAGAAACAGGGTATGACTACCAGCCACCGGGCGAATATCAAGGAAAACACTGAGGTTCAGCAGCATGTCATATTCCGGGTTTGTTGCCCATTTACGGTAATACGTTTTCCAAACTTCCAGACGTTGGCACCATTTACCGGTAGCGGCCATGAACCGGCCCGAGCATAAAGGATAGCCGCACTGCGCCAGGCCTTTACATACATAAATGGCCAAATGATTGAAATAAAGACGATCTTTCTCACTGGCAGAATCAGAGAAAACAATAGCGCTGTCTTGATCGGACAACATGTGAATTTCGTTACGGGCATGAGAGCCGGCAGCGATCCAGGTATATTCACAGGGTGCTTTGCCTAAATAGGCTTCGGCCATTTCAATCAGTTTACGGTTATACGTATCCATGATCATGGCCATAACTTGGCCGATAATGTCTGGTTTTACCTTGCCTTCTGCCAGCGCTTCAAAGATTGCCTGTCGTTCCGCTGTCAGCTGGGCGAGCTCATCCAGTGTTTTGCAATGATTGATTTTGTCGATAATGAATATAGCCTGCACACTGTGACGCTGAACCAGCTCGGATGGCGTAAGCAATCCTGTAACCTGGTTCTTATCATCAAGAACCGGCAGGTTCCGGATATTGTATTGCATCATGACAGAGGTTGCTTTCAGCACTAAGTCATCGGCCCGGATAGTATGTGGATGTCGGGTCATGACAGTGGAGACGGGTTTTGTAATATCGACACCCTGAGCGACAACGCGTTTCGTCATGTCCTTGTCAGTGATTAAACCAACCAGTTTCCCGTTATCCACGATGGCGGCACAGGAGGTCCGGGCAATATCCCGCATTTCACGCGCCACTTGCTGAATACTGGTATCCGGTTTGGTAACAACAATATTGCTGCTGGCAATTTCTGCAACTTTTTTAAAAAACAGCCCTTTTTCATCTGCAGACCAGACGACTTCCAGTGCGGACTGAATACGGGTTTGTGCATTAGCTGCAAAATGAGATAGCAAGGAGGGGGTCCCAGCCAGCAGCGAGAGCAGTGCGGGATGAGAGATCCGGTAAATCAGTGTGTTTTCGATGGCGGTAACGCTGTAGGCGGATGCTGGATCTTTCTGTTCGGAAAGTAACGTAAATCCAAACATATCTTCCGGGCCCAGTTTGGCGCGGAGTACCCCATTCGGTTTTCGCTGCTCGATAGAGCCCGTGCGGATAATATAAAGATACCCATTATTTTTATCATCCGGCGGTGTCATGTGCTCACCTCTGGCCAGATAGATAATCTCTATTGCTGCTGCAACATTATTCAGCAATGGCTCGGGGAATTTATCGAAGGGATCAATTTTTTCGATAAATTCCACAATATTGGGTAGTAATGTCTGGTTCATTGCGGGTTCCGCCGGAAAAAAGGAAACCCCGCCAAATGTATTGACGGGGCCGTGGTATGCAGTCTGATTACCAGAATACTGTATACAGGACAGCAAGGATCAGCATGATGGCGTAAGAGGCAATATTAAAACTGCGATCGGTAGCGAACATGGATGATTCTAGTGAAATACCTTTTGGATCATCGTCATTTACGGAAGTGCTCAGACTGGTAAATGCGATTACTACGATGGTGAAGAGCAGGGTATAGAGCATCTGATCCAGGAATGGCATAGACAGTGGCATGATCTTCAGGAACAGGGCAAATGGAATGGACAGAACCACACCGGTGATTGCGCCTTTACTGGTTGTCTTTTTCCAGAACAGACCGAGCAGGAAGACGGCGAGGATCCCCGGGCTAACCAGACCGGTATATTCCTGAATGTACTGGAATGCCTGACCGATACCACCCAGCATTGGTGCAACAAAACAGGCAATGACCAGTGCAACAACAGCAGAAGTACGACCCACGTTTACCAGTTTATGGTCACCGGTCTCAGGAGCAATGTAGACCTTGTAAATGTCCATGGTGAAGATGGTTGCGGTAGAGTTCAACATGGAGGCCAGAGAGGAAACAATTGCGGCGGCGAGAGCGGCGAATACGATGCCTTTGAAGCCAACAGGCAGGAACTGTGTCAGCCATGGATAAGCTTTGTCTGCCTGTGCTGCACTTGGCATGTTGTTGTGTGCGATCTCGCCTAAGGCAGACATCAGTTGTGGATCAGTGGTGATGACGTATGCTGCGATCCCGGGTACCACGACCAGGAAAGGAATAATCAGTTTCAGGAAAGCTGCGAAAACAATACCTTTTTGTGCTTCCTGAACGGATTTCGCCGCCAATGTACGTTGGATAATATATTGGTTGAATCCCCAGTAATACAGGTTGGCAACCCATAGACCACCAATCAGAACAGCAATACCCGGCAGATTCATGTATTGAGGATTGCTCTGATCCAGAATCATTTCAAAGTGCTCCGGTGCAGCTTCGACCATTTTGGTCAGACCGCTCATCATACCGTCAGCACCACCAATGTAGCTGAGAGCAATGAAGGTGGTCAGTAAGCCGCCCAGAACCAGGAAGAACACCTGAATAACATCTGTCCAGACGACGGCAGACAAGCCGCCATAAATGGAATAAACCAGAGCGAAAGCAGCCAGGCCGATAACCGAATAGATGAGCGGAATGCCAAGAATGGTCTGTAGCGCTAGACCACCCAGATAAAGCACGGAGGTCAGGTTAACGAAGATATAGAGCCCAATCCAGAAAACAGCCAGAATGGTTTTCAGGTTTTTGTTGAATCGTTTCTCGACGAATTCCGGAATAGTGTAAATGCCTTTATCAATAAAGATCGGCAAGAAGTATTTACCGACAATGATAAGCGTAATTGCCGACATCCACTCGTAAGAGGCAATCGCCAGACCAATCGAGTAGCCGGAGCCTGACATACCAATAAATTGTTCAGCTGAAATATTGGCTGCAATCAGTGACGAGCCTACCGCCCACCAAGGTAATGACTTGCCTGCCAGAAAATAATCTTCCGTGCTTTTCTGTACCCCTTTTTTATCCCGGGATACCCAGAGACCAACACCTATGATAATTGCCACATACAGGGCAAAGACCAGTATATCCAAGAAGCTTAAGCCAACATCTGTAGTAGACATCTTTTAATTTTCCATGTGATTAAATCTGCTGTGATTGTAAACGTTTCCACTAATTGCGAATGCAACATTCGTCACATTATTTGCTCCCCCTGATGAAGAGCTGTGTAAGACAGTACTTGCATTTAAATTGTATATTATTGTTGTTTATAGATTTTTCTGTTTGTGAAACGAGTTATGAAACAATGTGTAGTATGGTATATGCCCGTCACGGGCATGGAATGATGATATTTTGGTATCGTTTTCACTTAAAGTGAAAACGATGTTTCACCGAAAAAGAAGGTAAAGGCAGGAGTTTGTGACTGGAAAGGGATAGGTTCTGAGAACGGTCCGGCGGAGTGGTCTCCGCCGTTTCCGGCTCTGCATCAGAGCGTTACACCGGCACTCTCGAAGCTGGCCATATTGTTATAGAACTCGGCGGCTGAACGGATCAGGGGTAACGCTATCGCGGCACCGGTGCCTTCACCCAGACGCAGGCCAAGTTGCAGCAGCGGAGCGGCGTCCAGTGCTTCCAGCATGGTCTGGTGTCCCTGTTCGCCGGAACAGTGGGCAAACAGCATATAATCCCGGCTGGCAGGGGCAATTCTGGTTGCCAGCAGGGCCGCCGCCGTAATGATGAAACCATCGATCAGAACGCTGATCCCTGCCTCTGCGGCGCCCAGAATCGCGCCGGTGATTTGGGCAATTTCGAAGCCACCGACTTCACGGAGCACATTCAGCGGGGTTTTGTTATTTCCGATGCGGTTTAACGCGGTCGCGGAGATGTTAATCTTGCGATCCAACTGCGCGTCACTGATGCCAGTGCCACGGCCGACACAGTCAGCGGCGGATTTATTCAGCAGCGCGGCCATAATGCAGGATGCCGGTGTCGTGTTGCCAATGCCCATTTCACCGAAGGCCAGCAGGTTACAGCCTTCAGATACGAGCTGGCTGGCCAGTTGACGGCCATAGTGCAGCGACTGCAGCACTTCTTCTTCGGTCATGGCCGGTTCTTTGGCCAGATTGCGGGTACCGGCGCCAACGCGTTGCAGGATCAGCCGCTCGTCTTCTACCGGTGTCTTGATCCCGGCATCAACCACTTTCAGCGCCATGTCATTGGCACGGCAGAAACAGTTGATGGCGGCACCACCGGCCAGAAAATTAAGTACCATCTGACGGGTGACATCGCTGCTGGTCAGACTGACATTTTCTTCTGCCACACCATGATCACCGGCGAACACCAGCATGGTCGGGTTCTGGATCACGATCTGGTTTTTCTGTTGAATCAGTGCCAGCTGGTGGGCGGTTTGTTCCAACGCACCTAGGGCACCCAGCGGTTTGGTTTTCATATTGATTTTGTGCTGGATGGCGTCACTGTCTTTTTGTGAGACCGGTTTGATATTCCATGACGTGCTCATTTTTTTCCCTTTATTTATTTTTTGTGTAAACCAGTAAAAAATAAAACCAATGCAGCGTGATAACTGCATTGGTTCAGTTCGTTATTATATTGCGCGAACAACCAGTCCTTTCAGGTAGTAACCTTCCGGATAAGGGGTGGCAATCGGGTGATCGGCTGCCTGAGTCATGCGTTCCAGGATCTGCGCTTCACGGCCTGCGTCCAGTGCGGCATCAGCGACAATTTTCTGGAACAGCTCAGATGTCATCAGACCGGAGCAGGAGAAGGTCAGCAGAATGCCTTCCGGGTTCAGCAACTGAAAAGCCAGCAGGTTGATATCTTTATAACCGCGGCAGGCACCGTCCAGCTGGGCTTTGCTTTCGGCAAATTTCGGCGGATCCAGCACGATCATGTCGAATTTTTCGCCGCGTTCGCGGTATTCGCGCAGCAGCTTGAACACATCCTGTTTCTCGAAATGGGCTTTGCTCAGATCCAGCTGATTCAGGGTTGCGTTGTGTTTAGCCAGCGCCAGTGCCGGTTCGGACACGTCGACGTTGATGACTTCACTGGCACCACCATGCAGCGCATATACACCGAAACCGCCGGTATAGCAGAAGCAGTTCAGCACCCGGCGATCTTTGGCATAGCGGCCGGCAATGGCACGGTTATCGCGTTGATCCAGGTAGAAGCCGGTTTTATGGCCGCCTTTGATGTCCACGCTGATTTTAATGCCGTTGTTTTCTTCAATGACCACTTCATCCGGCGGTACTTCGCCGTACAGCAGACCGGTACGTTCAGCCAGACCCTCTTTTTTACGTACTGCAACGTCAGAACGTTCGTAAATAGAACAGGTTGGATAAAGCTGTTGCAGCGCATTGATCAGTTCATGACGGTGGTATTCCGCGCCGCTGGAAAGCAGCTGACAGACCAGGTAGTCGTTATAACGATCGATGGTGATACCCGGCAGCAGATCGGATTCTGCCGCTACCAGACGATAGGCCGAAAGTTGCTGGCGGGCGATCAGGGCGTCACGGCCGCGTTGCGCCTGCTGCAGACGACGCACGAAGAAGTCGGTATCAATCTGTTCGTCTTGTTTGAATGTCCAGACACGAAGCCGGATTTGAGAATCCGGAGACCAGGCTCCGCGTGCCAGCCACTTACCGCGATGATCGACGATTTCTACCGGCTCACCGGCGTGCGGTTTGCCTTTTACTTTGTCGATAGCTTTGGAAAAAATCCACGGATGACGTCGAAGCAGGGATTTTTCCCGATCTTTTTGCAGAAAAACGGTAGTGCTCATAGGAGGCTCTGGTAAAAAAACAGGGTTAATATTGTAGCCGTCCCTGTTTTGAAACTCCAATGCTCACATCGGGATTAAGGCTTAAAGCAGTAACCCACACAGCACTGAAGGGAAAGACGAGTGAGCTGCTGTGCTCACGAAGAACACAGCAGCCGGGCAGGAGGAAAATTAAGCGCCAGTCCAGCGTTTGAATAACACGCTGGCGTTAACTCCGCCGAAACCAAAGCCGTTAGAAATGGCATATTCAATCGGCATTTTACGGGCGGCGCCGTGGACAATATCGACACCCTCGGCAAACGGATCGGCTTGTTCCAGATTGCGGGTGGCAGGCGCAATCTGATCGCGGAGTGCCAGTACCGTGAAGATGGCTTCAATGCCGCCAGCAGCACCCAGCAGATGTCCGGTTGCCGATTTGGTTGACGTTACGGCAATCTTGTTATCCGTACCGAAAATGGCCTTGATAGCGGCCAGTTCACCCTTATCACCAACAGGGGTTGAGGTGGCATGCGCATTCAGATGCTGGATTTGGGAAGGTGCAATACCTGCCTGATGAATGGCGGCCGCCATGGCGCGACGTGCGCCGTCACCGTTTTCCGGTCCGGCCGTCAGGTGATAGGCATCGGCACTGGTGCCATAACCGACTAATTCTGCAATCGGGGTTGCGCCACGTGCCAGAGCATGTTCCAGCGATTCAATCACCAGCAATCCGGCCCCTTCGCCCATGACAAAGCCGTCACGATTGACATCGAACGGGCGTGACGCGGATTCCGGGGTATCGTTAAATGACGACGACAAGGCACGGGCGGCAGCAAAGCCGGCAAGGCTCACCCGATCTATGCATGCTTCAGCTCCGCCACAAACAGCAATATCGGCTTCACCATTGCGGATCATTCGGGCCACATCGCCAATGGCCTGAACACCGGCGGCGCAAGCTGTTACCGGAGCGCCCAGCGGACCTTTAAAACCGAAATTAATCGAGACATGGCCCGCAGCCATATTCACCAGAAATGAAGGAATAGTGAACGGCGACAAACGGCGAGGGCCTTTGGTATCGGTCGTACGGACCGCATCGACGATGGCAGGAAAACCGCCGATCCCGGAAGCGATGATGGTCGCAGTACGTTCCTGTTCTTCCGGCGTATTGGCGACCCAGCCCGCTTGCGCTAATGCTTCTTTGGCGGCGGCAATAGCGAACATGATGAAACGATCCATCTTCTTCTGTTCTTTTACCGGGATCACGTCATCAGGATTAAAGCCGGCTTCCGCATCTTCTTCCTGAGACGGAACAACACCGCCCACTTTAGCCGGCAGGTCGGCAGTGACTGATTCGGCCAGCCGGCGTAAACCGGATTGTCCGGCCAGCAAACGTTGCCAGACTGTTTCAGTACCGCAACCCAGCGGAGTTACAGCGCCCATGCCAGTGACGACAATGCGACGTAATGTCATGATAATGATTCCTCATGGTAATGCGCGTCAGGGGTAGCTTCATGACTATCACGTTGACGCTGATCACTTTCATTATGCAAGTTAGTGTGAAACATGTTTAATTTGCGTACCTTGTTGCGTTTTTGTTATCGCAATAACCGCTTACCAAAATTATTGTGGTATCTCTTTATGACACCAGATGCATTTGCTATCGCGGATGGCGATAAATTTTCAGTATGACGGTGGATAGGGCTGTGAGCTCAGCCATCTGGAATAGCAGTCAGTAGATAAGTATGGACTAATTTTTGTTCAGTGATGTTTCATTCGCTGTATTAAGGAGTAAGACCTTTTATGTGGCAAGCTTCAGAAAACAGATATAACTCAATGACATATCAGCGTTGTGGCCTCTCGGGGCTGTTACTGCCGGCAATTTCACTTGGTCTGTGGCACAACTTTGGTGAAGACACGCCGGATCACACCAAGCGGGCGATTTGTCGTAAGGCATTTGATCTGGGGATCACGCATTTCGATCTGGCGAATAACTACGGTCCGCCACCGGGGTCTGCCGAAATTGCCTTTGGCAAGATTCTGAAAACCGATTTTGCCGCTTACCGGGATGAGCTGATCATCTCTTCCAAAGCCGGCTATGACATGTGGCCGGGGCCCTATGGTCAGTGGGGCAGCCGCAAGTATCTGATTGCCAGCTGTGACCAGAGTCTGAAACGGCTGGGGCTGGATTACGTCGATATTTTCTATTCGCATCGGTTTGATCCGTTGACGCCGCTGGAAGAAACCATGATGGCGCTGGATCATATTGTTCGTTCCGGCAGAGCGCAGTATGTCGGGATCTCGTCCTATAACTCGCAGCGCACCCGCGAAGCCGTCGCCATTCTGAAAGATCTGGGAACGCCGTGTCTGATTCATCAACCCAGTTATTCCATGCTGAACCGCTGGGTGGAGGAGGATGGTCTGCTGGATACTCTGGATGAGCTGGGTGTCGGTTCGATCGTGTTTTCGCCGCTGGCGCAGGGGATGCTGACCGGGAAATACCTGAACGGTATTCCGGAAGGCAGCCGTGCAACGCAGCACAAATCGCTGAGAGAAAGCTTCCTGAGCGCGGAAACGCTGAGCCATATCCGCAAACTCAATGACATTGCCGAACGTCGTGGTCAGACACTGGCGCAGATGGCGTTGGCCTGGGTATTGCGCGGTGGCCGGGTAACATCAGCTTTGATTGGCGCCAGCCGACCGGAGCAGGTGGAGGATTGCGTCGGTGCCTTGGCGAACCGCGATTTCACCGAAGCAGAGCTGGCCGAAATAGACCTGTATGCGCTGGATGCTAACATCAATCTCTGGGCGGCATCGGCGGAGCGGCAGGGGCCACCCCGGAAGTAGTTATCAGGAAAAACGAAGCCGGAAGTTTATTCCGGCTTTTTTGTTTTTATCTGCCCGCAGTTAATTCTTACCGCTGCGCCAGATGGAAATCAGCACCCAGATTCCGCCACTGGCCGCTGCGATAAAGCCCAGTAGCCCTAGGGTGGACACTCCGCCGTCTGGATCGCTTCCAATGTCGGAGACAATGGCCGAGCCGATAATCAGGGCTGCCGTGATAATGCTGAGGGCAAGACGGCTGATGGCCCGATCAACTTTTTCACCAAATTGTTTGAGCGGGAGCACTTCCACCTGGATCTGCAATTTGCCCCGCCGGGCTGAACGCAACAGGCGGCTTAGATCTTTCGGCAGACTGGCGATCAGGGCCAGGGCATCGCTGAGTCCGCGCCAGCCCCGTCTGGCCAAGGCTTCGGGAGTGGAATGGGCGGCAAGTATCTGATCAAGGATGGGGGCTGCCGCACTGGTCATGTCAAAGGCAGGGTTCAGTTGCCGGCCGACACCCTCCAGTGTGATAAAGGCCTTGATCAACATGGCCAGATCAGCCGGGAGCATAAGCGCGTGATCACGCATGATGGTAACCAGTTCCGAGAGCATGCGTCCCAGATCCAGCTTCCGCAGTTGTACCCCGTGATATTGATCGACGAACGCATCAATTTCTGCCTGCAGTGTTTCGGCATCGGCATCCGTATTTTCGCTCCAGTCGAGCAGAATATCGGTCACCACGGCGGCATTCTGGTTCACCAGAGCGTGCAGCAGGATGGCCAGCTGATAGCGGCGATCCTCGGAGATTCGTCCCACCATGCCGAAATCAATAAAGGCCAGCCGGTTGTCGGTCAGGTAGTAGATGTTTCCCTGATGCAGATCGGCATGGTAAAAACCGTCTTCCAGAATCATTTTCAGGATGGCATCGGTACCGCGTTGCGCCAGCAAAACCCGATCCAGCCCGGCGGCATCGAGTGCGGCTAGATCGCGGCCGGGAATACCGTCAATATAATCCTGGACATTGAGCCGCTCGCAGGTCCACTCCCAATAGATCCGGGGAATGACAATTTCAGGATGGTCCTCAAAGCTGGTGGCGATGCGCTCGGCGCTGCGTCCCTCGGCAGAAAAATCCAGCTCGCGGCGTAGTGACAGCGTGAATTGGCGTACCACCTCCCGGGGATGATAACGGCGCAGATCGGGCACTTCCGATTCCACGATCTCGGCGAGTCGCTTGATAAGGCGCAAATCGGCTTCCACGAGCGGGCGGATCTCCGGGCGCCGTATTTTGAGAATGACCGGTGTGCCGTCGGTCAGCCAGGCCCGGTGAACCTGCGCCAGTGACGCGGCGGCCAGTGCGTCGGTTTCCAGCCGGGGAAAAATATTCTCCGGCGGTTCGCCCAGATCTTCGGTCAGCTGAGCGTGGAGCTCGGAGAAGGGTACGGCGACCGCGGCATCCTGCAGTTTGCTGAACTCGGCGATCCATTCCGGCGGAAACAGGTCGACACGGGTAGACAGGATCTGTCCCAGTTTCACGAAGGTGGGGCCGAGTTCTTCGAGGGCCTGCCGGACACGGGCAGGGGATTCCAGATGGGCAAGATCGTCGGGCACATGCCAGTGCAGGGCCCGGCCGGCCCGCTCCAGCACACCGGCGAGTCCGGTCCGGCGTACCAGATCGCCGAAACCGAACCGGATCAGGACGGACGCGATATCATGTAACCGTCCGAGATCGCGGACTGCGCTGATCGCCTGCCACAGCATTACTTGCCTCTGCCAGAGGAACGCGGAGCGGGTTTCTTGTCAGGTTTTGCCTGCAACTGAGCCGCGACACCTTTTAGTACCCCGGACACAATACCGGCGAACAGGGCGCCTTCTTTCCGCAGTGTTTGCGCGCCGGCCGACATCTGCTCCCGGGAGGTATCGACAAGAACATGCGCCAGCCGGGATACCGCCGATTCGACCTTCTGCCCGACGGCGGTACCGCTGTTTTGGGCGTGTTGTACCAGATCATGCAGCGTGGCCTGTGCGGTGCCGGTGGCGTTCCGGGCGGCGGTACTGATGGTTTCAATAAACAGGGATTCGAGCGTTGCGAGATCATCAATCGTTTTCTTCAGGCCTTGCCGAGAAAATTCACTGCTCCGGTTTGCCGCTTCCTGCAGTGCCAGCTGAGTGGCTTCGGCCGCTGCAGCCAGGGCATCATCCAGCCCCTGCATGGCGTCTTTCAGCAGTTTGGCCTCATGTTCACCACGGCCGGAAGCACCTTGCTGTGCGCCTTTTATCACAGTGTTGATGATCTGTTTGAGAGCTTCAGGCTCCAACTTGGCGCCGGCGAAGGCATTCAGTGTGATGGCCCGGACCCGGTCGGAAATAGAGGCAGTATCATTTTCCAGCACGGACTGAATCAGGTGTTCGACCTCCTTCGCGGTGGCTGCGATTTTCTGTGCAGTTTCCTGTTGCTGCAGGGCCTGGTCGACTTCAGCCTCGGCCTCCAGCCAGTCTTCTTCAGTATTACCATCGGTAAAACCGCGTTTCTCGGCCCGGAAATAGGCTGCTTCGGCGATCATCCGGCAACGTTCTTCTTCTGTCACCGACGGTGCGGGTTCGACGATCGGTTCTGGTATGCTGCGCTTCACCGGCTTTGCCGGACTGGATTTAGGTTTACGCATGATCACATCTCCTGAATATCTATCAGTCGCAACTCAATGAATGTCTAATAAAAAGTCTAGATGTTGCAAACCTCTACATCAAACTTCAGCCGAATATTGTCTGCAGGTTATCGCCTTGCATCCGGATGGAAGGCTTCCGCTGAATAGAGCGCCATGCCTTCATACGTCGTCCATTTTTGATCCACCACTTTTTGTGCGATCTCCATCAGCCGTTGTGCTTCCTCAGGATGCAGTTGCAGCAGTGTCTGGTAGCGGCTTTCATATTTGCGATACTCATAGAGCGGTATCGTCGGCCGCAGGCTATCCAGCGTGAAGGGGTTCCGGCCCTGTTCCCGCAATATGGGGTTATAGCGGATTAATGGCCAATGGCCGGAAGCGATCGCACGTTTTTGCTGAATCAAGCCGGTTCGCATATCGATACCGTGGGCAATGCAGTGGCTGTACGCAATGATGAGTGATGGCCCCGGATAGGCTTCCGCTTCCCGCATCGCCTGAAGAGCCTGTTGCGGATTGGCGCCAAAGGCTATCCGGGCGACATACACATTCCCGTAGGCGATCGCCTGTAATGCCATATCCTTTTTCGCCATGGTTTTGCCGCCTGCCGCAAATTTGGCGACGGCACCCAGCGGCGTCGATTTCGACATCTGGCCGCCGGTATTGGAATAGACCTCGGTATCCATCACCAGGATATTGATGTCTTTGCCGGAAGCGATCACATGGTCTAAGCCTGAGGAGCCAATATCATAGGCCCAGCCATCGCCGCCAATGATCCAGACTGAACGTCTGATCAGATGATCGAGCAGACTTTGCAGATTAAGTACGGCTTCCGAATGGTCATTGGCTAATAGCTCACGGACCCGCAGTAAACGTTCACGTTGCTGCTGGATCTGCGATTCGACCTGTTGCGGGGCGTTGATGATCTGTTCTATCAGTTCAGTGCCAAGTTGCTGCGTCATGGTTCTCAGTGCGGTTGATGCCTGAGTCCGGTGATGATCGGCGGTCAGACGAAAACCCAGACCAAACTCGGCGTTATCTTCGAACAGTGAATTTGACCAGGCCGGGCCTTTGCCTTCGCTGTTTTTTGCCCACGGTGTAGTGGGCAGATTCCCGCCATAGATGGATGAGCAGCCTGTGGCGTTGGCTACCATCATCCGGTCACCAAATAACTGTGTGAGCGCTTTCAGATAGGGCGTTTCGCCGCAACCGGCGCAGGCACCGGAAAACTCGAAAAGCGGTTCTAAAAACTGCACTCCGCGTATGGTTGAAAAATCAATGGCCGCGCGTTTTGGCCAGGGTAATGAATTGAACCAGCCAAGGGCGCGTTTTTCCCGTTCCAGAATTGGCAGTTTGTCGGCCATGTTAATGGCACGGTGGTTGGCATCGTCAGCCCGGACCGGACAGGCTTCAACACAGAGACCACAGCCGGTGCAATCTTCCGGATAAACCTGCAGGGTATACAGCGTATCCGGGAATCCACGGGCGCTGATAGGAGCCCATTTTGCACCTTCCGGGGCATTTTCCACCAAATCCTTATGATAAAACTTGGCTCGGATGGCTGCGTGTGGGCAGACGAAAGAGCAGTTGCCGCACTGAATGCACAGATCTTCACGCCAATCCGGAATTTCCAGCGCGATATTGCGTTTTTCCCACTGGCTGGTTGCTGTCGGATAAGTGCCGTCGGCCGGTAACAGTGAAACTGGTATCCGGTCACCGCGTTCCTGCAGCATCTCTGCGGTGACTTCGTGGACAAAGGACGACGTGTTATCGGGTATTTTCCATGCCGCGGCAGCGATACCGGTGAATTGCTCAGAAATGGGTATCTGATACAGGTGTGCCAGGGTGACATCGACCGCTTCAAAGTTTTTCTCAATGACGGACCGTCCTTTTTTGCGGTACGTCTTTTCGATGCTTTTCTTAATCAGTTTTATGGCCTGTTCTTTTGGCATCACATTAGACAGTGCAAAAAAACAGGTCTGCATGATGGTATTAATGCGCGTACCCATGCCGGTGCTGCGTGCAACCTCCGCGGCATTAATCACATAGAACTTTATTTGCTTCTGCCATATCTGTTTTTGCACATGCTTTGGCAGACGAGCCCAGGTTTCATCCGCAGGGTAGGGACTGTTGAGAAGAAACGTGGCACCGGGTTCGGCATAACGTAATAAATCCAGCGACTCGACGAAATTGAACTGATGGCAGCCGATGAAATTTGCGGATGTGATGAGATAAGGCGCGTCTATCGGTTCCGGGCCAAAGCGCAAATGGGAAACGGTTCTTGAGCCTGATTTTTTCGAGTCATAGACAAAGTAACCTTGGGCAAAATATCCGGGCAATTCACCGATAATCTTTATGCTGTTTTTGTTTGCTCCGACCGTACCATCGGCTCCCAGTCCAAAGAACAGGGCGCGTACCTGATTTGCTGGTTCTGTCTGCCACGATTCATTCCAGGGTAAACTCAGATGTGTGACGTCGTCGGTAATCCCTATCGTAAAGAAGTCATTGGCGGTGACTTTTTGCTGCTCTTCAAAAACCGCTTTGACCATCGCTGGTGTGAATTCTTTTGACGAAAGCCCGTAGCGGCCTCCGCTGATTTTTGGCAGTTGTCCGAATTGTTTATGCTGCACCGCGGAGACGAACGCGGCGACCGTATCCTGATACAGCGGTTCGCCGTTTGAGCCGGGTTCCTTGGTTCTGTCCAGCACAGTGACAAATTTTGTTGTTTCCGGAAAGGCGTTAATGAAGTGTTTGACGGGGAAAGGGCGATATAAGTGCACCGTCACGACACCGAATTTGCTGCCACTGGCATTCAGCACGTCAACGGTTTGTTTTACTGTTGATGCGCCGGATCCCATGATGACGATGACGTGTTCCGCATCCTCCGCGCCATGATATTCAACCAGGTGATATTGCCGTCCGGTCAGTTCAGCGAAACGTTTCATTGTTTGTTCAGCAATGTCAGAGACATGGTCGTAAAACGCATTAACGGTTTCTCTGCTCTGGAAATAGGTATCAGGATTCTGTGCCGTGCCTCTCATGAACGGTTGATCCGGATTCAGCGCCCGGGCCCGATGCTCTCTGACCTGCTGATCACAGATCATCTGTTTTATCTGATCATCAGACAGCCGGGCGATTTTGTTTATTTCGTGCGACGTACGGAAACCATCAAAAAAATGCAGGAACGGGATCCGGGTACTCAGTGTGACCGAGTGCGCAATCATCGCCATATCCTGCGCCTGCTGGACTGTGGCGGATGAAAGCAGGGCAAACCCTGTCGCTCTGGTCGCCATGACATCCTGATGATCACCAAAGATGGAAAGTCCCTGCGCCGCGAGTGAGCGCGCGGCCACATGAAAGACGGTCGATGTCAGTTCACCGGCAATTTTGTACATATTAGGGATCATCAGCATGAGACCCTGTGACGCTGTAAAGGTGGTACTCAGCGCGCCGGCCTGTAATGCGCCGTGGACAGCACCAGCAGCGCCGCCTTCATGTTGCATCTCGATGATTGTGGGAACATTTCCCCAGATATTAGGTATCAGTTGTGTTGACCATTCGTCCGCCAATTCCGCCATGGTCGAGGAGGGGGTGATCGGATAAATCGCACAGATTTCACTGACTTTATACGCCACCCAGGCTGCCGCCTCATTGCCGTCAATCATCACCATGTCAGAAACGGGTATTTCATGATGCTTGTTCATTTCTGCACCTCCTCGCTGATCATTTCCATGGCATGACAGGGACACTGGTTATAGCAAGCACTGCAGCCGGTACATTTGTCGTAATCAATCCGGTATCCCGCCCCTTTACCCAGTTTGATAATGGCTTCTTCCGGGCAGGCGCCGTAGCAACCGTCGCACTCGAAACAGTTGCCACAGGAATAACAGCGTGCAGCTTCATAACGGGCCTGCGCCGGCGTCAAGCCACCAATAATTTCATCGAATCCTTCGCGTTCTTCAGGGGTGACCACCGGCTGGCTGCTTGCTTCTGCATCGGTGTCATACCAGAGATGCAGTTTGGAATAGGGCATGACGGGGTGTACGGCTGGTTTCTGGTAAGGCTGGTTCCTAAGCCAGCCATCGATATGCCGTGCGGCCTTTTTGCCATGCCCTGTTGCGACAGTGACAGTCCGTTCGGATGGCACCATATCCCCGCCGGCAAAAATGCCCGGGACACTGGTCATCATGTGTTCGTCAACGGTAACCACACCATCTTCATGCAATTGGATACCGGGTATACGTTCGATGACGGAAAGATCCACGTTCTGCCCAAGTGCCAGGATCACACTATCCGCTTCCAGCGTTTCATACTTACCTGTCGGCTGAGGCTGTCCTTTGTCATCGACCGTCATTTCCTCAATGGTTAAGGTCGTACCATCGATATTCCGGATGGTGCGCAGCCAGTTAATGATCACGCCTTCTTCTATGGCTTCATCGGCTTCGAACTGATGCGCCGGCATATGCTCACGATCCCGGCGATAGATAATCACGGTCTCTTCTGCGCCCAGACGACGGGCGGTACGGGCTGCATCCATCGCGGTATTTCCGCCGCCATAGATGGCGACACGGCGGCCTAGCTTGGGCACTTCGCCCCGTTCAACCGCGGAGAGGTAACTAACGGCGTCCAGAATTTTTCCGGCTTCGCGCGCCGGAATATCGATACGTTTGGCTAAATGCGCGCCGATAGCCAGAAAAACGGCATCAAAGCCATTCTCTGTTTTAACCTTCAGTACATCGTCCACTTTCTGATTCAGTTTCAACGTAATGCCGGTATCCAGTATTTGTTGGATCTCCCGATCCAGTACATCCCGGGGCATCCGGTAAGCGGGTATGCCGAAGCGCATCATGCCACCGGCCATCGGGCCTGCTTCATGAATTTCCACCTCATGACCGAGACGACGAAGTTGCCATGCACACGATAATCCGGAAGGTCCGGCACCAATAACCAGCACCTTTTTACCACTCGGGGGCGCATCAAATTTCGGTTTCCAGCCATGGAGCAGTGCCTGATCCCCGAGAAACCGTTCAACGGCATGAATACTGACAGACTGGTCAACATGCGTCCGGTTACAGGATGTTTCGCAAGGGTGATAGCAGACCCGGCCATGAACAGCTGGCATCGGGTTGTTGGCAATCAGGTGCTGCCAGGCTTCTTCATAGCGCTCTGCTTGTGCCAGGGCGAGCCACGCCTGAATATTTTCACCCGCCGGACAGGCCTGGTTACAAGGTGGCAGCGAATTCTGGTAAATGGGACGAATATGGCGGATAGGTCCGGTGCCTGTTTTACTGCTTAAATCAGGTGGCAACGTCATGTCCCGGCTGTGTTTTTTCATATAAGCCCCTGTTGATGCAATTTTTAAGATGGCCGATCAGCAATATCAGTTTCTTAAGAAACTGTAGTTCATGGATCGTTAATCTTCATTGCATATATAAGGGATTACTCATGTATTAGCATGAAAGCACAAGTAATGGATCGGTGGTTATTTGAGCAGCTTTAACTATGCTTTATTCAGCCGCCGATAAACAAATAAGGTGAATGTATGTTATCTCGTTATCTTGGGATCCTGCTCCTGGGAGCGGGTTCAACCTTCTGGAGTTCGTTTCTCTCTGCGCAAGAATCAATGCACGGCATGATGATGCCAATGATGCGTGCGGAGGAAATCAAGGCACCGGTGCTGCCTCATGGCGCGGCTTTACAGGAAGTAGCCAAATTAGCGAACCAGAGTCAGCAACCCAATCTCTTTAAGGCGGATGTAACTGCGGCACCTGCCGAAACCGAATTTGTCACCGGTAAAAAGACCACGGTCTGGGCATATAACGGGCGTGTTCCCGGCCCGCTGATTGAGGTACAGGAAGGCGATACGGTTGAGATCCGGCTCATTAATAAATTACCGCAGCCGACGACCATTCACTGGCATGGTCTGCCTATCCCGCCGGAACAGGATGGTAACCCTATGGATCCTGTCTTGCCCGGTAAAGAACTGATATACCGGTTTACGCTTCCGGAAGGCAGTGCCGGCACGTATTGGTATCACCCGCATCCGCATGAATATACCGCAGAGCAGGTTTTCCGGGGATTGGCGGCGCCGTTTATTGTCCGGGCAAAAAATGATCCGCTGAAAGATATTCCTGAACGCAATCTGATGATTTCGGATCTCAAGTTAACCCCGGATGGCGCGATTGCGGGAAATGACATGAACGACTGGATGAACGGCCGCGAAGGCCAGTTTGTGCTGGTGAATGGTCAGTATCATCCGGTGGTCGAGGTCAAAGGGACAGAGCGCTGGCGGATCTGGAATGCGACCAGCGCCCGGTATCTCAATCTGTCGCTTGGCGGACGTAAATTCACGCTGGTGGGCACCGATGGCGGATTACTGGAAAAGCCAGTTCGTGACCTGCAAACGCTGTTGCTGAGCCCGGCGGAACGCATTGAAATTATCGTGGATGCCGCGGGGCAGGAAGGCAAGGTCAGTCTGTTCGCAGAACCCTATAACCGGGGCAAAATGGGGCATGTCGCGGCTGAAAAACGTATTGATATCGCTGCAGTTAATTTGCTCGCAGGTCCATCTATCGCGATACCGGAGGTATTAAGGAAAATCGATGATCTGGGTGAAGCCAAAGCCATGAAGAAAATGGTCTTTAGCGAAGCCATGAGCATGGCGAATGGCCGGCATATGATGCTGTTTCTCATCAATGGTAAATCCTTCGATATGCACCGCATTGATTTCATCAGTCGTCTGCACGAAACGGAACTGTGGGAGATCATCAATAACGCGGATATGGATCATCCGTTCCATGTCCATGGCACACAATTCCAGGTCGTGGAAACAGAACGAAATGGCGTCCGGACACCGGCGCCGTACCGGGCGTGGAAAGACACGGTGAATGTGCGGCGCGGGGAAACGGTCCGCATAAAAATCCGGCAGGATTTTCCGGGGTTAAGGATGCTGCACTGCCATATTCTGGAACATGAAATGCTGGGGATGATGGCCATTCAGCAAGTCAAATAAGTAAAACTATCCTTGATTTTCAAGGATATTCAGGTTGAGATAATTTTCCGTTGCAGTAAAGGATTGATATGAACACCTCATCGTCTACGGAAAAGACCCGATTCCTGGCAAAAATTGATTGGCCCGGCTTGCTGATACTGACATTACCGCCGTTATTCTGGGCCGGTAATTTTGTGGTAGGACGCGCAGTGAGGAATGATATTGCGCCGATGATATTATCCTTCGGACGCTGGCTCATTGCTCTGGTCTGTATCCTGCCGTTTGCCTGGAAGCCAATGTGGCGGGATCTGGCTTTATACTGGCAGCACCGCTGGCGGGTACTGGGCGTCTCGCTGGCCGGTGTCGCGGCGTTCAACTCGCTGGTTTATACCGGACTGCATACTACAACCGTGACCAACGGCATTTTGCTGAACTCGACTATTCCGATCCTCATTGTGCTCTTTGGGGTGATGTTCTATGCCCAGCGGCTGGCCCGGATACAGCTCGCCGGTCTGATTTTTTCCTTTGCGGGTGTTCTGACGATCATTCTGCACGGGGAGTGGCAACGGTTGCTGTCGCTGACATTCTCACGGGGTGATCTGATCGTCTTTTCTGCCATGGTGTGCTGGGCGTTATACACCTTGTGGCTGCGGGGATTGCCGGCTGAAATAAACCGGATCGGCTTGATGGGTATGCAGATCGTGCTGGCGCTGATCGCCCTGTTTCCGTTTTATCTGTGGGAGCAGTCTGGCAGTGCGGGCTTTGTGTGGACATCAAATGCCGTTCTGGCCTTGGCCTATGTGGGCATATTCCCGTCGGTGGTTGCCTATCTGCTGTATAACATCGGGGTAGCCCGGGTCGGGCCTGTCAGAGCCGGGTTGTTTATCCACTTAATGCCAGTTTTCGGCACCATACTGTCGGTCGCATTCCTGGGTGAAGTGCTGCGTCATTATCACTTCATCGGTGCCGCCTCCATTTTCCTGGGGATCATTTTTGCCGGGGCCCGGGGCAGAAAAACAGCCAGCCGTTGATACCCGGTTATTCTTTTAGCTGCTGCGGCTGAGTGGTTGTACCTACTGGTCGCACCAGGCGCCAGAGCTTGAGGGCAGTGACCCAGAACGGACGCACGATCAGATTGTGCAGCTTCAGGTAACGCTCGTTATCCTGAGGCGCAACACCGAACTCCAGATGCTCGGGCTGCGGCGTGGTCACGTATAACGTGCCGAACATCCAGTCCCAGAGTGACAGATTGGTCCCGAAATTCCGGTTGAAATGACGCGGATCACGGCTGTGATGGATCTGGTGCTGCGCCGGGCTGTTAATGATATGTTCGATCTTCGGACCGAAGGAAAGCCAGATATGGCTATGACGAAGATTGGCCGCAAGCGCATTAAAAATGAAGGTCAGGTAGCTGACACCAAACAGCGTGTATGCACTGACTTTCCCACCACATAGCCAGAAAAAAGTGCCGCCGAACAGGGCCAGACAAACACCTTTCAGCACCATTTCACTGAGCTTTTCAAAAAAATGAATACGGCTCGCGGTCGCCGGAACCATCACTACCGCACTGTGATGGACTTTGTGGAACTCCCAGAGCCAGCGGCAATGGAACGCCCGGTGTAACCAGTAATGCGCAAAATCACTGACCAGAAACGCGCCGAAGCCATACAGCAGCATCAATGCCATATTTTCACCGAGGCGGGGACGCGCGCCCCAGACCTGAGAAAGGAACTGGGTGACATCGCCACTTTTGAGTAGCTGGGGATCCAGCAGCGCCATCACCGGTACAATAAACAAGAGATGCAGCAGGGGACGGATAAAATAATAGACGTAATCGTTCAGTGCAGAGCGATGCAGCCAGACTTTCCGGCCGCCCAGAAAGCCCGGGAAATGATCCGCCTGGCTGTAACCTCGTTGCCGTTGCCAGCGGTAGACAAAGTAAGCCACAGACAAAGACACCACAAGAAACGGCAAACCCAGACGGCCGTTCCAGTCAAAAAGTCCGCAAAACGTATTCCAGACCGGATTCCAGACATAGTGGGTGAGGGCATTGGTCAAATCTGGCGACATACTTTGGCGGTAACTTCATCAGTGGGCACATGCATGTCTGAATTTTAAACGATAATAATTATCAGTACAATGCCAGCCGTTAACCAAATGTCTCTGGATCAGGCCCCAGTCGCTGATTGCGATTCAGCGTTGACATTGTGGTCATATCCTCGGCATCCAGCGCAAAATTGAACACATTGACGTTTTCTTTAATCCGGCCCGGCGTGACGGACTTTGGAATCACGATCAGGCCATTATCCAGATGCCAGCGGATGATAACCTGAGCAGGTGTTTTACCGTGCTTTGCCGCAATCCGGGCAATGGTTTGATCACTGATTGCCTGATTCTGGGCCAACGGACTCCAGGATTCAGTCAGCATGCCGAGTTTTGAGTGCACTTGTCTTAAGTGCGATTGCTGCAGATAGGGGTGGAGTTCAATTTGGTTTAAAACAGGAACCACACCCGTTTCATCAATCAGGCACTGAAGGTTCGATTCGGTGAAATTTGAAACGCCAATTGAACGGATCAGACCTTCCTTACGCAGTTCGACCATGGTTTGCCAGGTTTCAACAAACAGATCACGGTGTGGCACCGGCCAGTGGATCAACAGTAAATCGACATAATCCAGGCCGAGTCGCTCCAGACTCTGCTGCAATGCCTGACGGGTGAGCATCTTGCCCTGCGCATCATTCCATACTTTGGTGGTAATGAAGACCGCTTCTCGCGGCAGAGCGCTTTCCCGGAAACCAGCACCGACGCCAGCTTCATTCCCGTAGATCGCAGCAGTATCAATATGTCGGTAACCGGCCAGCAGCGCTTCGCGTACCGCCATTGTTGTTTGTTCCGGACTGGCTTGCCAGACACCCAATCCGAGTTGAGGAATCTGGTTTCCGTCGTTTAACGAGATAAAAGGCGCGGTGGTAGTCATTGTTTTATCCTTGCTTGTCATTGTGGGTTCATCAAGCACCCTTGATGAATTCTGCAAACTTTGGTTTCCAATCCGGATGCCAGCGGGATAAAGCCGGACGATTATGGATTAAATCGTCAGCAGACCATTGCATTCGGCGCTGATCTAATTCTCGGGTGACTTCGTTGTCTTCACAAAAGATATAAAAGTCACCGGCATTAATTCCCTGGACTAATCGCTCTGCAACCTGGGTTGCACTCCAGGGGGCTGCGGGTTTGAGTGAGTCAAAGGCGATTCCGGGAAAATTCATTGGTGTAAAGGTATACCCCGGAATCAACAGATGAGCCGTGATCTTGTCAGCAACTGTTACCCGTAATTCATGTGCCAGTTGTTCGGTCAGCACCCGTACCGCCGCTTTTGATACAGCATAAGCTGCATTGCCGGGTGGTGTCGTGATCCCTTCTTTAGAACCCAGATTCACGATGGCACTGTGACTTGGTTGTTGCTGTAACGTTTTGATAAATCGCGTTTGCAACATCAAAAGAGCCCAGAAATTGACTTCCATGAGTGAGCGCCATTGCGCCAGATTTTCCCATGGACCTGCTCTGGAAAGGATTGCCGCATTGTTTATGAGAATACCGATTTCACCGGTTGACACGGCCACTTGATGCAGTTGATCCAGCACGGTTTCTGATGTGACATCCCCTGCAACAGGGTGGATAGTCAATTCCGGAAATTTGGAGCGTAACCGATGAATGGCATCCATTAACGCAGACGCATTTTTATCTGAGAGCACCAGTTTCATGTTCTCCTGTGCCATTCGCTCTGCAAGGGCATAGCCAATTCCGACGGCGGCACCGGTGATCACGGCGACAGCATCTTTTCTGATGGCTGAGTGCATAAATTTTCCTAAAGATGTCTGCAATTGTTGAATTATTCTAATGATACCGAGAAATAGCGGGCTTATAATTGAGGGGATAAGCATGTTTCGTTTAGTTTTATTCAACAATCAGAGGGCTTATGGCGCAGCGTCCTGTTTCTAAAATCTCCCGTGCGGATTTGGCGGATCTGAATTCTTTCCTCGTCGTTCACCGTCTGTGCAACTTCACTCAGGCAGCAAAGGAACTGGGTGTGACAACATCCGCACTCAGTCATTCCATCCGGAATCTTGAATCCCGTCTTGGCGTCAGGCTGTTAAACCGGACCAGCCGGACGGTATCGCCCACCGAAGCCGGCAGCAGTCTGGCAAAGCGATTGGAGATTGGATTTTCAGAAATCGGCGACGCGTTGGCAGAGGTCAATCGCCACAGGGAAAGCCCGGCTGGACGCCTGCGTCTGAATGTACTCCATGATGGCGCTCATTTGGTTCTGGCAAAGTACTTGCCGGTTTATCTGAAAAAATATCCGGACATGTCCGTCGAAGTAGCGGTAGAAGACAAAATGGTGGATATCGTTGCCGCAGGTTTTGATGCCGGCATCCGTTTCGGGGGAACCATTCCGGCTGATCTGGTCGCTGTCAAAATCAGTTCTCCCCTGAAATGGGTGGCGGTTGCTTCACCCGGCTATTTATACCGGAGAACCGCCCCTGTGATTCCGGAAGATCTTATGCATCATAACTGTATACAAATGCGGACAGGGCAGGGGATCATTTATCGCTGGGATTTTGAAAAAGACGGTGATCACCGGGTCATTGATGTTCCGGGCCAGGTCTGTGTGAATGACACCAATCTGGTGCTTGATTTTGCCCGTGCCGGGGTAGGGATCGGTTATTGTCTCGAAGCCCGGGCAATGCCGTATCTTCAGATCGGAGAGCTACGGCGGGTGTTACCGGACTGGGCACCGACCGAACCGCCCATGTATCTGTATTATCCGGGGCACCGGAGCATTCCGCCCGGCTTGCATGAACTGATTGATGTGATTCGGAATGAGCTTTCGAACTCGAAAGAATCCGGTAATTGATTGATTTGCCTGTTAGCTTAGGTCATGCCACTAAAGCCGCTTTAACGGCCCGTTTATTGATTTGAACGGGCAAAAAGACATTTTCTGATAAAATTTCGCCCTCCATCACACTTTCAAATGTTTTCATTTTGCTTTCGATATCGAATGGTCAATTATTTTCGCAACCAAAAGACAAAACGTTTCGAATGGAGTGAAAATGAAAAGTCTAATCCAATCCCACAAATCAGGCAGTAACGTCGGGATTTGTTCTATCTGTTCTGCTCATCCCTTGGTTATTGAAGCGGGTCTGACGTTTGATCTGAACACCAACCGCAAAGTGTTGATCGAAGCGACATCCAACCAGGTGAATCAGTTCGGTGGTTACACCGGCATGAAACCAGTCGATTTCCGTGATTTTGTCTACGGGATCGCAGAGAAAGTCGGCTTCCCGAAAGAACGCATCATTCTGGGCGGCGACCATTTAGGCCCGAACTGCTGGCAGAGTGAACCTGCTCAGGAAGCCATGGAAAAATCAAAGATTCTGGTGGCTGAATACGTGAAGGCGGGCTTCACCAAAATTCACCTGGATGCCTCTATGTCCTGCGGTGATGACCCGGTTCCGCTGGATCCGCTGGTGGTAGCCGAACGCGCAGCTATTCTGTGTCAGGCCGCGGAAAATGCAGCGACCGCAGAACAAAAAGAGAAAATCTCTTATGTAGTCGGTACTGAAGTGCCGGTACCGGGTGGTGAAGCGCATGCAATTAACACGGTTCATGTGACAACCGTACCGGATGCGGAAAGAACCATCACCAGCCATTATGAGTCATTTAAAAAATACGGTCTGACCGACGCGATTGACCGCATCATCGCGATTGTGGTTCAGCCGGGGGTGGAATTTGACCATTCCAACATCATTCATTACCAACGTGAAGAAGCGCAGCAACTTTCAAAATTCATTGAAGGTACGCCACTGGTGTATGAAGCGCACTCAACCGACTATCAAACGCCTGCCGCGTTCAAACAGCTGGTTGAAGATCACTTTGCGATTCTGAAAGTGGGCCCGGCGCTGACCTTCGCACTGCGTGAAGCCATTTTCGGTCTGTCATTGATTGAAAAAGAACTGGTCCCCGCCGAAGCGCAGTCACAAGTTGTGCAGGTGATCGACGCAGTGATGCAGGATGAGCCTGGCTACTGGAAAAAATACTACAACCCGGTTCATTCCAAGGCGCTGATCGATATTCACTTCAGCTTGTCTGACCGTATCCGCTATTACTGGCCGCATGAGCGTATTAATAAAGCGGTAGAAAAACTGATTGTGAACCTGAATGAAAAAGATATTCCGCTGGGTATGCTGAGTCAGTATTTCCCGATGCAATATCAACGAGTGGTTGAAGGAGAATTAACACTGTCGGCAAAAAATATTATTCTCGATAAAATCCAGGATGTATTACGTGCTTACGCATTTGGTTGTGGTGGATATTAATCATGAAGAATATGCAGTTATTTGTCCGCGATAATATCTTCTTTGAAGATCATTTCGATGCATTGAAACATATCGGCGCCGCGATGTTAAATGCCGGCGTGGTAAAGAATACCTATCCTCAGGCACTGCTGGATAGAGAAAAAGATTATCCAACTGGTATTGCACTTGAAGGTTATAGCATCGCTATTCCTCATTGCTCTGCGGATAATGCAATTAGTCCTGCCATTTATCTGATTAGACCAAATGCGCCGGTGCCATTTGATCAGGCAGATGATACAGGAAAAGTAAATGCACAACTAATCATTGCATTAATTGTGACTGATCCAAAAGACCAACTGGTTTTATTAAGAAACCTGTTTACAAATATCCAGGATTCGGACTTCTTCTATGCATTATTAAATGCGGAAGATGAAGAGACTCTGGTTTCCACCTTTAAAAATAAAATATTCAATCAGGAAGGAGTTTGCCATGAAGCGTAAAGTAATCGTAGCTTGTGGTGGCGCTGTTGCAACATCAACTCTGGCAGCAGAGGAAATAAAGGACTTATGTAAAGAAAACAATATTGAATTGGAAGTGGTTCAATGTCGTGTAAATGAAATTGAAACTTATCTGGATGGTGTGGATTTAATTTGCACGACTGCAAAAGTAGATCGCACTTTTGGTGAAATTCCATTGGTACATGGCATGCCATTCGTATCTGGTGTTGGAATTGATGCGCTGAAACAGAAAATCCTGACTATTTTGGGGTGATAGCCATGTTTGCAGAAATTATGAAATATATTCTTGATCTCGGTCCAACGGTTATGTTGCCAATCGTGATCATGATTTTCTCAACCTTATTAGGCATGAAGGTTGGGGATGCGTTCAAATCAGGTCTTCATATCGGGATCGGTTTCGTCGGTATCGGGTTGGTCATCGGGCTGATGCTCGATTCCATCGGCCCGGCAGCGAAAGCGATGACGGAAACCTTCCACATTAACCTGAATGTGGTTGATGTGGGCTGGCCTGGTTCATCCCCAATGACCTGGGCATCACAGACGGCACTGATTTCTATCCCGATTGCGATCGCAGTGAACATTTTCATGCTGGTTACCCGCATGACCCGTGTTGTAAACGTTGATATCTGGAACATCTGGCATATGACGTTTACTGGAGCCTTGCTGCACATTGCAACTGGTAACTACTGGATCGGTATTGGTGGGGTGGTTGTTCACGCGGCGTTTGTTTACAAACTGGGTGACTGGTTCTCGAAAGATACCAAAAACTTCTTTGATCTGGACGGCATTGCCATTCCGCACGGCTCATCTGCCTACCTTGGCCCGATTGCTGTGCTGGTGGACACCATCATCGAAAAAATTCCGGGTCTGAACAAAATCCACTTCAGTGCGGATGATATTCAGAAGAAATTCGGACCGTTCGGTGAGCCTGTGACAGTGGGTTTCGTGATGGGTATCGTGATTGGTCTGTTGGCTGGTTATGACCCGAAAGCAGTGGCTCAATTAGCGGTGAAAACTGCGGCAGTCATGTTACTGATGCCACGCGTAATCAAACCAATCATGGACGGTTTAACACCAATCGCTAAACACGCCCGTAAACGCTTACAGGCTAAATTCGGTGGTGAAGGTTTCCTGATCGGTCTGGATCCTGCGTTATTACTGGGTCACAACTCGGTTATATCAGCAAGCCTGCTGTTCATCCCGCTGACAATTCTGGTTGCGATTTTAGTGCCGGGTAACCAGGTACTGCCATTCGGTGACCTGGCGACGGTAGGTTTCTTCGTTGCGATGGCAGTTGCGGTGCATAACGGTAACCTTTTCAGAACCATCATTTCAGGCGTGATCATTATGTCTATCACCCTGTGGATTGCGACCCAAACCATCGGTTTCCACACCATTCTGGCTCAGAATGCAGGAACCCTGAAAGCCGGTGGACAAGTTGCATCAATGGACCAGGGCGGCTCACCAATCACCTATCTGCTGATTGAGTTGCTGACCTTCAAGAACGTGATGGGCCTGATTGTGATTGGTTCCATCTATGGACTGGGCGTTCTGCTGACCTACATGCGTGCCAAAAAATACGAAAAAGAACAAGCACTACAGGCTGCTAGCTCTGCTGCCTAATTGATAAACCGGGGGGGTTATCCCTCCGGTACTTCTGGTTGGAGATTTATGATGAAAGCTGTATTAGTCAATAAAGACAGCACATTAACTGTCGGCGATATTGAAAAACCATCATTAGATGAAATAAATAATGTTCTGGTAAAAGTAAATTATTCCGGATTATGTGGTTCAGATATTCCACGTGTCTTTGAAGAAGGCGCTCATTTTTATCCGATTGTTTTAGGTCATGAATTCAGCGGGGTTGTTGAATCGGTTGGCAGTAATGTTGCGAAATATAAAGCAGGGGATAAAGTTTGCTGTGTACCATTAAAGCCATGTTTTGACTGCCCTGAATGTCAGCAAGGTCTTTATTCACTCTGCAAAAACTACACATTTATTGGTTCACGTCGTCAGGGGGGTAATGCAGAATATGTCGCAATACCTGAGTCAACCGTATATAAACTGCCTGAATATGTTAATTTAAAGCAGGGTGCCTTTTTCGAGCCAATTACTGTTAGTCTGCATGGCATGTTGTTGTGCGGTGGTTGCCAGGATAAAAATGTTATTATTCTGGGTGTGGGTACAATCGGTTTATTGGCGCTGCAAGCTGCAAAAGCAATGGGTGCCAGAAATGTCATTGCGATTGATTTAAATAATGAACGTTTGAAATTGGCAAAAGAGTTAGGGGCCAATATTGTTATCAACTCTGGTGAAATGAGCCCGGAAGAAATTTTTAACGTCTTGAACGAATATCGTTTTGGTCAGTTAATTCTGGAGACTGCAGGTGTCCCGCAAACGGTAAAACTGGCAATTAAAATTGCCGGCCCACGTGCGCAAATCTCACTGATTGGCACGCTGCATAAAGACCTGTCATTAACTTATGGCGAATTTGGCCAGATCCTGCGCAAAGAATTGGAAATCAAAGGCAGCTGGATGAATTATTCCGCGCCTTATCCTGGCAAAGAATGGGATCTGGCGGCTGAATTCTTTGGCAAAGGTCAGATTGAAATTGAACCACTTATTCAACATTGCGGAAACGTTCACTCTTATTCGGAAGAAGTCAGTTCGCTGAATGGCAAACCGATGAACGGAAAAATTCTGCTGAGTTTTGAGGAGAAATAAAATGCCTTTAATGAACAGTAAATATTTACTCGAACGTGCCCGTAAAGAAGGGTTTGCGGTTCCGGCGTTTAATATTCATAACCTTGAAACATTGCAGGTGGTTCTGGATACCGCCAAAGAGATGCAGTCACCGGTGATCATTGCCGGCACTCCCGGTACCTACAAGCATACCGGGGTCAGTGAGCTGGTGAGCATGATGGAGTCGGCGTGCGCCAGCCGTAATATGCGGGCCATCCTTCATCTGGATCATCATCAGGACATTCCGGATATTGCTGCCAAGCTCAATGCAGGTATCCGTTCTGTCATGTATGACGGTTCGCACTTCCCGTTTGAAGAGAACGTTGCCAACACGCTCAAGGTTGCTCAGTTATGTCATGAGATGGGGGCTAGCCTGGAAGCGGAACTGGGGATGCTCGGTGGTCAGGAAGACGATCTGATCATTGATGCCGCTTCTGCCTGTCTGACCGACCCGGATGCGGCGGTCGAATTTGTCAGTCGCACCGGGATTGATTCACTGGCGGTGGCCATTGGTACGGCGCATGGTATGTATAAATCGGTACCGAAACTGGCCTATCCGATCCTGGAAAAAATTGCGGCGAAAGTATCTATTCCGCTGGTGCTGCATGGGGCTTCCGGTATTCCTGACGAAGACATCAGAAAGTGCATTTCCATGGGCATTGCCAAAGTGAACGTGGCGACCGAACTGAAAATAGGTTTTGCCGGTGCGCTGAAACATTACTTTGAAGTCCATCCGGAAGGGAATGACCCGCGCGATTACATGGCAGTGGCCAAACAGGCGATGCGGGAGATTGTGCTGAGTAAAATCAACGTTTGTGGAAGCGCAGGCAAGAGTCTCTGATAAAAGTGTGTCCGCCCATGGGGGCTTTAACACCGGGAAACCGGTGTTTTTTTTCAGAAAGTGAGATAACTCTCAAACCCGTATTTTCCGGATATTTACTTTTGCCTTTCATTTGATTTCGAATAAACTGGAAAAATGAAAATAACAGGTGATTGTCGCTATGAACGCTAACGAACGCAGACAACGAATTTTAGAACAGCTGAATGAGAAAGGAACCGTACAGGTTACCGAGCTGGCAGAACAGTTTCAGATCTCGGAAGTCACCATCCGGACGGATCTCCGCATTCTGGAAGAGCAGGGCTTTCTGATTCGTTTTCACGGTGGCGCCAATCTGACGTCGATGCTGACCTTCCGGGCTGAAAGCAAACCGGATACAGAAACAGTGCTGGAAGATCGGTATTCATTAGCGCAGACACCCAAATCAAGAATCGCGAAGCAGGCCAGTTCACTGGTATTTCCGGGGGCGTCCGTCATTCTGGATAGCGGTAGCACCACGCTGCTTATCGCCGAAGAACTGGTGAAAACCGGCAATATCACCGTGATCACCAATAGTCTTCCGGCGGCAGATGTCCTGTCTGCCAACAAGGATATCACCCTGGTTTTGTGCGGTGGCACGCTGCGTCATAAAACCCGCTCGCTGCACGGCGCTATTGCTGAGGCCGCTTTAACTGGCGTAACCGCTGATTTCCTGTTTGTCGGCGCGGATGGCATTGATCCGGTGAACGGGATCACCACCTTCAATGAAGGTTACGCAATTAGTGCCGTGATGGCGAAAGCAGCGAAAAAAGTGATCGCAGTGGTCGACTCCACCAAATATGGCCGCAGCGGTTTTAATCAGGTGCTGCGGATTGATCAGATCGACTGCCTGATCACAGATGATGGCCTTGATGACAACGCCCGTGTCGCGCTGCAAAAAGCAGGGTTAAGCGTCATTCTCGTCTAAAATTTGGTTTAACGGTCTGTTTCTTTGGTTATTCATTGTGTTTATTGGTATTGATTGCGGTACGCAAAGTACAAAAGCCATTGTCTGGAATAGCCATACAAAAAAAATCATCGGAACGGGGGCGGCAAAATACCCGGTTCTGATGTATCGGCCCGGCTGTCAGGAACAAAAGGCGGACTGGTGGATTGACGCGCTCATCAAGGCCGTCAGGGAAGCCATCTCCGCGGCAAATATCAATCCCAAAGTGGTCAAAGCGATAGGCGTATCCGGCCAGCAGCATGGCCTGGTTGCCCTGGACCCGCATGATCAGGTTATCCGGGATGTTAAGTTATGGTGTGACACCGAAGGGACACAGGCCCTTGAGAAGTTTGAATCGAAACAGGTTTATCCTTTGCACAAGGAACTCGGCATTCATGTGCCGGTCGCTTTCACGATTGCCAAACTACTCTGGCTGAAACAGACAGAACCCCACGAGTTTGCCCGCATCAGAAAAGTATTGCTCCCGCACGAATATATCAATTTCTGGTTCACCGGAAACTACCGGGCTGAAGCCGGGGATGCTTCCGGGACGGGCTATTTCAATACGCATACCCGGAGATGGAGCCAGTCGGTTCTTTATCAGCTGAACTTTCATCATGACTTTGTTCTGCCGGAGTTGATTCAATCCCACGAACCCTACGGCGTCATCAGACCGGAAATTGCGGATCTGTTTGGTTTTAACCGTCAGGTCATCATCTCCAGCGGCGGGGGTGATAACATGATGGCCGCTATCGGAACAGGTAATACCTCGGAAAACAAGTTAACCATCAGCCTGGGGACTTCCGGGACTGCCTACAGTCATACCTTCAATCAGATTGATACCGAAAAATACCCGGATATCAATGCGTTCTGTTCATCGACCAATGGCTATCTCCCTCTGATCAGTACCATGAACGTTACCAGTGCGACAGAAAAGTTCCGTGCTTTATTTCAGATCGATCTGGCAACGTTCGAAGGCGCCATCAGTTCAGCACCGATAGGTTCAGCAGGGATCCGTGTTCTGCCTTATCTGAATGGTGCTCGTTTGCCCAATCAGCCGCATGCAAAAGCCTCCATTCATGGATTAAGCATGATGAACATGAGCAGAGAAAATATCCTGCGAGCGCTGGTGGAAGGCATTACCTACAATCTGGTATCGGGCATCCGGCTATTCAGAAAAAACGGAATGCGTTTCCAGTCGGCGACCCTGGTTGGCGGCGGGGCAAACAGTCCTTGCTGGCGACAAATGATGGCCGATATCACCGGTCTGGAAATCAGGGTACCGCAAGAAACCGAAGCTGCCGCACTGGGGGCCGCATTACAGGCGCAATGGTGTTACTTATGCAGTTCCGGCCAATATTACGGAATACAGGATTTATGCGACGATTCGATCCGGTTTAATCCTGAGCGCCATACCGTTTCCGTGCCCGCCCACCAACAGGTCTACCGGCAACTGTTCCAGGAATATATGTATTTGGTGAACAATCATTTTGGCAATCATGAACTGTCAAAATGACGCTTATCCTCCAAAATACAAAAACATGCTTGGCTAAATCATCACCGGTTGCTTTAATTAGCGACAGCAGGAAATCACGAGTTTCAGTGACGCATAAGGTGCGATGTCATGCTATGAAAGCAACTCCTCATGTCCCACCCTACAATTTCACCGACTTATTGCTGGATGCGGTATGTGTCGTTGATCGTGACGGCTATTTCCTGTTTGTCAGTGCCGCCAGTGAAAGGATTTTTGGCTATAAACCGGATGAAATGATTGGCAAGCCCATGATTGATTTTGTATATCCGGGTGATCGGGAAAGAACCCTGAATGCCGTGACTGAAATTCTTAATGGTGAACATAAGCCGCATTTTGAAAATCGTTATGTGCGGAAAGATGGCAAAATAGTTCATATCATGTGGTCTGCCCGCTGGTCTGAATCGGAACAGGTGAGGGTGGCTGTTGCCCGTGATGTCACCGAACGGAAACGCGCCGAATCAATGCAGGCCGCCGTTTATGCCATCTCAGAAGCTGCCAATTCACCCGGTAATCTGAATTCCTTATTTCAGCGTATTCACGAAGTTGTGGACGAACTGCTGCTGGCGACTGATTTTATGGTCGGCCTTTATGATGCAGAAAAAAACGAGTTAAGCTTTCCTTATTGCGCGCATCCAGACAGCGATTTATCGCTATCAACCCGGGTGCTCGAGATTATCGTAAAGCAGGTTATTCATACCGGGCGGTCCTTGCTATTAACACCTGAAACTATCGCTGCAATTTTACCGTCATTAGTCTTTGATACTGGACCTAAGACATCAAACTGGCTGATCGCACCTATCAAATCATCGAATGGAATGATGGGGGCGTTGCTCGTGATGAGCTCTGATAACAACATGCGTTTTACGGAACAGGATCGGGAATTGCTCCAGTTTGTATCCATCCAGGTAGCTGCTGCTATTGAACGCAAGCGAATGCTCACCCGGTTGGAATATATGGCGCAATTCGATCAGTTGACACATCTTCCAAACCGGATACTTTTTCTGGATCGCCTGCAAAACGCGTTAATCATCGCCCGCAGAGAACAAAAAATGCTGGCGGTGTTCTATCTGGATCTGGATAAATTCAAGCAGGTCAATGACACATTTGGTCATGCAACAGGGGATCAGTTGTTGTCTGAGGTATCACGCCGCCTGACTCTGTGTGTACGTGAATCGGATACGGTCGGGCGCATCGGCGGCGATGAATTTGTCATTCTGGCCAATCATATCAAGCACGCGAGCGATGTTGACGTCATCAAAAACAAAATCAGAGCCGCATTATCTCACCCGTATGAGCTGGATAAGGCTCAATTGCAGATCCTTCCCAGTATTGGCTGTGCCATTTATCCGGAACATGGCGAGAACGAAAGTGAACTGATTCATTATGCTGATTGCGCAATGTATCAGGCCAAAAAAGAACAAATGGCATTGTCCTTAACGTCAAAACCCTAACCGCGTTCCGTCATGTTGCATGAAATGGTGCTCATTTCTGGTTGGTATTTCTGAAAGGGAATCGTGACCAGTATCATCAATATGTATATTAAATATATCTTTATTAGCTTTTTAAGATTCAATTAATAGTTCAGGTCTAGCATTCAATCAGACGTTAGATGTTAGCCGGAGCAGTTATGAAGCCTGTCAATGCGCCTTACCAGTTATCGTTGGCTAAAAGCAGTCACCAATATTCACACTTGCAACAATTTATACAGGACCAATATCTCCACGAATTTAATGCGACGATACCTCATTTTTTGCCTGTATTGCTTGGACTTTACCGGGCTGACGGTCAGTTAGTCAGCGCTTGCGGATTAAATCCGGCACATCTGAACAATCTTTATTTAGAGCACTACCTGGATGCGCCAATTGAGCAAGTAGTGGCGAACCAGCACGGCATCGATATGGATCGGTCTCAAATAATCGAAATTGGTAATTTTGCCGCGGTTGAAGCGGGTGCCTCGCGGATCATGTTTGCAGCACTGTGCCTGTTACTCAGAAAGAGTCATCTGGACTATGTGGCGTTTACCGGCACGAACAAGATCCGCAATATCTTTCAGCGTCTGCATATTAATCCGGTGGAACTGTCTCCGGCTTTACCTGAACGACTGGGGGAGGATGCCAATGCCTGGGGGGAATATTACCGTAATCATCCACTGGTCATGATTGGTGATGTGAACGCTGGTTATCAGACTCTGTGTGAAAACAGTCTGTTATTTTCCTTGTTTGGTGCTGTGCCTTCTTTGTTTTCTGAAACAGTGAGGACATCGGCATGAACCTGTTTGAGCAAATCAGTCAGATTGCCGCCGAAGATCCACATCGTCCGGCATTATATGATAGCCACCGGACGCTCACTTATGCCGTGCTTGAGCATGAAATTCATCAATTATCTGATCAACTGAAAGCGCTGAAAATATCCCGCCTGGCGCTGCAAACAGATAACGGTATTGACTGGGCATTAGTTGATCTCGCCTGTATGTTCTCCGGTATCGTCGTGATTCCTGTTCCCTTGTTTTTCAGTGAGGAACAACAAAACTGGCTATTGGAAACGAGCGGAGCTGATGCGCTGGCTGGTCCGTCAAAAGCAGGCTGGGTATCATCACAATTGGCCTCTTTACCATTGCAACGCTGCCAGCCGGAAGCAGTGCCTTCCATTCCTGAAGGTACAGCAAAAATCACCTATACCTCAGGGACAACCGGGCACCCCAAAGGGGTTTGTCTGAGTTTCAGTCATCTGATGAATGTCTGTCAGTCAATCACAGAACGCATCCGGTCTGCTGATATCAGACAGCATCTCACTTTACTACCGTTATCTACGTTGCTGGAGAATATAACCGGACTGTATGTGCCTTTACTGACCGGAGCCAGCAGTTGTATTCCTTCTCTGACCGAGGTAGGGCTGACCGGTTCCAGCCAGTTTTCACCGCCGGTTTTCGCTCAGGCACTAAAGAGATGGCAGCCGCATAGTCTGGTGCTGGTACCCGAATTACTCAGAATGCTGGTTGCTATGTGCAGTGCTGACAGTTCACTGGCATCCAGCCTGCGTTTTGTTGCCGTGGGTGGCGGGAAAGTCGCGGCGGATTTAATTCATAAAGCACGTCAGTCGGGCTTACCTGTTTATGAAGGTTATGGCCTTTCGGAATGTGGATCTGTAGTGGCATTAAATTCGCCTGATCATGATCTCCCCGGCGCAGTGGGATTACCGCTTCGTCATTGTCATGCTGTCATCAGTGACGATGGTGAAGTCTTGGTTAATGGTGCGCCTATGCTCGGCTATCTCGGCGACTCATCCTCTCATGAGCAGATAGCCACCGGTGATTTAGGCCATATAGACGAGCAGGGCTTTTTGCATATAACCGGCCGCAGGAAAAATGTGCAGATCACGGCTTTTGGACGCAATTTTTCGCCGGAATGGATAGAAGCAGAGGCGCAGATTTACCCGTCAATAACTCGCATCGTCGTATTCGGAGATGCCTTACCAGCCAACATTGCCATCGTACAAACAACACCCGGACAGGAAAAACAGCTGCCCGCGCATATAGCTCATCTCAATACCCATTTACCAGACTATGCACGGATTCATCATTATATCGAAGCCGAACTGACCGCTGCGTCCGGTTTAATAACCAGTAATGGCCGGCCGAAACGGCAAAAGATTCTGGATATATATCAGACACAGATTGCTCAGATTTTCGCAGGAGATCCAATATGACCTTTTACCAGCAACTTCAGGATAGCACCGCGCGTGAACGCGATTATTTATTAAGTGCACCGATCATCGAAGCTTGCCGCACCGGCGATATCAACAAGGAAATGTACATTGCTTTCCTGAAACAGGCCTATTACCACGTGCGTCATACCGTTCCGTTACTGATGGCAACCGGAGGAAAGTTACCTCAGGATTATGAGTGGGTACGTGGCGCAATTGCAGAATACATTGCTGAAGAATATGGTCATCAGGAATGGATATTAAACGATATCCGGGCATGTGGTAGCGATGCGGAATCTGTCAGAACAGGTCAGCCGGGATTATCAATTGAACTGATGGTAGCATTTCTTTATGACCAGATAACCCGCTTAAATCCCATGGGATTTTTTGGCATGGTGCAGGTGCTGGAGGGGACCAGCGTCGCTATTGCACTCAACGTCGCCGAACAACTGAAAAAGGGTCTTAGCTTACCGTCCAATGCAATGAGTTATCTCAGCTCTCATGGTGCACTTGATCAGGAACATCTGCGCTTTTTTGAGTCATTGATGAATAAAGTGGAAAAACCGGAAGATCAGCAAGCGATCATCCATTCCGCAAAAGTCGTCTACCGGCTCTATGGCAACATGTTACGTGAAATAACAGGGCATCTCGCATGAAACTGGAAAATGCAAAAATATTGATAACCGGCGCCAGTGGTGGCATCGGAAAAGCGCTCTCTCATGCGTTGGCAGAGCAAAATGCTTTTCTGGTGCTGCATGGTCGTAATGAAAGCCAGCTTGAACAACTGAAGGGATCATTACCTTATCCGGAGCGTCATCAAATCATCGTCGCTGATCTTACTCAGACAGCGGACCGGGCCGCGTTGCTGCAACATCCGGCGCTGAATGCAGGGATCGATGTACTGATTAACAATGCGGGCACAAATGAATTCGCCTGGCTGGAAGATCAGACAGAAACCCAGATTGAGCGCCAGTTATATGTGAACGTTCAGGCTCCGGTTTTACTGACCAAAGCCATGTTGCCGCATTTAAACAAACCGGCCCTGATCATGAATATAGGCTCAAGTCTGGGCAGTATTGGTTATCCGGGTTACAGCGTTTACTGTGCGACCAAGTTTGCTATCCGCGGTTTTAGCGAGGCGCTGAACAGAGAATTAGCCGGTAGCGGAATTAAAGTGCTCTACTTTGCTCCCCGGGCGACGCAAACCTCGATCAATTCCGATGCCGTTAATGAAATGAACAAAGAACTGGGCACTAAAAGCGACACCGCCGAGTCAGTTGCCCGTGAAGTCGTGACGGCTTTGCAAAAAGAGATAAAACGTCGTTGGCTGGGCTGGCCGGAAGGCTTGTTTGTCCGCATCAATGGGCTCATACCGCAACTGGTTGATAACGCCATTATCAAACAATTGCCTGTTATTGCTAAATTTGCCCGTGTTGGCTTTCAAAAAGGAACTCACTGATGAAAAAATACTTATTTTTAATGGGATTAGTGAGTGTTGCAGCACCACAAGTCCATGCGGCTGATGCACTGATTCGGATACAGGACCAGTGGAGTGTTTGCCAGTATCAGGTAGAAAAAGACGCAAAAGAAGGTTGTCTGGAAACATTGAGTAAAGAGGCAAGCCAGCAGAGTCTGCAGAATAAATCACGTGTCGATTTACTGATCTGGTCTGCCATCGTAAAAAGTAGCTGGGCTGGCGCTAAAGGTGGCTTAGACGCACTCTCTTTGGTGAAAGAAGCTAAAGGTGAACTTGAACAGGCTTTGGCCCGGGATCCCAAATCGTTAAATGGTTCGGCTTATACCAGTCTCGGTACACTTTATTATCAGGTTCCGGGATGGCCGATCGGTTTTGGTGACAACAAACAAGCCGAGCAGTTATTAAAACAGGCGCTGGCAATTAATCCTGACGGTATTGATCCTAATTTCTTTTACGGCGATTTCTTGCTGGAACAAGGCCGTAAAAAAGAAGCAAAAATTTACCTGACAAAAGCCCTTAATGCCCCGGAACGTATCGGCCGTGAGCTTGCGGATAAAGGCCGGAAACAGGAAATTCAGGACAGGTTGTCTGAATTGTAATCAGCAGTTAAACGATAGATTATAAATCTTTAACTAAAAGCCCTGATTTCAGGGCTTTTTTGAATCTCCACTCGCTCACCAGACACTGCTTACTCACTTCTCCGACATCAACAGCACGGGCGGCTTCCGGATCGCCGTGCCTTGTCCTGCTTTGTCCGACCGCCACACAACCCCAAAACTCCTCGTCTGAATCTCTTTTGGCGATAGTCATTCATTTAGCCTGGCGTCAAACGTTAGCAGTCCAGATTAAATACGTGAATGGCATCTCAAGCAGAAAAAGTTGAACTCGTGAGTACGCATGGTGCAGGCGACTGCTTCATGGGTATGTTTTGTGCGTCTATGATAAATGGATGCTCACTCGAAGAATCTGTTTCTAGGGCAAATAAGGCTGCGGCAATACACGTATCCCGCAAGTCACATTAATAATGTTTATTAAGTAATATCTGAATAAAACATTTATTAAATTATATTTGATAGTTTTAATTAATGTATCAGGCCAAAAAAGAACGGGACAATTAAAAAGCCATCTGCAAATGAGATGGCTTCTTGGTCCGTTATTCCAGCTTATTTGAACAACGCGATATGGTCCTCAATATACGTTTGCAGAGTGCGTGGTGCGTGCCCCGTCAATGTTTCAACCGCATCGGTGGTTAATGCAGTCCAGCCTTCACGGACGGGATAGAAGATCGACGCCAGGAAACTGGCGTAATCTTTTGGTACGCCAACACTCGTCAGAATACCCACGAAAGTTTCATCATCAATGGCCTGATATTGAATAGCGTGGCCAGAGGCTCTGGACAATTGTTCAGCCGCATCCGCATAACTCAATGCTTCCGGGCCGGTCAGATTGAATGCATTGCCATCAAACTTTGCGGTTGTTAATGCTGCAGCGGCAGATTCAGCAATATCACGCACATCAATAAAGCTGGATTGACCTTGCGCAGCAGGCACGGCGATAACGCCTTGCTTGATTCCTGCCAGCCAGAAGGTATGGAAATTGTCAGAGAACCAGTTAGGACGCAGGATCACAAACGGTACACCAGAACGTTCAACTTTTAACTCCAGCTGGCGGTAGGGAATACTGTCATCAGCATCGACACCCAGTACCGATTGCAGCACAATTTTTACGCCTTTTTTAATGGCGACATCTAACACGGGGGTGACTAAAGAAACCACATCGATATAACCGGTTGGCACCATGACATAAACACGATTCACCCCCTCAAATGCCTTATCAATCGTCGACAGGTCGGTGAAATCAAAGACTACACTTTCGGCACCAGCAACGGCCTTGCCAGTACGGGAAGCGGCTTTTACTTTTTCCCCTTTTGCTACTAATGCTTCGATCAATGGTTTGCCAATATTGCCGGTTGCGCCCAGAACCAGAATTTTATTTGTCATGATGAACTCCGTTTATTTAATAAGTGATTAACTATTTTGAGAATTAACCTGATGGGATGAAGTCTATTGGATATTGAAATGAGCAAATAGAAGTATATAGTTGACAGTTTGTTGCATAAATTAAGCATATATGGATAAGTTCACTGCCATTAAGGTGTTTCTTGAAACCGTAGAGCGTGGCAGCGTGTCTGCCGCAGCAGAGCATCTGGATATGTCGCGGGCGATGGCATCGCGTTATGTTGCGTACATGGAGGAATGGGCAGGAGCCCGGTTATTGCACCGTACTACCCGTAAACTTACTCTCACAACAGCGGGTACGCAGATGCTGCCGCTTTGTCGCGAAATGCTGAAATTGGCTGAAAATATGGAAGCCACAGTTGCTGAGCGGGAAGGGGAGCCTCGGGGACAATTACGGATCACCACCAGTGCGGTATTTGCGCATCCTCACATGACGGATGCTGTTGTGGCTTATCTTGCGCAATATCCGGCGACGAGCATTGATTTGCAAGTGGTGGATCGCACCGTTAATCTGATTGAAGAACGAATCGATTTGGCGATTCGTATTACCAACAATCTTGATCCCAATTTAATTGCCCGCAAAATTGGCATGTGTCGTTCTGTTTTATGCGCTTCGCCTGATTACTTACATAAACGAGGCACACCCGCTTCCGCGCAAGATTTAACCCAGCACAACTGTTTAACCTATGCGTATTTCGGCCAGAGTCTATGGCAATTTGAACATGACGGACTACCTGTTTCCGTGCCGGTACAAGGTAATTTCAGTGCGAATGAAGCGTTAGTATTGCAGCAGGCAGCAGTAACCGGATGCGGGATCACGATGCTGCCTACCTTTGCTGCCAGTAGCTTGATTAAACAGGGGAAATTAGTTCCTGTGTTACCGGAGTATAAAATGGCGGATATGGGTATCTATGCCGTTTATGCATCACGCAAACAGATGTCGCAAGCCGTGCGCACGATGATTGATTTTCTGGTAGCTCGTTTTGGTGAGAATTCTCATTGGGATAGAGACAGCTTCTTATGTTAATACCGGATAAACAATCGTATATTATTCAAAATTAATGTCCGGTGACTGCGGTGCTGAAAGAAAATATAAATGATCTGTTATCGTTCCTGGTGGTTGCGCAGGAGCGGAGTTTCACCAAGGCTGCGGCCAAACTCGGTATTTCCCAGTCTGCACTCAGTCACACCATCAAGGCATTGGAAGAGCGGCTCAATTTGCGGTTGCTGAACCGGACAACGCGTAGTGTTGCGCTGACCGAAGCTGGAGAGCGACTGGTGCAGACGTTAGCGCCCCGCCTGGAAGAAATCGAAGAAGAATTAGTCGTACTGAATGACGAACAAAACGGGCCATCCGGAAAAATCAGAATTTCCTCTCCGGAATATGCCGCACATTATGTGTTGTGGCCTGTGCTGGAAAAATTTCTGCCGCAATATCCGGATATTCATGTCGAAGTGATTATTGAAAACAGTTTTACGGATATTGTCAGCGAACGCTATGACGCCGGTATTCGTTTAGGCGAGCAAATCGCCAAGGATATGATTGCGGTAAAAATTTCGCCGGAAATGAAAATGGCCGTGGTCGCTTCACCGGAATATTTTAAGCAGGCGGCCGTTCCCGAGATCCCGGAAGATTTACGCCAGCATAAATGTATCAACATCAAACCGTCTGCGGCGCGTGGTGCCTATGCCTGGGAGTTCAAAAAAGATGACCGGGAAATCAATGTCAAAGTAGAAGGCCAGTTAACCTTTAATACGTCTTTGCAGTCACTCAGAGCGGCACTGGCCGGTTTGGGTCTGGCCTATCTGCCAGATGATCTGGTTCAGGAGTATGTTGAACGGGGCGAGCTGGTCCGGGTGTTGGAATCATGGTGTCCGGTTTTTGACGGGTTTCATATTTATTACCCGAGTCGCAGACAGCATAAGAAGGCGTTTGCGTTGCTGATAGACGCGCTGCGGTACAACCGGTGAGGTTGCGCCGCAACGGCATCGGCATTTTCCGTGGAGTGGCGGCTTATTGCCACCACTGACTAAACCGCTGGGCCGGATTATCCTGTTCCACTAATTCGCCGATCATCGGCGTCAGCAGACGGTAGGATTTCCCCTGACTGGCTTTTGAGACCCGGTTGAGCGGGTCATTCCACGGGTGATGTGCCAGTTTGAATTTACTGTTATGTGAAGGCAGCATGGCGCGGGCATTCAGATCTTCCGCCGCCTGAGCCGTCTCTTCGGGCATCATATGGATGAAGCGCCAGTTTTCGTTGTATTGTCCGCATTCCAGAATGGCCAGATCAAAATGGCCAAACCGTTCACCAATCGCCTTGAAGTGGGGGCCATAACCACTATCGCCACCAACATAAATATTATGACCGGGAGTAATAATCGCAAAAGAACCCCAGAGCGTTTTGTTTTTTGCCAGTAAACGCCCGGAGAAATGCCGGGTCGGCAGGATATGGATACTGATATCTTTTTCCGGCTGGATAACGCTGTTCCAGTCGCCCTCGTGAATGATGGCTTTGTTAAACCCCCACTGCTCAAAATAGTTACCCACGCCCAGCGGCGTAATGATCTGTCTGATTTTCGACTTGAGGCCGGTGACGGTCGGATAATCGAGATGATCCCAGTGATCGTGCGTAATCAGAAGATAATCAATCTCCGGGATATCACCCGTGGTGTAAATGTTACTGCCTTTGAACGTCCGGTTGGTGGCCGGAACCGGGGAGGCGTTATCACTGAAAACCGGATCAACCAGAAAACGTTTTCCATTCACTTGCAGGAAGTAAGAGGAATGTCCCATCCAGACCACGACATTCTGCGCTTTATCCAGCGCATGCAGGTCGGTCTTCTTCGATGGTAACGCTATCGCCGGGATCGCGTTTTCATCTTTACCGAACAGAAACTGAGCCAGCGCGACAAAACGGTTCTGTTCCCCGGTCAGAGTCGGGGTATACACCTGGTTGCTGAATTCACCATCGGCAAACGGGGAGGTCAGTTTCCGGTTCCGGAATTCTGCCTCATCAGGCACCTGACCGAACTGGGGCTGTCTTGTATAAAGATAAGCCGCAGGAATAAGCATGAACAGCGTTGTCAGTAATACGATGAACATTTTGTTCCGGGTCCTGTTAGCTGATTTACTGATTGCGATTGGAATGCGGGGATCTGACATGATGAGATAAAACGTCTTGTAAAAGAGTAAATTTAGCACCGGATTGGAAGGATGATTATCCTTTTAATACTGATAGCCCTTATGAATTAGATTCATAACTGACATCGTTAGCTTCTTTCCCGTCCTGCATCTCTTCCGCCCTTCATGCCCTCCGTCCTTCAAGTTAGTGCGGATAGATATATGAATCATCCTCATAAGATTAATGCTATTTATCGCTATTAATTGTGGTGTTTTGCCGTGTGACAATTAAAAAGAGAAAAACGGCGAGGTATCCAATGTCAGAAATTCAGGCTGAATTTACAACTTCCGGCGTCATCAAGACTGAAGCACCGGCAACGCAGGATCTCTGGGTTCTGGTCGTGTTAAGTCTGCTGATGTCCTTTTCTTCTGTATCAACCGATCTTTATTTACCCGCGATGCCGGTGATCAGCCAGGATCTGCAGGCCTTTTCCGGTGGTGTCGAATTGACGATTTCCGCGTTTCTGATCGGATTTAGTTCAGGACAATTGCTGTGGGGACCGTTGGGAGATCGTTATGGGCGGAAGATGCCGATCTTTGCCGGCTTAATCCTGTTTGTGCTGGGGGCTGCCGGTTGTGCTATGTCGGAAACCATCTATCAGATGATTGGCTGGCGTATTGTGCAGGCGCTGGGAGCCTGTGCCGGGCCGGTGCTGGCCAGAGCCATGATCCGGGATTTGTATGGCCGGGAAAAATCCGCGCAGATGTTATCCACGCTGGTACTGATTATGGGGATCGCGCCATTGATCGGGCCGCTGGTGGGCGGGCAGATCCTGGCGGTCTCTTCATGGCATGCCATTTTCTGGACACTGGTGTTGGTCGGTTGCATCTCCATTATTGCCTTATTCACTGTACCGGAAACGCTCACCGGCGAGAAACGGACGCAAGAGCCGCTGTCTGCCGCATTCAGGGATTATTTCATACAACTGCGTAACCCGGTGCTGCTGGGTTATGTGGCATCCGGTGCGTTCTTTTACGTCGGGATCTATGCTTTTGTCGCCGGCAGCCCGTTTGCCTATATCGATTACTACCATCTGGATGCGCAAGCCTATGGGCTGCTGTTTGGCGCCAATATTATTGGCATCATGGGCGTGAACCTGGTCAATTCACGCCTGGTCATGAAATTAGGGGTGGATCGTCTGTTCTATATCGGAACCTGGTTTTCCGCCGTTGCCGGCGTGGCGCTGGCGGTCAATGCCTGGTCTGGCTGGGGTGGCGTCGCCGGGCTGGCCGTGCCGATCTTTGTATTCACGTCGATGAACGGGCTGATTGTGGCCAATTCGGTGGCGGGTGCACTGGATACCGCGCCGCACAAGGCGGGCACAACCTCATCCCTGATTGGAGCCCTGCATTACGGTTCCGGCGTGATCAGTGCCGCGATCCTGGGGCTGTTAACAGACGGAACACCCTGGACCATGGGATTGCTCGTGGGCATAGCCGGGGTGGGGAGTCTGGTTTCTGCCACGCTGCTGCGTCGTTTTATCCGGAAAACAGCATGAAAACAGTCGCCAATATTTTAACTCAGTGGAAATTTAAAGCGCTGGCAAATGGCGGCATTGATGTCGCTGCCATGCTGCACAAATGCAATATCAGTAATTACGAGTTAAATAGAGCCAATGGCCGAATTCCGCAGGTTCAGCATTACAGCCTGATGCTGGAAACATTAAAATATAATGATGCTTTTCTTTCCAGGCAGATTTCAATTGACCGGTTTTATCAGCTTTTTCCGGATTTGTTTGGTTTGTGCCTGAATGAATCCTCTGCATATAAAGCGATTGCTAGTTTCATAAAATATCGTGCCATCATGGGCGATTGCGATATTTGTGAAATGAAAAGCAATCATGATGAAATCATGATTGAATATCGAAATGAAGGGCCGCCACAACTTGGCAATGGCTCGGCTGTAGGAAATTTTATTTTATTTCGCAATATATTAAGAGAATATCTGCCGGACATGTCTGTTCAAGCTGGTTTTGTGGGTAATCCTGTCACATCAGAAAAAGTGGTCAGTGATTGCTTCCAATCAAAGTGTCTGTTTAATCAGAGTACAAATTTTTTATTGATCGGCAGTCAAAGTTTGCACGAGCGAAATGTATTTTTTAATGAAAGGCTGCATCGGCTGCAAAAGGACACCGCCGAAAGTGTCTGTTCAGAATTGAAACAATCGAAATCATTTTCTCATACTATCACCGAACTCATTGAATCTATTATTAACTCGAATACCGCAGAGGGTGATAAGACTATTTTTGATGATGTCTGTAATACGTTAAAACAAAGCCGGTGGACGATTAACCGGCGGTTACGAGAAGAAAACACCTGCTTTACCGATCTTTTAAAAAGAGTCCGCTTTAACGTGGCATGCAGGCTGTTGGCTGAAACCGATAAAAGTATTCAGGAGATAAGTGACTCCATGTTTTTCTCGTCTCCGGCTATATTTTCCAGATTTTTCAGTCTGCATGCGAATATGTCACCAGTAAAATACAGAAACAGAAAATAGCTTTTTATTTCCCTGTATATGATTTTCCATATCTTGGTCATCCGGAATAAGTCCGGATGGCCTTTTTTATATTAACGATTAATGAAAATTTTGATCTGTATCTGCACTGTGATCCTGATCTTGTTTTTAATTGTTGCTCCAAAATGATAAAAACTGCTCCGCCATGAAAAGAATCGCCCCCTGATGATGAATTAATATGGCCTTGAAATTGTTTCAGGCCGGTTATTCAACAGGCTATCGCTATAAAACATTTTATATACGGATATGCAATTATCTGAATATTAAAATATAAAGGAATACTGACGATGACGATGCAAAAAACAAAGCTGACTACATTGGCTATCGTGATTTCGACGCTATTAGGGGGTGTCGCTGGCTGTAATAATGATTCAAACGATAAAAAGGATGCATCTCAATCAACAGTGAAAGACGATGCTTATTACAAATCACTGGCCGAAGGCATGGTGGCCAAAATGACGGCCGACGAAAAGATTAATATGCTGATCGGCCCTGGCTATACCACCACCCCTGCCAGCAATGGTACAAGAACATTCGGCACTGATTATTCCAAGATAGCCAATGTTAAAAAGATAGTTCCGGGTGCTGCCGGATATATTAACGGTGTTTACAATGAAACGAGCGGCCTTGATATTCCAGCGGCCAAGCTGGTTGATGGTCCGGCAGGGATTCGTATTTACCCGACACGTGAGGGTCAGGAAGGGTTAGAACCTGAATCCGGTACTTATTATGCGACTGCTTTCCCGACCGGAACATTATTAGCATCAACCTGGAACGCGGAATTGGCGAAAGAGGTGGGTGAAGCGGCTGGTAATGAAGCAAAAGAATATGGCGTTGATTTCTGGCTCGCACCTGGCCTGAATATTCAGCGGAACCCGCTAAACGGACGTAACTTTGAATATTATTCCGAAGATCCGCTTATTTCGGGTGTCATCGCCGCTGCTGTGGTCGAAGGTGCTCAGAGCGAGGGTATTGGCGCAACGATTAAACATTTCGCTGCCAATAACTCGGAAACCAACCGCAGAACTGTCAATGCGGTTGTCACACCACGTGCATTGCGTGAAATTTACCTGCGTGGTTTTGAATATGCCGTGGAGAAATCGCATCCGTGGGCATTAATGACCTCCTATAACTCGATTAACGGCGTCAACGCAGGCGAACGAACAGATCTGATTACGAATATCTTGCGCGATGAATGGGGTTTCAAAGGTTTTGCGATGAGCGATTGGTGGTCAGGCTGGGATCCGGTGGCGCTGGTAAAAGCGGGTACTGATGTCATTCAGCCCGGTGGTGCCTATCGTATCTTCCGGGGTGCTGACTGGCTGACCGTCTTGCAGGATGCTTACAAGAATAACCAGTTGAGTGAGGACATCATCAACCGGGATGTCGTGCGCACCTTAACGCAGGTTCTCAAAGCGCCATCAGGACAGAATTACCCATATTCCAATAACCCGGATTTGAATGCTCATGCTCAGATTGCCAAACAGGCGGCGGAAGAAGGCATGGTCTTGCTGAAAAATGACGGTTCAGTATTGCCTGTTGCAACGTCACAGAAACTGGCTTCGTTCGGTATTGGACAGATTAATACCTTCAAGGGCGGTACGGGGAGTGGTGATGTACATTCACCCTATATCCGCAACATTTATGATGGTCTGGCAGAAAAATATGCCATTGATTCAGAAATAGGCTCGTTCTATCAGGAATTCTTTAACGCGAATAAAACAGCCTCAACCGATGTGTTTGGTGTTTCGGAAGTTATTAGCTGTCCGGAACCTGACGTTTCGGTTGAGCAAATCAATGCAGCTGCTTTATCCAGTGACGTTGCGGTGATTACGATTTCACGTAATGCCGGCGAAGGCACTGATCGCACTGCAGCAGAAGGCGACTACCTGTTAACTGCGACTGAAACAGCGTTAATCGATAATGTATCAACGGCATTCCATGCTCAAAGCAAGAAAGTGGTCGTGATTCTGAATATCGGCGGTGTTATTGATACTACGGCATGGAAAGACAAAGTCGACGGTATTCTGCTGGCTTATCAGCTGGGTCAGGAGGCGGGTAATGCGATTGCCGATATTATCGCTGGTGTCGTCAGCCCGAGCGGTAAGCTGGCGCAGACGTTCCCTGCCAGCTATGAGGATGTGCCTTCATCGGCGACCTTCCCGGGTGTGACGGAAAGTACCTATGACAACGCCGGTCCTGTTGATCCTAATGTGGATACCTCAATCACACCGAAAGTGGCGGATTATAACCAGTACTATAACGAAGACATTTATGTCGGTTACCGTTATTACCATACCTTTAATAAGGGAGTCGCGTATCCGTTCGGTTTCGGTCTGTCCTACACTACATTTAGCTTTGGCAACTCTGCTGTATCAGCGAATACCTTGAGTCAGGGTAAAACTGGCAGTGTGACCATCACGACCAACGTGACGAATACGGGTGCGGTAGCAGGGAAAGAGGTTGCTCAGGTTTATGTCAACGCGCCGGAAGTGAAGCTGAAAAAACCAGAGATTGAGCTGAAGGCCTTTGCTAAAACTGACAAGCTGGAATCTGGCTCTGCGCAGCAACTGACATTCAATATTTCAGCTGAAACACTGGCCAGTTTTGATGAGGCCCATAATCAGTGGATTGTCGAACCGGGCGTTTATAAGGTTTACGTAGCCTCATCGTCGGATGTGTCTGCGGTTGAACCAATCACTTTCTCGGTTGATAAAGAGATCGTGGTAGAAAATACAACCCCGGGTGCGTTGCAGCTACAACCTAACTTTGCGAATAAGTCTTTTGTTACTGTCAGTGAATAAGATAACTCTTTAGCCCTTGGTGAACCCACAACATGGGTTCACCTTTTTTATTCTTTACGTCCTGATCCCCGCCAGTTGCTGCTGCAACCACTGCTGAAACTGGTTCTTTGGTAACGCACCGGATAAGCGCGTGATTTCCCGTCCCTCATAAAACAACATCAGGGTAGGAATGGAACGGATCTGGTAACGGGCTGCGGTCTGCTGATGTTCCTGCGTATCCAGTTTGATAAAACAGACCTGCGTTGCCATTTCAGCGGCGACCTGACTGAACGCCGGGGCAAATGACTGACAGGGGCCGCACCAGGGCGCCCAGAAATCAACCACTACCGGTAAACCGGTGTTCTCGATGAAGCGTTGGAAATTCTTGTCATTGGCATTGATGGGTTTTCCGGTAAGCAGCGGTTCCCGGCATTTGCCGCAGACGGGCTGATCACCCAGCCGGTTTGACGGTACACGATTAATGACCCCGCAATGTGGGCAAACGAGTTGCACCGGCGATGAGTTGGTCATCATAACCTCCTGATGCGATAGCGATGATTAATATATAAGTGCGAACGTATGACGTTTCAAGTGAAAGTCATAATGTTCGTAAAACATTCCGCCTTGCTGGTTTAATCCCTGTTTTTTGTGGCCTTTCCGGTAATCTGGTACGTCACATAATTCCCTTTGAATCCCTTTTTTGGGTTTTCCCGGAAATATGGATTTTTCGACTGAGCACAATTTCCCCCAGCTTCTTTTGCCCGCATTTTTATTCGGCATATCCTCCGTAGCGTGTGTTTTTTCACCAGTAATTGTGATTTGTCTCCTGTTTCTGAAAACACAGGATTGCTGAGAAAACAAGTTAATTAACATTATTACTAATAATTATTAGTTGCTGGTTTCGGGCAATTCCGACTGCAAGTTTACGATTGGAGCAGGTCATGGAAGTCTTGGTTACAGTAAACAAAAACTCTGTCATATCCGAAGTTGATAAACGAATCTTCGGTTCGTTTATCGAACACATGGGGCGTGCGATATATTCTGGTATTTACGAGCCTGAACATGCGTCTGCCAATCAGGACGGATTCCGGGGTGATGTGATTGAACTGGTGAAGGAGTTGCAGGTTCCGATCGTCCGTTATCCGGGCGGGAATTTTGTTTCTGCCTATAACTGGGAAGACGGTATCGGACCGAAAGAACAGCGACCAACCCGCCTGGATCTGGCGTGGCACTCCAGTGAATCGAATCAGATCGGTATTCATGAATTTGCTGGCTGGGCTGAAACCGTCGGCAGCGACATGATGCTGGCGGTGAATCTGGGATCACGGGGGCTCAGTGATGCCCGCAATTTTCTGGAATATGTAAATCATCCGAAAGGATCGTACTGGTCTGATCTCCGTCGTCAGAATGGCCGTGAACAACCTTGGGGTGTCAAAACCTGGTGTCTGGGCAATGAAATGGATGGCCCATGGCAGATCGGTCAGAAAACGGCAGATGAATATGGCCGGATTGCTTATGAAACCGCGAAAGCCATGCGGGCGTTTGACCGGAATCTGGAACTGGTGGTGTGCGGTTCTTCCAATCCCGATATGCCGACATTCCCGGAGTGGGAAAAGACTGTGCTGGAACACACCTATGACGCGGTCGATTACATCTCGCTGCATATGTATTTCAAAAATCACGAACGCAATACCGCCAAATTTCTGGCGCAATCGCTGCGTATGGAACGCTACATCGATACCGTCGCTTCAACCATCAATTATGTGAAAGCGAAGAAGCATTCCGACAAACAGATCTATATCAGTTTTGATGAGTGGAACGTCTGGTATCACTCCGAGGAACATGACAAAAAAATATTGTCAGGGCAGGAAGGCTGGCCGCATGCACCCGCAATTCTGGAAGATATTTATAACTTTGAAGATGCGTTGCTGGTCGCTTGTCTGATCAACAGTTTTATCCGTAAAAGCGACATCGTCAAAATTGCCTGTCTGGCGCAGCTGGTGAACGTCATTGCACCGATCATGACAGAAAAGAACGGCGCGGCCTGGCGACAGACCATTTTTCATCCGTTCATGCTGGCATCACGGCATGCACGCGGCAACGCGCTGCAGTTAGACATTCACAGCCCTGGCTATGCGGTGGAATGGGCAAGTAACGTGCCTTATATCGATATGTCTGCGGTTTACAATGAGGAAGAGAAGACACTCAGCCTGTTCATTGTTAACCGCCACGAGAGTGAACACATCGCTCTTCGTACCGAATTTCAGCAATTTCAGAATTTGCACGTCAGTGCGCATCAGATTCTTAGTGGTCACGATCTGCAAAGCTGCAACTCCAGCCAGTTTCCAGATCGTATCCGACCCGATAAAGGCGAGGCTCTGGTTATCGACAATCATCAGATTGAGATCTCAGTTGCGCCTCTTTCCTATCATTTCATCCAGTTAAAGGAATGACCGTTATGTCATCGGCTATCGAAATTAGAAATTTAACCAAGCGTTACAATGATCTGACGATTTTGAATGACATATCTTTCTCGATCGAACCGAGCGAGTTCATTGTCTTTTTAGGCCCGTCAGGCTGCGGCAAATCCACGTTGCTGCGCATGATCGCCGGTCTGGAAAGCATCAGTGACGGCGAGATCTGGATGGATCAGAACCGCCTTGATGTACTGCCGCCCGGTAAGCGCAATGTGTCGATGGTGTTCCAGAACTATGCGTTATATCCGCATATGACGGTGGAAGACAACATGGCGTTTGGGCTGAAAAACATTGGCACTGACCCGGATGTGATCCGTACCCGGATCAAATCCGCCGCCGAAATGCTGGAAATGACGCACCTGCTGAAGCGTAAACCCGCAGAGCTTTCCGGCGGTCAGCGGCAGCGTGTCGCGATCGGGCGGGCCATTGTCAGAGAGCCGAAGGCGTTCCTGTTTGACGAACCTCTTTCCAACCTGGATGCCGCACTGCGTGGCCGCACCCGTATTGAGCTGGCGCAACTGCATCAGCGCGTCAAAGCCACCATGATTTTCGTTACCCACGATCAGGTGGAAGCGATGACGCTGGCGGATCGTATCGTGGTGCTGAATAACACCCGGATTGAACAGATCGGTACCCCGATCGAAATCTACCAGCGACCTGCCTCGAAGTTTGTGGCCGGTTTTGTTGGTACGCCTGCCATGAACTTCGTCAATGTGACGGCACTAAGCAATGACGGTGGCGCCACCACGGTGCATATCGACGGCATGAAGCCGATCGCAACCCGCATTGATTACGCAAAACTGCCGGACCCGCATGCCTGTTTTGAACTGGGAGTACGGGCAGAAGATATTGATCTGGTTGATGAATCGCAGGCCGAAGTCAGTGGCATCGTTTCGTTTGTGGAACGGTTAGGGGAACGTACGCTGCTGTATGTCCGCCTGGCTGACGGTCGGATGCTGATTGCCGATACCGATGGCAAATCGCAGATCAGTTCCGGTGAAACAGTGCATCTGAAAATGAACAAAGTTGCGGTTCATCTGTTTGACGCCAACGGTGTCGCTTACCACGGAGAAGCATGATGAGAGATCAAGTCCGTAGGGGTGAGTGGCTGAATCTGGCCTTCATCCTGCCGTATCTGCTGGTGTTTATCGCGATGATCCTGATCCCGCTGGTATGGGGGATCAGCCTGAGCTTTGAAAAAGTGGATCTGTTTGGTTCGGGCCGTTTTGTCGGTCTGGCCAATTATCAGCGGTTACTCAGCGACAAGATTTTTCTGCAGACCGTCACGAATACGCTCTATTTTGTGCTGCTGACGGTGCCGGCTCTGGTCGTACTGGGTCTGTTTCTGGCGATTGCGCTGAATAAACAGACCTGGGTTGCCGCCAGTCTGCGTGGGATCTTTTTCTCCTCGACCATCCTGTCGGTCACGGTGGTCACGCTGATCTGGCGCATCGTCTTTATCCCGAATGACGGGCTGATGGCGAACATCTTTACGAAATTGGGACTGGAGCCGATCGCCTTCTTGTCCGACCCCAACTGGTCACTGATTGCGGTCGCGGTCGCCACGGTCTGGTGGTGTCTGGGTCTGCCGATGATGCTGTTTATCGCTGCGTTACAGCAGATCCCGAAAGAGATTTACGAAGCAGCCGCGCTGGATAACGCCAGCCGCTGGACTGTGTTCTTCCGGATCACGATCCCATCCATCATGCGCACCATTGTCCTGGTCGTCATTATTGAAATCGTCATGCAGTTTCAATTGTTCGGACAGGCACTGCTCATGACCAACGGCGGCCCGAACAACTCGTCACGGTCGATGGTGATGTTCATTTATGACGTTGGTTTCCGCCGCTGGGATATCGGCCTTGCTGCTGCCGCGTCTCAGATCCTGTTCGCCGTCATTCTGGTGGCCGCGATGGCACAGTTTTTTGTCTCCAGCCGTTCAAAGAGGAATGCCTGATGTCACAAGCCAAAGTTATGAATTCAGGTCTTCAGATGCGTGCTTCTGATACCGACAAACAATTAGTGACCCATAACCCGGGGGTGACCAAAACCAGCAGAGCCGTGCTGATCTTTACCGTGCTGCTGTCGCTGGTGATGCTGGCGCCGTTCCTGTGGACGCTGGGGCTGTCATTCAAATCGAACCAGGAACTGATGATGGGGACGGAAACGGTGTTCCGTTTCCCTTACACGCTGAAGAACTATCTGAACATTATGGAGAGTTCTGCGGTATTCGGCTGGCTGAAGAACAGTCTGATTGTCTCCGGTTGTATGACGCTGGGCGTGCTGGCTCTGTCCTCTCTGACTGGCTATGCGTTTGCCCGTCTGGAGTTTCCGTTCAAACGGGTGCTGTTTGTGGTGATCCTGATGGGGCTGGCCGTGCCGGAACAGGCGGTGATCATTGCCCGTCATCAGCTGTTCAGTCAGTTAGGTCTGCATAACACCTATCTGGGGCTGATTTTACCGGGTTTATCGGCACCATTTGGCGTGTTCCTGATGACGCAGTTTTTCAAAGCGATCCCGAAAGAGATTGATGAAGCCGCCTTACTGGACAATGCCTCCCGTTTCAAAATCTTCTGGAAGGTGTTGCTCCCGTTGACGCTGCCGGCACAGGCGACGCTGGGCATCCTGACGTTTCTGACTTCCTGGAACGACTATTTCTGGCCGCTGATTTCCGCGACGCAGAAAGAGATGTTCACGCTGACGGTGGGTATCGCGTCATCACAATCCAATTTCGCACAGAGTGAAGGGCTGGGCTTCCTCTCTTCGCAGGCCATTTTCTCGGCGATCCCGATCATTCTTGTCTACATCTTTTTCCAGAAACACATAGTGACCGCTGTGTCGGGAGGTGCTGTGAAACAGTGACAGACATGATGAATCAATGCCGTAACTAAAGAATGCAGTAACAGAACAACACAACAACGAATATGAGAGATGATCTCGTTCAGGAAAGGAATGAATAATGAAACATTCACGCGTTTTTGTTTGCATGACCCTGGCTTCGTTACTGAATGCATCCAGTGCATTTGCCGCAACCCAGTTACACCTGCAGCGTTTCTTTGGCGCCTGTGATGCCGAATACGGCAAAAGCACCGACGTCAGTGCCGCGGAAGGCGAATGCGGCATCATGACCACGCTGATCAATAAATTCAGTGCCGAGCATCCGGATATTGAAGTCAAAGTCTCCACGGTGGAATGGCCGGGTTACGATCAGCTGACCGCGCAGATGGCATCAAGAACGCCGCCTGATCTGGTGACAATGCACAATTCCGTAATTGCCGATTACCAGTCGCGTGAGTTGATCCTGCCAATCGACGATATTCTGGCAAAGGCGCAAGTCGACAAATCGATCTTTACGTCAACGGCGCAGAACGGCGTAGTGCGCGCTGACAAGATGTATGGTCTGCCGATTGATACCTGGACCATGCTGTATCACATCAATACCAAGTTAATGAAGCAAGCCGGGCTGATGGATGCTTCCGGGAAACCGATCCTGCCCACCACGCCGGATGAATTGCTGAAACAGGCAAGACAGTTCAAACAGGCGACCGGCAAACCGTATTTCGTGCAGATTTTGTCGAATGAAACCGCCGCCTACGCGCGTCTTTTCTATACTTATCTGTTCCAGCAAGGCGCTGAAATATTTAAAGATCCGACGCACATACAACTCCGCACGCCGGAAGCAAAAAATATTGTAAGCTTGTTCAAACAAATCTATGACGAAGGTCTGACCACTAAAAACATGGATTATCCGGCGACTGTGTCAGCGTTTTCCAACGGGGAAGGCGGTATATTGCTGAATGGTAACTGGTTGCTCGGTACCTACGATGCAGAATCGCATAAGGCGAAAAGTGCACTGTATGAGAGCTATGCCGCAATGCCTTACCCTCAGTTGTATAAGGCAAAAGCAGCCACTTATGTAGATGGTCACTCCTGGGTCATGCCAAACAAGGAACACAGCCCGGATGAACTGGCCGCTATCGGGGCCTTCTATAAATTCATGGCTGAAAATGACTTCCAGTGGTCGCGTACCGGCCATTTGCCAAGCGTCAAAGCCGTGCTGGAAAAACCGGAGTTTCAGGCACTGCCGCAGCGTACCAACCTGATGGAAGTGACCAAAATCGGTACTGGTTTACCAAGCCAGGTTGAACGGCAGTTCGCCATTCAGGACATCATTGGCGAAGAGCTGGCGGCCGCCATTACCGGCGCCAAAGAAGTCGATGCTGCGCTGGCGGACGCCGAGTCCCGGGTCAACGAAATGCTGGCCAACTTGTAGTCAACGAAGGATGGTCTGACCCGGTTTGTTTCGGGTTCTGAATCGGATTTTAGCGGTAGAGTGATAGGCAGAATATGCGTAAGAAGAAAGTAACAATGAGCGATATTGCCACCGAAGTTGGGGTATCTCAGCCGACGGTGTCCGCTATCCTGAATGGCTCTGACAGCATTAAAGTGTCGGAAGCCACACGCATAAAAGTGCTGAATAAAGCCAGGGAACTGGGCTATGCACTGAAACAGAATATCCGCCACAGCAATATGCATCCGCGTATTGCGCTGGTGGTGAATAGTCTGAACATGCATGACCCGTTCATCAACGCTGTCTCTGCCGCTAAAACCAGAGCCTGGGAGCTCGATTACCTGCTGGTGGTCTTCGATTACGAAGAGGACGAAGAGCTAAGACAGGCCATCTTTTCCGAGATAAAAGAAGACGACTATCAGGGGATGATCTTTGCTTCGAATACACCGAAGTCGATACCGCCTCTGGACGATGCACCGCCGATCCCGACGGTCATGCTGAACTGTTTTTGCGATGTTCCCAGCACGATTACGGCGGTTGTCGCCGCCGATTTTTTGGGAGGTTACCGGGCGACCAGTCATCTGATTTCCCGGAATTACCGCTATATCGCCATGATCACCGGGGAGAGCTGGTCTGAGTCATCTATCCAGCGACAAAAGGGCTATCAGCAGGCGCTGGTGAATGCCGATATTCCGGCCAATCTGGACTGGATTGTCGAAGGCAACTGGTCGGTCAAGCAAAGTTATCTGGAAACGCTCCGTCTTCTGGAGTTAACCCCCAGACCGGAGGCAATATTTTGCGCCAGTGACTTAATGGCGGTGGGTTGTTATCAGGCTATCGCGAAAAAAGGTCTGACTATCCCGGACGATATTGCGGTGATGGGATATGACAACCAGCTTTTAGCCAGTGAACTGACCCCGGGATTAAGCTCGATTGATCTGCCTTATGACGAGATGGGCCGGAAAGCGGTCGAGCTGATTTGCAAGGTGTCGCCGGAAGAGGCATTACCGCTGATAAAGATTGAAGGTGAGTTATATATCCGTGAATCGACATAAACGGTAGATCAACTCACTTTTAAATCAGGTTTTAGTTCCATTTTTTGCGTCTTTATCTGACGAGGGATTGGTGCGCGCTGAATTTCATCTGTTTTTTATTTTTGTTTCAGGCAACGGAGTTATCAACATGAAAATTATGAACCCGGTTATTGAACAAAGGGCTGATCCGCATATTTATCTGCATACGGATGGTTATTATTATTTCACTGCCTCCGTTCCGGAATACGATCGTATTGAATTAAGACGCTCAAAGGAATTGGCGGAATTAAGCACGACGAACGAGATTATTACGGCATGGCAAAAACCGGAGCAAGGTCCGTACAGTGATCTGATCTGGGCGCCGGAAATTCATTATATTAATCACCACTGGTATATCTATTTTGCCGCCGCGCCAAACCGGGAAATCAAGGACGCTGCGTTTCAGCATCGGATGTATGTAATTGGCAATGAAAGTGAAAACCCGCTGGAAGGGAAATGGTGCTTTTTAGGTCAGGTCGACTCAGGGATTGACGCATTTTGTCTGGATGCCACCACCTTCACCCATGACGAAAAGCTTTATTATGTGTGGGCACAGAAACATCCGGATATCCGGGGTAATTCAAGTCTTTATATTGCTCAGATGAAGAGCCCGACAGAACTACTGTCTGAACCGGTCTTGTTGAGCAAACCGGAATTTGACTGGGAAACCCGCGGTTTTTGGGTTAATGAAGGTCCATCAGTGCTTAAACGTCATGGCCGGATCTTTATCAGTTATTCCGCCAGTGCCACCGATGAAAACTATTGTATGGGGCTGTTATACGCGGATCAGAATGCCGATCTGCTGAATCCGGCAAGTTGGCACAAGCACTCGGAGCCGGTATTTCAGACATCATGGGAAAAACGTATTTTCGGGCCGGGGCATAATAGTTTCACCCAAACGAAAGACGGAAAACAGGATTTACTGGTCTATCACGCCCGGAATTATACCGAAATCGAAGGCGACCCATTATGGGATCCGAATCGTCATACCTGTATTCAGACTTTAAGCTGGAATAAGGACGGGTTTCCGGTGTTTGGATCGCCGCAAACGGAGTTCTCGATAGAGTGATTGCGCATGCAACCGGCGGCACTGATATAACAGGCGTGCCGCCTGGCTGCTAACTGGTTGCCTTGAACCCTTCATGAAAGGCAATGAAGCCTTGGGGAATTTTTTCACTGAAGGGCAGGATCATGAAATATTCTTGCGGGATGCCTTCATGCACCAGTTCCGGATAATTTTTGAAACCGAAACGCTGGTAATAGGCCGGCTCGCCAACCAGTGCACAGCCTTGTCCGCCCAGTGCTTTCAACTGAGATAAGCCTTCGTTCAGCAGCGCTTTGCCAATGCCTTGCTGCTGATAGTCAGGTAATACGGAAATCGGCCCCAGACCATACCAGCCTGTCGTGCCATCAGACATCGTGACTGGCGAGAAGGCCGCATGACCGACAACCCGTCCATCCAGTTCCGCCACAAGCGAGAGGGTCAGCGCCCCGGCGTTCCGCAATGCGTTGATGATGAATTGTTCCGTATGAAAACTGAACGGATGATCTTTGAACGCCGCGATCGAGACTTCAGAAATGGCATCAAAATCCGCCGGTGTTTCTTTTCGTATGATCATGTTGCCCCCCGGTAAATGGGAACACGTAATCTTATGAGTATGGCTGATTTTGTATTCCTGGATGGGATAAGTACCCTCTAATTCAATTACTGTTTCCGGGTTACATAAATCAAAAGGACGACGCTTGGGTCGTCCTTGCTCTGTCGGAATAGATACTAATCGCGACGTAACGGCTGGCACATGCAATGTATGCCACCACCACCTTTGGTGATCATGCTGATATCCGGGTCGAATACCGTCAGACCATGCGCCAGACACTGCGCTTTCAGTTTCTTGCTTTCTGCGGGTAACAGCACACGTTCATTACCTAATGACACAATATTGCAGCCAAGTTCCATCGCATCTTTATAAGGCACATCGATAAACTCGATGTTCTTCTGTTTCAGCCAAATGAGCACATCATCGGGTAACACTTCCCGGCATACCGCTGCCAGCTTATCTGCCACCATGACACACTGAACGTCCATATGCAGGAAATGTGGATCAAATCGTCCGATTTTGAATTCCCAGCCTTCTTTTTCAAACCAGCCTTTTACCTGTTCCGCCCCGGCCAAACTGGTGCGTTCTCCCGAACAGCCGCACAGCACGGCGCCGGGTTCAATCAGCATAAAATCACCGCCTTCAAATGTACCGGCGCTGACAACGTCAAAAATGGGGATCTCTTTTTCCCGATAAAAGTTAAGTACAGACACCCATTCTGCACGTCGCCATGGGCTATACATCTGGCACACAATCGGACCCCACGGTGTCATTACCGATGAGTCGCGCGCGTAGATAGAGTAGGGCTGGTCAGCCTGCGGTGGAAGAATGTGCACATTCACATCGGCCTGACGATAAACATCCAGCATTTCCTGATATTGTGCTTTGGCAATAGCAGCATCAAACTGCACACCATCCCGCATGTGGCGGCGTGATGTTGCATTGCCGTCCCGCCATGAAAAATGCTCAATAGAGCCGACCAAGACTTCGCGTAATGTACCCGTCTCAGAGGTGATGCCCCATTCTTTCAGCACGGGAGTACCGCCATTAAGTGAGCGGGATTGTAAAAATCCTTTCATATAACTTCCTTCTGATGGATGTCAGGGGCTGCCAGCCGGAGTACAGCGTGAAGCAATACGTTGGCGCCCTTGGTTAGCTGTTCTGGTGAGGCATATTCCAGTTCGTTATGAGAAATGCCGTCTTTACAAGGAATGAAGATCATGCCGACCGGTGCAACCCGCGACAGATATACCGAGTCGTGCCCGGCGCCGGAGACAATTGGCTGGGCGGTATAACCCAGTTGCTGGCTGGCGCGGGTGATGGCATCAATACACTGCGGATTAAACTGAACCGCCGGAGAGTGCCAGACCGGGGTGACTGACACAGCAACAGCACCATGGCATTCTGCACAAATTGATTGAAATTCTGCTGTCATGGTTTCCAGTGCGGACTGCTCGGGATGACGCAAATCCACAGAAAAAATCACCTGTGCCGGTACGGTATTGCGGGCTCCAGGCAGGGTTTTAATATCGCCGATGGTTAAGCGAGACTGTTCGCCATGACGTGCGGCGAGCGCATAAAGACTGCTGAGTAACGGCGCGAGAGCCGCCACTGGATCGCGTCGCATTGTCATTGGCGTTGGCCCGGCGTGAGTAGTTTCACCAGTCAGTGTGACGTCAAACCAGTTCATTCCCTGCACACCGGTGACAATACCGATGTCGCGGTACTGATTCTCCAGGATCGGCCCTTGCTCAATGTGTAATTCCAGTGCGGCAGCGATTGGAAAAGGGCGGCATGGTATGTCACCCCATTGTGCTGTTTCCATCAGGGCATCGTAGACGGTGATACCGGATTTATCTGCAGATTGATGCATGCTGGCCTGATCAAGCGCACCACTGAATACACCGGAGCCCATCATGGCTGGTGCAAAACGAGCGCCTTCTTCATTGGTCCAGACAGCAATTTCCAGTGGATGTCGTGTTGTGATGCCAGCTTCGCGCAGCGTGGTCATCACTTCCAGCGCAGCTAACACACCATAGACACCATCGTAATGACCGCCGGTAGGCTGAGTATCAAGATGTGAACTCATCAGAATCGCTGGACAAGTATTATCTTGTCCCGGCCAGCGCACAAACAGGTTTCCCATCTGATCCCGGCGAACCTTCCCGCCAATCTGGGAACTCCAGTCCAGGAACAACTGCCGGCCTCGTTTATCTTCATCGGTCAGCGCCTGACGATTAGAGCCTCCTTTCGGGGTCATACCGATATCCGCCATAGCATTAAGATGTTCCAGCAAACGGGTCTGATTGATAGCAAGTTGGGATAAATTCATGATGCACTCATCTTAAGAATCATGCTGTCATGCTAGCTAACAGGGTGAGTGGTGGGTATCACCCTGTTGAGGTATAAGAAACCAAGAAATCAGGCAGGAATATCGTTTAAAATTTCTTCAAATAACTGTGACAGTAATTCCTTCTGCGATTCCACATTCAGTTTGGCGTAGATATTTTTGCGGTGAACCCGCTCTGTTTCCGGAGAGATGGAAAGCACTTGAGCAGCTTCTTTGCTGGAATAACCGCGAATAAGCAGTTGCATGACGTCCTGTTCGCGTGCAGTGAGTTTGTCGTTACCATAATTCAGCAGCCGTTGTTTTAATGCTGCGTGTGAAGTTTGCTGCGGATGACGCTCGGTATGCCGCCGCTGATCGTCAAGTTGTATGGTTGCCTGCAAAATCGGGGATAACGCTTTTAATTTATCCAATACCCGCTGATTAAAGCTGGAGAGTGACCGGGTGCGGCCCAGTGATAACAGGTAACTGTATTGCTCTTGTCCTTGTACCACAAAACAGACCTCATCGATCAGTCGTGACGGCCGGAAATAATCATCGTAATAGGCACTGTCATAGAAGTCTTCCGGTGCGATTTCGCTCAATGTGACGAATCCGTTTTTTCCCTGCATGCAGTAGTCGTAGAAGGGACTGAGCAAATAGGCGCCCTGAATATAGCGCTCCCAGACGCTGAGATCGGTATTGGCAAACGAAGAACTTAAGACAACAGGGGCGGCGCTGGGGTGATACATCAGCATGACATAGTCATCAAAACTGGTGGCACTGCGCAGCAAATAGGTCAGCTTGTCGATAAAACTATCCTGCCCGACAGCAAGAATGACATCAGCCACACCATGGATTAACGAATGATCATTTAATGAATTACGCGTGCTCATTTGCGATAAAGAAACCACTGATGACTCCGGGAGAGATAGTATATAGCGGATAGCAACGCGATACGGCAATCAATAACAAATTGATGAACAGGAAAAAAGATGACCGAAAGCAGTGATTCCGGTCATCAAAGGATGATATCGAAAAGGGATTATTTCGCGGCCCAGGCGTTAAAGCGACGCTCCAGTTCTTCACCGTGATCCAGCCAGAAGGTGGCATCAATGGCTACTGCGTTTTTCATATTGTCGACAGACGTTGGCAATTGCGCTGCCAGTTCCGGGGTCAGCATGGTTGCTGCTTTTTTGTTGGTAGGGCCATAGGGAACGATCTTGGCGTATTCCACCTGTTTTTCCGGCTGCACTGCACTTGCTATAAATTTCAGGGCCAGATCTTTTTTCGGTGAACCTTTCGGTATAGCCCAGTAATCCTGCTCGTAAGTGTTGGTGTCCCAAGCCATTTTCAGCGAAGGATTGCCTTCCTTGATCGCATTGGTTATCCGGCCATTATAAGCGGTTGTCATAATGACATCGCCGGATACCAGATATTGTGGAGCCTGAGCACCGGCTTCCCACCACTGGATATTCGGTTTCAGCTCGTCCAATTTCTTAAACGCACGTTCAACACCTTCGGAAGTAGCTAACACCTTGTAAACATCGGCCGGCTTGACGCCATCAGCCTGTAATGCGGCTTCCAGTGCATATTTGGCTGTTTTGCGTAGTCCGCGTTTGCCCGGGTATTTTTTGGTGTCCCAGAAGTCAGCCCAAGAGGTGGGAGCGGTCTTTAGTTTGTTGCTGTCATAGGCGACAACCGTAGACCAGACAAACATCCCGACACCACATTTTACAGCTGAACCGGGCAGAAAATCGGTTTTCGCACCAACGACTTTGTAGTCGATTTTTTCAAACAGGCCTTCATCACATCCGCGCTGAACTTCGGACAGTTCAACTTCGACGGCATCCCATGAAACACTCTTTGATTCAACCATGGCTTTGATTTTTGCCATTTCGCCGTTGTATTCACCAGCGATGACCTTGATGCCGGTTTCTTTGGTAAATGGTTCATAATAGGCTTTCGTCTGTGCGTCCTTGTTGGCGCCACCAAAGGAGATAACGGATAAATCATCCGCCAGCACGGCATGAGATAAGGCGAAGCCCGTCATTAACGTCAATAATTTCAAAGAAGTATTCATCTTGGTGTCCTTGCCTTTGATGTGTTCTCTAACTGGTTGATTCATCGTCTTTTATTGAAGCACGATGTGAAGATAACATCAGCAGACAGGATTTATATATACCCCAATTGTGGTATCTGGATTTGATTGGAAATCTTTTTTATTGATTATGAATTGTGACGTCCATAGATCATTTCTCCCTCACAGCGGAAAAATCCTATCCTGCACGACATCTTTCATCACCAATGTCGACGTTAAGCGCAGCACGCTCGGTAATGAAGATAACTGCTCGTCGTAGAGTTTCTGAAAGGCAATCAGGTCGTGGGTGACCACATACAGAAAGTAGTCCGGATCACCAAAAAGGCGCTGAGCCTGAATGACTTCCGGTATTTGTACGACTGAATTTTCGAAGGCTTCGACGGCCTTGTGATCGCCTTCCCGTAAAGTGACAAAAACGATCGCCGAGAAATTAAAGCCAAGATGCCGGGGATCAAGTCGTGCTTTGTAGCCGGTAATGGTGCCGGATTCTTCCAGTGCTTTTACCCTGCGATGGCAGGGCGAAAGGCTTAAACCGACCCGCTCGGCTAAATCGGTGATAGACAGGCGCCCATCCATTTGAAGCTCAGCAAGGATCTTGCGGTCAATCTTGTCCATTGAGGAAAATCTTCCATTCTGATGATTGTTTCAGCAATTATTTGAAAGCACATTCTGCTGTGTGAACGATATTATTCCACGTATCGGTTTGTAGTTGGAAGAATTTCCTTCATCAGTGTTTTTTGACGGTAGGCTATATGGAATCAAGTCTGTTTGCTGCATTTTGGATGGTTTCAATCCTTTTTATCATCACGCCCGGCATTGATTGGGCATATACGATTGCGGCGGGTATCCAGGGACGCGTCGTTATTCCGGCGGTCACCGGTTTATTGCTGGGCCATTTCCTGGCCACTGTGATTGTGGCTGGTGGCGTGGGTGTGATTGTGGCCAGTAATCCAATCATTCTGACCGGATTAACCCTGCTCGGTGCCGCTTATCTCTTTTGGGTTGGTATTGATATGTTGCGGCATCCGGCGACGCCAGCTGCTCAGGAAATACAGGAAAGCAGAACGGGTAAAAACTGGTTTCTCAAAGGGGCCTGTGTGAGCGGACTTAATCCCAAAGTGTTTCTGCTGTTTCTGGCGCTTTTACCCCAATTTACCGATCCGAAAGGGGTATGGCCCGTCTCGGTTCAGATCATGGCGCTGGGCTTGGTCCACATCATCAGTTGCGCGTGTGTTTATTTATTGGTCGGATACTTTTCACAGGCAATTCTGCGAACCCGTCCCGGCGCCAGTAAACTTGTGTCCCAGATCTCGGGCGTCGCGATGATCTTCATTGCCTCCGGTCTGGTGGCTGAAAAGTTCATCTTCTGAAAGTGGTTTATCAAAGGAACGGCAATGGCTGAACAATTATCACCTTATGGAAATAATCCGGTATCTATGTCAACGGTTAGCAGAGTGAGAATCCCTCATCTCCAACAGATGAAAGAGGCGGGAAAGAAATGGGCGATGCTGACCGCTTATGACATGTACACGGCCGCTATTTTCGAGGAAGCGGGGATCCCCGTACTTTTAATCGGAGATTCTGCTTCAAATAACGTACTTGGTAATGACTCATCGCTCCCTATTACCGTGGATGAGCTTCTTCCTCTGGTTCGGGCTGTATCAACATCAACACGTAGACCATTGATTATTGCCGATTTACCATTTGGTTCTTACCAGGCATCACCGGAGCAATGTTTTCACACTGCGGTTCGTTTTATGAAAGAAGGTGGTGCGCATGCGGTGAAGCTTGAAGGTGGCATCGGGATGGTTCCTCAGGCAGAGATGCTGGCCCGGTCAGGCATTCCTGTAATGGCGCATATCGGTTTTACCCCACAGGCTGAGCATCAGCTGGGCGGCTACAGAGTTCAGGGACGTGGCGATAATGCCCGGACGTTGATTGAGGCGGCAAAAGCGTTTGAAGCAGCAGGTGCATTTGCACTTCTGATTGAAATGGTTCCGGGTGAGATTGCGGCTGAAATCACCCGTTCGGTTTCCATTCCAACCGTGGGTATTGGTGCCGGTAATCAATGCGATGCGCAGGTTTTAGTCTGGCAGGACATGGCCGGACTGCGCAGCGGCAAGTTACCTAGATTTGTAAAACAATACGCCGATATGCGGACTTTGCTTTTAAATGCGGCAAAGGAATATGCGTCTGAAGTAGAAACTAGCATCTTTCCGGGGCCAGAACATACGTTCTAGTCACACAGCGTCAGGTTACGATAACGGGGGGATATACGCAGTCGGCATATCCCCAATTTCTTGTCCAGATGGCGCTGCATCCGTTGATGATGCCATTAGACAACTAATAATTGAGTGTGCCGGAGATACAGGTCACGGCACAACCGCCCACATAGATTTTTCCGCCGGCTAACTTCAGCGTTAATTCCCCCTTTCTACCCAGTATTTTCCCCTGTGAAGAACGGATAAGCGGCTCTTCTGTGACGCAAATTGAGTGATGGTGCATAAACGCGGCAACGCTGCCGTTACCACTGCCACAGACAGGATCTTCGTTGACACCACAAGCCGGCGCAAATGAACGCACTTCAATGTGCGCATCAGAATCCGGAGTGTACCGGCCATAGATACAAACACCGGTGATCCCCAGGTTTCTATCATGTTCCCGTAAGGCTTCATAATCTGGCATGGTTGAAAGTACAGACTGGGCGTCTTTTACCTGAGCCACAATCCAGCGGGCTCCCACATCGACCAATGCCGGTGTGAAATCTTTATCTATAGCGCAACCGAGGATGGATTCCAGAGCCTGCGTTTGTGCTTCGATCAGCGGCGTAATAGCCGGTTCCGGCAGCTCAAAGGAGATCGAGAGATTGCCATCAGCAGTTGGTTCAACCGTTAAGGCGACCAGTCCGGCTCCACATTCCTGAGTCAAACAACCATTCTTGGGGGCGATCACTCCAGCTTCAATCAGCGCATATGCCGTCCCGATTGTTGGATGACCGGCAAAAGGCAGTTCGCTGCCTGGGGTAAAAATACGAACCTGATAGTCAGCCGCCGGATTGGTGGCAGGCAGAACAAAGGTTGTTTCTGACAGATTGGTCCATCTGGCGATGGCTTGCATTTGTTCTGTGGATAATCCGCGTGCATCCATTACCACCGCAACAGGATTACCTTTAAATGGGGTTGTTGTAAAAACATCAACTTGTTTGAATGGTACGGCCATGAATGTCTCCTTTTCCGACAGGCTGAATCGTCTGATATTACAAATAGCGGAAACGTTGTAACAGAATCAGTTTTCTGATTTTGACAGGACACAGTTCATCGGTGGATGTTTTCTGATTAACTTATATCACTTGATGCACTAAGCTATCTGTGTCTGAAAAATTCATAAAATTTAAATAATGATGTACAGATACGCTGAGCTTGCTGACACAATGGCAGATGAAATTGCCCGTGGCTTATGGTTACCCGGGACACGATTTCCTTCCATACGGGCGAGCGCTTCCCGTTTTCATGTTGGTATCAATACCGTTAAAAGTGCATACCGGTTACTTGAAGATCGGGGGCTGATTATTGCCCGGCCTCAATCCGGCTATTTCGTTTGTGAACAGGCGCCTGTACTGAGTGATTCGGGGTTTTCATCAGTGGCAGGTGAAAAAATCTCTCTCAGTGGCGTCAGCCGATTGCTTTCAATCATCTTGTCACATCAACAACAGGGCGATTGTATTGATTTGGCTTTGGCCTGTCCTTCCGGGGAAAAATATTATCCTGCCGATAAACTCAGAAAACTGACGGCTGCAGTTCTGCGTTCAGAATCACAACTGATGACAACTTATGTTTTACCTCCCGGTTCTGAGCGATTACGCCAACAAATTGCCCGGCGGGGATACCGGTTGGGAATGGCGTTAAAAGCAGAAGATATTCTGCTGACACACGGTACGACGGAAGCGCTCAGTCTGGCAATCCGGGCTGTCACCAAACCTGGCGACATCATCGCGGTGGAAACACCCACCTTTTACAATTTGTATCCGGCAATCCGGGATCTCGGGCGTGAAATTCTGGAAATTGAAACGTCGACTCATACAGGCCTGTGTCTGGACACACTGCAGCAGTATCTTGAACAGAAAAAGGTTTCAGCCGTGATCACGATACCGACGGGACATAATCCGCTAGGTTTTACGATGCCGGTAGAAAATCGGAAGCGGCTGGCTGCAATGGCGGCATATCACTCAGTCCCGGTCATCGAAGATGCGATGTATGCCGAGCTTCAATATACATCTGGAATGGTTCCAAATATAAAGGCGTTTGATTTCGATGGCTGGGTGCTTGCTTGTGCCAGCTATACGAAAACAATCGCGCCAGACTACCGGGTCGGCTGGCTGGAAGCGGGAAGATTCCGGGATATCGCCATGCAACTCAAATTTACGTCCAGTGTGGGGGAGTCCGTCTTATTGACGGAATCACTCGGTAAGTTCTTGGAGAATGGCGGATATGATCATCATCTCCGAAAGATTTGTCAGTTTTATGCGGCTCAAATTGATCGAATGAGAGCCTTGATTATGAGGTATTTTCCCAAGGGAACATTGGTTAGTCGACCGCAGGCGGGGTTTGTTTTATGGCTGGAACTGCCGGCGTCGGTCGATACGCTGGTGTTGTTTCATCAGGCGTTGGAAGAAAAAATCATCTGCATGCCCGGCGTTCTCTGTTCCGGGGGCAAACGATATCAAAACTGTCTGCGTATGGCTGTTTGTTTTGATCTCACGCCAGCGGTCGTGCAGGGGATTGCAAGACTTGGCTCGCTTGCAACTCAGCAGATCCAATCATTGTGAATGTAATACTCACCGTAACTTTTCATCAGGAATAACCATGAAGTCTTATTATGGGAAATGTGCCTGTGGCAATGCGGAATATTCTATTACGCTGCCACAGGATTTGAGTTGTTATACACCGCGAGCCTGTGACTGTGATTTCTGTACAAGCCGGAAGGTGGAATATTTGTCCGATTCGGCCGGAAGGATCGAAATCAGGAGTGTGCTGCCCTTGCAGCGTCTAAAACAGGGCTCGAATCAGGCGACGTTTCTGAGTTGCCCCACATGCGCAACGATACTGGGTGTTGCCTATATCACCGATAAGGTCAGTGTCGGGGCGGTCAATGCGACCTGCCTGGTCGATAAAGCAGCATTGCAACCAGCGATATCCGCCTCGCCAAAACAGCTGACGGCAGAAGAAAAAGTAGCGAGATGGTTGATGTTGTGGAGCTCGTTGAAAATAACAGAACATGAGTGAACGGAAGGGCTGCGAAGGCAGCCCTTGCGGGAGCTATTTGTTGCTGAAGATCAGTTTCAAACCCAGTAACGCCATCACGGAGCCCGCGGTGGTGTCGAAGAAGGTTTTGAATTTCAGATAGGTTTTTCTTGGCGCTTCCGACGACAGAACAAAAGCGACAATCACATACCAGCCGGCATCAATGCAGAAGGCGAGGGCCGGGATAATAAAATAAAAGGCCGCCGGAATGGTTTGCGGCAATAAGGCCGAATAAACACTCGCAAACACAATGGCTGTTTTCGGGTTACTTAACTGCGTCAGCAAACCAAACGAGACGGTTTTACGCAAAGACATGCTGGTGATTTCAGCATTGAGTTCATGACTCATCGGCAGACGGGCGGAACGTAATGTTTTCACCGCCAGATAAATCAGATATAACCCGCCCAGCACTTTCAATGCCCAGAACGCAAAAGGCACTGCAATAAAGATGGCCTGCAAGCCCATCAGCGCCAGCACAGTAAAAATCAGCGAACCCAATCCCATACCGAGCGCGGTCGCAAGGCCATGATTTCGTGACAACGCAATCGAGTTACGCGCAACGAATAAAAAGCTCGGACCAGGACTCATTGCACCGGCCATTAACGCGCCGGTAATGGCTAATAACGACATTGAGCTTTGCATGATTTACCTCATGAACACGCAGGGATATATAAAGCAGGACTCCCCATTGACTGCAGAAATTAGCCATGGGGACAAGCAGAGAATAACGCATCGCTGTGGTCAGTGGTATAAGAGTTTTCGTCGTCAGCTCGTACTTTGCAGGGGCATGATCCGTTTTATCCGGAATGATTTCAGCACCCCCAGCATCAGTATCATCACGCCGATCATCGTCAGGAGTGACGGGAATTCCTGTCGTAACAAGAAGGCGTAGGTTAGCCCGGCCAGTGTTTCAAATACGATCAATTGCCCGGCCAGCGCCGTTGGTAATCGCTGGCTGGCCTGGTTCCAGCACAATGTTCCTAACCATGAGCACAATAATCCGATCGTGGACATCAGCGCGATGAATACCCAGGGTCTTGGCCCCAGGGGCATATCGAACGAGGGCTGGACCAGTTGTAACTGATACCAGACTAAGCCATAACCCAGGATTGCCAGGGGGAGGGTGGCGATGCCTTGTGCCGTAGCCCACGTGACAGGGCTTTTAGTGGTGTTGACGCGCAACCAGTTGGCATTGCGCATGGGATACCATGTCCAGCACGCAACCGCCATGAACGCAAACGCGATACCGGAAAGATACGTCGGCACGTCATAGCCGTGGGTCTTTCCCTGAAGCTCGGCCAGATTGACACAGACTAATCCTGCCAGGACCAGTGCCAGCGAAGGCAGCAGATCGCGCCAGGCAAATTTGCCATCCCGGTGGCTATAGCTGATATTTGAACAGATCGTCACCACAACGGGTAACACCCCGATGATCATGGATGAGATCGGCACGCCGATCTGTTGTATCGCGCTGGATAAAAAGAAGTAATAAAGCAGATTTCCGATCGCGGCAAGTTTCAGTGCCTCAAGCCAGTCAGCGCGATTCAGCGCAGACAACCGCCTTCTGTCCTGCCACGCCAGAGGTAAACAGATCAGGCCAAACGCCAGATAACGGCCAACAGACTGCAAAGCCGCAGGGTATTCGGGAATGAGTACCGGACCAATAAAAATCAGACCCCACATTGCTCCTGCCGCCAGAGCAAACAACACGCCAGTAAACATTAATCCAACCTGCTTCTATTCATAAATGCCGGGTAGCATAGGGGAATCATGGCCAAAATTCTTGTATCAGATTGCGGTCTGGCGACAAACCGATTTCTGATATCTGGCAGGCGTGGTGCCATACCGGCGCGTAAAAGCCCGGATCAGATGGGATTGATCGGTCAGGCCGGTTTCTGCCGCAACGGTAGCAGACGACACACCGAGAGACAGCAATTGTTTGGCCTTGAACAGACGGTAAGCCATCAGCATTTGTTGTGGGGTGACATGATATTGCATCTGAAACTGCCGTAAAAAATGGTACGGGCTCAAATTCACCAGGGAAGCCAGTTCCGGCAGCGTAATGCGCTGCGCAAGATGTTCACGCAGATAGTCTTTCACGCAATCCAGCCGGTGTCTGGGCCCGGGTTGCGCGGTGTGGCCGGCACAAGTGTATTGGCGGATGAGTGAACCGAGCGACGCTAACAGGCACTCCGAGGCCAATGAATCAGAGGATTGCCAGATTTGGCTCAGAAGCGAGGAAAGCGTACGGGCGCAGGCCGGATCATGCCGGAGAACGTCCTTAAACCACAAGCTGCGCATCCCCGTCATGCTTTCCAGCGTTGCCGGGTCGATATAGATCATCTGATAGCGCCAGCCATTTTCCGTTTCGGCATGGCCGGTGTGCAGTTCATCCGGGTTCATCAAAACAACACTCCCGGTTGACGCGACATATTCCGAGCCCCGGTAGCGGAAACGTTCGGCCCCGTGGATCACGGTACCTATCCCAAACGCTTCATGGGTATGAGGCTCGAAAGTGTGCTGTTCTATATGTGCGCGGTAAAGCTCAATGGCCGGGTGGTCAGCAAGAATACGAAACTGTGCCTGATCTTTTTTCGATTCAAATGTCTCTGGTACACCCTGCATGACGAATCCCTGCACAAAATAAGGACGTGGTGATAGGCGTCGAGTCAGCGACTACCGGGCGTCACATGAAATCAGGCTGCCACGATTTTGTATTCGGTGCTCATGACTTCAATAATATCGCCAGAGACGATTTTCTTGCGTTTTTGGGTTTCCACCAGTCCGTTCACCAAAACCAGACCATCTTCGATCATGGCTTTTGCTTCGCCACCACTAGCGGCAAGGTTTTCAAATTTCAGGATTTTGAACAATTCAACCGGCTCACGGGTAATCACGATTTCTTTCATTAATGCGTTTTCCTGTTTGCAGAAAATAATCACTGTCAGTGCGAACGCAGTTTATACCACATTAGCGCCACATTCCGGAGCTTCTGCCGGTGAGTTTCACAGGCTTTGCCTGTCCCTCTTATGTAATCGATTACATATTATGCGTGGTTAATCCACAGAATACGTGTAAATTTAAGGGATAACAGCCTGCGAGGCGTGATGCGCTTTGATCCGGAATTTGTGTTTTGTGTTAGAAAAGTCAGTAAAAATTATGACTTTGTCGTCATGAAACAGGACAATGGCCTCACTATTAGCGGAAGACCTCTTTCTGCATTGAATTAAACAGTAAACGTTGAATTATAAGTGGAGACACATTTTTTATGGCGACCATCAAGGATGTAGCCCGTCTGGCGGGCGTATCGGTGGCAACTGTTTCCCGTGTGTTGAATAACTCATCGCAAACCAGTCCCGAATCGCGGGAAGCGGTGAAAAAAGCCATGGATGAACTGAAATATCATCCGAATGCCAATGCACGGGCACTTTCACATCAGGGCAATGAAACGCTGGGTATTGTGGTAGCGGATGTGTCATCACCGTTTTTCGGCATTATGGTCAAAGCGGTCGATCAGGTTGCTTACGATACCGGTAATTTTTTGCTGGTCGGTAATGGTTATCATGATGCCAAACGGGAACGTAAAGCCATCGAACAACTGTTACGTCACCAATGTGCCGGCATTGTGGTGCATGCGATGAAGCTGTCCGATGAAGAGCTGGCGCATTTTATGGACCATGTGCCAGGCATGGTGATTATCAGCCGTACTGTGCCGGGCTATGAGTCCCGCTGCGTAAATCTGGACAACCGGTTTGGTGCTGCGCTGGCAACGAATCACCTGATACAACAAGGACATAGGTCAATTGCTTACATTGGTTCCATGCAGCAGATTGCTGATGCGATTGAGCGGCAGCAAGGCTACACGGATGCGTTAATCCAGAATGGTATTCCGGTTGATGAGCGACTGATCATTCAAAGTTCGCCGGATGAGCTGGGCGGGGAACGGGCGGTCATTGAGTTATTGAATCAGGGAAGAAAGATGACAGGCATTGTCTGTTATAACGATCCGATAGCTGTAGGCGCATTATCCACGTTGATAGATAACGATATTAAAGTACCGAATCAGATATCGGTCATCGGTTTTGACGACGTTCTGATCAATTATCTGCAACCCCGCTTAACCACAATCCGCTATCCGGTCGTGGAGATGGCTAGACAGGCAGCCAGACTGGCAATCGCATTAGCGCATGGTGAGCCAGCACCGGATGTCACCAATCTGTTTACTCCGACTCTGGTGCGTCGTTATTCGGTTGCACCCGCCGTATCATCCTAGTTTTTATCTTACCCTTGTGACAGGGTTGTATGGAAACGATGCCATGTGAGCGCGCTTTTCGGCGGCTCTATGGCATGGTTAGCATGAACTCATAATCACTCTCCGCCTTTGTTAGCGTAATCTTATATTTGCCCTCAGTGTTTTTGTTTTAAAATCCTTAAATTTCATAAAGTTATTGGTTTTTTGCGCTGTTTGCACCTTCCTGTTTTTACTTTCTTGCCGATTTTGATGTATGTCACGTTTGCTGACATCTTTTGCGTTTGAATTTGATGATTATCACATTTAAAGGCAAGACACATATCTATTCGGCGTCCTGTTTATATAGGATTGCGTAATCGTTTACATGGAAGTTTGTAAACGGGTTCGGCGATCATCCCTGTGAAAATATTTGCTGGCGCGGTGTCGCTGAGTGACTTTGAGTATCTGCTGAGTTTGCTTCACTTCAGAAGCGTTCATGGAGAACATCACTATGAGTTTTGAAAAAAACAATCTCGTTCGTAACCTGACACTGGGTGTCGTTGTGGCAACCTGTAGTATGTCGGCGCTGGCTAAAAAGAATGAACTAACGATCTGGGCATGGGATCCGAATTTCAATATTGCCATTATGGAACAGGCCAAGGCGGCTTATCAGAAAACGCATCCTGACGTGACTATCAAAGTGACCGATTTTGCGAAAACCGATCTCGAGCAGAAGATGCACACCATGCTGGCTTCCGGGATGACGAAATCCCTGCCGGATATTGTGCTGGTGGAAGATTACAACGCACCGAAATTCCTGAGTTCTTATCCTGGCGCGTTTGCTGACATGACCGGCAAAGTGGATTACAGCCAGTTTGCACCTTACAAAGTAGACCTGATGACCATGAATGGTAAAACCTACGGTATGCCGTTTGATTCCGGCGTTACTGGTATGTATTACCGTAAGGATTTGCTGGCACAGGCAGGCTTCAAATCCGAAGACATGCAAAACATTACCTGGGATCGTTTCATTGAAATCGGGAAAGTCGTGAAAGCCAAAACTGGCAAAGCGATGTTAGGTAATGACCCGAACGATTTGAGTCTGATGCGCGTCATGCTGCAGTCTGCCGGCAGCTGGTATTTTGATGAAAAAGGCGCGCTGAACATCAAGAACAACGAAGCGCTGAAAGAGGCGTTACGTATCTATAAAGACATGGCAGATGCGGGCATTGTGCGGCCAACCATGGGCTGGTCTGAATGGGTTGGTGCCGTTAACCACGGTGATGTAGCGACCATCACAACCGGTGTCTGGATCACGGCATCCGTGAAATCGGCCGCTGATCAGGCGGGTAAGTGGGCGGTTGCGCCGACGCCGCGTCTGAACATTAAAGACGGTACTAACCAGTCTAACCTGGGCGGTTCCAGCTGGTATGTGATCGCCACGTCTGACAACACCGAACAGGCGATTGATTTCCTCAACAGTGTCTATGGTAAAGACAGTGCGTTTTATCAGCAAATCCTGACAGAACGTGGTGCGGTAGGTTCTTATCTGCCAGCACGTACCGGTGCGGCCTATCAGCAGCCAGATGCCTTCTTTGGTGGTCAGGCGATCTACAGCGATTTTGCAAACTGGCTGGGCAAAATACCTAAAGTGAATTACGGCTATTACACCTATGAAGCGGATGCCGCGTTAGCTTCGCAGTTACCGGCTTACTATCAGGGTATGCCACTGGAACAGGTTCTGGAACAGGTCGACAGTCAGTTAGCTTTACAAATTCAATAGCAAAATACAGAGAGCCGGTAAACCGGGTTCGCCGGCTCTCCTGCTGAGGTTCCTATTATGTCTCATTCAGGTGTTATGCCCATGACTCAGATTCGTAGTCGCAATTTTCACCGTTTTTACGATATCAACGGATGGGGTTTTGTCCTGGCCTCACTCACGCTGGTAACGCTGTTCATGATTTATCCGATCCTGAATTCGCTTTGGTTATCCATGCATTCCGGAAAGGGCACCATCGTTCAGTTTGTTGGCTTTGGTAATATTACTCGTCTGATGCATGATCAGGTGTTTATTACTGCGTTAACCAATACGCTGATTTTTCTGATTGTGCAGGTTCCGCTGATGATCCTGCTTTCACTGGCAACGGCTTCCTGTTTGAACTCGCCGAATGTCCGGTTCCGCAGTTTCTTCCGCATGGCCATTTTCCTGCCTTGTGTCACGTCGCTGGTTGCTTATTCCATTCTGTTTAAAAGCATGTTTGGTTATGACGGCATCGTGAATTCCGCGCTGATGACGATTGGCGTGATCGATAATCCGATTCCCTGGCTGACCGATCCGTTCTGGGCAAAAGTGACCATCATTCTGGCGATCACCTGGCGCTGGACTGGTTACAACATGATCTTTTATCTGGCAGCAATGCAAAACATCGACAAGTCGATCTATGAGGCGGCCAAGCTGGAAGGCGTGTCACCGGTTCAGACGTTCTTCCATATTACGGTACCGTTACTCAAGCCGGTGATCCTGTTTACGTCCGTCATGTCGACGATTGGTACGCTGCAGCTGTTCGATGAAGCGATGAACATCACCAATGGTGGTCCGGCGAACTCCACGCTGACGCTGTCGATGTATATCTACAACTTGTCATTCAAATTTGTGCCGAATTTCGGTTATGCCGCCACAGTCTCTTACGTGATTGTGTTCTTTGCTGCGGTGCTGGCCTTGGTGCAGTTTAAATTTGTACAGGACAAAAAATAATGACGACCTCTAATTTCTCCAGACAAAAAATCTATCAGGGTGTGATGTACCTGTTTCTGGTGGTGATCGCCTTTGTTTCTCTGTTTCCGTTTTTCTGGATGGTGGTCAGTAGCACCAACACCACGGCAGATATCAACCAGGGGAAGATGTCTTTCGGTACTGCACTGATTGATAACTTCACCAAGCTGAGTCAGGTGGTCGATCTGCCGCAGATTTTCTGGAACACCACGAAGGTTTCATTGCTGGGGACGTTTCTGACCCTAGTCATCGCTTCACTCGCGGGGTATGGGTTTGAGATTTATCAGTCAAAACTGCGCGACAAGGTTTATAACCTGTTGCTGCTGACGATGATGATCCCATTCGCGGCACTGATGATCCCGCTGTTCAGCATGATGGCGAAAGCGAATCTGCTGGATACGCACTGGGCGGTGGTGTTGCCTTCCGTCGCCTCGGTTTACATCATTTTCTACTTCCGCCAGTGCACCAAAGCCTTCCCGAAAGAACTGCTCGATGCCGCCCGCGTTGATGGCGTGAAAGAGTGGCAGATCTTTGTCTATGTGTTCTTTCCGGTGATGCGTTCCACCTATGCGGCGGCGTTCATCATTACCTTCATGGCGAACTGGAATAACTTCCTCTGGCCTCTGATCGTGTTGCAGACCCCCGATATGAAAACCATCAATCTGGTATTGTCGTCACTGTCGTCGGCTTATGTCCCTGATTTCGGGGTTGTCATGATCGGTACGGTTGCGGCGACATTGCCAACGATCGCCGTGTTTTTCGCAATGCAAAAGCAATTTGTTCAGGGAATGGTGGGGTCAGTGAAATGATGAATTTATGCGAGAGTTTTGATAAGCAGTGGCGTTTCATTCCGGGTGAATTTACGTTATTCACCGGCGCTGAACTGGCGGTCGCTGAACAGGTTGATTTACCGCATACCGCGGTCGAGCTGCCTTATAACTACTTCGATGAGACCACGTATCAGCGCAAATTCAGTTATCAGAAAACGCTGCTTTGGCGGTCTGAGTTTGCAGAGAAACAGGTCTGGTTACAATTTGATGGCGCGATGGCGGATGCCAAAGTGTACCTCAATGGCAAGCTGCTGACCGGACATCGTGATGGCTACACGCCGTTTGAAGTATTGCTGACGCCGCATCTGTTACAGGGCGAAAACCAGATCACCGTGGTGATCGATGGCAGCGAAAATCCTGAAATTTCCCCGTTTGGCGGTCAGATCGATTACCTGACTTATGCCGGTATTTATCGCAATGTCTGGTTGAAAACGACCGATGCGTTACGCATTAAAAACGTACAGGCCATCGCGGAAGATGTTTTAACTGACGAGAAAACACTGGCTGTGCGTGTTTATCTGGATCAGATCGTCGCGGGTAATGATGACGGTGAGCTGGTTGCCCGTTTAACGACAGCCGATGGCAAGTTGGTGGCGGAACATCGTCATGGCATTTCCGGTTCCCGGGCGCAGGATGCTTTCCGGATGACAGGCTTAACCGGTATCCGGTTATGGGATATTGATGAGCCGGTTCTTTATCATCTTGCGATCAGTATCAGCGGAAATAACTTCAGTCACCAGTTCACGACGAGAGTGGGTTTTCGTCAGGCAGAATTTACGCCCGATGGCTTTCTGCTGAACGGCCGCAGTCTGAAGATCCGCGGCATCAATCGTCATCAGTCATATCCGTATATGGGTTATGCGATGGGGGCTCATGCCCAGAGGGCGGATGCGGATTTCATCAAAAACACACTCAAATTCAATCTGGTCAGAACCTCGCATTATCCGCAGTCACCAGCATTTTTAGATCGCTGTGATGAGCTCGGGCTGCTGGTGTTTGAAGAGATCCCCGGCTGGCAGCACATTGGTGATGAAGCCTGGAAACAGGGGGCGATCGCGAATGTCGGCGCCATGATCCAGCGTGACTGGAACCATCCATCGATTGTGCTGTGGGGCGTCAGGATCAATGAATCGCGTGACGATGATCATTTCTATGAACGCACCAACCGGCTGGCCCATGCACTGGATCCAAGCCGTCAGACCGGCGGTGTCCGTTGTCATACCAGCAGTTCGCTGCTGGAAGATGTCTACACCATGAATGACTTTGTGCTGAACGGCGGCGAAGTTGCGCTCCGTGATCAGCAACAGGTGACCGGGCTTGATCATAAAGTACCGTATATGGTTACGGAATATAACGGACATATGTTCCCGACCAAACGGTTTGATCCGGAAGAACGCCAGCATGAACACGTGATCCGTCATTTACGGGTGCTGGATGCCTGTTATGCCGATCCGCATATTTCCGGCTGTATTGCCTGGTGCCTGTTTGATTACAACACGCATAAAGATTTCGGCAGCGGTGATCGCATCTGTTATCACGGCATCAGTGACATGTTCCGCATCCCCAAATTTGCTGCTTACGCCTATAAGAGTCAGTGTGAAGTCAGCGATGAGCCGGTGATGCAACCCGTAACCTTCTGGGCGCGGGGTGAACGCTGCGAGTGCCTGATTCTGCCGCTGATCATCCTGACCAACTGCGATGAGATCGAATTCAAAGTTGGTGATTATCCGGTGAAACGGCTGAAACCGGCGGTGAAACAATTTCCGCATCTGCCGCATGCGCCGGTGATCATTGATGACGAGGTCATTTCACCGCAGGAATTTGGTGAATGGGGCATGAAATGGGAGACCGTCTCGCTGCGAGGCTTACACAACGGCCAGGTAGTGTGCGAGATGCAGATGCCTGCTAATCCGGTGGCGACTTCGTTACGGGTTAAATCGGATTACAGTGAATTACCGGCCAACGAAAAAGCGGCTACACGCGTCACCATCGAAGCTCTGGATCAATGCGGCAATTTGCTGCCATTTCTGGATGACATCATTTCGGTTTCCGTTGACGGCCCGGCAAAAATTATCGGCCCGGATCAGCTGGTGCTGAAAGGCGGCGCGGTCGGACTCTGGCTTGAAGCGGGCGATCATGGCGGGCTGGTGACAGCCACATTTACCAGCGCCCGGCTGGGTAGTCAGACGCTTGAGTTAAACATCATCGGTGAGTGAATCGAATTAGTTCGCTATCCGGTGAAACAGCACCGGATAGTCAGTGGAGATAAAACAATGGCTGATATTACGCTGCGTAAAGTTGTTAAACGTTATGAAAAAAACCAGACCATCCATGGGGTGGATCTGCAAATCGACAGTGGGGAATTTGTGGTGTTTGTCGGGCCGTCCGGCTGTGGCAAATCAACCTTGCTGCGCATGGTCGCCGGGCTGGAAGAGATCTCGGAAGGTGAACTCTATATCGATGGCCGCAAAGTGAATGATGTTGATCCGGCTGACCGGGGTGTGGCGATGGTGTTCCAGTCATACGCGCTCTATCCGCATATGACAGTCGCGGAGAACATGGGTTTTGGTCTGAAAATGAACGGTGTGGACAAAGAAGAGATTGCCAAGCGCGTTAACATTGCCGCCAAAACATTGAAGATGGAACAACTGCTGGATCGCAAACCGAAAGACATGTCCGGTGGCCAGCGCCAGCGTGTGGCGATTGGCCGGGCGATTGTCCGCGATCCGAAAGTCTTCCTGTTTGATGAACCGTTATCGAATCTGGATGCCGAATTACGCGTGGAAATGCGCCTGCAGATCGCCAAACTGCATCATGAACTGGGCAACACCATGATTTATGTTACCCATGATCAGGTGGAAGCCATGACCTTGGCCGATAAGATAGTGGTGCTGCGCAGCGGGAACGTCGAACAGGTCGGCTCGCCATTGCAGCTTTATCATGCGCCAGCCAATGAATTTGTCGCCGGTTTTATCGGTTCGCCAAAAATGAATTTTATTGATGCCACTATCGACGCGATCACCAATGGCAAGGCGTCAGTTCGTCTGCCGGATGGACAATGCATCATGCTGCATGTGACTACCGATGCCATTGCCGTGGGGGAAAAGGTACGCTTAGGTATTCGTCCGGAACATATTCATATGCAGGTCGAGCAGGGCGATTTTTCGCTGACGTTCCAGAGTGAAGTGGTGGAACGTTTAGGCAATTCGACTTATCTGTTTGGCAATTACTGCGGTAAAGAAGGGTTTAAAGTGCATGTGCAGGGAGATAAAGCCGTAGCGCTTTATGAAGACATCAAGCTGGGCATTCATCTGAGCGATTGCCATCTGTTCAACCAGGATGGTGTCGCTATCGGTCAGCGTGAGATCCCTTCAGAGAGTAAACATTAAGCACGTGATGGCCTGAATATTCAGGCCATCTTCTTTATCTAAACCAGTTTAAACTGCAGTAACACCGCACTTTCCGGATCCATCACAGGCAGCGCAATACCTATCTTGGCTAACCATTCACCCGAGAGAATGGTTTCATCCTGCGTCAGCCACTGCGGTTGAGTTTTCATGACGCCACCATCAAAGCGGGCCGGTTTTTCCAGCACAGTCAGACAGTAATTTTTGTCAGCCTGTAATCCGGGCAAACGTAATGAACCTGACAGTGAATAAGTCGGCATGGTCAGCTGGCTGATCAGGAATACCGCTTCGGTCTGATCGGCCGCAATCACGCCATTAATCATCATGGCGGGGTCATGATGGTCGATACGGACAACCTTGCCGCTGTGTAATAGTGGACGCAGTTGTTTATGCAATGCAATAAAATGCGCAAACCCGGCCTGCTCTTCAGCGTTTTCTTTTACCGGATCCAGCTCAACACCCATATGCCCGAATAAGGCTGTCAGACCGCGGAATGCAATGCTGTGGGAGCGGGCAGTACTGTGGCAGTGAGCGCTGCCGATATGTGAGCCCATCACTTCTGGCGGGAAGAAGTAACTCATGCCACGTTGTATTTGCTGGCGTTCCAGAGCGTCATTATTGTCCGATGTCCAGAAACGGTGAGTCCGTTTCAGTACCTCAAAATCGATGCGTCCGCCGCCGGAAGCACAGGATTCAATTTCAACCAGTGGATGACGTGTCCTGATTTCATCAAACAAGCGATAAACCGCCTGCGTTTGTCCGGTGATGGCCGCTTTACTGTCATGGCCGGGCTGAACAATTTCCCGGTTCATATCCCATTTGAGATAGCTGATATCATACCGGCTCAGCAGGTCATCCAGTCGCTCCAGCAGATAGGCAAAAACAGCCGGATTCTGCAGATCCAACGCGTACTGATTGCGGCCGGTGGGCTGGTGATAACCCGGTACGGCCAGCAGCCAGTCTGGATGAGCACGGAACAGATCGGAATCAGGATTGATCATTTCCGGCTCGACCCAGATACCAAATTCCATCCCCAGTGCGCGGACATGATTCACGACCGGTTCCAGCCCGTCAGGATATTTTTTCTCGTCCAGATACCAGTCACCCAGTGCTGCTCTGTCATGATCGCGGCCTTTAAACCAGCCGTCATCAATAATAAAACGTTCAACGCCCAGCCTGGCCGCCTGTGTCGCCATCTGCATGATGTAAGCAGGATCGTGCTGAAAATAGATCCCTTCCCAGGTGTTCAGATGTACCGGGCGGGGTTTGTTTACCGGGAAATGCAGGATCTGCTGACGGACAAACTGGTGGAAGGCGTGGCTCATCGCATTCAGACCGTGCTGGCTGTAAGTTGCGTAGATCAAGGGCGTGCTGACACTTTCGTTTTCAGCCAGCTGAATTTCGCCGGCAAAATAGAGCGCTTCCGCCTGCATGAAACGGCGGCCATCTGTTTTGACATCGGAACGCAGGCGGTGATTTCCGCTCCAGCCAAAGTGGAACCCCCAGAGTTCGCCCTGTTGTTCATTAAAACCTGTCGAGCCCTGAATGAATGCCGGAAAATGTTCATGCGAGGTGCGCCCACGGCGGTTTTCCTGCTGATAGCTGCCGTGTTTAAGATTAATCTGGTGAGGCTGGAATTCTCGTACCCAGCGACCATGAAAGGCCAATAATTCATCGGCACGTTCGGGGAGGGGAAGAGTTACCGCGAACCGATCCACCTGATAGGGATCGGGCTTCATGTTGGTCAGCGTATGCCGGATCTGAAGCACATCGGTGGCAGGATCCAGAATCAAATCAATGACCAGCTTCAGGCCGGCGATAGTGTCTTCAGTGATAATTTTCAGGGAATTGCCATTCTGTTCAAGGGAATGGAAGGCGAATACCGGAGACCAGTCATAACCATTCCGATGACCTTCTAATCCCGGACTGCTGAACATACCACGGCCATGCTCCGGGCTCAGTGTAAGCGGTACATCAAGATCGAGGCGGCCATGCGGAACCGCACGTGTGATTGGTGAGATATCGTTTACATGAAGCTGAGCATTTACTCGTTCGCCCCAATAAACAATCTCAGGGGCCGGCCCGGTTTTCAGAATCAGCGTCGAATTCTGCCCATGCAACGTTATTGCATCATAATTCATTGAAAATAAACTCCTTTACTGGCTTTTTTACGACAGGAGATGGACGTCTTGTTGTATTTGTAAGCAGTATATTGAGAATTAATTTCTATGACTGTGATCGCATTCAGGTTGCGTAATCGATTACATGAAAATATAGAATGTAGTGCGTCATTCAAACAATCTTGCATTTAAGCCATGCATCTTCATCGAACTCGTATATCGCACACATTCTATGATAACCATCAGCAATGACGACTTTGCCATTGGCCGTATCACGGACAAGCAGTAAAGGAGACAACAGTTTGCCCGTGCGAATTTTTTCACGGTCTTTTTCTACATGCAGATTACTAATACCCAGCAATGACAGCGCAGAAGCACGGAAAACATCCTTAGCTTTGAATTCGGTGATATCGGCAGTTTTTAACCTGTCGACGAATGATGCGGCTTGTTCCGGAGGGTATATAAGCCCGAGATAGGAGAGTGCTGCCGGGTAGTCTTTTTCTTCAACATTGTTTAGCCATTGAATCTCGGTTTTATGCATAGCATGGCTCCTTTTTTTCACATGTGGTCAATCAGGTTTCGTCCGGATAACAAAACAGCTTGTCTGCGATTGTTCCATTTTTTGATACAGTCAATTCACGAATGCGAGGTTTATCTGAACGCATTACAGTCGTATTCTTGCTCCAACGAAACGTGATGCGTTTCACAAAAAACAAAAAAGAACACGGCCTGATGCCGGTTCACCAAATGACTATCTGTGGAGTAAAAAACATGAAAAATACATTCGTACGTTTTGCCGCTGTTGCTGCGTTATCTCTGGCTGCTATCACTGCCCAGGCTACCGTCAACACTTATCAGGCACATGGTTCTGTTGTTGCTGTTAATGCGGCAGACCAGACGATCACCGTGAAGCAAGATGCCGTCTCTGAACTGGGCTGGCCAGCTCGTACTTTCACTTACAAGGCGAATGGCAGTAATGTACTGAACGGTATCGAAGCCGGTCAGACTGTTGATGTGAAATTTACCTCATCAAATACATTCAATGCGAACGCCCATTTCGTAACACCTGTATCACAATAATTCACTGCTGACACGCAGCGCAAGGGGTTATGTTGTCCTGACATAACCCCTTTGTTTTTCTAAATCCCTGCATCCTTAGAGTTGAAAATGAGTGTGTGTTTCTATTTTGTCTCGCCAGGTATCCCTTGCTTGGCGAGCGTTCAATAACACTGATTTTGAACTCCACTTTCCCCCAGCGATGGGGGCTTTTTAAGCGCAATTGGTGAGCCAACATCTTCAAGGATAGCGATGCCATGTTTCTCTCATGTTGCTATATCAATGCGGGATTATCTGCACAGGGGGGGGGTAATTCATTTACAACTATACTTAAGCGATTGCCATTGTTTTTCGATGAGCAATATGTTGGTGGAGGTTTAAATGAATCGCTATATTTCTGTTTTTGTCATAGGCATGGCCGCCATAGCTATGACAGGTCAAAGTTTTGGTGAAGAAAATGCCAGTGTGCAAATTTCGAATTTCGCCTTTAGCCCCGAAGTGATTAAAGTCAAAACAGGTACGACCATCAATTGGATAAACGCGGATAACACGGCACACACGGTCACCGGCAATGATGGGACCTGGGATTCCGGTAGGGTCAAAGCGAATGGGGCCTACAGCCACAAGTTTGATAAGGCGGGTACGTTTGAATATCACTGCAGTTATCATTCATCAATGAACGGGTCCGTGATTGTTTCTCCTTAGATTGGATGATTTACAGTTGAGGCTTGCTTGATGACATCTGATTTAAATCACTGGCGGCACACAGTGCCGTCCAGTGAGCAAAGTGATCGAATTTGAATTTCGTCAGGTAATTTTGATCAGTAATCAATGGCCAGATATTTTTTAAAGGCTTTGGCTATCCCGTTATTATCGACGGTATCAGTAATCGCATCAGCACTGGCTTTGACAACATCAGACGCGTTTCCCATCGCAATACCGGTACCAACCAGCTGCAACATCTCGATATCATTGTGCCCATCGCCAAATGCGTAGGTATTGTGCTTATCAATATTTAGATGATTATATAAATATTCACAAGCGGTTCCTTTAGAGAACCCCTCTAGATGCACATCCATACGAATATCAACATCATCCCCATAGGCATTGATAGCCCATTTTTCAGGTAATTTAGCTTTGGCTGCGAATAAATCTTCGGCAGAAGAAAAAACGGCAGCAATCGAGTTTGCCTTAATTTCGCCAGCGCAATGTGAGACCAGAGGAATATGAGAGAGGTCATCGCTGCCACTATAAATGGCGTGATGTTGCTTCAGATAAGGATCGGAATGCGAACTCACCCAATTGCCTGAATAGCCACCTAACGCACAACTGCCATTGTGTGCTTCATAGACCTGCAATTGCATATCGATCTCGTCATCAGTGAACACATTATTGATCAAGGTTTCACCGTGGAATTCGATATAGTGGCCGTCACTGCAAATATAACCATCAAAATTGATGTTACGAACACTCTCAGGGATCTGCGTTCTGGCAGTGGCAACAACGATATAATTCCCTTGTTCCTGGAATTTTTTAATCACCTGTTGAGTCTCATCAGATGGGTGCAACATACCGTTTGGAACATTCACCATCGTTCCGTCAATATCAAAAAAAGCAATCTTCTTCACGTATGGAGCACTCCATCAAGAATCTGACTAGGGGATTAATGTGGCTGAGATTTTCGTAATGCTATCAGAATTACCTGACTTTGACGTGTGGGGTAGTTTGAAAAAACGGCACACACCAAGTTTGTTATAGGATTTTAAGGCGAAATAGGTATTGATACATCCATTCCTACCATTATATTGGGTAATCCAACTTCGGGGGCTGGCCAAGAAACCTGACAATTATCATATAAGTCAACAATTTCACTTTCATAAAATAGTTTACCATTTTTATCATATGCTCTAACGAATCCTGGTGTGTCCATTCTAAGCTCTCCCAGATAAAAGCTGGCAACTTTCAGTGTTTCAATATGGTATTTATTATCTGGACTCTCATCCCAAAAAAGTTGTTTTCCATATTTTTTTGCCAGAAAAGGGGAAAAAAATAGAAATGAGAAGCAAAGAATTATCACTACCATGGTGTACAAGACGTATTTACGTTTCATAGAGGGATTTCCCATCCTGATTCATTCCGCCATTGCACATCCGAGTAAACGATAAAATCACCACCTTTCTTTTTGTCGTTCTTATGTACTTCTTGCCAGCACCTGAAATCACGATTGAAAACAGGAACATATCCTTGCAATGCGAAATACAATGGAGATGAAAGATAAGCTACGGTATCTAATTTACCTAAACATTTATTCCGTTTTTTACTCCAGATGCCGAGCGGTTCATTGTCACCCTCAAAATCATAACTATCCCGAAGGTATAAACCTGTTTTTTCAACCCGGAAAAAATCACGTCCGTGGCGATTAAAAGCTGTACCTACAACGGCTATTTTCAATGTTCCATTACCAATGGCACCATACAAGCCATCGACACGGTTCAGTTTATTTCCGACATCAACTTTGTTTACCTGTGAATATGTATCACATTCTCTGGCGGAGTGAATTATAGAGCCCAATACTGTTGGGGTTGTTTTTCCTCTGATCCATCCCTCTTTTTTTAATAAAATTTTAAGCCTGTCTATACCTTTAGGTGATACCCATGAATTATGAATATTGATTGCTGCGGCATGCCACATTGGATGAGATAATAACCAGTCTATCTTAACGATATCATCATTATATCGGTTTGGCGGTAAAGATAGAGAGCTCACTTTTCCTGATCTGATATCTGCAGTCATCACATAAGCTTCCTCTTGGTTAAACCAGTGACGCATCAGTTTTGCAGCAGTATGCCAGTTCATTGCGTCCATGATGTCGGGTATTTCATCTAAATGAAGAGGATCAACAATAACCCGAATTGGATTTGTATCGCTGCGAGGCGTTGTGGTTGCTGTTGCTAATGTCATTTTTTAACTCCGATCTCTGATTGAAAAGCGTGAGCTAATGTAATGCTTTGCATGGTGTGGCTATGACACAGATCGGTTTTTCCCTGCTCACACGTTTCTCCCGTGATCTCTCCGTCGGGTGTTTGGAGCAGATAAGTGAATCCTTTCACGGGATTACCTGATTGATCGATAAGCTGAAAGTGTTGATTAAATGCTTTTTCAACGAGTGAATCAGATATGGTTGATGCTGGAGTATAGATGTCGCCAATTAAGACATTATCAGAGCCACCGATGATCACACCGCCATGTGAAGTCGCTGATCCCATTAATGCAGCAGGTTTGCCATTAATAAAAACGGTTGAGCTACCCGCAACAATTGTAGCGCCACAACTAGTAGTATCACCGAGACGGGAAGCCGGCAGGCCGTTAATAAATACATTATCAGAGCCGGAAACGATATTATTTACAGAATGTCCTTTCTGAGGACAAGCATGTGCATCACCAACTCTAGCGGCTAAAGGCATATATTCTCCGAACATGTTTGAAAAAGAGTTCAGAAATTTATGCAGTTTAGTTTGTCATTCAAGCTGTCAGATTTGTTGGTTCATTGCGATAACAGTGCAGAACAACAAGCTGTTTTGTGTCTGCACCGCTTACGGGGGATAAATCAAGACTGTGTCAGAAGCGATTCAAGCTCCGGTAATGATGAAACCTGATAGTGAGGTGTGATGCCTACCGGCACAGGCTTGTTATCTGTATTAACCCAGCATGTATGCAAGCCCGCATTGAGGCCACCCAAAATATCCGAGTCAGGATTATCGCCGACCATGAGAACACGCTCACGGGGCGGATTCCCCATCGTGGAAAGGGCATGCTCAAAAATATCCGGATGGGGCTTAGCCACACCAACCTGTTCGGAAATGATCAGCACATCAAAATGCTCCCGAAATCCGGTGCGCTCCAGACGGATTTGCTGCAGCTCGGTAAAGCCATTAGTGATAATACCGAGCTTCACTTTGCCCCGTAGGGTATTCAGCAAATCAGCGGCCCCATTCAGTGGCTGACAGATATCCGCCATCGCAGACAGAAATGCACTGTTTAATGTTTTTGGCGTTTCATCAAGCCGTTGCGCCCAGGATTCAAAACGTTGATGCTGGAGCTGCGCCGCAGATATTTCACCATTCTGGTATTGAACCCAGAGCGGCTTATTCACGGACTGATATTCTGAAAAATCAGCATCGGAAAAGTCGACGCCAAAGCGTGAAAACATCAGTTTTAAACCGCGGAGGGCATCAAATTCAAACAATGTTTCATCTGCATCGAACAAGATCCATTCATAGGATTTCATGTGCGCATATCTCTATCATGCCTTGTGACTATGCCGCTCATTCTACACGAGGGATATAACCAGCCCTAATTGATGTAGCCATGTTCTTTGAGCCAATCAACGCACAGGAGCGCTGCTTTTGAGCAAATTTCAATATCATGGCTGTCTATGTAACGTAATTCTTCAATCTCGGCAGCAGGCATTGGTTCGCCATCATAATCCGCGAAATAGCATGTCAGTTTAACTAACGTCCCTTCTGGTTTCCCATCCGCCTGCGCTTCAAGTGTGGTGGCATAGGTTATCGTGGATGGCACCAAATCAATGGTTAACTCTTCTGATATTTCACGTATCAGCGCCTCATGGTCAGTCTCGTTGAATTCGCGTTTACCGCCGGGCAGATAAAACAGCGATTTGCCCCTGGAGCGAACAACTAATAGTTTTTTATCCGAGATAGTAAACAGGGCAAGTTTATCAATGTAGGTTGTCATGGTGATTCATCCTTTGTATTGGTTATCGAATTTATTAACCACTGCATATCTTCTGATAGGTCGCGGGTGTCATGCCATAACAACGGCGAAACCAGCGGCCTAAATGACTCTGATCGGAAAAACAAAACGTCGATGCAACATCCGCAAGGGGTGAACCGGCCGCAATCATCATCCGGGCTTTTGAAAGTCGTAATTGCAGCAAATATTGATAAGGCGCGATTTGGTAAGCCGACTTAAAAATCCGGTTCATTCTGAAACGGTCCATTCCTGCTTCAGCTGCAAGCTCGTCCAGACCGATTTCATCGCACACATGCTCATACAGCATATCGCGGATTTTACTTGCGATCAGCGGATGATGATCTGATGTTTGTCCGACTACCTGAACCCAATTTGTCTTGATCAGACTGCTCAGTAATAAATCGATACTCGTTTCTTTAATAAGCCGGAATTCCTGAAAATGATAAGCTTGGAAGGCCTGTGAAACCCGAAGTGCCAGCTGGGGATCCTGTGTTAAAGTGGAGGCGACAGAAAATTCGAACCCATCCGGCATTTTTTCATATAACCCGGCCATACGGGTATGCAGCCAGGCCGGATCGAAATAGAGCATCTGATACGTGAACCCGGCACTCTCCGGCGCATGACCATCATGCAGTTCTTCGGGTTCCAGCATGAACACATGACCCTGATGGCTGTTTACCTGCCGCCGACGGCAATGAAACTGCTGATGTCCCTGTTCAGTCACCCCGATGAGATATTGCGGATGCCAATGGGGATCATACGCATGCCCGGAAAAGTGGGCGCGTATCGTTTCAATCCCGCTTTCGGCATCTTTGGCCAAATCGACCCAATTCGCCATCAGTCATTACGTCCTGATTTCAACATCGCTCACTCTCATTTTACACCGACAGATTCAGTGTCGCAGACCATGCAGAGACCAGCAAGATCCAGCCCATGACGCGGTTCAGCCAGATCACATGCATCGGCTTGCGGATCAATGATCCCGCCAAGCGGCCAGCCAATGCCCAGACTGTCAGACAAGGAATCGCGATCACCAGAAAAACGGCGGACAAATACGAAACATTCCAGAAATAATGCGTATCTGATGTGGCATAAACACTGATCACGGCAACCGCCATTAACCACGCCTTGGGGTTCACCGCCTGCATCAAAAAACCGCCGACAACACCGAGTGTCGGCAGATCAGAAGATGAATTATCCGTTTCCTTCACTGGCTGTGATGCGATCTGCCAGGCCAATTTCGTGAGCCATAAAACACCGAGCCAACCCATCATTTCTTTTACGAATGGGTAAGCAAGTAACGCCTTCCCGACACCAATCCCTGTCAGACAGACCAACGCCGCAGCGCCGATACTGGCACTGACTACAATGGGAAACGTCTTCCCCAGACCAAGCCGGGAACTCTGACTCAGAATCAGAAAATTGGTTGGCCCCGGCGTGATTGAAGCCACAAACGCAAAGCAGATAAATGAAAACAGATTTTCCATCTTGAAAACTCCATCTGACGAGATGCGGTCATGATGTGAATTTTGACGGCAGAAGTCTGGAAGATTTGTGCGGATGTGTTGGGTAATTTCATGAATATGGAAAAACTAGAACGCCATATTTATTAATCAATTGCATAAGTGCAATAACTAACATTCATTAATTGAAAATCCATCCCATGTTAGATTAAAAAAATATTAATAGTTAAGGAATGGCAATGACACTTAAAAAAAGAACAACATCTTGTCAGGGTGGCTGCAGCAACAGCAATGGGTCATATCGAAGAATTACAATCTTATTTAAATACCGCTTTGCAAGATGGTGTGTCTATTAACGAGTTGAAGGAGTTAATGATCCAGCTCTATGCGTATTGTGGCTTCCCTCGTAGCCTGAATGGATTGTCAGCGCTGATGGTTGTCATTACTGAGAGACAAAAATCGGGGACCAATGATGATGTCGGACAAACGCCAAAGCCTATTCCAGTGGATAAATCCCGCTTTGAATTAGGTGATGAGGTGCAGCGGGAATTGACCGGAGGGCCGGTAAAAGGTCCATTATTTGATTTTGCTCCGGCTATCGATGCATTTCTGAAGGAACACCTCTTTGCTGATATTTTCTTGCGCGGTGTTCTCAGTTATCAGGAACGCGAAATTATCACTATTGCCACGCTTGCCTGTATTGGTGTTATTTCTCAGCTGACAAGCCATATTCGGATTGGCATGAATACAGGTTTAGTTGTCTCACAAATAAATTCAATCGCTGAAGTGCTAAATGAGATAAATGAAGCATCCGCTGCCAAAAATATACGAACCATTTTGAAAACAATCTGCTGAATACATAAAGACAATATCGCAGCTACAAATAAAAATAGGAGCTATCCGTGGAATATAAATACCTTGGTAAAAGTTCATTGAAAGTATCACCAATTTGTCTGGGTGCGATGATGTTTGGTGGTGCAACAGATGAAACCACCTCCAAACGGATCATTGATAAAGCCTATGATCAAAGGATCAATTTTATTGATACAGCAGATGTTTATAACGGTCGCCAGTCAGAAATCATTGTCGGACGTGCTATTGCGGCCCAACGAGATGAATGGGTGGTCGCTACCAAATTTGGTTATGGCGGTAGCCGAAATCCGAATTCACAAGGGCAATCACGTAAATGGATCCGTCAAACAGTTGAAACGAGTCTGAAAAGTCTCGGAACCGACTACATTGATATCCTCTATCTTCACCGGGCTATCCCTGGTCTGCCTCTGGACGAGAGTGTGAGAGCTGTAGGTGAGTTGATCGGTCAGGGTAAAGTGCGTTACTACGGGGTATCGAATTTTACAGGCTGGCGTATTGCTGAGATATGTCGTGTTGCCGATCAGCTTGGCATTGAACGTCCTGTTGTTAGTGAGCCGTTATATAATATGGTGAGCCGTACCGCAGAAGTAGAGCAATTACCTGCGGCTGCTCATTATGGTTTAGGTATTGCCCCTTACAGTCCGCTAGCGCGTGGCGTTTTAAGTGGAAAATATGCACTCAGTCAGCCATTGCCAACAGATAGCCGGGCAGGGCGTGGAGATGCTCGTATTTTGCAGACTGAACTGAGAGACGAGTCCATCGTTATTGCCGAAAAGATTGCTGACTATGCACAAGAAAAAGGGTCGAATTCAATTGCTTTTGCATTGGCGTGGGTGCTGAATAACCGGCTCATTACATCGGTGATTGCAGGCCCCCGAACTGAGGCACAATGGGATAGTTACATGGATGCTTTATCGTATCGGCTGACCGCAGAAGATGAAGCCTTCGTCGATTCGCTGGTTGTGCCGGGTCATAACTCAACACCGGGATTGAATCGCCACTACTTCACTAGACGACTTTTAGCCTCTTTAAAATACTGACGCTCATACTCTAGCGGCGACAGCCCATTATTGGAACTATGCT